>NZ_CP041242.1:630000-1830000 GCF_006547045.1 Lysobacter alkalisoli
GGACCATCCTCCAAGGCTAAATACTCCTGACCGACCGATAGTGAACCAGTACCGTGAGGGAAAGGCGAAAAGAACCCTGGTGAAGGGAGTGAAATAGACCCTGAAACCGTGTGCGTACAAGCAGTAGGAGCCCTTCGGGGTGACTGCGTACCTTTTGTATAATGGGTCAGCGACTTATTGTTCGTGGCAAGCTTAACCGTATAGGGGAGGCGAAGGGAAACCGAGTCTGAATAGGGCGCATAGTCGCGGGCAATAGACCCGAAACCGGGTGATCTAGTCATGCCCAGGGTGAAGGTTGAGTAACATCAACTGGAGGCCCGAACCCACTCCCGTTGCAAAGGTAGGGGATGAGGTGTGATTAGGAGTGAAAAGCTAATCGAACCCGGAGATAGCTGGTTCTCCTCGAAAGCTATTTAGGTAGCGCCTCATGTGAATCTTCCTGGGGGTAGAGCACTGTTATGGCTAGGGGGTCATCGCGACTTACCAAACCATGGCAAACTCCGAATACCAGGACAGACTGCATGGGAGACACACGGCGGGTGCTAACGTCCGTCGTGAAAAGGGAAACAACCCAGACCCACAGCTAAGGTCCCCAATTTTGTGCTAAGTGGAAAACCATGTGGAAAGGCACAGACAGCCAGGAGGTTGGCTTAGAAGCAGCCACCCTTTAAAGAAAGCGTAATAGCTCACTGGTCGAGTCGGTCTGCGGGGAAGATTTAACGGGGCTAAGCACAGAACCGAAGCTTGGGGTGCATCACTTTGGTGATGCGCGGTAGAGGAGCGTTCCGTAAGCCGTTGAAGGTGGATCGAGAGGTCTGCTGGAGGTATCGGAAGTGCGAATGCTGACATGAGTAACGATAATGCGGGTGAAAAGCCCGCACGCCGAAAGCCCAAGGTTTCCTTGCGCAACGTTAATCGGCGCAGGGTGAGTCGGCCCCTAAGGCGAGGCAGAAATGCGTAGTCGATGGGAAGCTGGTTAATATTCCAGCACCTCGCGTAAGTGCGATGGAGGGACGGAGAAGGCTAGGTCTACCGGGCGTTGGTTGTCCCGGGGAAAGGCGGTAGGTGTGGGTCTTAGGCAAATCCGGGACCCTTTAACACCGAGCACCGAGACGAGCTCATTAGAGCGAAGTGATTGATGCCACGCTTCCAGGAAAAGCTCCTAAGCTTCAGCTTACGCAGACCGTACCGTAAACCGACACAGGTGGGCAGGATGAGAATTCTCAGGCGCTTGAGAGAACTCGGGTGAAGGAACTAGGCAACATGGCACCGTAACTTCGGGAGAAGGTGCACCCCTGCTGGTGGCTCGTGCGAGCTATAGCTGGCGGGGGTCGCAGTGACCAGGCCGCTGCGACTGTTTATCAAAAACACAGCACTCTGCAAACACGAAAGTGGACGTATAGGGTGTGACGCCTGCCCGGTGCCGGAAGGTTAATTGATGGGGTCAGCCGCAAGGCGAAGCTCTTGATCGAAGCCCCGGTAAACGGCGGCCGTAACTATAACGGTCCTAAGGTAGCGAAATTCCTTGTCGGGTAAGTTCCGACCTGCACGAATGGCGTAACGACAGCGGCGCTGTCTCCACCCGAGACTCAGTGAAATTGAAATCGCTGTGAAGATGCAGCGTTCCCGTGGCAAGACGGAAAGACCCCGTGAACCTTTACTATAGCTTTACACTGAACGTTGAGTTCGTCTGTGTAGGATAGGTGGGAGGCTTTGAAACCATGACGCCAGTTGTGGTGGAGCCATCCTTGAAATACCACCCTGTCGTGCTTGACGTTCTAACCTGGGCCCGTAATCCGGGTCGGGGACCGTGTATGGTGGGTAGTTTGACTGGGGCGGTCTCCTCCCAAAGAGTAACGGAGGAGCACGAAGGTACGCTCAGCGCGGTCGGACATCGCGCACTGTGTGCAAAGGCATAAGCGTGCTTGACTGCAAGATCGACGGATCAAGCAGGTACGAAAGTAGGTCTTAGTGATCCGGTGGTTCTGTATGGAAGGGCCATCGCTCAACGGATAAAAGGTACTCCGGGGATAACAGGCTGATACCGCCCAAGAGTTCATATCGACGGCGGTGTTTGGCACCTCGATGTCGGCTCATCACATCCTGGGGCTGTAGTCGGTCCCAAGGGTATGGCTGTTCGCCATTTAAAGTGGTACGCGAGCTGGGTTCAGAACGTCGTGAGACAGTTCGGTCCCTATCTGCCATGGGCGTTGGAGATTTGAGAGGGGCTGCTCCTAGTACGAGAGGACCGGAGTGGACGAACCTCTGGTGTTCCGGTTGTCACGCCAGTGGCACTGCCGGGTAGCTATGTTCGGAAGCGATAACCGCTGAAAGCATCTAAGCGGGAAGCGCGCCTCAAGATGAGATCTCCCGGGACACAAGTCCCCTAAAGGAACCATGAAGACTACGTGGTTGATAGGTCAGGTGTGTAAGCGCAGCAATGCGTTGAGCTAACTGATACTAATGATCCGTGCGGCTTGACCATATAACCTCAAGTGGCTTTTTTGTTTGCGCGTCCATTCGCGAATGTCCCGCACATCCCTGTGCGGACTCTTCAAAAAAGTGCTTTATCCTCGACGATACGTCGATGGCATTCATCTCACACTCGCTACTTCCCACCCCATGCAAGCTGGACGCAAGGTACTTCTGTCTCCCTGCGCCGCTTCACCAGCTTGTTCAGCGACCATAGCGCTGTGGTACCACCCGATCCCATTCCGAACTCGGAAGTGAAACGCAGCTGCGCCGATGGTAGTGTGGCCTAAGCCATGCAAGAGTAGGTCATCGCTGAACATTTACACCGAAGGCCGCCCCCTCATCAGGGGCGGCCTTCTTCTTTTGCGCCAATCAAAAATACCCAGCCGCCATCGTAAGCGTCCCCGTCAAGCAGACACCGCAACAGCAGGACCTCCGGCGGCTCGATTTCGGCGCTCGACGGACGTCGGGTCGCCCAAAGAGATTCTTCTCCCAATTGAGAAGGAACTCGCCTTCGACGAAGGCGTTGGCGTAGACGCCGCTGCCTGCGTTCGATCGCCGGTTTCGCCGTTACCTGGCTGTCCCGACGCGACCTGCCAGCCTTGACGGCGAATGTCCCCCGGCCGCCGCCCGTGGCGGCGGCGGCCTCCTTGATTTCGCCGTCAAGGCCGGCAGGCCTCGTCGGATCGCGCGGTCAAGCTGGAACGCGAAGCCGTCCTCCCCGGGATTCCCTGTCTGGAACCACCGGCCATGTCGGAACGCGGGGGCAAAGGCCCTTGGGTGCGAAATCAAGGAGGAGGCGCCGGCCAGGGCCCGTGCCGGGGGACATTCGCATCCAAGGGCCTTTGCCCCCCGCGCCCCGGTCATCCAACAGACCCGGCGCTTTCCCCTCGATTGGGCGAAGAATCAAAAAAGAGCCCCGGACTTGCCCGTGGTCGCCGCCGAAGCTGAGCTTGCTGTCGGGCCGGATGTGGGCGAGCAGGTCGTCCATGTCACGCCGCGCGACGATGCTTGCGAATTCCCGTTTGAGCGCTTGCAGTGTCGGCGAAAGCTGCCTGACGGGAGGCACGAAGACCGGATCAAGGGCTACCGGCGGCGCGCCCGTGCCGGTACCGGCGGCGAGCGCCAGCACGATTCCGCACGCGATGACGGAAGCGTGCCGGCGCATCGTGGTTCTACAGTACCAGCGGAGGTTCGCCGCCGACGATCACCACGTCGGCGGGGCGGCGGGCGAACAGGCCGACGCTGACCACGCCGGGGATCTGGTTGATCGCCTGCTCGATGCCGACCGGGTCGGTGATCGACAGGTTGTGGATGTCGAGCACCCAGTTGCCGTTGTCGGTGACCACCGGCGCGCCTTCCGAGTTCTGCCGCCAGACCGGCTGGCCGCCGGTGAGGGCGAGGATCTGGCGTGCGGCCAGGCTGCGGGCCATCGGGATGACCTCGACTGGCAGCGGAAACTTGCCGAGCACATCGACGCGCTTGCTCGGGTCGACGATGCAGACGAACTTTTCGCTGGCCTCGGCGATGATCTTTTCGCGGGTCAGCGCGGCACCGCCACCCTTGATCAGGCGCTTGTGAGGGTCGCATTCGTCGGCACCATCGACGTACAGCGACAGCGAGCCGGTGGCATTGAGGTCGAGTACCTCGATGCCGTGGCCGCGCAGGAGTTCGGTGCTCCGCTCGGAGCTGGACACCGTGGCCTGGATGCGGTCCTTGATGCGGGCGAGGGCGTCGATGAAGTAGGCGACGGTGGAGCCGGTGCCGACGCCGACGATCATGCCGTCCTCGACGTATTCGATGGCTTTTTCGGCGGCCAGACGTTTGGATTCGGACATGGGTGATACGGCCAGGGCTGGAGACTAGGAGTTGGGGGTGAAAAGCAGGGTCGTGGCCATGCTTGGGTCGAGGGAGCTGATCATTCGAGGGAGAGCAGGTGCTTCCACTGCGCGGCGGTGACCGGAAACACCGACAGGCGATTGCCGCGGCGGACCAGGGGGAATTCCTCCCCGAGACGGTCGGCATGCTGCTTGATCTCGTCGAGGGGAATCGTGCGTCCGAGCTTGCGTTCGAAGGCGACGTCGACCAGTTGCCAGCGCGGCTCCTCGCGCGTGCTTTTCGGATCGTAGTAGTCGGACATCGGGTCGAACTGGGTTTCGTCCGGGTAGGCGTGACTGGCAACCGAGGCGACGCCGACGATGCCGGGCACGGCGCAGTTCGAGTGGTAGAACAGGATGCCGTCGCCAACCTTCATGCCATCGCGCATGAAATTGCGTGCCTGGTAGTTGCGCACGCCGTTCCACGGTTCGATGCCGACCCGTTCGAGGTCATCGATCGAGAAGGCGTTGGGTTCGGATTTCATCAGCCAGTAGCGGCGGCGTGCAGTCGTCGAGCGTGCGGTCATCGTGCTTGGTCGTGTCAGGTCCCGGTACGGAAATCGTGGGTCGCCGACTCGGTGCAGACAGCGTCGAGAGGCACGTCCCAGGGTTCGGCTTCCAGCGTATCGCAACGCTGCAGTTCGAACGCGGCACCGACCAGCCAGGGCGGGCCCGGGCGGTCGCGACGGAATTCGAGGCTGCGATCGTACCAGCCACCGCCCATGCCCAGCCGCTGGCCGGTCGCGCCGAAACCGACCAGTGGCAGTATCACCAGTGCCATATCGACAGCATCGAGCAGGGCAGAAGTGGGGATGTCAGGTTCGGGGATGCCGAAGCGATTGGGCACCAGTGGGGCATCCGGGCGCCATGGGGCGAAACGCAGGCGGCGATCTTCACCCAGCACCGGCAGACAGTAGGTACAGGTAGCCGGCAGTCGCAGTTGCCAGGGATGAAGGTCGATCTCACCATCGTTGGCCCAGTAGCCGGCAACGTGGCCCGAGCGGGGAGCGAAGGGCAGGTCGAGCAGGCGGTCGGCTAGCCGCTCGGCCGCGCTCACGCGGGCGGCGGCGGACAGGGCACGGCGGCGCATGCGCAGGTCCTCGCGGAGCTGGCGGCGCTGGGCTGCGTGGAAGGGAGGGTCGGACTCTGGGTTCATCCGGAGCGGTTCCCGCCGGCTTGCCGATAAAGAAAAGAAGCCTCAAGCCCGGGAGACGGGCCGAATACGCGAACAGCGCCACTGGGGCGCTGCGCGCGGAAATCTAGAAGTCCTCCGCCAATGGCGATGCGTACGAAACGACCTTGAACCCGGGGTTCAAGTGGGGACGCCTGGAGGCCGTCGGGCTTTCCGCTGCATGGCGGACTTGCACTCCGGGTCTTCGTAGCGCCCCCGCGGTCGCGATTAAGGGACAAGGCGAATGTTTGCGTACGCCGTCGTTCACAGCAGAGGACGTGGACGGAGTATAGCGCGGCGGAAGCGACCGACGAGTCCGCTCGTCGGTAGGGACGAGGGAAAGCGTTCATGAAAAACGATTCAGCCGGCGCTGTCGTCGAACAGACCGTCAAGCCTGCGGTTGAGCTCGGTCAGGGTGCGCGAGAGTTCGCGGCCGACGCGGTCGTCGTCGCTACGCTGCTGCTGCAGTTCGTGGGCGAGATTGAGCGCGGCAAGCACCGCCACGCGGTCGAGCGCGGCCATGCGGTTGCTGCCGCGGACCTCGCGCATCTTGCCGTCGAGCAGCTTGGCGGCGGCAAGCAGGTTGTCGCGCTCGTCGGGTTCGCAGCCCACGGTGTACTCACGGTCGAGCAGGCGGATGCTGACCGGGGTGTTGGGGCGTGTCATCAGGTGTGCTGCTCCAAAGACTTAAGGCGCGCGATCATCGCCTCGACCCGGATCCGGGCTTGCTCGTTCTTGGCCAGCAGGGCCGAGCGTTCGCCGACCAGCTGCTCCTGCTGCTGGCGAAGGCTGCGGTTCTCCTCGGCCTGGCGACGGGCACGATCGGCGAGCTGCTCGACGCGGGTCGCCAGAGCCTGCAGCTGGGCAAGGAGTTCGGCATGGTCCATTGCGGCACGATAGGCAGCGCCATGCGTGCGGTCAAGCGGTATGGCGCGGCGGTGCATGTGCCGTGGGAGCATCGTCACGAGACGGCCACCGGCGCAGGAACGCCGCGCAGGCCGAGGCATCGAGCGGTCGCGACAGCCAGTAGCCCTGGATCTCGTCGCAGCCGTTATCGAGCAGGAAGCGCATCTGGGCCTCGTCTTCGACGCCTTCGGCAACCACGGTCAGGCCCAGCGAGTGGGCCATGGTGATGACGGTGCTGGTGATGGCGGCATCGTCGGAGTCGTGGCCGAGGTCGTCGATGAACTCCTTGTCGATCTTGAGCGAGGTGATCGGCAGGCGCTTGAGGTAGGACAGCGACGAGTAGCCGGTGCCGAAGTCGTCCACCGCCAGCTTCACGCCCAGCATGCGCAGGGCGCCGAGGGTGGCCGCACCCTGTTCGGCGTTGGCCATGATCACGCTCTCTGTCAGTTCCAGTTCGAGCTGTGCGGGCGGGATGCCGGTGTCCTGCAGCGCGCGCGCGACCACCCTGGGCAGGTTGCCCCGCAGCAGCTGAAGTGCCGAGACGTTGACCGCCATGGTGATGTCGGTATGGCCCTGGTGGCGCCATTGCATCAGCCGCATGCAGGCCTCGCGCAATGCCCATTCGCCGATCTCCAGGATCAGGCCAGTTTCTTCGGCCAGCGGGATGAACTGTGCGGGCGGGATCAAGCCGTGCTCTTCGCTGTGCCAGCGCAGCAGCGCCTCGACGCCGGTGATGCGTTGCTCGCGCAGCGAGAGCTGGGGCTGGTAGACCAGTTGCAGTTCGCCGCGGTCGAGCACCCTGCGCAGTGCGGCGGTGATGGTGGCGCGGCGCCGGATTTCCACGTCCATGGTGTCGTGGTAGCGCATCCAGGTGCGGCGTCCGGCGGCCTTGGCCTGGTACATCGCGGTGTCGGCGTGCTTGAGCAGATCGGTCGGGACCCGGGCATGGTCCGGGTACACGGCGATGCCGATCGATGGAGAAATCGAGACGTCGTGGCGTTCGTCGAAGTCGAGTGCGGTTTCGAACGCCTCCAGCAGTTCGGATGCGACCTGCTCGGCCTGCTCGATGCTGTCCAGGTCCTCCAGCACCACGGTGAACTCGTCGCCACCAAGGCGGGCGACGGTATGGTCGGGGCCGACGGTCTGTTGCAGGCGATTGGCGGCGGCGCGCAGGATGCGGTCTCCGGCGGCATGGCCGAGCGAGTCGTTGATGTCCTTGAAGCGGTCCAGGTCGAGGAACAGGATTGCGATCCTGCGGTTGTTGCGGCGGGCGCGGACGATCGCCCGCGACAACCGTTCCGACAACAGGGCTCGGTTGGGCAGGTTGGTGAGGGTGTCGTAGTTGGCGAGGTAGCGCAGTTCCTGCTCGGCGCGCTTCTGGTCGGTGATGTCGGCCAGCACCGCCACGTAGTGGCCGATCCTGCCCCCGGCTTCGCGCACCGCCGTACATTGCAGAGAACACAGGAACTCTTTGCCGTCCTTGCGCTGCTGCCACAGCTCGCCGGACCAGTGCCCATTGTGCTCGAGTTCGTCCTGCAGCTCCCGATAGAACTCGGGCAGGTGTCGCGGGCTGTCGAGCAGGTTGGTCGGTTGGCCGATGACCTCGTCGGCGCCGTAGCCGGTCATGCGCTCGAACGCCGGGTTGATCGAAATGAAGTTGAATTCGCAATCGAACACCGCGACCGCCTCGGCCATGCTGCGCAGGACCTCGCTGGCGATGCGGCGTTCGCGCTCGGCGCTGCGGCTGCGGGTGATGTCGCGGGCGGTGCCCGCCACGCGCACCGCCCGGCCCTGGGCATCGCGTTCGACCACGCGGCCGCGGGCACGCATCCATGCCCAGCCGCCTTCGGGCGTGCGCGAGCGATGTTCGGACAGGAACAGTGCGGTGTCGCCGCGCAGATGGCGGCGGAGCTGTTCGGCAACTTGCTTGAGATCGTCGGCATGCACCTCGTGGGTGGTGTTGACCTGGGTGTGGGTGGTGATCTGCGGGGCGTTGCCGTCGGCATCGTGGACGCGCATCCAGTGCAGTTGTCCGCGGCCCAGGTCGTAGTCCCAGAACTGTTCACCGGAGGCCCACAGCGCCAGTTTGAGGCGTTCTTCGCGTTCGCGCAGTTGCTGTAGCCAGCCCTGTTCGCGGCGGTGGTTGCGACGCCAGCGCCAGCCTGCGACCAAGGCGGTGCCAAGGCCTATCAGGGCGGCCATGCCGAGGGTCAGCGGGTGGCGCCACAGCGGCGGCGCCACGTGGACCGGCAGTTGCAGCTCGGTCGAGTTCCAGACTCCGTCGCGATTGGTGGCCTGGGCGCGGAAAGTGTACTGGCCGGGCGGCAGCCGGGTGTAGGTGATGTCGGCCTGGTCGCCATTGTCGATCCAGCTGCGATCGAATCCGTCCATGCGATAGCGGTAACGCAGCGCTGCGGTGGGTGCGTAGTCGAGCGCCCCGATGCGCAGACGCAGCATATCGGTGCCGCCCGGCACCCGCAGCGCCTGCGGCTGCCACAGGATGGTGCCGTCGTCTGCCGCCTGGGTGCCGATGCGGGTGGACAACAGTCGCAGCGGCGGGGTGTAAGCCGAGTCGAGGATGCGGTCGGGGGCGAACACGTTGAGGCCGCGAACGCCGCCAAAGACCAGCCGGCCATCGCGAAGGCGGGTGGAGGCGCCGCCGTTGAACTCCAGATCCTGCAGGCCATCGGCCAGGCCGTAGTGGCGGGTGTGGCCGCTGGCCGGGTCGAAGCGCAGCATGCCGGTGTCGCTGCCGATCCAGAGTTGTCCGTCCTCGTCTTCCTCGATCGAGAACACCATCGGGACCGGCTGATCGGCCAGGCGGGCGGTGAGCGGGTGATCGAAGCGGACCGTGCCGTTCAACGCATCGCCATCTCCTTCGACGACCCGGCTCAGGCCGGAGCGGGTGCCCACCCAGACCGTTCCGTTGCGATCCAGGCGCAACGCGCGGACCAGGTTGCCGGAAAGACTGTCAGGCGCGTCCACTCCATGATGGAAGTGGCGCAGGCGCCCATTTCCGGGATCGAGCAGGGCCAGCCCGTCGCCGGTACCGAACCAGATCCGGCCGTTGCGGTCTTCCAGCAACGCGTGCACGGTGCGGCCGGGCAGGTGACGTCCAGCGTCGTTGTCGGGGCGCCTGCCGCCGCGAGGGGCGTAGTGGACGATGCGGCCGCCGTCGCGCGGCACGTGCAAGGCGCCGATGTTGGAGGTGCCCAGCCAGAGGTCGCCGCGACTGTCGATCAGCATACTGCGCAGCGGCGTGCCTGCGTAGTCGCCGAGCGGATGGAGTTCGAGTTCGTCCGCGGTCGGATCGAAGCGGACCAGTCCCATGCTGGTCGCCAGCCACATGCGGCCATGGCCCGCGTCGGCGATGGCCAGCACGCGCACCGGCGCAGTGTCGGCCGGGAACAACGTCGCCAGTCGATCGCTCCATTCCTCGAAGTCGTCGGCGTGTGGGTCGTAGCGCCAGAACCGGTTGTTGTCCGTGGCGATCCAGTAGTCGCCGTCGGGGTCTTCGTGGATGGCGCGGACGCTGTTGCTCGCGGTAATGCTGTAGCGGTCCTGCCGGTCGAGGTTATAGATGTAGCGGAACCGGCTGCCGCGCGGGTCGGTGATCGCAACGCCGCGGAACGAGCCGCCGATCCACAGCATTCCGCCGCGGTCGACCATCAGGGTATTGATGCCGCTTTCGGGCAGGCTGTCCCGGATCATCGGCTCTTCCTGCACGTGCTGGAATGTGCCGCTGTCCGGGTCCAGTCGGATCAGGCCGTTGTCATTGATCGCAAGCCACAGGTGGTGGTCGGGGGCCTCGACGATGGCCTGGATCGGTGCCGGTGCGTCGAACGCCTCGTCGGTGTCCGGCCAGACGCGCTGATGCTCACGACCGTCTCCAGCCAACCGGTAGAGGCCGTCCGTGCGGCCGATCAGCAATTGTCCTTCATGATCGATGGCCAGACTCAGGACCGGTTCGGCCGGCCCGACCCGTTCCACGACATCGGATGCCGTCACCTTGAACAGGCCGAGCGAGGTGGCATGCCAGACCGTGCCGCCACGGTCGGCCACCAGGGTCTGGCGGCCCTGGCGCTGTGGTGGCGGCGCGTCGAAGGCCAGCACCCGGGTCCGCGTACCGGTGGCCGGTTCGAGCCACTCCAGCCCCTCGCCGGTGGCCACCCACAATCGCCCGGGGCGTGCCAGCAGCGCATTGACCCGGCGCGGGCGGTGTCCGGCACCGACGGTCGATGCGAAGCGCTGGATCTGGCCGCTGTCCAGGTCCAGCCGGGCCACATACTCGGAATTGGAGCCGATCCACAAGCTGTGCTCGCCGGATACCGCCAGCGCGGTAATGCTGCTGTCGGGAAGGCTGGCCGGATCGCGGGGGTCGTGCCGGAACAACTGATAACGGTCGCCGTCGTAGCGGTGGAGTCCGCCCTGGGTACCCACCCAGATGAAGCCCTGCGGGTCTTCGACCAACGCCTGCACGGTGGCCTGCGCCAGCCCGTGTTCGCTGCCCAGCGAAGTGAAATAGTGGTCGCGGATGGCGGCACCTGCCATCGGACAGGCCAGCCACAATGCCGCGCCGGCCAGCCATGCCATGCACAGTCGCCCGCGCAGGCCGTTGGCGATCCGGGCTGTAGGCGAGTGGACCGGGTCGGGGAGCGACCGTCGGGGCATCGGTGCGGGATCCTGTCGGGTCCGGTCAGTGTAGGCAGGCCGTGGCTGGTGCGCCAATTTTCGCGCTACCGAGCGGCAGGCCGCCCACCGGGTGGCCGGGACCATACACGGATGACGTTTCACCCGGGATCGCCGCGCAGGACAAAGGCTGCCCCGGGCCGCGGGGCGGGAGCCGGATGGAGACTTTGAGCGGGCTCTTAGTACACTTCTCGCTGGCCCTGCAGAATCACGAGTCGCCCGTGTCGGTTTTTCCAGAACAATTGCCAGCTCTCAACGAGGTCGATGCCGAGGCCCGCCACCTGTCGCTGGCGGTGTCGGGCTCGGAGCTGCATGGCAGCCTGTGCGGCTGGCTGGCTGGTGGTGGGGCACTGAAGCCTGACTGGCTTTCGCGGCTGCTGCTCGATGACAGTCTGCCTGCCCCCGAGAAGGGCTCCGTGTTAGATCGCCTGGCCCGCGCCACCGAAACCCAGCTTGGCGACCGCGGCTTCGGCTTCGAGCTGCTGCTGCCCGACTCGGATGCCAACCTGGCCGAGCGCAGCGGCGCGCTGTTCGACTGGTGCCGCGGCTTCATCGGCGCGTTCGGCATGGCCACTGGTGCCGAGTCCTCTTTGTCCGAGGAGGGCCGGGAAGCATTGGCCGACCTGGCCCGCCTTGCCGCCGCCCAGGCGCAGGAGGACGGCGACGATTCCGACGAGGAAGCGCTGGTCGAGATCGAGGAGTTCGTGCGGGTGGCCACGCTGCTGCTGCACGGCGACTGCGTGCTGGCGGCGCAGCACCGGCAGCGGTTGAACTGACGCACTGGCCTGTCGATGCAGAAGCCCCTGAGTATTCCCAACAAGAACCACGTACGTCGGCGCAGGCAACTGATGCGCATGGCGGGCGAGGATGCGATCCTGGTGCTGCCGGCCGCCGCCGAGCGCATCCGCAGCCGCGATACCCACTACCCGTATCGACAGGACTCTGACCTCCAGTATCTGACCGGCTTTCCCGAGCCCGAGGCGGTGCTGGTATTGGTGCCGGGCCGCCGCCACGGCGAGGCGCTGCTGTTCTGCCGCGAACGCGACCCCGAGCGCGAGGGCTGGGATGGTCCGCGTCATGGCCCGGAGGGCGCGGTGGAGGCCTTCGACTTCGACGATGCCTATCCGATTGGCGACCTCGACGACATCCTGCCCGGCCTGCTGGAAGGACGTACCCGCGTCTACTACCACTTCGGTCGCGACCAGGAGTTCGACCTCAAACTGATCGGCTGGGTCAACCGGGTGCGCGCGCAGGTGCGGCATGGCGCGCAGCCCCCGCACGAGTTCCTCGAACTCGGCCACCTGCTCGACGAGATGCGGCTGTTCAAGGACCGCGACGAACTGCGGCTGATGCAACGCGCCGCCGACATCAGTGTGCGTGCGCACGAAGCGGCAATGCGCGCGGTGCGCCCCGGCATGCACGAGTACCAACTGCAGGCGGAGCTGGAGCGGGTGTTTCGCAGCCACGACGCCGAGCCGGCCTACGGCAGCATCGTCGGTGCCGGTGCCAATGCCTGTGTGCTGCACTACGTCGCCAACAAGGGCCCGATATGCGACGGCGACCTGGTGTTGATCGATGCCGGCGCCGAGTACCGGGGTTATGCAGCGGACATCACCCGCACTTTCCCCGCCAACGGCCGCTTCACGAAGGAGCAGCGCCTGCTGCACGACCTGGTGGGTGATGCGCAAGCCGCGGCGCTGGCCCAGGCCCGGCCCGGCGTGCCGTATGAAGCCGGCCACGAAGCTGCGGTGGAAACCCTGACCGAGGGTTTGCTGCGACTCGGCCTGCTCAAGGGCAGCCTTCGAAAGAACATCGCCGATGGCAGCTACAAGCGCTACTACCGGCACAAGACCGGACACTGGATCGGCCTGGACGTGCACGACGTCGGCGAATACCGCATCGACGGCGAATCGCGCCTGCTCGAGCCGGGGATGGTGTTCACCATCGAACCCGGCCTTTACGTTTCACCCGACGACACCCACGTGGCGGCGAAATGGCGCGGCATCGGCATCCGCACCGAGGACGACGTGCTGGTCACGAAGGACGGGCACAAGGTGCTCACCGATGGCCTGGCGCGCAGCGCGGACGAGATCGAGGCGCTGATGGAGGCGCGCTGACTGCACCGGAGTCGGACCCGTAGCCCGGGTAAGGCGAAGCCGCACTCGGGAACCGGTGAGTCCATCCGCCCAATCCGGGCAGGTTTTGCCACCTTCGTCCCGGGTGCGGCTCCGCCTTACCCGGGCTACGAAGCTCCGGCTGGCGTATTCCCAGCCGGCGCAGCGATCAGGCGGCGGCTGCAAATGCCTCGCGGGTCAGGTTCTCCGGCTCGCCGTCGGTGCATACCACATCATCCTCGATGCGGATGCCGCCGTAGGGCTTCAACGCCTCGACCTTGTCCCAGTTCACCGCGTCGGCGTGACCATTCTTCTTCACTTCGTCGAGCAGCATGTCGATGAAGTAGATCCCCGGCTCGATGGTGACCGCCATGCCCGGTTCCAGCATCCGGGTCAGGCGCAGGTAGGGGTGGCCAGCGGGTTTGTCGATGCTGCCGCCGCTGTCGCTGGCGGCGAATCCGGCCACGTCGTGCACCTGCAGGCCGATGCCATGGCCGATGCCGTGTGGGAAGAACGCGCTGCTGACCCCGGTCTCCAGCGCCGTCTCCGGCGACACCTTCAACACGCCCGCGTCGCGCAGGATGCCGGCCAGCGCGAGGTGGGCGTCGATATGGATCCGTTTGTAGTCTGTGCCGGCGCGGACCTGGTCGCACATCTTCCGCTGCGCGGCGTCGACGGCGTCGATCAATGCCTGGAATTCGCCGCCGGTGTCGGTGGCATAGCTGCGGGTGATGTCGCTGGCGTAGCCGGCATGGCTGGCGCCGGCGTCGATCAGGAAGCTGCGGATGTCCTTCGGCGGCAGCCGGTCGCGCTCGGTGTAGTGCAGGATCGCGCCGTGCTCGTTGAGGGCGACGATGTTGCTGTAGGGCAGGTCGTTGGCGTCCTGGCGCGCGGCCTGGCAGTAGGCCAGGTGGATGCCGAATTCGCTGGCGCCGGCGCGGAAGGCGCGCTCGGCAGCGCGGTGCGCATGCACGCCGGTGCGGTTGGCCTCGCGCATCATCTCCACTTCGTACGGCGTCTTGAACGAGCGGTGGTAGTGCAGGTAGTCGAGCACCGGGGCCGGGTTGTTGGGCTTGTAGGCGCCGTACTTGCCAAGCGAGCTTTGCGGCTCACCGAGGATCGCGCAGCGCGTGGAGTTCTTCGGCAGGTGCTGCTGCGCATCGTTGGCATCGCGGATGATCTTGATGTCGAAATGCTCGACCCAATGGCCGTCCGGTGCTTCCGGCACCACGTGCCAGTAGTCGTGTGGCTGCAGGTATACGAGTTTCGGCTTGTGGCCCGGCGTGAATACCAGCCAACTGCCGGGGTTGCGGGTCAGCGGAGCCCAGGCCTTGAAGTGCGGGTTGACCGCATAGGGGTAGTCGCGGTCGTCGAAAGCCTGGTAGTGCAGGGTGCCGCTGGGCACGAGCAGATGGTCGAATCCACCCCGTTCCAATGCAGCGGTCGCGCGCTGCTGAACGATGTCGAGGTGCTGACGGTATAAGATCGACGGACTGGTCGCGGGCATGGAGGATGTCTCTTGGGAAAGCCAAGGGATTCTGACGGATTCTCATCGATCACGCAGGTGCCACCGGTCCCGGGCTCATTCAGTCGCTGGAGCGTCTGGCTGCCGAGCCTGGCCGCGCTGTTGCTGGGCCTGATGCCGACGTTATGGGTGTCGAAGCTGCAGCTGGATAAGATCCGCACCGAACGCGATGAGGCGTTCAGCAAGCTGGCCGAGCGCAGCGAAGTGGCGGTGCTGTCGCAGCTGCGCAGCTGCGGGTTGCTGGTGCGCTCGTTGCAGAGCCTGTACCTGACCTCGGAAGCGGTGAGTGACGAGGATTTCCAGAACCTCTACGCCAATCTGAAGCCGCGCCGGCATCTGCCGAGCCTGCAGGCGCTGGCCTATTCCGAGTTGCGTTCGCACCCCACGGGCCCGAGTTTCATCACCACCCTGGTGGCGCCACGAGCCGGCAACGAATCGCTGCTGGGGCTGGATATTTCCACCCAGCCCCCCAACCTGCGCGCGGCCGAACTGTCACGCGATACCGACGAAGTGGTGATGTCGGCGCCGTTTCCTCTGGTCCAGTTCGAGGGTGGCGGCGGGCCGGGCGAAGGCGTGACCCTGCGCCTGCCGTTCTTCTCCGCCGGTCCGCCGCCCGCCAACATCCAGGAGCGACGCCAGCGCATCGTCGGTTCGCTGGCGGTCTCGTTCCATGCCGGCAGCCTGATCGAGTGGGCGTTGCCGGCTGCCACGCTGCGCGACCTGCACGTCGCGGTGGAGGATGTCAGCGGTTCCGTCCCGGTGCTGCTGTACGACTCGCACCCTGCGCTGACGACGGCCATCGAGCGGGATCCGGCCCGGGTCGGCCAGGACAGCGGGCGGCTCGGGGATGGCCGTGCGATCCGCACCTCCGATATTGGCTACGGGGGGCGGATCTGGCGGATTCGCGTGGCCGAGCTGGCGCCACCGGGTGCGGCTTCCCCCTGGGGCGACACGGCCCTGGTGCCTGGCCTGTTGATCAGTCTGCTGCTGGCGCTGCTGGTGGGTTCGCTGGCCGGGACCCACCGCCGCGCGCTGGACCGGGGCTGGCAGTTGAGCCGGCGCTACCGCGAGAGCAAGGAGCGCTTCCGCGCCCTCAACGAGCTGCTGCCCGCGCTGGTGATATTGGCCGAGGCCGGCAACGGGCGGATCCGTTACGCCAACCAGGCAGCGCGCGACCGTCTCGGAGGCCGGGTCGGCGAGCGCAGCCTGTCGGACCTGTTCGAGGATGTCGAGCTTCAGGCACGGCTACAGGGTTCCGACCCGCATGGCTGTCAGGGGATCGAGGCGGTGCTGCGCACCGGGGAGGCCCGGCGCTTCTGGGCCAGCGTATCGATCAAGCCGGTCGAACTCGATGGCCGGCAGATGCTGCTGATGGTGGCCAGCGACATCTCCGAACAGCGCCAGTTGACCGAGCTGCTGAGTTACCAGGCCAGCCATGACGCCCTGACCGAGCTGTACAACCGCCGCGAATTCGAGCGTCGGCTCGCCCGTGCGCTTGGCGCTGCCGGCAGGAACGGGACGGTCGGCGCGCTGTTCTACATCGATCTGGACCAGTTCAAGCTGATCAACGACACCTCCGGTCATATCGCCGGCGACCAGCTGCTGGTGCAGTTGGCGATGATCATGCGCGAGCTGTTGCGCGCCGATGACGTGCTGGCACGGCTTGGGGGCGACGAATTCGGCGTGCTGGTCGCCGATGTCCATGATCGCGCCAGCGCCGAACAGTTGGGTGAGCGCATCCGCCGCCACATCGACGGCTATGTGTTCGTCTGGGAGCAGCGTTCCTACACCATCACGGCCAGTATCGGCGTGGTGATGATCGAGCATGCCGAGGCCACTCTCGACGATCTGCTGGCGCAGGCCGATACCGCCTGCTACATCGCCAAGGAAAGCGGCCGCAACCGCGTTCACCTCTATTCGGCGCAGGACGACGACGCGACCCGCCGCGAGAGCGAGATGGAGTGGGCCAATCGTCTGCGCTGGGCGATCGACGAACAGCAACTGATGCTCAAGTACCAGGAGGTCCGGCCGTTGGCCGCGCCGCAGGGCGCCGGGGTCAGGCTTGAGATCCTGCTGCGGTTCCGCGGCGAGGACGGGCGGCAGACGATGCCCGGTGCCTTCCTGCCCGCGGCCGAGCGCTACGGGCTGATGCCGATGATCGACCGCTGGGTAATCGATACCGTGATCGCCAATTTCGATCGATTGCATCCGGACGGCGCCGCCCTGGAAATGGCGACCATCAATCTGTCCGGTGCCAGCATCGAGGATGAAACCCTCGCCGACCATATCCTCGACCTGCTCGAACGGCACCAGGTCGACCCGTCCAGGGTCTGTTTCGAGATCACCGAAACCGTTGCGGTGCGCAACCTGTCACCGGTAGTGCGTTTGATCGAGCGTTTGCATAGGGTCGGTTGCAGTTTCGCGCTGGACGACTTCGGCGCCGGCATGTCCTCGTTCGGCTATCTGAAGAACCTGCCGGTCGATTTCATCAAGATCGACGGCAGTTTCATCCGCGACATGCTGGACGACCCGATGAGCGAGGCGATCGTGCGTGCGATCAGCGATATCGGCCACCGTCGCGGCCTGAAGGTGGTGGCCGAATGGGTCGACGACGAGCGGATCGCCCGCGCCCTGGTCGAACTGGGCGTGGATTACGGCCAGGGATTCGCGTTGCACAGGCCGCAGACCGTGATGTTCCATCGCGGTGGATGAGGTGAACACGGGAGTCATCCCGGCGGAACCACGGCCACCGGCTTCCGGCAGACTGCTGGCGTGCTCTGGCCGTCCATTGGATGACCGCAACGCATCCGGGGCTTCAGCGCGAGATTTCTCCCCGGGCCCGGCCTGCCGGCTTGCCCGGGTTTCCGCGCGGGCAAGCGGTCAGGCGTGACGGCGCTGGTTGTTCGTGGCGAGCCAGTCGCGCAGCCTGTGCAACTGGCTGTCGAGCAGGGTGATGAAGCGGAATCCAGCCCATACCTGTCCGGGTGCGCTGGCGCGGTCCTGCCAGAGCAGATGCGCCCCAGCCTCGATCGTGCCGGAGGCGCCGGGGCCGAGGTTGAAGCGGAACTGGTACAGCGCATCGTCGACCAGCGGCGAGTGGGCGATCAGCAGCATGCCGCTTTCCGACAGGTTGCCGACCCGACCGACGCCCATGTCGGTCATGGAATCGGTGACCAGGATCGTGCCACGCACGCGCTGGCGCTGGGCGCGACGGAACTCCCTGGGCGATGTTGAACTCACGAAGTGGCTCCCTGCGGTCGGTCCGGCATGCCGGCGAAGTTGCGTAGCGCGCTCAGCGTGGCCTGCCAGGCGCGATCGATGAGGTGGCCGCGATCGGCGGTGACGATGCGGGCCTGCTCCTGTGCCATCAGCCGCGACACCTGGTCCAGCGATTGTTCGTCGACGCGCTGGCCGCGCTGGTTGACGAACAGCATGCGGTCGGTGACGGTGCTGAACCAGGCGATCCGGCGGCGGACCATGTCGCCCTGCTGGTTCAGCACGAACTCCATCCAGGTGCCGAACGGCAACGTGCGCAGATGTTCGTAGCAGGCCTGTTCGCGTGGATTGCGCGGCGGCACCGGTGTGCCCTGCGGAGTACCGGCGTCGTCGCCCAGCCGCACGTGCGACTTGAGCTTCATGACCAGTTCGGTGCGTGATGTCGGGTTCTCGGTTTCGTCGTCGTGCCCGCGGGCAAGGTGGCGGGCGATCTGCGCGGCTTCGCCCGGGTGGTAGCCGACCTGGGCCAGCGCCTGCCCGATCTCGGCTTCCAGCCCTTCCGGCGGCGCACCGCCAGTGCCGGAGGTGGCCAGGATGGAGGTCATTCCGGCGTACTGCGCCCATTCCTCCGAGTCCTCGCCATGGCGCAGCAGGGTCAGGGTCAGCACGTCGGCCCAGGCCTGTTCGAGCAGGCGTTGGATGAAACGTGGAAGCTGCAGTCCCGCCACGGCCTGCGCGATCGTGTCGGCGGAGCGGCGTCGGGCCACGATCAGCTTTTCCTTGCCGCGCGCTGCCTCGACATGGCGGCGCTCGCTCAGTTCCGCCTTGCGGGCCAGCTGCTGCAGATGGCCCTGCAATGAAGTGTTCGCGGTCTCGAAGACCGCCTCGTCGCCCTGGTAGTTGCGGACCACGTGTTCGACGGCTTGTCGCAACTGCCGTTCCAGGCGTGGATCGCCGTCGTCCTCGGCCATCCAGCGGGCGCCGGCCTCGGCGACGGTGTTGAGCAGCTGCCGTGCCGGGTGCTGATGGCGGACCAGGAAGGCGCGGTCGAGCAGGGCCAGGCGCAGCAGCGGTACCTGCAGGCGTTCGAGCAGGCTGTGGCTGGTGGTGCCTTCGCGCAGCTCGCGGCCGATTTCGGTGAACAGCAGGCCGAGCAGCTCGAAGGTGTCCTCGTCTTCGTTCGACAGCCGTGTGGCCCGGCCATGTTGTTGCCGGCCCCGGGCCAGCAGCGCCCGCTTGAGATCGGCGATGGTGCGTGGCTTTTGCTCGGCAGGCGACAGGGCGTCCTGCTGGGCGGCCAGCGCGGCGACCAGGTCGGGTGTCGGCAGCGGTACCTGCTCCGGCGCACCGGCGGCCGGATGCGCTTTTTCGAGAGCTTCGCGGCGGCTGGACAGCAGTTCCTGCAGCGCCTGGTAGTCGGCGTTGTCGTCAGTCTCATCGCCGCCGCTGCCGGTTTCCTCGCCGGCCTGGCCCCACCAGTGCGTATGCGGCCGCTGCGAGGCCGGCGCAAGCGGCTGCGGTGGCCTGCGCCGGCGCGGCGGTGGTGCCACGGCCTCGGGCTCGTGTTCCTGCGCGGGCGCGTGGGTGTGCTCTTCAACCTGTTCAGCGGGCCGCGCCCGCAGCGGCACATAGGACAGGCCGGGCAGGATGTTCTCGCGCGCCAACAATGCGTTCATCGCCTCTGCCAGCTGCGAGTAGCCATTCATCGTGTGGTGGTTGAAGCTTTCGAAAAGCAGCAGCCGGGCTTCCGGTTCGAGCTGGAGCACGCGACTGGATTCGGCCAGCAGTCGGCACAGCTGGCGCGGACCGACCGGCAGGTGGCTGGCATCGAACGCCGGCGCACCGGCAAGCACGCCGAAACGCTGGCCGAGCAGCATCAGCGGCAGGCCCGATCGCGACTCGTGGCGGGTGGCGATCGCGTCGAGGACGTTGTCCTCGCTGACCTCGGCATCGTCGACCAGGCGCAACTCGTCAAGGCCCGGATCGGAGTCTGCCTCGGCGCTGCCGGTGGCCGGCACGCGGATGGAGGCCAGTGCCGCTTCCAGCGCGCCAAGAAAGCGCGGTTGCAGTTCGCCGCGGTGCAGCCGGACCCGCCGCAGGGCCTCGAAATGGTCGGCTTGCCGCGCGGGGTTGCGGGCCTGTTCGGCCAGCTTGAACAGTTGCTTCTCGAAATCGCCGAGCGTGTTCTCGAGTTGCCGGCCAAGGTTCTCCGCGGTCAGGGCGTACAGCCGCTCCAATGCCGTTCGCACCCGCCGCGGCAGATCGGCAGAGGCGAGATTCCAGGCAGAGGGTGGTGTGGCGTTGGAGTCCAATCTGGCTGACATGCCCTGTGTGCCCAGGCCGGGTGAGATGGGTGGCGGCAGTCCGCCGGTATCGAGGCCCCGGCCCGGGCTTCCGCGGGGCCTCTCGCTCCCGGATCTTGAAGCCGAGCCTGAACTCTAGGAACGTCAGACGCAAGCCGGGCAGGACAGGCAGGGGCGGTTGGCCGACCGTCGTACGGTCAGCGGATGACTTCGCCGGGAGCGTCAGGCATCGGGACGCTGCTGCCGGAAGGCGTTGCGGGCGCGTCCTCAAGGAACAGGGAAACCAGGTCGTTGGTGAACTGCCGGCCCCGGGGGGTCGGGCGCAGCGTGGTGCCGTCGCGTTCCAGCCACCCACGGGCGATGGCGTCATCCAGCCGGGGACGGATGGCCTCGACGTCGAGACCGGTGCGGGCGATGAACTCGCCCAGGCGGAAGCCGTCGACCAGGCGCAGCGCATTGAGCATGAACTCGAAGGGACGTTGCGCGGGCGCCACCGCCTCGCCGCCACCGATCGCGGCGGCGGTGCCGGCGTCGGCCTGGTAACGCGCCGGGTGTTTTTGCTTCCATCGGCGCAACACCGTTCCATCCCGGTCGATCCGCGCGCCGGCCACCTGCGCCGGCGGCGCATCTGCGGATGCGGGCAGGGTGATCTTGCCGTGCGCGCCGGCGCCGATCCCGAGATAGTCGCCGTAATGCCAGTAGTTGAGATTGTGCACGCACTGGCGGCCCGGGCGGGCGTAGGCGCTGACTTCGTACTGGGCGTAGCCGGCCTCGGCCAGCAGGGCCTGGCAGCGCTCCTGGATGTCCCAACTGGCGTCGTCGTCGGGAATGCCGGGCGGCGGCTTCACCGCGAACAGCGTGTTCGGCTCCAGGGTGAGCTGGTAATGGCTGATGTGCGTCGGCTGCAGGGCGATGGCGCGCTCCAGGTCGCGCTCGGCCATCGCCAGGGTCTGCTCTGGCAGCGCATACATCAGGTCGAGGTTGAAGTTGTCGAAGCCGGCATCCCGGGCCAGCCTGACCGCGGCTTCGGCCTCGTTGCTGTCGTGGATGCGTCCGAGCCGCTGCAGGCAGCCGTCGTCGAAGCTCTGGATGCCGAAGCTGAGCCGGTTCACCCCGGCCTCGCGGTACAGCTCGAAGCGGCCGTGCTCGGCGGTGCCGGGGTTTGTCTCCAGGGTGATCTCGCAGCCGGGTGCGAAGCGCAGCCGCGCGCTGGCCTCCTGCAGGAAGCGGTTGATGGTCTCCGGCGGAAACAGGCTCGGCGTGCCGCCGCCGAAGAACACGCTGTGCACGGTGCGGCCCCAGACCAGCGGCAGGTCGAAGTCGAGGTCGCGGATCAGCGCGTCGACGTAGCCGTCGAACGGTAGCGGCCCGCGCCCCTCGTGCGAGTTGAAGTCGCAATACGGGCATTTGCGCACACACCAGGGCAGGTGCACGTACAGCGACAGTGGCGGCAGGGCGAGGGACATGGTTTGTATTGTCCCACTCGGAGGGTGGCGATGCTTTGGGGTGTCGACTTCGGATGGAGCGGTGCCCGAAACGGGTATTGCTTCCCTGCCTCGCGACGAGCTAGACGACCAGCCGCTTCTTCAGTTCCGCCAACGCCAATCCGCGATGGCTGATTCGGTTCTTCACCTCCGGCGGCAGCTCGGCGGCGGCCTTGCCGAGGCCGGGGTCGAAGAACACCGGGTCGTAGCCGAAGCCGCCGTCGCCGCGCGGGGCTTCGAGGATGCGCCCGTGCCATTCGCCCTCGGCGACCAGCGGGCGCGGGTCGATCGGGTGTCGCAGCAGGACCAAAGTGCAGTGGAAGTGGGCGCCGCGGCGGTGGTCGGGCAGGCCGGCAAGTTTGGCAAGCAGTTTTTCGATGTTGCGCTTGGCATCGCTTGGCTCGCCCGCATAGCGGGCCGAGTACAGGCCGGGGGCACCGTCGAGGGCGTCCACGCAGATGCCCGAGTCGTCGGCCAGCGCCGGCAGGCCGGTCACGCGCGCCGCGTGGCGGGCCTTGAGCAGGGCGTTCTCGACGAAGCTCAGGCCGGTTTCCTCGATGTCCTCCACCCCCAGCTCGCCCTGGGCGATGAACTCGACGCCACTGCCGCCGAGCAGCTGGTTGAATTCGGCCAGCTTGCCCGGATTGCCGCTGGCGACGACGATGCGCCGCAGGCTCACTGCGCCAACGCCTCGCGCTGCTTGGCAATCAGTTCGGCGATGCCGCGTTCGGCCAGCGCGGTCATCGCTTCCAGTTCCTCGCGGCGGAAGGCATGACCCTCGGCTGTGCCCTGCAGTTCGATGAAGCCGCCGCCGTCGTTCATCACCACGTTCATGTCGGTGTCGCAGTCGCTGTCCTCGGCGTAGTCGAGGTCGAGCACCGGCACGCCTTTCCAGATGCCGACCGAGACCGCGGCCACCGCGCCGAATACCGGTGTGCGCCTGCCCTTGGGCTTGATCGCGCCGCTCTTGATCAGGCCGTTGACCGCATCGACCAGGGCCACGTAGGCGCCGGTGATCGCGGCGGTGCGGGTGCCGCCATCGGCCTGCAGCACGTCGCAGTCGAGGGTGATGGTGCGCTCGCCGAGCAGGTCGCGATCGACGCAGGCGCGCAAGCTCCGGCCGATCAGGCGCTGGATCTCCAGCGTACGCCCGCCCTGCTTGCCGCGTGCGGCCTCACGGTCGCCACGGGTGTGGGTGGCGCGCGGCAGCATGCCGTACTCGGCGGTGACCCAGCCCTCGCCCTTGCCGCGCAGGAATGCCGGTACCCGGTTCTCGACGCTGGCCGTGCACAGCACCCGGGTGTCGCCGAAGCTGACCAGGACCGAGCCTTCCGCATGACGGGTGAAGCCGCGCTCGATCCGGACCTCGCGCAGCTGGCCGGGGGCGCGGCCGCTCGGGCGCATGGGAGTGGTGGAAGGCTGGTCGGTCATGGTGGGCACGTGCCTGGTGGGGATAGCGATTCTAGCCGGGCCGGCCTCAATGCAGGCCATCGGTGGCATACTTCACGGCCGTCAGGCACCGCAGAACACCGCATGATCCGCAGCATGACCGCCTTCGCCAACGGCGAGCGCAACACTCCGTGGGGCGCGCTGGCCTGCGAGCTGCGCTCGGTCAACCACCGCTACCTCGAGATCGGCGTGCGCCTGCACGATGACCTGCGGCCGCTGGAACCGGCCCTGCGCGAACGCATCCAGGCCCGGCTGTCGCGCGGCAAGCTCGACGTCGCGCTGCGCCTGCGCGCACCGGAAGGCGAGGCGGCGCTGAAGACCGATCCGACCCGCCTGCGCGAACTCAGCGAACTGGCGCTGGACCTTTCCTCGCGCTTTCCCGGCCTGCACACCGAGTTCGCCCAACTGCTGCAACTGCCTGGCGTACTGCAGGCCCCGGCTGCCGACCCGGCTGCACTGCAGGCCGAGGCGCTTGTACTGCTCGACCAGGCGCTGGATGAATTCGTCGCCGCGCGCGAACGCGAAGGCGCCAAGCTGGCCGCCTTCATCGGCGAGCGGCTGGACGCGATCGAGGGCCACGTGGCCACCCTGCGCGAACTGATGCCGGTGATCCGCGACAGCCAGCGCCAGAAGCTGGAGGCACGCCTTGCCGACCTGGCGCAGCCGGTCGAGCCCGGCCGACTGGAGCAGGAACTGGTGATGTGGCTGCAGAAGCTCGACGTCGACGAGGAACTCGACCGCCTCACCGCGCACATCGGCGAAGCACGCCGCGTGCTGAAGCTGCGCGAGGCCGTCGGCCGCCGGCTCGACTTCCTGCTGCAGGAGTTCAACCGCGAGGCCAACACCCTCGGCTCCAAGTCCGTCGATGCCCGCAGCTCGGCCGCCGCAGTCGAGCTCAAGGTGCTGATCGACCAGATACGCGAACAGATCCAGAACATCGAGTAATTCAGGCTCCCTCTCCCGCGTGCGGGAGAGGGTTGGGGTGAGGGCAGAACCTGCGCCGGAAGCCCCTCATCCGCCCTTCGGGCACCTTCTCCCGCAAGCGGGAGAAGGGAATGAACAAAGTGATTGCATAGCCCCTATGCGTGGAACCCTCTTCATCGTCGCCGCTCCTTCGGGGGCCGGAAAATCCAGCATCGTCAACGCGGTGCTCGCGCGCGATCCGAATATCTGCCTGTCGATCTCGTTCACCTCGCGCGCGCCGCGCCCCGGTGAACGCCATGCCGAGCATTACCACTTCGTCAGCGAGGCGGAGTTCCAGCGCATGATCGATGCCGGCGACTTCTTCGAGCATGCCCGCGTGCATGGCGACTGGAAGGGCACCGCGCGACAGTCGGTCGAGCCGATGCTGGCCGCCGGCCGCGACGTGCTGCTGGAGATCGACTGGCAGGGCGCGCGGCAGGTCCGCAAGCAGGTGCCGGGCGCGATCAGCGTGTTCATCCTGCCGCCTTCGCGCGCTGCGCTCGAACAGCGCATGCGCAACCGCGGCCAGGACAGCGATGAGGTGATCGCCCAGCGCCTGTTGGCTGCACGCGAGGAGATGAGCCACTACGGTGAATTCGACTACGTGATCGTCAATGAGCACTTCGCGGTGGCGGTGGACGAGATGTGCGCGGTGTTCACCGCCAGCCGCCTGCGCCGGGAGATGCAGGTGGCCCGGCACGGCAAGCTGATCGGCGCGCTGCTGGCGGACGAGGGAAAGTAAGCAGGACGGCCCCATTGGCATAGGGCTAACTGACTGATTTCAAAAGGGTGGGCTTGCTTCGGCTTGGCCGGAGCGCTAGACTGAGCAGTCCCCAGTCCGCATGACGGCGCCCCGCCGCCAGGAGCCCCATGGCACGCATCACCGTAGAAGATTGCCTGGAAGTGGTCGACAACCGCTTCGAACTGGTCATGTTGGCCGCCAAGCGCGCGCGCCAGCTGGCCAACAACGTCGAGCCGATGCTCGACAACACCGAAAACAGCGACAAGCCGACCGTGCTGGCACTGCGAGAGATCGCCGCGCGCCAGGTCGATGCCGGGTACATCGAGGCGGTCGAGAAGGCCGAGCGCGCGCGCAAGGAGCGCGAAGCCCTCGAGTGGGCTGCCGCGGAAGTGGTCGCCGACGAGGACATGTCGAAGAGCGACGACTGATCCGGCCGGGCTCTGCCCATTGCCATCAACGGCCCCGCTTCGGCGGGGCCGTTTGTTTTTTGGAAGTCCGCCCCGCTTCCAGGCCGGACTGGTCCGGCAGCCTGCCCGAACCTGTTAAATTCCTGCCATGTCCGCCCATCCCGCCACACCCGGTCGCCAGGTTCCGACGGAGCACATGCCCGCCGGGGGAGGTACGGGCATGCCGGCGGCCGATTTCGACGCCCTGCCGGACTACATGCAGGAAATGGAGCGGGCCGCCGGCTACCTCGATGAGACCCAGCGACTGCGGCTGCGCCGCGCCTGGGCTGTTGGTGCCGCCGCCCACGCCGGCCAGACCCGCAAGTCCGGCGAGCCTTACATCACCCATCCGGTCGCAGTGGCGCGGGTGCTGGCCGAGCAGGGAATGGATGCCGAGACCCTGATCGCGGCGATCCTGCACGACACCATCGAGGACACGCCGCTGACCCGGCAATGCCTGGCCGACGAGTTCGGCGAGACCGTGGCCGAACTGGTCGATGGCGTCACCAAGCTGGACAAGCTGCAGTTCCGCGACCGTGCCGAGGCCGCTGCCGAAAGCTTCCGCAAGATGCTGCTGGCGATGTCGCGTGATCTGCGCGTCATCCTGATCAAGCTCGCCGATCGCCTGCACAACATGCGTACGCTCGGCGCACAGGGCGCCGACGCCCGGGAGCGCATCGCCCGCGAGACGCTGGAGATCTATGCCCCGATCGCACAGCGACTGGGCATGAACCTGATCAAGGCCGAGCTGCAGGACCTCGGCTTCCGCGCGCTGCACCCATGGCGCCATGCGGTGATCGAGAAGCGCATCCGCACCCAGCCGGTGGTCCGTCGCGAGGCGCTGGTGCAGATCGAGGCCAATCTGGCCCAGCGCCTGGCCAAGGACAAGCTGCAACACCGGCTGATCAGCCGGGTCAAGTCGCCATGGAGCATCTACACCAAGATGCGAGCCGAACACAAAAGCTTCACCCAGGTGATGGACGTGTTCGGCTTTCGCATCGTGGCGCGTACGGTGCCGGACTGCTACCACGCACTCGGCGTGGTACACGCCACCTACAAGCCGCTCGACGCGCGTTTCCGCGATTTCATCGCCATCCCCAAGGCCAACGGCTACCAATCGTTGCACACGGTGTTGTTCGGGCCCTACGGCTCGCCGGTCGAGGTGCAGATCCGTACCGAGGAAATGGACCTGATCGCCGAGAAGGGCATTGCCGCGCACTGGTCCTACAAGGACGGCGGCGAGGGGCCGAACAGTGCCCAGAGCCGTGCCCACAGCTGGATCGCCGGCCTGGTCGAAAGCCAGCACGCGGCCGGCTCGTCGCTGGAGTTCCTGGAGAACGTCAAGGTCGACCTGTTCCCGGATGAGGTCTACCTGTTCACGCCCAAGGGCGACATCCTGTCGTTGCCGCGCAATTCGACCGCACTCGACTTCGCCTACGCCGTGCATACCGATGTCGGCAACCAGTCCGTGGCTGCACGCGTGGACGGCAAACTGTCGCCGCTGCGCACCCGGCTGGCCAGTGGACAACGGGTCGAGATCATCACTGCCAGGTCGTCGGCGCCCAAGCCGCAATGGCTGGAATTCGTGGTGTCCGGCAAGGCACGCACCGCTATCCGTCAGCAGCTCAAGCAGATTGGCCACGAGGATGCGGTGCAACTGGGGCATCGCATGCTCGACCGCGCGCTGGAAGGTCTCGATACCTCGCTCGACAGGGTGCCGCAGGCGCGCATCGAGACGTACCTGGCCGAACACCGGTTCCCGCGCCTGGAGGCGCTGCTGGCCGAGATCGCGCTCGGCAATCGCATGCCCAGCCAGGTCGCACAGGCGCTGGCCCGTGAGACCCCGGATGCCCTGGAGCGGCGCAAGGCGGTGCGCGCACCACGGCCGGACGACAAGATACTGATCACCGGTGCCGAACGCGGTGTGATCAGCTTCGCCCACTGCTGCCTGCCGATCCCCGGCGACGAGATCATGGGCTACCACACCGCCGGCAAGGGCGTGGTGGTGCACCGGATGGATTGCCCGAACGTGGCCGAGTACCGCAAGTCGCCCGACCGCTGGGTGCCGATCGGGTGGGATCGCAAGGTGTCCGGTGATTTCGCCGCCGCGTTGCGGATCGAGGTCGACAACCGCCCCGGTGCGCTGGCCCAGGTCGCGGCCGCGGTGGCCGATGCGGAGTCGAACATCGATCGGGTCGAATATCTGGAACGCGATACCCATGTCGCGGGTATGAAGTTCTCGATCGAGGTTGCCGACCGTCGCCACCTGGCCGACGTGATCCGGCGTGTGCGCAGGTTGCAGGTGGTGTTGGCGGTGCAGCGGATCTGAGGGTCTGGCAAAGGGGGAACAGGGAATGACAACAACCTGTTATCCCGAGCGTAGCGAAAGCGCGGACGCTGCCGCGTGCGATCGACCGCCGATTCTCGCCGCTGCCTGGCTGTCCCGACGCGACCTGCCGGCCTTGACGGCGAATGTCCCCCGGCCGCCGCCCGTGGCGGCGGCCTCCTCCTTGATTTCGCCGTCAAGGCCGGCAGGCCACGTCGGGTCGCGCGGCTAAGCTGGAACGCAAAGCCGATCCTCCGCGGAATTCCGCCTTTTGCAAGCGCCGGGCATCGGCGATGTCCGAACGCCTGGGGCGAAGGCCCTCGGGTGCGAAATCAAGGAGGAGGCGCCGGCCTTGGCCGGTGCCGGGGGACATTCGCATCCGAGGGCCTTCGCCCCCAGCGCCCCGGTCATCCAACAGACCCGGCGCTTTTCCCTCGATTAGGCGAAGAACCATTTACTCTGGTATCGATTTGATTACCCTCTATGGCCACCCTGCACACATAGCCCACCCATGCCCCGGACCATCATCCACACCGACAATGCCCCGGCCGCGATCGGCCCGTACTCGCAGGCCGTGCGCGCCGGCAACACCGTCTACCTGTCCGGCCAGATCCCGCTCGACCCGGCCAGTGGCGAAATCGTCGACGGCGACATCGGCGCACAGGCGCGGCGCTCGTTCGACAATCTCAAGGCGGTCTGCGAGGCGGCCGGCGGCTCGCTGGCACAGGTGGTGCGGCTGGGCTGTACCTGACCGACCTGCGCGATTTCGCCGCGGTCAATGCAGTGATGGGCGAGTATTTCGAGGCGCCGTATCCGGCGCGCTCCACGATCGAAGTCGCCGGCCTGCCCAAGGGCGCGGCGTTCGAGGTCGATGCGATCCTGGTCCTGGAGTAGGGCCCACTTTTTTGTCGTACACGGGGAAGCAGGCAGCCATCGCTTTGCGAGACCCTCCGGAACCCCCGCGACGCGGAATCGGCCTTCGGCGTGGCCTGCAGCCTCCCGGCAGTTGGCCGGTGATCACGGGATAGCCAGTCCGCTTTCGGATACCGGGAGGTTTTCCGACCCCCGGCACTGCCATCTCCCGGTTCCACCATCCGGCTGTTCACGGCATCCTGTGCCGATGCCGACACCCAATGATGGTCCCGCCATCGCCCCCGACCAGCCGCCGTTGACCGCCCTGCCCGGGGTGGGTGCGAAGGTGGCGGAAAAACTCGCGGCGCGCGGAATCGAGAGCCTGCAGGATCTGTGGTTGCACCTGCCGCGGCAGTATGAGGACCGCACTGCGATCACCCCGATCGGCGCGCTGGTGCCGGGCATGGCCGCGCAGGTCGAGGGGCGGGTCGAGGCGGTCGAGCGCGGTTTCCGTTACCGGCCGATGCTGCGGGTCGCGATTGGCGACGATTCGCAGGCGACGCTCGTCCTGCGCTTCTTCCATTTCCGCTCGCAGCAGGTCAACCAGTTCCGCGTCGGCGCGCGGGTGCGCTGCTACGGCACTCCGCGCCCCGGCCACCATGGACTGGAGATCGTGCATCCCAGCTATCGTGTCCTCGATGAGCACGCCGACGAGGCGCTCGGCGAGCGGCTCGACCCGGTCTACCCGGCGATCGAGGGCATCGGCCCGGCTTCGCTGCGGCGGATGATCACTGCCGCGCTCGAGCGCCTGCCGGACGAGGTGGCGCTGGAGCTGCTGCCGGCGGAACTGCGCCGGCAATTGCACCTGCCATCGCTGCGCGAGGCGCTGCTGACCGTGCACCGGCCGCCACCGGACACCGATCTCAACGCCCTGCTGGCCGGCACCCACCCGGCGCAGCGGCGGCTGGCGATCGAGGAATTGCTCGCCCACCACCTGAGCCTGCGCCGACAGCGGCTGGCGCAGCAGGCGCATGCGGCGCCGGTCTTGAAGAAGGGCGCGCTTGCGAAACGGCTGCAGGCGGCGTTGCCATTCAAGCTGACCGGCGCGCAGCGGCGTGTGTTCGAGCAGATCCGCAGGGACCTGGCCCTGTCGCGGCCGATGCTGCGGCTGGTGCAGGGCGATGTCGGCTCCGGCAAGACCGTGGTCGCGGCACTGGCGGCGATGCTCGCGGTCGAGTCCGGCAAACAGGCGGCGTTGATGGCACCGACCGAGCTGCTGGCCGAGCAGCACCTGTCGAACCTGCGGGGCTGGTTGGAGCCGCTGGGCGTGCGTGTGGCCTGGCTGGCCGGCAAGGTCACCGGCAAGGCGCGCACCAGGGTGCTGGAGGAAGTCGCTTCCGGTGAGGCGCAGGTGGTGGTCGGCACCCATGCTCTGATGCAGCAGGGGGTCGGGTTCCACGACCTGGCGCTGGCGATCGTCGACGAGCAGCACCGCTTCGGCGTCCACCAGCGCCTCGCCCTGCGCGACAAGGGGGCCGGCGGCAGTATCGGCGAGCATGCTGTTGTCCCGCATCAGTTGGTGATGACCGCGACCCCGATTCCGCGCACGCTGGCGATGGCGGCCTATGCCGACCTCGACGTGTCCGCGATCGATGAACTGCCGCCGGGCCGCACGCCGGTGCAGACGGTCGCACTCAGCGCCGGGCGCCGGCCCGAGCTGGTCGAACGCATTCGTTCGGCCTGCGCCGAGGGCCGGCAGGCGTACTGGGTCTGCACTCTGATCGATGACAGCGATGAAGTCGTTGCCCAGGCCGCGCAGACGACGTACGAGGAGTTGTCTGCGCAGCTCGAAGGGCTGCGCGTGGGTCTCGTCCACGGTCGGATGAAGGCGACGGAAAAGCAGGCCGCGATGCGCGCGTTCAAGGACGGCGAAACCGATCTGCTGGTCGCGACCACCGTGATCGAGGTCGGCGTCGACGTGCCCAATGCCTCGTTGATGATCATCGAGAATGCCGAGCGTCTCGGCCTCGCCCAGCTGCATCAGCTGCGTGGCCGGGTCGGGCGGGGTCGAGCGGCCTCCAACTGCGTGCTGCTGTACCAGCCGCCGCTGTCGAAACTGGCCAGGCAGCGGCTGGAAACGATGCGCCAGACCCAGGACGGCTTCGTCATCGCCGAGAAGGATCTGGAACTGCGCGGCCCGGGCGAACTGCTCGGCACCCGCCAGACCGGGCTGGCCGCGTTCCGCGTCGCCGACCTGATCCGCGATGCGGATCTGTTGCCGCGCGTGCATGAGATCGGCGAGCGGCTGATGGAAACTTCGCCGGAACTGGCCGCACGCATCGTCGCGCGCTGGGTCGGCGGCGCGGCGCGCTACGCGGCGGCGTGAGATCCGCGCCCCGGCCGTGTCGCCGACAGGCCATGGCACTGAGCCCGTAATCGATGCACGACAGGCCGCCGGCCTGTTTTGCGGTTCTTCTCTCAAGTCAGGAGGAGCGTGCCTTCAGCGAAGGCGTGGACGCTGCCGCTTGCGTTCTATCGTCGGTTGTCGCCGCTACCTGGCTGTCCCGACGCGACCTGCCGGCCTTGACGGCGAATGTCCCCCGGCCGCCACCTGCGGCGGCGGCCTCCTCCTTGATTTCGCCGTCAAGGCCGGCAGGCCACGTCGGATCGCGCGGCCACGCAGGAACGCAAAGCAGATCCCCCCGGGAGTGCGCTTCTGGAACCACCGGTCATGTCCGAACGCCGGGGGCGAAGGCCCTTGGGTGCGAAATCAAGGAGGAGGCGCCGGCCCTGGCCGGTGCCGGGGGACATTCGCATCCAAGGGCCTTCGCCTCCGGCGCCCCGGGCATCCATCAGACCTGATGCTTTCCCCTCTATTGGGCGAAGAGCTTTTCCACCCTGCCCCAGCCGTGGCTGCGCCGGAAGTGTGATGTTCCGCCCTCGTGGCTGGTCATTTTCTATCGATACAAATACGCTGCCACCCTCATCGTTGATGGCGCAAGCAGCCCGTCCGGATCGGCCGGCTCAAGCGCCGGCCACCGGATCATGGGAGGAAGCATGGATCGTCGACGGTTTCTGCAGGGTGCCGCACTGGGGGCTGGGGTGTTGTCATTGCCGCAGGCTGCATTGGCGCGAAGTGGTAGCAGCGGTGCACGGGTGGTTTCGACATGGGACTTCGGCGTCGGCGCCAATGCGGCGGCGTGGAAGGTGCTTGGCGCCGGTGGCAACGCACTAGATGCCGTGGAGGCCGGCGCGCGCTGGGCCGAGGCCGACCTGTGCAACCCCACCGTCGGCCGCTGCGGCAACCCCGACCGCGACGGCGTGCTGACCCTCGATGCCAGCATCATGGACGGCGATGGCCGCTGCGGCGCAGTTGCCGCGCTGGAGGACATCCTGCACCCGGTCTCGGTCGCGCGTGCGGTAATGGAGAAGACCCCGCACGTGATGCTGGTCGGACAGGGGGCGCAGCAGTTCGCGCTCGCACAGGGCTTCGAGAAGACGCCGCTGCTGACCGATGAGGCACGCCAGGCCTGGCGCGAGTGGCTGAAGACATCGAAATACGACCCGCGGATCAATGTCGAACGCGAGCAGCGGTTCAAGGACCAGCTCCCCGGCGACAAGAGCAACCACGACACCCTCGGCATCCTTGCCATCGACGCCGGCGGCAAACTCGCCGGCGCCTGCACCACCAGCGGCATGGCCTGGAAGATGCATGGCCGGGTCGGCGACAGTCCGATCGTCGGCGCCGGCCTGTACGTCGACAACGAGGTTGGCGCCGCCACCGCCTCGGGCGTCGGCGAGGAGATGATCCGCAACGCTGCCAGCTTCCTGGTCGTCGAACTGATGCGCCAGGGCCGTTCGCCGGAAGAGGCATGTCGCGAGGCGATCGAACGGGTGGTGCGCAAGCGGCCGGAGGCGAGCAAGCGGTTGCAAGTCTGCTTCCTGGCGATGAACAAGAGCGGTGAAGTTGGCGCGTTCGCCCTGCACGAGGGCTTCGTCTACGCCGCTCACGATGGCGGCGCCGGCCCGCACGATACCCTGCACGAGGCCGGTGCGGTCTACACGCCGCCGCCGGCATGAGCGCGCCGTTGCTGGAGATCGCGGCGAACTCGCTGGCCTCGGCGCTGGCCGCGCAGGACGGTGGTGCCGATCGCGTCGAGTTGTGCGAGAACCTCGGCGAAGGCGGTTGCACGCCGTCCTTCGGCACCATCGCGGTCGCGCGCGACAAGTTGAGCATCCCGCTGTACGTGCTGATCCGCCCGCGCGGCGGTGATTTTCTCTACGACGACTTCGAGCGTGAGGTGATGCTGCGCGACATCGAAACCTGCGTACGGTTGGGCTGCGACGGCGTGGTGATCGGCGCGATGGATGCCGACGGCGAGGTCGACAAGGACACCTGCCACGCACTGGTCGAAGCGGCCGGCCCGCTCGGGATCACCTTCCATCGCGCGCTCGACACTGCGCGCGACCGGTCGCGCGCCCTGGAAGCGGCGATCCAGCTCGGTTGCGAACGGGTGCTGACCTCGGGTGGGCAGGCGAACGCGCTGGCCGGCGCCGCGACCATCGCCACGCTGGTCCGGCAGGCGGCGGGGCGGATCAAGGTAATGGCCGGCGCCGGCGTCACTCCCGACAACCTCGGGTTGCTGCGGGAGCGCAGCAATGCCGATGAGTTCCATGCCTCGGCCGGGGCGATGCGGTGCTCGGCGATGCGCCACCGTACTACCGGCTTACCCGGACTGGAACCGGACTGGCGGCAGAGCGACCGCGACAGGGTCGCGGCGCTGCGGGCCGCCTTGCACGATGATTGATCCGGCCCAGAAACTGTAGCAGCGGTCTTGGCCTCGACGGGCTTGCCGATCGTCATCGCGCCCAAGGGCGCTCCTACAAATCACCGCACCGCGTCGGCCAGCGAACGCACGCTCAGTGCGCTATGAAGCGCGTCCAGACTTGCAGCAGACGTCATCCTGACGGTCATGGCTTCACCCGGCAGCAAAGTCAGCGCATTGTCGGCCAGCTCGACATCGAGGTCGCCGAAGTCGATCCACACCGCACGTGCGATCGATTTGCTGCGCAGCGTGAGCACGTAGCCGTCACCGTCCAGGTTCAACTCGGTCTGAAGATCGGGAGTGCTCCAGTCGATTTCCTTCGCGGCGCTGAACCAGACCACGCGGCGCGACGGTGGCTCGCCTTCGACCTCGAGATCGAACACCACCGCGGTCGTGGCCGGGTCCGCACCACCCAGCAGCTCGGTATCGGCGTAGTGCGCAACCAGTGTCGATGACAGCGGCGGCAGCGTGACCGACTGCCGTTCGTCCCGAAGCACGTTGCCATCCAGCCCGATCACCCGCATGCGCAGCTCGCCCTGCGATTCATGGGTGCGATCGGACAGCAGGTGCACGCGGGTCTCTGCGTCCTTGCGCAATGCGGAGACGGCGACCGGGGCGAAGAAGCGGCGGGCGTGGAAGTGCAGCGCCTTCCAGCGCCCGAACCAATCCATGCTCGACCACGATGCGCCCGGCCATACGTCGTTGAGCTGCCAGTACAGCGTGCCCATCGTGTACGGCCGGCTGCGGCGGTGGTGCAACGCGGCCAGTTCGATGCCCTCGGCTTGCGTCACCTGGCTCAGGTAGACGAAGTCGTCGAAGTCCTTCGGCTCGCCGAATTCCATGCGTACGTAATGCAGCAGGCGCTCGTTGCCCTTGCCGGCCATGAACTTCTGGTGCGCCTCGATCACCGGCGTATCGATGCCCTGTTCCTCGCGCCTGGCGAATGCATCGATGGTGCGCTGGACGGGCCAGCCCTGCAGGCCGTACTCGGCCATGAAGCGCGGGGTGATGTCGAGGTAGGCCACCGGTGGAAGCGCCTGATTGCCCCAGATCTGCCAGTAATGCATGTTGCCGCCAGTCGGGATGTCGGCGACTTCGGCGAGGTCGTCGCTGGGCGAGCTGGACCAGTAGGCGATGCCGCCGGCCTCTTCCGCGACGACCTGGCGCAGGTCGTGGCCGAACAACTGGACGTAGCCGTCCCAGACCTTCCCGGCGAACACGGGGTCGGCTTCCTTCAGGGTCTTGCCATGGCCCCAGTTCTTCCAGGCGATCTCTTCTTCGTTGTTGCCGCACCACAGCACCACGCTGGGGTGGTTGCGGATGCGTCGCACCTGGTCGCGGGCCTCGGCGACCACGTTTGCGCGGAATTCGGGGTCGTAGGCCGGCTGCATGCCGCCGCCGAACATGAAGTCCTGCCATATCAGCAGGCCCAGCTCATCGGCGATGTCGAAGAAGGTATCGCTCGGGTAATAACCGCCGCCCCAGCCGCGGACCATGTTCATGTTGGCGTCGACCGCGGACTGCAGCACGCGGCGCAGTTGCGCCTCGCTCACGCGTGGTTCGAACATGTCGAACGGGATGAAGTTGGCGCCCTTGGCGAACACCGGGATGCCATTGATCTCGAAATAAAAGCTCCGGCCGGTCTCGTCGGGATCGAGCCGCAACTCAACGCTGCGCAGGCCGGTGCGCCTGCTGGCACTGGCAACCGTCCTGCGGCCATCCAGCACTTCCGCCTCGAAGCGGTACAGCGGCTGCGCGCCGTAGCCGACCGGGAACCAGCGCCGAGGCTCGTCGACCTGCAACGGCACGGTGATGGTGTTGCTGCCTTCGGTGACTTCGATGCGCTGCCGGGCGACGCGCTTGCGCTTGCCGTCGGGCGTGGTCTGCCACAAGCGTAATTCGTAGGTGCCGGCGCGAGCGGCATCGAGGCCGACGTGCACGACCAGTTCGGCGCGCTCGGCGGTGATCGTGTCCTGGCGGATGTGCAGGTCGTCGATCCGCACCGCGTTCCAGCTCTGCAGCTTCACCGGCTTCCACACTCCGGCGGTGACGTAGCGGGGGCCCCAATCCCAGCCATAGTGGTAACCGGGCTTGCGAACGAAGTTGGCGGTCATCGCATCGCGCGGCTCGTCGCCATACGGCGAGGGGTAGTTGCCGGCGATCTTGTGCGGCATCGCCTGCACCTGCGGCAGCATCCGGTTGATCGGTGAATGCAGTACCACGCGCAGTTCGTTGCCGGTCTCATGCAGCTTGCCCTGCACCGGCACGCGCCAGGTGCGGAAGAAGTTGTTGGCGTCGAGGATCTTCTCGCCGTTGAGATGAACCTCGGCGAAGGTGTCGAGGCCTTCGAACACCAAATCGCTGCGCGCATCATCGAGCACGTCGGCGGGGACATCGAATTCGGTCCGGTACTCCCAGTCGGCCAGCCCGATCCATTGCAGGCCGGCTTCGGGTGCGCCGACGTAGGGGTCGGGAATAAGCCCGTGCGCGAGCAGGTCGGTATGGACCGTGCCCGGCACGGTGGCCGCGCGCCATTCGGTGGCTTGTGCGCGTCCCTCGGCCTGCTCGTCGCCGGGAACCAGGCGGAACTGCCAGCCCTCGTGCAGGCTGAGTTCGGCGGGCGGGCTGGCGATGGCCACCGCGCTCGATATCGCAAGGGAAAGTCCGGCGATCAGGCATGGAATCAGCCGCGCGCGGCGGGAAGCGTTGGGCATGTCGGTCATGTCTTCGGCGCCTTGCAGTACTGGTCGATGAAGTCCTGGTGCAGCGGCATCGCGGTGACACAGTTCGCGATTACCTGGCGCATGTGCTCGACGTGCGCGACCAGATCGTCCTCGGGCATCTCGTCGACGATCGGATGGTAGCCGCGAGGCACGATGCGCTGGCCGAGCATCACCTGCACCCAGCTCGGCAGTGCGAAGAAGTCCTCGCCGTTGCGGAAGTAGCGGCCGTCGCTGCGGAACAGGTCGATGGCCTCGCGCAGGGTGTCCGGGATCGGCATCGTGCGGCAGTAGTCCCAGAACGGGGTGTCGTCGCGCTCGGTCGCGTTGTAGTGCAGGATCAGGAAGTCGCGGGTGCGTTCGTATTCGAACGTGGACTCGCGGTTGAAGCGCTCGGCCAGCAGCGGATCGAAATCGCGGCCGGGGAACAGACTGAGCAAACGGCCGAGGCCGGACTGGACCAGGTAGATGCTGGTCGATTCCAGCGGTTCCAGGAAGCCGCTGGCCAGGCCCAGCGCAATCACGTTTCTGTTCCAGAACTTCCGGCGCATGCCGGTGGTGAAGCGCAGCGCGCGCGGGTCGGCGAGCGCCTTGCCGTCGAGGTTGGTGAGCAGGGCCGCGGCGGCCTCGTCGTCACTGATGTGCTGGCTCGAATAGACATAGCCGTTGCCCGTGCGGTGCTGCAGCGGGATGCGCCACTGCCAGCCGGCCTTCAGCGCGGTCGAACGCGTGTACGGCGTCGGCGGGCCGACGTTCTCGCACGGCACGGCCATCGCCCGGTCGCAGGGCAGCCACTGGCTCCAGTCGACGTAGCCGGTCTTGAGCGCCTGCTCGATCAGCAGGCCGCGGAAGCCCGAGCAGTCGATGAACAGCTCGCCCTCGATGCGCTCGCCGCCTTCCATCAGGACTGCTTCGATGAAGCCGTCCTCGGCACGCTGGATCACGTCGACGATCTTGCCTTCTGTGCGCTTCACGCCGCGCTTTTCCGAAAGATTGCGCAGGAAGCGCGCGTACAGGCCGGCATCGAAGTGATAGGCGTAGGCGATGTCGGACAGCGGCGAGCCCGCGGGCGCGTTGCCCGGGCTGACCATGAACTTGCCCTGCGGCGCCGCCACGGTCTGCAGCGAATAGGCGCCGATGTCGGCCGCGCGTCCGGCGAGGAACAGCTTCAGCCAGAACTGGTGGAACGGCAACGGCCCGATGCCCTGGCCGATCTTGCCGAAGCCGTGGATGTAGCTGTCGCCGATGCGGCCCCAGTTCCTGAACTCGATACCCAGCTTGAACGTGCCCTGGGTATGGGTGACGAAATCGACCTCCTTGATGCCCAGCATCTCGCTGTTGAAGGTCTTCATGTGCGGGACGCTGGCCTCGCCCACGCCGACGATGCCGATTTCCTCGGATTCGACCAGGCGGATGGAGGCGCCCTTGCCGAGGTAGGTGGCCAGCGTCGCCGCCGCCATCCAGCCGGCGCTGCCGCCGCCGACGACAACGACGTTCCTGATCCGGTTGTCGCTGATCGTCACGGCGGATCCTCAGGAAAATGCGGATTGATGCGAGAAAGTACCCCCTCTTGCCATCGGGCACGAGGGGGCAGGGGGGCTCAGAACTTGTAGGTCAGGCCCAGGTAGTAGATGCGACCGGAGTAACCGTTGGACCAGAGGCGGGCCTTGGTGTCGTTGCCCAGGTGGGTGCGCGACTCCTCCTTGGTCAGGTTCAACACCGAACCGGTCAATGCCAGGTTCTCCAGGATGTTGTAGCCGACATTCAGGTCGATCTGCTGGTATGGCTCGGTGTAGAGGTTCTGGCCGTTGTGGAGGCCGCCCACCACTTCGCCGCGACGGTTGTACGATGCACGCGCCAGGAACTTCCCGGTTTCGTAGAACACCGTGAAGTTGGCCTGGGTCTTCGCGCTGCCGATCAGCGGCGACTTGCCGATCTCCCTGCCGTCGGGGAGGACGACGGCGGCCTCGTTGGTCTTGTTGTAGGTGTAGTTGGCCTGCAAGCCCAGGCCGAAGTCGAAGCTGTGCTGCGCGAACACTTCGACACCCTGCGAGATGCCATCGCGGCCGTTGACCTGGGTCGAGAAGTCCTGGACCGTCACCGTTTCGCCATCGATATCCAGTTGCTGATCGAAGACCGCCGGCACGGTGAAGTTCTTGACGTCCTTGTGGAACAGGCCCACGCCGACGACCGCGCCCGGCTGGTAGTACCACTCCAGGCCGAGATCGTATTGGGTGGCCTCGAACGGCTCCAGGCCCTTGTTGCTGCCGTTGCCGTACCAGCCAGGATTGACGCTGCCGCCGATCACACCGCGGTCATTGCTGTATTCCTCGGTGTAGAACTGCAGGCCGCCGGGGCGGGCAATGTTCGAGAAGGCTGGCCGTGCGATGGTCTTGGACGCGGCACCGCGCAACACCAGGTCGTAGGTGATGTCCCAGGCGATGTTGAAGCTGGGCAGGACGTCGGTGTAGCTCTTGTCCAGCGATGCGAGTGCGAATGTCTTCTCACGGGCATCTGCCCACACGTAGCCGCCTTGGCACTGCCGTCCGGGTGGCGGGTTGTTGGCGTCGCATGGCAGCAGATTGCCGCTCGCGTCCTTCTCCAGCAGGTACAGGAACCTTTCGACAGAGTCGGTGGATTGAGCCTTCTGGTTGGTGCGCACCACCCTCACGCCGAGGTTGCCGCGCAGACGGTCGGTGCGGAAATTGGCTTGCAGATAGCCGGCGTGGATTTCTTCGCTGACGTCGTAGATGAAGTCGGGCTCCCGACGGCGCTGGGCGCCGCCGTAGCGGCTGTTGAGATGGTCGATATAGGCCGGGTAGTTGATGCCCGGGAAGACGTTGGCATTAAAGCCACCCGGAATGTTGGTGATCGGCCGGGACAGGAAGAAGCCCGATTGGGCGATGCCCGCCTCGGGATCGCAGCCGGTCTGGTAGCGCTTGTCGTAATCGGTCGGGTCCTCGCCCTGACAGACCCAATAGGTGTTGCCGGTATTGCGATGAACCTTGCCATCGCGGAATTTGGTGCCGAACTGCAGCGATTCCAGCCAGCCGGTTTCGAACAGCCTGGTGACGTCGATCTGGAAGTAGTCCTGTGAGAGATCTGTTTCCATCCAGGACGAGTCGGTCGAACCGATGTCGATCTCGGCGATGCCGGACATCAGCATCTCCTGCAGGTCGGGCGAGAACGTCGCTGTCGGCGTGCCGCTCAGGTCCCAGGCGCTGTAGGTGTTGCCGGCCTGCCATGCGCCGTCGACGAAGCGGCGCGGCTTGGCCGACATTCGGAAGTTCATCGACGGGCCGCCCGAGGACTTGGTCCGGCCGCCCTTGGCGGAGATGCGCAGCAGGTCGCCGGCGTTCCACTCCATCCCGATGTCGAAGGTCTCCGACTTGGTCTTCTCACGGCTGTAGGTGCCGGTGAGCTGCGGCGTCGGCACGGTGCAATCGTCCGGACCCCAGCCGCCCGGGGCTTGCCCACCTGCCGCGGCCTCCGCTTCGCTGCAGTAGTACTGCTTGCCGGCGATCTTCTCGTATTCCGCGCCGGTGACGATGGTGCCGCTGGGGTCGAAGGTCAACCCGTTGAGCAGGCGGCCGCCCGGCCAGTTGCCGTCCCAGTTGATGCGGGCGAGGTTCCATTCCGGAATCTTCAGCTGGTTGAAGACGTAATCGCCCTGCAAGTCGAAGCGGAAGTAGTTGGCGGTCAGGGTCAGGTCGTCGGTCGGCCTGAACTGGAAGGTCAGCTGGGTGCCGGTGCGCTCGCGCTCCTCCTCGCGGATGCCGAAATTGACCGAAGTCGGCATGAAGAAATCGGAATAGTGGTTGCCGTGCTGGTCGTTGAAACCCGAGCCACCCCACCATTTTGCCGGTTGCGGGTCGAGCGCGTTGCCGTTGACGTCGACCGCGGGACGCGAGTTGTCATCGCTGTACCAGATCCAGTTCTCGGTGCTTGCCCCGATGCTGCGGTTGGTGCGCTTCTGTTTGGTTGCGTTCACCAGAAAGCCGAAGCGATTGTCCTCGCTGTGCCAGGAGTACATCGCCGACAGCTGTGGGTCGGTGGTCTTGCTGGTGTCGGAGTAGGTGCCCTCGGCCGAGACGAAGCCAGAGTTGGGCTCCATGTCCAGCGGACGGCGGCTGTGCAGGATCACGGTGCCGCCGATGCCGCCCTCGTCGAGGCGCGCTTCCGGGGTCTTGAACAGTTCCGCGCTGCCCAGCATGTGCGCCGGCATCAGCGCGTAGTTGAACGAGCGCGATGCCTCGTCGTTGGTTTCGGACGAGGCGATGTAGTTGCCGTTGAGCTGGGTCAGGGTGAGGTCCGGCTGCAGGCCGCGGACCTGGACTCTGTGGCCTTCGCCGCCGTCGCGGGTGATGATCACGCCCGGCACGCGCTGCAACGCGTCGGCGACGTTCTTGTCGGGAAACTTGCTGACGTCTTCGGCGGTGATGACGTCGACGATCGCGTTGGCGTTGCGCTTCTGCTCGAGGCTCTTCTCGATCGCGTAGCGATAGCCGGTGACCGTAACCGCGTCGAGATCGGTGGCCTGCTCGTTGGCGTCATCTACCGATGACGGCTCCTGGGCCTGGGCCATCGCAGCCGGACCATAAAGCGAAGTCGCGAGCGCAAGCGCGAGCAACGTCGGGGTGTGCCGCTGGTATTTCATCATCTCAATGCCTCCCTCCGCAGGAATTTGATGGGCATCCTTGAACGGCGATAGCAAATTAAATCGATCTAATTCAAAGACGGCGCGAGTTTGTGGGATACCTGACCTTGAGCATGCAAGCCCGACGCCGTCCGGTTGGCAGTCGGTATGGAATCCCCCATGGTGGCTGCGAGCTGCTTAGATCGATCCAAGATTGCGCGGGCAGAGATTTAGCACGACTCGGACGGCAGTGCATGTTGCCGCGCAGCATGATTTCCTGTTGCGGTGCTATCCCCAGGTGGAGTCCTCGATGGACGGAACCGTGTTGCCTCAAGGCAGGAGTTGTATCGATCCAGCTTGCTGACCGAAGCCTGACAGGTATCGCGCGCTGTCATTTCGGGAGTCTGGGGGCGTGCGTCCATGCCCCGACAACAGCGGGACAAAGCCCGGCCGATGGACCACCTCATGCTGCACTGCAGAATGCAATGCTGTCCCGGCTATGATTGATTTAGATCGATCTAGGCAGGAAGTCGAACGGCAGCACAGGCTGTCGCCCTCATCGGAATGGAACTTTAGATCGTGACAAATCTGGACTTTCCCCTCCCTCGGGTTGGAGCCCGGTCCCGCACCGGGCTCGTTTTTCTTCCCCCACGCTTGAAACCGCAGGCTGCAGCAGTGGCCCGTGGACGATCCGAATGCGGCGGCTGCCTGCAACCGCCCGAAATACAGAGGTAGCCGAGCCGTGCCCGATAACTTTTCGTCGACCTTCCCCGCCCGTGGCCTGCGTGCGCTCATGCTTGTTGCCGCGTTGTCGCTGCCGTTGCCGGCCCTGGCCTCATCAGTCGAAGACCTGGCCACGATGGTCAACACCTTCATCGGCAGCAAGGACGACGGCAACACCTTCCCCGGTGCGTCGGCGCCGTTCGGCCTGATCCAGGTTTCGCCGATCGGCGAGCACTATTCGGGTTGGCGCTACGACGACCCGAAGATCCACGGCTTCGGCCATTCCTTCATCTCCGGCGCCGGCTGCTGGGAACAGGGCGGGCAGGTTTCGGTGTTGCCGGTGGTCGGCACGATTGGCCCGGGCGCCACCTTCGATACCACCGAGGCCGCCACTTTCGATCACCGCAAGTACGGCGCCAGCTACACCCACGACGGCGAGATTGGCAAGGCGGGCTACTACAAGGTCCGCTTGACCGATACCGGTTATGGCCCGCATGCGGGCATCGATGCCGAGGCGACCGCGCTGACCCACGCCGCGGCCGAGCGTTACACATTTCCCGCGGACGAGACCGAAGGCCACGTGCTGGTCAACGTCAGCCAGGCCAATGCACGGCATCGCGTCATCGGCAGCGCCATCGAGGTGGTCGGCGACCGCGCGGTGGAAGGCAAGGTCACCACGATGAGCTTCTGTGGCGGGCACCAGTACAGCACCTGGTTCCGGATCGAGTTCGACCGCCCGTTCAAGTCGTTCGGCACCTGGGGCCAGGCCGGCGGCACGGCCGGCTCGCGCTTCAGCATGGAAGGCGAGCATGATCCCTGGAACGGCGCCTGGCTCAGCTTCGACCTGTCCAAGGGCAGGGCGGTGACCGCAATCAGCGCAATCTCGCACGTCGATGCCGAGGGCGCACGCATCAACCTGCGCGCCGATGGCATGAAGAACGGCAAGCTGATCGGTTTCGATGCCATGCGCGAGACGGCCCAGGATGCCTGGCGCAAGGAACTGGCTTCGGTGCGGATCGAGGGTGGCAGCAGCGATGACCGCACGGTGTTCTACACCGCGCTCTATCATGCCCTGTTGCAACCACTGACCGGCAACGACGCCGACGGCCGCTATCGCGGCTACGACGACAACATCCACGTCGCTGACGGCTGGACCTATTACGAGTACTTCTCGCTCTGGGACACCTACCGGTCGCAGAATCAGCTGCTGGCGATCCTGCGACCGGAGCGGTCCCGCGACATCGCCCGCTCGGTGCTGGCGATCCATGAGCAGGGTGGTTGGTTGCCGCGTTGGGGTTACGCGAACTTCGAGACCAATGTGATGACCGGCGATCCGGTCACGCCATTCCTGGTCGACCTGTGGCGTTTTGGTGCGCTGGAAGGGCGCGAAGCGCAGGCCTGGGCGGCGCTTCGCCAGAATGCCTACGAAGTGCCGCCGCTGAACTCGCGCCATGCCGGTCGCAGCGGCAATCCGAGCTACCTCGCCAACGGCTTCGTCCAGTTCGACCGCGCCTTCCCGTCCAAGGGCATGGACGTGGATCCGCACCATGCCGGCTCGGCAACGTTCGAGTACGCCGTCGCCGACTGTGCCCTGTCGCAGATGGCCGAGGCGCTGGGCCATGCCGGGGACGCGGCCGACCTGCGCCGGCGCGGTGGCAACTGGCGTGAGGTCTGGGATCCGGCGCTGGAGGAATCGGAAAGCGGTTTCACCGGCTTCCCGCGACCGCGGCTGGAGGGTGGGCGCTGGTTTACACCGCCGACCGGCCTCTACAGCCCGCGCTCGCACTACGGCTTCCATGAGGGCACCGCCTGGCAGTACCAGTGGCTGGTGCCGCAGGATGCGTCGGGTCTGGCCGAGGCCATGGGGGGGCGGGCGCGCACCCTCGAGCGCCTGGATGCCTTCTTCGCCCTCGACGTGTTGCGCGAGGACCCGCAGCGGGCGCGCGCGGAGTGGGTCGCCGGCCCCTATGACTACTACGGGCAGTTCCGCTTCAATCCCAACAACGAGCCGACCATGCACGTGCCATGGATGTACACCATGCTCGGCGAGCCGGCCAGGACCGCGATCGTGGTGCGCGCCGCGCAGACGCTGTTCACCAATGCGCCCAATGGCGTCACCGGCAACGATGACCTCGGCACGATGTCGGCCTGGTACCTGTTCACTGCAATCGGCCTGTATCCGCTGATGCCGGGCAGTGGTGAGTTGCTGCTGCATGCGCCGCGCTTCGAGCGGGTCGAGCTCGACCTCGGTGATGGCAAGACATTGCGCGTGGTCGCACCGGGTGCGGGTGGCAATGCGTTGCAGTACCCGCAGCGTGTGCACTTCAACGGCGAGCCGGTCGACCAGGTGTGGCTGGACTGGTCGCAACTGCGCGAAGGCGGCGAACTGGGCTTCGTACTCGGCAGCGAGCCGTCGGATTGGGGTGTCGCCACGTCCGCCACGCCGGCGATGGCCTGCCCTTCGGCAGCGGATGCCAGGCGCTGACAGATCGACATGAGCCCAGCGACGCGCAGCCGGCGACTGATTGCGAGCCCATGGCGGACCGTGCGACGGCGCGGCCGGGGCAGGGGGCGCAGCGATGCCGCCCGCAGGGACAATATTGAATCGATCCAGATAGGCAATAATCGGTTGTATCCAAGGACACGTAGAAAGGAGACTCCGATGACTGCAACCAGGTCCAGACGCAAGGCCGTCACCGTCACCGACATCGCCAAGGGTTGTGGGGTTTCGCGAGCGACCGTGTCGCTGGTGCTGCGCGGCAGCCCGCTGGTCCATGCCGACACGCGTGCCCGGGTCGAGGCCGAACTCAAGCGCCAGCGCTACGTCTACAACCGTGCCGCGGCCAACCTGCGCCGGCAGACCTCATCGTCGGTGGCGTTGGTGATCAACGATCTGTCCAACCCGTTCTTCGCCGAGTTCGCTGCCGGTGTCGACGAGGCGTTGGGCGAGGGTCGCTACGTAACCCTTCTAGGCAGCACCGCCGAATCGCCGCAGCGGCAGGAGGCGGTGCTGGCCTCGCTGGTCGAGCATGCCCGGCCGGGATCATCCTGTCGCCGGCCGAGCACAGCGACGGCGCCGAGCTGAAGCGACTGCTCGGCGCGCGCATGCCGGTACTGGTGTTCAACCGGGAGCTTTCCGGCCACGACTGGGATTTCCTCGCCCTCGACAACCAGCGCGGCGCACGCCTGGCCACCGAACATCTGCTTGCACGCGGCCATCGCCGTATCGCGTTCTTCGGCGGTCATGCCGACTCGAGCTCGTGCCGGCAGCGCCGCCAGGGTTATCTGGAAGCGATGCGCAAGGCAGGAATCGAGCCGGAAGACACCTGGCTGATCGAATCCAGTCCGACCCGTGTCGATGCCGCCGCGCGCACCGCCGAGCTGTTCGAGCGGGCGCCCGGTTCGACCGCGGCGGTCTGCTACAACGACAACGTCGCCCTCGGCCTGATGCTCGGCCTTGGTGCCCGTGGCGTGCACCCGGGGCGCGATTTTGCCGTGACCGGCTTCGATGACATCAACGAGGCTGCGCTGTCCACCCCGCCTTTGACGACCCTGGCTGCGCAACCGCGCGCCTGCGGTCGCCTGGCTGCGGAATTGCTGCTCGAACGGGTGAGCGACCCCGATGCCGCGCCGCGCCGGATAGTCGCACCGGTGCAATTGATGGTCCGTGGCAGCTGCGGGGAGTCGCGGCAATGAGCCGGATCCGTCTTCCATTCAACAGCCCTCCATCAAGACGCCATTGAAACGGCACCCGACCGAGAGAGAGTGTCCTCCCGCATGAGCACGCCTGCCCAAATCGAAAGCCCGCCGGCCGCCGCCACGCCCGTGAACAGCACGCGCATGGCATTGATCGCGATGACCGCGATCTTCTTCATGTGGGGGTTCATCACCGAACTCAACGGGGTGCTGATCCCGCACCTGCAATCGGTGTTCGAGCTGACCCACGCGCGCTCGATGCTGCTGGACTCGGCTTTCTTCGGCGCGTATTTCGTGATGGCACTACCGGCTGGACGCCTGGTGGCGAAGGTCGGCTACAAGCACGGCATCATGATCGGCCTGCTGATCGCCGGCGCCGGTGCAATGCTGGTGTTGCCGGCGGCACAGATGGCGTCGTTCAACCTGTTCCTGCCGGCACTGTTCATCCTCGCCACCGGGGTGGTGGTACTGCAGGTCGCGGCCAACCCCTACGTGAGCCTGCTGGGTGCGCCACAGCGCGCCGCCAGCCGGCTCAACTTCGCCCAGGCCGTCAACTCGCTCGGCCACACCATCGGCCCGTACGTGGCCGGCATACTGATCTTCAGCGCGACCCTGCTCAGCGCCGAGCAACTGGCGTCATTGCCGGCCGAACAACGGGTGCAGACCGTGCAACCGCTCTATATCGGCGTGGCTGCGACCTTGCTGGCGCTCGCCGCCGCAGTGTACTTCTTCCGCCTGCCGGCGCTGTTCGAGGCGACCGAGCAGGCCGACTCCCGGCCACATGGTTTCGGCGAGGTGCTGCGCCTGCCGCACGTGCGCTGGGGGGTGCTGGCGATATTCTTCTACGTGGGCGTCGAGGTCACCGTGGCCCACTTCATGGTCACCTACGTATCGCGGCCGGACATCGGCGCGATGAGCGGGCGCGATGCCTCGCTGTACCTGTCCTACTACCACGGCGCGGCAATGATCGGCCGCTTCGCCGGTGCCGCCTTGTTGATGCGCGCCAACCCACGTCAGGTGTTGCCCATGGCCGCGGCGATCAATATCGTCCTGCTGCTGGTGACGATGAACACCCTGGGCGATGTCGCGCTGTGGAGTGTGGTCGCAGTCGGGTTGTTCAACTCGATCATGTTCCCGACCGTGTTCACCCTCGCCATCGAGCGTCTCGGGCCCATGACCGAGAAGGCATCCAGCCTGCTGGTGATGGCGATCGTCGGTGGCGCGGTGATCCCGCCGCTGCAGGGCCTGTTCGTCGACATCTTCAATGCGCACACCGCCAGCGAGACGCGGGCGCTGCAGTACGCGTTCTTCGTCTCGATCCTGTGTTACGCCTACATCCTCTGGTACGGCTGGCGAGGTTCGCGCCTGGGCGGTATCAATGGTGGGCAGGGCTGAGGTCGGCATGCACACGATCATCTGTTTCGGCGAGGCCCTCATCGACTTCTACGCCGGGCCGGTGGCGACGCCGGATACCCCGCGTACGTTCGTCCAGCATGCCGGCGGTGCGCCCGCCAACGTCGCGGTGGCGGCGGCCCGGCTCGGGGTTCCGACGCAGTTCGTCGGCATGCTCGGGGCCGAGATGTTCGGCGACTTCCTGCTTGAAAGCCTTCGGGCGGCGGGTGTCGGTACCGATCATGTCGTGCGCACCGATGCGGCCCGAACCGCGCTGGCCTTCGTCGCGCTGGACCACGAGGGCGAACGCAGCTTCAGCTTCTATCGCCCGCCGGCGGCCGACCTGCTGTTCCGCGCCAGGCACTTCGAACCGGGCTGCTTTGCCGACGCCGGTGCGTTTCATGTCTGTTCCAACAGTCTGACCGAGGAAGCGATCGCCGAGGCCACGTTGCATGGCATGCAGATGGCGCGCGACAGCGGCGTGCTGGTGAGCATGGATCTCAACCTGCGCCCGGTACTCTGGCCTGTGGGCGTCGATCCGCGTCCGCGCCTGTGGCAGGCGCTGGAGGCCGCCGACGTGGTCAAGCTCGCGCGCAACGAACTCGAATACCTTGCGGCTGGTTTCGGTGGCGGCGAGGCGGGCGAGCGCGCGGTACTGGACCGGTTGTTCTCCGGTGCCGCGCACTGGGCAATCATCACCGACGGTGGCGCGCCATTGCGCTGGCACAGCCGCAACGACAGTGGCGAACTGGCCGGATTCCGGGTCAAGGCGATCGATACCACCGCGGCCGGCGATGCGTTCGTCGGCGGCCTTTTGTCCCACCTGGCGGAGATCGGCGTTGATGCCAAGCGCCTGCCTGGATTCGTCCACGATCGCGACGCGGTCGAACGTACGCTGCGTTTCGCCGCCGCGGTCGGCGCGCTCGCCGTGACCCGCAGCGGTGCGTTCGCAGCAATGCCGGAACGCGCCGAAGTACAGCAGTTGCTCAAGGATCAGTACGAGAATGCCGCCTGAAATCACGCCGCCTGAAACCATGCCCGACTTCCGGTCCCCCGAAGTACTGCGCGCCCACATCGCGAAGACGATGGCGTTCTACCATCCGCGCTGTATCGATCCGGACGGTGGTTTCTTCCACTACTTCAAGGACGATGGCACGGTTTACGACCGCGGTCACCGTCACCTGGTCAGCAGCACCCGCTTCGTCTTCAACTACGCGATGGCTGCGCGCGAATTCGGCGAGGACGAAGCGTTGCGCAAGCAGTACCTCGCTTCCGTGCGCCACGGCCTGGATTATCTGCGTACGGCCCATCGCAGCCCGGAGACCGGCGGCTACGCCTGGACCCTGCGCGACGGCAAGGTCGAGGACGCGACCCACCACTGCTACGGGGTCGCCTTCGTGCTGCTCGCGTATTCGTGCGGGCTCAAGGTCGGGATCGAGGAAGCGCGCGCGTGGATGGACGAGACCTGGGAATTGCTGGAAACGCACTTCTGGGAACCCGGCCCCGGTCTGTACCGCGATGAGGCCGACGCCGACTGGAACTTCAGCGACTACCGTGGCCAGAACGCCAACATGCACATGTGCGAGGCGATGCTGGCCGCGTACGAAGCCAGTGGCGAACACCGCTACCTCGACCGCGCGCTGCTGCTGGCCGACCACATGACCCGGCGCCAGGCCGCACAGGCCGGTGGCCTGGTCTGGGAGCATTACGACGCCGACTGGAAGGTCGATTGGACCTACCACCTCGACGACCCCAAGCACCTGTTTCGCCCGTGGGGTTTCCAGCCCGGCCATCAGACCGAATGGGCCAAGCTGCTGTTGATCCTCGACCGTCATGTTTCTGGATTGGGCGAGGAGGTCGAATGGTTGGTGCCGACCGCACGCCGGTTGTTCGACACCGCGCTCGCGCATTCATGGGACGACGCACGCGGCGGCATGGTCTACGGGTTCGCGTACGAGGGCCTGCGCGACGCCGCCAGCGGCAGCGCCCGGGTCGAGGGCGCGGCCTACGCCTGCGACGACGACAAGTATTTCTGGGTCCAGGCCGAATCCCTGGCCGCGGCCGCGCTGCTTGCGCACCGCACCGGCGAGGCGAAGTACTGGGACTGGTACGACCGCTTGTGGGCCTACGCGTGGGCACACATGGTCGACCACGAACACGGTGCCTGGTACCGGATCCTCGACGCCGACAACCGCAAGTACGGCGACGAGAAGAGCCCGGCCGGCAAGACCGACTACCACACCATGGGCGCCTGCCACGAAGTGCTGAACGTATTGCGCTGAGGTCGCCGCATGCCCGGAGCGAGCAGTCCAATGATCTCGACGCCATTCCGTTCTCCCCGCTGGCGCGCCGCGACCGGCGTGGCCCTGTTCGCCGTTGCATTCGCCGGATGCTCGCCGCAGTCCGGAGCGCAAGCTCCGGCCGCACCGTCCGCCGCGCCGGCGACGGAATACTTCTGGTCGTCCTTCGAAGACGGCGATCCCGCGCTCATCGAAGGCCGGATCGAACGGGCCAAGGACGTGGACATGGCTCTCCGCCACGCCGATGGCCCCGACGCCGCGTACACCGCCCGGACGCAGGCGGGATTCACCGGCGTGCGCTCGCTTGAGTACGCCGGGGGAATCAACGGCAGTGACGGCGGGCATGCCTTGCATGCGGTATTCGAAGTCAGCATTCCGGTGACGGCTGCGATGGAGCTGTCCTACCGGATCTTCCCGCGGTTCATGGATGGCGACTCCGGGTCGGGTCTGGAGCAGGCTCCGCGCTATCCCAGCACCTACGTCGCCGTTGACCTGGCGTTCTCCGACGGCACCTGGCTGTCCGACCTCGGCGCGCTGGACCAGCACGGCTTCATGTTGTCGCCGCGCGGGCAGGGGGCGTCGAAGTCCCTCTACACCAATCAGTGGAACCACAAGCAGGCGCGCATCGGCGAGGTGGCCGCGGGCAAGACGATCGAACGGATCCTGGTCGGCATCGAGGCACCGTTCGGCCCCGCCACCTTCCGTGGATGGATCGACGATATCCGGCTCTTCGACGGCGGTGCTGCCGATGTGCCGGTTGCTGCAACGCCGAAGCGTCCCAGCGACCACGTGCTGACCACCCGCGGCACCAATTCCAGCGGTGCCTTCTCGCGCGGCAACACCATCCCCGCCACCGCGATGCCGCACGGGTTCAACTTCTGGGCGCCGGTCACCGACGCCGGTTCACTGAGCTGGTTCTACGAGTACAGCAAGCGCAACGACGAGCGGAACCTGCCGCGGCTGCAGGCGCTGACGTTGAGCCACGAGACCAGCCCGTGGATGGGTGACCGGCAGACCTTCCAGGTGATGCCGTCGATCGCCAACGGCGAGCCCAGCGCCAACCGCGCCGATCGCGCGGTGTCGTTCCGGCACGAGAACGAAGTCGCCCGGCCGCATCATTACCGCGTCGAGCTCGACAACGGCATCGTCGCCGAGATCGCGCCGACCGATCACGCAGCCATGTTCCGGTTCACCTTTCCCGGCGACGACGCCAGCCTGATCTTCGACAACGTCGACGACCGCGGCGGCTTGTCCTTGTCGCCCGACAGCAGCGAGCTGACCGGCTACACCGACACCCGCAGCGGATTGTCCAATGGCGCCGGCCGCATGTTCGTCTACGCGAAGTTCGACCGCCCGGTCGCCGCCGGCGGCAAGTTGGTTGCCACCGATGGGCCGAAGGACCAGGGGCCGCGGGTCAACGTACCCGGCTACTACCGTTTCGATGTCGGCGTGGACCGCTCGGTCACGATGCGCATCGCCACTTCGCTGATCAGCGTCGAACAGGCGAAGCACAACCTCGCGCTGCAGATCGCCGACAGCGACAGCTTCGAGGACGTGCGCGAGCGCGCACGGCAGGCCTGGGACGAAAAACTCGGCGTGATCGAGGTCGAGGGTGCCAGCCCGGACCAGCTCACTACGCTGTACTCCAACCTCTACCGCCTGTTCCTGTACCCGAACGCCGGGCATGAGAATGTCGGCAACAATCAGGCTCCGGTCTGGAAGCACGCGGTGCAGTCCTCCGCCAGCAACGACATCGCCGAAGGCACGACCGAGACGCAGACCGGCGCGCCGGTCGTCGACGGCAAGGTCTACGTCAACAACGGCTTCTGGGACACCTACCGCACTACATGGGCGGCCTATTCGCTGCTTGCGCCCCGTCAGGCCGCGGAGATGGTCAACGGCTTCGTCCAGCATTACCACGATGGTGGATGGGTGCCCCGCTGGTCCTCGCCCGGCTATGCCAACCTGATGACCGGCACCAGCTCGGACGTCTCGTTCGCCGACGCGTACGTGAAAGGGGTCGAGGGCATCGACGTCGCCTCCACCTACGCGGCGATGATCAAGAACGCCGCCGTCGTGCCGCCGAACGACAACATCGGCCGCAAGGGCATGGACGTGGCGCCGTTCATCGGCTACGTGCCGAGCTCGGTGGGCGAGGGCGTTTCCTGGGCGCTGGAGGGCTACATCAACGACTACGGCATCGCCAACATGCTGGCGGCGATGGCGGAAGATCCGGCGGCCCCCGTTGCGCGGGACCGGCTGGAGGCCGAGAGCGAGTACTACCGCAGCCGCGCGCTCAACTACAGCCACATGTTCGACCCGGCGATCGGCTTCTTCCAGGGCCGCTCGATCGACGGCACGTGGAAGTCGGCCGCAGGCGACTACAACCCCGAGGTCTGGGGCCACGACCACGACTACACCGAAACCAACGGATGGGGTTTCGCCTTTCTCGTGCCGCACGACGGCCAGGGGTTGGCCAATCTCTATGGCGGCCGTGACGGTCTGGCGCGCAAGCTCGACCAGTATTTCTCAACGCCCGAGACTGCGGCTTATCCCGGCTCCTACGGCCGGGTGATCCACGAAATCGTCGAAGCCCGCGATGTGCGCATGGGCCAATGGGGCTTCTCCAACCAGGTCGCCCACCACGTGCCATGGATGTACCTGTACGCCGGTCAGCCCTGGCGCACGCAGGAAATCGTCCGCGAAACCCTGGCCCGCATGTACGTCGGCTCGGAAATCGGCCAGGGCTATCCCGGTGACGAGGACAATGGCGAGTCGTCGACGTGGTGGCTGTTCGCCGCGCTAGGCTTCTATCCGCTGCAGATGGGCAGCGAGCACCTGGTGATCGGCTCGCCGCTGTTCACCCGGGCCACCGTGCACCTTGAGAACGGCAGGAAGCTGGTGATCAGCGCGCCGGAGAACAGCCGCGACAACATTTACGTAACCGGCGTCACCGTGAATGGCAAGGTCTGGAACCGCACCGTCATCCCGCACAGGCTGCTGGCCGAGGGCGGACGCATCGACTTCAAGATGGGGGCCGAACCCGGCACGTGGGGCAGCGAAACGTCGGCCCTGCCGCCATCGCTGACTGCGGGCGATGCGCCCCCAGCGCCGCTGGCCGACCTTACCGGCCCTGGCCGCGGTACTGTCTCGGCAAGCGTGTCCGCGGTGAAAGCAGGTGACCTGTTCGACAACACCTCGCGTACCGAGGTCGTCTTCACCGGCGCACCGCCGGCGTCGGTGACATATGCATTCGACGCGACACCGGCTGTGGCGATGAGCTTCTACACGCTCACCTCCGGCAGCACCGGCGGCCACCCGGCCGGCTGGATCCTCGAAGGTTCCGACGACGGCAGCACCTGGCAGGAACTGGATCGCCGCAGCGGCGAGAGCTTCGAGTGGGCGCGCTACACCCGGCCGTTCCGACTCGATGCCTCCGCGAAGTATCGCCACTACCGGCTCGTCATCACCGAAGCCAGCGACCCGCAACAGTTCTCGCTGGCCGAGATCGAGCTGCTCGGCATGCCGGAGATGCGTCCGCTGGACCCGGGCCCGGCGCGATGAGCCGGACAGGTGCCGGCTTGCTGCTGGCGCTGGCGGCGCTGCTGGCTGCCTGTGTCAGCAACCCGCGCGCACCGACAGCCGTGGCGGTGAACCCGCATGCGATCGTTTTCTACTACAACTGGTATGGCAGTCCTGAGATCGACGGAGAACGCCTGCACTGGTCGCATCCGGTGCTCAAGTTCAACCCGGACGATCCCGATCGGCCGGACATTCCCGGCAATGGCGATATCGCCGCTGATTTCTATCCCGCGCTGGGCGAGTACTCCAGCGCCGATCCGTCCGTGGTCGAGGCGCACATGCGGATGATCGCGCAGGCCGGCATCGGCATCGTCGCGGTGACCTGGCTGGGCGAGGATGACCCGAGTGCGCGCAGTCTGCCGCTCTTGTTCGATGCCGCCGCGCGCCATGGCCTGCGCGTGTGTTTCCAGATCGAACCGGCCGCACGTCCTGACATCGTTGCCGCGCGCGCGGCGATCGTGCGTATCGTCGAGCGGTTTGGGGATCACCCTGCGTTCCATCGTGCCCCGGACAGTGGCCGGCCACTTTTCTTCGTCTACGACTCTTATCATCTCCCGGCCGCTGATTGGGCGCGGCTGTTGCGCGATGATGGCGACCTCAGCCTGCGTGGCGGCGCGTTCGACGCCGAGGTGATCGGGCTCTGGGTCGAGGCAGACGAGCACGCCTTCTTCCGCGACGGCGGCTTCGATGGGTTCTACACCTATTTCGCCAGCCGAGGCTTCACCTACGGCTCGACCCCGGAACACTGGCCGGCGCTGCAGCGCTGGGCGGCGGACAATGGTCTGCGTTTCGTGCCGTCGGTCGGTCCCGGCTACATCGATGCGCGGGTGCGGCCGTGGAACGGCGCCAATACCCATGACCGTGATGGTGGACGCTATTACGACGAAATGTTCGCCGCAGCCTTGGCCAGCGGCGCGCCGTACATCGCGATCACTTCGTTCAACGAGTGGCATGAGGGCACCCAGATCGAACCGGCGGTGCCGCATGCGGCGCGGGGACGCACCTACCTCGACTACGCACCGTTGGCGCCTGGTGATTATCTGCAGCGCACGCGTCACTGGTTGTCGAAGCATCCGCCCGGCCTGCAATCGTCGGCACCACGATGATGTTGTCGCCCGACCGTGTGTACTCCGGCCGCCCAAATCTGCGCATAATCGGTGAATGAAGAAGATTCCATTACTGATCGATACCGACCCGGGCGTCGACGACGCCCTCGCCCTGTTGATGGCCTTCAACGATGACCGCCACGAGGTGGTCGGCCTGACCATCGCCGCCGGCAACGTCGGCCTCGGCCATACCGTGCGCAACGCGCTGAAGATCTGCGAGGTCGCCGACAGCGACGCGCCGGTGTTCGCCGGTTGCCCGACACCGCTGCTGCACCCCGCGCCCGATGCCGCCGACGTGCACGGCAAGGATGGCCTCGGCGACACCGGCTACACCCCGTCCACGCGCGAAGCCGGAGCCGAGCATGCGGCTTTGGCGATCATCCGCCTCTCGCACGAACATTCCGGCCGACTGGTGCTGGTCGCACTCGGTCCGTTGACCAACCTGGCGCTGGCATTGCGGCTGGACCCGACGTTGCCCGGACGCATCGCCCGCCTGGTGGTGATGGGCGGCGCGGTGACCGCACAGGGCAACATCACCGCCTCGGCCGAGTTCAACATCCATTTCGATCCCGAGGCCGCGCACATCGTGTTCGAGGCCTTCCCGATGGCGGATCTCGCCGACTGGGAGGCCACCGTCGCCCACAGTCTCCACCATGCCGAGGTGCGCGAGTGGCTGGCGGTTCCGACCGACCGGGCGCGGTTTTATGAGGCGGTGTCGCGACAGACCCGCGAGTGGTCCGAGGACCGCCGCGGCGACCGCTGGTTCTGTGCCGATGCCCTGGCCATGGCCTGGGCACTGCAGCCGGACGGGGCGGAGCAGGTCGAGCCCCGTCCGATGGCGGTGGCTTTGGAAGGCCGTCACAGTCGCGGTTCCACCGTGGTCGACTGGCGCCGCCAGAGCGGCCGGCCGGACAACGTCCGTATCCTGATGCGCTACGACCAGGCCCGGTTCGAGGCGATGATCCGGGCGGCGGTGGCGGCCGGCTGAACACCGGCCGGGCCGACAATCAATGTACTTGCCTGGGGGCAGGGGCGCCGCTATACTGCCCCGCTTCCCTCAGCTCAGATTGGTGAGTGCCATGAAGGCCGGCATCCATCCCGAATACCGCGAAGTCGTGTTCCAAGACGTGACCACCGACTTCCAGTTCCTGACTCGCTCCACCCTCGACAGCAAAGAGACGGTGAAGTTCGAGGACGGCAACGAGTACCCGCTGATCAAGGTCGATATTTCGTCCGCATCGCACCCGTTCTACACGGGCAAGCACAAGATCATGGATACCGGCGGTCGCATCGACAAGTTCCGCAACCGCTACGCGAAGAAGTAATGCGGTCGACGTGCTTGCGTATAGCGCGAGCACGTTTGCCGTTGCAACATCCTGGCGAAGTGCTTCACGGCAGTCGAACGGCTGATCAGGCCGGAATCAAGCTTCTCAGCCGTATCGCACCTGCAAAGACAGGCTGTCCCGCGATTTGAAGGTCCATAGCCCGCCATCTGGCGGGCTTTTGGCGTTGGTGCGTCGTTTCTGCCCGGCCCTTGGGCTTTGCTCCAACCCCGGCTCCTTCGCCTGTGACTTTGGTCCAACCCTGCGCCGGCGCAGGGTTATGCGATAATTCACCGGTTGTGGTCCGGCCATTGTCGGCTGCGATCCTGTCCCCCCTACGTGCCCGGGCCCCGTGCCCGCATGTCGACATGAGGAGTATTCCGTGTCCGATTCGACCAAGTCTGGCCTTGCCGAGGTCACCCTTGCCGCCGGCGACAAGAACGTCGTCCTTCCCGTACAGCATCCGACCCTGGGCGCGCCGTGCATCGACATCGGCCGCCTGCCGAAGGAAACCGGCTGTTTCACCTACGACCCCGGCTTCACCGCCACCGCCAGCTGCAAATCGGCGATCACCTATATCGACGGCGACGCCGGCGTGCTGCTGTATCGCGGCTACCCGATCGAGCAGTTGGCCGAGAAGTCCAGCTTCCTGGAAGTCGCCTATCTGCTGATGAACGGCGAGCTGCCGAACGCGGCCGAGTTCGCCGCGTTCGAGCACGAGGTCACGCATCACACGATGATGCACGAGCGCCTCAAGAACTTCCTGCAGGGTTTCCAGTACGACGCCCACCCGATGGCGATGCTGGCCGGCACCGTGGCCTCGCTGTCGGCGTTCTACCACGACACCCTCGACCAGGAAGATCCGGAACAGCGCCGCCTGGCCGCGATCCGCCTGCTGGCGAAGATGCCGACCCTGGCCGCCGCCGCCTACCGTTATTCGATCGGCTGGCCGATCCGGTTCCCGCGCAACAACCTCGACTACGTCAGCCGCTACCTGCACATGATGTTCGAGGTGCCGAGCGAGCCGCTGGAACTGAACCCGGTCGTGGCCAAGGCGCTGGACCTGCTGTTCATCCTGCACGCCGACCACGAGCAGAACGCCTCGACCTCGACCGTGCGCCTGGTCGGGTCCACCGGCGCCAATCCGTATGCTTCGGTTGCCGCCGGCATCACCGCGCTGTGGGGCCCGGCGCACGGCGGCGCCAACGAGGCGGTGCTGAAGATGCTGGAGGAGATCGGCAGCCCGGACAACGTCGAGTCGGCGATCGCCAAGGCCAAGGACAAGACGTCCGGCTTCCGCCTGATGGGCTTCGGCCACCGCGTCTACAAGAACTTCGACCCGCGCGCGAAGATCATCCGGGAGATGACCCACAAGGTGCTGGACGAACTGGGTGTCGACGATCCGCTGCTGGATGTGGCGATGAAGCTGGAAGAGGCCGCGCTGAAGGACGACTACTTCATCCAGCGCAAACTGTATCCGAACGTCGACTTCTACAGCGGCATCATCTACAAGGCGCTGAAGATCCCGACCGAGATGTTCACCGTCATGTTCGCGATCGGCCGCACCGCCGGTTGGGTCGCACACTGGCTGGAGCAGCAGGTCGACCCGGAGAACAAGATCGGCCGCCCGCGCCAGATCTACACCGGTGCCGACGTCCGCGACTACGTGCCGGTCGACAAGCGCTGAGCATCGCCCTCATGGCAGTCGCCCTGAACGCCCCGCCCCGCGGGGCGTTCTGCTTTCCGGGCGCCGGCTGGCACGCGCTGGAAATAGAAGCCGTAGTAGCGGTCGATGGCGTATTCCGGCGCGAACGGAATGCGCACGTGGCGCTCGGGCAACTCCCAGCGGTCGCGAACCTCGTAGCCCAGTGCCTGCATCCGGGCTGTCAGCTCGGCGATGCCCATTACCCGGTATGGGCAGATGGCGATGCCGAGGTTCTGCAGGGTGAAGAAACTCCGTTGCGGATGCATCGGGCTCAGGTTGAACAGCACGTGTGCAGGCGGTGACGCCAGGCCGGCGAGCAGGTCGGGCAGGCTGTAGTCGAGGTATTGCAACGCGCCGGTGCTCAGGAGAAAGTCGCAGCCGTCGGCATCGGCGGGGCCGGTAGCGAAGCGCAACCGCTGCTTGGGGTCGTGCTCGCGGGCGTGGTGGCGACCGGCCTCCATGACCTGCGGGACATCGAGCACGCACCAGTCGAGATCGTCGGGCAGACCGAGATAGCGGTCGAAGGCATAGTAGGCGAGGCCGATATGGCCGCCCAGGTCGAAGACCCGCCGTGTGCCGCCGGCAATGGCCTGCTCCAGCCAGAACAGCGCCGCGTAGTCGCAGGTGCGCAGACGCCTGAGCTGCGACAGGTACAAGCCGCCGGCCGCTTCGACGTCGTAGGTCGGCGGAAGGCGTTCGGACGTGAGTGCCCGTGCCGCTGCCAGTGCCTCCTCGTACTGGTCATAGACCCCGAGATAGATGTTGCCGTGCCGATAGGGACGCCGGAAATAACGACGATACAGCGGCCGCGCCAGCAGGCTGAGGAGCGGCAGTTCCATGATCCGGCTGGCGATATGGATACGCATTGCGGGCGGAGGAGCTGGGTGCCTGAACGGGCGAGCCTAGGCGGGGATTACCTGCACAAACGTCCCGCTCGGCTCAGCCAGGCCAGCTGTTGCGAATGCTGAACTGTCGCTGGGGTTCCAGTAGCAGCCGAAGCCGGGATGATCCGCTGTCACGGGCGCTCGTAAGCTTCGATCTCGTCTGCCACAAGCGATTCCCGCAACTGCGCCGCCGATGCCTGCTTCATCAGCAGGCCATCGACGCTGGAGAGCGGGCTTGGCTCAGCGTGGTCAACGGCAGCACGGCAACATCGAATGCCAGCTCTTCGGTGCTGAACACCCAGGCCGGCAGGTCGGCGCTGCGTTCCAGATCCAGTCGCAGCCGGCGCGTGCGCGATTCGGCCGGGACGTCGTGTTGCTCAAGGAAACGCATCACCGCTTCGGCATCGTTGCTGTAGGCGTGAGTGCTTTATCGAGGAGGTGGGGCGGGGTTGTGTAGTGATTGACGGTAGCTGATTTTCGATGGTATAGAATCAAAGTTAGGATGGCTTGCATGATTAATTAAGGAGGATGTCGTGATGCGAAATCTGGTCTTGTTACTCTGGGTAGCACTGATCGGTACTCCGGGCGTCGCGTTTGCGCAGGACACAGATCCAGGGGGGCAAGCCACCACCGAACCCGCCGTGCACGGGCCGAAGGTTCACGTGTCGGAGTCAGAGGATATTACGGGTTGTTCGGACTCCTCTGGCGGTACCTTAGCTGGTGCAGGAATTGCTGCTGGTGGACTTATAGGCAATAAGTTCGGTGGCAGCGGCACGTCCATTGGCGCGCAAGTGGGGGAGGCAGTGGGCGATCACGTGGGCCGGAAGGTTCGATGTGATCCCCGTGCGGAAATTGAAGATGGGGCGCAGACCGAACAGCCACGCAAAGAGAAGGGGGCGAGTTTGAGGCGCTTGAAAGGAGCTCTTGGGCTTTAGCGCATGAAGCACTCGATGATTGCGATCCCCGTTGCTTTTATGGCAGTGATCGCGGGTGTAGCGATCCTTTTCCAGCCACAACCCGCCCAGGCTCAGAGACCTGTGGTGGTCATACCGATGTGTACATCGCCAGTGGCCCGTAATCAGATGCATGTGGAGCGTACTTTCGGCGCACTGGCTTACGATGATCGCACTGCTACCTGGTATACGACGTACGGCTACCCTTCCAAGGGGAAGGCAAGAAAAGGTGTCATATCTCATTGCCAGGACAAAGGCGGCTCGTGCAGATTGATGCTGTCCTACAGCAATCAATGTGCTGCGGTAGCGCGAGTGATCGAAAACGGGGCTCCAGTGCCCGGAAAGGATTCGCTTAATACCGGAAGCACCGAGGCGGAAGCGGGGGCCAACGCGCTCCGCTCGTGCGAAGCGGACTGGGGGAGCGCATGTGCAACGCAATTTGTCAATTGCAGTCACAGTGGCGTTAACGTCACCAGGTGGACCGAGTGGCAACAGCACCAATGTTAAGTCGGCCGGATTTCAAGCTATGAGGTTTGATCTTGCCTCTTATAGATTAAACAGAGGGACTACTGGTTCACCTTAGTTTGCGGATGAAGTTGTTTATTCGGGGTGTCCGTGAAGCAAGAGTGGGGTCACGCTGTGATGTCTTAACGGATGGCTTGTTGCTCGTAGCTGGCAATTTCCTCTTTGATCAGCAGCTCGCGCAGCTGGGATGCCGAGGCCCGTTTCATCGGTCGGCCGTCGACGCTCGACAGCGGCGCCTGGCGCAGCGCGGCGAATGGCAACACGGTGATGTCGAAGGTCAGCTCCTCGGCGCTGAACACCCAGACCGGCAGGTCGGCGGTCCGATCCGGGTCGAGCCGCAGCCGACGCATGCGCGACTCGGCCGGAATACCGTGCTGTTCAAGGAAACGCATTACCGCTTCGGCGTCGTCGCTGTAGGCATGCAGTTGCACGGATGAGTGAGCATCGGCGATGCCATCCAGCACCGCCCCGACCAGTCGTGGCGAGAACGCCTGCAGGAACTCCAACGCCCGCAACGCAGCCTCGCGACGGGCGCGCAGGCCTTCGGCATGGCCAGGGCCGGCAAACAGGCGCTGGTACTCGCGCAGCGCCTCTTCGATCTCCCGGTTGCGCGGCAGCGAGGCGTCATCGAAGATCCCGAGCCGCTGGGCGGCCTTGAGCTTGGCCTGGTGGTAGTCGCGCATGCCACTCTCGGCCATCAGTCGCGCAGCTTCGTGGGCAAGATGCCGGCGACGCTCGCGGGTCCGGGTCTGGGCGTGCATTTGGGCGTGATGAACGTGCTGGCGGGCGTGGGGCATGGCGACCTCCGCGGTTGGCACGACGCCGGCGATGAAGGGTCGCCGGGGCCGGCGTTGGCCGCCGGCGGGACAACCCTAGCACGCCCCCGGCGATCCCGGTGTCCCAACGAGGTTCCCGGTTATTTGTGGGACATCACGCTAGAAGATGTCGAATGCCGCCTCGGCCGGTTCGTCGTCGTAGTCGCTGAAATCGATGAAGCTCTGCATCCGCTCCAGGTCCTCGGTCTTGACCCACTCGGTAAGACCGCCGCCGTTGGGCAGCAGCCGGCCGTCGGCCGATACCGAGACCTTGACCATGCCATCGGGCGGCACGATCTGTGTGATCGGCTGGCCCTCCAGCGCCACGCGCATATAGTCGATCCAGATCGGCAATGCCGCACGGCCACCGTATTCGCGGTACCCGAGCGATTGGAAGTTGTCGCGGCCGACCCAGGCGGTAGTGACATAGGGACCGCCAAATCCGGAGAACCAGGCGTCGCGGTGGTCGTTGGTCGAACCTGTCTTGCCGCCGACGTCCTCGCGGTCGAGCACCCTGGCCGCTGTACCGGTGCCGCGCTGGACCACGTCGCGCATCATCGAGACCATCTGATAGGCGGTGCGGTTGTCGATCGCGCGCGGGGCGCGCGGGGCGTTCTCGTCGACCTCCGGTGCCTGGGTGCCGGCATCCGGCGATGGAGCGGCAGGCCTCGCTGTTGCCGTCGGGCCGAAATTGAACCCGTCGACGACCTGGCTGACAGCGGCTGCATTGCCACTGACGCCGCAGCTCGGGCAGGCCGTGGCCGGTGTTTCCTTGAACAGCACCGCGCCATTGCGGTCGTGGACCTCGTCGATGAACCATGGAGTGATGCGGAAACCGCCGTTGGCGAACGCGGCATAGCCCACGGCCACCGACAGCGGGGTCAGCGAGGCGGTGCCCAGCGACATCGACAGGTTGGGCGGCAGCTGTGCCTCTTCGAAGCCGAAATTGGCGATGTACTTGCGGGCATACTCGACGCCGATCGCGTCCAGCAGGCGCACCGAGACCAGGTTGCGCGATTGCACCAGTGCTTCGCGCAGGCGCATCGGACCGGCGAAGTTGCCGGTCGCGTTCTTCGGGCGCCAGACCGTACCGTTGCGTTGCCTGAACACCACCGGCGCATCGAGCACGATCGAGGCCGGGTTGAACCCCTTGTCCAACGCGGCCGCGTACAGGAACGGCTTGAAGGCGGAACCGGGCTGGCGGCGGGCCTGGGTGGCACGGTTGAACTCGTTGCCGGCAAAGCTGTATCCGCCGGACAGCGCACGCAGGGCGCCATTGATCGGCTCCAGCGAGACCAGCGCGGCCTGGGCCCGCGGTACCTGGTCCAGCGCATAGGTGTAACTGGGCGGTGGGGCCGGCAGGCCTTCCGGTACCTCGGGGCTTGCCACCGGCGTGCGCTTGAGCCGGACCAGGTCACCGCGCTTGAGCAGGCTGCCCGGGTCGCGATCGCCATAGCTGTTCTTGCGGGTCACCTCGACCAGGCTGCCGTTGCGCAGGACAAGTTGAGCCTGCCCCGTCGAGCTGGACAGCACGATCGCCGGCACCAGGTCGACCTGGGCCGGGATGGCACTCATGCGCGCGGCCACGGTGGCGGCATTCTCGTCGGCCGCCAGTTCGAAGTGCTGTTCGACGCCATGCCAGCCATGGCGGCGATCGTAGATCTCAAGCCCGGTGCGCACGGCCTTGTCGGCTGCGGTCTGCAGGACAGGGTCGATGGTGGTGGTGACACGGTAGCCCTGGGTCAACGCCTCGGCACCGTAGCGGGCGACCATCTCCTGGCGCACCATCTCGGCCACGAACGGAGCATAGACCTCGATGGGGGCATCGTGGGCGGCGGCGTGCATGGGCGTTGCCCGGGCTGCAGCGGCCTCGGCCGGAGTCACGAACCTGAGTTCCTCCATCCGTTGCAGGATGTAGTCGCGGCGCTCGCGAGCGCGCTCGGGGTTGCTGAGCGGATTGCCGCTGGAGGGGAACTTCGGAATGCCGGCCAGCGAGGCCATCTCGTCCAGGTCCAGCTCTTCCATGGACTTGCCGTAGTAGAACTGTGCGGCCGCGATGACGCCATAGTTGCGATGACCGAAGAAGCTCTTGTTGAGGTACAGCTCAAGGATCTCGTCCTTGCTCAGCTCGCGCTCCATCCGCATCGCCAGCAGCATCTCGCGCAGTTTGCGCATGTAGCTGTACTCGGAGTCGAGGAAAAACTGGCGCGCGACCTGCTGGGTGATGGTCGAACCGCCGGGCACGCGCTTGTCGTCGGTGGTGGCCAGCAGCCAGATCGCGCGGGCGACGCCCTTGTAGTCGACGCCATGGTGGTCGTAGAAGCGGGCATCCTCGATCGCGATGAAGGCCTGCTTGAGGCGCTCCGGCACCTCGTCGATCTTCACCGGAACGCGACGCATTTCACCGAACTGGGCGATCAGCTGGCCGTCGCGCGCATGAACGTACATCGGCTCCTGCAGCTCGACGGTGCGCAGGGTCTCGACATCGGGAAGCTTGGGCACGATGGAGTAATACACAATGCCCAAAGCGATGGCGGCCAGCACCGCCGCGCCAACCAGGGCCGCCAGCGCCCAGCGCAGCAAGCGTCGAATTCGTGACATCGTGATCCGGTTCCGGGTTGCAGATGAGTACGGGCGGGCAGTATAGATGACTCGCCCGGGAGCGCCGGGCCAGTCAGGGGGAGGGGGTTCAGGCCGTCGACAGCGGCCATAAAGTGACGACGAGGGGCAGATTCTGCATGAAGTGGTTGCCAGCCTCTCAAAAGTCCGTTATCTAAGACGGGGCCACACGAAGTGCGCGTAAGCGCTTGTGGCATGGGGAGAAGATCGTGGGTGTCATCACAAAAAGCCAGCCGGCTCTCGTCGGCGTGGACATCAGTTCGACTGCAGTCAAGCTGCTGCAGCTGTCGAGGTCCGGGAGTCGCTACCGCGTCGAGCATTACGCCGTGGAGCCACTGCCGCCGAACGCAGTGATCGAGAAGAACCTGGTCGAGGTCGAGGCCGTCGGCCAGGCGATCAAGCGCGCCGTATCGCGGTCCGGGACCCGGGCCCGCCATGCCGCCGCCGCTGTGGCGGGGTCGTCGGTGATCACCAAGGTGATCCCGATGCAGGCCGATCTGGACGACGACGACATGGAGTCGGCGATCGAGCTGGAAGCCGTCAACTATGTGCCGTACCCGATCGAGGAAGTGAACCTCGACTTCGAGGTACTCGGCCCGGTGCCGGGCAGCGCCGAGACCGTGCAGGTCCTGCTTGCCGCTTCGCGCGCCGAGAACGTCGAGGTCCGCGCCTCCGCGCTGGAACTGGGCGGGCTGATCCCGAAGGTCATGGACGTGGAGGCGTTCGCGGTCGAGAACGCGTTCGCCCTGATTGCCGAGCAGCTGAGCGGGCCGCGTGACGGCCTGGTCGCGCTGATCGATGCCGGCGCGACCATGACCACCCTCAACGTGATCCGCAACGGGCGCAGCATCTACAACCGCGAACAGGTGTTCGGCGGCAAGCAGCTGACTGACGAAGTCATGCGCCGCTACGGCCTGAGCTACGAGGAGGCCGGCCTGGCCAAACGCCAGGGCGGATTGCCGGAAAGCTACGAGGTCGAGGTCCTGGAGCCGTTCAAGGAGGCGATGGCCCAGCAGGTCAGCCGCCTGCTGCAGTTCTTCTACGCCGGCAGTGAGTTCAACCGTGTCGACCAGATCGTGATCGCCGGCGGCTGCGCCTCGATCCCGGGCATCGCCCAGATGGTCGAGGAGCAACTGGGTGTGCCGACGATGGTCGCCAACCCGCTCGCGAACATGACCCTCGGCCCACGTGTCCAGGCCCACGCCCTGGCGCAGGACGCGCCGGCGCTGATGATCGCCTGTGGCCTTGCCTTGAGGAGCTTCGACTGATGGCAAGAATCAATCTGCTCCCATGGCGCGTCGACCGTCGCAAGCAGCGGCAGAAAGAGTTCGGCGTGATGGTGGCGCTGGCCGCGCTGGGCGCGATCGCGCTCTCCTTCCTCATCATCAGCTACTACAACGGCCAGATCAGCGGCCAGAACGCCCGCAACGGTTTCCTCAAGCAGCAGATCACCGAGGTCGACAAGCAGATCAAGGAAATCGAGGAGCTGGAAAAAACCAAGGGCCGGCTGTTGGCACGCAAGGAAGTCATCGAAGATCTGCAGGCCAACCGCTCGCAGATGGTGCACCTGTTCGACTCGCTGGTCCGCACCATTCCCGACGGCGTGATCCTGACTGCGATCAAGCAGGACGACAAGACCCTGAGTCTGACCGGCCGCGCGCAGTCGAACTCGCGGGTCAGTACCTATATGCGCAACCTCGAAGGCTCCGGCTGGATGACCAGGCCCGATCTGTCGGTCATCGAGGCCAAGGGCGAAGACAAGGGGTTGCCGTACGAGTTCAAGCTGCAGGTCACTCTTGCCAATCCGAATGCCGGAGAGGATGAAGGTGGCGAGATCAACCTGGATGAGGAGCCGCTGACAGACGGGGCCACAACCGGAGCCGCAGCGCCTGCGAGCCTGATGGAGGCATCCGGCGCGCCTGCGACGGGGGAACCGAGCGGCGAATCCGCGCCTGCGGAGCAAGCCGACAGCGCCGAGCCGGCCGCGGATGAGGCTGGAGAAGCCGCTCCCGCCGAACCCGCAACAGGAGCTGCGTCATGAGCAAGAAAAAGGTCTCCCTGCGGGAGCTCGATTTCAACAACATGGGAAGCTGGCCGCAGCAGGCCAAGATCGGCTTCTGCGTGATCATGGGCCTGATCATCGTCGGTCTGGCCTGGTACCTGTTCATCAGCGACCAGCGCGAGCAGTTGGAACGGCTGGAGCGGACCGAATCCGAGCTGCGGACCGAATTCGAGACGAAGCAGAGCCGTGCGGCCAACCTCGAACCGCTCAAGCAACAGCTCGCGCAGATGGAGCAGCAGCTCCAGCAGATGCTGCGCCAGTTGCCGAGCAAGACCGAGATGCCGGATCTGATCGTCGACATTTCGCAGACCGCGCTGGCCACCGGCATCAGCAACGAGCTGTTCCAGCCCGGACCCGAGCAGCCGCGCGAGTTCTACGCCGAGAAGCCGATCGAGTTGCGCATGGTGGGTTCCTACCACCAGTTCGGTTCCTTCGTCAGCGGTGTCGCCTCGCTGCCGCGCGTGGTCATCATGACCATGCACGACATTTCGCTGCAGCCCAAGGGCAAGGACAAGAATGCTCCGATCCTGCCCAACAGCCCGCTTGAACTGGTCGGCACGGTCAAGACCTATCGCTATCTCGACGAAGAAGAAGTCGCCGAGCAGCAGGCGGCCCAGGCCGGTAGTAAATGAAAGGGAGAGCGTGAGAATGCATATTCCAAATACCTCTGCCGTTCATCCTCTGCCGCGGATGTTGCTCGCAGGCGCGATGTTGATCGTTCTGGCAGGTTGTGGGCGCGGGATCACCAGTACACCGGGTGATGCGCCGAACCTCGACAAGTGGATCGCCGAGGTCAAGGCACGGCCAGCACCGCCGCTGGACCCGTTGCCGGTGATGCAGCAGTTCGAGACGTTCGAGTACGCCGCGCAGGGCATGCGCGACCCGTTCAGCCGCGCCTTCCGCGACGAAGACGGCAACAGTGGGCCACGCCCGGATTCGACCCGTCGCAAGCAGACGCTCGAGCAATTCCCGCTCGACAGTCTGGACATGGTCGGCACGCTTGGCAGTGGCGGCAGCATCGTGGCGCTGGTGATGGCGCCGGACAAGGTGACGTATCGGGTACGGCCCGGTGCCTACATGGGGCAGAGCGACGGTCGCGTGACCGCCGTCCATGAAGATCGCATCGAGTTGGTGGAACTTGTGCCGGATGGTGCGGGGGGCTGGCTTGAACGCCCGTCATCCGTCGCGTTGGAAGATCAATGAGTTTGGGGGATAGCACGATGACCGTATTCAACGCCAACAGCCCGCGGCCGGCCCGGCGCGCAACATCCATGCGCAGTGCCGGGCTCGGTGTTGCCGTCGGCGCGATTGCGGCGTTCAGCGCCGTCCACGCACAGGAGCCGGCGCCTGTCGTTGCCCCGTTCGTGATCGGACAGGCCACGCCGGTATCCGGTACCGATCCGGCCAAGCGCCTGCCCGATGCCATCGAAGTGTCGAAGATCGACTTCAAGCGCGGCGACGGCGGTGCCGGCCGGCTGGTCCTGAGCTTCAGCGGCGAGGGTGCCGCTCCGGATCTCCGCAGCAACGGCTCGACAGTGACCATCAACGTCGGCAACGCCGAATTGCCGGCCAGCCTGCAGCGCCCGCTCAACGTCACCGACTTCGCCACCCCGGTGCAGCGCATTGATGCCCGCAACTCGGGCAACGGCACCATGTTGACCCTGAGCACCAAGGGCAACTACGAGTCGATGGCCTACCAGAGCGGAACCGATTACATCGTCGAGATCGTGCCGAGCGCGGCAGCGCCGGCCGGTCGCGCGGTCGGCGCCGCCACCTCGACCGGGGCGGTCGGCAGTGGCAGCGCCCAGAGGAACTATGGTGGCCGACCGGTGACCTTCAACTTCCAGGACGTGCCGGTGCGCACGGTGCTGCAGCTGATCGCCGAAGAGTCCGGTCTCAACGTCGTTGCCGCCGACACCGTGCAGGGCAACGTCACCCTGCGCCTGGTCAACGTGCCATGGGACCAGGCCCTGGATCTGGTCCTGCAGGCCAAGGGGCTGGACAAGCGCCGCACCGGCAACGTGGTGTGGGTCGCACCACAGGCCGAGATCGCCAAGTACGAGCAGGACAAGGAAGATGCCCGCATCGCCCTCGATAACCGTGTCGACCTGGCGACTGAATATATCCAGATCAACTATCACAACGCCGCGCAGATCTACAAGGCACTGACCGAGGCCAAGGGAATACAGAGCGGTGGCGAAAGAGGTCAGTCCGCTACGAACCAGAATGACAACGGATTCCTGTCGCCGCGTGGCCGCATTGTTGCCGATGAGCGCACCAATACCCTGATGATCAGCGACATCCCGAAGAAGATCGTGCAGATGCGCGAGCTGATCCGGGTCATCGACCGTCCGGTCGACCAGGTTCTGATCGAGGCGCGGGTGGTGATCGCCACCGATACCTTCGCGCGCGAGCTGGGTGCCAGGTTCGGTATCTCCGGGTATACCCGCGACGGAGACGTGTGGTTCAACAGCTCCATCGAGAACAATATCGACAGCCAGAATTCGGCTGTTACCGCGGGCCCCGGTCAGACCTGGGAGCTCACGCGAGGGCTCATGAGCAATCTTGGTGTGACTGACCCGGCGGGCTCGGTTGCACTGTCGATCCTCAATGCCGGCTATGCGTTGGACATCGAGCTTTCCGCCATGCAGCAGCAGGGCCGCGGCGAGGTGATCTCCAATCCCCGCGTGGTCACGAGCAATCAGCGTGAGGCGGTGATCCGGCAGGGCCAGGAAGTGGGCTATGTCACTATCCGACCAGCCGGGCAGGGTACCGTGCCGACGCCCACCGTCGAGTTCAAGGACGTGCTGCTTGAGCTCAAGGTCACCCCGACCATTACCCATGACGGCCGCGTGTTCCTCAACATGAACGTCAAGAAGGACGAGATCGAGGGCTTCATCAGTTCGGGCATCGGTCAGGTACCGCAGATCGCCAAGCGCGAGGTCAATACGGCGGTGCTTGTCGAGGACGGGCAGACGGTGGTTGTCGGCGGTGTCTACGAGTTCGTCAATCGCGAGGACATCACCAAGGTGCCCTTCCTGGGTGACATCCCGTTCCTCGGCAACCTGTTCAAGAAGAAGGGCCGCAACAAGGACAAGGCCGAACTGTTGATCATGGTGACGCCAAAGGTGCTCCGCGTCGAACAGCGTGACTGAGTCGATGCCGGATGATCCGGCAGGATGAAAAAAGGGCCCTTGGGCCCTTTTTTCATGGGCTTTGGCCCCTGTTTGAATCATCGATGAAGCTGATCGGGCGGGAGCCGTTGAACCGACGGCACCGAAACAGGTCAAACTGGGGCACTCCCCACGAGCCGAGAACACGATGGACAGCATGACGGCCGAGACGGCCAGCGGCACTCGTCTTCACGACACCTTCAAGGCCCTGCGCGATGCGCTGTCGGCGGAGATCGTCGGCCAGGCAGCGCTGATCGAACGCCTGCTGATCGCCCTGCTGGCCGATGGCCATCTGCTGGTCGAGGGCGCGCCCGGCCTGGCCAAGACGACCGCGATCCGCGCACTGGCCTCGCGGCTGGAGGCGGACTTTGCCCGCGTCCAGTTCACCCCCGACCTGCTGCCCGCCGACCTGACCGGCACCGAGGTCTGGCGTCCTCAGGACGGGCGCTTCGAGTTCCAGCCCGGACCGGTGTTCCACCCGATCCTGCTCGCCGACGAGATCAACCGCGCACCGGCCAAGGTGCAGTCGGCGTTGCTGGAGGCGATGGGCGAGCGCCAGGTGACGGTGGGCCGGGCGACCTATCCGTTGCCACAGCTGTTCCTGGTGATGGCGACCCAGAATCCGATCGAGCAGGAGGGCACCTTTCCGTTGCCCGAAGCCCAGCTCGACCGCTTCCTGATGCACGTACACATCGGCTATCCGGAGGCGGAAGCCGAAACCGAGATCCTGCGGCTGGCGCGCGAGCGTGCACGCGAGACGATGCAACACAAGCCTGCGATGGTCGAGCGCATCCCGATCGAGGATGTGTTCGCCGCCCGCGCCGCCGTGCTCGACTTGCACGTCGCGCCGGCGGTCGAGCGCTACCTGATCGAGCTGGTGCTGGCCTCGCGTGATGCGGCCCGCTATGACGCCGCCCTCGGTCGCCGCATCGCCTGGGGTGCGAGCCCGCGTGGTTCGATCGCGCTGGAGCGTTGCGCGCGCGCGCATGCCTGGCTGGCCGGGCGTGACTACGTGACGCCGGACGACGTGCGCGGAGTTGCCCCCGACGTGCTGCGCCACCGCGTGCTGCCCAGCTACGAGGCGACCGCCGAAGGCTGGGATGGCGCCCGCCTGGTCACCGAGCTGTTGCGGTTGGTTCCGCTGCCCTGAGTGATTATTTGGCCACCGATCACGCGGATGAACGCGGGCAAGGCAGGCGCCGGATACGACAGGCCTTGTCCGTGCTCATCCGCACCGGCCCGGGTCCACGAAGATTGTTCGAGCAAGGCATGAGCGCACCTGCCGACAATGGCATCGAACCGACGCTGGCCGAGCTGGTCGCGTTGCGTGGCAGCGCGACGGGTCGCCATCGTGCGCGGAAAGGCCGCTTTGGCGGCAGTGGCCATGCGCTGTCGCCGTTGCGCGGGCGCGGGATGGAATACGCCGAGTCGCGTGAATACGTGGCCGGCGACGATGCCCGCCACATCGATTGGCGACTCACCGCCCGCACCGGGCGCGCGCACACCAAGCTGTACCAGGCCGAGCGTGAGCGCCTGACCCTGATCGTCGGCGATACCCGGCCGTCGCTGTATTTCGGCACCCGGGTGCGTTTCAAGTCGGTGCAGGCGGCACGCGTGGGCGCGATCGCGGCCTGGGCCGCGGCCCGTGATGGCGACCGTATTGCGGCCCTGCGCGGCAGCGTGTCCGAACCGCCGGTCACGCCGGCGTCCGGCACCCGCGGGGTCCTGCGGGTGCTCGATGCGCTGGTGCGCTGGTACCGGCACGCGCCGGCCGACGATGCCGGGCTTGCGGTGGCGCTGGAGCATGCCGAACGCCTGTTGCGTCCAGGTTCGCGGTTGGTGGTGCTGGCCGATCCGGCCAGCGTGGCGGCGATCCCGGAACGTCGCTGGCCGGTACTGGCCCAACATCACGAAGTGATCGTGCTGTTGCTGACCGACCCGCTGGAAACCGATCCGCCGAGGGCGCTGTTGCCGTTCCGTGCTGGAGTGGAGGGGGCGAGACAGGGGGATTCGCGGCTGGAGCTGGATCTGGGCAGCGCTGCGCTGCGCTCGCGCTGGAACCAGGCATTCAAGGTGCCGGTGGAGGCCGCCCTCGAACGGCTGCCGGCTCGCGGCGTACGCGCCATGGCCTTGTCCAGCGATGGCGACAGCGATGCCTGGCTGCCGCTGCTGGGCCGGGCGCGGCCACTGGTGGCGTGATGGTTGTCGCAACACTGATCCTGCGCGATATCCATCAGCCGTCGGCACCGTCGTGGTGGCCGCCGGCACCGGGCTGGTGGCTGCTGGCGCTGGGGATACTGGCGCTGCTGGCGGGTTTCGGATGGTGGCTGCGCCGCCGGCGCCGTCATCGCGAGCGGATCGCCGCCCTGTTCGACGGCATGGTCGATGCTGCGCCGACCCCGGCGGCACAGGTCGCGGCGATGTCCGAACTGTTGCGTCGCGCGGCCCGTTCGCGCGACGCGAATGCCGACCGTCTGAAGGATGCGGCCTGGCGCGCGTTCCTCGACCAGGGACAGTCGCTGCCGCGTTTCGATGGCGAACTCGGCAACCTGCTGCTCGACGGCGGCTATCGCCGGGAAGTCGACCCGGAGCAGGTGGCGCAGCTGCGGCCGCTGGTGCGGGCCCGCTTCCTCGAATGGATGGGGCTGCGATGAGCATGTCCCTGCTGCCTGTGTCGGTGTCGTCGCCATGGCTGGCTTCGTGGCCGGAATTGCAGCTGGTCTGGCCGCTGTGGCTGCTGGCCATCCCCCTTCCTTTGCTGGTGTTGTGGCTGTTGCCGGCCGCGCCGGTATCTTCGCCGGCCCTGCGCCTGCCGCATGCGGCGCGACTGGCCGAGGTTGCGGGAGGGGGAAGGCGGGGCCGCCCCGGTCTCGGGCCGGGCCTGTTGCTCTGGCTGGCCTGGATCCTGCTCTGCGTGGCCGCGGCCCGGCCGCAGCAGCTCGGCGAGCCGGTGCAGCCGCCGCAGTCGGCGCGCGACCTGATGCTGGCGCTGGACCTGTCGGGCAGCATGCAGGAGCCGGACATGAGTCTCGGTGGACGCCCGGTCGACCGTCTGACCGCGGCCAAGGCGGTGCTGGCCGACTTTCTCGACCGCCGTGTCGGCGACCGGGTCGGGCTGCTGGTGTTCGGCCGCCGCGCCTACACCCTGACCCCGCTGACCCTCGACCATGAGTCCGTACGCCAGCAGCTGCAGGACAGCGTGGTTGGCCTGGCCGGTCAGGAAACCGCGATCGGCGATGCGATCGGCCTCGCGGTCAAGCGCCTGCGCGAGCAGCCCGAGGGCAAGCGCGTGCTGATCCTGCTGACCGATGGCGTCAACACCGCCGGCCTGCTGGAGCCGCTGAAAGCCGCCGAGCTGGCGCGCGACAACGGCGTGCGCGTGCACACGGTCGCATTCGGTGGCGACGGCGTGCTGTCGGTGTTCGGTTTCCAGTTGCCAATGCCGGGTGGTGGCGACGAAATCGACGAGAACGCCCTGCGTGCGATCGCCGAGCAGACCGGCGGCCGTTTCTTCCGCGCCCGCGACACCGCCCAGTTGGCCGGCATCTATGCCGAGATCGACCGTCTCGAGCCGGTCGAGCGCCCCGGACCGGCATTGCGACCGCGGATCGAACGCTATGCGTGGCCGCTGTCGGCCGCGTTCGTGCTGGCCCTGTTGTCGTTCCTGCTGGGGCCGCACAGGCGGCGCGCAGATCCTGGGCCGGCTCTTGGGAGGACAGGGCAATGATCCTGCTTCCCGAGCTGTCCGCGCTGCACCTGCTTCGCCCGGGCTGGCTGTGGGCATTGCTGCTACTGCCGCTGCTGGCCTGGGCCTGGGCGTGGCGGCGGCGCCGGGCCGATGTCTGGCGCAGCGTGATCGATCCACACCTGTTGCCGCACCTGCTCGATGGCGTTGCAGCGCCGCGCCGGCACTGGCGGCATGGATTGGGCCTGCTGGCCGGCGTGCTCGCCTACACGCTGGCGATACTGGCCCTGGCCGGCCCGAGCTGGCGTCAGGTCGAACAGCCACTGTGGCAGGGCCGCGTCCCGCTGGTGGTGGCGTTGGACCTGTCGGGTGCGATGCTCGCCGCTGATCCGCCGCCGTCACGACTGGCGCAGGCGCGGGCCAAGCTCGTCACCCTGTTGTCCACGCGCGAGGAAGGCCCGATCGGCCTGCTGGCGTTTGCAGGCGATGCCTTCACGGTCGCTCCGATCACCGATGACGCGGCCAATGTCGCGCTGTTCATCGATGCGCTCGCCCCCGACATCATGCCGGTCGACGGCCAGCGCGCCGACCGCGCGATCGAGGCCGCGGTACGGCTGATGCGGCAGGCCGGTTTCGAGCGTGGCCGGATCCTGCTGATGACCGGCGGCGCCGACGATCGCGCGACCGAAGCCGCCGCGTCGGCCCGTGCCGACGGATTCGAGGTCGCCGTACTTGGACTGGGCCGCAGTGGCGGCGTGGCCTATCGGGCCATCGACGGCAGGGCCGCGAGCGCGCGCTTCGACGAGGTCGAACTGCGCCGCGTCGCCAGCGCCGGAGGCGGCCGCTATGCCCGGCTTGCGGCCGAAGACAATGACCTTGAAAGCCTGGGCGTGCTCAATGCCGACGTCGCCGATGCCAGCGAGCAGGCCCATGCCGGCAGCGCGTGGCTCGACGAAGGGTTCTGGCTGCTGCCGCCGGTGATGCTGTTGTTGCTGTTGGCATTCCGCCGTGGCGCGACTTTGGCGGTGCTGGTGTTCGCGCTGTGGCTGCCGATGGCGCCCGTGCAGGCCGCGGACTGGTGGCGTCGCGGCGATCAGGTCGAGCACCGCCGCCTGACCGGAGCCGCCGAGGCCTACCGCCGCGAGGATTACGCGACCGCGGCCGAAGGCTATGCCGGGGTCGATTCCGCTACTGGCCATTACAACCGCGGCAATGCCCTGGCCAAGGCCGGACAGTACCCGCAGGCGCTCGAAGCCTACGACCGTGCTTTGCAACTGCAGCCCGGGATGGAGGACGCCATCGCCAACCGCGCGGCGGTAGAGGCGGTCATGCAGCGCCAGCCGCAGCAGGACGGTGGCGGCCAGAACGAACAGGAAGACCCTTCCGGCGAGCAGGACTCCGAGCAGCAGGGGGGCGAAACCCCGGAGCCGGGACCGGCCGATACGAGCGACTCGCAGGGCCAGCCCGATCCCGGCGCCGAAGGCGAATCGGCCGATGACGCTGATCGGTCGAGCCGGCAGGATGATGCGGACGGTGGCGATGACACGCCGGCGGAAGCCGCATCCGCCGATGACCGCGAAGCCCAGCAGGCAGCCGACGAAGCCCAGCGCCAGCGCATGCAGCAGGCGCTGGAGGAGGAGGGCAGTGAGGAGGAGGCCGGGGCGGGCATGGCGGAAGCGTCCGAAACTCCGGCCGAGCGCGAACGGCGGATCGCCAATGAAGCCTGGTTGCGCCGGGTCCCGGACGATCCGGGCGGCCTGTTGCGTGAGAAATTCCGTATCGAATACGAGCGCCGCCGCTGGCAGGGCGGCCCCGGAGGTTCCAACCGATGAGTCAGTCGTCGACGCATCTGCCGTCGTTCCCGGGCCGGTTCGTCCTGTTCCTGTTGCTGGGACTGCTCGCTGGCCATGCCGGTGCGGCCACCCGTGCCTGGCTCGACCGTGACCGCATCGCGCTGGGCGAAACCGTCACCCTCAACATCGAGACCGATGCGACCGCCAGCGCATCCCCCGACTACGCGCCACTGGAAACCGAGTTCGGGCTCAGCGGCCACACCAGTCGCCGCGGCAACCGGCGCAGCCTGTTCGCGGTGGCGCTGAAACCGCGTCGCGACGGCGTACTGACCGTGCCGGCGATCCGGGTCGGCAACGAACGGACTTCGCCGCTGTCGCTGGTGGTCACGCCGGCCGACGACCGCCCTGTCGCTGGCGCCGGCGAAGATGTCTTCATCGAGAGCGGCCCCGATCATTCGCGGCCCTACGTGCAGCAGTCGGTGGGCTGGGTGGTGCGCCTGTACGCGGCGGTGCCGATCGTCACCGGTACCCTCGACCAGCCGATCCCGGACGGTGTCGCATTCCAGCGCGTCGGCAACGACGCGCAGTATTCGCGCACGATGGGTGGCCGCCGCTACCAGGTGATCGAGCGCCGCTACATGCTGATTCCCGAGCACAGCGGTGAGCTGCGGGTACCGGGTGCGACCTTCGAGGGTCGCAGCGCCGCCAGCTTCTTCGACGACATGTTTGGCGGCCGCCGCGGCAATCGGCTGCAGGCGCAGGCCCCGGCCCATGCCTTGCAGGTCCAGTCGATTCCGGCCGATGCCCCACAGCCCTGGTTGCCGCTGCATGACCTGCAGTTGCGCTATCGCGCCAACCCGTCCGGCTTGCGCCAGGGGCATGCCGCCACCCTGACCATCGAAGCACTTGCCGACGGCGCCACCGCGACCCAGATGCCGGAACTGGAATTGCCGCCGATCGATGGCGTGCAGGTGTTCGCCGAGCGGCCGCAGATCGACGAGACCTTCGTAGACGGCCGGCCGCGGGTAAAGCTCACCCGCAGCTTCTCGCTGGTGCCCGACCGTGCCGGGGAGGTGCAGCTGTCCGGCGTGCGCATGGACTGGTGGGACGTGGCGGCCGGCCAGACACGCTCGGCGACCCTGCCGGCATTGTCGTGGACGGTGCGGGCCGACGCCGGAGATGCGTTGGCGAAGATGGCACCGACCACCGATGCCTCCGCGCCGACGCCTGTCGTCTCGCCTCGCCCCTCGGACCGCATCGAAGTCCCGGCGTCGGCCGATGACGGCAATGCCCGTTACTGGGCCGCCGCCGCTGCGCTGTTCGCGATGCTGTGGCTGGCCACATTGTTGTGGGGCCTGCACCGTCGCCAGCCGATGGCGACAGCGAAAGCGAGAGCCGCCACCGTGGATGGTGTGGCGGTGCGCCCGGACCCGTCGGTGCTGCGCCAAGCGCTCGACATGGGCAGTTTCGAGGACGTGGCCGAAGCGCTGTGCGCGATGGCACAACCGCCCGTCGCGACCGTCGACGCGGTGATCGTCCGCCTCGACGACCCTGCGCAACGGCAGGCGGTCGAGGCCATGCAGCGCGCGCGCTGGGCCGGCGGCGACGGTCCCGGGGCACGCGACCAGCTGCGCACGGCATTCGTGCACGGGCCACGCTGGAAGGCGGTTGTCGAGCCCGAAGCATCGCCGCTGCCGCCACTGTATCCGCGCGAATGACGCCAACACGGCCCGGCCTGCAGCTGGCGCGGTTTGCTAAGCTCGCCCGGTCCCGACCCAAGCGAGTCCCATGACCGAGACCCACGGCAAACCAGGCGGCATGCCCCTGCACACCCGCATGCTGATCGGCTTCATCGTCGGCGCTGGCGCCGGTGTCCTCGCCAATTTCTTCGCCGGCCAGGCCGGCTGGCTCGACGGCCTGATCCATTACGTCACCGACCCGGTTGGCCAGCTGTTCCTGCGCCTGCTGTTCATGCTGGTGATGCCGCTGGTGTTCTCGGCGCTGGTGTTGGGCGTGGTTGAAATCGGCGATCCCCGCTCGCTCGGCCGCATCGGCGGCAAGACCCTGCTCTGGATTCTCGCGGTGACCACGGTGGCGGTGACCATCGGCCTGGTCTGCGTGAACCTGCTCGAACCCGGCCGCGGCCTGCCTCAGGAGGTCGGCCAGACCCTGCTCGCCGCTTCGTCCGAGCGCGCCGCCGAGGTCGCCGGCAGGCGCGAGGGCGTGTCCGGCATCCAGATCCTGCTCAACATCGTGCCGCGCAACCCGGTGCAGGCCGCCGCCAACGGCGACCTGATCGCGGTGATGTTCTTCGCCCTGATGTTCGGCATCGCCGCCACCGTGGTCCGCAGCGATGGCACCCGCAGCTTCGTGTCCGCGGTGCAGGGCGTCTACGATATCTGCCTGAAGCTGATCGGCTGGGTGATCCAGCTGGCCCCGTACGCGGTCGCCGCGCTGCTGTTCTCGATCACCGCCAAGCTCGGCTTCGAGGTGCTGGTGCAGCTGGCGCGCTTCGTCGGCACCGTGGTGCTGGCGCTGGGCATCCATTTCTTCATCGTGATCCCGCTGCTGCTGCGGGTCTTCGGTGGCATGTCGCCGCTGGCGTTCTTCCGTGGCGCCGAGCCGGCCCTGCTGACCGCATTCTCGACCTCCTCCTCCAGCGCGACCCTGCCGACCACGCTCAAGGTCACCGAGGAGAACCTCGGGGTGCCGCGCCGCGTGGTCCGCTTCGTCTGCACCCTCGGCGCCACCGCCAACATGAATGGCACTGCCCTGTTCGAGGGTATCACCGTGCTGTTCCTGGCCCAGTTCTTCGGGGTGGACCTGTCGCTGGGACAGCAGGTGCTGGTCCTGATGCTGTGCATCCTCGGCGGTATAGGCGCCGCCAGCGTGCCGGGCGGCTCGCTGCCGGTGATCGCGATGATCCTGGTGATGTTCGGCATCCCGCCAGAGGGCATCGGCCTGATCCTCGGTGTCGACCGCTTCCTCGACATGTGCCGCACCGTGGTCAATGTCGGCGGCGACATGGCCGGCTCGGTGGTGATCGGCCGCAGCGAGGCCCGGGCGGGGATCGCAACCGCGACATACTCGCCGGACGCGGACTGACCGGCAGGGATTTTCTGCTGCAAGTGGCTGCGGCGGGGCGACAGCGCCGCTTCCGGATGGGACAATAGCGCGCCCGCCGTCTCGCCAGGCCCGGTCCGGACCCCGTTCGGACCCGCCGGCCGCCGCGTCGCGGGCGCCTCCGCCGCTTCCCAAGACCTGCCCGACACCATGACGACGCCCAGCCGCCGCGATCTCGCGAACGCCATCCGATTCCTCGCCATCGACGCGGTCCAGGCCGCCAACTCCGGTCATCCCGGCATGCCAATGGGCATGGCCGACATCGCCGAAGTACTGTGGAACGACTACCTAAGCCACAATCCGGACAATCCGAAGTGGTTCAACCGCGACCGCTTCATCCTCTCCAACGGCCATGGCTCGATGCTGCAGTACGCGCTGCTGCACCTGGCCGGCTACGACCTGCCGCTCGACGAGCTGAAGAACTTCCGCCAGCTCGACAGCAGGACCCCGGGCCACCCGGAGAACTTCATGACCCCGGGTGTGGAGACCACCACCGGCCCGCTCGGCCAGGGGTTCGCCAACGCGGTCGGCATGGCATTGGCCGAGAAGTTGCTCGCGCAGCGCTTCAACCGCCCGGAGTTTCCGGTCGTCGATCACCGCACCTGGGTGTTCATGGGCGACGGCTGCCTGATGGAAGGCATCAGCCACGAGGCCGCTTCGCTGGCCGGCACCTGGGGCCTGGGCAAGCTGGTCGCATTCTGGGACGACAACAAGATCTCGATCGACGGCAATACCGATGGCTGGTTCACCGACGACACCCCGGCCCGCTTCGAGGCCTATGGCTGGAACGTGATCCGCGGTGTCGACGGTCATGATCCCGACGAGGTCAGGCGGGCGATCGAGGCCGCGCTGAAGTCCAGCGACAAGCCGACCCTGGTCTGCTGCCGGACCACGATCGGCTTTGGCTCGCCGAACAAGGCCGGCAAGGAGTCCAGCCACGGTGCGGCATTGGGTGCGGACGAGGTCAAGGCGACCCGCGAGGCCCTGGGCTGGGCGCACGACGCCTTCGTCGTTCCGCAGGAGATCCAGGACGCATGGAATGCCGCGGAAGCCGGCGCCGCGCGCGAGGCGGAGTGGGGCGCGCTGTTCGACGGCTATGCCAGGCAGTTCCCCGAACAGGCTGCCGAACTGCAGCGCCGCGCCAACGCCACGTTGCCGGAAACTTTCCTCGCCGATGCCGACGCCTACATCGCGAAGTTGCAGGCCGACGGCCCGGTGGTCGCATCGCGCAAGGCCTCGCAGATGGCGATCGAGGCGTTCGCGCCGTTGCTGCCGGAGCTGGTCGGCGGTTCGGCCGACCTCGCCCATTCCAACCTGACCCTGTGGAAGGGCAGCAAGTCGGTCGCCACTGACGACGCCGACGCCAACTACATCTACTTCGGCGTGCGCGAGTTCGCGATGACCGCGATCAGCAACGGCCTGAGCCTGCACGGCGGGTTCATTCCGTACGACGCCACCTTCCTGGTGTTCAGCGACTATGCCCGCAATGCGGTACGCATGAGCGCGCTGATGGGCGCGCATGCGATCCACGTCTACACCCATGACTCGATCGGCCTCGGCGAGGACGGCCCGACCCACCAGCCGGTCGAGCACCTGGCGTCCTTGCGCTACATCCCCGACAACGACGTCTGGCGTCCGTGCGATGCGGTCGAGTCGGCAGTGGCATGGAAGGCCGCGATCGTCCGTAACGATGCCCCGAGCTGCCTGGTGTTCTCGCGCCAGAACCTCGACCACCAGCCGCGCAGCGAAGCGCAGGTCGCCGACATCGCTCGCGGTGCTTACGTGCTGAAGGATTCGGTCGGCGCGCCGGAGATCATCCTGATCGCGACCGGCTCCGAGGTCGGGCTCGCGGTCAAGGCCGCCGAACAGATCGGCGACAAGGCTCGCGTGGTCTCGATGCCGTCCAGCGACGTGTTCGACCGCCAGGATGCTGACTACAAGGAATCGGTGCTGCCGAATGCCTGCCGTAGGCGCGTCGCGGTCGAAGCTGGCATGTCGGACTTCTGGCGCAAGTACGTCGGCCTCGATGGTGCCGTGATCGGCATCGACACCTTCGGTGCCTCGGCCCCGATCCAGCAGTTGATGCCGCACTTCGGCTTCACCGTCGAGAAGGTCGTCGAGGCGGCAAAAGGGCTGTAAGCCTTACGTTTGCCTGATGGAGAACGGCGCCCATGCGGCGCCGTTCCTCTTTCGGACCCTGTTTCAGCCCGCAGGATGGGTAGAGCCGAAGGCGAACCCATCATTGCCACCTCCATCCGGGGTCGTTGTCCGGGGAACTTGCGGCGCAATGCCGCTGTCCGAGTCCCGGTCGGCGCGTTGACGTTGCTCAGTGCGCGTCGGTAGGCTCGGTGGCTGCACCACCCGGACAGGGTGGGCAAGGGAGAGAAGAACGGGATGGGACAGGGGGCAGGACAGGGGCGGGAGTACCGCGATGACACATGCGACGTCTTGGCCGTTTCCTGCATCCATGCAGGTTCCAGGAGGCGTCCCGGTTGCGGGGCAGGGACCGTCGCGTGATCGAACTGGCTGGAATCCATCGCCGCTACGACATGAACGGCCAGTCCGTGCACGCGCTGGCCGGGGTCGACCTGACGATCGAGGCAGGATCGTACGTGACCCTGACCGGCCCGTCGGGTTCCGGCAAATCGAGCCTGCTCAACATCCTCGGCTGCCTCGATCGGCCCGATCAGGGCCAGTACCTGATCGACGGCCGCGACGTGGCTCACCTCGATGACGAGGACACCAGCGACATCCGCAACCGCCGCATCGGCTTCGTGTTCCAGAGCTTCCACCTGCTGCCGCGGCTGACCGTGCTGGAGAACGTGCTGTTGCCGCTGCGCTTCAACCGCAGCCCGCCGGCCGATGCCCGCGAACATGCCCTGCACCTGCTCGAACGTGTTGGCCTGGCAGAGCGGCACGACCACCGTCCCAACGAACTGTCCGGCGGGCAGATGCAACGCGCCGCGATCGCCCGCGCACTGCTGATGCGGCCGACCGTGCTGCTGGCCGACGAGCCAACCGGCAACCTCGATTCGAAATCCGCCAGCGACGTGCTGGCATTGATCGACGAGGTCCACGCCGATGGGCAGACCGTGGTGATGGTGACCCACGACAATGACATCGCCGTCCGCGCGCCGCGCGAAGTGCGCCTGCGCGACGGGAGGATCGAGCATGACCATGTGCGCTGAGTCCCGTCCCGTCGCAGGGTTGTTGCTGGCCGTATCGCTGGCATTGCCATGCCCGGCCATGGCGGTGGTGCTGACCGGCGAGGTGCGGGCAGCGGAGGCACAGGGCATCCACGTACCACCGTCCAACATCTCGCCGGTGGCGCTGCGCTACTACGCGCCGGAAGGCGAGCGGGTCGAGAAGGGGCAGGTGGTGTTGCGCATCGACGCCGGTCCGTCCGCGACCCAGGTACGCGACCTGACCGCGCAGATCGAACAGGCGACGGCGAAGATTGCCAAGGAGGTCGCCGAACTGGAGGTCAAGCGCGTCGACGCCGAACTGGCCCTGATCGATGCCCAGGCCCGGCTGGCGACCGCGCGGATCGACGCGGCCCTCCCGCGCGAGCTGGTGTCCGGACTGGACTTCGACCGCTACCAGGGCGAACTGGAACGCACGACGCGCGAGGCCGCGCTCAAGCGCAGGGAGCTGGAGGATGCCCGTGCCGCGGTCCAGCGCCGCCGCGAGGACGGTGCGCTGGAGGTCGGGCGGCTGGCGATGCAGCGCGACCATCACGCCATGCAGGTCGCCACCGCCGAGGTCAGGGCCGATCGCGAGGGCGTGCTGGTGCACGGCTACGATCCGCGCAGCGGCAACCGTTTCGATGAGGGCTCCAGCGCCTGGCCGGGCTTCAAGGTCGGCGAAGTGGTCAGCGATGGCCACAAGCTCGTGCGGGCCTGGGCACTGGAGCCGGACCGGCAGGGCCTGGAAGCCGGACAGGCGGTGTCGTTGCGCTTCGACGCCCTGCCTGACGTCGAAGTCGACGGCCGCATCGCCAGCATCTCCGGCGTACCTGAGGTCCGGCCCGAATGGGGCGATGGCCGTTACTTCATGATCGACATCGATTTCGACGATGCTGAGCCCGGTGGACTGCTGCCGGGCATGAGCGTGCGGGTGATGGCGGCGTCCGACGAGACCGTGGCGGCGGCGGGAGCAGCGCCATGACTTTGCGGTTTTGCGTGGCCATCGCGGCGGCGGTTCTGGCAGGCGGCGTGCAGGCTGCCGACCTGCGCATGGATGGCGAGGTCTATGCGCGCAGCCGTTCGGCCTTGATGCCGCCGGCGGTCGACGGGCTGTGGCAGTACAACATCAGCCAGTTCGCGCCGGACGGCAGCCCGGTGAAGCAGGGCCAGCCGGTGCTTGCCTTTGACAGTTCCGAGCTGATGAAGCGGCTGACCGCCAAGCAGAGCGAACTCAACGAGAAACAGACCCAACTCGACACGCTCAGGCTCGACCATGCCGAGCGCGAGCGCAACGAACGGGTGTCCACCGCCGAGGCGCTCGCCAACCGGGAGAAGGCGCAGCGCAAGGCCGAACAGCCCGAGGAGCTGATCGCCGGCGTGCAGTACCGCAAGCTGGTGATCGAGCGCGAGGCCGCCGCCCGGCGTGAGGCGCTCGCCGGCGAGCGCGAACGCCTGGCATCGGAGCAGCGCCGGCAGGAAATGCGCGTGCTGGCATCCGAGGTCGAGCGGCTGGAGGCCGAGATCGGACAGCTCCAGCACGACATGGTTGCGATGCAGGTCGCCGCGCCACGCGACGGCCTGATGATTCACCGGAGCAGCTGGAACGGAGAGAAGTTCGATGTCGGTTCGCAGGTCTGGCGCGGCCAGACCGTGGCCGAGATCCCGGATGCGACGACCCTGGCCGTCACCGCGACCCTGCCCGAGCGCGACCTGCTGCGGGTCTCGGTCGGTGCACCGGTGCGGGTCGTAATCGAGGGCGGTGCGGGCAGCGCGATGCGCGGCCGCATCACCGGCATCGGCCAGGCGGTGCGCAGCAAGTCGCGCCTGCAGCCGGTGCCGGTGGTCGATCTGGACATCACTCTCGATGCGGTGGCATCCGGTCTCAAGCCCGGGCAGGCGGTGCGGGTCGAACTGGCGATGCCGGGCGCGGCCAATGGACGCGAGGCCCGACCATGACGGGGCCTCTCCGCGGCGGCGCGATCCTGTGGCTGGCCTTAGCATTGCCCGGGTGCGGCGTTGATGCCGATCGCCCGGTCATCGAACAGGTGCACGCGGCACCGCTGCGGCTGGAAATGGAGGTCGAGGGCGAGCTGAAATCCGGCCAGGCCACGCCGCTGAAGGTGCCGGGCGCGCAATGGTCGCAGCGCCAGCTCGAATGGGTGGTGGCCGACGGCAGCCATGTCGGCAAAGGCGAGCTGGTCGCACGCTTCATCGCGCCTTCCGGTGAACTGGATCTGGAGCAGGCACGGATCGACCTGCAGCGCAACGCACTGGCGCGGCAGGCCAAGCAGGCCGAGCTTGTGGCCGGGCAGGGCCGGGTCGCGGTCGATCTGACCCAGGTCCGTACCGAACTGGGCATCGCCGAACGCTATGCCAGCGCCGACCTGACCACGCTGTCGCGCAACGAACTGCTGGATGCCGTGCAGGACACCGAGTTCCTCGGCGTCAAGCAGGGCGTGCTGGAGTGGAAGCAGGGACAGGCGGAACAGCGTGGTGGTGCCGAACTGGCGGTGCTCGATGCCCAGCGCGCGACCTACCAGTTGAACGCGAAAACCAAGCAGGACGATCTCGATGCGCTCGAGCTGCGCGCACCGCACGACGGCGTGTTCATGCTGACCGCCAACTGGACCGGAGAAAAGCCCGCGATCGGCAGCGCGATGTGGGCCGGCAACGAGTTCGGCAGCCTGCCCGACATCGCTTCGCTGGAAGTCGAACTGAGCCTGCCACAACTGCTCGCGCAGGGGCTGGAAGCCGGACAGGAGGTGCTCGTGCATCCGCTCGGCCGGCCCGACCAGGAAGTCACCACCCGCTTGTCGTGGGTGGCCAGCAGCGCCAAGACGGTTGGTCGCAACAATCCGGTCAAGTACGTGTCGATGAAGGCGCCGCTGGATGCGGAAGCGGTGCGCCGGTTCGGCTGGGTGCCCGGCCAGCGGATGGCGGCACGGGTGGTGTTGCTGGACGCGGACGAGGCGATCAGCGTGCCCAACATCGCCCTGGCCAGTGAGGACGGCGTCAGCCGCGTGGCCGTGCTCGATGGCGGCGATGTCGTCGAGCGCACGGTCGAACTCGGGGTGCGTGGCCCGGCCCGTTCGCAGGTGGTCAAGGGGTTGCGGCCGGGTGACCGGGTGGTGCTGGCCGGCGCCGGCCTTGGCACCACTTCCACCACCACCACCGCTATGGATGCCAATGCCAATGCCAATGCCAATGCCGGTGCCGATGACATGGCTGGGGAAGACGCATGAGCGCATTGCTGCGTCGCCTGCCGCTGATCTGGCGCGAGGCCATCGAGGAGCTGTGGCGCCGCCGTCTGCGCACCCTGCTGACCCTGCTCGGCCTGATCTTCGGCGTTGGCGCGATCGTCGCCATGCAGGCAGTGGGCGAGGGCAGCCGGCGCGAGGCGTTGCAGATGGTCGAGAGTCTCGGCCTGCACAACCTGATCGCCGAGGCGGTGGCGCAGGATGAGCAGACGTTGAAGGAAACCCGCACGCGCAGCCTCGGCCTGAGCGTCGACGATGCCCGTGCGGCGCTGCAGGTGGTGCCGGGCGCCGAACGCTTCGCCGCCGAGAAGCCGGTCCGGACCCATTCGGTGTTCAGCGACGACGGCCAGAGCAATGCCGAGGCCAGCGGCGTCAGTGCCGATTATTTCGATCTGTCGTCATTGAAGGTCGCACAGGGGCGGTTGTTCGACGCCGGTGACGAGGCGCGCCTGGCCGCGGTGGCCGTGCTTGGCCACCAGGCCGCGGCGGCGCTGTTCCCGGACGGCGATGCACTGGGCAGGCATGTCAAGGTCAACCACGTGTGGCTGGAAGTGATCGGCGTGCTGGCCGATCGCGACCTCGGCAAGGACCAGTTCGAAGGCGTGCAGCTGGGGCTGGAGAGCAACCGCGTGTTCATCCCGCTGCAGAGTGCTCGCGCACGCTTCCGCTTCCAGCCGGCCGAGGACGAGATCGATCGTTTCCTGCTGCGGCTGGCGCAACCGGAACAGCTGGTGGACGGTGCGAAGGCATTGTCGGGCGTGCTCGCGCAGCGCCACGCCGGAGCGTCGGACTACCGCCTGGTTGTACCGCAGCAGTTGTTCCAGCAGCACCAGAAGACCCAGCGCATCTTCCGCATCGTGATGGCTGCGATCGCCGGTGTCAGCCTGTTGGTCGGCGGCATCGGCATCATGAACATCATGCTCGCCAACGTGCTCGAACGGCGGCGCGAGATCGGACTGTTGCGCGCGCTGGGTGCCCGCCGCGGCGATGTCGTTGCCCAGTTCCTGCGCGAGGCCACCGTGATCTGCATCGCCGGCGCCCTGCTCGGTCTCGCGTTCGGGACCGCGCTGGCCTACGCGATCGCACTGTTCGCCGACTGGCAGGTGGCATGGGCGCCACTGCCGATCCTCGTGTCGGTTGCCTTCTGCGCGCTGGTCGGCCTGGGCTTCGGCGTGTACCCGGCACGGCAGGCCGCGCAGTTGGACCCGATCACGGCGTTGCGCCACGATTGATGTCGATCATGGTCGCTCCGGGCAATCACCGATCGTTGCAATCACTGATCGTCACCCCCGCGAAGGCGGGGGCCAATGGCTTTGGCAGCGGGTCGACCGGTATTGCGCAGCGCCAGCGATAGCAGGCGTGATTCCAGCCGCGCGGTGAAGCCGGCGGGTTCGACCAGGTCCATTCGCTGCAGCGCCTCGGAGTCGGTGCTGGCAGGCGTCGTCATCGCGCGCAACACGGCGCGCAGTTTTCCGCCGCGGCTGGCGGTGGCGTCCTTGAGCCAGGCCAGGGCGCGGACCAGGCGCTGCTCGACCTCGGTGAAGTCGCTGCCGAGCGGATAGTCCGGCAGGGTGCCGTCGTGGCGCAGCGGCGCGAGCCTTTTTCGCAGTGATTCGCGGGTGTTGCCACGCGCGCCTTCCTGCAGGGTGAAATCAGCCGCAATTTTTCCGGCCGACTTCGCCTGCTCGAGCAGATCGTCCTGGAATCGTGCGTCGGCGATGCGGGCCATCGCTGCGATGCAGTCCTCGTCGGTCGCCCCGCGGATGTCGGCGATGCCGTACTCGGTGATGTACACATCGCGCAGGTGGCGCGGGATGGTGGTGTGGCCGTAGTTCCAGACCACGTTGGATGTCGAGCGTCCGCCGCTTTCGCGCACCGCGCGGAACATCAGTGCCGAACGCGAGCGCGGCAGCGCATGTGCCATCGCGACGAAGTTGTACTGGCCGCCGACGCCGGACACCACCCGGCCGTCGTCGAGCGCGTCGGACACCGCGGCGCCGAGCGCGGTCGCCATCATGCAGCTGTTGAAGAAACGCGCGTCTCGGCGTTGCAGGCGCTCCAGCGTTTCGTGGCCGCCATACAGTTCATTGACCGCACTGACCGGGCACATGCCGACCGCCCGCCGAACTTCGTCCGGCATGTCGCGCAGCCACTGGTAGAACTCGGTGGAACCGAGGTAGAACGCACCGTGCAGGAACTGGCCCTCGCGTTCGAGCCGCTCGCGGTCGGCATCGCTCATGCGGCCATCGGCATCGCGTTGCATGAGGTCGACATCGTCGATGACCTTGCGCCGGATCACCCCTGCTTCCACCAACCGGCGGAAGCCTTCGTTGATCATTTCGCTGCAGCCATACAGGCCGCGTTCGAAGCCGCCAAGCGCCGGGTCATCGGCGGCCGGTGAGCCGAGCGCGGCCAGCACGCGCCGGTAGGCGGCGTTGTCGGTGTGGCGCAGGGCCAGCGCATGGCACAGCGCGTCGGCCAGCGCGCCGATGCCGATCTGCAGGGTGCCGCCGTCCTTGACCAGGGTGCTGGCATGGAAGCCGATCGCGTAGTCGATGTCGTTGACCGGCTGGCGCGGCAGCCCGAACAGCTTCGGGTGCGGCCCAGGCGGTTCGGCCACGATGTCGAAGAAGTCCGCGGCCACCGCCGCGCTGCCGTCCAGCCATGGCAGTTCGGGATCGACCTCGGCCACCATCAACGGGCGAGGAAGTCCCTCGGCTTCGAACGCCGCCAACAGGTCGAAAGTGAGGTCGGTGTTGCTCGACAACGACAGCCGGGTGCCACCGGGTTCGCGCGCGACCTTCTGCACGACGACGTTGATCTCGCGATCGGCCAGTGCGGGTGCGACCTGGGTGTAATTGAGGCTGGCATAGCGGCGCTGTGCCTGCGTCGAGCCCAGCATCGCGCCGGACTGCATGTAGAACTCCTCGACCTCGACATGGGCGGGCAGGGCATCGCGCCGCATCGCCTGTACGTAGGTCAGGCGCGGGTAGTCGTCGCCGAAGTGGCGCTTGACGAAGGGACCGAGAAAGCGGCCTTCCAGTCCCTTGCCGCTTGCCGGTGGCGGATCGAGCGACAGCGCGGTGCAGATCCGCAGCGGGCGCGAGGCGTCTTTTTCTATCCGGGCATACAGCGCATTGAGCAGCCGGTGCGGCTTGCCGAGGCCGAGTGGTGCGCCCACCCGCAGCGGGCCCTGCACGACAGTCAATATGCGATCGACGACGGCATCGAGAGACGGTGTAGTCATGGGAGCGGTGTTGTCGGTCATCGTGCAAGCCTAGCGCCTCCACGCGGATGCATCTGGTGACGGCGGATCGGGCGGGGCTTGACATAATCGTTTACGAGCGTAATCTGATTTTAAATTACGAACGTAAACGGTGGTGCGGAAATGAGGATCAGTGAAGCCGAATCGGCAGTGATGGAAGTGCTGTGGACGCGGGCGCCGCAGTCCTCCGACGAGGTGGTGGAAGCGCTCGCCAACGCCCGCCAGTGGCAGGAGCCGACCATCAAGACCCTGCTCAACCGCCTGCTGAAGAAAGGCGCGATCACGGCCGAAAAGGAAGGCCGTCGATATTTGTATTCGCCTGCGCTGCGCCGCGAGGACTGGGTGCAGGGCGAGAGCGAGGGCCTGCTCGAACGCCTGTTCGATGGCCGCGTTGCGCCGCTGGTCGCGCACTTCAGCCAGCAGCACAAGCTGAGTGCGAAGGACATCCGCGAGCTGCGCGCATTGCTGGATGGGCTCGACGATGAACGCCGCTGACCTGATCGGGCTGTTGCTGGAGACTACGCTGGCCGCCGGTGCGGCTATTGTCGTGGTGCTGCTGGTGCGGCGGTCGCTACGGCAGGTGTTCGGAGCCGGCGTGGCCTATGCCGCCTGGCTGATGGTGCCGGCGGTGCTGGTCGCGGTGCTCTTGCCGGCGCGGGAAGCGGTGACGGGGGTGCTGCCGATGTTCGCCATCATCCCGATTGTCGATGCCATCGTCGTGCCGACGGAAACCGCATCGTTCGACTTCGTGCCGGTGCTGGCCGTCGCCTGGGTGTCAGGGACCATCGCGATGGGCCTGCGTCTGCTGTTGCAGCAACGCGCATTTTCCCAGGCACTCGGACCGTTGCGGCGCCGGGACGACGGCAGCCACCAGGCCACGACCATAGCCGGATTGCCGGCCGCGATCGGCCTGCTGCGGCCGCGGATCGTGGTTCCGGCCGATTTCGACGACCGCTACAGCACCGATCAGCGCGCGCTGATGCAACTGCACGAGCGCACCCACATCCGCCGCGGCGACCTGCACCTCAATGCGCTCGTCGCTCTGTTGCGCTGCATCCACTGGTTCAACCCGCTCGTCCACCTCGCCGCGCGCCACTTTCGCCACGACCAGGAACTGGCCTGCGACCAGCGCGTGCTTTCGCGCCACCCGCACCACCGTCGCGCCTACGGCGAGGCGATGCTCCACACCCAGCTGGCCAGCCAGCCGTTGCCTATCGGCTGCCACTGGGGTTTCAGCCATCCACTCAGGGAGAGGATCGAGATGTTGAAGCAGAACCCGAAATCAACCAAACGCATCGCCACCGGCGCCGTACTGGTCACCGCACTTGCCATCGCAACGGGTGCGGTGGCATGGGCGGCGCAGCCGGAGCGTGCTGTCACGGTAGCCGGAACCGCGATGACGGCTCAGGGCGAACATGTAATCGGCCTGCGTGCCCGTCTGGATGGTCATGAAGAAACGACGTCCGGGCGCGTCATGCCGGGGCGCGAGGTGATATATCCGTTCAACCTCAACGGCCAGCATTGGCAAGTCGCGCTGACTATCACCTCGCGTGACGACGAAACCTATGACATCGCCAGTCGCATCCTGCGCGATGGAGAACTTCAGGCGGCACCGAGTCTGATCGTCAAGGTTGGAGAGGACTCCGGGATCACGATCGGTGGCAATGCCAATGGCCGCCCGGGCAAGGGGTTTGAACTTGGACTGGTCGTGCAGCATGCCGATGCCATAGCGCATCGGGAAGAGGCCGGGACATCTTCGCAAGAGAAGACGCCGCCACCGAAATACCCGGCTGCGGCGGCGAAGGAAAACATCGGAGGCCGGGTGGTGCTGCTGCTGGATGTCGATGCGCAGGGACGGGTTACTGGCGTTGAAGTCGAAAAGGCCGAGCCAGCGGGCGTATTCGACCAGGTCTCGATCGAAGCGGCACGCACCTGGACATTCAATCCGGCCACCGAGAACGGTGTGGCTGTGCCGGGACGGGTGAGGGTGCCGGTGGACTTCGCTCCCGACGCGCCTGCAGCCGAAGTGCCGACCGTCAACATGATGCCGGCCGCCCCGGGACAGTCGTAGCCCGGGTAAGCGAAGCGCACCCGGGGAGCAGACTCAAGCAAAAAACAGCTTCGCCGCCGCGATCAGCAACACCACGCCGAGCGCGCGGCGAAGCATTTTTGTCGGCAGCCAGCTCAGGCCCATCTGGGTGCCGATCAACGCGCCGACGGCGACTGCGCCCAGCCACAGCGGCAGGGCCGTGGGCAGGGTGCCGGTGGCGTGCATCAGCCCGGCCAGCGCGGTCAGCGAGTTGATCCAGACGAACGCGACCGAGGTGCCGCTGGCCTCGCGGGTCGGCATCCAGCGGGCGAACAGCAGCAGCGGGGTCAGGAAGATCGCGCCGCCGGTGCCGGTCAGGCCGGACAGGGTGCCGATGACGGCGCCGGCCAGCAGGCCGGGGATCCACGGCACCCGATGACCGGCGGCAGTAGCGTCCTCTTCCTCGGCATGCGAGGCGTGGCGGAATACCCCGATCGCGGCGACCAGCAGTACCGCGCCGAGCAGCATCGAGAAACTCTCTTTCGGCAACTGCACCTGTGCGGCGAGGAATGCCGCCGGCGCCGAGGCCAGCACGAACGGCAGCACGTTGCGCCATCGCACGTGGCCGCCACGCCAGAAGCGGAACAGACCGATGCCGCCGACCAGCAGGTTGAGCGCCAGCGCGGTTGGACGGATCTGTTCCGGCGCCAGCCCGAGCAACGCCATCGCCGCGATATAGCCGCTGGCACCGGCGTGGCCGACAGAGGAATACAGCGTTGCCACCAGCAACAGCAGCAACGCGAGGATCAATTCGGTTTCGGTTTCGGTCACGGGCCGGACGGTCGACGCAGCATGCTCACAGCTTGCCTGTGGTGCCGGCAGCCGACAACCCGATGCTGCATCACCGCGGAAGTGGTCGCGGCGATGGATTCGATAGGCCGTCGGAGCGGCGTCTACGGACTGTCTTCGACCAGGCCTTCCGCGGGAAGCTCGATCCTGAGCGGCGTCGTCAGGTAGCGCTGGCCATTCGAGGCGGCGGGCGGGAGGCGTCCGCCACGGATGTTCACCTGCAGGGAGGGATAGAGCAGTTTCGGGGCGGGCAGTGCGGCATCGCGTGTGCGGCGTGCCTCAACGAAGGCCTGCAATGACGTGTCGCCACGCAGCATGCGGTTTTCCAGTTTGCTTTCGCCGACACTGACGCTGGCGCGTGGTGCCCGGCCGCCGCTCGGGTAGTCATGGCACAGCCACAGCGTGGTGGAGTCGGGCAGTGCGTACAGGCGCTGGATCGCGGCGTAAAGCGATTCGGCATCGCCGCCGGGAAAGTCGCAGCGGGCGGCGCCGACATCCGGAGCGAACAGGGTGTCGCCGACGAACACATGATCGTCGATCCGGTAGGCCAGGCTGTCGGCAGTGTGACCCGGGGTGGCCATGACCTCGAAACGCAGCGCGCCGGCCTCGATCGTGTCGCCGTCACGCAGCAGCGTGTCGAAGGCGTCGGTGAGCACCGGGTCCGTGGGTGCCAGCTGAAATACTCCCGCGAAGTTTGCCTGTACCGCACGGATGCCGGCCCCGATCGCGACCGGGGCGCCGGTGCTGGCGCGCAGGAAGGCGGCCGCACTGAGGTGGTCGGCGTGGGCGTGGGTTTCGAGGATCCGGTGCACGCGGAGTCCTTCGCGCCCGACATGGTCGAGCAGACGCCGGGCAGAGGCGGTCGAGATGCGGCCCGAGGCAGGCTCGTAGTCCAGCACCGGATCGATGATCACCGCGTCGGTGCCGCGGCTGACCACGTAGGACCAGGTGCCGGTGCCCTCATGGAAGAACGGTTCGATCCTGGGCCGGTCGTGCATGTTCGTTCACCCGCGAAGTGACGGGTCGCCTGCGCAATAGATCCGGTGCAGGGTGTCGATGATGTGCCGTGCCGGTCCTTCGGCCAGTGCGTAGTAGATGGTCTGGGCCTCGCGGCGGGTACTGACCAGACCGTCCTCCCTGAGTACGGCCAGGTGTTGAGACAACGCGGACTGGCTCAGTTCCAGGTGTGCGTTGAGATCGCCGACCGAGCGCTCGCCCTCGACCAGCATGCACAGGATCATCAGCCGCCGCTCGTTGGCCAGCGCCTTCAGCAGGCGCGTGGCGTCGCCTGCGTGGGCGCGCATCTGTTCGGCGCTGGGCGGGGTTGGCGGGTGGATGGTTCCGGGCATCTCGGTGATGGCGCTCTTTCGAGTCAACGGAAAACGAAGGTTAGGCCGGCAGCGGCCCGGCCAATGATGCCATCGGTGATCGGGCCTGCCTTGCCGGAGCCAGGCGGCGCCACGGGCGGGGCTGCTGCCCGGTGCCGGTGGGCTGCACGCACAAAATATTAGTTGACACTAATATAAGTAACATCTAAATTAATGGCAAGTCGCGATCTCCGCCGCCCTTGACCGGGGTCAACAACCCTCCCGGCCGCTGGAGGAGCATCGGGTCCACCGCTCGGGAGCACTGCCATGGCCAACTTCCTCGTACTTGGTGCCGGCCTTGCCGGCATGAGCGCAGCCTACGAGCTGCGCGAAGCGCTGGGTCCTGCGCACCCCATCACGGTGATCGGCGATGGCGAACGCTTCAGCTTTACGCCATCCAACCCTTGGCTCGCGGTGGGCTGGCGCAAGGCTGAGGACTTCACGTTCGATGCGACCGAACCGCTGGCGAACAAGCACATCGGCTTCGTGCCCCACGCCGCCCTGCGCATCGATCCCGAGCACAAGCGCGTGCATGCCGCCGACGGTACGGAGCACGAATACGACTACCTGTTGATCTGCACCGGTCCCAAGCTCGCCTTCGACGAAGTGCCGGGCATGGGGCCGGATGGCGGCCACACCCAGTCGGTCTGCACCACCGCGCACGCGCAGCGGGCCTGGGAGGCCTATCAGGCGTTCCTGGACGACCCGGGCCCGGTCGTGATCGGCGCGGTGCAGGGCGCGAGCTGCTTCGGCCCCGCCTACGAGTTCGCGCTGATCCTCGATGCCGATCTGCGGAAGCGGAAACTGCGCGACCGGGTGCCGATGACCTTCGTGACCAGCGAGCCGTACGTCGGGCACATGGGGCTGGGCGGCGTCGGCGATTCCAAGGGCCTGATGGAGTCGGAGCTGCGCCAGCGCCACATCAAGTGGATCACCAACGCCAAGGTGCAGCAGGTCGACGCCGGGACGATGACGGTGCTGGAGCACGACGACGCCGGCGCCGTGCGTCGCGAGCATGCGCTGGATTTCAGCTACGCGATGCTGCTGCCGGCGTTCAGGGGTGTCGATGCCGTGGCCGCGGTGGAGGGGCTGTGCAACCCGCGAGGCTTCGTCACCGTCGACAGGCACCAGCGCAACACCCGCTACCCGGAGATCTTCTCGGCCGGCGTCTGCGTCGCGATCCCGCCGGTGGAGGCGACCCCGGTCGCCACCGGCGCACCCAAGACCGGCTTCATGATCGAATCGATGGTGACCACCATCGTGCGCAACATCGCCGCCGAACTGAAGGGCGAGCCGGCGACGTTCGAGGGCACCTGGAACGCGGTGTGCCTGGCCGACATGGGCGATTCCGGCATCGCCTTCGTCGCCTTGCCGCAGATCCCGCCGCGCAACGTGACCTGGGCCAGGGAAGGGCGCTGGGTGCACCTGGCCAAGATCGCTTTCGAAAAGTACTTCCTGTTCAAGATGCGGCACGGCACGTCCGAGCCGGTGATCGAGAAACACGTGCTCTCCCTGCTCGGCATCGAACGGCTGAAGCCGCACGGACGCTGAGCGTGCATCGAATCGTACGTTCACACCGAACACATCCATGAGGAGAAAGACCATGAATCTCGACCGTGCCGTGATGGCGTTCGCCGGCGTGATGATCCTCGCCAGCGTGGCGCTGACCCAGCTCGTCTCGCCCTGGTGGTGGCTGCTGACGGCTTTCGTCGGCCTGAATCTGTTGCAGGCCAGCTTCACCGGCTTCTGTCCGGCGGCGATGCTGTTGCGCAGGCTCGGCGTCGGCAGCGGCTGCGCCTTCCGTTGAAGGAATCGTCGCGCATGAGGACCCGGTTCCATGTCCCGGCCGTGCTGGCCGGATTGCTGGTGGCCCTGGCCGGTTGCTCCGACGATTCCGGTCCGGAGTCGATGCCGCCATTGGCGCAACTGGAGACGATGACGGTGGAAGCCGGCCGTGGCATCGGCGGCCGTGGCTGGGACGGCGTGGTCGAGGCCGTGCAGCAGGCCGATCTGTCGGCACAGACCGGCGGCCGTATCACCACGATCACCGTCGACGTCGACGACCGCGTGGAGCAGGGCCAGGTGCTGCTGCGCATCACGGAGGTCGAGCAGCAGGCCGGCGCCCGCATGGCGCAGGCAGCCCTGCGCGCCGCCGAGGCGGCCGTCGTCGAAGCCGAAAGCAACTACCGGCGCTTCGCTGCGTTGGAGGATAGCCAGTACGTTTCGCGTGCCCAGCTGGACCAGGCCCGCGCCGCACGCGACAGTGCGATGGCCGCGCGCGATGCCGCGCGCGCGGACCTGGCGCAGGCCGGCAGGCAGACCGAGTACACCGTGGTGCGGGCGCCGTTCGCCGGCATCGTCAGTGCACGCCGGGTCGAGCCGGGCGAGACCGTCGTGCCCGGCCAATCATTGTTTTCGATGCATGCGCCGGGTGCGTTGCGCATCGAAGTCCAGGTGCCGCAGTCCGAGGCCGCGGCGATCCGCGCGGCTGGACGGGCCATCGTCATGCTGGATGACGGCCGCCGGGTCGAGGCGGCACGGCTGATCGTGTTTCCGGCGGCCGAGCCGGCCACCCATAGCGTGGGCGTGCGTGTTCTGCTGCCGGACCTGGAACAGTCCGGACAGCCGGCACCGCAACCGGGGGTCACCGCGAAAGTGCTGTTCCCGGCTGCGACCGAGCAGGACGCGGATCAGGGGGTCGTGCGGGTGCCGTACTCGGCACTGGTGCAACGCGGCGAGGTCAGCGGCGTCTACGTGCTGGCCGATGACCGCCTCAGCCTGCGCCAGGTCCGGCTCGGGCGGCGCAGTGGCGCTCATGTCGGGGACGGCGGTGTCGAGAGCGATGAAGTCGAGAGCGATGAAGTCGAAGTGCTGGCGGGGCTGAAGCCCGGCGAACGCATCGCAACCGATCCGGTGGCCGCGCTCCAGGCGCTGGCGGCACAGCGCGAGGCGGGTGGGGCCCGGCCATGACCGGGCCGCAGCCGCCCGTCCGCCTGGGATTGTCCGGCCGGCTTGCCGCGGCTTTCCAGGCCAACCCGCTGACCCCGATCCTGGCGTTGCTGGGCCTGCTGCTGGGCCTGGTCGCGGTATCGATCACACCGCGCGAGGAAGAACCGCAGATCGACGTGACCATGGCCAACGTGTTCGTACCGCTGCCCGGGGCGAGCGCGCGCGACGTCGAGCAACTGGTGGCCACGCCGCTGGAACAGAAGCTCTCGGAGATCGAGGGCATCAAGCACATCTACTCGATCAGCCGGCCCGGCATGGCCGTGCTGACGGTCGAATACACCGTCGGCGTTGCGCGGCAGCCGGCGATCGTGCGCCTGTACAACCAGGTCTATTCCAACCAGGACTGGATGCCCGCGGGCCTGGGCGTCGGTACGCCGCTGATCAAGCCCAAGGGCATCGACGACGTGCCGGTGATGAGCCTGACGCTGTGGACCGACGATCCACGGCGGAATGCAACGGACCTGGCCGAGGTCGCGCATTCGCTGGAAACCGAGATCAAGCGCATCCGCGGCACCCGTGATGTCTACACCATCGGCGCGCCGGACCGGGTGGTCGCGGTCACGCTGGATCCGGCGAGGCTGGCCGCCCATGGCCTGACCCTGGCTGATATCGCGCAGTCGCTGCAGGCGGCCAACGTGGTGCGCCATGCCGGCGAACGGATCGCCGGCGAGGGCGCGGTGCCGGTGACCGCCGGCACGTTTCTCGCCGATGCCGACGATGTTGCCGGACTGGTGATCGGACTGAGCGGGGGGCGCCCGCTGCGACTGGCCGACGTGGCCGAGGTGCGGGCCGGCGGTGATGTTCCCGCCCGGTATGTCTGGCACGGTGCACCGGCGGGACGCGCGGGACCGGCACAGGGCGTCGCCCCCGCAGTCACCATCGCGATCGCCAAGAAGCCGGGCAGCAACGCCGCCGACATTACCGGAGCGGTCGAGCGCCGGATGGCGCAGTTGCAGGGCGAGCTGATTCCGGACGGCGTCAGCGTCACCATCACCCGCGACTACGGACGCACCGCGACCGACAAGGCGCAGAAGCTGATCCAGAAGCTGGTCTTCGCCACCGGCTCGGTGCTGCTGCTGGTGCTGTTCGCGCTGGGCTGGCGCGAGGCGATCGTGGTCGGCAGCGCGGTCGTGCTGACCCTGGCGGTGACCTTGTTCGCGTCGTGGGCGATGGGGTTCACCCTCAACCGCGTGTCGCTGTTCGCGTTGATCTTCTCGATCGGCATCCTGGTCGACGATGCGATCGTGGTGGTGGAGAACATCCATCGGCACATGACCATCGGTGGGAAGGATGGCCGGGGCAGGAGCCTGCGCGAGGCGATTCCCCCGGCCGTCGACGAAGTCGGCGGTCCCACCATCCTCGCCACCTTCACCGTGATCGCGGCATTGATGCCGATGGCATTCGTATCCGGGTTGATGGGGCCGTATATGCGGCCGATCCCGATCAACGCCTCGGCCGGCATGCTGCTGTCGCTGGCCATCGCGCTCGTGGTGACGCCGTGGCTGTCGCTGAAGCTGCTCTCGCGGCACGTGGCGCACGCACCGGCGGCGGCAGCGGACGGCGGCGAATCCCGCCTGCACCGGCTGTTCGGCCGGGTCATGCGTCCGTTCCTCGATCCCGCTCGCGGCGGCCGGCGCCGGCGCATGCTGTTTGCCGGCATGGCGGCGCTGGTGGTGCTGGCGGCATCGCTGGCGGTACTGGAATGGGTCGTGCTGAAGATGCTGCCGTTCGACAACAAGTCCGAACTGCAGGTGGTGGTCGACCTGCCCGAGGGGCGCACCCTGGAGGACACCAACGCGCTGCTGGGCGAGCTGGCCGCGGTGGTGGACACGGTGCCGGAGGTCCTCGACTACCAGGGCTATGCCGGCACTGCCGCGCCGATCAACTTCAATGGCCTGGTCCGCCAGTACTTCCTGCGCAGCGGCAGCAACGTCGGCGACCTGCAGGTCAACCTGGTCGACAAGCACGACCGCCATCGCCAGAGCCACGAGATCGCCCGCGCGCTGCGTCCGGCATTGGCCGCGATCGGTGGTGCACATGGCGCTTCGGTCAAGGTCGTCGAGGTGCCGCCGGGGCCGCCGGTGCTGGCGCCGCTGGTTGCCGAACTGTATGGCCCCGACCATGCGCGCAGCCGCGAACTGGCGCTCGAACTGGCGCGTCGCTTCGCCGCGACCGGGGGCATCGTCGACATCGACACCACCGTGGAGAGTGATGCACCGCGCGAGGTCCTGGTGGTCGATCGCGTCCGTGCATCGCGCCTGGGCGTGCCGCAGGCGGCGATCGCCGACGCCCTGGCCGCGGCGATCGGGGGACTGGATGCGACCTGGGTGCAGGACGGGCGATCCAAGTACCCGCGTCCGGTGCGCCTGCGCCTGCCGGTGGCCGACCAGGCCGGCCTCGAACGGCTGCTGGCATTGCGCGTGCGTGGCGGGGAGGGGCAGCTGGTGCCGCTGTCGGAACTGGTCACGGTCGAGCGTCCGGCCTGGGACGGCGCGATCCATCACAAGGACCTGCTGCCGGTGGTGTACGTGACCGGCGACGAGGCCAGCCGGCTCGACAGTCCGCTGTATGGCATGTTCGACCTGGTCGGCCAGCTGCGCCGCGAGGAAGTCGGTGGCCACAGGCTTCGCCAGCACTTCATCAGCCAGCCCGAGGACACCAGCCACTTCGCGGTGAAATGGGATGGCGAATGGCAGATCACCTACGAGACCTTCCGCGACATGGGCATCGCCTACGCCGCCGGCATGGTGCTGATCTACCTGCTGGTGGTCGCGCAGTTCCGCAGTTACCTGGTGCCGCTGGTGATCATGGCGCCGATTCCGCTGACCGTGATCGGGGTGATGCCGGGGCATGCGCTGCTCGGCGCGCAGTTCACCGCGACGTCGATGATCGGCATGATCGCCCTGGCCGGCATCATCGTGCGCAACTCGATCCTGCTGGTGGACTTCATCAACCAGGCCGTCGCCGAAGGTGCGCGGCCGGAGCAGGCGGTGATCGATGCCTGCGCGGTGCGGGCCAAGCCGATCGCGTTGACCGGCCTGGCGGCGATGCTGGGCGCGTTCTTCATCCTCGACGACCCGATCTTCAACGGACTGGCGGTGTCGCTGATCTTCGGCATCCTGGTCTCGACCGTGCTGACCCTGGTCGTGATCCCGCTGCTGTACTACGCCCTCCTGCATCGTCGCCGGGAAGTTTCCGAATGATCCCGACCAGGCCCCGCGTCGCCGGCCTGGTCGCGCTTGCCGTGCTGCCGGCGGTGAAGGGCGGCGATGGTGCCATCCATGCCGGCTGCGGCAACATGCCATGAACACACCGCCGGGAGTCATGCCAATGAAAATCGCCTGCCCGCACTGCATGGCGATCAACAACGTGCCGGCCGGACGCCTCGGCGACGCGCCCGGGTGCGGACGCTGCCACCAGCCGCTGTTCACCGCGCACCCGCTGGCACTGGAATCCACCACCGCGTTCGAGGCGCACGCGGTCCGCAGCGATCTGCCGCTGCTGGTCGACTTCTGGGCGCCATGGTGCGGCCCGTGCCGGACGATGGCGCCGCATTTCGAGGCCGCCGCCGCGCAACTCGAGCCCACGATGCGGCTGGCCAAGGTCGACACCCAGGCGCAGCCGGAACTCGGCGCACGCTTCGGCATCCGCAGCATCCCGACCCTGGTGCTGTTCAGGGCCGGGCGCGAGCTGGCGCGCATGTCCGGCGCCTTGCCAGGCGGCGAAATAGTGCGTTGGGCGCGGTCGCATCTCTGAGGCGCCGTCATGTCGATGCCACGACAACGCAACGCCCTGGCGGGATTCTTCAAGCGCGAGCATGTGCGTTGGCATGCGGGCAGCGCGCTGCGGGTGCTCGACGGCGGGGCCGGCGCGAGCGCTTCAGGCCGGTGTTCTTCAATCCGTCGAAGCAACCCGGCCAGCGGCTCGGCCCATCGGCGGGGTTCAGCTGAGCCACCACCATGTCGCCGCCAGCACCAGCGAAGCCGGCCACAGCAGCCAGGGCGACAACATCGCCTGCGCCCAGCGCCGTTGTGGACGCAGGCCGAGGCCATGCACGAACAGTGCACATACCAAGATCAGCAGCGGCATCAGCAAGCCATGGCCGGCGGAGGTCAGTTCGCGCGCCCGCATCGCCGGCAGTATCAGTAGCGCTGCCGACAACGTCAGCGCCAGCAGCAGTGAGACGATGCGGGCCATCAGGTCCCGGGCGGACGGTCCGGGCGACCTTCCGTCCGCTCGGCATGCATCTCGTACCACATCGCATTGAGGATCGCGAAGGCGCTGGCGAAGGCCAGCCCCAGGATCCAGGTGAAGTACCACATCAGTAACCCTCCTCGGATTCGGCCACGTGCGCGTGGGTGACCTGCCCGCGCATCACCCGGAACGCCCAGGTGCTGTAGACCAGTACGATCGGCAGCAGCACCACCGTCGCCAGCAGCATGATGCCGAGCGTGCGCGGGCTCGACGACGCATCCCATACGGTCAGTCCGTGCGACGGGTCGGTCGCCGAGGGCAGCAGGAACGGGAACAGCGCCAGGCCGGCGGTGAAGATGATCGCGGCCACCGCGATGGCGCTGGCGACGAAGGCCAGGCGGCGCTGGCGCAGCAGCGCGACCGCCACCAGTCCCGTCACCGCCAGCACCGGTGCCAGCAGCGTCCACGGATTCTCGCGGTGATGCGACAGCCATGTACCGTTGGCCACCTCCACCTGCTTCTGCAGCGGATTGGACGGCCCCAGCGTGGCCGCAGTCCCCACAATCTCGTGTCCGCCCATCACCGTCAGCCAAAGTCCGGCTGCGATGAAGGCAACCAGTGTCACCAGTGCGGTGATCCGTGCGATACGGCGGGCGCGCAGGCCAACCGGATCCTCGATCTTCATCGCCGCGAAGGTGGCGCCGTGCATGACCAGCATCGCCAGGCTGACCACACCGGCCAGCAACGCGAAGGGGTGGAACAGTCCGAAGAACGAACCGTCGTAGACCGGCAGCAGGTTCTCGGTCATGTGGAACGGCACGCCCAGGAACAGGTTGCCGAAGGCCACGCCGAACACCAGTGCCGGCACCACGCCGGCTATGGTCAGCGCCCAGTCCCAGGTTCCGCGCCAGCGCCTTGATGGCAGCTTGTTGCGGAAGTTGAAGCCGACCGGGCGCAGGATCAACGCCAGCAGCACCAGGAACATCGCGAAATAGAATCCCGAGAACGACGCCGCGTACAGCAGCGGCCAGGCTGCGAAGATTGCGCCGCCGCCGAGGATGAACCAGACCTGGTGGCCCTCCCAGTGCGGTTCGATCGACTCCAGGACCATGCGTCGCTCGACGTCGTCGTGACCGAGCAGGCGAACGATCGCGCCCACCCCGAGGTCGTAACCGTCGCTCACGGCGAAGCCGATGAGCAGCACGCCCAGCAGCAGCCACCAGATCACGCGAAGGGTTTCGTAATCGAACATGGCCGGGCTCCGTCAGGGCTGGGAGGGGGAGATGGAACCGTCGCCGATGCGATCGAGCGGCCACACGTTGAGTCCATCGGGACCGGCCTTGATCATGCGCTTCATCAGCACGACATCGACGACTGCCAGCGCGGTGTAGAGCACCACGAAGCCGATCAGGCTGGCGGTGACCTGTCCGGCGCTGGTCGAGGACACGCCCAGGAAGGTCGGCAACACGCCATCGATCGCCCACGGCTGGCGGCCGTATTCGGCGACGATCCAGCCCAGCTCGGCCGCAACCCACGGCAGTGGCAGGCTCCACAGTGCCAGGCGCAGGAAGCGCGGGCGATCGAACCGGCGCCGGGAAACCAGGTAGAAGGCGTAGCCGAACAGCAGGATGAAGTAGAAGCCGAGCCCGACCATGATCCGGAACGACCAGAACAGCACCGGCACGTTGGGCACCGTGCTCCATGCGGCACGGTCGATGACCGCCTCGTCGGCCTTGGCCGGGTCGTCGACGTAGCGCAATGTCAGCAGGCCGAAGCCCAGGTCGTGGCGCAGGGCAAGGAAGAGATTGCGCTTGTCCGGATCGTCCGGGTCGGCGCGCACCGCCTGCAACGCGGCATGGGCCTGGATGCCGCGGCGGATGCGCTCGCGGTTCTGTTCGACCAGCTCGTGGATGCCGGGCACCTGCTCGTCCAGCGACCGGGTCGCGATCAGGCCCAGTGCCCACGGGATGTGGATGCCGGCGACGGTCTCGCGCTTCTCCATGTCCGGAAAACCGAACAAGGTGAACGAGGCCGGCGGTGCCTGGGTATGCCACTCGGCCTCGATAGCGGCCACCTTCATCTGCTGGTTTTCCGAAGCGGTGTAGCCGCTCTCGTCGCCGAGCACCACCACTGATAACGCCGAGGCCAGGCCGAAGCTGGCCGCGACCGCCATCGAGCGTTTCGCGAACTCCACGTTGCGCCCCTTGAGCAGATACCAGGCGCTTATCGACAGCACGAACATCGCCCCGGTGACATAGCCGGCGCTGACCGTATGCACGAACTTGGATTGTGCGACCGGATTGAACAGCACCGCGGCGAAGTCGGTTACCTCCATCCGCATCGTCTCGAAGTTGAACTCGGCGCCGACCGGGTACTGCATCCAGCCGTTGGCGATCAGGATCCACAGTGCCGACAGGTTGGCGCCGATCGCGGTCAGCCAGGTCACGGTCAGGTGCTGCAGTTTCGACAGCCGGTTCCAGCCGAAGAAGAACAGGCCGACGAAGGTGCTCTCCAGGAAGAACGCCATCAACCCTTCGATCGCCAGCGGCGCACCGAAGATGTCGCCGACGTAGTGCGAGTAGTAGGCCCAGTTGGTGCCGAACTGGAACTCCATGGTGATGCCGGTGGCGACACCCATGGCGAAGTTGATGCCGAACAGGATGCCCCAGAACTTGGTCATCTGCTTCCAGATCTCGCGCCCGGTCATCACGTAGACGCTTTCCATGATCGCCATGATCAGCGCCAGCCCGAGCGTCAGCGGCACGAACAGGAAGTGGTAAAGCGCGGTGATGGCGAATTGCAGGCGGGACAGATCGACCACGTACAAGTCGGGCATGGAAATCACCTGTGCAGTTGGAGACGGTCGGAGACCTCGCCGGCGTCGATGTCGGGACGTTGCCCGCCGGAGAAGAAGAACGCGAACAGCAGGGCGATGAAGGCGATCTTGATCGCCAGCACCCAGCCCAGGTGGCGACGCAGCCGCCAGGCCCAGTGCGGCCCCTGTCGCGTCGTGCGTTTTGTCGGTTCGAGCATCGTGCCTACCCCGGTAGTGAAGGGTGGGTCAGGCTGTGATTGCGACAAACTCTAGAAGAACTGTTTCCTGCCATCCATTGGGCATTTTGTCCTGCCATCCATTCGACCGCTCCAATCAGGAGTCGCAGCCGGGATTCGTTGACTCCCGGAAGCCGGGTGGGCGGCCTTAATTCCCTTGCGAACTCGCCAGCGCGGCGTTGAGCATGTCTGCCAGCCGCTGCCCTCCCGCACGCAACTGTGCCTCGGCAACCGGCCGCCACTGGTCCATGTAGCGCCTTCCGACCTTCGGCCCGGCCGGGTAGAAACCGGGCTGGATGACCGCGCTGCACGAAGCTTCCGCCCACCTTGCCGCCGAGCCGGTAGCGGGCGCGTGAACAGGCGCCGGCAGCGTCCGCAGCCGTGCCAGCCACTGCGCCTCGTCGAGGCGGGCGCTGTTGAGCAGGCCGCTGTCCCACAGCGCATGCAGGTTGCTGCCGCGTCCGTCGCGACTGCCGTCGTCGATGCTGATCTGGACGGTATTGCCGCCCTTGTCGTGGCCATGGCCGGCGTGCAACGGCTGGTGCACGTCGCCAACGAAGTGGACGACGAACTTGAGCGCCTGCAGGCGTTCGGCGCGCGGCCGGCTGCGGTCGGCGAGGATCGCGGCCTGGTCGTTGATCGCCTCGACCACACAGTTGCCGCCCTTGCAGTGGCGGGCGGCGATGTAGTGGCAGTCGTCCTCGGCAATGTTCACGTAGTGCCAGCGCGCGCTGCGGCGGCCCAGGTCGGGATCCTCTGCGCGCAGCTGATCGGCCCAGTTGGCGATGCCGGCCAGGGTCGGGTCGTCCTCGCCTTCGAGCAGGGCCAGTGCTTCGGCGCGGGCTTCGGGCGTCATCCCGTCCCAGGCCAGTCCGGCGATCAGACGGTGGCCAAGCGGCCCCCAGGCCGCAACCGGGACGGGGATGAGCAGAGCGATGGCGAGCAGGCAGGAAAGCAGGCGGGTCATGCCGGCCACTGTAGCCGATATGACCCGCTGCCAAGGCTGTCGCCGGTGTCCGCATGACGCGCTGCGGACGGCTAGAAGCGCTTCACGTAGGCGGCCCCGTAGACCACAGGGTCGATGTTGGCCGTGCCGACCTTGGCGCCGTCGATCTTCACGTCGGTGTCGATGTCGATCCAGCGGGCATCGATCCGGATCGCGCTGCGCTCGCCGACCGTGAAGTCGATGCCGACGTGCGCGGCCAGGCCCCACGAATCGTCCAGCGACAGCTTGCTGCCGGCCAGCGGACCACGGGTCTTCTCGCTGAAGAAAGTCGTGTAGTTGATGCCGGCACCCACGAACGGCGAGACGGTGCCGCGATGGTTGAAGTGGTACTGCAGAGACACCGTCGGCGGCAGGTGCCGGGTGCTGCCGGCCTTGCCGACGCCGGGAATCTCGATGTCGTGCTCGAACGGCCAGGCGGCCAGCACTTCCAGGCCGAGGCCATCGCGGAGGAAGTATTCGAAGGTGATCGTCGGCTTGACGTCGCTGTCGACCCTGATCGGCACGCTGCCGCCGATCAGGCTGCCGTTGTCCGACTTGGGATCGACGACATGGGCGCCGACGCCGAGGGTCCATTCGCCCGCGGACTGGGCAAGGGCGGGCAGGGCGGCGGTGCCGAGGATGAGGCCGATGGCGCTGCAGACAAGTCCTTTGTGCATGTACATGTGGGTAGGTTCCTCTTGGTGGATGACGCCACTATCCGCCCCGGCTTGGGGCGGTCGTTTGACCATGGTCAAATCAGGCCGTTTCCGCGGCCGCGGACAGCTTCCCTGCTAGAATGCGCATTCCCCGTCAACTGCCGCCTGGCGCGGCCGCAGGAGCTTCCAGCAATGACCATCAAGGTAGGCATCAACGGTTTCGGCCGCATCGGACGCAACGTATTCCGTTCGGCGATCCAGAACTTCGCAGGCGAAATCGAGATCGTCGGCATCAACGACCTGCTGGAGCCGGACTACCTGGCCTACATGCTCAGCTACGACTCCGTGCACGGCCGCTTCAAGGGCCAGGTATCGGTGGAAGGCGGCGACCTGATTGTCAACGGCAAGAAGATCCGCCTGACCGCCGAGCGCGACCCGGCCAACCTGAAGTGGGACGACATCGGCGCCGAGGTGGTGATCGAGTCGACCGGCCTGTTCCTGACCAAGGAAACCTGCCAGAAGCACATCGATGCCGGCGCCAAGAAGGTGATCCAGTCGGCACCGTCGAAGGACGACACCCCGATGTTCGTCTACGGCGTCAACCACACCGAGTACAAGGGCGAGGCCATCATCTCCAACGCCTCGTGCACCACCAACTGCCTGGCGCCGCTGGCCAAGGTGATCAACGACAAGTGGGGCATCAAGCGCGGTCTGATGACCACCGTGCACGCCGCCACCGCGACCCAGAAGACCGTCGACGGTCCGAGCATGAAGGACTGGCGCGGCGGACGCGGCATCCTCGAGAACATCATCCCGTCGTCGACCGGCGCGGCCAAGGCGGTCGGCAAGGTGCTGCCGGAACTCAACGGCAAGCTGACCGGCATGGCTTTCCGCGTGCCGACCAGCGACGTGTCGGTGGTCGACCTGACCGTGGAGCTGGAGAAGGACGCTAGCTACGCCGAGATCTGCGCCGAGATGAAGGCGCAGTCGCAGGGTGCGTTGAAGGGCATCCTCGGCTACACCGAGGACAAGGTGGTCGCCACCGACTTCCGCGGCGAGACCTGCACCTCGGTATTCGACGCCGATGCCGGCATCGCCCTGGACGGGACCTTCGTCAAGCTGGTCAGCTGGTACGACAACGAGTGGGGCTACTCCAACAAGTGCCTGGAGATGGCCCGCGTCATCGCCGGCTGATCCGCCCCGCACCTGAAACCTGACGGGCGCGGCCCGGTTGGCAGGCCTTGACGGGCCTACTCGCTGACCCGGTCGCGCCCGCCGCGTTTTGCCCGGTAGAGCGCCTCGTCTGCCCGGGATAGCAGGCGATCCATGAATTCGGGTGATGGCTGGCTGGCGATGCCGATGCTGATGGTCACCCGGCCGCCCAAGCCGTCTTCGTGCGGGATGCAGGCGTCGCGAACCGCATCGCGGAAGCGTTCCGCCACCTCGCGGGTGATCGTGGCGCTGGTGTCGCGCAGCAGGACCACGAACTCCTCGCCGCCGACGCGTGCCAGCGTATCGCCGGGGACGCGCAGCAGGCCATGCATGATGCCGGCGACACGCTTGAGCACGGTGTCGCCGGCCGGATGGCCATAGCGGTCGTTGTAGGTCTTGAAGTGGTCGATGTCGATGATCAGTGCGCCGATCTCGGTTTCCGCATGCGCGGGGTCCTCGACCAGTTCACCGATCTCGCGCCGGAAGCCGCGTACGTTGAGCGCGCCGGTAAGGGCGTCGATGCTGGCGATGCGCTCGAGCTCATCGACGGCGTTGCGCAGATCAGCGGTACGCGCGGCGATTTCCTGATCGCGCTCCTCGACCACCCGCTGCAGTGATGTGGCCAGCTCTCGCTGTGCCTGCAAGGCATCGTTGAGCTCGCCGTAGGCGTGGTTGAGACGGTCGGACAATTCTCCGATCGCGCCGGCGATCGGTCGCAGTTCCATGGGCATGCCGCGTGCACTGTCGGCATCGAGCGGCGTGCCTACGGCGAAGTTGCGCAATGTGTCGAGCAGGCGTCCGGTACCGGCGGCCAGGTCCCTGAGCTGGATCCAGACGGCGGCGATTACACCAAGGCTGGTCACGATCAGCAGGGCGATCAGGGCCAGCGTGCTGCGGCCGATGGTTTCCAGCAATGGCCGATCGGGAGCCAGCAGCACGAGGACCCAGCCGCTCTCCATACGCGCACGTGCGACGAAGGCGCCGCCGCCATTCATGATGTCGTGTTTGAAACGGCTGCGTGCGGTATTCAAGGGCGCCGGCTCTGACAGCGTCAGGCGCGGATCGCTGACGACCTGGAGGAACTCATAGGACAGCCCCGGCGTGGTGTGAATGACCTGGTTGCGGCGATCCAGCAGCAGCATTTCGTAGCCGCGGGCATGGAAGGCCTGGCTGCGCCGACTGGCGAACGTCTCGACATGGATCGACGCTTCGATCACACCCATGAAACGGCCATCGCGGACGATCGGCGCGGATATCGCCACCAGCGGGTCGGTGCCCAGCGCGCGTCCGCGGAAGGCGTTGGAAACGTATGGTTGCAGGGTGCGGGCAGGGGCGGCGAAGTACTCGCGGTCGCTGACGTTGGAGGGGCTGGCACCGGTGTCCGGCCCGGTCATTGCGTGCGCCAGCACCCGCCCTTCGTGATCGGTTACCAGGGCACTGAGCAGTCCAGGCGAGGCGTCGAGCAGGCGGGCGAGGTCGTCCGGCCAGGCATCCGACGCGACATCGCGGGTCTGCGCCAGCACGATGAGGCTGGCCAGGCGGCTATGGACATAGTCGTCGATGCTGGATGACGTCAGGCCGGCCGACAGCCCGAGTCGATCGCCGAGGGAGTCGCGTTCGGCCTGGTATTGCTGCCAGATCAGCACCGCGCTGAACAGCACGGCCGGGACCGCGGCGGCAAACAGCAGCAGCCGGGCGAAGCGCCGACGCAGGGTCCATGGACGTTCCGGGCGGGCCAAGGAGGCGGGCGAACTCAGTGGGACGTTGGGCCTACGCTACCGCGCCGGCCGTCGCCCGACAATGACGCATATCACGGCTGCAGGCGGTCGCCGGCTCAGCGGCGCGACCGGGGCATCCCTGCCACCGGCCGCTGCGGAGATCAGAACGCGGCGTCGAACGCGACCTCTCCGCTGACACCGACCTGATAGGCCGACACCCTGCGCTCGAAGAAGTTGGTCACCTCCTGCACGTCTTGAAGATCCATGAAGCCGAACGGGTTGGTCGAACCGAAGCGCTTTGGCAGGCCGAGCTGGCCCAGGCGCTGGTCGGCGCAGTATTCGAGGTACTGGCGCATGTCCTTCAGCGACAGCCCGACCACTCCGCCGGACAGCACGTCCTGCGCGAACTGCATCTCGCAGTCGACGGCTTCTTCCAGCATCGCGACGACCTGCTGTTTCAGCTCGTCGTCGAACAGCGCGGGTTCTTCCTTGCGCACGGTGTCGATCACTTCGAACGCGAACGCCATGTGGCAACTCTCGTCGCGGAACACCCAGTTGGTGCCCGAGGCCAGTCCGTGCAGCAGCCCGCGCGAGCGCAGGTAGTAGACGTAGGCGAAGGCGGCGAAGAAGAACAGCCCCTCGATGCAGCAGGCGAAACAGATCAGGTTGAGCAGGAACTGCCGGCGCTGTTCGATGGTTTCGATGCGTTGCAGGCCCTGGATCGAGTCCATCCACTTGAAGCAGAAATCGGCCTTGGCCCGGATCGACGGGATGTTCTCGACCGCGTCGAATGCTTTTGCGCGCGCGGCCGGGTCGGGCAGGTAGGTGTCGAGCAGGGTCAGGTAGAACTGCACGTGCAGCGCTTCCTCGTATAGCTGCCGCGACAGGTACATGCGCGCCTCGGGCGCGTTGATGTGCTGGTACAGGTTCAGCACCAGGTTGTTGGCGACGATCGAATCGCCGGTGGCGAAGAACGCGACCAGCCGCTCGATCAGGTGCCGCTCGGCCGGGCCGAACTTGTGCCGCAGGTCGTTGACGTCGAGTGAGAAGTCGACCTCCTCGACGGTCCAGGTGTTGCGGATCGCGTCGCGGTACATCTCGTAGAACCGCGGGTAGCGCATCGGCCGCAGGGTGAGGTCGAAGCCGGGGTCGAGCAGGTGGGGGGAGGTGTTGTCGGACATGCAGGAATTCCTCTGGAGGAGTCCCTTCTCCCGCTTGCGGGAGAAGGTGCCCGTAGGGCGGATGAGGGCAGGGCGCGAGGCGGCCCTCACCCCAACCCCTCTCCCGCAGGCGGGAGAGGGGCTTCTGATTGGCGGCTACTGGCAGGCTTCGCAGCTCTCAGGGTTCTCGAGCGAACACGCCACCGCCGCGGCCGGCGCGATGTTGCTCACCGTCGACTTGGCGATCTTCGTTGCCGGTCGCGAGCGCAGGTAATAGGTCGTCTTCAACCCCTTCTTCCACGCGTACATGTACATCGACGACAGCTGGCCGATGTTCGGGCTCTCGATGAACAGGTTCAGCGACTGGCTTTGGTCGATGAAGGCGCCGCGCTCGGCGGCCATGTCGATCAGCGAGCGCATCGGCAGTTCCCAGGCGGTGCGGTAGACCGCGCGCAGCGACTCCGGGATCGCGTCGACGCCCTGGATCGAGCCTTCCGACATCTTGATTGCGTCGCGCAGCTCCGGTGTCCACATCCCGAGGGTCTTCAACTCCTCGACCAGGTAGCGGTTGACGACGATGAAGTCGCCCGACAGCGTCTCGCGCTTGAACAGGTTCGACACCTGCGGCTCGATGCACTCGTAGCAACCGGCGATCGAGGCGATCGTCGCGGTCGGCGCAATCGCGATCAGCAGCGAGTTGCGCAGGCCGTGCTCGCGGATGCGCGTGCGCAGGGCGTCCCAGCCGAGAGCGTCCGACGGCGCCACGCCCCAGGCCTCGAACTGCAGCTCGCCGGTTGATGCGCGAGTGTCGTCGAAGCCGGGATGTCTGCCGCGTTCGACCGCCAGCTCGTTCGACGCCGACAGCGCGTGGAAATAGATGTGCTCGGCGATCTGCTTCGACAATGCCCGTGCCGGCTCGGAATCGAACGGCAGCCGCAGTTTGAAGAACACGTCCTGCAGGCCCATCACCCCGAGCCCGACCGGGCGCCACCTGAGGTTGGCGCGGCGCGCGGTCTCGATCGGGTAGAAGTTGAGGTCGATGACGCGGTCGAGCTGGCGCACGGCCAGGCGCACGGTTTCGGCCAGCTTCTCGAAGTCGAAGCGACCGGCCTTGCCGTGTACCGGACCTTCCTCGAAAAGCTCGACGTGGTGCGACAGGTTGACCGAACCGAGGTTGCAGACCGCGGTTTCGTCCTGCGAGGTGACCTCGAGGATCTCGGTACACAGGTTCGACAGGTGCACCACGTTGCCCTCGCGCAGGGTCTGGTTGCAGGCGCGGTTGGACTTGTCCTTGAAGTTCATCCAGCCGTTGCCGGTCTGCGCCAGGCTGCGCATCATCCGTGAGTACAGCTCGCGCGCCTTCACCTTTTTCTGTGCCAGTCCGGCCGCTTCGGCGGCGCGGTAGGCGGTGTCGAAAGCATCGCCCCACAGGTCGGTCAGCTGCGGCACCTTGTGTGGATCGAACAGCGACCATTCGCCGTCGGCCTCGACCCGGCGCATGAACTCGTCCGGAATCCAGTTGGCGAGGTTGAGGTTGTGGGTGCGCCGCGCCTCGTCGCCGGTGTTGTCGCGCAGTTCCAGGAACTCCTCGACGTCGGCATGCCAGGGTTCGAGGTAGACGCAGGCCGCGCCCTTGCGCTTGCCGCCCTGGTTGACCGCGGCAACCGAGGCGTCGAGCGTCTTCAGCCACGGCACGATGCCGTTGCTCAATCCATTCGTCGAACGGATCAGCGAACCGTGCGAACGGATGCGGGTGTAGCTCAGGCCGATGCCGCCGCTGAACTTGCTCAGCTTGGCCACGTCCATGTAGCGCTTGTAGATGCTCTCAAGCGAGTCCTCGGGCGAGTCGAGCAGGAAGCAGCTCGACAGCTGCTCGTGGGTGGTGCCGGAGTTGAACAGCGTCGGCGAACTCGGGATGTAGTCGAGCTGGGCCATGCGCCGGTACAGCGCCAGCGCGTCGCCGACGTCCTCGCTCAGCGCGCATGCGACGCGCAGGAAGAACTGCTGCGGCGTCTCGATCACCGAACGCGCGGTCGGATGACGCAGCAGGTAGCGGTCGTAGAGCGTGCGCAGGCCAAAATAATCGAAGCGGTTGTTGAGCGAGTTGTCGATCGCGTCGTTGAGCTTGCGCGCGTTGTCCTGCACGAAGCCAAGCAGGCGGTCGTTGATCACGCCCAGTTCGTGACCGCGCTGCACCGACTGCGAGAACGCGTTGATGTCGATCGCGGCGACTTCTTTCTCGATCACCCCGGCCAGCAGGCGCGCGGCAAGGCGACCGTACTCGGGTTCCTCGGCGGTGAGCAGGGCGGCGGTGCGGATCGACAGTTCGTCGAGCTCGCGGGTGGTCGCGCCGTCGTAGAGGCCGGAGATGGTGCGCGTGGCCACCCGCATCGGATCGACCGAATACAGGTCCTCGGCGCAGCGGGTCACCGCGCGCACGATCTTGTTGACGTCGACCGGTTCGCGTCGGCCATTGCGCTTGGTCACCGTCATGGTCAGGTTGGCGGCCGGCGGGGTCAGGGCGAAGCCGTTGCCGGTCGGGCCATCAACCGAGCGTGGGGTGGCAGGCGGTTCGGCGACAGCGGTCGCGGAGGTGGTCGTCGCTGTTTCGGGGGCGTCGGTGTTCATTGTGGGGCTCCAGTGCAGGGCGCACGGGTCGCCACCCTTCCCTCGAGGGCGACGCACGGGGACATGACGGCATCGGCGATGACGGTCGCCGATTCAGCCACGCCCCCGCGGGCGCGGAATCTGCAGGATGGAAGCGGGGTGTCGCACGGCCCGAGACGGGCAGGGTGCCGGTGGAGAGCCCGGCACCGGCATTCGGACCGGAACCCCGGACCTTCGCCGCGACACCGACCGCCTCCCCCCGGAGACTCCCTGGCCGGTCACCGCGCGGTGTGCTGCGCGCGGCTGTCGGCAGGTCTTCGGGCTCTGGACATGGGCGAGAAAAGAGTGAAGAGGAGTGAGAAAAGAGTGGCGAACCGCCTTTTACTCTTCACTCACTTCTCTTCACTCTCTCCTTAACCTTTGCCTACTCCCCACCGCTTCCCAGGGCCGTGCCCCAGTGCCATGACGGGTTTCGTTTCCACTACCGCTGCGGGGCAGCGCCGGCTTTGGTCCGCCTTTCGAAGGCGGGTACCGCACCGGACTTCCCTTTTAAGCTGCGCCGGCCACGAGGACCGGTGCAGCACCGACGGACTCAACATAGTGGGGTAATGCCGATCCGTCAACACGATATGTGGTGGAAAGTGGAGCGAGTAGAACCTTGACAAAACCGATGCCGCCGCCCCGCCGGTGGTGTAGCCTCGCTAGCAGCTGAACGGGATGGGCGGATGCAATGGAAGGATTGATCGTGCTGCTGGTGCTGGCGGTACTGCTGGTGCCGGTGTTGCTGGTCGTGGCGCTGGTCCTGATCGCCGGATTGCGGTCAAGGGTCGCCGTCCTCGAGAACCAGGTCGCATCGCTCCGGACCGCGCGGAGCACCGTGTCCGATACCGGGGCGACGCTTGCGAAGGCTGCGGCCATGAGGCCCGATGCTCCGCCGTCAGTCGCGCCAGCCCCGGCTCCGCGGTCGCCTGCTCCAGAACAGGCTGCTCCAGAACAGGCGGCTTCAGAGCAGGCCGCTCCAGAACAGGCCGCTCCAGAGCAGCCTGCGCGTCCCGCGCCGGCCACGCCACCCCCTGCTCCGATGCCGCCGCCGCTGCCGCGTGCGCCCGCGGCCGCGTCGTCCCCGCCACCTGTCGCCGGGCCTGCGCCCGTCCGCCCGGGTCCCGATCCACTCGATGTGCTCGTGCGTGCGGTGAAGCGCTGGTTCACCGAGGGCAACGTGCCGGTCAAGGTCGGCATGCTGGTGTTGTTCGCCGGCGTCGCGGCATTGCTCAAGTACGCCAGCGATCAGGGCTGGATGAGCTTTCCGATCCAGTTGCGCCTGGCCGGCGTCGCCGCGGCGGGGCTGGCCGCGCTGGTGTTCGGCTGGCGCCAGCGCGAACGTCGGCGCAGCTTCGGCCTGAGCCTGCAGGGTGGGGCGATCGGCGTGTTGCTGCTGGTCGTGTTTGCCGCGTTCAAGCTGTATCCATTGCTGCCACCGGGCGCCGCGTTCGCGCTGAGCATCGTGCTGGTGGCCGGTGCGGGCGTGCTGGCCGTGGCCCAGAATTCGGTCGCGCTGGCGATACTGGGCATCCTCGCCGGGTTCCTTGCACCGCTGTGGCTTTCCACGGGCGGCGGCAACCATGTCGCGCTGTTCGGCTATTACGCCGTGCTCAACGCGGCGATCTTCGCGATCGCCTGGTGGCGACCGTGGCGCGCGCTGAACCTGCTCGGTTTCGTGTTCACCTTCGGCATCGGCACGCTGTGGGGCGTGCTGCGCTACCGCAGCGAGGACTTCGCCTCGACCGAACCGTTCCTGCTGCTGTTCTTCGCGTTCTACCTGCTGATTCCGATCCTGTACGCACGCCGTCGCCCGGCCGGGCATCGCGACCTGGTCGATGGTTGCCTGGTCTTCGGCATGCCGCTGGTGGCGTTTTCGCTGCAGGCCGGCCTGCTCGAAGGGCAGCGGATGGCGTTGGCGTTCTGCGCGCTCGGCCTGGCCGCGATCTATGCCGCGCTGGCGTGGGCGTTGCGGCGTCGCGAGCACTTCGCCGCGCTGGTGGCCCCCTACGCGGTGCTGGCGGTCGGCTTCGCGACGCTGGCGGTGCCGCTGGCGCTTTCGGCACAGGCCACGGCCAGCGTGTTCGCGCTTGAGGGTGCGGCGCTGGCATGGCTGGGACTGCGGCAGCAGCGACGGCTGCCGCAGGTCGCGGGCGTATTGCTGCAGCTGGCGGCTGCGGCGAGCTTCATGATCGGTTACCCGGGGGCCGCCCCGACGATGGCCGTGGCCAACGCCGGTTTCACCGGTGCCTTGTTGATCGCGCTGGCCGGCTTTGCCAGCGCCTGGAGTTACTGGCACGCCGGCCAGCGCCCGCAGTCGATGCCGTACTACCTGTGGGGATTGGCCTGGTGGTGTGGGAACGGCCTGAACGAGATCGACCGTTTCATCGCCGCGGAACAACGTGCCGATGTCGTCCTGATGTGTGTTGCGGCCAGTACCGCTCTGGCGGCGCTGTTCCAGCGTCGCATCGCGGCACCGGCCCTGGCCTGGACCGTGGTGGCCGGGCTGGCGGCGGCATTGCCGCTGGCGCTGGCGCAGGACGCCGCGCATGCGCATCCGTTCGCCGGCCTGGGCGCGCTCGCCTGGGCACTGTATGCGGTGCTGGGGGGGTATGCGCTGCATGGCATGCGCAAGCAGGCAGGACCGGCGCCGGGATGGGCGCATGCGGCGTGGCTGGCCGCGTGGCCGCTGGCGCTCGGGCTCGGCCTGCACGAACTCGCCCTACGGCTCCAACTGGGCGATGGATGGCGCATCGCGCTCGCGGCGCTGCCATGGCTGGCGGTCGCGGCCGCCCTGCAGTGGCGACCGGCCTGGGTGGCATGGCCGCTGACGCAGCGCTTCGGTCAATGGCGCGCGCCGTTGCAGTGCGGGTTCCTGCTGCTCCTCGCGATCGTGTTCCTGGCCGGATTGAAGCTCCCGGGTAATAGCGCTCCGTTGCCGTGGCTGCCGCTGCTCAACCCGCTGGACCTGTTCCAGGTTGCCGTGCTGGTTGTGGTGGCCGCGGGAATGCGGGCGACGCCGGTCGGCTCCACCCTGCATACCTGGCGCATGCCGGCGGTGGCGGCGACCGGGTTCGTGCTGGTCAGTGCCATCACCCTGCGCGCGACCCATCACTGGGGAAGCGTCGAATGGGGTGCGGGGATGTTCTCCAGCAGCCTGGTGCAGACGGCGTTGACCGTGGTCTGGAGCATGCTTGGCGTGCTTGGCTGGATATTCGGTTCGCGCCGCGGCCAGCGCACGCTGTGGCTGGCGGGTGCTGTGTTGATGGCCGTGGTGCTGGCGAAGCTGGTGCTGATCGACCGCCAGCACCTCGGCAACCTGCTCGGCATCGTATCGTTCATCGCCTACGGCCTGTTGTGTACCGCGGTGGGTTACTTCGCACCCGCACCGCCACGGTCACCCGGGTCCAGGCCGGACAACACCGGGGAGGTCGCATGAACACGATTGCGTCGTTGTTGGTCCGTGCATGCCTGGCCGCGCTGCTGCTGCCATCGATCGCGATGGCGACAGGACCGGAAGGCTACGGCTGGGAATGGCCGCTGACGCTGTCCCGGGACGATGGCGGTGCCTACCGGGCAACGCTGGACGAGTCGGTCTATCGCCGGATCCAGGACCCGCGGATGCGCGACCTGGAGGTGTTCGATGGCGAAGGCCTGTCCGTCCCCGCTGCGGTCTTCGAACCGGAGCAGCCGCTGGCGCAGTCACCGCGGCGACTGGCCCTGTCATGGTTCACGCTGCCTGCACCGGCTCCCGGCGCGGCACGGCGTTGGGAGCTGGTCAGTGAGGCCGATGAAGACGGTCGCCTGCGCCGGGTCGAGGTGCGTGGCGGCACCGCGCCGGATCCGGCCGCGGGCACCGCGTTGCTGGTCGACCTGAGCCGGGTACGTGAAGCCGTGGTCGCGCTCGAGTTCGAATGGAACGCAACCGATGCGCTCGATCTCGGCTACCGGGTCGAGGCCAGTGACGATCTGGATCACTGGCAGTCGCTGGCGGCGCGCGGGCGGCTGATCGATCTCCAGCGCGAAGGGCGGCGCCTCCTGCATCGCCGCATCGAGCTTTTCGGCCTGCTGCCGCACCACCAGCGTGCGCGCTATCTGCGGCTGACACCCGACCGCCCCGACCAGGTGGTCGAGATCACCGCCCTCAAGGCGATATTCGCTCCGCCCCCGGCCAAGGCCGCCCTGCAATGGGTCGAACGCGCACCCGCACGCGCGGCATCGGCGGACGGGCGGGTCCACGAATACACCCTCGACGGACGCTTTCCGATCCGGCAGGTGGACGTCGCCCTGTCTGGCAACCATGCCGTCGAATGGCGGCTGGAAAGCCGCGACTCGACCGATGCGGACTGGCAGCTACGCACCGGCCCGTGGATGACCTACCAGGTCGGTGCCGGGAACGGAGGTCGCTCCGCCGCACGCGAACTGCCCATGGTGCTTCGCGACCGCTACTGGCGCCTGAGCGCGAACGGGCCGGTCAATGGCGAACCGGCGCTGCGGTTCGGGTACGCCCCGGAGGTGGTCGTGTTCCTGGCGCAGGGTGCTCCGCCGTACGTGCTCGCGGCCGGCAGCACGCGTGCCCGTCGCGCGGACTCACCGTTGCCGCGGCTGGTCGAGACGCTGCGCGCGCAACAGGGAGACGACTGGCAGCCCGCGGCGGCCTGGCTGGGAACATCGAGGGTGCTGGCGGGCGACGCCGCGCTGGCGCCGGTACGGGATTGGACGTCCTGGCTGCTCTGGAGCCTGCTGGTGCTCGGTGCCCTGGTGGTGGCCGGGTTCGCATTGAGCCTGCTGCGCCCGGGACGCGGGCCATCGCAGTCTCCGGAAGGGACCGCGGCTGCGCCTCCGGAAACCGACACGGTCGCCAGCCGGGAGGGCCACGGGGACGAGGCCGGGTCCGGCCCATCCGATAACAGTTCCTGAGCCCTGCGGTTTCAATCCGGAGGCCGGGCCGCGACAATAGCGGGCTCGCGCGTTGCGCGTGCCTCCATTCTGCGCGTCCTTAATCCAGGAGCTGTCCATGCCCATCCTCCGCATGACCGACCTCGACCTCGCCGGCCAGCGCGTGCTGATTCGCGAAGACCTCAACGTGCCGATCAGCGATGGCCGGATCACTTCCGAGCAGCGCATCCTCGCCGCGCTGCCGACGATGAAGCTGGCATTGGAAAAGGGCGCGGCAGTGATGGTCACCTCGCACCTGGGCCGGCCGAAGGAAGGGCAGTGGAGCGAGGCCGATTCGCTTGCGCCGGTCGCGAAGCGGTTGTCCGAACTGCTCGGCATCGAGGTGCCGCTGGTGCGCGATTGGGTCGACGGTGTCGAGGTTGCGCCGGGTCAGCTGGTGCTGCTGGAAAACTGCCGCATGAACGTCGGCGAGAAGGCCGATGACGAGGCGCTGTCGAAGCAATACGCCGCGCTGTGCGACGTGTTCGTGATGGACGCGTTCGGCACCGCGCACCGTGCCCAGGCCTCGACCCACGGCGCGATCCGCCACGCCACGGTTGCCGCCGGCGGCCCGCTGCTGATGGCCGAGCTCGATGCACTTGCGAAGGCGCTCGACAACCCGGCGCGGCCACTGCTGGCGATCGTCGCCGGCTCCAAGGTCAGCACCAAGCTGGAGCTGCTGTCGTCGCTGGTGGGCAAGGTCGACCAGCTGATCGTCGGCGGCGGCATCGCCAACACCTTCATCGCCGCGATGGGCTACGGCGTCGGCAAGTCGTTGGTCGAAATGGACCTGGTCGATACGGCAAAGCAGATCATGGCCGATGCCAGGGCGCGCGGCGCCGACATTCCGTTGCCGGCCGACGTGGTCGTCGCTCCGGCCTTCGCCGCCGATGCGCCGGCCACGGTCAAGCCGGTCGATGCGGTCGGTGCCGACGAGATGATCCTCGACATCGGCCCGGACACCGCCAAGGCCTATGCCGAACTGATCGGCAAGGCCGGCACCGTGGTCTGGAACGGCCCGGTCGGCGTGTTCGAGTTCGACGCCTTCGGCAAGGGCACCGAGGCCCTGGCGCGTGCGATCGCCGCGGGCAACGCATTCTCGATCGCCGGCGGTGGCGACACCCTGGCCGCGGTCGACAAGTACGGCATCGCCGATGACGTCAGCTACATCTCCACCGGCGGCGGCGCGTTCCTCGAATTCCTCGAAGGCAAGGAGTTGCCGGCAGTGGCGGCGCTGAAGGCGCGGGGCTGATATCCGGCGCCGGAAGCGGTGATGGACGATAACTTCTACAGGAAGGAATGCTGAAATGCCCGGACATTGGACCCACACTTTCTCCTTCGCCACAGGGGCCGTGCGTTTTCATGACTTGACCTATGTCGCGATGAGCGGCGATGAACTGGATCGTGAAAAGATTTCACATGCCTACTTCTCGGAGTGGGATGCGGGCACCTGGCGCGACCTTGGGAAAACGTCATGGCCGATCGCGGGCATGGCCATTGCCAGAAAGCCCATGCAACAGATGTGTGCCGTGGGCCTTTACGGCCAGGTCAAGCTGGCCGGTAGCGGCGATCTCCATGAAGAGCAGATCGGCACAAGTCCGGACGCCATCAGAGCGCGTGGCCCGCTGCGCGGGGTACGCACCATCGGCGAACATGTGTATGCCGTCGGGATGAACCGCCAGGTTTGGCGCCGGGACGATGCCCATCAATGGCGTTCCATCGACGAGGGTGCCCGCCCGGCGACAGACAGCCATGCAGTGGTCGGTTTCGAGGCAGTGGATGGATTCTCCGAAACGGATATTTATGCTGTGGGTTGGGATGGCGAGATATGGCACTACGACGGCAGTGCCTGGCAGCAGAAACCGAGTCCCACCAACATCGTGCTGACCCGGGTGCTCTGTGCGGATGACGGCACGGTCTATGCTTCGGGTCGCAAGGGACTGCTGCTTGGCGGGCGTGGCGACAGTTGGGAGGTCATCGATCATGCAAGCATGATCGACGATATCTGGGATCTCGCCTGGTATCAGGACAAGCTGTATCTATCGACCATGTACGGACTGTTCACACTCGACCAGGACAAGCTCCTGGCGGTCGATTTCGGTGAAGATTTGCCGGATAGCTGCTATCGCCTCAGCGCCTCCGATGGCGTGCTGTGGTCGATCGGCAGCAAGGACATCATGGCCTTCGACGGTGACAGTTGGGCGCGTATCGATTGATGAGCGCCGAGCGTGTCCTGGTCGTTGATCCGTCCTGCGTCGCGGCTTTGGTAAGGAGCAGGCAGGGATGAGCGCATCGACCCGGGAGCCAGGCGCGCTCCTGTCCCGCCTGTCTGCATTGGCGCAACATGAAGGCGACACCCCGTATCTGCGGGTCCGCGCACGTGCCGCCCATGCATTGAGCGCCGTGCAGATCGACAGCGCCATCATCACGGTGCTGCTGGAAGGCATCAAACGGGTGCGCGATCGTGGCGGCGAATGGCGAAGCGTCGAGCCGGGCCAGCTGCTGCTGGTCCCGGGTGCGCGCATGCTGGATGTCGAGAATGTTCCGGACGAAACCCGGGGACGCCCCTATCTTTCCGTCTGCATCACCCTGGGACAGGAGCTTCTGGATGCGGCGCGGCTGCTGCTGCCGGACACCCGTCATGCGATCGCCGATGGCGTGGCAGTCGAGCCGTTGGGCGACTTCGCCGCGGATCTGGAGGCGTGGTGCGATGCGATCGCGACCGGAAACGATACCCAGGCGCGCTATGCGCTGGTGGGCGCCGTGCTGGGGCTGTGTTCGCGCGGGCATGTCGGGGTATTGAAACCGCCAGCGCCGACGCTCGCACAGCGCATCCGCGGACTGGTTGCAGGCGACCCGGCCCGCGACTGGCGCTCGGATCTGCTGGAATCGGCGCTGGACATGAGCGGAGCCACGCTGCGCCGACGCCTCGCGGCGGAAGGGACGTCATTGCGCAATGTCGTTGCCGACGCCCGGCTGGCGCATGCGCTGATGCTGCTGCAGGGCACGTCGCTGCCGGTGAAGACGGTCGCGCACCGGGTCGGGTATGCGTCGGTGTCGAGCTTCGTGAAGCGCTTCGGCGAGCGCTACGGGATCGAACCATCGCGCGTGTCAGCGGCCTGATCGGTTCGCGCACGATTTCGAGCGTTTCGCGCCGGCTGGCAGGACTAGATTGGGGCCCTACCGATCGTGGAGCCCGTGATGACGCGCAGCATTCCCTTGTTTGTTTCCCTCACAGCGGCGTTGGCCGCGATGCCGGCATCGGCGGCGGACGAAGTCGATGGCGTGCGGCTGTACGCGCTCGATTGCGGCCGCCTGGAGTTCAGGGACATGACCATGTTCTCGGATACCGGCGAATACGACGGCAAGCCCGAGTCGCTGGTCGATACCTGTTTCCTGGTGCGTCATCCCAAGGGCACGTTGATGTGGGATACCGGCCTGGGCGACGCGATGGCGGAGCACGAGGACGGCGTGAACTTCGGGGACAGCCTGACGATGCATGTCGATGTGCGGCTGGTAGAGCAGCTCGATCGGATCGGGTTGCGTCCGGCCGACATCACCTACGTGGCCTTCTCGCACCTGCATTTCGACCACACCGGCAATGCGAATCTGTTCAGCGACTCGACCTGGATCACCAGCAACGCGTCGGTGGCCTGGGCGATGCAGGATCCGGCACCGTTCGGTGTCGATCAGGACTCGTTCTCGGCCCTGATGTCCGCAAAACGCCAGCAGATCGACGGAGACCACGATGTGTTCGGCGACGGCACCGTGCGCATCCTGAAAACACCGGGCCATACGCCAGGCCATCAATCGCTCGAAATCTCGCTGGCCGAGGCCGGCACGGTCATCCTCTCCGGCGACCTGTACCACACCCATGCCAACCGGCACGGGCAGCGCGTGCCCCGGATCAATGTCGACCGCGCCGATACGCTTGCCTCGATGAATCGTGTCGAGGCGATCGTGGAGAATACCGGTGCGCGTTTCGTCATTCAGCACGACCGGAAGGATTTCGAATCCTTGCCGAAATTCCCGGCCTATCTGGATTGATTGCCGGCAGCCGCATCACAGCAACAGCAGGCAACCGCCGATCACCACGCCGGTGACAACCAGCTGGATCAGGCAGAAGCCCATGATGTCGCGTGCCTTCAATCCGGCCAGTGCGAGCATCGGCAGCGCCCAGAACGGCTGGATCAGATTGGTCCAGGCATCGCCCCAGGCCACGCCCATCGCGACCTTCGCCACGTCGGCGCCCAGCGCTTCGGCGGCTGGCACCATGATCGGTGCCTGTACCGCCCACTGACCACCGCCGGAGGGCACGAACACGTTCAGCACGCCACCGGCGATGAAGCTCCAGAACGGCAGGGTGTCTGCATCGGCTACCGAAACGAAAGACTGCGACAGCGTTGCCGCCAGCCCCGACTTGACCATGATTGCCATGATCCCGGCATAGAACGGGAACTGGATGACGATGCCGGCGCCGCCCTTGATCGCCAGTTGCAGACTGGCCAGCAGCCGGCGCGGGGTGCCGTGCAGGACGATCGCCAGCATCAGGAAGCCGAAGTTGACGATGTTGAGGTTCAGACCGCCGCCGCCGATGAAATGGTCGACAAGGAAGCCGATCCCGGCCAGTCCGACCAGCCAGGCCAGCAGGCGGCTGTCCTCGAGGCGATCGGCAGGCTGGCGCGGTCCCTGCGGCGGCGGCACAGGTTTCCCGTCGCTGTGTCCGGACCCGGGCCGGTGGAACACCGATTCCTCCGGCGCCGGCAGCATCCAGCGGTTGACCAGCGGCACCAGCACGAACAGCAGCGCGACGATGGCGAGGTTGTAGAACGCGAAGATCGTTTGCGAGGTCGGCACCACGCCCATCGCCCCGGCCATGAAGTGGCCTTCGGTCGCGATGGTCAGCGGGATCGAGCCGGCCAGGCCGCCATGCCAGACCACGAAGCCGGAATATGCACTGGCCACCAGCAACCGGTAATCGACCCGCACCTGCGCCGCCAGTTCGCGCGCGAACAGCGCGCCGACCACCAGGCCGAAGCCCCAGTTGATCCAGCTCGCCGTCAGCGATACCAGGCTGACCAGCACGATGGCCATGCCCGGACCGCGCGCCAGCTTCGCCAGCCATTGCAGGCCATGCTTCACCGGCGGCGTGCTGGCGAGCATGAAGCCGGTCACCAGCACCAGCAGCATCTGCATCGAGAACGCCAGCAACTCCCAGAAGCCGCCGCCCCACATCCGCAGCACCGCCAGTGGCGTCTGCCGTTCGACCAGCATCGCCGCCGTCGCCGCGACCAGGGTCAGCAGCAACACCAGCAGGTAGGCATCCGGCAGCCAGCGTTCGACCAGGCGGACGGCAGGGCGTGAGAGACGGTTGAGCATGGCTACCCCGGTGGATGGCGTGCCGGCCGGCGCCGGCCGGGTGGACACTGTCGATGCACGCTAGCCGAAATCGCGGGCGCGGTGAAATATCCGCCGCCCGGCCACGCTGGTCTTTTTTGGCCGCGGACATTCCATACCAGTGCATCGCGAGCCTGCATCGAGGGTGTTTTTCCAAGCGTCATTCAACCCGAATCGACGATCAGCTGTGCTAGCGTCGCGGGGCTCATCGGGAGGCCCGCAACACAATGACCACGCAACAACGTCGCACCAAGATCCTTGCAACCCTTGGCCCGGCCACCGACCCGCCGGGCATGCTCGACCAACTGCTCAAGGCCGGTGTCGACGTGGTGCGCCTGAACTTCTCCCACGGCGATCCGTCCTCCCAGCTGGCGCGGGCCGAGGCCGTGCGTGCGGCGGCGAAGCGGGTCGGTACCGAAGTCGGCATCCTCGCCGACCTGCCGGGACCGAAGATCCGCATCGAGCGTTTCGCCGAAGGCAGGGTCGAATTGAAGACCGGTGATGCCTTCGACCTGGTCGCGAGCGAAGACGCGCCCATGGGCAATGCGCGCGAGGTCGGGGTCAGCTACCTCGACCTGCCCGGCGATGTCGCCCCGGGCGACACCCTGCTGCTCGACGACGGCCTGATGCAACTGCGCGTCGAGCGCGTGGAAGGCGCGCGCATACATTGCATCGTGCTCAATGACGGCGTGCTGTCCGATCGCAAGGGCCTGAACAAGCTCGGCGGCGGGCTGTCGCTGGGCGCGCTGACCGAGCGCGATCGCGAACTGATCAAGGTCGCCGCCGAGGCCAACGTCGATTTCATCGCGGTGTCGTTCTGCCGCAATGCCGCCGACATGGACGAAGCGCGCCGCGTCGCCCGCGAAGCCGGTTGCGATGCGGCGATGGTGGCCAAGGTCGAACGCGCCGAGGCGATCGCCAACCTCACCGAGATCGTCGACGCCAGCGACGTGGTGATGGTCGCGCGTGGCGACCTCGGCGTGGAGATCGGCGATGCCGAGTTGCCCGGCCTGCAGAAGAAGATCATCAAGGAGTCGCTGGCGCGCAACAAGGTCGTGATCACCGCCACCCAGATGCTGCAGTCGATGGTGGAAAGCCCGATCCCGACCCGTGCCGAGGTGCTCGACGTTGCCAATGCGGTCATCGACGGCACCGACGCGGTAATGCTGTCGGCCGAATCCGCCGCCGGCCGCTACCCGGTCAAGGCGGTCGAGGCGATGGTGCGCATCTGCCTTGGCGCCGAGCGTCAGTTCGCTCACGACACCGATTTCGAAGCCGCGCCGCGCAACCTGCAACGTGTCGACCAGGCGATCGCGATGGCCGCGATGTTCCTGACCGAGCACATCGGCCTGCGCGCGATCGTGGCGATGACCGAGTCCGGCGGCACCGCGCGTTTCCTGTCGCGGTTCCGCTCAGGAGCGCCGATCTACGCATTCTCGCGCCACGCCGGCGCGCGCCGGCGCATGGCGATGATGCGCGACGTGTTCCCGATCGACTACGACAGCCGTGGCCAGACCCCGGGCGAGGCCGGCCGCGGCTCGATCGCGCGCCTGGTCCAGGCTGGCCTGCTGGAACCCGGCGAGCGGGTGGCCTTCACCAGCGGCGAGCGCATGGAACATCGCGGCGCCACCAACACCCTGCGCCTGCTGCAGGTCGGCCCGGACGGCGAGGCCGAGGGGCTGGGGGAACTGTAGCCAGCTTGTCAGTTGCCAGCCGGCGCCTCCCGCCGGCATAAGCGACTGGTATTGAAATTCGCCCCGTCTGGTTTGCAAGTCTTTGATTGCAGGCGATGCGGATGCGGCGAAGTCACCCGGTCAAGGCTATAATGCGCGACTTCCCACCCGCCTCCTGCAGGACACCCATGAGCATCGAACAGCTTGCCGAAACCGCCCAGGCCATGGTCGCCCCGGGCAAGGGCATCATCGCCATCGACGAGTCCACCGGCACGATCGCCAAGCGCTTCGCCGGCGTCGGCGTCGAGAACACCGAGGAAAACCGCCGCGCCTATCGCGAGCTGCTGCTCACCACGCCGAAGCTGAGCGACTACATCTCCGGCGCGATCCTGTACGACGAAACCCTGCGCCAGTCGACGAAGGATGGCGTGCCGTTCGCCAAGGTCATGACCGATGCCGGCATGATTCCGGGCATCAAGGTCGACAAGGGCGCCCACGCCCTGGCCGGCTGCCCCGGCGAGCTGGTCACCGAAGGCCTGGATGGCCTGCGCACCCGGCTGGAGGAGTACTACAGGCTCGGTGCCCGCTTCGCCAAGTGGCGCGCGGTGATCAACATCGGCGACGACATCCCGACCGGCACCTGCATCGACGCCAACGCCCACGCGCTGGCCCGCTATGCCGCGCTGTGCCAGGAGCAGGGCCTGGTGCCGATGGTCGAGCCGGAAGTGATCATGGACGGCAGCCACGACATCGACGAGTGCTTCCAGGTCACCGAGGCCGTGCTGCGCTCGCTGTTCGCCTCGCTGTACGACCATAACGTGATGCTGGAGGGCACCATCCTGAAGGCCTCGATGGTGCTGCCGGGTACCACCAGCGGTGAAGACGCCAGCGTCGAGGAAGTGGCCGCAGCGACCCTGCAGTGCCTCAAGTCGACCGTGCCGGCGACCCTGACGGGCATTGTGTTCCTGTCCGGCGGTCAGTCCGACGAAGCCGCCACCGCACACCTGGACATGATCAATCGCATGGGCCCGAACCCGTGGCCGCTGTCGTTCTCCTACGGCCGCGCGATGCAGCAGGCCGCGCTGAAGCTGTGGTCGCAGGACATCGTCAACAACGTCGCCGCCGCGCAGCAGACCGTCTACGAGCGCGCCCGCGACAACGGCCTGGCCGCACTGGGCGAGTGGCAGAAGGCCGCGTAAGCCCAACCTGCCCACGCAGTCCCCGGAGCGCCGGCCTCGTGTCGGCGTTCTGCTTTCTGGAGCGCGGTGGCGGAAACATGCTTTTGCGCGTCCTCCTCGAGGGCGCGCGCAGGACAACCACAAAGCGCTTCATTCGGCGCGATAACGAAACCAGGGAGCTGTTGATGGAAGATCGGTGCGGGAATGGGCTCGCGAGGATGCTGGCGCTTGTATTGACGGTGGCGATGTCCGTCGCTGCCGGGGGCGCCCGGGCCGGCGGGAATGCCGGCGACGAGGATGTCTATCTGGTCGACCTGCAGCTGCAGGTTTCAAACCATGGCAGCAGTGCCAGCCTGCGCCAGAAAACACTCAACGCCGTGAGCCAGCGGACCGACGGAGCAGGCCGGATCACCCAGCGCGTACGCCTGCTGTGGATGAAGATGCTGGGTGGCGGATACAGCAAGTCCACCCTGGAGCTGGACATGGACGATCCCGACGATGCGGAGATGGCGCGCGTGCTGGGTGCCGGCTTCGAACTGAGCCTGGATGCCAAGGGGCGGGTGCTGGACCTGTCAGCGGTCGACAAGGTGGCGTGGGAGCGGATCACGACGCGCAATCCGCGAATGGCGCAACAGTTCGACTTGCAGCAGGCAACCGGAATGAGGCCGTTCGTCCTGCCGAAGCGGCTGCGCCGCGGGCAGCGCCTGCGCTTCGTCGACAACCTGTCCGGAGCCGACCCCATGCGATGGGAGCTGCAGGTGCTCCAGCTCTCTGCCGGCGAGGCGTTTCTGGACGTCCGTGGCGAGAGCGGGCAGTTGCAGGTTGAAGGGCGGCAGGTGGTACGCCGGCATGACGGCTTGCCGCTTGAAGCCTGGCTGCGATTGCTGGTGCCGTCCATCGACGATGAGCCCGAGGTGAGGACGCGTCTGTACATGGTCAACCTGCGTCACCTGCCCGGGCTGGGGAGCTGGCTGGAACATCCGATCGAACTCGCGCACGAGCACGAGCGTGGGTACGAGTCGCTTCTGGCAGAGCCGCCGTTCGCCGGCGAGCCCGACGAAGGCGAAGGTTACGAACTCGATCCGCAGGTCGAGGGCCGGTTGCTCCCATGGATGCTGGACGGAGCGGATCTGGCCGGGATGCAACGCGGTCTGGTGATGATGCTCAAGCCGGCCGACTACCGTCACTCGCGGCCGACGCTGGCCCTGGGTGCGCAACTGGCTCCGCCGCAGGCGCGGACCGATGCCCCTGCGATGCGGCCGTTGGTGATGGGCCGGTTGACCGGCTCCGAGCTGCTCGACAGGTCGGGCCAGCCGCTGCAGGGGGTGGAATCGTTGCCGATCGCTCTGGGGCGCAGCTGGTTACTCAACGGCGGTGACGAAGTCGATGAGAGCGCGCAGAAGTTTCCCTTGCGCTTGCCGTTGGACCTGAAGGCGGAGGCATTGCAGGCATTGGACCGGGTGCGCCTGTCGCTGGAGGTCGAAACCTATGCCTGGGACGGCGCTGAAACGGTGGCGGCCGGGCAGCAACCGCGGCATGGGGAGGCGCCGCGGATCGTCTGGGCCGGAAGACGACTGACTCTGAAACAGCCGCCACCGGCCGATGATCCGGACTCCGGGTTCGAGTTCCATGCCGTGCCGCTGGATGCGTCCGGGCGGCAGATTCCCCATGCACGCCTGTTCGGGGCCCGGCCCGACGAAGAGACCGCGCCATTGCTGGAGGACGTGCCGCGTCTGAGCTGGGAGCGGCGTCGGTTCCAGTGGGTGGTCGAGCTGGCCGCGGCCGAGCCGGTGGCGGCGGTGCGCCTGTACCGCTACCGGAGTACCCGGGTTCCGCAACAGTGGGATTTCCGCAATATCGATGGAATGACCGAAGGCGGGACCCTGGTCGGAACAAGACATGCCGCGGATCCCGGCATCCTGTCGGATTTCGACTATGTCGGGCAGGCGGCGCTGGCGAGTTTCGAAGTCGCCAGCATCGGTTATCCGTATCCGCCGTTGCAGGCGAAGGGCACTGCGGCGGCGCAGGCGTTGCGGTTCTGCGCCGTGGAGTCGGTTGAGGCCCATGCGGGTGTCGGGGTCGAGCCGGTACCGCCGGGCCAACTGTGGGATGAGGTCCTCAACAGTGCCGGGGGCGGGTGGAGGCTGCGCTTCGACGAACAATGGTACGAGGATGTCGATCGCGACTGGCCGGAGCAGTGGCCGTTGAACGTGCAGTGTCCGGTGCAGGTGCAGGTGCTGCGCGAGGATGTTGCCGACAGCCGCTGCTTCGAAGCGGCGGGCGATGGCTGGCTGCAGGTGCGACAGGCTTGCCGCGGTCGCATCGACAGCGAGGGCGGCACCCTGGTGGCGCGCGATGCGGACGGGCTGCCCCTGGCGCCGCTGCCGGCGGACGCGCGGGAACACGCATTGCGCTTCTGGGGCGAGCCGGTCGAGGTGGAGTACACCCTGCGCGATTCCCGGGTATTGCGACGGCAAGTCCGCCTGCCGCGCAGCGAAGGCGCAACCATGCAGGGCTGGTAAGCGCGGCCCGTCGGTCCCGGCCGTTCCCGGCACCGCATGGTGCCGGGAGGCCGCTCATCCCCGCGTGACCGGCGCCTGACGGTACTGTCGCGCCATCGCCGGGTCGAAGCAGCAGAATTGCATCTCCATCGGCCGGGTCGCGGCCGGCCAGCCATGCCTGTACGGTTTGCACCGCGGGCGGCACGCCTGCGCGAAGACCTCCAGAGGTACGCGCATGCTGTTCATGAACGTCATCTCCGCGGCAGGCGGAGGGTGCCACACTGCTTCCGGGCCGCGGGCGAGGGACACGGTTCTCCGGCCCCAGGCAGCGCCTTTGCCAAATCCGGCGGCATCCGACCAAAGGTGTCAACTAATAGCCCACGCGTGCGTTGGCTGCCGGTGTCAGACTTGTCGATCAGCCGGCTTTCGGGCCGTATTCCTCTCCACCATCATCGAGACCCGCATGTTTCCTCACCGCAACGCTCCTGCCGTCCGCCGCCTGGCCTGCCTGACCGGCGCGCTGCTGCTGGTCGCCGGCCTGGCCGCCTGCAGCCGTGGCGAACAAGGGGGTGCCGATGCGATGCCGGCGATCCCGGTCACCACCGTCGAGCTGCAGATGCAGTCCTGGAGCGATACGGTGCAGGCGTTGGGCACGGTCAAGGCGCACGAGTCGGTCACGGTCACGGCCAAGGTCAGCGAGACCGTGCAGCGGGTGCATTTCGAAAGTGGCCAGGAGGTCGCGGCCGGGGCGCCGCTGGTCACCCTCAGCGGCGACGTCCAGCAGGCCGCATTGACCGAGGCGCTGGCAGCTGCCGATGAGGCCGACCGCCTGTACAAGCGCCAGGACGAGCTGGCCCGGCAACAATTGATCGCGGCCTCGCAATACGATGCCCAGCGCGCGACCCGTGACGCCGCGCGCGCGCGCGTGCAGCAGATCCGCGCCCAGCTCGGCGACCGCGTGATCCGGGCACCGTTCTCCGGTGTGCTCGGCATCCGCCAGGTCAGTCCCGGTGCGCTGGTCACCCCGGGCACGCCGATCGCAACCCTGGACGACACCCGTCGCGTCTACGTCGATTTTCCGGTGCCGGAATCGCATCTGGCCCACCTGGCGGTTGGTCAGCGACTGGACGGGCGCACGAATGCCTGGCCCGAGCGCGGTTTCGAGGGGGTGGTCAGCACCATCGACGCGCGTATCGATCCGGCGACCCGCGCGGTGACCGTGCGCGGAGACTTCGACAATGCCGACCGCGCATTGCGCCCGGGCATGCTGCTGCAGGTGACCTTGAGCCGTCCGGAGCGGCTGGCGGTGGTGGCGCCGGAAATTTCGGTGGTGCAGGTCGGCAACAGTTCGTATGTGTTCCGGGTCACCGATGAGGGCACCGTCGAGCGCGTCGATGTCAGCGTCGGCTCGCGGCGCGAAGGCCAGGTCGAGATCGCCTCTGGCCTGGAGGCCGGCAACCGCATCGTCGTCGATGGGACCGGCAAGCTGAGGCCGGGCAGCCGAGTCCGTGAAGGTGCGTTGCCCGATGCGGATGCAGGTCCCCCTGGCGACCGGGCACGGCAACGTGTCCCATCCCAACAGCGTTGACAGGTCCTGAGCAATGAACTTCTCCGAACTCTCGATCAAGCGCCCGGTGTTCGCCACCGTGATGAGCCTGTTGCTGATCGTGCTCGGCGTGATCTCGTTCTCACGCCTGACCCTGCGCGAGTTGCCGGCCATCGACCCGCCTGTGGTGTCGGTGGACGTGCGTTATCCGGGAGCATCCGCGGCGGTGGTCGAGACCCGCGTCACCCAGGTGCTGGAGGACGCGTTGTCGGGCATCGAGGGCGTGGAGACGATCTCATCGCGCAGCGTCAACGGCCGCTCCAGCGTGACCATCGAGTTCACCCTGGACCGCGACATCGAGGCCGCCGCCAACGACGTGCGGGACAAGGTCAGTGGCGTTGCCGACCGCATGCCCGACGAAGCCGATCCGCCCGAGGTGGAGAAGGCCGACAGCGATTCGGACACGGTGATCTGGCTCAACATGAGCAGCACCACGATGGATACGCTGGAGCTGAGCGACTACGCCGAGCGCTACGTGGTCGACCGCCTGTCGAGTCTCGATGGCGTGTCCACGGTGCGGGTCGGCGGCCAGCAGCGCTATGCGATGCGGGTCTGGCTCGACAGCGACGCAATGGCAGCCCGCAACATCACCGCCAATGATGTCGAGGATGCGCTGCGCGCGGAGAACGTCGAGCTGCCGGCCGGACGGATCGAGTCGAGCGCACGCGATTTCACCCTGCGCCTGGCGCGCAGTTACCTTGCGCCCGAGGACTTCGTCGGCATTCCGCTGCGCAAGGGCGACGACGGCTACGTGGTGCGGTTGGGCGACGTGGCCCGGGTCGACCTGGCCTCGGCCGAGCGCCGCGCCTACTACCGCAGCAATGGCGAGCCGAACATCGGCCTGGGCATCAACAAGACCTCGACCGCGAACGCGCTGGAGGTGGCGCGCGCCGCCCGCGCCGAGGCCGAGCGCATCCAGCCGACCCTGCCGCAGGGTACCGACATCTTCGTCGCCTTCGACAGCACGCTGTTCATCGAAGCGGCGATCGATCGCGTCTACCACACCCTGGTCGAGGCGATCATCCTGGTGCTGCTGGTGATCTGGCTGTTCCTCGGCAGTTTCCGTGCCGCGCTGGTGCCGGCGGTGACGGTGCCGGTGTGCCTGGTCGCCGCTTTCATCCCGCTGTACGCGTTCGGTTTCTCGATCAACCTGCTGACCCTGCTGGCGGTGGTGCTGTGCATCGGCCTGGTGGTCGACGACGCGATCGTGGTGCTGGAGAACATCCAGCGCCGCACCGACCTGGGCGAGCCGAAGCTGGTCGCAGCCAAGCGCGGCACCAAGCAGGTCGCGTTCGCGGTGATCGCGACCACCGCGGTGCTGGTGGCGGTGTTCCTGCCGATCGGCTTCATGGAGGGCAACACCGGGCGCCTGTTCCGTGAGCTGTCGGTGGCGCTGGCCGGCGCGGTCGCGATCTCGGCCTTCGTCGCGCTGACGTTGAGTCCGATGATGGCCTCCAAGCTGGTGCGCCCGCACAGCGAGGAGAACTCCAACCGCGTGCATCGCTGGATCACCGCGCGGCTCGACGGCCTGGGCGTGCGCTATCGCCGCTTTCTCGACCACAGCGTCGAGAAACCATGGCTGTTCGGTGGGTTGATGGTGGTTGCGGTGGTGGCGATAGGCTTGTTGATGCGGGTGCTCCCGACCGAACTGGCGCCGGCCGAGGACCGCGGCGCCTTCTTCATCTCGATCGTCGGACCGGAGGGTGCGGGTTTCGACTACACCGTCGACCAGATCCAGCAGGTCGAGCAGATCATGGCCGAGCAGATCGCTGGCGACGGCAATGGGAAGCGTCCGATCCAGCGCGCCAACACCCGCGTGCCAGGCAGCTGGGGCGTCAGCGAGGAGATGCACACCGGCAACGTGATCGTGTTCCTGTCCGACTGGCGCGAACGTGACCTGAGCACGAACGAAGTGGTCGATCACCTGCGCAGCGAGCTGTCCCAGCTGACCGGCGTACGCGCGATGCCGCGCGTGCGTACCGGCCTGGTGCGCAGTGGCGGCCAGCCGCTGCAGATGGTGCTCGGCGGACCCAACTACGAGGAGCTGGCCGACTGGCGCGATCGCATCCTCGCCCGAATGGACGAGAACCCCAACCTGTACGGCGCGGATTCCGACTACAAGGAAACCCGTCCGCAGATGCGGGTGCGGATCGACAGCCAGCGCGCCGCCGACCTCGGTGTGAGCGTGAGCGCGGTCGGCCGCGCGCTGGAAACGATGATGGGCAGCCGTCGCGTCACCACCTTCGTCCAGGACGGCGAGGAATACGACGTGATCGTGCAGGCCGACAAACCGGCACGCGCCACCCCGGCCGATCTCGAGAAGATCCAGGTCCGTGCCCGCAACGGCGAGCTGGTGCCGCTGTCGAACCTGGTCACGCTGACCGAACTGGCTGAGCCGGGCAGCCTCAACCGCTTCAACCGACTGCGTGCGATCACCATCAGCGCCGGCCTCGCCGAGGGTTATCGCCTTGGCGATGCGATCGACTGGATCACCGGGATCGCGGACGAGGAACTGCCTGAATACGCCCAGATCGACTGGAAGGGTGAATCGCGCGAGTTCCAGAAGGCCGGCAGCGCGGTGATACTGACTTTCGCGATGGCCCTGCTGATCGTCTACCTGGTGCTGGCGGCGCAGTTCGAGAGTTTCATCCACCCGTTCGTGATCATGCTGACGGTGCCGCTGGGCGTGCTGGGCGCGTTGCTCGGCCTGATCGTCACTGGCGGCACGTTGAACCTGTTCAGCCAGATCGGCATCGTCATGCTGGTCGGCCTGGCGGCCAAGAACGGCATCCTGATCGTCGAGTTCGCCAACCAGTTGCGCGATGCGGGACGCAGCATCCACGAGGCGGTCGTCGAAGCTGCCGGCGTCCGCCTGCGGCCGATCCTGATGACCTCGATCGCGACCGTGGCCGGTGCGCTGCCGCTGGTGATCGCCGGCGGCCCCGGCTCGGCCAGCCGTTCGACGATCGGTGTGGTGGTGATCGCCGGCGTGTCGTTCTCGACCCTGCTGTCGCTGTTCGTGGTGCCGGTGTTCTATGTGTTGCTGGCGCGCTATACCCGCTCGCCGGATGCGGTGAAGAACGAGCTGGAGGCGCTGGAGAAGCAGACGCCGGAAGTGGGTGGGCTGGCCTGACCTCCCACCCGCGCGACATCGGACAGCACGGTACCGACCAGGATCACACCGGGCTGTTGCGGTACGAATTCCGGTGGAGCCTGGGTCAGTGCGGCCAGGGTGGTGAGTCGACGCTGCTCGCCGGGCTGGCTGGCGGACTGGACGATGGCGACCGGGGTGTCGGCATGCATGTGCATGGCAAGGCACGCAGCCAGCGACTGGATGCGGCGCATGCCCATGTAGATGGCGAGCGTGGTGCCGCTGCGGGCGAGCGCGGCCCAGTCGGGCTCGCCGTGGTCGTGGGTGTGGGCGGTGACGAAGGTGACGCCGTGGCAGTGGTCGCGATGGGTCAGCGACACCCCCAGCGCGGCGGCGGCGGCGAAGGCGGCGCTGATGCCGTTGATGACCCGGACGCGGATGCCGGCGGCCTGCAGGAATTCGATCTCCTCGCCGGCGCGGCCGAACAGCAGCGCGTCGCCGCCCTTGACCCGTACCACCCGCAGGCCCTGCAGGGCGTAGCGGCGCATCAGCCGGCAGATGAAGTCCTGCGGGGTGGAGCGACAGCCGGCGCGTTTGCCGACACGGATCACCCGCGCTCGGGCAGCGAATTCGACGATGTCCGGATTGACCAGTTCGTCGACCAGCAGCACTTCGGCCGCCGCCAGTGCCTTGACTGCCTTGAGCGTGAGCAGGTCGAGGTCGCCGGGGCCGGCGGAGAGCAGGGTGACCTCGGGTTTGGCTTGCATCGCGGACATCAGCGGCACTCCGTTTCAGATGACGTCATCTCCGCCTTCGCGGGGATGACAGTGTTGAATTTCTCCAACTGCAATGGCTCATGCCGGTTGTGCTTGCCGGGCAAGCCGGGTGAGCTGCGGAATGCAGGAGCCGCAGACGGTGCCGCAGCCCAGTTGTTGTTTGAGTTCGGCGACGCCGGCACCCATCGCGACGCACTCGCGGATCGTCGATTCGGCGACCTGGCGGCAGACGCAGACCACCGGGTCGCGGACGACGTCGACGGCCGCAGTGGAGAACGCCGCCAGCCGCGAGCCCTGCCAGGGGTGGCCTGACAGGACGCGTTGCAGCAATGACCCGAAGACTGCACCGGACCCGGTTTCGGTCCAGAGCAGGCCGTCGATGAAGCTGGTGTTGTCATCGGCACGCCAGGCCACGCGCTTGAGCAGGCCGCGGCGGGCATCGCGGTACTCGAGGGTGTCGGGGCCGGCGGCGAGATCCAGTGCATCGTCCAATGCCTGCAGCCATTGCATCGGCATTGGCGCGTCGGCGGCGATGCGCAGCACCAGCCAGGCCGGACCGTCGAATGCGTCCGCTTCGACGGTACGTTCGACATGCAGGCCGATGCCCGCATAACCACACGCCTTGAGTAGCGGTTGCACCGCTTTGCGCATCGCCAGCACGTCGCCGCGGCGCGCGGCCTGCAGGTGCCAGCCGAAACCGGCCTTCTCCACGCGCACCGCGGCGTGCTTCAACTCCGGTTGCTGCGAACGGCTGTCGGTGGCCGGTTGGCTGACCTCGTTGATGCCGCCGCTGGACAGGAACTGGCCGCTCCAGTGCATTGCGGCGAATACGGTGCCGGAGCCGACCTCGTCGCTCGGCTCCAGCGGCAGTACCAGCTCGCCGCGGGCGCTGGCCACGCGCACCAGTTCGCCGGCCTTGAGGCCGCGACGCGCGGCATCGTCGGGATGCATGTGCAGCGACGGTTCGGGGCTGTGGGCGAACAATTGCGGTACGCGGCCCGTGCGCGACATGCCGTGCCACTGGTCGCGCAGGCGGCCGGTCAGCAGGCGCAGCGGGTAGCGTGCGGAAATCGGTTCGGCCACCGGCCGGAATGGCGTGACATGGAAGCATGCACGGCCGTCGGCGGTGGCGAAGCGGCCGTCGGCATAGCGGCGCGCCTGGCCCTGCCGGCTGCCGCTGGGGAATGGCCACTGCTGCGGGCCATCGGCCTCCAGGCGCGCATGATCGAGGCCGCCGATGTCGAGGTCGCGGCCGATGGTCAACGCGGTGTGCTCGTCGAAGATCTGTGCCGGCGTATCGAAGGCGAACATCGGCCCGGTGCCCGGCCCGGCCAGGCGCGCCTCGATCCGGCGCGCGACCTCGCGCACGATCCACCAGTCATGCCGCGCCTGCCCCGGCGCCGGCACCGCCGCGCGCACGCGCGAGATGCGGCGCTCGGAGTTGGTGACGGTGCCATCCTTCTCGCCCCAGGTGGTGGCCGGCAGCAGCACGTCGGCGTAGGGCACGGTGTCGGTGTCGCGGAAGGCCTCCTGCACGATCACGTACTCGGCGCGCTGCAGGGCGTCGCGCACGCGGGCGATGTCGGGCATCGAATGCACCGGATTGGTGCAGGCGATCCATACCGCCTTGACCTTGCCGCTGCGCACCGCCTCGAACAGTTCCACCGCCGCCAGTCCGGGGCGCGGCGACAGGCTGCCCGGGGCCAGTTTCCATAGCTGCTCGACCTCGGCACGGTGGGTGGCGTTGGTGATATCGCGGTGTGCGGCCAGCATGGTCGCCATGCCGCCGACCTCGCGCCCGCCCATCGCGTTGGGCTGCCCGGTCAGCGAGAACGGACCGGCACCGGGCCGGCCGAGCTGGCGCGTGGCCAGATGCAGCTGGATCAGGGCGAGGTTCTTGTCAGTGCCGTGTGCGGACTGGTTCAGGCCCATGCAGTACAGCGACAGCGTGGCAGGGCTGCGGCCGAACCACTCGGCGGCGGTGATGAGGTCGGCAGCGGAAATACCGCAAATCTCGGCGGCCATGCGCGGGGTGTAGTCGCGCAGCAGCTGCTTGAGTTCGTCGAAGCCGGTGGTGTGGTGGGCGATGAAGTCCGCGTCCACCCATCCTTCCCAGATCAGGTGGTGGAGCATGCCGTTGAACAGGGCGACGTCGGTGCCGGGCTGGATGGCCAGGTGCAGGTCGGCCATTGCCGCGGTATCGGTGCGGCGCGGGTCGATCACGATCCAGCGCACGTCCGGGTCGCGCTCGCGCGCTTCCTCCAGCCGTCGGAACAGCACCGGATGTGCGTAGGCGGCGTTGCTGCCGGCGAACAACACGGTCTTCGCGTGCTCGAGGTCCTCGTAGCAGGTCGGTGGACCGTCGGCGCCGAACGCGAGCTTGTAGCCGGTCACCGCGCTGGACATGCACAGCCGCGAGTTGGTGTCGATGTTGTTGGTGCCGATCAGACCCTTGGCCAGTTTGTTGAAGACGTAGTAGTCCTCGGTCAGCAACTGCCCGGAGATGTAGAAGGCAACCGAGTCCGGCCCGTGCCGCTCGATGATGTCGGCCAGGCGCGCGGACACGGTGTCCAGCGCCAAGCCCCAGTCGACCGGGCGACGCTGCTCGTGGCGCTGCGCGCGCAGTTCCGGTTGCAGCACGCGGCCGTGCAGGTTGCGCGCGGTTTCGGCCAGGGTGCGGCCCTTGCTGCACAGGCGGCCGTGGTTGGCCGGGTGTTGCGGATCGCCCGCGACGCCGACGATACGCTCGCCCTCGCTCTCGATCAGCACGCCGCAGCCGACGCCGCAGTAGCAGCAGGTCGAGCGCGTGACCGTGCGCGCGGAGCGAGCGGGGCCGGCACCATCCATCAGGCGGCCTCAACAAACCCGTCATCCCCGCGAAGGCGGGGATCCATGGACGTCATGCCATGAAATAACAAAGTCCATGGATAGCCGCCTGCGGCGGCACGATAAGGCAACCCGCTTTCGCGGGAATGACGAGCAAGAGTGGGCTTTCGCGGAGCTGTTCCCATCACGCAGTGGTCTCCTCTTCTTCGGCAGGCGTGGCTTCTTCCAGCGCCTCCAGCGGCAACCACACCCGGCCATCGACCACCCGCACCGGGAAGCCGCGCGCGCACCCCACGTCCGGCGCACAGGCATTGCCGCTTTCCAGCTCGATGTTCCAGCCATGCAACGGGCAGGTCACGGTGTCGCCGGCGACAATTCCCTGCGACAGCGGACCACCTTTGTGGGGGCAGCGATCGGCCAGCGCGAACACGCGATCGGCCGCGGGGCGGAACAGCGCGATGTCGTCATCACCCATGCGTTCGATCACGCGTGCGCCGAGCACCGGGATGTCGTCGAGCGCGCAGACCTGGATCCACTTTCCTGCATCGCTCATCTCAATCCTCCAGCACGGCGGCAATGCGACGGTCCGGGCGCAGCCGCGTGTACTCGCGTGGGGGTTGCGCCTGCCGTACGCGCTCCGCCCAGGGGTCGGGCAGCCCTTCCAGCGCGTACAGCAGGCGCTCGAACAGCGCGCGGCGATTGCCGGCGTCCTCGATCACCTTCTGCCTGACGTAGTCGAGTCCGACACGGGCGATGTAGTGCACGGTGCGGTCGAGGTAGTAGGCCTCCTCGCGGTACAGCTGCAGGAAGGCGCCGACCAGCTCCTTCACCTCGTCGCCGGTCTTCACCTTGGCCAGGAACTGCGCAACCTCGGTCTTGATGCCGCCGTTGCCGCCGACGTGGATCTCCCAGCCCGAATCGACCGCGATGATGCCGACGTCCTTGATCCCCGACTCGGCGCAGTTGCGCGGACAGCCGGACACCGCCAGCTTGACCTTGTGCGGACTCCACATGTTGGCCAGCATCGTTTCCAGTTCGATGCCCATCTGGGTGCTGTTCTGGGTGCCGAAGCGGCAGAACTCGCTGCCGACGCAGGTCTTCACCGTGCGGATCGACTTGCCGTAGGCGTGGCCGGACTTCATGCCGAGATCACGCCAGACGTCGACCAGATCCTCCTTCTTCACCCCGAGCAGGTCGATGCGCTGGCCGCCGGTGACCTTGACCATCGGGATTTCGTACTTGTCGGCGACGTCGGCGATGCGGCGCAACTCGGACGGGTTGGTCACCCCGCCCTTCATCTGCGGCACCACCGAGAAAGTGCCGTCCTTCTGGATGTTGGCGTGGGCGCGCTCGTTGATGAAACGACTCTGCGGATCGTCCGCCGCCTCGCGCGGCCAGGTCGAGAGCATGTAGTAGTTGACCGCCGGGCGGCAGGTCGCGCAGCCGTTGGGCGTGCGCCAGCCCATCTTCTCGTAGGCCTGCGCATGGGTGACCAGGTGGTGTTCGCGGATCGCCTTGCGCACCTCGCCGTGGCTGAGGTCTGTGCAACCGCACACGGCCTTGGTCTTCGGCGTCTCCTGGAAGCTGGAACCGAGGCAGTTCATCAGGATCTGCTCGACCAGTCCGGTGCACGACCCGCAGGAGCTGGCCGCCTTGGTGTGCTTCTTGACCTCGTCGACGGTAAACAGGCCCTGCTCGCGAACCGCCTTGACGATCGTGCCCTTGCACACGCCATTGCAGCCGCAGACCTCGTCGCCGTCGGCCATCTTCGCGATGCGGTCCTGGCCGCCGGTGCCGGCGTCGCCGATCGCGTTCTCGCCGAACATCAGCTGGTCGCGGAATTCATCGACCGGGGTACCATCCTTGATCAGCCTGAAGTACCAGCCCCCGTCGCCGGTATCGCCGTACAGGCAGGCGCCGACCAGTTTGTCGCCTTGCAGGACGAGCTTCTTGTACAGGCCGTCGGACGGGTCCGAAAGCACCACTTCCTCGGTGCCTTCGCCGCCCATGAAGTCTCCGGCCGAGAACAGGTCGATGCCGGTGACCTTGAGCTTAGTCGAGGCCACCGAACCCTTGTAGATACCGATGCCGAAGGTCGCCAGGTGGTTGGCGCAGACCTTGGCCTGCTCGAACAGCGGCGCGACCAGGCCGTAGGCGATGCCGCGATGGCTGACGCATTCACCGACCGCGTACACGCGCGGGTCGTAGGTCTGCAAAGTGTCGTTGACGACGATGCCGCGGTTGCAGTGGATGCCGGCCTCCTGCGCGAGTCGGGTGTTGGGGCGGATGCCGGCGGCCATCACCACCAGGTCGGCCGGCACCTCGTCACCGTCGGAGAAGCGCACCGCGGTGACCTCGCCGTCCGGGTTGCCGACCAGCTCGGTGGTCGAGGTGTTGAGGCGGAACTTCAGCCCGCGCTCGGTGAGCGACTTCTCCAGCATCTGTCCCGCGGTCGGGTCGAGCTGGCGTTCGAGCAGCCAGCCGGCCAGGTGGACGACGGTCACGTCCATGCCTCGCAGTTTCAGGCCGTTGGCGGCCTCGAGGCCGAGCAGGCCGCCGCCGATCACCACCGCACTCTTCTTCACCTGTGCGGTGTCGATCATGGTCCGGGTGTCGTGGATGTCGCGGTAGCTGATCACCCCCTGCAGATCCTTGCCGGGGACCGGCAGGATGAAAGGTTCGGAACCGGTGGCGACCAGCAGGCGGTCGTACTCGGCCTCGGTGCCGTCGGCGGCGATCACGCGGCGGCGGATGCGGTCGATCTTCACCACCTCCTTGCCGACGTGCAGGCGGATGCCGTTCTCCTCGTACCAGGACAGCGGGTTGAGGATGATGTCCTTGAACGCCTGCTCGCCGGCCAGCACCGGCGACAGCAGGATGCGGTTGTAGTTCGGGTGCGGCTCGGCCCCGAACACGGTGATCTCGTACATGTCCGGCTGCAGCTTGAGCAGCTCCTCAAGCGTGCGGATGCCGGCCATGCCATTGCCGATCACGACGAGCCTGGGCTTCTTCATTTCTTCCTCTGTCTCCAGCCTGGGCAGGTGGGGGCTGCCGGTTTCACCGTGCTTGTTCCCGTGCATGCGGGGCCTGCCTCGCGGGTTGCAGCATCCGCGTCATGAACGCGCTATGCGGATCCTCGGCGTACTGCGCGAACGGCCCGCAGGTTTGGAATCCGTAGCGTGCGTACAGGGTGCGCGCCGCGCTGAATTCGGGTTGCGTACCGGTCTCCAGGCTCAACTGCCGGTAGCCGCGCCGTTGCGCTTCCTCCAGCAGGTGGCGCAGCAGCGCCGACGCCACGCCCCGGCGCTGGTGCCGCACCGAGGTGCGCATCGATTTGATCTCGCCATGGCCCCGGTCGAGCTGCTTGAGGGCGATGCAACCGAGCAGCTCGCCGTCGCTCCATGCGCTCCAGAAAGTGACCTCCGGTGTTCGCAGGCGGTCGAGGTCCAGTGCATGCACGCTCTCCGGTGGCGAGATCCGGTGCATCTCGTCCAGGTGCTCGCGCAGCAACGCGGCGATCTCAGGGCCGGTCAGCGGGTCGACTTGGATCTGCATGTCCGTCCTCATACCCGTGCGGTGCCCGTCGCGGCCCAGTGCATGCGCCAGCGCTGCTTGACGCCCACCAGGCACAGCGACGCAGACAGTGCCACGGCGGCGAACAGCCACAGGCCGATCGAGTAGCTGCCGGACTGCTGCTTGATCACACCCATGCCCGCCGCCAGCACGAAGCCGCCGACGCCACCGGCCATGCCGATCAGTCCGGTCATCAGGCCGATGTCGCTGCCGAAGCGCTGCGGCACCAGCTGGAACACCGCACCGTTGCCGGCTCCCAGGCACAACAGCGCGACCACGAACAGCGCCACCGTTGTCGCCGCGCCGCCGGTGCCAAGCGCGGTGGCGGCCACCAGCACGCTCACCGCGACATAGACCATCTGCAACGAGCGTGTGCCGCCGATGCGGTCGGCGATCACGCCACCGAGCGGGCGCATGGCCGAACCGGCCAGCACGCAGGCCGCGGTTGCCCAGCCGGCGATCTTGGGCGCGAAGCCGAACTCGTCATGGAAATAGCCCGGCAGCACGCTGGCGAAGCCGACGAAGCCGCCGAAGGTGATTGCGTAGAAGAACATGAACCACCACGAGTCGCGATTGCCGACCAGCACGCGGCCGTAGTCGGCCAGGCCCTTGCGCGGCACCTCCACCGGTGCGTCTTTCGCATACAGGAAGAAGATGGCCAGGACCACCGCCAATGGAATGCAGGCCAGCCCGAATACGTTCTGGTAGCCGAAGGCCGCGGCCAGCGCCGGCGCGAACAGTGCCGCCAGCACGGTGCCGGAATTGCCGGCACCGGCGATGCCGAGCGCGGTGCCCTGGTGCTCGGGCGGATACCAGCGCGAGGCGAGTGGCAGTGCGACCGCGAACGAGGCACCGGCCACGCCGAGCATCACCCCCAGCAACAGCACCTGGCCGAAACTGTGCACGCCCAGCGACCACGCCACCAGCAGCGCAATGATCACCATAACCTGCGCCAGTAGACCGGTGGCGCGTGCGCCGATGCGATCGGCGAGCAGGCCGAGGAACAATCTCAGCACCGCGCCGCACAGGATCGGCACCGCCACCATCAGCGCGCGTTGCTGGGTATCCAGTGCCAATGCCTGCGCGATCTGCACCTGCAACGGTCCCAACAGGTACCAGACCATGAAGCTCAGGTCGAAGTAGAGGAACGCCGACAGCAGTGTGGGTGTGTGCCCGGACTGCCAGAAGGATCGATTCATGCACGCCATCTCCTGAAGGTGTCGCCACCGGTTGTGCCGGCAGCGACGCGGTGGGGGGTCGAAGCGAAGCTTCGAAACAAAAACGGCGCCTTCCGGCTCGCACCGGAAAGACGCCGTTGTCTGCGTGGCAGGACCGTCGTTGGCCCGGCGACGGAAGCTGGTTGTCGCGGTCACGCCGTTGTGCCCGCATCCCTTGTCTAGCAATCAGCGTGCCAGGATTTGCGTGGCAATCGTTTCATATGAAACACGATGCGATTCAAGGCATTGGCGACATCACGCAGCGTTGCGCAGCGGATGCGCCCCCGCGCAATGCACAACATCGGCGCAGGACTGCATCATGTTTGTGCGGTGCATCAACACCTCGCAGTCCGGGCAAGCGAAGCGCACCCGGGACCGAGTGCTGGATAGCTGGACGTGTTCCGCTTGCCGGGCTACGACTGATCGGGCCTGCGTGCGGTCAGGCCAAGGTGTTGTCATCGTGCGGAACACTGTTCCGGCTGTCGCTTGCGGGCAGAAGGATGCCAAGCGCGCGCGCAGCCTCCCGATACGTGTCGAGGCGCAGTACATCGCGCAGCCGGTCGTCCTCATTGGATGCACCGGCTTCGGGCAACCAGCCCCAGCGGCGGAACTGTCGCAGGAACCATCGCGCATCCGACAGCCACGGAAAGTTGGCTTCGCCTCCGGCATGAAAGCGCATCATCTCGCCGGCCGGTTCGTCCGCACCCGCCAGCAGGCACGCCGCAAGGCGTTCCTCCGGCAGGCCGATCGCGTCGGGTGCCGCCAGCCAGGCCACCGCATCGCGGCGATGCCCGGGTTCGTCCAGCCAGCGGCAGGCTTCCAGCACGGCCGTGGTCAGGGCCCGCGCGACATCGGGTTGCAGCGCGGCGAACTCGCGCCGGCAGGCCAGCACCTTTTCCGGATGGCCCGACCAGATGCGTCCGCTGCGGATCACCCGCCGGCCGGCGCCGATCGCTTCGGCCTGCGCACCCCAGGGTTCGCCGGCGCAGAAGCCGTCCAGTTCGCCGGCCGCCAGCGCCTGCGGCATCTGCGACGGCGGCAGGCTGACCGCTTCGATATCGCGCATCGGATCCACGGCTTGCGCGGCCAGCCAGTAGTACAGCCACAGTGCATGCGTGCCGGTCGGGAAGGTCTGCGCCAGCACCGGCCGCCGCGGCAGCGAGCGCAGCAGGTCGGCCAGTGGTTCGCCATCGACATGCCGGGCTGCCAGCGCAGGCGACAGGGTGATCGCCTGGCCGTTCTGGTTGAGTCCGAGCAGGATCGCCAGGTCGGCCTGCGGGCCGCCGATGCCAGCCTGCACGCCATGGACCAGCGCCGCCATCGCGTGCACCGCGTCCAGTTCGCCCGACAGCAGGCGGTCGCGGATCGCCGCCCACGAGGCCTGCCGGTGCAGGCGCAGGCGGATGCCATGCTTGCGGTCCAGGCCCAGGCGGACGGCCGCGACCAGCGGCGCCGCGTCGATCAGCGGCACGAAGCCCACATCCAGCATGCATGCCCCGTGGTGGTCGATCACATTCATCGGCTTCGTCCCAGCATGTTCACCCCAGCAGATCGGCCATGGCGATGATCCGGCGGGCCACGTCGGCCAGCTTCACACCCTGTTTCATCGCCTGCTGGCGCAGGGCCGTGTAGGCCTCCGCTTCGCTCATGCCGCGTTTGTCCATCAGCAGGCCCTTGGCGCGGTCGACATCCTTGCGATCGCGCAGTTTCCGTTCGAGATCGTCGAGCCGATGGCGGGCATGTGTCTGCTGCTCGAAGCGCGCCATCGCCACGCTCAGGATCGGTGCCAGCCGCGACGGCGCCAATCCGTCCACCACGTAGGCGGCGACGCCGGCACCCAGTGCGTCGCGGATCAACTGGTCGTTGCCGTCGGCACTGAACATCACCACCGGCTTGGGCGCATGCCGGTCGAGCATCGCCAACTGCTCCAGGGTGTCGCGCGAAGGAGAGTCGACGTCGAGGATGATCACGTCCGGCTGCAGCTGCTCCACTGCCTTGAGCAGGCCGGCTGCCGCCGCATGCGGCAGCACCTCGTAACCGGCAGCCTCGAGTGCGCCCTTGAGATCGGCGACCGGCTTGTCGGTATCGTTGACGAGGAGGACGCGCAGCATCGTGATGGGGGCTTGGTTCGGTCGGCTTGACGTGGCTCTTCACTGCATGTTGCCATGCAACATAAGTCACCGCGAGCCCCTCGCCAACGGGAGCCCCTCATGCCGCTTTACCCGCTGTTCGCCGATCTGCGCGGCCGCGAGGTGCTGGTCGTCGGCGCTGGCGAAGTCGCCACGCGCAAGGTCGAGGCCCTGCTCCATGCCGGTGCGCGGGTGTGCGTGTGCGCGCCGGAGCTGGGCGCCACGCTGGCACGCTGGCATGCCGCAGCACGGCTGGAACATCGCCCGCAGGCATTCGACCCGGACTGGCTCGATGCGTTCTGGCTGGTGGTCGCCGCGACCGATGACGGGGTTTTCAACGCGCGGCTGGCCGCCGAGGCCGGACAGCGCAAGCGACTGGCCAACATCGTCGACGACGCGGCCTTGTCCACCTTCCAGGTCCCGGCGATCGTCGACCGCGCGCCACTGCTGGTCGCGATCTCCTCTTCCGGTGCCGCGCCGATGCTGGCCCGCCGGCTGCGTGCGCAGCTGGAAACACAGCTGGATGCGTCATGGGGCCGGCTCGCAAACCTGTTCGCACGCCATCGCGACGCGATCCGTCAGCGTTTTCCCGAGCTTGCGCAACGCCGTCGCTGGTACGACGCGATCATCGACGGCCCGGTGCCGGCATTGTTGCGAGCCGACCAGGACGATGCCGCCGAACGGGCGCTGCTGGCCGCACTCGACGCGCCGGTCACTGGCGCCGGCGGCGTGGCCCTGATCGTTGCCGATGGCGACCCGGAGCAGTTGACCTTGCGCGCGTTGCGGGTGATGAACCAGGCCGACGTATTGTTCCACCATGACGGCATCGACCCGGGGCTGCTGGCTTTGGCTCGCCGCGATGCACCGCGCGAGCCGTTCGTGAAACCGTTCCTGAAACCGGACGGGTTCCTGGTCGAACGGGTCGTCACGATGGCGGGGCAGGGGAAGCGGGTGGTGGTGCTGGATACGGCCGACACCGACGCCTCCAGTCGTGCCCTGTCGGCCGGACTCGAAAAGCACGGCGGGGCACTTGAACTGATCACCTGCGCCGGGGCGGCGCGGTTCCTGTAGCAAGCCGTTGAACAAGTCCCCGGCCGAGCGCGTCCGGGACGAATGAGGCCGGGAACTTTCGTGCCTGACGGGCGCAGAGAATCCCGGGCGCGGGATCGCCCGGGTTGCCGCACCAGGGCGTCATGCCCAGCCACCACGGTCCACTCCGCTACCGATTCCGGGTATCGTGGCCCCTTCTTTGCCGGGCCGGCCCCGGAGATTCGAGAGGGGAGTCGATAACGTGGACAAACTGGTCACCTTGCTCAACGACATCATCTGGAGTCCGCCGCTGGTCTACCTGTGCCTCGGCGCGGGCCTGTACTTCTCGATCCGGACCCGCTTCATGCAGGTGCGCGGCGTGAAGGAGATGATCCGGTTGCTGTTCAGCGGCCAGGCCTCGCAGGCGGGCGTGTCCTCGTTCCAGGCGCTGGCGATTTCGCTGTCCGGTCGTGTCGGCACCGGCAATATCGCCGGCGTGGCGACCGCGATCGCCTTCGGTGGACCGGGTGCGGTGTTCTGGATGTGGGTGGTCGCCTTCCTCGGCGCCTCGACCGCCTATGTCGAATCGGCACTCGGACAGATCTACAAGGAGAAAGACGACAACGGCCAGTACCGCGGCGGCCCGGCCTACTACATCGAAAAGGGGCTGGGACTGAAGTGGTATGCATGGATTTTCGCGGTGGTGACCGTGGTCGCGACCGGCTTCCTGTTGCCTGGCATCCAGGCCAACAGCATCGCCAAGGGGCTGAACGAAGCCTGGGGCATCGCGCCGGCGGTGACCGCGGCCGGCGTGGTGGTGGTTCTGGGTTTCATCATCTTTGGCGGCGTCAAACGCATCGCCCATTTCGCCCAGGTGGTGGTGCCGTTCATGGCGCTGGCCTACATGCTGGTCGCGCTGGTGATCGTGTTCATCAACATCCAGCAGGTGCCGGAGGTGTTCACCCTGATCATCAAGAGTGCGTTCGGCATGGAGGCCGGGTTCGGTGCGGTGGTCGGTCTGGCGGTGCAGTGGGGCGTCAAGCGCGGCATCTATTCCAACGAAGCCGGCCAGGGCACCGGCCCGCACGCCGCTGCCGCAGCCGAGGTCTCGCACCCGGCCAAGCAGGGCTACGTGCAGGCTTTTTCGGTCTATGTCGATACCTTGCTGGTGTGCTCTGCCACTGCCTTCGTGATCCTGTCGACCGGCATGTACAACGTCTACGATCCGGCCAGTGCCATCGATCCGGCGACCGGCCTGCATGCCGCCAACCTGGTGACCAACCTGGCCGGTGTCGAGCATGGCCCCGAGTTCGCCCAGCATGCGATCGAGTCGGTGCTGCCGGGGTTCGGCAAGTCGTTCGTAGCGCTGGCGCTGCTGTTCTTCGCCTTCACCACCCTGATCGCCTACTACTACATGGCCGAGACCAACATCGCCTACATCAACCGCAAGGTGCACCGGCCGTGGATGGTGTTCGTGCTGCGCATCGGCATCATGGCCGCGGTCACCTATGCTGCGATCGGCCGCGTCGGCACCGCTTGGGACCTGGGCGACATCGGCGTCGGCCTGATGGCGTGGCTCAACATCATCGCGATCCTGATCCTGCAGAAACCGGCCCTGGCTGCGTTGCGCGACTATGAGCGGCAGAAGAAAGCCGGCCAGGATCCGGAGTTCGACCCGGAAGCGCTGGGCATCCGCAATGCAGGGTTCTGGGAGCGGCGCAAGAAAGGCGATGACACAGGCGCATGAACGGGAAGGATTCACCCTGGCAGCGTCGCCGGCAGCATGACCGGCGACAGCAGGCCGGCGGCAACGACGCCGGCACGCATGGCACAGGAGCGCACGATGCAGATGTACGCGATGCCGGGGCGCGCGACGCGGGTGCACGCGAGCTGCGCCTGTATGGTTTGAACGCGGTGCGGGCGATGTTCGCACGTCGACCCGAAGCCTTGCGCAAGCTGTATCTGGCCGAATCCCGCATCCCCGAGTTGCAGCCGCTGTTGAAGTGGTGCGTGGCCCACCGCATCGGCTACCGCGTGGTCGATGAGGACGACCTGCGCCGGTTGGCCGCCAGCAGTCATCACGAGGGCGTGGTGGCCGACGTGTTGCGGGAGGCACCGCTGTCGCTGTCGACCTGGCTGCAGCAGTTGCCGGATGGACCGCAATGCGCATTGTGGCTGGACGGTGTCGGCAACCCCCACAACCTGGGCGCGATCCTGCGCTCGGCCGCCCACTTCGGCGTGTCGGCGGTGTTGCTGCCCGGCCATTCGACGCTGGCCCTGTCGGGTGCCGCTGCGCGGGTGGCCGAAGGCGGCGCCGAAGCGGTGCCGCTGGTGCGCCTGGGGCGTGCCGACAATGCCGTCGCCCAGCTGCGCGGCGCCGGCTTCAGCCTTGCCGCGACCGTGGTCGAAGACGGTACCGACCTGTTCGCCACTGCGCTGCCGGAACGGCTGGTCTACGTGCTCGGCGCCGAGGGCGAAGGCATGGATCGTGCTTTTGCCGGCGCCTGCGACCTGAGCCTGTCGATCCCGGGCACCGGCGCGGTCGAAAGCCTCAACGTCGCCTCCGCCACCGCCGTGCTGCTGGCCGCCTGGCGGTCGCGGCACTGAGCCAGGTCGACTTCCGGTTCAGCTTGCACGCGTGATGATCGGCACCGGTATGCGCCAGTGCCCGGCAATGGATGAAACCATGAAGCCAGTCCTGACATTCATGTCCCGTCCCGTCCTGTTCCTGCTACTGCTACTGCTCTCTTCCGTTCCGGGTGCGGCCATCGCGCGCGGGTCGTTCGCGGTCGACTACAGGGTCGAGCTGCTGCCCGCGCGTGGCGACGCGCAGGTGGTGATCGCGACCAAACCCGTCGATGGGCGTTTGATCCGTCTGAAGATGGCGCTGCCGCAGGCACGCTATCGCGACCTGCGCGGCAACGGCGAAATCGAGCGCGACGGCGAGCTTGTCACCTGGACGCCGCCAGCGCAGGGCGGTACGTTCCGCTACCGGGTGCGCATCGACCATCGCCGTCGAGGCGACGGTTTCGATGCGCGGATCACCGATGATTGGGCACTGCTGCGTGGCGACGACCTGTTTCCGCCGATGCAGGCGACTGTCACCCGCGGCGCCGATTCGCGTGCTCGCCTGCGCTTCGTGCTGCCGGAGGGCTGGAGCGCAGTGACTCCGTATTCATCGACAGGCGACGGCAAGACCTTCGTGGTGGTCGACAGCGAACGGCGCATGGACCGCCCGAAGGGCTGGATGCTGTTTGGCCGGATCGGGGTCCGCCGCGACACCATCGCCGGAAGCAGGATTGCGGTGGCCGCGCCGGTCGGCCAGGGCGCCCGTTTCGGCGACCTGCTGGCCTTCGTCACCGCGATCGCCCCGGAAGCGCAACGTGCCTTCGGGAAGTTGCCGTCGCGGTTGCTGGTGGTCCAGGCCGGCGACCCGATGTGGCGCGGTGGTCTGTCGGGACCGCAATCCATCTACCTGCATGTCGAGCGGCCGTTGATCAGCGGCAACGGCAGCAGCACCCCGGCACATGAACTCGTCCACGTCGTCACGCGTCTGTCCGCGGACGCAGGCGACGACTGGATCGTGGAAGGTCTGGCCGAGTACTACTCGATCGAGCTGACACGCCGTGCCGGCCTGCTCAGCCGGCGCCGCGCCGACAAGGCGCTCGACTGGATGCGCGCGCACGGCCGCGGCGTCATCCGGCTGCAGACCAGCCGCGCCAGCGGCAAGGTCACCGCGCGCGCGGTCGTGCTGTTCGCCGACCTCGATGCCGAAATCCGCGCCGCCGGCGACCACAGCCTGGACGACGTGGTGCGGAAGCTGATGCGGAAGCGCCAGGTCAGCCGCGCGGCACTGCGCGCGGCCGTGAGCGACGTGCTGGGCAGGGAATCGCGCACCCTGCGCAGTACCTTGCTCGATTGAGCGCGCTGCTATTCCCCTTGCTTCGGCGCGCTGCCGAAGCCGCCTTCGGCCGAAGCGGCGAGGTAGGCGAACACGGCATAGGCGGCAACGTTCTGCGCCAGCGCTGCGGGGTCGATCTTGTCGAAGGTGTCGTCCGGGGTGTGGTGCAGATCGAAATAGTCGGTGCCGTCCTGGGCCAGTCGCGCCCAGGCCAGGCCTTTCTCCACGAACGGGATCAGGTCCGGACCGGGGCCGCCCTGGCCTGGCAGGTGCTCGATGCCAAGCGGTGCGAGCGCCTCGGCGATGCGGCGCTCGGCATCGGCCGCATAGTCCGGCGCCGAGCTGGAGTAGCCATATATGCGGCCGGCACCGAAGTCGCTTTCGGCACCGATCACGTGCAGTTCGATGTCTTCCTCGTGCGCCTCGGCATAGGCGCGGCCGCCGTGCAGGCCTTGTTCCTCGTTGGCCCAGGCGATCACCCGGATGCTGCGTGCGGGGCGCCCGCCATCTGACTTGCCGAGCTTGCCGATCAGCGCTCCGGCGGCCATGGTGATGCCGACACCGGCGGCATCGTCGACCGCGCCGGTGCCCAGGTCCCAGGAATCGAGGTGACCGCCGATCACCACCACTTCCTCCGGCCGCTCGCTGCCGTCGATCTGGCCGATCACGTTCTGCGAGGTGTATTCGCCGTCCCAGCCGCAGTCCAGCGCCAACTGCAGCCGGGTCGGGCCGAGCGCAAGCAGGCGGGTCAGCTGCTCGGCATCGGGCACCGACAGCGCGGCCGCGGGGATCGGGGTCAGGCCTTCGTCGAAGCGGGTGATGCCGGTATGCGGCATGCGGTGCGAATCGGTGCCGGCCGAGCGCATGATGAACGCCGCGGCGCCGGCGCGGATCGCGGCCGACGGGCCGCCGCTGCGCACGCGGCTGCCGGGGCCGTAGCCACTGCCGTCGCGGGCACGCTCCATCTTGTAATCCACAAAGGCGATCTTGCCGGCCAGCGAACCGGCCGGGACAGCTTCCAGTGCGGCCAGGTCGGCGAAACGCACCACCTCGCCTTCGACCGTGCCGGCCGGACTGCCGCCCAGGGCGGTGATGGTCAGCGGCTGTGCATGCGGACCGAGTACCCGTGCACTCTCACTGCGGCGTTCCCACTTCGGAAAGGTCACCGGCTCGGTCCAGACCTTGTCGTAGCCGAGCTCCTTGAATTTGGCCACCGCCCAGGCCACTGCCCGGGCATCGGCCTCGCTGCCGGCCAGGCGCGGGCCGATCTCGGTGGTCAGCGATTCGGTGACCCGGTAGGCCAGGTCGCTGGCCAGTCCCTGCTCGCGCAGGGTGGCGGCGGTGGCCATCGCGCTGTCGGGAATGACCGTTGGCCCGGGTTGCGCGGCGAATGCGGGGGCGGCGGCGCCGGCGGTGATCAGCAGGGACGTGGCTAGTGCACTGCGCGTGACAAATCGTGAGATGGAGGGTGGTGGATCTGGGTGCAGATCAAGGCGTGAGGAGGAGGCATGGCAGTCGCCATGGCGACGACGAGCAACGTCGAACTGCGCCCAAAAACGCCGCCAGACGCTCACGACTTGTTGCGTGTAGTGCACTTGAGCCAGCAGCGGTGCGCGCATTCGGTAAACCTCGGGCTGGAAAAGACGAAGCCGCGAGCTTAGCAACTCGCGGCTTCGTGCCGGGGTGTCTCAAGTCATGCGTGACTTGACGGTTTTTGGTCGCAGTCTTGAATGCCGCTCATGGCTGCATGCCGATAGCCTGTTTCTCGCTCTGGGGATGGCGGCTTCGGAAGGAGTCGCCGCCCGTCGCCTTTCGCGAGCGTGAAAGCTCGTTGCTTCGGCAAGTCTTCTTCGGGCGCCGACAACGTGTCCAGAAGTCGGAGGCCCTGCCTTTACGAGACACGCCGTGAACCCATCCATGGGGGCTCATCCGAAACATCCATGTTTCGGAAGGTCTCGCAAAGGCAGGGCCTCCGACTTCCGCGTTTACGTTCCCGCACTTGGGAGAAGAGCCCTATTTCTTCAGCGAATCGCGGATCTCGCGCAGCAACAGCACTTCCTCGGCCGGCTCGGCCGGCGCTTCCTCGGCCGGAACCTCGGCCTTCTTCAGCCGGTTGTAGGCCTTGATGAAGAGGAAGATCACGAACGCGATCAGCAGGAAGTCGATGACGGTCTGGATGAAGGCGCCGTACTGGATCGCGACTTCGGCCACCTCGGCGCCGGCCGCGTCGACCGTGGCCGGGCTGAGCACGTACTTCCAGTCGCTGACGCTCGCGCCACCGGTCAGTCCGCCGATAACCGGCATGATGATGCCGTCGACCAGGGCGGTAACGATCTTGCCGAATGCGGCACCGATCACCACTGCCACGGCAAGGTCGATCACGTTGCCCCGTGCAATGAATTCCTTGAACTCGCTGACCATTCCCATGCGGCGTACTCCAGGTGGATTTGAGTCGCGACAGGCTACCGCAAAGCGCGCGGTGGCAGGCAGGGGCAAATACTCAGCCTGTGGCCGGGGGCAGGATCCGTCCGGCCAGTGCCGGCAGGCCATCGAGCGTCGCCTCGTAGCTGTCGCCGGCTTGCAGCGGACCGACCCCAGCCGGAGTGCCCATGAACACCAGGTCGCCTGCGCGCAGGGCATACAACTTCGACAACTCGTGCAGAATTTCCGGCACGGTCCAGATCAGGTCGTCGAGCGAACCGCGCTGGCGGGTTTCGCCATTGACCGCCAGCGCGATCGTGCGCCCGGCCAGCGCGCCGATTTCCGCTGCCGGTACCAGCGGACCGACCGGTGCGGAGAAGTCGAACGATTTGCCGGTGTCCCACGGCAGCCCCTTGGCCTTGGCCGCCGCCTGCAGGTCGCGGCGGGTCAGGTCGAGGCCGAGGCCATAGCCGTAGACCAGCGAGCCGGCCGCATCCGGCGCAAGCATGCCGGGCGGAGCGTCCGTGCCGAGCGCCACCACCAGTTCGACCTCATGGTGCAGCTCTCCGGTGCCGGGCGGGTAGGGAACCCGACCGTCCAGCACCAGCGCATCGGCGGGCTTGAGAAAGAACACCGGTTGGCCGCGGTCGGCCTTGCCGGTCGGCACGGTAGCGCCCATTTCGCGCGCGTGGTCGGCGAAGTTGCGGCCGACGCAATAGATGCGGCGGACCGGAAAATACAGGCTGGAGGCACGGAGCTCGTCGTGGCCGTGGACCGGGATGCGCGGTGTTGCCGGCGCCGGGATGACGTCGACCATGGGCAAGGCTCTCATCGGGCCGGCGACGGTGCCGGCGGGGCGCTCAGCCTACCGGAGGGCGGCGGTCGCGCTCCAGTCCATCGTGTCCCGGTCCGTCGTGTACGAGTCCGTCGTGTTCCAGCACGTCACGCTCCGGTCGGACATCGCCGGTGCTGTTGCGGTCGACCACGCGGTACTCGCCGTCGACGACGTTGCCTGCGCGCGCGACCGGCTTGCCGCGCCGTTGCCACCATCGGTACAGCAGGCCGGCGGCGATCATCGCCGCACCGACCACCACGCTGAACATGACCAGCAGTGCCAGCAGCACCAGCCCGACCGCACCACAGGCAATACGCAGCCAGCGCTGGCGCGGCTTGCGTGGCGAAGCCGCGGCGCGGATTCGGTCCTGGAAGCGGGCATGGTCGAAACGGAAGGTGTGGGCGAACATCGGTCGTTGTCAGGTAGTCGTGACACAATCCGGCAACATTGCCGAGGCGCGAGTATCGGGCGCCGGCCATATGACCGTGTAATGAATTCGTTAATCGAATGTGGCGGCAGGAGGAATCCAGGCCTGTCTGCCTGCTTCGAACCCCCGCCGTTGCGAGCTGCCACGCCGACATGACCGCCCAGCCACTTCTTGATCTCGAACGCCTGCCGGACGGCGCCCTGGCCGAAGTCGAGGCCGTGCTCGACGGCGATGCCGAATCACTACTGTTGTTGCGCGACGGCGATGCGGTGCGTGCCTGGCTCAACATCTGTCCCCATGCCGGTCGCCGTCTCGACTGGGCGCCAGGCCAGTTCCTGCGCAGCAAGGACGGCCTGCTGGTCTGCGCCGCCCACGGTGCCAGCTTCGAACTGGAGAAAGGCGAATGCGTGGCCGGTCCTTGCCGTGGCGACGCGCTGCGGCCGGTCGCCGTGGAAGTGCGCGACGGGGCGGTGTGGCTGGTGGGAGGGTAGGGGCCGGATCCAGAGGGGCTGATGTGCCGACAGGGTGACAGCGCCTCGACCCTGTGCGCGGCAACCGACCAACGGTAGGCCGACGCGGCTGCAGGTGACCGTTGGATACGGAGTGCAAGCGCGAGGGGGGACGCGCAGGCCCGTTCCCATTAGCGAGGACTTATCGATGAAATCCACACTCGTGCTGGTCGCGCTGCTCACTGCCCTTGGCACTGTCGCGACCGCGTCCGCCCAGCAACCCGGTGCCGGCGAGGCCGCCAAGGTCCGCAAGGGTTATGCCATCAATCCGGTACCGCTCAACATGGTTGGCAAGAACCCGCAACTGGTCGGCCTGGGCAGCTACATCGTCAACGGCCAGGGCGCCTGCACCGATTGCCACACCAGTCCGCCGTACGTGGCCGGTGGCGATCCGTTCCTGGGGCAGCCGACGGTGACCAACGTCGACGGCTTCCTCGCTGGCGGTACCGAGTTCGGTCCGTTCATCTCGCGCAACCTCACCCCGAACGCGAGCGGCCGGCCGGACTGACCCTTGAGCAGTTCCTGTTCGTGCTGAATACCGGTGCGGACTTGAAGGGCCGTCCACCGTTCGTGCCCTCGCAGGAAGCCGACCTGCTGCAGGTGATGCCGTGGCCGGTGTACCGGGGCATGACCGAACGCGACAAGCGCGCCATCTACGAGTACCTGCGCGCGATTCCCTGCCGCGGCAGTGCGAGCAGGTGTGGCGATGGTTGAGACGCACGGAAACAGGCAGGCCGCGTGCCGTCGCTTTGACGACACGCGGCTTCTCGTCAGCCCAAGTCGCCGACTTCCCAGGACAACAGGTCGACCAGCAACACCGCGATCGCGGTGTAGGCCAGCGGCGACGGTGCGATGTGGCTGGGCGAGGGATAGGGCCGGCAATCCCGCCCCGGCCCCGCGCCGCCTGTCGTCGGGATAAGCGGTTCTCCGCTATCTGCGCCATGCCGGGAACGGATCGGACAGATCGAGCCAGCCGTCGGGCCCGGCCGCCATCTCTTCGTCGCTCAGCAGACAGGCTTCGAGTTCGGCGCGGGCACGGGCTTCGTCCATCCGGATGCCGATGATCGCCAGTTCCTGGCGCCGGTCGCCCCACAGCGGGTGCCACAGGCGTTGCATGGCCTGGTACTCGCGGGGGTCGGGCACCTCTTCCGGTGATGGCGGTGGCGCCGACCAGCGGGCACTTTGCACCCGGGCCCAGCCTTGCGCGGTCAACGGTGCCAGTGTCGACTCGATCGTCGGTGGGGGTGTGCCGACCTGGCCGATGTCGACGCGATGCCGGGCCGCGAACCAGAACCCGGCCGCCTGGGTCTGCGTCGAACCGCCCACGACTGCCAGCTCGCCGACCCAGTCCATCCGGCCGGCCAGCCAGAAAAAGCCCTTGCCGCGGATCATCCCGTCGATGCCGCGGCCGAGCAGGCGATCGAAGCGCAGCGGATGGAACGGCCGCCGCGCGCGAAACACGAAGCTCGATATTCCGTACTCCTCGGTTTCCGGCGTGTGCTCGCCGCGCAGTTCCTTCATCCAGCCGGGCGCCAGTTGCGCGCGGACGAAGTCGAAGCGCTTCGTGTCCAGGATCTCGGACAGCGGCAGATCGCCGTTGCGCGATTCGACGATGCGCGCATCGCGGTTCAGGCCCCGCAACATCGACTTGGTCAGGGCGAGTTTCTCGGGGTCGGCGATGTCGCACTTGCTGATCACGATGACGTCGGCGAATTCGACCTGGTCGCCGAGCAGATTGACGATGCCGCGGGTATCGTCCGGCCCGGCCTGCTGGCCACGATCGGCCAGGTGCTCGCTGGACGAGAAGTCGTCGAGGAAGCGGTTGCCATCGACCACGGTTGCCATCGTGTCCAGCCGTGCCACGTCTGCCAGGCTGAACCCATGTTCGTCGCGAACCGAGAACGTCGCTGCCACCGGCATCGGTTCGGAAATGCCGGTCGACTCGATCAGCAGATAGTCGAAACGGCCCTGATCGGCCAGCCGGCGGACCTCCTGCATCAGGTCGTCGCGCAGGGTGCAGCAGATGCAGCCGTTGCTGAACTCGACCAGGGCTTCCTCGGTGCGGCTCAGCGCTGCTCCGCCATCGCGCACCAGCGTCGCGTCGATGTTGACCTCGCTCATGTCGTTGACGATGACGGCGACCTTGAGGCCCTCGCGGTTGCGGAGGACATGGTTGAGCAGGGCGGTCTTGCCGGCACCGAGGAAGCCGGAAAGAACGGTAACGGGCAATGGCTGGCGGGCAGGCGTGTTCTGCGGCTGGAGCATCGGCGGATCCTTGGCTTGCGGGTGGCTTGCGACGTGTCGGGCGGGACGCCCATGACTTCAGGGACATTGAAATTGAAATGTTATAACATTTCAATTCAGTCCAATCCCGCAACCATCGGCCGTGCCCGTCAAGGGTGCGCCGCCCGTCCTGATGCCGAACTTCCGAACGTCTCCGCACCTCACATTCCGCCCCGCCCGCCTGTCTCCCATCGCCGCTGCGTTGGCCCTGGCCTTGAGCGCCGCGGCCCATGCCAACGATGACCTCGGTCGTCGCGCGACCGAACTCGACGCCGTCGAGGTGAAGGTCAGCACCGCGACCCGTAGTGAGCGGCTGCTGTCCGACGTGCCGGTGCGCACCGAGGTGCTGCGCGGGGAGGACATCGAGCTGCGCGCGGTGCTGGACTTCTCCCGCGCAGCCGAACTGATCAACGGCCTGCGGGTGGAAAGTAACTGCCAGAACTGCAATACCTCGGAAGCGCAGCTGCTCGGCCTGGGTGGCGCCTACAACCAGGTGCTGTTCGACGGGGTGCCGCTGATGTCGACGCTGGGCAGTGTGTACGGGCTGGAACAGATTCCGGCGGCCTTCATCAATACCGTGGAAGTGGTGAAGGGCGGTGGCTCGTCGCTGTACGGCCCGGGTGCCGTGGCCGGCGTGATCAACCTGATCCCGCAGCGACCGGTCAACAACGGCGGTTTCCTGCGCTATGGCGTGGACGTGCAGAAGGGCGAACCTCAGCACAACCTGGACGGCCGGGTCGACCGGCTGTCCGGCGATCGGCGCCTGGGTGTGTCGGTGGTCGGCCAGGCATCGAGCAACGACGCCATCGACTTCAACGGCGACGGCTACAGCGAGATCACCGAGAAGGACCAGCAGATGCTCGGCGTGCAGGGCTGGTACAGCCTGGGCGACGACAGCATGTTGCGCGCCAATTATCAGTTCACCCGCGAAAAGCGCCGTGGCGGAAACCGGCTCGACCAGCCGGAATGGCGGGCCAACATCGCCGAGTCGCTGGAGACGAAATACCACCGCGGCGGCGTGAACTGGGAGCGGATCGTCAGCGACCGTTTCGATTTCAGCCTGGGCTATGCATTCGCCTGGATCGAGCGCGACAGCTTCTATGGCGGCCTCGGCGACGTGGCCACCGATCCGGCCGACCCCGATTTCGATCCGGCCGATCTGGACCCGACCGTGCCGGGCAGTCCGGCATCCGTTTCATGGAACCAGTACGGCCATACCGAAAACCCGCTCCACTACCTCGACAGTCAGTTCAACTGGTATCTCGGTGCGCATGCCGTTGCCTTTGGTCTGCAGTACAAGCGTGAGTCGGTGCGTGACGGTAACCGCAACGCGGTGGGTGGCCGGGTGGGGCCGGTCAGTGACGAACGCTTCACCAACATCGGCCTTTACGTGCAGGACGAGTGGGCCGTCGATGAGAACGTCGACCTGGTCCTCGGCCTGCGTGCCGACAGGCATTCGGCATTGGACAAGGCCATCTTCTCGCCGCGTGTCGCACTGGCCTGGGCCGCCAGCGACAGATTGAAGCTGCGTGCCGGGCTGTCGACCGGCTTCCGGGCCCCGGAAGTGTTCAGCGAAGACCTGCACGTCGAAACCCTGGGCGCCGAGCCGATCCACATCCGCAACGCGGAGGGTCTGGTCGAGGAGCGCGCAGCGACCGGCATGTTCGGTCTCGATTGGCGCTCCGATCCGGCCGAGCCGCGCTGGACCTGGGATGCCACCGTCTCGTGGACACGGCTGCGCGACACTTTCGTGCTCAGCGAGATCCGCGACGACGGCGATGGTGGGCTGTACCAGCAGCGCGACAACGCATCGGGTTCCCGCGTGGCGGGAGTCGAGACCAACCTGGGCTGGCAGCCTGGCGAGGCCTTCCGGCTGAGTGCCGGCGTGGCCTGGTACCGGTCGCGCCATGACGAGGCGCAGGTGGTGTTCGATGACCGCGACGAAGGTGGCGACACCGTCATCGCCACCCGCGAATACCTGAAGACGCCGGAGTGGAGCGGACTGGCACAGGCCATCTGGTCGCCGAACGGGGACTGGGATGCCTATCTCGGCCTGAAGTACACCGGCCGGATGCAGGTGCTGAACAACACCACCGGGACGTTGAACCGCAGCCCCGAATTCTGGGTGGTGGACATCGGTGCCACGCGCCACTTCCACGGTGCCGACGGCGGGGGCTGGGATGTGTCGTTCGGGTTGCGCAATCTGTTCGACCAGCGCCAGAAGGACCTGGAAGCCGGGGCCGATCGAGACAGTGAGTATGTCTATGGTCCGCGTTTCGCGCGCTCGATCTATGCAGGTGTCCGCTATGCATTCTGAGCGCGGACATGGAGACGCTTTCATGGCCTGGGCGTGCTGTGCACTGCTGATGCTGTGGCCGCTGGCCGCGACGGGGCAGGCGGCCAGCCCCGGGTTACGCGAGACGCTGGTGGATGCCCTGGTGATCCCGGACGAGACGCGATTCAGCCGACATCGTTGGGGGCACGAGCCGGATGTCGTCGTGCTCTATTTCGGTGCCGACTGGTGCGCGCCGTGCCACGCCTTCGTGCCGGAGCTCAAGCGCGTCCATGCGGCGCTCAAGGCGGCCGGCGCGGATACCGAGGTGGTCTACGTCAGCCTCGACGAATCGGAGGCCGACATGCGCCGCTACATGAATCGCCAGCGGATGCCATGGCCGGCGATCGACTACCGCCGGTCGCGGATGCTGGTGTCCGTGCGCGCGCTGGCCGGCCGGGCACCGCCCAACCTGGTCCTGGTGGACCGCGAGGGCGAAGTCATCGCCAGTGGCTGGGACGGAGGCCGCTATACCGGCCTGAAGCCGGTGCTGGAAGCCTGGGTGGATGCGGTATCGAGACCCCGTGATTCGCAATGACTTCGCGCGGTAGCAATCGCTGCGCGCGCTGCAAAGTAGCAACTGGAGATTCCGGCATGGCACGCACACCCGCTGCGCTACTCGACGCCTCCGCCATCACCCTGTCCACGCTATGCCTGCTCCACTGCCTGGCGCTGCCGCTGCTGGCCGCGGCACTGCCCCTGCTTGGAGCTTGGGCGGAAGAGGAGTGGGTGCATGTGGTTTTCGTCATCATCGCCGTGCCGTTGTCCGGCCATGCGCTGTGGCGAGCGCACCGGTTGCGGCGCCTGCCCCGGGCGTTGCTTGCGTTGGCGACGGCGGGGCTGGCCTGCCTCGTCGCAGGCGCAGTGGAAATGGTGCCCGGGGCATGGGAAACGGTCGTCACCGTGGCTGGCAGCCTGATGCTGGCCGGTGCGCACCTGTGGAACTGGTCACGCCATCACCGCCACTGACTGGCGTGCCGGGGCGGAGTTCCCTCAGAAGAGCAGGTTCACCATCAGCACCGCGATCGTGGTGTATATCAGCGACAGCGGTGCGCCGATCTTCCACAGTTCCTTGCCGGTATAGCCCGCAGGGCCGGTGATCATCGAGATGACCGGGTTGGATGCGGTCACGAAGTTGTTGGATGCCGACAGCGCCACGATCAGCGCGAACGCGGTCGGGCTGCCGCCAGCCGCCAGGGCGATGTTGATCGCCAGCGGCACGACGACGATGGTTGCGCCGACATGACTGATCACCAGCGAGAACGCGGTCGTCAGCAATCCCAACAGCAGCTGCATGATCCAAATCGGTGTGCCTTCGGGCAGTTGCTCGATGCTGTGGCCGGCGACCCAGGCCGCCGCGCCGCTGGAATCCATCGCCCAGCCCAGCGGGATCAGGCAAGCCATCAGGAACACGGTTTTCCAGTTGATCGCCGAGTAGGCTTCATCGATGTGGATCACGCCGGCGAGCAGCATGCCGGCCACGCCGGTCATCAGCGCCAGCGACACCGGCAGCCGCGACGACAGCGCCAGCAGCATGGCCACCGCGAAGATGCACATCGCGATCTTGAACTTGTGCGGCCGCTGCTCGCCTTTCGGGTAGTCGGTCACCACCACCAGATCCTTGCCGGCGGCGGCCTTGGCCAGGTCGGTCCAGATGCTGTGCAGCACCAGCATGTCGCCCGAGCGCAGCGGCTGGTCGCGGACCTCGTCGCGCAGCACGGTCTTTTCGCGGTTGATCGCCAGCAGGCTGATGCCGCGTTGCTTGCGCAGTTCCAGCTCGCGGCCGCTCTTGCCGATGAAGCCCGATGTCGGCGGAATCACCGCCTCGGAAATGCCCGCACGGCTGGGGTTGAACAGGTCGCCGAAGTGGCGCAGCCGCGAAGTCATGCGCAGGAAGTTGTTCTGGGCGAAGTCGGCGATCTGCTGCTTCGGCCCCATCGCCCCGAGCACGCTGCCGACCCAGATGCGGGTATCGGCCGGCGGCGCCAGTCGCGATTCGTTGTTGGACTTCAGTGCCAGCAGCAGCGGTACCCCATGCAGGGTTTCGGCCTCGCCCAGCGACATGCCGACCAGCGGACTGTCGGCGGTGACGGTCAACTCGTAGACATCGCCCTCGATGCCATAGGCCTTGGCGAAGTAACTCTGGGTGCGGGCCGGGGTTACCCCCTTGCCGGTGTCGTCGCGTTCGAGTTTCTTGCCGGCGAAGTGGAAATAGACCAGTGCCGCCGCGAGCAGGGTCAGGCCGATCGGCATCGGCGCGAACATCTTCAGCGGTTCCAGCGAGGCCGCGCCGGAGGGCAGGTTGCTGTTGGCCGCGACCAGCAGGTCGTTGAGCAGGATCAGCGGCGAACTGCCGACCATGGTCAGCGCACTGCCGGTGATGATCGCGGCGGCGATCGGCAGCAGCAGTCGCGGCAGTGACAGGCCGGTGCGCGAGGACAGCCGCGAGGCCACCGGCAGGTACAGCGCCATCACCGCCGGATTCTGCATGAACGAGGAGTTGAGGCCGGCGATCGCGCCGGTCAGCAGCATCAGCCGCTGTTCGACACCGTGCGCGCGTCGCAGCAGCCAGCCGGCGAGCCGGTTCAGTGCCCCGGTCCGGTCAAGCCCGGCACCGAGGATCATGGTGGCGATCACGCTGATCACCGCCTGGCCGGAAAAGCCGTTGAACAGTTCGGTCGGCGCGACCAGACCGGACAGTCCCAGCATCACCAGCACGCACAGCGCGACCACGTCGGCGCGGATGCGCTCGAACAGGAACATCACCATCGTGAAGCCCACCAGCCCGAGGACGAGCTTCATGTCGGTGGTGAGCGTCAGTGCGGTGTCCATTCGAGGCTAGTGGAGAGTGGAGAGGAGTGAGAAACGAGTGAACGGCAAAATCGCGGCTACATGTGGCTGCGGGATCGAAACTCTCACTTCTCGCTCCTGTCCACTTACGTTCCGCCCTTGTCGTACAACAGGTCCCAAACCCCATGCCCGAGCCGCTGCCCACGGCTCTCGAAATGCGTCTGCGGACGCCACTCCGGCCGCGGCACCGAGCCGCGCGGGCCGGCGCGGTTGCTCAGGTCTGCGGTGGCATCGAGTACATCCCACATCTGTTCTGCATAGTCCTGCCAATCGGTAGCCAGGTGCAAGCGTCCACCGGGCGCGAGCTTGGACACGATCAGGTTCGCGAACGCGGGCTGTACGAGGCGACGCTTGTGGTGGCGCTTCTTGTGCCAGGGATCGGGGAAGTAGATGCGGATTTCATCGAGGCTGGCGTCGGCGATCTCGTTCTCCAGCACCTCGACCGCGTCGTGATGATAGATGCGGACATGGTCGCTGCCGTCCTCGGCCAGGGCATTGAGCAGGCGGCCGACGCCGGGCGCGTGCACTTCGATGCCGATGTAGTCGCGGCTCGGGTCCTGCTTGGCAGCGAAGCGCAGCGCCTCGCCGTTGCCGAAGCCGATTTCCAGCACCCGCGGCGCGGCGCGGCCGAAGGCGGCGTCGAAGTCGCGTGGGGTGCCCGTGTAATCGAGGCCGAAGCGTGGCCAGGCCTCGTCGAATGCACGCTGCTGGGCCGGGGTGAAGCGGCCCTGGCGGAGCACGAAGCTGCGGATCTTGCGGTGGCCTTCCTCGACGGTGAAGGGCTTGGGGGGTGCCTTGCTGCCAGAGGGCTTGTCGGACGCTCCGGTCATCAGCCGATCAGCCCGTCAACCGGGCTCGAGGCCGAGGCATAGCGCTTGCGCGGGATGCGCCCGGCCTTGAACGCGGCGCGACCGGCCTCGACCGCGAGCTTCATCGCGTGCGCCATCAGCACCGGATCCTTCGCGCCGGCGATGGCGGTGTTCATCAGCACGCCATCGCAGCCCAACTCCATCGCGATCGAGGCATCCGACGCGGTGCCGACGCCGGCATCGACGATGATCGGCACCTTCGCGTTCTCGACGATTTCCAGCAGGTTGTAGCGGTTCTGGACGCCAAGTCCGGAACCGATCGGCGCCGCCAGCGGCATCACCGCCACGCAGCCGATCTCTTCCAGTCGCCTGGCCAGGATCGGATCGTCGGAGGTGTAGACCATCACGTCGAAGCCGTCCTTCACCAGCGTTTCGGCAGCGGAGAGGGTGGCAATCACGTCCGGGAACAGGGTCTTCTGGTCGCCGAGTACTTCCAGTTTGACCAGGTTGTGGCCGTCGAGCAGTTCGCGGGCGAGGCGACAGGTGCGCACCGCGTCGTCGGCGGTGTAGCAACCTGCGGTGTTGGGCAGGATCGTGTATTTCTCCGGCGGCAGCACGTCGAGCAGGTTGGGCTCGTCCGGGTTCTGGCCGATGTTGGTCCGGCGGATGGCGACGGTGACGATGCCGGCGCCGGCGGCCTCGGTGGCGAGGCGGGTCTCTTCGAGATCCTTGAATTTTCCGGTGCCGGTGAGCAGGCGCGAGGCGTAGGTCTTGCCCGCGATGACGAGCGGGTCGGTGTGGTGGGGGGCGTTCATCCGCGCATTATCACATCTCTTGCGGCGAGCTCGTGGCGAGCCTGGCCGGTCTGGCCAGTGAATTGCGGACACGTAGCCGGCGCCTTGGGGCCCTGGGTAACGGCGCGGTGGGCACCGTAGGCGCGAGCGGGGGATTTGGAGGCACGGCCTGGAACCCGAAGTTTGCAACGCGAACTTTGGGAGCATCATTGGCGTATGCGCCAATGAAGATGGCTGCTCACCCACCTCCCAGTGCGTGCACGATCTCGATGCGGTCGCCTTCGGACAGGGGGTGTCCGGCATGCCGCCCGCGCGGCACGATCTCGCCATTGACCTCCACCGCGACCCGGCGCAGGGCCAGGCCTTCGGCTTCGAGCAGGGCGGCGATGGTGGTGGCTTCGGTCCGGCGCGGTTCGCCGTTGAGGGTGATCTCCATGGCGGCATTGTCCCGCCGCCGGGGCGGGGTGTGAAGGGTGGTCCCGGGCTTTGCCCGGGTGCCGCCATGCTGTATTTCATGACGCACTGCGGCGTGAGTCATGGCGGCATGGCCTGTAATGCTGTGTCCATCCGCTGGCGTATGCCGGAGGGATGCATGCATGCCATGACCGCAATCGCGGAGCCGCCGAAGGATGGCCTGTGCCACGGTCTGCCTTGGGCTTGATCCACCGAACGACATTAGGGATATCGATGAGAACACTTGAAATGAAGGCCCCCGTCCGCACCGGGCTGGCCGCCGCGTTGGTCGCGTCAATGGCGCTCGCTGCCGCCACGCCGGCCATGGCGCAGACCTTCTCGCAGACCGTCTTCTTTGGCGACAGCCTGACCGATTCGGGCCACTATCGGCCGGCGCTGGTGGAGGCCGGCGGACCGTCGGCGGCGATCCTCGGCAAGTTCACCACCAACCCGGGCCTGGTCTGGGCCGAGTATCTGGCCGACTTCTACGGCGCAGCGGCTCACAGCGCGAACCAGGGTGGCACCAATTACGCCGTCGGTGGCGCGATGGTGGCGACCGACCGCAGCGGCGCCCTGGGTCCGACCCCGTCGCTGGCGACCCAGGTCGGCAACTACCTGTCCACCACCGGCGGCCGGGCCGATGCCAATGCCCTTTACACCCTGTGGGGTGGCGCCAACGACATCTTCGCGGTCACCGCCGGCGCGCCGGCGGAGCAGACCATTGGTGCCGCGGTCAGCGCCCAGATCGGCCTGGTCGGCAGCCTGCAGGCGGCCGGCGCGCGCTACATCCTGGTGCCGACCATTCCCGATATCGGCGGCACCCCCGGCTTCCTGGCCCAGGGGGCGCAGGCATCGGCGATCGGCACCCAGCTGTCGACGGCCTACAACGACGCGCTGTTCGGCGGCCTGGCTGCGTCCGGGCTGCGGGTGATCCCGCTGGATACCTTCCACCTGCTGCAGGAGATCAGCGCCAATCCGGGCGCCTACGGTTTCAGCAATGTCACCGGCACCGCCTGCCAGCCGCAGATCACCGCGCAGTCGATCACCTGCCATCCCGGTACCTACGTGAGCCCGGATGCGGATCGGACCCATGTGTTTGCCGACGGCGTGCATCCGACCAGCTCGGCGCACGCGGTGCTGGCCCAATATGCGGTGTCGGTGATCGAGGCTCCTCGCCTTGCGGCGGTGATGCCGCATGTCGAAGCCCAGACCGGCCGCAATCGTGCCGATCGCGTCGCCGCCCAGGTCGTCGGCCGCACGCAGGATTCCGGCATGCGCCTGTGGGCCGACGTGCGCGGTGATTACCAGAAGTTCGACGATGGTGCCGGCCTGATGGTCGACGGCGAGGGTGCCGGCCCGGCGCTCAGCGTCGGTCTCGACTGGCGCAGCGGCAACCTCGTCTACGGCGGCTTCCTCGGACATGGCCGGCAGAAGCTCGACTTTGGCCGTCACCATGGCGACATCTCGATCGACGACACCGCGCTCGGCGGCTACCTCGGCTGGCGCAACGGCCAGGCGTGGGTGACCGGCCAGGTCGGTTACAGCTGGTCCAGCCATGACTTCGACCGCAAGATCGTGCTCGGCGATGCCACCCGCCTGCACCGCGGCTCGGCCGATGGCAGCAACCTGACCGTCGCCCTCGATGCCGGCTACGAGTTCGCCCGCGGCACGACGCGCCATGGGCCGGTGCTGTCGCTGGTCTCGCAGCGGATCAAGATCGACGAGATGCGCGAGGACCAGCCGTCGCTGGCGACCTCGCTCGCCTATCCCGAGCGCGATGTCGACTCGCTGGTCGGCCGGCTCGGCTGGCAGGCCCGGTTCAACGTCGACGGCCACATCTCACCGTACGCGCGGCTGACCTGGGATCGCGAATTCGAGGATGCCGATGAGGAAGTCTTCGCCCGCCTGCAGTCGTTGCCGGCTTCCGCACCGTACGCGGTGCCGGGGCTGTCCATCGACAAGGATTACGGCACCCTCGTGTTCGGTGCGCGCAGCAGGCTGTTCGGGATGGATGCCGACATCGGCCTGACCGGCACGGTCGCGCGGAACGGCCAGGATGCGGTGTCGCTGTTCGCGAGCCTCGGTCGCGGCTTCTGACCGTGGCCGGGGATGCCCGGGTCCTCGTGGCCCGGGTGTTCATCGCCGCATTGCTTCATGACGCGCGCGCGGCGTAGACTTCGCAGCACGCGGGTGTAGTTCAATGGTAGAACCTCAGCTTCCCAAGCTGATGGCGTGGGTTCGATTCCCATCACCCGCTCCAGCATTGCAGCGGCGGTCCCGTGTATCGGGGCCGCCGCTTTTCATTGGCGGTGTGCTTCCGGAGGCTTGATGTCATCCACGATCGTGCTCGGCTGGCGGGAGTGGGTCGCCTTACCCGCACTGGGACTGGACGCGGTGCGGGCCAAGGTCGACAGCGGCGCGCGCAGCTCGGCATTGCATGTCGACCGGCAGTGGCGGTTCGTCGAGCGCGGTGCGCCGTGGGTCGGCTTCGCGTTGACCCCGGGCGATGCCGCCGGGCACAGCATCGAAGCCGCCGCGCCGGTGTTCGACGAGCGCGAGGTCACCGACTCCGGCGGCCATGCGACCCGGCGGGTGTTCCTGCGCACTCCGATGCGGCTGGCCGGGGTCGAGCGCGAGATTGAAATAAACCTGTCGGACCGCCGCGGCATGCTGTTCCCGATGCTGTTGGGGCGCACCGCCATCGCCGGAACGTTCACGATCGATCCGGCACGATCCTTCCTCCATGGCCGGCTTGAGCCGGGCATGGCCGCCGTCGTCCACCGCCGTCCCGGCCCTTTCCGGTAATTTTCCCGGTGATTCCGTCATGAAGTTCGCGATCCTCTCGCGCAACGCCAAGCTGTATTCGACCCGGCGCCTGGCCGAAGCGGCCCGCGATCTCGGCCATTCCGTGCGCGTGCTCGACCCGCTGCGCTGCTACATGCGCATCGCCAACGACGACTTCCAGATGCACTACAAGGGTCGGGCGATGTCGGGCTACCACGTCGTCATCCCGCGCATCGGCGCATCGGTCACCCGCTATGGCAGTGCGGTGCTGCGCCAGTTCGAGTTGATGGACACTTTCACCCCGAACCCGTCCGACGCCATCCTGCGCGCGCGCGACAAGCTGCGCAGCCACCAGATGCTGGCGGCGCAGGGGATCGGTCTTCCCGCGACCGTGTTTGGCGACAATCCGGATGACACCAACGACCTGCTGTCGATGCTCGGCCCGCCGCCGCACGTGATCAAGTTGAACGAAGGCACCCAGGGCGCGGGGGTGATGTTGACCGAGAAGCTGTCGGCCTCGCGCGGGGTGATCGAGGCGTTGCGCGGGCTTTACGCGCAGTTCCTGGTCCAGGAGTTCGTGGCCGAGGCCAAGGGCGCGGACCTGCGCTGTTTCGTGGTTGGCGGCAGGGTTGTCGCGGCCATGAAGCGGCAGGCACCGAAGGGCGACTTTCGCTCCAACCTGCACCGTGGCGGTCGTGCGCGTGGCATCAAGGCGACGAAGGCCGAACAGGATGTCGCGATCCGTGCGGCGCGCGTGCTCGGTCTCGGTGTGGCCGGTGTCGACCTGATCCGTTCCGCGCGCGGCCCGCTGGTGCTGGAGGTCAATGCCTCGCCAGGGCTGGAGGGCATCGAAGAGGCGAGCGGGGTCGACATTGCCGCCGAGATCGTCAGCTACAGCGCCCAGCGCCACAAGCGCCGCGCGGCCAAACGGGCAGCGGCGAAGCGAAAATAGAGATCTATTTTTGGAAGATGATAGGCGAAGTTTAGGATTTTTAGGAGAATTTAGGCGATTTTTTAGTCGAGCTGCATGCTTGACGCCTTGTGCCTTTAACGATGGTTTAATCGGATCCGGGGTAGGCTTGCCCTGCCGCAGCTCTGCAGCTTCCAAGTCAGTCGGCTGGATACAGCAGGTTACGGTATCGGGGCAGTACCCCTTGCATTATTGGCCCAGGCGCGGCGACCCCGCCCTGGGCCCTTTTATTGTTTGCGCTGTGGCATACCTGGATGCATTTGCCACATCGTCCACCGAGGGCTCTGGCAGAATCGACTGATCCTCCGTGTGGCGGAACCGTGCGGCAAAGGGCCGGTCCAATGGCTGCTGGCCGACGGCAGATCGTCCAGCGGCGGCTGCGCCAACGTGGCCGCCATCCTTACCTTGTCATTGAAAGGAAGTGTGATGCGCATACTCGTGATCGAGGACAATCAGGACATCGCTGCCAACCTGGGCGACTTCCTAGAGGATCGCGGCCACACCGTCGATTTCGCCGCCGATGGCATCACCGGTCTGCATCTGGCCGTGGTGCACGACTTCGACGCCATCGTGCTCGACCTCAGCCTGCCCGGCATGGACGGCCTGGAGGTCTGCCGCAAGCTGCGCAACGAGGCGCGCAAGCAGACCCCGGTGCTGATGCTTACCGCCCGCGACACTCTGGACAACAAGCTGGCCGGCTTCGACTCCGGTGCCGACGACTACCTGATCAAGCCGTTCGCGCTGCAGGAAGTCGAAGTGCGATTGAACGCACTCTCGCGCCGCGGCCGCGGCGTGCAGACCCGGGTGCTCAACGTCGCCGACCTGGAATACAACCTCGACACGCTCGAGGTCCGTCGCCAGGGCAAGCTGCTGCAGCTCAATCCGACTGCGTTGAAGATCCTGCAGGCATTGATGGAGGCCTCGCCGGCGGTGGTCACCCGGCAGGAGCTGGAGACCCGGGTCTGGGGCGAGGAGCTGCCGGACTCCGACAGCCTGCGCGTGCACATCCATGGTTTGCGCGCGGTGGCCGACAAGCCCTTCGAAGTGCCGCTGATCCAGACCCGTCACGGTATCGGCTATCGCATCGCGGCGCCCGATGACCGCAGTTGATGTGACGCCCCGCCGGTTGCGCCGGCGCAGGCGGTTCCGCCGTCAGCTGCGCAGCCGCATCATCCTGGCCTTCGTCCTGCTCGGCTTCGGGCTGACCGCATTGTTCGCATGGGCGACCAACTACACCCGCAACCGGGTGGAGAACCAGTTGGTCGAGGACGTGATGAACAGCAACATCGACGAGTACGCGCGGCGGTTCTATTCCGACCCGACCCGCAATCCCGACCTGCCAGTGCAGCAGATGCTCGCACGTGTGGTGAAACGCGAGAACTTCGAGACGCTGCGGCTGGAAGAGCCGGACTGGTACGAGTTCGGCGATGGCATCCACAACGTCACCGGCACCAATCCCGACGGCTCGTCGTTCGCCTACAAGCTGGCGGTGCGCAAGACGTCGGACGAATGGTTCTTCCTTGCCTACGACATGACCCAGGCCGTGCGTGGCGAGGCGCAGTTCAATCGTGCGATTTACGGCGCGGTACTGGTGTTTACCCTGCTGTCGCTGCTGATCGGCTGGTGGTCGGCGTCGCGGGTCATGAGCCCGGTGTCGGAGCTGGCGCGCCGGCTCAAGGAGGCTGGCGGCAGTTCGAAGCCGGAGCAACTGGCCAGTCACTTTCCCGACGACGAGGTCGGTCAGCTGGCCGAGGCGCTGGACGACTACGCGACCCGCCTGACCGAGGTGGTCAAGCGCGATCGCGAGTTCAACTCCGATGTCAGCCATGAACTTCGCACGCCGCTGGCGGTGATCAAGGGTGCGGTCGAGCTGCTGCTGTCGCGGCCCGATCTGGACGACAAGAGCCGGGCCCGTCTGTTGCGCATCCAGCGTGCCGAACAGCAGGGCACCGACCTGATCAGCGCGCTGCTGCTGCTGTCGCGCAGCGAGCGCGGGCATGGCGCCACCGACGTCGGAAAGGTTGCCGAGCAACTGCTCGACGTCCACCGCGCGCAGATCGCCGGCAAGCCGCTGGAGCTGCGGATCGAGGGGCATAGCGAACTGGTGGTCGATGCCCCCGAGGCCGCGGTGTCGGTCGCACTGGGCAACCTGATCGGCAATGCGGTCAAGTACACCCGGCAGGGCGAGGTGATCGTGCGTCTGTTGCCCGAGGCGGTCGAGGTGATCGATTCCGGCCCCGGCCTCAGTCCCGAGGATGCGGCCCGCCTGTTCGAGCGGGGTTATCGCGGCAGTCATGCCGGTCATTCGCAGGGTGGCGGCATCGGCCTGTCGATCGTGCGCCGCCTGTGCGAGCTGTACGGCTGGAGCGTGCGGGTTGCCCCGGGCCGAGTCGAGGGCGTGGTGGCGACGCTGGGTTTCGTACCGGGCGAGGAGCGTAAACCCCTCGATTGAAGTAGCCCGGGTAAGGCGAAGCCGCACCCGGGGACCCTCGTGACGGCCACGGGTGCGGTTTCCCCGCGCCACAGGGTGATGTCGTGGGCTACAGCGTGAAGTGATCGCTCAGAGCGGCTCCAGCCAGCCGTATTTGTCCGGCGTGCGGCCGTCGAACAGGCCGAAGAACAGCTCCTGCATGCGGCGGGTGACCGGACCGGGCTTGCCGGCGCCGACCTGGCGCCCATCGACCGAGCGGATCGGCGTGATCTCGGCCGCGGTGCCGCACATGAACAGCTCGTCGCACAGGTACAGGTATTCGCGCGGCAGGTCGCGTTCGATCACCTCGATGCCAGCATCGCGGGCCAGGGTGATCAAGGTGTTGCGGGTGATGCCGTTGAGCAACGCGGCACTGACCGGGGTGGTGTGCAGGGCGCCATCGAACACCAGGAACAGATTCTCGCCCGCGCCCTCGCTGAGCAGGCCGGTCGAGGCCAGCGCGATGCCCTCGCCGAAGCCCAGTCGCCGCGCTTCGCGCGCGATCAGCTGGCCGGACAGATAGTTGCCGCCGGCCTTGGCACCGGCCGGGATGGTGTTGGGCGCGAATCGCTGCCAGCTCGAGACGCAGGCGTCGATGCCGGTCTCCAGCGCCTCGTCGCCGAGGTAGGGGCCCATGAACCAGGTGGCCACGCTCATTTCGATCGGCGTGTCGGCCGACAGCCCGAAACCGCCCAGGCCGCGCCAGGCGAACGGACGCAGGTAGGCGCGGGTCAGCTCGTTCCTGCGGATCACCTCGCGACAGGCTGCGTTGAGCGTCGCCAGGTCGTACGGCAGTTCCATGTCGTAGATCCGGGCTGAGGCATACAGGCGCCTGTTGTGGTCGGTCAGGCGGAAGATCGCCGGGCCGTCCGGTGTCTCGTAGCTGCGGATGCCCTCGAAGACCGACGAACCATAGTGCAGCGCATGCGCCATGATGTGGGTGGTCGCATCCTGCCAGCGCTTGATTTCGCCGTTGTGCCAGATCCAGTCGGGGTACTGCATTGCGTGCATCCGTGGTGTCGGGAAAGTCGCTCATTCTGCCGCGTGGCGCGGCCGCTGGCGATGGGCCTCAGCCACTGATCCACCAGCAGCCGAAGTGGCGGGTCAGGCCGAACACGGTGCTGGTGGCGTGGGCGTCGTTGCTCCCGGTCTGCTCGATGCGCAGGGCCACCGGGCGCGGACGTGGGCGCGGCGGCGGCGATGGAGTGGTTGCTGCCTCATGCCTGGCGGCGGTACCGCCATCGGCCGTGGGCATGGCCGGATCCTCATCGTCGGCAGCAGTGGCGCGAGCACCGGTCCAGGCCCAGGTTTCCCATGCCGGGACGTGCCGCTCCGGTGCCGATGGCATGTCCGGGCCGGTGGCCGCGTCTGCCGCTGCGGCGGGCGCGGACTCCGGCTCCGACTCCGACGGCAGGACCGGCACGATGCCCACCAACGGCCGCTGGACCATGCGGTCGAGCCGCTCGATCGTCGCATAGCCGCTGCCCGACGACATGCCGGTCCAGTGGTAGAGGCCGGCGAGATGGTTGCCATCGCGGGCGTCGAAGGCCAGGGTCATCTCCATCACCAGTTCATCGACGCTGCGCATGCAGCGCGGACGCAGCGCGCCGGCACGGCTGCCGGTGGAGCCGCTGATGTCGGGCAGGCGGGCGACGCTGTCGACGTCCTCGCAGCGCTGGTCGGTGAACACGCTGGTGCCGTCGGGCGCGGTGCAGCGGCGGATCTGTGCTTCGGCGTCGTCCGGCCAGCCGGATGCCAGGCCCGCCAGCGCAGGCAGGAGCAGGGCGACGATCAGGCGGGGCGATGGCATCCCGGCAGCCTAGCGCCGCTGGTATCCGCCGTCATCCTGGCCGGGACGCCGCTGCCCCCTCAACGCAACCGTTCGATCACGCTCTGCGTCGGCTTGGCCAGGTTCAACGTGTAGAAGTGCAACGACGGCGCGCCGCCGTCGATCAGGCGCTGGCACAGCTGCGCGACCACCTCGGCGCCGAACGTGCGGATGCTCTCGGCATCGTCGGCATAGGCGAGCATGCGCTGGGCGACCCAGCGCGGGATCTCGGCGCCGCACATCTCCGAGAAGCGGCGGATCTGGCTGAAGTTCGAGATCGGCATGATCCCGGGCACGATCGGGATGTCGATGCCGGCCGCGCGCACGTCGTCGACGAAGCGGAAGTAGGCATCGGCGTTGTAGAAGTACTGGGTGATCGCGCCGTCGGCGCCGGCCCGGACCTTGGCGATGAAGTGCTTCATGTCCGCGTGGGCGTCGCGCGCCTGCGGGTGCATCTCGGGGTAGGCGGCGACCTCGATGTGGAAATGGTCGCCGGTTTCGGCGCGGATGAACTCGACCAGTTCGTTGGCGTAGCGCAGGTCGCCCGGGCTGACCATGCCCGAGGGAAGGTCGCCGCGCAGGGTCACCAGCCGCTTCGCGCCCATCGCCCGGTACAGCTTGAGCAGGCCGCGTATCTCCTGCCGCGAACCGCCCATGCAGGTGATGTGCGGCGCTGCGCTGTAGCCGTGGGCGGTGGACAGGTTCTGGATCGCCTCGGGCGTGTGGCTCAGGGTCGAACCGCCGGCACCGAAAGTCACGCTCACGTACTCGGGTGAATGCGTCTTGAGCTTCTTCGCGGTGCGCTCGAGCTGCGCGCGCTGCTCGTCGGTCTTGGGCGGATAGAACTCGAAGCTGATCGGGATCATGCGCGGTGTCGCGGATGGGGGTGGCGGCAGTCTATCTCTTTATCGCGATGAATGTAAAATTTTACGGGTGAGGGCCTTGCGATGGCCTCGGGGAAGGATGTGCCGCCGGCATCAGTGCGACGCCCGAGGGCGGGACGGTACCCTGTGGGTCGTCTTCGCCAACGCACGCCCATGTCCATCGTCCTCACCGACTTCGCCCGTGCCCGCCTGTTTCCGAAGGAAACGCGCCGCAACACCATCCAGGACTGCACGCCGGAGCAGTTCGAGCAGCGCTTGAACGAGGAATCACCGCTGAAAGTGCTCGACGGCTATGCGCCGTTCTGCCGGCTGCACGTGCATCGCAACTGGACCTCGACCCGCTGCCTGACCGTGCCGATCACCGACGACAACCGGCAGCTGCTGCGCTCCGCCTACGAAGCGCGCACCCGGGACGAGCTGCCGGTGCTGGCGCGCTGGTTCGAAGGCGTCGAACCGCCGGTCGCGGAGTACCTGGTCGTGATCCTCTACAGCGCCGAACAGATGGCGAAGGAGGGCGCACCCATCGACGGCGACTGGGGCATCGTCGGCTGCCTCTACACCGCCGAGCCGGAGGAAATCCCGATGGCGCCGATCACCATGATGCGCAACGCGCTGGGCGTGGAGGAGGGCGGATCAGGTGTGCCGCTGGATCGCGAGGCGTATCGCAAGGCCGTGGCGTTCTGGGAGGGCAATGCGAACTGGCGGCCGTGATGCAGGCGCTTCTGGCAATGGCTCAGGCAATCCATGCGTGGCGCAGGAAGTAGCAACCGCTGTCGCGGCGAACGTCGAAGTCGGCAACCTTCTGCATGCTGGCGTCCTGCAGGATCACCTGCATGGTGCCGCTATCGCCGGCCTCCGGTGCACCCATCCCCATGGTCGCACCGAAATACTCCGCATCCACCACGGCCAGTCCCACCAGTTGCTCGATCCGCGTCATGACCTGCATCGCCTGATTGTGCGACATGCCGGCCCAGTCGAAGCTCTCGGCGATACGGTTCACGTTTCCCAGCACCACGGACGCGCGCAGGTCGAGCGCCAGCTGCCGCGGCGTGGTCGCGCAACCGTGAGCCAGCGGACGACGGGCCGCCACCGCCACCGATCCCGCCAGCAGGCCATGCTCGACCAGCGGTTCGCCGGTCAGTCGCGATTCGTGGCGACGTTCGCGCCGGATCCGGTTCAATAGTTCGGTGGACAGGATCACGTGCGCGCCGCCGAGGCTGCGGCATCCGGTGTCGGTGTAGGCATGCGTGCCGTCGGGCATCGCGCAGCGTGCGACGCCGGTTGCGGCCTGGGCGCCGCGGGGCGCCGCAGAGCTCAGCGCAACCGCAAAGGTGGTGGCGAAGGCGAGGGTGGACACCAGCAGCGCACGCATGGCGGCGGTCCGTGGCTTGCCTTGATCGGCACAAGCACAAGATCCGCCTGCGGGCGTGCAAGCCGCGTCCTGAAGTGGCCAACCGCAGCTGAATTCACGCCGATCCAACGAACGCGTTCAGAGGGGGTTTTGCTGCTTCCAATAATGCGGCGCGTGATCCACGCCGCAGGCTCCGGAGCGTGCGCGAGGCGAAGACGGGGCCGGCACGCGGCCGGCCCCGTTTCGATCAATAGCGGTAGTGCTCCGGCTTGAACGGTCCGTCGACCGGCACGCCGATGTAGTCGGCCTGTTCCTGGGTGAGTTTGGTCAGCTTGACGCCGATCTTCTCCAGGTGCAGGCGGGCGACTTCCTCGTCGAGTTTCTTCGGCAGCAGGTAGACCTTGTTCTCGTACTGGTCCTTGTTCGCCCACAGGTCGATCTGGGCGAGGGTCTGGTTGGCGAACGAGTTGCTCATCACGAAGCTGGGGTGGCCGGTGGCGCAGCCGAGGTTGACCAGGCGGCCCTCTGCGAGCAGGAAGATCGCGTTTCCGTTCGGGAACACGAACTTGTCGACCTGCGGCTTGATGTTGATTTTCTCCACGCCCTTGAGCGCATACAGCGCGTCGACCTGGATCTCGTTGTCGAAGTGGCCGATGTTGCAGACGATGGCCTGGTCCTTCATCGCCTGCATGTGCTCGACAGTGATGATGTCCTTGTTGCCGGTGGTGGTGACGTAGATGTCGCCGCGGCCCAGGGTGCTCTCGATGGTGTTGACCTCGAAGCCTTCCATCGCCGCCTGCAGGGCGCAGATCGGGTCGATTTCGGTGACCACCACGCGCGCGCCATAGGCACGCAGCGAGTGCGCGCAGCCCTTGCCCACGTCGCCGTAGCCACACACCACAGCGACCTTGCCGGCCAGCATCACGTCCATCGCGCGCTTGAGGCCGTCGGCCAGCGACTCGCGGCAGCCGTACAGGTTGTCGAACTTGGACTTGGTGACCGAGTCGTTGACGTTGATCGCCGGCACCAGCAGCTTGCCGTCCTGAGCCAGCTGGTAGAGGCGGTGGACGCCGGTGGTGGTCTCCTCGGACACGCCCTTCCAGTCCTTGGCCACGGTGGTCCAGAAGCCGGGGCGCTCCTTGGCGACGCGCTTGAGCAGGTTCTTGATGACCTGTTCCTCGTGCGAGGCGGCCTTTTCGTCGACCCAATTGGAGCCGTTCTCCAGTTCCAGACCCTTGTGGATCAGCAGGGTCACGTCGCCACCGTCGTCGACCACCAGCTGCGGGCCGAGGAAGCCGCCCTTGCCGTCGGGGAAGCTCAGTGCCTGCAAGGTGCAGTCCCAGTATTCCTCCAGCGTCTCGCCCTTCCAGGCGAACACCGGGGTGCCGGAGGCGGCGATCGCGGCGGCGGCGTGGTCCTGGGTGCTGAAGATGTTGCACGAGGCCCAGCGCACGTCGGCGCCGATGTCCTTCAGCGTCTCGATCAGCACCGCGGTCTGGATGGTCATGTGCAGCGAGCCGGTCACGCGCACGCCCTTGAGCGGCGCGTCACTTGCATGCTTGCGGCGGATCGACATCAGGCCCGGCATCTCGTGCTCGGCGATGTCGATTTCCTTGCGGCCCCAGTCGGCCAGGGTGATGTCGGCGATCTTGTAGTCGCCGTCCTGGGAGAAGGTCTTCTGTACAGCGTTCATCGTGGAGTAGCTCCGGTTTTTCCGCCTCTCCCACCTGCGGGAGAGGGTAGGGGTGAGGGCAGGCCGTCAAGCCTCGCCAAACCGGGCGCCGTTGGTACGTGTTGAGCCCCGCCGAGCCTGGCCGCGCGGTGTACCGTGCGGTCGCAGCGCCCCTCGGCGGAAGCGAGCGGTAATTCTATCGTTTTTCGGAATCGGGATGCCGGGAGCGGGCGACAGGCGCGGATGTCGGCAACCGGTAACCGCGCGTTGCTACAATCCGCATTCGCCATTCATATTTCACATTCTTGAAGGGATTCTCATGGAAGGAACCAGCGACAGCCGGGAATACGTCATCCGGGCCGAGGACGAACTGGCCGCTATCGCCGGGCGCTACGGCGTCACCCTGCAGATGCTCGATGCCGCCAATCCGGAGCATCAGCTGTCGGTCCGGCGGCTGGTCGCCGGCGAGGCGTTGAATATTCCGCCAGCGCCTATGAGCGTGACCGGCGGCATCGATGAACGTGGTTTCAGTCCCGCTGCCGGCGTTTCGGGCAACAGCTTCGGCGTGTCCAGCCAGGTCGACGGCGTCGGGCACGCGCTGGAGTGGAATCCGGGCGACGGCAGCCTCAAGGGCGCGGTGCAGGGTTCGGTGCCGCTGCCGCAGCTGGGTGGGGTGCGGGTCGGTGCGGGCGGCAGCGTCGAGAGCGGCGTGCGCACGGTCGGCGGCAACACCGAGGTCAGCCTGTCGCAGGAAGTCGTGGCAGCGTCGGTCAGGCACAGCGCGGATGCCGGCAGCGTCTCGGCCGAGGCCATGCTCAGCGCCGGAAGCCGGGTGAAGTACGGGGTGATCCTGCCAGGCGAGGGACGCGATTTCGCCGAGGCCGCGCGGATCAACCCGTTCGACCCGACCACGGTCCCGGATGGCGCGACAGTCACCCTGAATCAGCAGGATTTCGCCGGCACCGCCTTCGAGGCGACGTTCAGGCACATCGCGATCAGCAGCCAGCTGAGGGAGGCCGAGGGCGTCAGCTATTCGATCACCCGCGACGGCGACTCTGTGCGGGTGGTGATGGGGCCGAACCAGGCCGTGGAGGCGTTCAACGCGGTGGGCGTGAAGTCCGATATCGCGACCGCGATGCTCGGCCGCCAGGACGCGCTGGGCAGCTCCATGCTGCAGACCGCGCGTTTCGACCTCTCCTCGCCCGATGGCCAGGCGGCGTTCGCGCACTTCGTCGGTACCGGCGAGGTCGCGCACCAGACGCCCGGCGTCAGCGAGGTCGCGACGATCCAGCGCACCGACTTCAATTCGCAGACCCGGCTGCAGTTGGGTCTGGGACCGGAACAACTGCGCCTGCAGGCCGACCTGGCCGGACCGGCGAACACCGGGCAGTTCGTCACCACCACCTATGCCGACGGCTCCTACGCCCGGACTTCAGATCTGCAGTATTCGGGCAACGTGCCCCTGCAGGTGGTGCAGCGTTTCGACGCCGACGGCAACGAGCTTGCCGGCATGCGGGCCTACCGCTTCACGGTCGACACCGACCGCCCCGAAGCCAGCTGGGTGGAGCGCAACATGCTCGGCCGTAACGAGGCCGCGGAGGAGCGTGCGATGGCGGAGATGCTGAACGTCGCGATCGCCGGCGATCCGCGGGCCAGCGGCGGGCCGGTCCAGGCGGGCGACAAGGTCGTCATCGAGTTCAACGAAACGCAGATGCGGGCGTTCATGGGGCAGGTGCAGGCCGCCTCGCAACAGGACCGCAGCTGGATCGAGCAGCGCCAGGCATCCGGTCAGCCGGTCGAGAACATGGAGTTCGCGATCTCGATGGCGCGGCGCATCGGCAGCGAGCCGTATGCGTTCTCGGAAAATCTGTACCGCTACTCGATGGGCGATCCCGCCGATGGCCGCTTCACTGCCATCGACGCGACGGTGCGTTCGGCGCAGGGCGCGGTGCTGAGCGGAACCGAATGGCGCCGTCCCGATCCTGCGCCGGAAATCGGCAGCCTGCCTCGCGACGCGGACCCCTCCCGGCTGTTCGATCATCTCGATCGGGCCGCGGAACAGGGCGGTCCCGCGCTCGACCGGGCGATCCGCGACGTCGGTGCTTCCGATCATGCGCGGGCGCTGCGCGAGGAGGCCGAGATGCGGGTGGATGCGCAATTGCAACAGGCTGCCGAGCAGGCCCAGGGCCGGCAGCAGGAAGCCCTGCAGCGGTGAAGCCCGGCGGGAGGCAGCGTTGATCATCGTGCGGCCGGGCAGGCCGTTGGCGCGATGTCCCTCCGCCGCACTCCGGCCCGACCCGCACCGGGACGGAGAATGATGTGTGAATACTGAAAATCTGAAGGAAACCGTGGTTCGCGCCGCCGAGCTGCTGGACCTGTTCAAGCGTCGAAGCGAGGAAACCGGGCGAGCCAATCGCGACAATGCCGCGCGCCTGCAACGCGTGGTCGAGGAGGCGCCGCAGCAGATCCGCAAGGCTGCCGACGATGCGCTCGGGCGTGTCTCCGGCGATGTCGCGCAGGCGGTCAAGGGCGGGCTCGGCAATTCGCTGAACGAGTTCCAGCGAGCGGCCGGCGACAGCCGCAAGCAGGTCGATGCGGCAGGGCAGGGTTTCGCCCAGCTGGCCCGTCAGGCGGCGACGCTGGAGAAGCGGCTGCTGATGGTCACCACCGCGGTCGGGCTGGTCCTGCTGCTGGCGCTGGCCATCGGCTCGGTCGGGCTGTGGTATCTGCAGCGCGAGGTTGCGCGCAACCAGGTCGAGCTCGAGTTGCTGCGCGCCTACAACCGGGCCGATGTCACCCTCTGCCATGACGGTCGGCTGTGCGCGCGTCTTGAACCGGGCAGCGCCAACGACGGCAAGGAATACCGCCTGGTCGCACCCCGTCGCTGACGGGAGTTCCAAGGTCGCTTGGGGGCGTGCTCCGCCATCAGCCGGGCCTTGGGTAGCGCCGGAGCGGCGACACGACGATCCGGCCTGACGCCGCGATTGGAGGCGTTGGCGGAGCCGGAACGACCACGGGCCGCTTGCGCGGCCCGTGTCTTACCCCAACCGCAACCCTCTCCCGTGAGGGAGAAGGGTTCAACGGCGGGCTTCAAGGACCAGTTACAGCTTGGCTGCCTTGCGCAGTTCCTCGGCCTTGTCGGTCTTCTCCCAGGAGAAGGCGGTCGCGGTCTGCTTCTTGCCGTCGGCATCGATGTAGCCGACTTCCTTCGGCTTGCGGCCGAAGTGGCCGTAGGCCGCGGTCTGCTGGTAGATCGGGTGGATCAGGTCCAGCATCTTGACGATGCCGTAGGGGCGCAGGTCGAAGTGCTTGCGGATCAGCTTCTCGATCTTGTCGTCGCTGATCTTGCCGGTGCCGAACGTGGTGACCGAGATCGAGGTCGGCTCGGCCACGCCGATGGCGTAGGACACCTGCACCTCGCACTTGTCGGCCAGGCCGGCGGCGACCACGTTCTTGGCCACGTAGCGGGCGGCGTAGGCGGCCGAGCGGTCGACCTTGGACGGGTCCTTGCCGGAGAACGCGCCGCCGCCGTGGCGGGCCATGCCGCCGTACGTGTCGACGATGATCTTGCGTCCGGTCAGGCCGCAGTCGCCGACCGGGCCGCCGATCACGAAGATGCCGGTCGGGTTGATGTGGACCTTGTTCTTCGGCAGCGACTCGTACCATTTCTTCGGCAGCACCGGCTTGAGGATGTGCTCGCGCACGGCCTCGACCAGGTCCTTCTGCCTGATGCCCGGGTCGTGCTGGGTCGACAGCACCACCGCGTCGAGGCCGATGATGCGGTTGTCGTTGTCGTAGCGCAGGGTGACCTGGCTCTTGGCGTCCGGGCGCAGCCAGGACAACTTGCCGTTCTTGCGCACCTTGGCCTGCTGCTCGACCAGGCGGTGGCTGTAGTAGATCGGCGCGGGCATGAATTCCGGCGCCTCGTTGCAGGCGTAGCCGAACATCAGGCCCTGGTCGCCGGCGCCCTGTTCTTCCGGCTTCTTCTGCTTCTTCTTGCTGCCATCCACGCCGGCGGCGATGTCAGGCGACTGCTTGCCGAGCATGTTGATGATCGCGCAGGTGTGGCCATCGAAGCCGACGCTGGAATTGTCGTAGCCGATCTTGTTGATGACCTTGCGGGTCAGCTCCTCGATGTCGACCCAGGCGGTGGTGGTGACCTCGCCGGCGACGATCGCGGCACCGGTCTTCACCATCGTCTCGCAAGCGACGCGCGCACGCTTGTCCTGCGCGAGGATCGCGTCGAGGACGGCATCGGAGATCTGGTCGGCGATCTTGTCCGGATGGCCTTCGGACACGGATTCGGAGGTGAACAGGTAGCTGGACATGCGGCGGCTCCAAAAAAGGATGTTTATCCTTCGATTCGGATGAAAGGATGGCCGCGCATGATACCGAAGTGCGGGCCGGGGTGCATTGTGCATGTTACGGGGGTTGCCGGAGATTAAGGCGTCTGCCCGTCATCCCGGCTTGATCAGCCATTCGGCTGCTGTAAAGCGCTAGCGCCGGGATAACGGTGAGACTGTCATGGCTCTGTCGCCGGGACGACATCTGATTGTCGCGGGCTGGCGCGAAGCTGCGCGCAGGCGGCCAAAGGCTGGCGTGACGCTTGAAACGTATGGGCAAGATCGAACAGCGCCTGCAGCAACGTTTTCCGCACTGGTTCTCCGGGCGCCGCGCCCGACTCTCCCGTCCCCTCCTGCGCACCCTTGGTCGCTGGTCGCGGCTGGATGCGGCGGAACGCTTCCTGGAGGACAACGGCCATCTGCGTGGTTTCGACTTCGTGTCCGCGGCATTGGACTTCCTGCAGACGCGCTACAGCCATGACCCGGCCGAACGGGCGCGCATCCCGGCCCGCGGGCGGCTGCTGATCGTCGCCAACCATCCGTCCGGGGCGCTCGATGCGCTGGCCCTGCTTGACCTGGTCGGCAGCGTGCGCCGCGACGTGCGGATCGTCGCCAACGATCTGCTGTCGGTGATCGACAGCCTCGACGACCTGCTGCTGCCGGTGAGAATCCTCGGCGGGCGACCGGGCGCGGACAGCCTGCGCGCGGTCGAGGCCGCGCTGGAGGCCGAACAATGCGTGATCGTGTTCCCGGCCGGCGAAGTCGCCCGACTCGGGCTGCGCGGGGTCACCGACGGGCGCTGGCGGCGCGGCTTCCTGCGTTTCGCGCGTGCGACCGGGGCGCCGGTGCTGCCGATCCGGGTCGAGACGCGCAATTCGGCGTTCTTCTACGGTGCCTCGGCGCTGTTCAAGCCGGTGGGCACCGCCTTGCTCGCGCGCGAGATGTTCGCCCGCCGCCAGCGCCGGATCGCGCTGCGGATCGGCCGGCCGCTGAACCTGTCGGCGGATGCGAAACCGACCGAGGTGCTGCGCCGGGTACGGCGCGAACTGTTCTCGATCGGCACCCGGCACGAACGACCGGCAATGGCCGGGCCGGAACCGCTGATCGATCGCGTCGACCCGGTGCAGATCCGGGCCGGAGTCGAAGCCATGACCCTGCTCGGCGAGACCTTCGACGGCAAGCAGATCCGGGTCGGTCGACTGGCTACGGGCGCACCGTTGCTGCGCGAGATCGGCCGCTTGCGCGAGCTGACTTTCCGCCAGGTCGGCGAGGGCACCGGACGCCGGCTCGATGTCGACGAGTACGACGGCTGGTACGAGCACATCCTGGTCTGGGACGCGGCCCAGTCGCGGATCGCCGGCGCCTACCGCATCGCCCGCGGTGCCGATGTGCTGCCGATGCGCGGGATGGCCGGGCTCTACACCGCATCGCTGTTTCGCTATGCCGATGAAACCGTGCCGCGCCTGCTCGAAGGCATGGAGCTGGGGCGCAGCTTCGTCGCGCCGGAGTACTGGGGCAGCCGCAGCATCGACTACCTGTGGCAGGGGATCGGGGCCTATCTCGCCCGTCATCCGGATGTGCGCTACCTGTTCGGGCCGGTCTCGATCAGTGCCGCGCTGCCGGTCGAGGCACGCGAACAGATCGTCGCTTACTACGCACGCTACTACGGCGGCGAGGCCGGGCAGGTGGTGTCGAACCGGCCGTTCCGGTATCGCGCTGCGCCGCCGGACTTCGATCCGGCGCTTGACGCCGCCACCGCGTTCCGGGTGCTGCGCGACAACCTCGATGCGCTCGGCGCGACCCTGCCGATGCTCTACAAGCAGTACACCGACCTGTGCGAACCGGGTGGCGCGCGTTTCCTCGCCTTCGGCGTCGATCCGGACTTCAGCGACTCGGTCGACGGCCTGATCGAGGTCGACCTGGACAGGTTGCGACCGAAGAAACGCGCCCGCTACCTTCGAATTCCCGGCCACCCGCAAGACGTGGGCGCCCGCGCATGAACCCCCGGCAACTGTCTCCACTCCCGTAGCGCAGTTGCCACCCCGGCGACGCGCCGTCTTCATTTCTGATGTTCATCTGGGTTCAAAGCACTGTCACGCAGCGGAGCTTGCCGATTTTCTCGGCAGTCTGCGTTGCGATCGCCTGTACATGGTCGGCGACATCGTCGATCTGTGGTGGATGGCGCAGCGCCGCGCGCGCTGGGATGCGGCACACAACCGCGTGGTCGAGGCCCTGCATGCGCTGCGCCGGGCTGGCACCGAGCTGATCTACGTGCCCGGCAATCACGACCGCCCGATCCGCCGCTTCTGCGGGCTGGCGCTGCCGCGCATGCAGGTACGCCGCCGTACCATCCACGCCACCGCCGACGGCCGCCGCCTGCTGGTCACCCATGGCGATGACTACGATGCCATCACTCATTTCGGCAACCTGCAGGAAAAACTCGGCGACTGGTTGTACTACCGCATCCTCAGCGGCAACCGGATGTTCAACCATGCGCGCCGCGCGCTGGGCATGCGCTACTGGTCGCTGTCCGAGTTTCTCAAGCGCCGGAGCGGTGCGGCCGAACGCTATATCGGCCGGTTCGTCCAGGCCGGGGTCGACGACGCATGCCGGCGCGGACTGGACGGCATCGTCTGCGGACACATTCATCGTGCCGATCTGTTCGAACGCGATGGCTGCATCTACGCCAATGACGGCGACTGGGTCGAAAGCCTGACCGCGCTGGCCGAGGATCCGGACGGCACCCTGCGCCTGCTCTCGCATCGCGGCGACGTGCTGGTATCGCTGCCGGCGCGTGAGCGGTTCGTGGGGATGGACACCGGTTCGGACGCGCTGCCGGATGCGGCCTGAGCCGGCGTACGCGGCAGCCTGCAGGGCGGTCGACACGGTGGCACGGGGCTCAGTGTAGCCGTGTCCGAAGGTCGACCACCCATGGGTGGTCCTCGCCAAACCCCTCGGAAAACACATCTGCGGCGTACCGGTAATGCACTTCTGCCTGCTCGGGGCGCGACTGCTTCTCGCGCAGGCTTCCCATGGTGCGTTCCAGCATCGCTCTTCTGAAGTTGTTGGCTGGCAGAGTCCTGGATGCATTCGAGAGAGCCTCTTCGAGATGGGTTTCGGCCCGGTCGAGCTCTCCTTTCATGATGTGCGCGCTGGCCAGGTTGTCCTGCACAAGCAGCACGTGAGCCTGGTTGCGATGTCCGGCATCGCTTGCGAGCCGGAGGGTGTGTTCGAGCAGTTCGATGGCCTCGTCGGGACGCTGTGAGGCCACCAGCGCCTGGCCGAGCCGGTTCATCGTGTAATGCGTCCATTTATGCGCCTCTCCGTGGACTTCGATGCGCTCATGCAGGACATGCCGGAGTTGCGTCAGGGCGGAATCGCTGTCACCCCGCTCGAGGCTGATCTGCCCGAGGTAATGCGCCATCGTCAACGTCATCGGGTGCCGGGGACCGACGATGCGCGTCAGGTCGTCATGGATCGTGCGGAACCGGGTTTCGGCCTCGTCCCATTTCCCGCGCAGAAGCAGGATGTCGGCCAGCGACACGCTCTCCCACAGATATTGCAGATGGTAGGGGCCGAGTTCGTCACGGGACGCAGCCAGTGCGCGGCGCGCCAGCGTTTCGGCATGTTCCCAGCGGTTGATTTCTGTGTACAGGTCGGACAGCTTCCAGTCGATGGCCGCCACCTGATCGGGCGCATGGGTGACGGCAGCGAGGCGCGCGGACTCGAGTTCGGTCAGGGCAAGATCGATCATCCCGGTCTCGTAAAGCAGCTGGACATGGTCTCGTCTGGCCTGAAGGGTGATCGGGCTGTTCCAGCCGGAATGCTTCCGCCGCGCTTCGAGGAGATGGCGATAAAGTTCTTCCGCCCGCGTGTACTGGCTGTCGAAGGTGGCCGTGCGCGCGAGTTGCTGCTCGATATCGAGCGTCAGGTCTGCCTCGTTCCCCAGTGACAAGCGGGCGTCGGACAGCGCCTTTTCCAGTCGCGTGCGCGCCGTGCCCCACAGTCCGAGCCCGAAGTAGGCGCGACCGAGCGTCAAGCCGATCTGTGCGCGTGCGGCAGGGCTGTGTACTCGCTGGCCATCGAGCCGGGCTTCGGCGTTTTCAAGCATGGCCATGACGGTGATTCTGGCGGGCTCGGTGCCCGGTTCGATGTAAGGATCGATCGATGCCAGCACGTCTTCGTTGAGGAATGAATTGACTTCACTGGCAAGGGTGGCTTGTTCCTCGGCCCGTCGCCATTGGATCGATGTCGCCACGATCCCGGCCAGCATCGCGGCGATCGCGACTCCGGTTGCCGATGCCAGCCACTTCTCGCGCAGGGCCCATTGCATCACACGCTGGATGACATTGAGCGGGCGTGCACTGACCGGGTGGCCTTCGAGGAACCGTGAAAGATCGTGGGCCAGGGCCCGAGCGGTGCGATAGCGCTGATCCGGCCTGCGGCGCAGGCAGCGCATCACGATGGCTTCCAGGTCGGGCGGCAGCGGGCGCTGTCCGCGCGGCCGGCGGACGGCAGCCTGGGCAACGTTGCGGATGATCTCCTTGGTATCGTCGCCCTCGAATGGCGGCCTGCCGGTCAGCGACTCGTACAGGATCGCGCCCAGCCCCCAGACATCGGTGGTCCGGCTCAGGCGCGGTCCGATCTGTACCTGCTCCGGAGCCATGTAGCCAGGCGTGCCGGAAATACAGTCGTTCTCGACGCCATCGGTGTTGTCTACGCGACGGGCGAGGCCGAAGTCGGTGATGTGCGGTTGACCATCGGCATCGATCAGCAGGTTTCCCGGTTTGAGGTCCAGGTGCAGGATGTCGAGCCGGTGCGCGTAGTGGACCGCTTCCGCGACCGTCAGGATCATCCGTGCCGCATCGGCCGGCGGCAACGGGCCATCGCGATCGATCTGCTCCGCAAGCGTGCAGCCCTCGATGTACTGCATCGCGAACCAGGCCTGGCCGCGGCTTTCACCGATGCCATACACGGCGACGATGTTCGGGTGTTGCAGGCGGGCGGCATGGCGGGCTTCACGGTACAGGCCGGCGATCAGCTCCGGTGATGCCCAGATGCCAGTGTCGAGCAGCTTGATCGCGACGTCGCGTTGCAGCGACAGCTGGCGCGCCTTGTAGACCATGCCCATGCCGCCACGGCCGATCATCGACACCAGCCGGTAGTCGCCGAGATCGCATTGTGTCGGGTCGTCGAGATCTGGACCGGGACGCGAAGGCGGCGCGGTTTCCGGCCGCAGCGTGCGCAGTGCCGGTGACGTCTTGCCGGCATCCGGCCTTGAGCGGTCGAAGATGCCACGCGCGATCGCGGAGTTGCGCCACCAGCGTGACGGTCGTGCCGGACCGGGGCCGCAGGGTGGTTGCGTCGACCCGGTCATCAGCCAGCTGCCACGTTGGATCCGCCAGGGATGCCGACGATTTCGCGCAGGGCCTCCAGTTCAGCCTCCAGGCTTTCGGCGTCGGTCACGGTCTGCACCAGTTCCGCCTGTACCAGCTCGCGCAGGCGCTGGCGCATCCGGTGCACGTGCACGGCCACGGTGTTGGGCTTCATGCCCAGCCGGCGAGCGACGATCTGGTAGTCGGCGGCGGTGGGCTTCTCGACCAGGAATCCGTTGATCGCTTCGTACAGTGCGGCCTTGTCGGGACCGCGGCATTCGCGTTCCAGTGCATGACCTGCATTGCGCAGCACGGTCAGGGCCCAGGCATGGTTGAAGGCCTGTTCGGGGGAACGTCCGGGATAGGGATCGCCGAGGTTGTCGTCGAGTTCGACCTGGCGCAGGTCGCCGCCGCGGCAGGCTGCGGCCCGGGCGGCATGTTCGTTGCTCAGGAAGCGGTTGAGCGCGGTCAGCAGGAACGAACGGAAGCGCCCGCGCCCGGGGTCGGCGCGCCGGTCCCAGCGCTGTTCGATCAGGCGGGTGAAGAATTCCTGGGTCAGGTCCTCGGCGTCACTGGTGTCGTGGCCGCGGCTGCGCAGATAGCTGAGCACCGGGCGACGATAGGTTTCGCAGATAGCGACCAGGGCCTCCTGCGATTGCCCAGGCTGGTCGTGTCCATGAACGATGATGCTCCAGTGGGTGGTTGCGAATCGGGACACGCCAGCCTCCGGTATCGCGAGCATGCACCCCCTGTCTTGATGCCCAACGGGGGAGAGGGGTGGTTGCAGGCCACCGCAGCGTGATTGGCAAGTGAACTCCTGACAGACGGCGGCGGCTCGCCATCGGCGGACAGGCACCCGGGCGTGGGCGCCTGTCCGCCTGACCTCACGGTTGCCGTTCCTGGGGCCGGACTTCAGCCTTCGCGATCGCCTGGGACGGAGCCTGGCGGGGGGCGAGTTCGACCTTGTCACCGGCCAGCAGTCGATTGAAGGTCTCGGGGCCGATGGCTTCTTCCAGCTGCTTCTTCTTGCGGTCGTAGACGATGCGGTACTCGGGGTACGGGGTGCGGGCGCCGAGAACCATGCGGACATGGCGCTCGCTGACGCCGGAAATTTCCGACAGGGCCTTGACCGAAGCTTCGTCTGCGGATGCGGGGGAGGGCGCGGCGATGAGGGCTACGCTGATGGCGGCGAGGGAAAGCACGCCGAAGTTGCGGGGGGTGTTCATGGCGGTCTCCTGGTGGGTGTGCCGGGTACCTGGCGGGATGCGCAGGCCTCTCGTGCCCCGGCAGTGACTACTTCAGGATTCCATCGCGGTTATGACAATGGGCGATGCCCGGCTGCTATCAGTTGGTGCCGATGCAAGAACAGGTCGCCTGGCGGTGGCTGTCTGTGCCGTGGGGCGGGCATGATGACGAGGTGAACGCCCTGTCCACGCGTGTTCAGGCATGCTCGCGCCGATCGAGGAAGACCGGGGGGCGGATGTCCAGACAGTGCGGGGCGCGTATCGGAGGCGGGGGACGGCGGGCCTGGGTCGCATGTTGGGTTTCGCTTCTGATTGCCCCGTCTCTGATCGCCGCCAGCGCCACACAGGCACAACCGCAGCCCGGACACGTGCCGCTGGATTTCGAGCAGGCACAGCGGCGCCTGTTGGAGGTGTCCGACGCGATGGCGGCGGCGGAAGCCGGAGTGCGCGGCAAGGCGGCCGAACTGGAGGCGAGCCGGCGCTTGCGGCTGCCCGAGATCGGTATCGACGTCCGTCGCATCCAGTTCGAGAAGACCCTGGAGCTTCCGCTGGGATCGCTGGCGCCCGTGGCCGAGGACTACGGGATCCAGTCGCCATTGACGTTCGAGTTTCGCGACTGGCGCACGCGCCCCTCGCTGACCGCGATCCTGCCGCTGTATACCGGCGGACGCATCCCGGCCGCCCGCAATGCCGCCGCCGCGGCCCTGCGCCAGAGCGCTGCGGAGCGTGAGCTGGAATCGCAGTCGTTGATGGTGCAACTGGTGCAAGCGTACTTCGGCCAGCAGCTGGCCGAGCTTGCCGTGGACGTGCGCCGCGACGTCCGCGATGGACTGGAGCGCCACTTGGCCGATGCGCGCGCGCTTGAGCGGGAAGGTATCGCGACCCGTGCGCAACGGTTGCAGGCAACGGTGGCCCGGGATCGAGCCGAGCGCGACTACCAGGCCGCGATGGGTGATCTTGCAAGCGCCCGCGCCACGCTGGCCCTGCTGTTGCGGGCCGGCGGCGATGTCGAGCCGACCTCGGGGCTGTTCGTCCACGATGCTCCGGTCGAGACGCTGGATGCACTCATCGCCTCAGCGGCTACCAGTCACCCGCAGCGCCTGCGGCTGCAGGCGCTGTCCGAACAGGCGAGCGAGTCGGTGCGCGTGCATCGCGCGGAACTCAAGCCGCAGGTGTTCGCGTTCGGCCAGTACGACCTGCGGCATGGTGATGCACTGTTGACCGACCCCGACTGGGTGATCGGACTGGGGCTGAAGTACACCTTCCTTTCGGGAGGCGGGCGGATGCAGCGGCTTGCCGCGGCGCACGCGCAGCACGATCGTGCCGAGGCCGGGCTGCGCGAAGCCGGCAACCGGATCGAGATCGGCATGACCCGTGCCTGGAACGCGATGGAGACCGCACGCCGGCAGTTCGGACTGCTGGACAGTGCGATCGCCGAGGCGGAGGAGAATCTGCGCCTGCAGGAACTGTCGTTCCGCGAGGGCATGGCGACCTCGCTCGATGTGGTCGATGCCCGGCTGGCGTTGGGGGCGGTGCGGGTCGAGCGGGCGCAGGCGGCGTATGCGTACGACGTCGCGCTCGCGCAGCTGCTGGAGGCCGGCGGCCAGGCGCACCGCTTCCTCGAATATTCCCATACCGCGGACAAGGTGCTGGTGCCATGAACGACGACCTGCAAAGGGATGCTTCAACGCCAGTGGCGGCAGGGCCCGGTGCAAGGGCGCGGCGATGGTGGCCGCTGCTGGTGGTGATGGTGCTCGGGTTCGGGATCTGGCTCGCATTCCGCGCGCCTCCGGACCGGGTCCAGGCGATGGCCGATGCCGACAGCGTGAAGGTTGCGGCCAAGATCACCGCCCGGGTGGCGCGCCTGCTGGTGCGGGAGGGCGACCGTGTCGAAGCGGGGCAGGTGCTGTTCGAACTGGACAGCCCGGAGGTCGCAGCCAAACTCGAACAGGCCGAGGCGATGTTGGCTGCGGCGCGCGCGCAGGCGGAAAAGGCGGAAGAGGGCGCGCGCAGCGAGGAGATCCGGGCCGCCGAAGCGAACTGGAAACGCGCGGCGGCCGGGCGCGATTTCGCTCACGCCACCTGGCGTCGTCTCGAGAATCTGCATGCCGAGGGCGTGGTCAGCCGGCAACGTCGTGACGAGGCGCTGGCGCAGGCGCGCAGTGCCGAGGAACAACAGGCGGCTGCGCGGGCGCAATACGACCAGGCCCTGGCGGGCGCGCGCAGCCAGGATCGCGATGCCGCGCAGGCACAGGTCAGGCAGGCAGAGGCGGCGGTGGCGGAAGTACAGGCGGCGCGCGCTGAAGTGGCCGGGCATGCGCCGGTTGCAGGCGAGATCGGCACACGACTGGTCGACGTGGGCGAACTGGTGCCGGCGGGCTACCCCGTGTTCACCCTGGTCGACCTCGATGCGATGTGGGTGGCCATGTACCTGCGCGAGGATCAGTTTGGCGGCGCGTCGGTCGGCAAGCGCATCAACGGCCACATCCCCGCGCTCGAGCGCGAGGACGTCGAGTTCGAGATCTACTACATCGCCCCGGCCGGCGATTTCGCCACCTGGCGCGCGACCCGGCAGTCGTCCGGCTACGACGTGAAGAGCTTCGAGGTCAGGGCCCGGCCGGTCGAGCGGATCGAGGGGTTCCGGCCCGGCATGAGCGTGCTGTTCCGGTGGCCGCAGCGCTGACTACTACCGGAGCAGGCGCAATGCAGCGGATGCTGGCGGTCACGCGGCGCGAACTGGTCTTCCTGCGGCGACATCCCTGGGAAGCGGGCATGTCGACCTGGCTGCCCTGCCTGATGATGGCCCTGCTCGCCTGGCAGTTGAGCGCCGGCGGCATCCGCGAACTGCCGATCGCGGTGGTCGACCAGGATCGTTCCGAAGCCAGCCGCGAACTGCTGCGCGGGCTCGACGCCAGCCCCGGACTCCGGGTCAGCGCCCGCCCAGGCGACCTCCGGCAGGCCTGGTCGCTGGTACGTCGGCTGGAGGTGTATGCCGTGGTCTATCTGCCGCCACGCAGCATGGAGGTGAAGGTCGGGGAGCCCGGCACCGTGTTCGCCTACTACAACGCCAGCTATCTCAGCGCTGGCCAGTCGGCATCGCGCGATATCGGGATGTGGTCGATGCGTTCAACCGTCGTCTGGTGCAGCGCGAGGTGGCGCTGCAGACGGGTCCTGGAAACGTACGCGGCGTGCCGGTCGCGGTGCAGGGTACGGTCCTGTTCAACGCTGCACGCAGCTACGAGCGATTCCTGCTCGGGCTGTTCTTCCCCGCGCTGCTGCTGCTGGCTGCGGCGATGGCGATGGTCAGCGCGTTCGGACGTGAGTTCCGCGACACAACCGCCAGCGACTGGCTCCACAGCGCCGATGGCCGCATGTCGGTGGCGGTGATCGGCAAACTGCTCCCGTACATCGCGTTGTTCATGCTCTATGGCATGGCCGGCATCCTGTGGATCTGTGCCCGCAGTGGTGCACCCGCGGGCAGTCTGCTGATGCTGGCGGCCGGGCAGGCGGCGCTCTACGCGGCCTATGGCGCGGTCGCGCTGCTGCTGGTCGGCGCGACACGCGACATGGGTACCTCGTTATCGGTGATGGGGCTGTACGCAGGCACCGCAATGGCGTTCAGTGCGGGCACCTTCCCGATGCTCGAAGCGCCGCTGTTCGCTCGCGTGTGGAGCACGCTGCTTCCCTTCAGCCACTACGTGAAGCTGCAGGCGCAGCAACTGGACATGGGGTCGGCGTGGACGGTGTCGCTGTGGCCGTTGGCGATGCTGCTGCTGTTCGTGGTGATCGCGGGCGGGCTGGGCCTGAAGATGGTGATGCGCGCGTTGCCCGCACATGCCGGAGGAAAGTCCTCGTGAGGACGTTCTGGCACGCTCTGCGTGCGACCCTGCGGGCGGTTTTCGCCGACCGCTATGCACGCAACACGATGATCGGCGCGGTGGTGCTGTATTCGTTCCTGTATCCGGCCGCATACCGGCATGAAGTGGCAAGCCGATTGCCCGTGGCCATCGTCGATCAGGATCGCAGTCCGATGAGCCGCGACCTGCTGCGCACGATCGATGCGGTGCGCGCGGTGAAGGTGGCGGCGGCAACGGAGTCGGTCGATGCGGCCGCGGCACTGGTCCGGCAGGGCAGGGTGGAAGGCATCGTCGTGATCCCGGCCGGTTTCGAGCGCGACATCCTGCGCGGCGGGCAGGGGCAGGTGGCACTGTATGGCAACGGTGCCTTCCTCGGGCGCGCGAGTACCGTGCTCAATGGCGTTGGCGATGCGGTACGCGGGTTCGCGATGGATGCGGCACGGGTTCAGGCGCGGTTCGCCGGTGCGCCGACGCAGGTGCCGCTGCAACTGGTGCAACGACCGCTGTTCAATACCCGCGAGGGGTACGGCAGCAGCATCGTGCCGGGCGTGGCGGAACTGATCGTGCATCAGACCTTGCTGGTCGGAATCGGCGTGCTTGCCGGCGGGATGCGCCGCAGGCGCGGACGGCGACTGTCGTGGCGGCCGGTCGAGTTGGCCGGTATCGCGACCGCCTTCCTGCTGATCGGCGCCTTCGGCCTGCTGTACTACAGCGGCCTCGCCTTTTGGATTCAGGATTATCCGCGCGGCGGCAACCTGGCGGGACTGCTGGTCGCGGGCGGGTTGTTCCTCGCCGCCACGGTCCTGTTCGGCCTGTGGCTGGGCAGCTTCTTCAGTACCCGCGAGCGGGCGTTCCAGTACGTGGTGGCGACCTCGCTGGTGCTGTTCATGCTCGCCCACCTGTCGTGGCCGGTGACCTCGTCGCCGGATGCGCTGCGATGGCTGGCGGCCCTGTTGCCAAGCACGCCGGGAATCAACGCCATGGTGAGGCTGAACCAGATGGGCGCTTCGCTTGGCGAGGTGGCGCCGCAACTGTGGAACCTGGCGGCGCTGGTCGTGCTGTACGGGCTGTCGGCGCTCTGGCGCTATCGCGCCAGGGATCGAGCAGGGGGATTTCGTTACTGACGGCATGTCCACGGACACCAGACAGCGGTTACGCTCCCGGTTACGAGTCGCCATCCTCCAACTGCATGGATTCCCTCACCCAGATCGTCCTCGGCGCTGCCGTCGCCGCGGCCATCGCACCGCCGCAGCATCGTCGCGCGGCCCTGCTGGCCGGCGCTGCGCTCGGCACCCTGCCGGACCTGGACGTGCTGCCGGTCAACCTGCTCACCGACGACCCGGTGCTGCGGATGACCTGGCACCGCAGCTTCAGTCATTCACTGCTGGTGCTGCCGCTGGTCGCCTGGATGATCTGGGAATGGTGCCGGCGGCGTGGCGGGCGGGTGGCCGAGTCGCCGCGGCGCTGGTTCTGGGCGATCCAGCTGGCCTTGTGCACGCATCCGCTGCTCGATGCATTCACCGTCTACGGCACCCAGTTGCTGTGGCCGCTGCCGTTCAAGCCGGTGATGTGGTCGAGCGTGTTCATCATCGACCCGCTGTATACGGTCTGGCTGCTGCTGGCTTGCATGATCGCGTGGTTCCTGCGCGAACGGCTGGCGGCGCAACGGATGCTGCTGGTCGGGTTGTCGCTGAGTTCGCTGTACCTGCTGGCCTCGCTGGGTGCCAAATCGATGGTCGAGCGCGAGGCGGAGCGTTCGCTTGCGGCGGTGGGACTGGAGGACGCGCCGCGGTTCTCGGTGCCGATGCCGTTCAACATCCTGCTGTGGCGGGTAGTGGCGATGACGCCATCGGGCTTCGTCGAGGGCGAGCGTTCGCTGGTCGTCGACCGCGGAGCGATGACGTTTCGCGAGTATCCCTCCGACCGGCACGCCATGGCGACGGTATCGGACTACTCCGCTGTGCGCCGGCTGGCCTGGTTCAACCACGGCTTCATGAAGGCCGAGCAGCGCGACGGGATGCTGGTGCTCAGCGACCTGCGGATGGGAGCGGAACCCGATTACAGCTTCCGTTTCGTGGTGGCCGAGCGCGACGGCGAACGCTGGCGCGAGATTCCGTCGCGGCAGAAGCAGTGGCCGTGGGAGGCGAGTCGCAGGCTGGGGGGCATGTGGCAGCGGATCTGGCACGCGCCGGTCGATGAGGCTGCTCCGGCGGCCGCCGCGGCCACCGGAGTGGCTGGTGAGACGGAGAGAAGAGGAAGCGGGCCGGCCGGTGCCCGATCGCGCACGGCCGATCAGTAGACCGTCGCGCGCGCCTGTACGAAGGCGTAGAAGAACACCGCGTTGGGGTCGTTCTGCACCTGGTGCATTTCCTGGCGCATGCCCTCGACCACGTCGGGGGTGACCTTGCCGGCGGCGATCAGCTGTTCGGCGGCAGACAGCAGCAGTTCTTCCCAGAACGCGATCATGGTCTTGCGCCGGGCCGGTTCGCGGTTGTCGAAGTAAAAGGTCTTGACCTCGGTGGCGACGTCGCGGAAGCCGCCGGCCAGCAGCAGGTTGCCGAGCTTGGCGCCGACGAACGGATCGCCGCCGCTGTCGTACTGGAAGTCGTTGAAGGCCATCCAGTAGCGCCAGGTGTTGGGTGAGTACGGGTCGAGCAGGAACGAGGAGTTCATCACCTCGGTGATGTAGACGGTCGAGCCGGGCGCCAGCACCCGGCGGACTTCGTTGAGGACACGCGCCGGTGCGGGCACGTGTTCGAGCACCCAGCACAGGAAGGCGGCATCGAAGCTGCGCGGTTCGAATGGCAGTTCGGTGGCGTTGGCGTGGTGCAGTTCGTAGCGGCCCTGCAGCCAGGGCATCCGGCCGAGGTTGTCGCCGGCGGCGGCAAGCTGGCTCTCGTTGAGGTCGACGCAGGTGATGTGCAGTTCGGGAAAGCGGCGCAGCAGGATTTCGGTCTGCGCGCCGACGCCACTGCCGACCTCGAGCAGGCGCCGGGCGCTGCCGTAGTCGATGTTGTGGAAGATCGTGGATTCGGCCAGCCGCGCCTGTTTGACCAGGCGTGCCTGTTCGGTGGGCGAGAAGCCGTGCAGGTAAGGGAAGTCGCAGGTGGTGTCGGCGTCGCTCATGGCGGAATCTGCTCGGGAGTCACGGCATTCTATGTCGCCCCTGTGAGATCGGCGGGGAAGCAGGTGGCCCTGCCTTGGCGCGACACGCCGCAAGTACGTCCTTGTAGGCTCATCCGCGGCATCCATGCCGCGGAAGGTCGCACCAAGGCAGGACCACCTGCTTCTGGAAAGTTGGCCGGTACCCACGGGAAGGCACTCGTAGCCCGGGTAAGGCGAAGCCGCACCCGGGGAGGGCTGGTCACGCTGCGACCGGCAACTCCGGTGCCACTCCCGCGACCAGCGCATCGAAGTAGTCGCGGGTCAGGCGCAACTGCGCCTCGGCGCTCTCGGCGCGGTTGACCACGGCGCGGAAAGAGGTGTTCTCGGGACGATCCTTGGCGTACCAGCCCAGGTGCTTGCGGGCGATGCGCACGCCGGACTGCTCGCCGTAGAACGCGTGCAGGTCGCGCAGGTGACCGAGCAGGATGTCGCGCACTTCCTCCAGCGTCGGCGGCGGAAGAAAGCCGCCGGTGGCGAGATGATGCGCGATCTCGCGGAAGATCCATGGCCGGCCCTGGGCGGCGCGGCCGACCAGTACTGCGTCGCAGCCGGTGTGGGCGAGCACTTGTGCGGCCTTCTGCGGCGAGTCGATGTCGCCGTTGGCGAATACCGGGATCGACAGTGACGCCTTGACCTCGGCAATGGTGTCGTACTCGGCCACGCCGGTGTACTGCTGGTCGCGGGTGCGGCCGTGGATGGCGAGCGCGGTGATGCCGCTGTCCTCGGCGATGCGGGCGATGGTTCCTGCATTGCGCCGGTCGGCGGCCCAGCCGGTGCGGATCTTCAGCGTCACCGGTACTTCGGCGGCATCCACCACTGCGGAGAGGATGCGCGCGACCAGCGCCTCGTCGCGCATCAGTGCCGAGCCGGCCCAGGCATTGCAGACCTTCTTGGCCGGGCAACCCATGTTGATGTCGATGATCTGCGCGCCGTGGGCGACGTTGTGGCGCGCGGCCTCGGCCATCACCTCCGGTACGGTGCCGGCGATCTGCACGCTGATCGGGTCGGGCTCGCCATCATGGTCCATGCGGTGGCGCGACTTGGCGGTATTCCAGAAACGCGGGTCCGAGGTGGTCATCTCCGACACGCACAGCCCCGCGCCCAGGCGCTTGCAAAGCACCCGGAACGGTTTGTCGGTCACCCCGGCCATCGGCGCGAGGATCACCCGCGGCGCGATGCGATGGGGACCGATGTGGAAGGCATTGGCCGGCATGGCGCGCATTGTAGCCGCGCACGGGTGGCCGCTCCGGGATAGCCGTTCAGTTACTTCCCGCGTCGGCGCCGCCAGAACAGGAAGCCGGTGACCAGCAGGAACACGGGCATCAGCCCGGCCAGCAGGGTCAGCCAGCGCATCGTCGCACCGCCGACCGCGCCGATATGCAGCGGGTAAATTGCCTGGAGGATGCGGGTGCCGGCCGGGTCGGCGGTGGCGTCGACGACCTGCAGCAGGCGGCCGCTGTTGTCGAGGTGGATGGTGCTGCGTCCGAACGGGTGCCATTCGCCCGCCGCACGGGCACGGAAGCCGATCACGCCGTCATCGGCCGAGACCGAAACCCGGCTCACGCGCGCGCCGGGCAGGGCGGTGCCGGCCTCGGCCAGCACGCGATTCCAGTCCGGCCGGCCGGCCGCTCCCGCCGCCGCCGGCGCGGTGTGGGTCGCACCGCCAAACAGTGCCGCCAGCACGATGCGGAAACCGTTGCTGTAGATCATGCCAACCCCGGTCAGGGTGACCAGCAGCACCAGTGGCAGCAGCACCACGCCGCTGCTGCGGTGCCAGCTGAGCCAGCGCCGCACCGGCGGACCGGCGTGGACCTTCAGTTGTGCGAGCATCCGCCCGCGCTTGGGCCACCACAGGTACAGGCCGCTGAGCAGCAGACCGAGCGCGATCCATCCGGCGACCCCGAGCGCTTCCTTGCCGGCCCGGCCGCCGAGCAGTTCGACATGCAGTTCGTGCAGCCACAGCAGCCAGTCGTCGTGGTGGCTGCGGGCCAGCAGCAGGCGGCCGTCCTCAGGCGAGAAATAGCCGCGTTGGCCGTCCGCGAAATAGCCCTGCCAGACCGGCAGTTCATCGCGCGGCAGATCGAGCGAACGCAGTCCCTGCGGTTTCCACTCATCGACGATGCGTTCGAGCACACGACCCTCGGCGACCGGCGCATGGCCGGTCAGCTGAGGATGCTGCAGCTTCAGCAGTTCGACGTGGAACACCAGCACGCTGCCGGTCAACGCGACCACGGCGAATATGCTGCCGACCACCAGCCCCAGCCAGAGGTGCAGCCACGACAGCGCCGCCCGCAGGCGACGTCGTGACCATGACTTGCTGGAACCGTTCACGCCTGCGCCGTCGCGATGCTCAGAACCGGTGCGACCAGCCCACTGTCAGCACCCGGCCACGGCCGGCGGTGTAGGTGTCGTTGCGCGGTGGCCTGACCTGGGAGTAGTAGGTGATGTACTGCCTGTCGAGCAGGTTCTCGATGCCGATATTGAGCGTGCCCAGCGCCAGCCGGTAGCGGCCCAGCAGATCGACCGTGGTGTAGCCGTCGAAGTCGTCGTCGCTGCTGTCGAAGTCGCGGTCACGGGCGTGGCTGGCCTGCAGGCGGGTATCGAAGCGGGGTGCCCACACCTGGGTCCAGAACGCGGTCAGGCGATCCGGGCCGATGTTGGTCCCGGGCAGGTTGCTGTCGACACGGTCGTCCCCATCGCTGTCGTAGCGGCCGCGGGTGCGGGCGTAGGCCAGACCGATGCGGCCAGCATCGGAAAACCGGAACGCGACATTGCCTTCGAAGCCGTGGATCTCGGTGCGCTCGCGGGCGACGTTGAAGACCTGGGTGACCGGGTCGTAAGACAGCCGGGAACCGAGGTCGGAGTCGGACCAGTAGGCGGCGAGATGCGCGATCCATCGGCCGTCGTCGTAATCCAGACCGACCTCACGGTTGTCGGCGACCACCGGCTGCAGGTCGACCAGGCTGTCGACCCGTTTGCCGGGCTCGTTGATCGCACGCAGCACGCGGCCGATGTCGGCGACCGTGTAGCCCTCCGAGTACGAGGCATACAGTTTCAATGCGTCGCTGGCCTCCCACACCATGCCGAAATTGGGCAGGGTCTCGCTGGTGCTGGGCCTGCCGCCCTCGACGGGCTGACTGCCATAGACCGGCATCGTGGTGTAGTCGTCGACGTCGAGTTTGCCGCGCTCATGGCGCAGGCCGCCGGTAAACAGTACCGGGCCGATCCTGTACTCGGCTTGCAGCAGCGGCGAGACCGAGGTGTACACCGTCTTTGGCACCCAGTACCAGGACTCGCCGGTGTCGCCGTCGAGTTGCTGCCAGGTCTCGTCGCGGGAGGCGTCCAGACCCAGGGTCAGGCGCAGCGGCAGCTCGCCGATGCCGTCGCGCGACCAGGTCAGCTTGGCGCCGAGCTTCTTCGACACGTTCTGCGACTGCGCCATCAGGCTGTCGCTGCCCGGTCCCCAGAATGCGTTCCACGACGATGCGCCGTAGCGGGCCTCGAAGTCGGCCTTGTAGAGCTGGGCCTGGAGATAGCCGCCGCCGAGGTCGCGGTCGGTGTAGTCGAGCGCGGCCTGGGTCATCAGGTTGCGCGGCGGGTCCATTGGCGGGCGGCCCTTGGCCGAGGTCGCGGGAATGCCGGCGGCGGCATCGCCATCGACGGTGCTGTAGTCGCCGTCGCCCTCGACCTGGTAGCGGTTGAGGCTCAGCTGCAGGCGACGATCGGGGCCGATGTCCCAGCCGCCCTTGGCGAACAGATTCCAGCTTTGCGAATCCATCAGGTCGCCCTGAACTTCGTCGACCGGGAGCGCGTTGCCGTTGCCGTCGTAGTACAGACCTTCATGCGCATACGAGGCACCGCCGACGAAGTCGAACGCGCCGCTTCGGGTGCCGAACAGATACGCGCCGCGCCAGCCGGTGGCGTCGTCCTCATGCGGCAATGTGCTGCTGGCGGCGAGGGTGACGTCGTGAAACGTTTCGCCATCCCCGCGCGGGGCGCGCTTGGTGATGATGTTGATGATGCCGCCCGACGCGCCCAGACCCTGCAGCGAGTTGGCGCCATGAATGACCTCGATGCGCTCGATCATCGCCGGATCGATGGTGTGACTGTCGCGGCCGCCCGCGCGCAGCGGCGTGGACTGCGGCACGCCATCGACCAGATACAGCGGTTTGCGCCCGCGCAGGGCCTCGCCACCGTTGGTCATCTTCTGCCGTGCGGGCGTGAACGAAGGCACCAGGTTGGCGAGCACCTGGGTGACGTCCTGGGTGATCGCCAGCTGCTGTTGCAGCTGTTCGCGGTCGATGATGGTGATGGTGTTGGGCAGCGCCGCCTCGGAATCGGGAATGCGGCTGGTGCTGGCAGAGACGGTGATGCGGTCCAGCTCGACGGCACTGTCGTCAGCGCTGCCCTGGGCCAGCACGGGGGACAGCGGGAGCGCGGCCAGCAGGGCGCAGGCGAGGGGGAGAGACGGGGCATCGGGCACTTCCATACGGCAGGGGCTGCGTATGTTAGTGCGAATGATTATCAATTTGAACTGGGTCGGGGAGGGCTGGACCATGGCCAGGACAGCTGTCCGAGCGGAGCGGAGCGGAGCAGGCTCGGGCCGGTCAGGCGACGGCGGCGTCGGTCTTGTCGATCACCAGCGCGCTCGGCGCATTGAGCATCACCGAGTCGATGCCGTTGTCGCGCGCGGTCTTGCTGCTGTACATCTGGCTGTGGCCGATCACCTGGCCATTGCCGGCCGTGAGGGTGAAGTAGGGGCGGCCATCCTTCGCCACCAGCCGGTCGAAAAAGGCCTCCTGCTCGCTGTGCTTGCGGACCGACTCGACGCCGTTCAGGCATGAAGCCTTGGCCTGGTATCCCTCGCTGGTCAGGATGACCTGGCCGTTGCCCGCACGCAGGTTGAACTGGAACTCTCCATTGCTGCGAGTGGTGATCTCGAATCGACCGGCCATCCCTGCATCCCCTCTTCTTTTTCGCGACGTACATCACGAAAACGAAGGGTAGCTGGGTGCCCAGGTCAGGCCGTATTTATTTTTTGTTCATATTGCCGGCGGTCTGGGAAGCGTTCCGCCAGCTCATGCATGCGTGGCATGGCTTCGGCCGCGCCGTGGCGTTCGGTGGAAAGCGCTGCGTAGTCGACAGCGCGGCGAACGTGGGCGGCGAAGGGCTGGCCGGGCGCCGATGCCAGTGCCGCGGCCAGGGCGCCATTGAAGGCATCGCCTGCGCCGGTGGTATCGATCGCATCCACTTGCGGCGCCGGCTGGCGGTAGCAGGGGGCGGTGTCGCCACGCAGGTCGCCGGCGGGATGGGAGACGAAGCAGCCGGCAGCGCCGAGCGTGATCACGACGGTACCGTGTGGCAGGAGCTGGCGGCACAGGGCATGCAGGGCATCGTCGGGCTGGCTGGCCAGAGTGACCGGGTCGGCATCGGCACCGAGCCGCTTCAGCTGCATGCAGAACTCGGTTTCATTGGGGGTGGTCAGGTCGGCCAACGCCCATAACTCCGGCGTCACCACGGCATCGGCCGGAGCCGGGTTGAGCAGGGCGCTGGCGCCGTGCCGGCGGGCGACGGTGAAGGCCTCTAGCACCGCATCGACCGGCGACTCCAGTTGCGCCAGGACCACGCCGGCGCCGACGAAAGCGGCATCCTGCGCACGCACATGCGCGGGCGACAGCGCCGCATTGGCCCCCGGCCCGATGACGATGCTGTTGCGGCCGTCGGCATCGACATAGATCCCGGCGGTGCCGGTCGGCTGGCTGCTGCTCTGGGCATGCAGGGCGATGCCGTCGCCTTCGGCCAGTTCGCGCGCCAGCCGGCCACCTGCATCGTCGCCGAGCGCGCAGACGAATGCGGTCGTCGCTCCCGAACGCGCCGCGGCGACCGCCTGGTTGAAGCCCTTGCCGCCGGGTCCGCTGCGATAGCGTCCGGCCAGCGTCTCGCCGGGACGGGGCAGCATGTCCGTCGACCACACATGGTCGACATTGAACGAACCCACCACAACGACTTTGCTTTTCGCGGTCATCAATCCCGCCCTCGATCCGAAGCCCGGAAGGAGCGAAGCAACCCGGGCGATGACAATGGTTCCGGGTGCGCCCTTCGGGCTGGCCCCGGCTACAAGATTCCGTCGCCTCAGGCGAAGTGGGTCAGCACACCGGCGATGGTGGCGGTCATCAGGGTGGCGATGGAGCCGCCGAGCACCGCGCGCAGGCCGAATCGGGCCAGGTCGTGGCGGCGGTCCGGGGCGATGCCACCGATGCCGCCGATCTGGATCGCGATCGAGCTGAAGTTGGCGAAGCCGCATAGCGCATACGTCGCGATCAGCCGGCCCTGGTCGGTCAGGGTCACGCCTTCGACGTTGCCGCGGATGATATCGCCCAGTTGCACGTAGGCGACGAACTCGTTGAGCACCACCTTGGTGCCGATCAGTCCGCCGATGGTGTTGGCGTCCTGCCACGGCACACCGATCGCCCAGGCCAGCGGGGACAGGATCGTCCCCAGGAGCGTCTGCAGACTCAGGTCGATCCGATGGCCGGTCATTGCGGCCCAGCCGTCCTGCCAGCTTGGGAAGTGATAGAAGTTCCATTGCCCGTCGCTGTAGCCGACCGGAATGGTGAAGTGGGACGCCCAGACGAAGCCGATGGCACCGTTCAGGACCGCGATCAGCGCGATGAAGGCCAGCAGCATCGCGCCCACGTTCAGCGCCAGCCTGAGGCCGTCGGAAGCGCCGGCGGCAGCGGCATCGATGACGTTGGTGGTGGTCTTCTCGACATCCATCCGCACCGTGCCGAGGGTCAGCGGAGTGTTGGTCTCGGGTACCAGGATCTTGGCGATGATCAGGGTCGCCGGTGCGGCCATGATGCTGGCGGTAATCAGGTGCTTGGCATAGAACGCCTGTTGCGCCGTATCGCCGCCGCCGAGCAGCATCACGTAGGCGCCGAGCACGCCGCCGGCGATCGTCGCCATGCCGCCGACCATCAGGGTCAACAGCTCGGATTCGGTCATCTTCGAGATGTACGGCTTGACCACCAGCGGCGATTCGGTCTGGCCGATGAAGGCGTTGGCGCACACCGACAGCGTTTCCGCGCCGGACACCGGCATCAGCTTGGTGATCACCCAGGCCATGCCCTGCACGATCTTCTGCATCACCCCGAGGTGGTAGAGCACGCTCATGAAGCTGGCGAAAAAGATGATCGTCGGCAGCACCTGGAACGCGAACACGAAGCCGAACTTGTCCGGATCGGTGAAGTCGCCAAAGATGAAGCGCGCGCCCTGGGTGGTGAAGCCGAGCAGCTTGACGAAGCCGGTCGACAGCGCGTCGAACACGTGCGCTCCCCATGGTGTGAGCAGGACGAAACCCGCGATCAGCAGCTGCAGCCCCAGGCCGATTGCGATCAGCCGCCAGTTGATTGCCCTGCGGTTGGCCGAAAATACCCAGGCAATGGCAAGCAGGACGGCCAGGCCGAACAGGCCGAACCCGATCCGGGTCAATGTCTCCACTCAATCCCCCTGCGGCGCTCCCGGCCGCTGAAAACGATGCTGCAGACTAGCAGATTGCCGGTGCTGCGCTCCCGTCAGCCTTCGCGCAGCACGACCCGGTTACGGCCGGTTCGCTTGGCTTCCTGCAGGCGCAGGTCGGCGCGGCGCAGCAGGGCCGAGAGACTGCGGCCGTCGTGGGGATAACTGGCCAGACCGGCACTGAAATGCAGGTGCATCGGCTCGCCGCCGCGGTCGGATTCGAAGGCATGTTCGCCGATGATCCGGCGGATCGCGTCGACCCGCTCCCAGGCGGTGCCGATCGGCTTGCGCAATACCAGCACGAACTCGTCGCCGCGCACCCGCGCCAGCCATTCGCCGCTGTCGGTCATGGCGTCGAGGGTGTCGACGAACTGACCCATCGCCCGGTCGGCTCCGCTGAGGCCGATCTCGTCGTTCAGGCGGCGGAACCGGTCCAGGTTGATCAGCGCAAGGGTCAGGCTGCAGCCTTCCTCGTCGGCGGTCTCGAACAGCTGCGGCATGCGGTGGATCAGCCAGGTGCGGTTGGGCAGGCCGGTCATGTCGTCGGTGCCCGACATCTGCACCAGTTGTTGCGTCCGATAGACCACCATGGCGGCGATCAGGGTGGCAACCACCAGCAGGACCAGCCGCTGCCACTGGCTGCCGGCGGTGACGGTGCCGTAGTCGGTGGAGATCAGGGCCTCGGGCGAGGGCGCGATGGCGATCACGATCACCGCCAGCAGACCGTACTGGACCAGCGCCAGGCCGCCGGCGAGCAGGGTCACCCGGCCATCGCTGCGCAACGCGGTCAAACCGATCGCGAGCAGGTAACCGCACCAGACGATCAGGCTGTTGAGCGCTGCCGGCAAGTGCTGTGTGGCCAGCAGCGCCAGCACCAGGGTGACCGTGGTGATGTCCGCGGCGGTGGTCACGAACGGCAGCCAGCGGAAGTGCCGCCGCCGTCGCGACAGCGCCAGCCAGACCTGCGCGACCACGTTGAACACCACAGCCCCAGCCAGGCCGATCAGGCTCTCGTCGATGCGCCCGCCACCGAGCATGTTGGCCAGCGGCAGCAACAACAGCAGGGCGGCGGCGACCGCGCGCAGACGGGCGACCATCAGCTCGCCGCCGGCCCCGACCTCCAGCATGATCTCGTCCGGGCGCGACAGCAGCGTCGAGACGATGGCCTTCAAACCGCGCTCTTCTGCAAGCATGCCTGTCCCCGGGCGGCGATAGCAGCGATAGTTCGGCAGGATAGCGGTTGCCGCTGGCGTTCGCCCGGTTGGCGCCGATCGGCTCGGAACGGCCAGGTCGGACCGGTCCGCTCGGGACGGCCGGATCAACTGACCAATGCGAGCCAGAACGCCCAACCGGCGAGGGCCAGGAACAATGCTGCCGCAGTCCAGCGGGCCGCTTTCAGCGGCAGCCGGGCGGCGAAGCGGCTGCCCAGCACCACCACCGGCACGTTGGCCAGCAGCATGCCAAGCGTGGTGCCGACCACCACTTCCCACAACGGGCTGTACCTGGCGGCCAGCAGCACCGTCGCGACCTGGGTCTTGTCGCCCATCTCGGCGATGAAGAAGGCGATGGTGGTAGCGATGAACGCACCGCGTGCGGGCAGGGTCTCTCCTTCGTCCAGGCTGTCGGGCTTGAGCGTCCACAGCGCCACCGCGAGGAAGCTTGCGGCCACGACCCACTGCAGCACGTCCGGCCGCAGCCACGAGGCCGCTGCCGCACCGATCCAGCCGGCCGCGGCATGATTGAGCAGGGTGGCGACGAGGATGCCGGCCACGATCGGCCACGGGCGGCGGAAACGTGCGGCCAGCAGCAAGGCGAGCAACTGGGTCTTGTCGCCGATTTCGGCGAGCGCGACCGCGCCGGTCGAAAGCAGGGTGGTGGAGAACGGCAGTGCGTCCATTTCGACTCCGGGGCCGGGCATTCGCGAGTCGCGAAGGCGGACGACGCACGGCCCGGCCCGGCCCGGGTACGCGCGACGCCTGCCTTCGGTCTTGCCCCGGTCCGTATCCATTGGATGGATGACGGTCCTGCATGCGCCATGGCCGGCTGGCCAAGTGTGTTGACGGATGCGCCGCGCAGGGCCGTGGGCCGGCGCGGGGGCTACTCCCCGGAGGAAGAGCGCGCGCATTGTAGCCTATGCGTTGTCACGGGTCCGCACCCGGGATCACCCCACCCACCAGCGTCCAGGAATCGTCATGCAATACCGCCGCCTCGGCACCTCTGGCCTCCAACTGTCCGCCCTGTCCTTCGGTTCATGGGTCACCCTCGGTTCGCAGGTCGGCCGCACCCGCGCCCGCGACCTGGTGGCCTGCGCCTGGGACAACGGCATCAACTACTTCGACAACGCCGAGAGCTATGCCCACGGCGAGGCCGAGCGGGTCATGGGCGACGTCATCGCCGACCTGCGCCTGCCGCGTGACGGATTCTGCGTGTCGAGCAAGGCGTTCTTCGGCAGTGTCGCCGATCCGCGCCCGACCCAGTGCGGACTGTCGCGCAAGCACCTGACCGATGCCTGCCACGGTGCGCTGGAGCGGCTGCGGGTGGACTACCTGGACCTGTTCTTCTGCCACCGCCCCGACCCGGACACGCCGATCCTGGAGACGGTGCAGGCGATGGATGCGCTGGTCCGTCAGGGCAAGGTGCTGTACTGGGGCACGTCGGAATGGTCGGTCGCGCAGATTCGCGAGGCGCACAAGCTGGCCCGCGCGCACCATCTGCATGCACCTGCGATGGAGCAGCCGCAATACAACCTGTTGCACCGCGAGCGGGTCGAACTCGAATACGCGCCGCTGTACGCCGAGTACGGAATGGGCACTACCGTCTGGTCGCCGCTGGCCTCGGGCGTGCTGACCGGCAAGTACAACGATGGCATGCCGGAGTCGGCCCGGCTCGCGCGTCCCGAACTGTCCTGGCTGCAGGAAAACCTGCTCGGAGCGGAGAGCGACGGGTTGCAGCGCGTGCGCCGTTTCACCCGTGTTGCGGCCGAACTCGGCGAGCAGCCGGCGCCGCTGGCGATCGCCTGGTGCCTGCGCAATCCGCATGTCTCCAGCGTGATCCTCGGCGCCACCCACAACGAACAGTTGCGGCAGAACCTGGAGGCTCTGGAGGTGCTCGAGCGGATGGACGAATCGGGCTGGCAGCGGATCAAGGCGGCGATTGGTTGAGTGCGCGCGGCCAAGTGCAGGGACGAACACGAACCCTTGACTCGTTAATGAGAACCATTATCATTCGTGACTCACCCCCAGCGAGCCACGACCATGTCCCTGCGCCAGTCGATTGCCGTTCCGTCCGTTGTCTCGTCTGCCGTCGCCCCGTTCACCCCGCGTCCCCAGCTCGATCGTCGCCCGCTCGAGTCTTCCGGGCTGCCGCGCGGTGCGCTGCTGGACAGTGACGCCCTGTTGCGCGGCACCCGTGAAGTGCTGATCCGCCACGGCGGCGAGGTCTATCGGCTGCGCCACACCCGCAACGACAAATTGATCCTGACCAAGTAGCCGGTCGGTCCACAGCTTCGTGGTCCTGCAAGCAGCGTTCTCTCTCCCTCGCCCTGCTTGCACTTCGCCAAGGAAGGCGACGCCTGCCAACGCGCCGCGCTGGCAGGCACTCTTTCATCAACGCCCGCGAACTTCGCTACAGGTGTCGCCGCGCGAGCAACCCAAGGCAACGCTGAGCAAGTCCGGCGTTGCCGTGCGTCAAGGATGGCGCTTCCCCAATCTCTCCAAGGCCGCCAGCCTGCTGTCGAACAGCTGCCAGCCCGCCTCGGTGCCAACATCGAGTCCATCTGCATGTCTGTCCACAGCACACCTGCTTCCGGCAAGTCCGGTCGCCGTTTCCTTGTCCCGAATTCACTGGCCCTGGCCGTCCTGGCATCGCTGCCGATTACCGCCGCCGCTTTCGAGGCCGGCGCCGATGCGGCTGGCGCCACGGCCGATCTCGAGCGGATCGTGGTCACCGCCACCCGCACCGAGCGCGCCATCGCCGATGTGCCGGCCACGGTCACCGCGATCAACCGCGAGGAGATGGACAAGACCATTACCCGCGACCTCAAGGATCTTTTCCGCTACGAGCCGGCGATCACCGTCACGTCCGATCCGGTCCGCTTCGGCATCGGCGACATCCGCATCCGCGGCCTGGGCGGCAACCGCGTGCGCCTGCAGGTCGACGGCATCCCGGTGTCGGACGCGTTCTCGATCGGCAGCTTCTCCAATGCCAACCGCAACTTCGTCGATCTCGACTCGCTGAAGGCGGTCGAGGTGGTACGCGGCCCGTCGAGTGCGCTGTATGGTTCCGATGCGCTTGGAGGCGTGGTGGCCCTCATCAGCAAGGACCCGGCCGACTATCTCGATGCCGGCAAGGACGGCTATTTCGGTTTCAAGCTCGGCTACGACGGCGACTGGAAAGGCCTGTTCGGCAGCGCGACCGCGGCTTTCGGCGGCGAGCGCTGGAGCGGGCTGGTCACGGCCAGTCATCATCAGGGTCAGGAAACCGGCAACAAGGGCGAGAACCGCAGCGCCGGCAGCGCCCGTACCGCGCCCAATCCGCAGGATCGCGACGGCCGCAGCGTGCTGTCCAAGCTGGTCTACGCGCACAACGCCGACAACCGCATGCGTCTGACCGTCGAGGGCAATGAAGACACCACTCATACCAATGTGCTGTCGGCGCTTGGCCCACAGGTGATGAATGGTGTTCCGACCGGGGCCACCACCACCGCGATGACCGGCCACGACCACCAGACCCGCGCCCGCGTGTCGCTGGACTGGGAGTCCGATTCGCTCGGCCTCGCCTTCGCCGACAGCCTGGGCGTGAAGGTCTACCGCCAGGACAGCGAGACTACCCAGGACACCCGCGAGGCGCGCACCACGGCGACCGCCGGCCCGCACGTGCGCAATCGCCAGTTCAACTTCGACCAGCGCGAGCATGGCCTGCAGGCCAACCTGCGCAAGGACTTCGCCATCGGCAACGTCGCGCATGCGATGACCTATGGGCTCGAACTGGCCCGCGAAAGGGTGCGCCAGAAGCGTGACGGCCGCGTGGTCTTCCCGAATGGCGTCAGTACGCCGGTGATGCCGCCGGATACGTTCCCGGTGCGCGACTTCCCCAACAGCGAAACGACCACGGCCGCGCTGTACCTGCAGGATGAGATCACGTTTGCAGGAGGCCAGGTCAGCCTGGTGCCGGGCCTGCGTGTCGACCACTACCGGCTCAAGCCCGAGCTCGACCCGATCTTCGCCGAGGACAACCCGGGCGTCGCGATCAGCGAGCTCAAGGAAACCAGCGTGTCGCCCAAACTCGGCGTGGTCTGGCGCTTCGCCGGAGACTGGTCGATGTTCGCCGGCTACTCGCACGGCTTCCGCGCGCCACCGTATAACGACGTCAACCTCGGTTTCACCAATCTGCAGTTCGGCTACACCGCGATTCCCAATCCGGACCTGAAGCCGGAAACCAGCGATGGCATCGAGGCCGGCCTGCGTTTCGCTGGCGACAGGGCCCATGCCAGCCTGTCGGCCTACTACAACCGCTACGACGATTTCATCGAGTCGCTGCGCTTCATCGGCTTCAATCCGCAAGGATTGATGGTGTTCCAGTCGCAGAACGTTGCCGATGCCGAGATCTACGGCATCGAGTTCAGTGGCGGACTCATGCTCGATGCGTTCGCCTCGGCGCTCGATGGCTGGTCGCTGCGTGCTGCGGCGGCCTGGTCGAAGGGCGAGGACCGCGCCGACGGCACACCGCTGGCCGGCATCGACCCATTGCGCGCGACCCTGGGCCTGGGCTACGACCGCGAAGCCTGGGGTGTCGAGCTGGCCGGCCGCTTTGCCGCGCGCAAACGCGACCTGCCCACGGAGGCCGGGTTCGCGACCCCGGGTTACGGCGTGCTCGATCTGCTCGCGCACTGGGACTTCGCGCCGGGCGCGACCGTCAATGCCGGCGTGTTCAACCTCGCCGACCGCAAGTACTGGGCCAGTGGCGACCTGCCGGCCGGCGCGGCCGCCAGCAGCGCCTCGCTCGACCGCTACACCGCACCTGGCCGCAACCTCGGCATCAGCCTCTCGGTGAACTGGTAAGCGCTGCACCACGCCAGCCCTCGCCCCCCACAGAATCTGGAACATCGACATGAAGCACGCCATCACAGCAAGCCACCTGAGCGCCGCGATCCTGATCGCGACCGCATTGTCCGCTGCCAATGCAGCTGCCATCGAAGCCCCGGAACAGGATCGCGAAGCCATCCTCGCCATGCAGGGCGAATACGACGTCGACTTCAGCTTCGACGAGACCGTGATCCTCGCCCCCGGTTACGAACGCAAGCCGGCCAAACGCAGCGGCGCCAGCGAGGTGGTGATCGTGGTCGAGGACAGCCCGGACAGGATCGTGTTGCAGCACCTGCTGGTCGAGCCGAAGAGCGGCCACGTCACCAAGCACTGGCGCCAGGACTGGATCTACGAAGCGCCGGCACGATTCGAGTTCAGCGGCGACCAGACCTGGACCGTGCAGCCGATCCCGGCGGAGAAGACCGCCGGCGCATGGACCCAGTGTGTGTACGAGGTCAGCGATGCGCCGCGCTACTGCGGCACCGGCCGCTGGAACCACAAGTACGGTGTGGCGACCTGGACCTCCGATCGCAGCTGGCGCCCGCTTCCGCGCCGCGAGTACACCACGCGCGAGGACTACAACGCACTCAACGTCGAGAACCGCCACACCATCGTGCCCGAAGGCTGGACTCACGAGCAGGACAACACCAAGGTCGCGCGCGATGCGGATGGCGACTCGCGCACCCTCGTGCGCGAATTCGGTTTCAACGATTACCGCCGGGACAGCGACACCGATTTCTCCCCGGCCTACGCCTACTGGAAGGCGACCGAAGGCTACTGGGCCAAGGTCCGCGCACGTTGGGATGCGTGGCTGTCACAGCCGCCGGGCCTGCACCTGAAGACCAAGGTGGACGGGATGGCGATGATCGTGCCGCTGTTCGAGCAGGCACAACGGGTCCAGGACGGCGAGCCGGTGAGAGACGCCGAGATCGACGCGGTGTTCGCGCAGTGGGTGGAACCGGTACCGCCATCGCCGCTGGCTGATACGCGGAACCGATAGCGGCAGTTCGTGGCCCGGGCACGGCGTCGATCGTGCCCGGGACATCGTTCTGTTACAGCAGCGCAAGCGGTGGTGCGGGCGGCGATGGCGGAGCAGGAGGCGCATCGGGTGCGGATGGCGCCTTGGGCGGCTTCGGCGGTGCGGGTGACGCAGGCGGCATGGGCGGCAGGTTCAATACCCGCGGTTCGGGCACGGTGATCTGCGCGGTGGCGGGTTTGCGGTCGCGCAGGTATTCCACCGCCACCTTGTCGCCCGACGCCCTGCCGCGCAGTGCTTCCATCGCCTCGCGCGGGGTGGTGACGCTCTTGCCGTCGACTTTGCGGATCACGTCGCCGGCCTGCAGTCCGTCCAGCAGCGGTCCGGTGCCCAGTACCAGCACGCCGGCCTCGGTGCCGAAGTAACGGCCGAGGTCCTGGTCCACCGAGGCGAGGTTCAGACCGTTCCAGCGGAACGCCTCCATTACCGTCGGGGCCACGCACTTGCCGTCCTTGCACGCCTCGCGGCTGAGGCGGATGACCTCCGTGCGGACCTCGGGGGCGATCGCCAGTTCTTTGATTCCGGCGGCCAGTCCATCAAGACCGTGTCGGTCGAAATCGAAGTCGAAATCGGGGGCGTCGAGATCGATCACCCGGCCGTGGCCGTTGCGGACAAGGGTGAACTGGCGATTGCCGGTCGCCCTCATGTCCGGGATCTCGCCGATGGCGAACAGGCGTCGGCCGGGCCTGGGTGTGATCCGGACGCTGTCGCGTTTCCCGTCGCGTTCGTAGCCGAGCAGCACCGGCGTGTCGGTGGACGGCTCGGCCAGCAGCTCACGGGCGTGCGACAGACGCTGGCCGGCATCGCTGCCGCCGATCGCGGTGCCGTTGACACTGACCACGCGATCGCCGCTGCGCAGGCCGGCTTCAGCCGCGGCGCCGTCGGGCGTCACCGCGGCGATGCGCGCGCCGGCACTGGAGTCGGTCGTCAGCACCACACCAAGCATGGGTTTGACGTTCGTGCGCTGCTCGATGGCCATTGCCTTGGCGTTGATGCCCAGTTCGCGCGACAGCTCGGCCACTCGCCGTGCGGCGTTGGCCAGTTCCTCGCGTGCGGCTTCCAGTTCGCGTGTCTTGGCCGGGTCGGGCCCGGCGGCCAGGACCGGACCGGATGCTGCCGCCAGCGCGGTGGAGCAGGCCAGGGCCAATGCGTGCAGGAGTGTGATTTTCATGGTCGCCTCGTGATGAGCGGAAAGTCGATGTGTTGGGATGTGTTGGGTCGATGGTTCAGTCGATCTGGACCAATGCGGTGTCCCAGTGTTCGCCGCGGGCGGACAGCCAGAGTTGCGTGGTCTCGACCCCGGCCAGTTCGCGCAGCGTTTCGACCCGCGCCTGCCACAGCTGCATCCGCTGTCCGGAATCGAGTCCCGGCTGGGCGAGGGTGCCGTCGATGGCGCCGATGCGCTCGTCGAGCGACGCCGTCAGCAATGTCGCCTGCGCACTGGTCATGCTGTCGTCGCGGGCCATCGCTACAAGCGCTTCGAGTCGGGCGGATTCGGCGTACAGGCGCTCGAGGTCGGCGTCGGCGGCGGAGACGGGTGCGGGTACGGTTTCGTCCGGCGATGCCTGCCGGAGCAGTTGCAGCGGGACCACGGCGAGCGCGAGGAGTGCCGCGGCAGCGGTCAGCCAGGCGACTGGACGCCGGTGTCGCCGTGCAGGTCGGCGGGCGGGCACGACATTGCGGCAGGTGTCCCGCGTCGCATGGCCGCTGATCGGCAACTGCGCGGCCAGCCGTGTCCAGCCATCCCCGTCCGGTGTGTCGAGCGGCAGGGCAGACAGCGCCTCGCGCCAGTCGCCGGGCGGGTGCCGCGACGCATTGTCATGATCGTGTGGGCGGCCCAGGTCAGGCATGGTGGGGCTCCGGGTTGATTTCGTTCGCGCTGCGTGTCGCCGGCGCGGATTCCAGTAGTTGCCGCAGGCGTCGTCCTCCGCGGGCGACCTGCGACTTGGAGAAGCTCGCCGTGCGATCCATCAGCGTGGCGATTTCTTCATGGGTGTAGCCCTCGGCGTGGTAAAGCCACAGCACGCTGCGGGTCAGCGCCGGCAACCCGGCGAGCGCGCGCTGCAGTCGTGCGGCATCCGCCGCGGCCGGTGGCGGCGGGCCGTCGTCCTCGAGCCAGCCGTCATCTTCGAGTGCGACGTCATGGGCGAACCGCCGCTGGTGCCTCAATCTCATCAGTGCTTCGTTGATCGCCACCTGGCGCAACCAGCCCCAGAACGGGCTGCCGTTGTCGCCGCGGAAGTCGGCGATCCGGCCGAGTACCTTGAGCATGGTGTCCTGCAGTACCTCGGCCGCCTCTTCGCGGTCGCCGCACATCCGCAGGGCGAGGGTGAACACGGGGCGTTCGAACCAGCGATAGAGCTGCTCGAACGCGGCCCGTTCTCCGCTCCTGGCACGGGCCAGCAGGTCATCGGGTACGTCGATCGCGAAGGAGGAGGCGGGCTGCATTCAGGTCAATAGGATGCACCCGGTGGCGAAAGCGTCGCAGCCTTTTGTCTGCCCGCCAGTTCTCGCCGCTACCTGGCTGTCCCGCCGCGACCTGCCGGCCTTGCCGGCGAATGTCCCCCGGCCGCCGCCCGTGGCGGCGGCCTCCTCCTTGATTTCGCCGTCAAGGCCGGCAGGCCACGTCGGGATCGCGCGGCCACGCTGGAACGCGAAGCAGACCCTTCCTGGGAGTGCGCTTCTGGAACCACCGGTCATGTCGGACCGCCGGGGGCGAAGGCCCTTGGGTGCGAAATCAAGGAGGAGGCGCCGGCCCTGGCCGGTGCCGGGGGACATTCGCATCCAAGGGCCTTCGCCCCCGGCGCCCCTTCATCCAACAGACCTGGCTCGCTCTTCCCTTGATTGGGAGAAGAGACAAAAAACAAAGGCCGGGATCCCTCCCGGCCTTCGCTCGACTTCAATGGCGATGACAGGTCAGAACTTGACTCGCACACCCAGGTAAGTCTGCCGCGGCATCCCCGGGCGCACTCCGGCCGGGCGGCGCGAGGCGATCCAGGTCTCGTCGGTCAGGTTCTCGACCCGGGCGAACAGCTCGGCCTGCTGCGTCAGCCTGTAGCCCGCGGCTAGGTCGACCACGAACGCCGACTCCGTGCGCGGATCGGTATCGGCGGCATTGGTGCGCATGTCGTCGATGTAGTTGCCGGCCAGGTTCACCCTCCAGCGCTCACCCTCGACGCCGACCTGCACGTTCAGCGCCTGCTCCGGCAGGTACGGCAGCTTGTCGCCGGACGTGACCGTGTCCCATTCCTCGAAGCCGCTCTGGAAGCTGTTGCGGAACTCGGCCTCGGTCCAGGTGTAGCCCAGCCGTACCGGCACGTTGACGACCCAGTCGTTGGCCTGGCCGAAGTCGTAGGCCACGCTGGCCTCGATGCCGCGCACCCGCGCCTTGCCGCCGTCGAACTGGTCGCCGATCACGCAGCCGCCGCCGGACGATTCGGTGCAGGTGCCGACCAGGTTGCTGTAGTCGTTCCAGAACCCGACCAGCTCGGTCTGCAAGCTGTCGCGGCCCCAGCGCAGGCCGGTCTCGATGTTGAGGCTTTCCTCCGGATCGGCGTCGGAACCCGGGCCAGGCGGGTTGAAGCCCTTGTGGGCGCTGGCGAACAGGTTGAAGTTGTCGCTGAGCAACCAGGTCACGCCGAGGCCCGGCATCCATTCTGATACCGACGACTTGCGCACACGGGTCGGGCCCAGGTCGCGGCCGTCGGGCTGCTTGGCGTAATCGGTGCGGGTCAGGTCGATCGATTCGTAGCGCAGACCCGGGGTGACGATCCAGTCGCCGGCGCGGATCTCGTCCTGCACGTATACCGCGATCGCCTTGGCGTCGCCGATACGGTTGTCCTGGCTGCCGGCGGGTTTGCGCGTGGTCAGCACCATGGTGCCGTTGTCCATGCGGTATAGATCGTCGCTCTGGAAGCGATCTTCCTGATCCTCGTGGTAACGCACGCCGAACTCGAGCGCGTGCCGCGCACCGCCCAGGTCGAGGCTCCAGCCAAGCACGCTCTGCACGCCCTTGCTGACGTAGCTGCGGTTGTTGTTGCGCACTATCAGCGCATCGTCCGGGCTGTCGCCGCCGATGAGCCATTCATAGGGGGCGCTGGTGTTGGCCAGCTTGTACCAGTTGCGCGAGAACTCGTTCTCGTAGGCGACCGTGGTCAGGTCGAGACTGTCGGAGAATGCGATGTAGTGGCGCAGCTCGACCTGCTCGTGATCGGTCTTGATGTTGTCCTTCTGCGAGGCGGCATAGCGACGGTTGGGATCTGCGTCGAAATCGGCTTCGGTCAGGCCCAGATAGGTCTCGTCGCTGTCCTGCTCGACCTTGCCCAGCTTCAGTTCCAGCGACTGGTAGAAACGTGCGTCGGCGCCGGTGTTGATGCGGAACTTGCCGAGGTAGTCCTCCAGCGTGTAGCCAGTGTCGCCACCGCCGTCGAGACGCTTGAAGCCGTCGCTCTGCTGCTGCGCGGTCTCCAGCAGCCAGCCGATGTTGTCGGTGCTGCCGCCGGCCCAGGCGTGCGCCTGCACGGTCTGGTCGGTGCCGTAGGCGAAGTCGACCAGGCCGGAGGCCTGCTGCGGGATCGGGGTGGAGATCAGGTTGATCGTGCCGCCGGTGGTGCGCGGGCCGCTGCGGATGGTGGCCGAGCCCTTGCGCACTTCCACCGCGTTCATGCGCGAGGCGGTCGGGAAGTAATAGGCGGCTGGTGCGGCGTAGACCGCCGGTGCGATCGGCACGCCGTCCTCCAGTACCGTGATGCGGCTGTTGCGGTCGGTGCCGGAGCCGCGGATGCCGATGTTCGGGCGCAGACCATAGCCTTCCTCGTCGATCGCATAGACGCCGTTGACCTGGCGCAGCACGCGCTGGATGTCGCGGTAGTCGTGCTTCTCCAGCGTTTCGGCATCGAGGTAGGCGGCGGAACCGGCGGCCTCACGCGCCTTCCCGGCACTGCCGACCACGGTCAGGTGGTCGAGGGTGACGGCCTGGTCGTCGTAGCCTGCGGCGGTTTCGGCATGGGCCATGCCACAGCACGCGGCGATGGCGAGGGCGAGCAGGCTGCGGCTGGGGAATCGGTTGCAGAGGTCCATATGTGTACTTCGTTCTTGGAAGTGGGCGTCGGGTGCGCAAGAGACCGATAATTTTAGTGAATTTGATAACCATTATCAATAAGAGCGGCAAGAGATCCGGACAGATCAGGCAAGCATTGGCAGCGGCAGGTGGGCGGCCAGGTCCGGCCGGGGCTTCCCCTATACTCGGCCGGTCAAATACAGAGGAGGGGGGCCATGGAGCTCGGTACATTGCTTTCGGTGGTGCTGCTGTTTGCCGGTATCGTGATCCTGTTCAAGGCGGTGCGGATGGTGCCGCAGGGCTTTGAATGGACGGTTGAGCGGTTCGGCAAGTACACCCACACGATGACGCCCGGGCTGCACTTCCTGGTCCCGGTCGTCTACGGCGTTGGCCGCAAGGTCAACATGATGGAACAGGTGCTCGACGTCCCGAGCCAGGACGTGATCACCAAGGACAACGCCGTGGTGAAAGTCGACGGGGTGGTGTTCTTCCAGGTACTCGACGCGGCCAAGGCCGCCTACGAGGTCTCCAACCTGGAAATCGCCTCGATCGCGCTGGTGCAGACCAACATCCGTACCGTGATCGGTTCGATGGACCTGGACGAGTCGCTGAGCAATCGCGAGACCATCAACGCGCAGCTGCTCAACGTGGTCGACCAGGCCACCAATCCGTGGGGCATCAAGGTCACCCGCATCGAGATCCGCGACATCCAGCCGCCGCGCGACCTGATCGATTCGATGGCGCGGCAGATGAAGGCCGAGCGCGAGCGCCGCGCTGTGATCCTGGAGGCCGAGGGTCATCGCCAGTCGGCGATCCTGCGCGCCGAGGGCGAGAAGCAGTCGGCGATTCTCGAAGCCGAAGGCGAGAAGGAAGCCGCGTATCGGGAGGCCGAGGCCCGCGAGCGCCTGGCCGAGGCCGAAGCCAGGGCGACGCAGATGGTGTCCGACGCGATCGCCCGTGGCAACGTGCAGGCGATCAACTACTTCGTCGCGCAGAAGTACGTGGAAGCGTTCAAGACCCTGGCGCAGGCGCCGAACCAGAAGTTCATCCTGATGCCGATGGAGTCGGCCGGCATGATCGGCTCGCTCGGCGGCATTGCCGAGTTGGCGAAGCAGGCGCTGGGCAACACGTCTGGCACAGCGGGATCCGGCGCCGCGGGCGGTCCGCCGCCCCGCATCGGAGGTTGAGCCATGCAATGGACTTGGCCGATGGTGATCTGGGCCGCGGCAGCGCTGTTGCTGTTCGCGGCCGAAGCGGTTGCGCCGGGCGCCTTCATGCTCTGGCTCGGCTTGGCTGCCGCCGCGGTGTTCGTGCTGGTGTGGGTATTCGATCTGCCGGTGCTGGCGCAGGTGGCCGCGTTCGTGGCGCTCAGCTTCGCTTCCATCCAGGTCTACCGGAAGTGGTTCCGCGGTCCGGGCCGTGAGCGCCAGAGCGATCGGCCGGGATTGAACCGGCGCGCCGAGCACCATATCGGACGCACGCTGCCGCTGGAGCGGGACATCGTCGGCGGCGAGGGCCGGGTCAAGATCGGCGACGCGTTCTGGACCGTCACCGGTCCCGACCTGCCGGCCGGCACGATGGTCAAGGTGGTCGCCACAGATGGGATGACGTTGCGGGTCGAGGCGGTTTGAGATTTCCCGGCCTCCTCCTCGGATCAGGGGAAGGAGGCTGGTCATCTCAAGGGCAACGGCTTCCCCGGGGAAGCCGGGGGAGCAGCTCCACTCTGCGATAATGGCGCCTTTCCCGTACGGACCCCGCCATGATCCAGAAGACCATCCTCAACGACACCCACCGCGCCCTCGGCGCCAAGATGGTCGACTTCGGCGGCTGGGACATGCCGATCCATTACGGCTCGCAGATCGAGGAGCATCACCAGGTCCGCCGTGATGCCGGCATGTTCGACGTCAGCCACATGACCGTGGTCGACCTGCGCGGCGCCAGGGTGCGCGAGTTCCTGCGCCGGCTGGTCGCCAATTCGGTCGACAAGCTCAAGAAGCCGGGCAAGGCGCTCTATACCTGCATGCTGAACCCGCAGGGTGGGGTGGTCGACGATCTGATCGTCTATTACATGTCGGAGGATTTCTTCCGCCTGGTCGTCAACGCCGCGACCCGCGACAAGGACCTGGCCTGGATCGCCGCACAAGCGACGGCATTCGATGTCGAAGTCGTCGAGCGCCCCGAATTCGGCATGATCGCCGTACAGGGCCCGACCGCCCGCGACAGGGTGATCGGCCTGTTGCGCGAAGAGGATCGTGGGCGCGTTGGCAAACTCACCCGTTTCGCTGCCGCCGAAGCGAAGACCGAGACCGGCGTGGACCTGTTCGTCGCCCGCACCGGCTACACCGGCGAGGATGGCTTCGAGGTGATCGTGCCCGAGGCCGACGCCGTGGCGTTCTGGAACGCACTGCTTGAGGCGGGCGTGAAGCCGGCTGGCCTTGGGGCTCGCGACACCCTGCGCCTGGAGGCCGGGATGAACCTGTACGGCCAGGACATGGATGACGGAGTGAGCCCGTACGAAGCCGCACTCGGCTGGACCGTCGCCCTCGACGGCGACCGCGACTTCGTCGGCCGCGACGTGCTCGAACAACAGAAGGCCAGCGGCGCACCGCGGCAGATGATCGGCCTGGTGATGGACGAGAAGGGCGTGCTGCGCCACGGTCAGAAGGTACTGACCCCGCATGGCGAGGGCGAGATCCTGTCGGGCACTTTTTCGCCGACGCTGGGCAAGGCGATCGCCTTCGCCCGTGTGCCGGCCGGTGAGATCGCCGCCGGCGTCGAAGGCGGGGTGCGCGTCGACATCCGCGGTCGAGAAGTGCCGGTGCGGGTGGTGAAGTTCCCGTTCGTGAGGGACGGTCAGCCCCAGGACGGCGTCCTGGCCTGAAGTGGACTGCACACTCTGTCGTATAGATGATGGCGCCGCTACACTAGGCGCCAGTTTCAACACCCCCAGCCGCCACACCCGATATACAGAGGCCAGTCATGAGTGAAATCCCCGGCGATCTGAAGTTCATGAAGTCCCACGAGTGGGCCCGCGTCGAAGGCGACGGCAAGGTCACCGTCGGCATTTCCGATCACGCCCAGGGCCTGCTCGGCGACCTGGTCTATGTCGAGCTGCCGAATGTCGGCGACCGCGTAGAAGCCGGTACGGCCTGCGCAGTGGTCGAGTCGGTGAAGGCGGCCTCCGACGTCTACGCGCCGGTCAGCGGCACCGTGGTCGAGACCAATGCCGCACTGGCCGACAAGCCGGAGACCATCAACGAGGATGCCTACGGCGAAGGTTGGTTGTTCACGGTCGAGATCGAAGAGGCGGAACAGTTGAACGAGCTGCTCGGCCCGGATGACTACGCCGAACTGCTCGAAGACGACGATCACTGAGAGAAGGAAAATCGGCTGCCGGTGGTTCCGGTAGCCCGACCGGGTGCGAACATCGCGCCGGTCACCGAAAGGTGGCCGGCGCTTTTCATTGCACGACGGCTTCCCAAAGAGCGAGGGGATGCATCCTGTCCCTGGTGATGGAGGTGTCGGCGGCCGTCGGAAAGTTCGCGCAAAACCTGCGCATTTGGACTTGTGCGATGCCAAAAAAAACGCGGTCGAAAGAAAAGGTTCAGCCGACTTTCGATCGTCCAGGATGGCTATTATTTGACCAGCTCGAACTGCGTCGCGCGCGAGAATAATGTTGGCGATTTTTTGTCCACGTGCGTGAAAGCCTTGAAATTACTTGCTTTCAGCGATATTCGAGCGTGCAGTTTCACCTTCTCGCGTGTGTGCAGCATGTTTTGTTCGAGGCGATGCCGACGAAGCGGGCTGCCTGCCTGCGGTCCACATGCAGTGACCGTCGCTGCGGGGCTGTTGACACTTGCAAAAACCGTGATTACGTTTCGCCCAGCAGACGGTTCCTGCGAACACGAGTGAGCAAAGCGATCACGACAACGTGCAGTCCACAACCGAACTCCGCCCGGACATTCAAAACGGTGGATATCGGATTCCTGCCCTTCGAAGAATCGTCCACCCGGTTGCATTGCACCTTGCACTCCGTCCTTTCCCGCCCGACCAATGCCCCGGCCGCATCGGCCACAGGTCGGTTGCGTCCGTTCTTCATCCAGGCATCACGCGCAGGCCATGGCCGCGTGCGCGTATGCCTGTCACGCATCCGTCCGGCACGTCATGCGTGCTGGCGGTTTGTCGCCGGCCATCCGGCCGCGGCACTGGTTCGTACTGGGCAACACCTCCGATCGATTTCCGATCGGTCAACGTTCGACCACTGACGAGGAGCCACATCATGGCCACCAAGAAAGCTGCGAAGAAGAAACCTGCTGCCAAGAAGGCAGCCAAGAAAGTTGCCCGCAAACCGGCAGCCCGCAAGACCGCGAAAAAGGCCGCCAAGAAGGCAACGGCGCGCAAGACGGTGAAGAAGGCCGCCAAGAAGACCGTCCGCAAGGCAGCCGCCAAGAAGACGGTGAAGAAGGCCACCAAGAAGCGCGTAGCCAAGAAGGCCGCCAAGAAGACGGTGAAGAAGGCCACCAAGAAGCGCGTAGCCAAGAAGGCCGCCAAGAAGCCGGCGAAGAAGGCCACCAAGAAGCGCGTAGCCAAGAAGGCGGCCAAGAAGACCGCGAAGAAGGCCACCAAGAAGCGCGTAGTCAAGAAGGCCGCGAAGAAGCCGGCGAAGAAGGCCACCAAGAAGCGCGTAGCCAAGAAGGCGGCCAAGAAGGCCGCGAAGAAGCCGGCGGCGAAGAAGGCCGCAAAGAAGACGGTGAAGAAGACCGCGAAGAAGGCGACCCGGAAGCGCGCCGCCAAGAAGGCCGCTCCCGCCACCATGCCGGCCACGCCGGCGCCGATGATCTGAAAATCCCGATACCGTAGTACTGCTGTCCGACCCCCTTCCCGCAGCCCAGGCGGGGAGGGGGTTTTTTCATGGCCCTGCGATCGCCTTCAGGCGTTGAACGGGAATGCGCGGGTCACCACCGGATCGGGTCCGGATCTGGATGTTGATCGCGATCAGCGGGGACGGCTGGTGCGAGCGATGCGGGACTCCGCCGTGGCCGATTGCGGTTGTTCGTCGTCCGGAAGATCGACCGCGCCCAGGTCGATCCCCAGCCACTTGCCTTCCGGCAGTCCGAGCGCGCTATCGAGGATGGTCGGCACCAGGCCCGATGGCAGGCTGCTTTCCGAATTCCACACCACCACCACGCCCAGCTCGCGCTGCGGCAGCATCGCGATCATGCCGCGATAGCCCTGTACGGCGCCGCCGTGGTAGATCATCCGCTGGCCGGCATAGTCGTAGACGCGCCAGCCCAGCGCATAGCCGGCCGAGCTGAGTCTTTCGCGCCGCCATGACGCGCGCATTTCGCCGGGGGTGTCGACCAGTGGCTCATGCAGGGTGGCCAGCAGGGGGCGCGCAATCACGTCCGGCCGATGACCGGTCTGCGCGATCAGCCACTGCGCCATGTCGCTGGCGCTGGCGTTGACACCGGCCGCCGGCGGCAACTGGTAATAGGTCGGCTTCGGCGACACCGACACCCAACCACCGCGCGTGCGCACGTGCGGGCGCGCCCAGCTGGGGCTGCTCTCGATTCCTTCCAGGCCCAGGCTGGCGTCGTTCATGCCCAGCGGCTTGAACAGCCGCCGCTGCACTTCCTCGCTGTAGAAATTGCCGGTGGCGGCGAACACGATGTCGCCGATCAGGCTGAAGGCGACGTTCTGGTAGGCATAGCAGGTACCGGGCTGACACTTGAGCGTGGGGGTGGAAAGTCTGCGGGTCAGCGTGCGGTAGTCGACGTAGCGCTCCAGATCCCGGTCGTAGGCGTTGTACGGCAGTCCGAGGCGGTGGCTGAGCAGGTCGGCCACCGATACCTGCTGGGAGGCGTGCGGGTCGCTGAGGCGGAAGTCGGGCAGGTACTGGTCGACCCTGCTGTCCCAGCGCAGGGCGCCGTCATTGACGACCAGCCCGGCCATGGTCGAAGCGAACCCCTTCGACAGCGAGGCGAGGCGGAACACCGTGTGGCTGTCGACCGGCCTGGCATTCTGCATGTCGGTGACGCCGTAGCCGCGGGCGCTGAGCACCTTGCCCTCGTGGACGATCGCCATCGCCAGCGCCGGCACGTTGCGGTCCGCGACCAGCTGCTGGGCCATGCGCTCGAAACGCTGGACATCGAACTCGGGTGGCAGTGGCGCGGACGAGGTGGTCGAGACCGTGTCGGCGATGAAGCGGTCCAGCGGACTGGTCCGGGAGGATTGCGACGTCTGCGCAGCGGAGCCGAGGGCCAGGGTGAGGAGGACGGAAAGGGCCGCCAGCCGTCCTGGAACACGGGTGCGGCCGCTTGCTTTGTCTTTCATCGTGCGCAGTGCCTGCGTATGCTGGAACGCGTTCGATTCTGCGCCGACCCCGCCCCGGGGTCCAGTACGTTCGGGAGGGACGATCATGTTGGGTTTACTGATACTGCTGGGTCTGCTTGCGCTGCTCGCGTTCTGGGCCGTGGGCATTTACAACGGCCTGGTCATGGCGCGCAACGCATTCAGGAATGCGTTCGCCCAGATCGATGTCCAGTTGCAGCGGCGATTTGACCTGATTCCCAATCTGGTCGAGACCGCCAAGGCCTACCTCGCCCATGAGAAGGGCACTCTGGAGGCGGTCACCGCGGCCCGCAACGCGGCCCAGTCGGGGCTGGCGGCGGCCAAGGCGGCGCCTGGCGACCCGACGGCCATGGCGGAACTGGCCCGCACCCAGGGCATGCTCGATGGCGCGCTGGGCCGGTTGCTGGTCACGGTCGAGGCCTATCCCGAGCTCAAGGCCAGCCAGAACATGATGCAGCTCACCGAGGAGCTGACCAGTACCGAGAACAAGGTTGCGTTCGCCCGGCAGGCCTTCAACGACAGCGTGATGGCCTACAACAACAGGCGCGAGGTGTTCCCGGCCAGCGTGGTGGCCGGCATGTTCAACTTCGCCCCGGCTGCGCTGCTGGACATCCCGGTCGACAAGGCCGAGGTCCGCGAGGCGCCGAAGGTGCAGTTCTGAATTTTCTGGGGTGAACTTCTTCGGGTGAACGACTTCGAGTGAACTTCTTCGAAAGCCAGGCCGCCGCCCGCCGCAGTTCGACGCGGCTGGTGGTGTTGTTCGCGCTGGCGGTGCTCGGCATCGTGCTGGCGGTCGACCTGGCCGTGGCGGTGTTCGTCGGCACCGCCCCCGGCGTATTGGCCTTCGCGACCGTGGCTACGCTGGCGGTGATCGGGCTCGGTTCGCTGTTCCGCATTGCCAGCCTCGGTTCGGGTGGCGAGCGGGTCGCGCAACAGCTTGGCGGCGTGCCGGTGCCGGAGGATACCCGCGACCTCAACCTGCGCCGCCTGCTCAACGTGGTCGAGGAGATCGCGATCGCTTCCGGGGTGCCGGTGCCCAAGGTCTATGTGCTCGAGCACGAGGCCGGCATCAACGCCTTCGCCGCGGGCTACACCACTTCCGATGCGGTGGTCGCGGTGACCCGGGGCGCACTGGAGCGACTCAACCGCGACGAGCTGCAGGGCGTGATCGCGCACGAGTTCAGCCATATCCTCAACGGCGACATGCGGTTGAACATCCGCCTGATCGGGGTGCTGTTCGGGATCATGATGATCTCGATCATCGGCCGCAAGGTGCTGATACATGGGCGTTTCGCCGTCGGTCGACGTGGCAGTGGCGTGGCGGCGGTGATGGTGGCGGCGCTGGTCGCGATGGTGATCGGTTCGATCGGGCTGTTCTTCGGCCGCATGATCAAGGCCGGCGTCAGCCGCAGCCGGGAACGCCTGGCCGATGCGTCGGCGGTGCAGTTCACCCGCCAGACCGCGGGGCTGGCCGGAGCGCTCAAGAAGATCGGCGGCCTGCAGGACGGCTCGCGACTGGCCGCGCGCGGCGAGGCCGAGGAGGTCAGCCACATGCTGTTCGGCGACGGTATCGGCCTGAGCGGAATGTTCGCGACCCATCCACCGCTGCTCGAACGTATCCAGGCGCTGGAGCCCGGCTTTCGTGCCGACCAGCTCGAAGGCCTGTCGCAGCAATGGATGGCGGCACCCCCCAACGGGCTGGAGGAGGACGTGCGGATGGGCTTTGCGCCGCACGCTCCCTTGCCCGTCGCCGGCAGCGAGCAGACGCTGGTGCCCGAGCAGGTCGCCGACCAGGTCGCTCATCCCGATGCCGACGACTATCTGCAGGCCGATGCCATCGTCAGCGCGATGCCCGAGCCCCTGCACGACCTGGCCCGGCAGCGCGACAGTGTCGTCCCGTTGCTGCTGGCGTTGTTGATGGACGAGCGCGAAACGGTCGCCAGCAAGCAGTTCCACGAGGTCGCCGCGCGGCTGGGCCGGGTGGTTGCCGAGCGCGCCCGCCACATCCACCACACCCAGATGCCCGGCCTGCACCCGATGCTGCGCCTGCCGTTGGCGTCGATGGCCTTCCCGGTGCTGCGGCTGCGCCCGCGTCCGGAGCTGGACAACTTCCTCGATGCGGCCAACGCGATGATCTATGCCGACGGAGAGGTCAGTCTGTTCGAGTACTGCCTGGCGCGGTTGCTGACCGTGCAGGTACGCGAGTCGTTGGACCCGGCCCGTTACGTCCGGATGGGGCGGCGCAAGCCGCAGAGCGTCCGCCGAGAGTTCGCCACCTTGCTGGCCGTGGTCGCCCACGCCGGCCATGCCGACGAAGCCGAGGCACGACGCGCCTACAATGCCGGCCTGAACCGGGTGCTTCAGCGCGATCACCTGCCGTACATGCCGCCGGCAGGAGGGGTGACCGCGCTGGACGAAGTCTGGGAGCCGCTGGATACCCTCGATCCGCTGGCCAAGCAGGTGCTGGTGGAGGCGATCACCGAAGCGGTTGGCCATGACGGCCGCGTGTCCGTGGCCGAAGCCGAACTGCTTCGCACCATCTGCGGCGTGCTGCATTGCCCGCTGCCGCCGATGCTGGCGCAGCCAGCCGCAGGCACGTAGTCCGGGTAAGGCAAAGCCGCACCCGGGATGTCGGTCGGCAACTGGCGTAGTCAACCGTAGGTGTAGGAGCGGGCGGTAGCCCGGGTAAGCGGAGCGCACCCGGGTTCGTAGACGCAGGTCCCGGGTGCGCTCCGCTTACCCGGGCTACGGGTTGCCTCTGATCACATCCGCCTGATCAGATCCGCCGCGCGCTCCGCGATCATGATCGTCGGCGCGTTGGTGTTGCCGCCGATGAGCCTCGGCATCACGGAGGCGTCGACCACGCGCAAGCCATCGACGCCTCGCACGCGCAGTCGTGGATCGACCACCGAGGCTTCGTCGCTGCCCATCCGGCAGGTACCGACCGGGTGATAGATGGTTTCGGCCTTGGCGCGGATGAAGGCTTCCAGCCCGGTGTCGTCGAGATCGTCGCGGGCCGGGAAGATCGGCGCGCCGCGGTAGCCGTCGAAGGCGGGCTGGGCGACCAGTTCGCGCGCGAGTTTCGCGCACTCGACCATCATCCGCAGGTCGAAGCCGTCGGGGTCGCTCAGGTAATTGGCCTCGATCCGCACCTTGTCCGCTGCGCTCGCGCCGACAAGGCTGACCCGGCCACGGCTGCGCGGACGGAGGAAGCAGGCGTGCACGGTGAAGCCGTCTCCGGGCAGGCGGTTGCGCCCATGGTCGTCGAGCAGGGCGGGGACGAAATGCAGCTGGATGTCCGCGCGTTCGTCGAGAGCCAACGCCGAGCGCACGAATGCCCCGGCCTCGGCGACATTGCTGGTCCCCATGCCCGCGCGCCCGCGCAGGTAATAGTCGAACGCGATCCGCAGGTCGCTGGCGCGGTCATAGCTGACCGGCTGCGTGCACGCGTAGAGGGTGCAGATGTCGAGGTGGTCCTGCAGGTTTTCCCCGACCTGCGGTGCATCGGCAACGACCTCGATGCCGTGCCGGCGAAGCTGGTCCGCCGGACCGATGCCGGACAGCATCAACAGTTGTGGCGAGTTCAGTGCCCCGCCGCAGACCAGTACCTCGCGTGCGGCCGGCTGGTGGAAGGCCTTGCCACCGGCGCGGTAGATCACCCCCGATGCCCGTGGCACGCCGCCCTGGCCAGGATCGAAGGTGATTCGCGCGGCCATCGCGCCGGTGACGATATCGAGGTTGCCGCGCGGTCGCGCCGGATCGAGGTAGGCGACCGCGCTCGAACAGCGTGCACCGTTTTTCTGGGTCACCTGGTAGAGGCCGAAGCCCGTTTGCGACGGGCCATTGAAGTCGTCGTTGAGCGGATGGCCCGCCTGCACCCCGGCCTCGATGAAGGCATGTGAGAGGGGGTTGCTGTGGCGCAGGTCGGAAACGTACAGCGGGCCCGTGCTTCCATGCAGCGCATCGCCACCGCGCTGGTTGCACTCGGAATGGCGAAACCAGGGCCGCACGCCGGCCCAGTCCCAGCCCTCGGCGCCGAGCGCGGCCCATTCGTCGTAGTCGCCGGGCACGCCGCGGGTGTAGCACATCGCATTGATCGAGCTCGACCCGCCCAGCACCTTGCCGCGGGGCCACCACAGCACGCGGCCGTCGAGCCGTGGCTCCGGCGCGGTGGCGTAGTCCCAGTTCAAGCGTTTGTTGTTGACCAGTTTGGCGATGCCGGCGGGCATGTGGATGAAGGGATGCCGGTCGCGCGGACCGGCCTCCAGCAGAAGCACGCGCACGTCCGGGTCGGTGGACAGCCGGTTGGCGAGCACGCAGCCGGCCGAACCGGCGCCGATGATGATGTAGTCGTACACGGGAGGGTCCAGGGAACGGTCCGATGACCGTATGGGTCTCGATTAGAGCAGATGCTCGCGGGGTCGGCGCCGCCGCCATCCCGGACGTTGCGGCCTGCTAGCATCGGCGCCGGAGCCGGCCCGACCACCGCCGGCATGCTCGTGTTGACGGAGCCGCAGATGACCGATTCGGAGATGCAGGGCCGGCGCCGCGGCATGATCGCGGCCTTGCGACGCTTCTGCGCGGCGCTGTCCGAATCGCCGGCGCTGTGGTGGTCGTTCCTGTACTTCTTCTGCCTGCTCAGCGGCTACTACGTGCTGCGCCCGGTACGCGAGGCGATGGCCGCGTCGAGCGATGTCGCCGCGGTGTTCCCTTCGGCGATGATCCAGTTCTTCGCAGCGCGCGGCATCGCCCTGGGCGAGTTCACCCTGCAGGCGCTGTTCACCGGCGCCTTCCTGATCATGCTGGTGTTGCAGCCGGTGTACGGCGCCCTGGTCAGCCGCTGGCCACGGCGGGTGTTCCTGCCGGTCATCTACGGCTTCTTCATCGCCACCCTGTTGCTGTTCTACGTGTTGTTCGACAGCGGCATGCCCGGGCGCGGCATGGCCTTCTTCCTCTGGGTCACGGTGTTCAACCTGTTCGCGGTGGCGGTGTTCTGGAGCTTCATGGCCGACGTGTACAGCAATACCGAGGCACGCAAGTTCTACGGCTACATCGGCGCGGCCGGCACCGTCGGCGCCTTCCTCGGCCCGATCCTGACCCGCACCCTGGTCGATCGTGTCGGCATCGCCAACCTGATGCTGATCTCGGCCGGGTTCCTCGTCGTGTGCATGGTCTGCATCCTGCGCCTGCGCCGATGGGCGGTGCTGCGCGAACGCGAACGCCGGCTGACCAGCGGCGAGCGGCCGATGGGTGGCACGGTGTGGGCCGGCCTGCGGCTGGTCGTGCAGGAGCCGCTGCTGCGCTGGATGGCGCTGCTGGTGGTGACGGGCGTGGGCGTCGGCACCCTGCTGTACAACGAGCAGGCGGCGATCGTGCGCCGCTTCTATCCCGACCCGCAGGCCGCGACCGCGTACTACGCCACCATCGACCTGGCGATCAATGCGCTGACCCTGCTGGTGCAGCTGTTCATCACCCGCCTGCTGCTGTCGCGCTTCGGCATCGCCCCGGCGCTGCTGATCCCCGGTTTCGCGATCATCCTCGGCTACGCGGTGCTGGCGGCCTCGCCGCTGCCGATGATCGTCGCCATCGTCCAGATCATCACCCGCAGCAGCGAGTTCTGTCTGGCCAAGCCCGCGCGCGAGACCATCTACACCCGTGTTGCCCGCGAATGGCGCTACAAGGCCGGTGCGGCCATCGACACGGTGATCTATCGCGGCGCCGACCTGAGCTTCGCCTGGCTGCACAAGCTGCTGTCGATGGCCGGCACCAACGCGGTGTTCCTTGGCGGCCTGGTGATCGCCTCGGCCTTCACCCTCGGCGCGTTCGGACTGATTCGCGAGGAGAAGAAGCTGCCAGCGGATCGGTGACTCACCGCCCGGAGGGCTTCGGCGAGACCCACATCATGATGCGCGCGCGGAACACGGCCTCGCCGGCGACGTTGGTCACGTCCACCTTCACCGGCAGTTCGTAGCCGCTTTCGGCCGCCTCGATCGGCCGTTCCGGCGTTGCCATCGCGCGCATCGGCCCGCGTGCCTTGGCCAGGTATTCGACTGTCATGCCCTTGGGAATCCAGCGCATGCCACGTGGCAGGCTGGCATCGAGCATCACGCCGCCAGCGAGTTCGGCCAGGTTGCACAGTGCGATCGCATGCACGGTGCCGATATGGTTGTGCACGGCGCGGCGATCGCGCATGTGGACGTCGCAGCGGCCGGGTTCGAGGGCGACGAAGCGTGGCCGGATGGTCGAGAAATACGGCGCCTTCAGGCAGATCGCACGCGAGAACAGCCAGTGGCCCGCGGGCCACTTCGCCATCCTGCGATAGGTGGCGAGCAAAGGTGCCACCGGTTCCGGCCGGACAGGGGTCATGCGGTGTCTCCTCCGGACGCAGGAACGGCGGGTTGCCCCGCCGTCCTTCTTCGTAGCCTTCGCGGTCAGGCCGCGGCGCGGCCGCTGTCCGCCTCGCGCCGGTAGCCGGCCGAGCGCAGTTCCTCGGGATCGAAGTCGTCGACCGAGATCGCGTCGATGGTGACTTCGCGCAGCGCCTCCAGCTGCTTGCGCTCCTCGGCGGTGATCCAGCCCTCGGCCACGCCCTCGTCGAGCTGCGACCTGAAGTCCAGCGCTTCGATGTCGCTGTTCTTCAGCGCCTTCAGGAACTTGCGCTCCACCGGTTCGGCCAGCACCACCTGCGACAGGTAACTGTCGATGCGGCCGCCGGGATTGTTCTCGCATGGGGTGGTGAACACGCCTACGCCGAGCCGGTCGCGGGCCTCGTTCGGCGACATCAGCAGCGAGGCGACCTTGTGGCAGAGGCGATCGCTCGGGTACTGCGCACGGCGGCCGAGCGGGAACACCAGCGACCACAGCAACCAGCCGACCGGCCGTACCGGGAAGTTCCGCAGCGCCGACGACAGCGAGTTCTCGATCTTGTACACCGCATTGTGGATCGACCACGCCAGCAGCGGCTGGTCGGTGGCTGGGCGGCCCTCGTCCTCGTAGCGCTTGAGCAGGCTGCTGGCGATGTACAGGTTGCTGAGCACGTCGCCCAGGCGTCCGGACAGCGATTCCTTGAACTTCAGCTTGCCGCCCAGCAGCAGCATCGAGGTGTCCGCGCACAGCGCCAGTGCCGCCGAGTAGCGGTTGAGCTTTCGGTAGTAGCGTCGGGTGTAGGTGTCGCCGGGCGCGCGGCCGACTGTGGCCGCGGTCAGGCCGAACCAGAACGAGCGCACGGCATTGGAGATCGCGAAGCCGATGTGGCCGAACAGGTTGCGGTCGAACTCGCGCAGGCGCTCGCGCTCGTCCGGCAGCATCGCCGACTTCATCTCCTTCAGCACCCATGGATGGCAGAGGATCGCGCCCTGGCCGAAGATCATCAGCGAGCGGGTCATAATGTTGGCGCCCTCCACCGTGATCATGATCGGCGCCGCCTGCCAGTTGCGGCCGGCGAAGTTGCGCGGGCCGAGGATGATGCCCTTGCCGCCGAGGATGTCCATCGTGTCGCGGGCGACCTCGCGGCCCATCTCGGTGCAGTGGTATTTCGAGATGGTGGAAGGCACCGCCGGCAGCTCGCCGCGCGCGACCGCCGCGGCCGAAGCCTCGGCCAGCGCGCTGATGGTATAGGCGTGGCCGCCGATGCGGGCGAGCGCTTCCTCGACGCCCTCGAAGCGGCCGATCGACAGGCCGAACTGCTTGCGGATGCGCGCATAGGCGCCGACCACCCGCGCGCCCATCTTGGCGCCACCACTGGCGGAGGAAGGCAGGGTGATCGAGCGGCCGATCGACAGGCATTCGACCAGCATCTGCCAGCCCTTGCCGGCATAGGCCTCGCCGCCGATCAGCTGGCTGAGCGGGATGAACACGTCCATGCCGCGGATCGGGCCGTTCTGGAAGGTGCAGTTGAGCGGCATCGCGCGGCGGCCGACCTCCACCCCCGGGGTGTCGCGCGGCAGCAATGCCAGGGTGATGCCGATGTCCTTTTTGTCGCCGATGATGCCGTCCGGATCGTACATGCGGAAGGCCAGGCCGATCAGGCTCGCGACCGGGGCGAGGGTGATGTAGCGCTTGTCGAAGGTCAGCTTCACGCCGACCACGCGGGCGCCGTTCCAGTCGCCCATGCAGACGATGCCGAAGTCCGGGATCGAGGTCGCGTCGGAGCCGGCCCACGGCCCGGTCAGGCCGAAGCAGGGCACCTCGCGGCCGTCGGCCAGGCGCGGCAGGTAGTGGTCCTTCTGCTCCTGGGTGCCGTAGTGCATCAGCAGCTCGGCCGGACCCAGCGAGTTCGGTACGCCGACGGTGGAGCTGACCACGCTCGACACCGAAGCCAGCTTCTGGATCACCTTGTGATTGCCCAGCGCGGTGAAGCCGAGGCCGCCGTACTCCTTCGGCACGATCATGCCGAAGAATTTGTTCTTCTTGATGAAGTCCCACATTTCCGGCGGCAGGTCGGCGCGGACATGGGTGATGTCCCAGTCGTCGACCATCCGGCACAGTTCCTCGACCGGACCGTCGAGGAAGGCCTGCTCATCCTCGCGAAGGGTCGGCTTCGGCTGCTCGTGCAGCACCTTCCAGTCCGGCTTGCCGGAAAACAGCTCGCCTTCCCAGCCGACCGTGCCGGCCTCCAGCGCCACCCGTTCAGTCTCGGACAACGGCGGCAGGATCTTGGTGTAGAACTTCAGCAGCGGAGCGGTGATCAGCGGCAGGCGGATCGCAGGGATCAGCAGCGGTAGCGAGGCCAGGGCCAGCAGTACGCCGGCGACGATACTGGCCACGGGGCTGGCACCCAGCAGCCAGGCTGCGACCAGGGCGGTGGCGCTGATCGCGACCCACACCGCAAGGCGCAGGCGGTGGTAGGCGGCGATGACGCCGACGACCAGCAGGACAATGAAGGGAATCGCGATGCTCATGGCGACACTCCGGAAACGGTACGGCTATGGCGGTCAAGACGATGCACGGAAACGCATATGGTTGGCCGTGCGCCTGGTGGCGGTCTTTCGTGCCATTCGGACTCCATCCTGCCGGGGCATACGCGAAGATGCGGTGACCCGGGCGATGTGCGAGCGTTGCACGGCAGCAACATACGGATGAGTATGGTGATCCGGCCCGGGACCTGTCAACCGGAAACTTGCCCCGCATACTGTCCCCGACCTATCCGTATGGTTACACTTGACACCATGACCACTTCCCCGAATGCCCCCGCTCCCATCAAGCCCGAGAGGAGTGGCCGCCTGAGTGCCGACGACTGGGCCCAGGCCGCACTCGACCTGATCGCCGAACAGGGGGTGGCCGCGGTCGCGGTCGAGCCGCTCGCACGCCGTCTCGGTGTCACCAAGGGCAGCTTCTACTGGCACTTCCCGTCCCGCGACGCCCTGCTGGTGGCAGCACTGGAGCGCTGGGAGAAGTTCGAGGAGGAGGAAGTGTTCGGCCAGCTCGAACCGATCTCTGACCCGCGCGAACGCCTGCGCGCGCTGTTCAACGTGGTCGCCCACGAGGTCAAGTCGCACATCGTCTACTCCGAGCTGCTCAAGGCGCTGGATCATCCCGCCGTGCAGCCGGTCATCGGCCGTGTCTCCGACCGCCGTCTCGAGTACCTGACCGCCTCGTTCCGCCAGGTCGGCCTGAGCCGCACCGATGCCCGCTACCGCGCGCAGCTGCTGTATGCCGCCTATGTGGGCTTCCTGCAGCTGAACCTGCAACTGCACCAGACCCGCATGCAGCAGGACGAGTTCGAGGCCTACGTCGAGCACATGATGGACACGCTCATCCCGGGCTGAATTCGTGCCCGGCGGCCTTGTTAGAGCATCGAAACCGTAGTCACTGAAGTACGACACAGATCAGGAGTTGCCCGTGAATGCCATGTCCGCCGACGCCCGGAAACCCGTGAACCAGGCTGGCACCGCCAATAGCAAGCTTGCGGCGCTGAATACCTGGGTGGCGGAAGTCGCCGCGCTGACCCGGCCCGATACGATCCACTGGTGCGATGGCAGCGACGCGGAGAACGATGCGCTCATCGCGCAGATGCTGGCCGACGGCACCCTGCTCAAGCTCAACGAGAAGACCCATCCGGACAGCTGGCTGCACCGCTCGCACCCGGACGACGTCGCCCGCGTCGAACACCTGACCTTCGTCTGCACCACCGCCCAGGATGACGCCGGCCCCAACAATCACTGGATGGCCCCGGCCGAGGCCCACGCCAAGGTCGATGCCTTGTTCGACGGCTGCATGGCCGGGCGCACGCTGTACGTGATCCCGTACTGCATGGGGCCGATCGACTCGCCGCTGTCGCGCTGCGGCGTCGAGATCACCGACAGCCCCTATGTCGTCGCCAACATGCGCATCATGACCCGCATGGGCGCGGCGGCGCTGGCCCGCATCGAGAAGGAGGGATCGTTCGTCAGGGGCCTGCATTCGATCGGTGAGCTCGACCCCGACCGCCGCCTCATCATGCATTTCCCCGAGGAGCTGACGATCAAGTCCTATGGCTCCGGCTACGGCGGCAACGCGCTGCTCGGCAAGAAATGCCACGCGCTGCGCATCGCCAGCCACCAGGCCCGCAACGAGGGCTGGCTGGCCGAGCACATGCTGATCCTCGGCATCGAGAACCCGCAGGGCGAGACCCATTACATCGCCGCCGCATTCCCGTCCGCCTGCGGCAAGACCAACCTGGCGATGCTGATCCCGCCCGAGGGCTATCGCAACGCCGGCTGGAAGGTCTGGACCGTCGGCGACGACATCTGCTGGATGCGTCCCGGCGCCGATGGCCGCCTGTATGCGATCAATCCCGAGGCCGGCTTCTTCGGCGTCGCCCCCGGCACGTCCGCGAAATCGAACCCGAACGCGCTGGCGACGATCCAGCACGACACCATCTTCACCAACGTCGGCCTGACCGCCGACGACCAGCCGTGGTGGGAGGGCCTCGGCAACGGCCAGCAGCCGGCCACCGACTGGCGCGGCAACCCGTACGACCCGGAGAAAGGCCCCGCCGCGCACCCGAACTCGCGCTTCACCGTCTCGGCCAAGCAGTGCCCTTCGTACTCGCCGATGGCCGAGGACCCGCAGGGCGTGCCGATCAGCGCGATCGTGTTCGGCGGTCGCCGCCCTTCACTGGTGCCGCTGGTGTTCGAGGCCCGCGACTGGACCCACGGCGTGCTCATCGGCGCCGCGATGGGCTCGGAAACCACCGCCGCCGCGACCGGTGCGGTAGGCGTGATGCGCCGCGACCCGATGGCGATGAAGCCGTTCTGCGGCTACAACTTCGCCGACTATTTTGGCCACTGGCTGTCGTTCGACACGTCCGGCGCGAAGCTTCCGAAGATCTTCCACGTCAACTGGTTCCGCAAAGGCGACGATGGCAGCTTCCTGTGGCCCGGCTTCGGCGACAACCTGCGTGTGCTCGAGTGGATGATCGGCCGGGTCAAGGGCGAGGCCCATGCGGTCGAAACCCCGATCGGCCACCTGCCCACCGGCGCCGACCTCAACCTCGACGGCATCGACCTGTCGGACGAGGCCGAAGCCAAACTGTTCGGCTTCGAGCGCGAAGGCTGGCAGGCCGAGTTCGCCAGCATCGGCGATTATCTCGACGGCTACGGCCCGCGCATGCCGCAGGCCTTGAAGGACGAGCAGCGGCGGATCGTGGCCGCGCTGGAGAAAGGTTGAGCCGCAGTCGCAGCATGCATGGATGACTGCCCGGTTGCATGGATCAACGTGACCAGCAGTGTGCAGTATGGCATCGGCGGGAAAACAGAAGGGGCGGTGACCGAAGTCACCGCCCCTTCTTGTTGTGCTGCAATGGCTGCGGGACTTACTCGAAACGCAGGTCCAGACGCATGCCGATCGTGCGCCCATCACCGTAGATTTCGTTCAGCGGCTGGCTGCTCGAAGTGCGGCTGCGCGCCGAGCGATAGGTCACGTACTCCTTGTCCAGCAGGTTGTTCGCAAACAGGCCCAGCGTCATGCTGTCGGACAGGTGGAGGCGGCCGGACAGGTTGACCGTGGTGTAGCCTTCGGCGCGATCCTCGTCGCGGACATTGAAGTGCGACTTGAATGGCCCGTAGGTCGCCACATCGATGCGGGCAAACGCATCACGGTCGAACAGGCGGAAGCCTTGGTCCAGTGCCAGGTAGCCGTTGTACTTGGGCACCATGGTCATGTCGTCGCCCTTCTGAGCACCCAGTGCCGGCACGTCGTTGAGCATGATCGAGTCGGTGTAGGCCGCATTGAAGGTCAGCGTGGTGTTGATGCCCAACCATACCTGGCTCTCGAACTCCACGCCGCGCGAGCGGGCGTTGGCGGCGTTGGCGGTGAACGAGAACCCGCACGATGGCATGTAGATGCTGGTGCGGACATCGGTCCAGTCGATGTTGTAGATCGCCGACGCGAGGCGCAGGCGGCGGTCCATCAGGTTCGCCTTGAAGCCCAGCTCATAGTTGTCGATCTTGTCGCTGGTGTAGCGGTCGCGGTGCGACGGGGCGAACTCGTCTCCAAGGCAGGCATTGGGCAACGGACCATTGTTGCCACCCGGGCGATAACCTTCCGAATACAACGCATAGATGTTCATGTCGCTGTTCGGCATCCAGGCCACGCTGAGTTTCTTGCGGTTGCCAGATTCCTGGCCGCCGGTGGTCGCGGAGGTGGCTTCCGGTCCGATCCATATGCCACTCTGCGTGTAGCTGGTGGCATCGTCGAGCCGGAAGTAGCGGATGCCGCCGGTGATTTCGATCCTGCCTGCGCCTGCGTCGAATGAGTAGTTCAGCTCACCGAACGCGGCTTCTTCCTTGCTAGTGACGCTGTGGTAGGTCAGGTTGTAGTTCTTGCTCTGGTCGCCATACAGGATGCGGCCAAGGTCGCCCACGTTGTAGATGCCTTGCTCTTCATACCACGGTCCCCAGGCCCAGTCGTTCCAGTCGGAGAACAGCGCGATGCCCTGCGGGCTGTCTTCGTGATACTGCCACTGCGCGTTCGGGTTGTAGCCCTCCCAGTAGCGGTCCTGAAACAGGCCAACGGTCCAGTCGAAGCCGCCGCGGCGCTCGTTGCTCTGGAAGCGCAGCTCGTGGGTGACCCGGTTGCTTTTGTCTTCGTTGATGATCCAGGTCTTCATCATGTCGGCCATGTCCAGGCGCGACCAGTTGTCCAGTGAGTTGCCCTTGTTCTCGCGCCAGGAGCCGACATAACTGACCGACGCAATGCCGAACAGATCGTCGTGTTCGAACGACAGCGAAGCCAGGTCGGTGCTGGCCTTGGACCACTGGTCCATGATCTCGTAGATGGTGTAGCGGGACGGGGAGCTCACGCCCGGGTTGCCGCCGGTGAAGCAGGCCGGGCGCTCCCAGGTCGGATCGCATGGGACCACGTCGTAGTCGACATCGTAGCCCCACGGTGAGTCGGGGTTCGGAGTAAAGCTGGGCGCATAGTAGCCGCCAGGACGAGAACGGTCCGCGATACGGGTGCCTTCGCTGCGCGAATACTGGTTGATGTAACCCAGATTGAAACGCGTGTCTTCGCTGGGCTCCCACTGCAACTGCATCCGCAGCAATTCGCCGCCGGTGCTGTTCCGGGTGCCGGTGGCTGCATTGACGATCTTGCCGGGGTCTCGTAGGTGCTGCCAACCACACGCAGGGCCAAAGTGTCCTGGATCAACGGCGCGTTGATGCCGGCTTCAATGCGCCTGGCAAGGCCCGATACATCGTTTTCGCTGCTCGCACGCAGACTGCCGAAGAGTTCGAACCGGTCGGTCCTGGGCTTGTTGGTCACGATCTGCACCGTGCCGCCAATGGCGTTCGATCCCCACAAAGTCCCCTGTGGTCCGCGCAGAATTTCCACCCGCTCCACGTCGAAGATATTCGAGGAGCCGAACGGGATCCCGTCGACGAACTGACTGGTCGTGCCCGGGGACGGTGAGTTGCTGCCGCTCAGGCCGCGCAGGATCAGCTGGCCGGTCGCGCTGGCGCCGCCGGCGATCGTGCGGTAGATCTCGCCAACGCTGGTCAGGTTCCTGGAGGTAAGTTCTTCGGCAGAGATGGCCGTGATGTTCATCGGCACTTCCATGATGGATTCGCTGCGCTTGCGTGCGGTGACCACCACGGTGTCGAGTGCAGTCGCTTCCTGCTGGGCCGTTGGCCGTGCCTGAGGTGTTTCTGGCGACTCTTGCGGCGCCTCTTGAGCAAGCGCTGCGCCGCTCAAGATGAGGGCTGAGGAAAGTGCGCTTGCCAGCGCACTGCGTTTCAGACTACGGCTGTGACGGATCGACATGATTCGAGGGCCCCTGGAATTTGTTGTTGCTTTCATCGCGCGTTCTCTCTCTCCAAAGAAGATTGAACCTCCCCTCTGCTTCCGGTTGGCTGGAGCACGCATATCCGGCCGCCAGAAACAGCAAAGTTCACGGCGATGGTAGACGTGCGGCGAGGATAATTAAAGTCCTGTTAATCTTTCTTCAGGGATGAAAAGGCATGCCATGGGGCACGGACGTGCAGGGACGTGCAGACATGGTGGATACTGGGGCCTGGGAGAATCTTTCGGCCTCTGCAGGGGCAGGCTTAAAGGGTGTCAGCCAGAACCGAGATTGGGGCCGATCTGACTGCAGTGCAAAGTCCCACGGGTTGTATTCGTTCGATAATGGGAACGTCCGGTGATCTCCCTTGCGGTAATCGCGATGAACACGTGTTGGACATAAGGAGGAGTAGTGACATGAAGCATGGCACCATCATCTTTCCCGCTCTGTTGACCGTGATGTTGTGTGGGGCTGTCCATGCGGGGCAGGCGCCGCTGGATCTGCAGACGGCTTCAGGAACGGATCAGTTTGTCCAGATTCGCGAAGAACTGGGCTCGGAGAAATACGCGGAGATCAGTTCCGACGATCGGCGGACGGTACTGGGCCTGCTCGATCGGATGGAGGCCTCGGTGCAGCGTACTGGCGGCGTTGATTCGATGCCGGAGCAGCAGAAGGTCGATCTGTTCAACAATCAGGAAAAGGTCAATGCGATCCTGACCCAGGCCGCCGAGGACAGCCGGATGGTCTGCAGGCGCGAGCAGACCACGGGCAGCCACCGCAAGACCACTGTCTGCCTGACGGCAGGCGAGCGCCGCCGGATTCGGGAGAGCACCCAGGACCAGCTGCGCACCATGCCTCGCCAGCACGTGGATCGAGGCGGGTTCTGAGCTGGATCGGCGGCGCTGTCAGCCGCCGACACAATCGCGGCTCCGTCAATCGCGGCGTGCGAGCAGGGTCCGGCCGACCAGCAGCGACTGATGGTGGATCGGGGCAATATCGATTGCCCCGAATCCGCATGCTTGCAGTTGCTGCATGAGGTTCGATATCCCGGCCTTGGTCAGTGCGTGCATGCACAACTCGTCGCTGCGGAAGGCGGAATCTTGCAGTGCCCGGACATGTTCGGTGTGGGCATGCAGGGCCGAGTCCAGCGTGAGATGCCTCTGAAGCAGCGCGTCGACACGCCGGGCTACCGCTTCTTGGACTTCAAGCAGCACATCCGGGTAAGGGCTCTGCTCCGCGAGAGCGCCCAGCGAGCGCATCGCGACATTGAAACCGGTACGTGCCTGGCTGGCCATGGGATCGGCGGCCAGGCGTTCATGTTGCCCCTGTGCGGCCAGATCGAGGTAGGGGAAGAGCTTTCCGGCCGCCTGCATCAGCCCATCGGGACCTAGCAGTGTCCCGATCAGCCGTATTTCCTCACGAGCGACTGCGGCCAGCCTTGAATCGGCATGATGCATGATCAACGCGATCCGGCCGCCAGGCCGGATGACGCGTCCCAATTCGGCGATCGACCGGTCCAACTGGCTGTATTCCAGCCCGTACTGACTGATACCGAGGCTGAAGGTCCCGTCGTCGAACGGCAGTGCTTCGGCCGAGACATGGCTGTGGAAGTGGATCTTCCCGCGGCATGATGGCGGTGACGATTGAAGCCACCCGGGGGCCACCGAGGCCAGGTCGATGGCATCGACCCGGGGCATGCCTGTGTCATGGCGCAGTTCGCACAGCAGGGCCGGCAGTGGGCCGTTGCCGGTGCCGATGTCGAGCACGCGGTCGTCTTCCTGCAGGGCGGCGAATTCACCTTCCCAGAACGTGCGGATGGCGCCACCGTAGCTGCCGTCGAACGAGCCGGTGAGCGAGTGCAATGCCCCCTGTTTCCAGTATGAACTCCACACCTGTTGGCGTGGGTTGGTCAGCCGCGGATCGGGCAGGTCGTGCTTGTCCAAAGAAATATCCTGAAAGAGGTTGTGAGCTTATGCCGCGAATGGAGACTTCTGCGGCTCGATGCCGTGCATCCGGAAGCGTGCGTTGAAGGCTACCGTGATTCGCAGGCCATCGCCCTTCGGCTCGAACGGCGTCACTTCGTGCAGCAGCCAGGATGGGAAGATGACCAGTTGACCCGGCTCCAGCCGGATCGGCAGATTGCCCATGCTGAAGGGGGCTTTCATCTGGTGCGTTGCCATGTCGATGAACATGGTGTGCATGGCATGGGGATTGATGAGCGTCAGTTTGCCGCTGTCGCTCTCCGGGTCGTCGCCGTCCTGGCAGACGCAGTACACACCCGACCAGGAATGCAGGGGATGGTTGTGTACGCCGAAGTAACCGCCCTTGCGGGTGACGTGGAACCACGACTCATGAGCGATGTGCAGGTTCTGCAGGGCATTCGTGTCGTACTGGTTGAGCTCGCCGATCACGCCGTAGAGGGTGGACCAGCAGAAATTCCGCAGCCTTGCGATCGGCTCGTGAGGCCAATCGAACAGGGTGAAGTTACTCTCGAACAGGGCGTCGTTGCGGTGGGTATAGGGCTCAGGGTTGGCGAACCTCGGCCCTTCCGCTTCGCAGGCCAGGAACAGTTCGCGAAGCTGCGCATTGAGCGTCTCGGGTGCGCTCATCCGGGCAAAGGCGAGCGGAGTCGAGAAAGCCGTGTTGATGTCCATGCTGCTTACCTGGCGGAGAGTGGGTTGGGCTACCTTGTAGTTGAAACATTCTGCCAGCAGACAAAAGGAAAGGGGCCCGAAGGCCCCTTTCCAGTCCAGTTGTTCCGGAGTGTTGCTTAGAACTTCTGGGTGTAGCGGACGTACGGCACGCGGCCATAGCCGTTGTACAGATCGAACGCGAAGCCGCGGCCGGTCGGGTCCTGCGGATCGACGACCGGATCCTTGTCCAGCACGTTCTGCACGCCGAAGACGAACTTGCCGTTCCACGGCGCGTTGTAGCTCACCTGCAGGTCATGGGTGACCCACGAAGGCACCCTGCTCGACGCGGCGGCAAAGGCCGCCATGTTGGCATCCTGCGTGGGAGTGCGGTTCGGGGTGCGGACCAGGGCCAGCCATTGGCGGTAGGCCGCCGACTGCATGCCGTGGATGTAGTTGATGGTCCACGCCATCTCCCAGTCACCCAGCGACCAGGCATTCTGCAGGACCCCACGGTAGCGCGGAGTGCTCAGAGCACCCGAGCGGCCGACGATGCTGGCCGCGCCATTGACCTGGTAGTTAACCGGGTTGGTGATCTGCAGGTCCTGGCGCAGGTTGCCCCATGCGCCCATGTCGAAGCGGGTGCGCAGGTTGAAATCGAAGCCTTCCGTCTCGACCGTGCCGAAGTTGGTCGAACCGGTCTGCGCCCATACGATTTCACCATCCGGGCCGTATTCGAGGCCGAGGCCCATCGCAACATTCGGTCGTCCGGTACCACTCGGGAACACGCTCAGATCACTCGGGCAGCTGGTGGATACGCCCTCAAGGCATTGCCAGATGGCATTGACGCCGAAGAAGCCGATCTGATCCTCGATCTTGATGTTGTAGTAATCGAGGCTCATGTTCATCCAGTCGAAGGCATCCCATGCCGCGCCCAGGGCCCACTGCTTGGAGGTCTCCGATCCCAGGTTCGGGTTGGCGATCTGCCAGGTGGTGACCTGGGTGCTGGAGGCACCACCGCCCAGCACCGCAACGGTGGCCGGGTGCGTGGTGGTGGCGGCACCGAACGATGGACGCTGGGTCACGATGTCCAGTGTCGGTGCGCGGAAGCCCTGACCATACGAGCCACGCAGGGTCAGTGTGTCGAGCGGCTGGTAGCGCAGCGAGACCTTCGGCGAGAAGTCGCTGCCGTAGTCGCTGTACTTGTCGTAACGGGCCGAGACGCTGGCCTCGAAGTTGTCCAGGATCGGGAACAGGACTTCGCCATAGGCCGAGTAGACGTCACGGCTGCCGCCGGCCGAGTTGCCGGCCGAGCCGACGATCTGGCCCGCCTCGGACAACGAGTCGTAGATGTCAGCATAGGTTTCCTTGCGGTACTCCGCACCGATCACTGTTGCGGCAGTGCCGCCCGACATCTGGAACAGGTCGAAGCCGGCCGAAGCGTACACTTCCTCCAGCTTGGTGGTGGCTTCACGCGCGATGGTGGCGGTGAACTGCTGCAGGGTTGCCGGATCATTGCCCGACGGGTCGTAGATGTTGTATTCACCGCTCTCGATCATCGCACCGGCGATGGCGGCTACGACATAGTTGCGGCCGACGTCGGAGGTCTTGTACTCGTTGCGGCGGACGCCGAAGTCGAGGTCGACGTTGCCGACACGGCCTTCGAAGCCAAGCATGAAGTCGTACAGGTTGGAGTCGATATTGCCGTCACGCGGACCCAGCGCGGCAAAGCGGTGGGTCAGGTAGATCGTGTCGGTCGTTCCAGTCCAGCCTGCAACGGCGTTGGCCGGATGGTTCGGCGAATCGGGCGAGATGGTGATCAGGCCCGGGGACGGCCACGGTGAGGACGGCACCGGCGCGTAGCGGCCGAACGACTTCACCCGCGACACGGTGGCGCGGCTGTACAGGCGCCAGTCGTCGTTGATGTCGTAGTGACCCTTGACGAACAGCGAACGATTGCCGATGGCGGCCTCGTCGGCGGCCACGAAGGTGAAGTCGTAGAAGCAGGCTGGTTGGCCGCCGAGTGTGGACTCGAAGAAGCCCGGGTCCGAGCAGCCGCCCGGAACGCCGCCGGCGAAATTGGCAACCGTAAGCGCCGTATCGTTCCAGAAGTTGTTGGAATAGACCGACGCGCCGCCGGCTGACCACCAGCGGTCACGTTGCCAGACGATGTCACGGTTCTCATAGGAGATGCTGGCGATCAGGTTGCCGCGGTCGCCGTTGATGCCGATCAGTGCGCTGCCTTCTTCGGAGTCGCCGCCCGCGCGCTTCGGGAACGAGCGGCCGACAGTGATCTCGGCACCTTCGTAATCGGAGCGGGTGATGATGTTGACTACGCCGCCGATGGCGTCGGAGCCGTACACCGAGGACGCGCCATCGAGCAGGATTTCGATGCGCTCGACCGCGCTCATCGGGATGATGTTGAGGTCCTGGCCCTGACCGGCGGTCGGGGACACGGCGGCACGGCGGCCATCGACCAGTACCAGGGTGCGCTCCTCGCCCAGGCCGCGCAGGCTGATGCCGGCGAACGACTGCGCCGAGCTGCCCGACTGCGGACGGAACGAACCGAACGAGTTGAAGGATGTGCCGCGCAGATAATCGGCGACTGAAATGTCGCCGCTGGAGTCAAGTTCGGCACGGGTGATCACTGTCACCGGCAGCGAGCCTTCGATATCGGCGCGCTTGATGCGCGAGCCCGTGACCTGGATGCGGTCGAGGGTGGTGGCTTCTTCGGTTTGCTGGGCAACGGCAACGCCGGTACCTGCCACCGCGGTGGCACCCGCAACGAGCGCGAAGGTAATCGCGTCGCGGAGTTTGTTGGTCTTCAAGGTCATCTCTCTCTCCAAGTCAGTCTTGGTTTCCCATGGGAACCTGCCGATGGCGTCAAGGAAGGCGCCAAAATCAGCAAGGTCGGCCGATAGTAGCCCCCTTTTCGGAAAAATTAAAGTGTCGTTAACAAACGAAAAAAGCCGCCCTGTTCAGGGCGGCTTTTCTTATGCAATTCAGCAATTTACGGCGCTAAAAACGTTCGATTCATGTGAAGGCCGGGTCTACAGGTCCTGCTCGTAGCGGACGTAGGGGATGGTGCCTTCGTCCTTGGTGGCCGAATCCGGCGCGAACGGGTTCTTGCCGCGGGTGACTACGTTTTCAGCGCCGACGGTGAGCTGGCCGCTCCATGGGGTGCGCCAGGTCAGGCCCACGCCAAGGGCTTCCCATTGACCCGGCTGGTTCGGGGTGTCGACGACGCGACCGACGATGTTGGCGCCGAAATTGCCGACCTCCGCGCCGATGGTCAGGCTGGTGGTGTCCCAGCGGTCGCTGAAGCCGGCCGGCAGGTCGTCGGCCGGGATCAGGCGTGCGCGGGCCCAGGTACCGCCGATCGAGACGGTGGCCTCGCGGCCGATGTTCTTTTGCCCGTAGACGGTCAGGGTGTTCTCGTCGAAACGGCTGTTGCGCGAGTTGGGACTCATCCAGCCGGGCAGGGTATCGCGGCCTTCGCCTACCAGCAGGCCGATGCGACCGCTGCTGTTGCCGACGGATGCTCCGGCGGTGACTTCGCGACTGCCGCTGCTGCCGGCATCGCGTTCGAGCGAGGCTAGCAGGCAGTGGTTGGCGAGGTTGCCGATGGCATTGGCCAAGCCGGTTGCGCGGTTGCAGACCAGCCCCAGGGTATTGCCTGAGGATGCCGAGAAGGTCGTGTCGAGGGTGTTGTTGGCGCCGAAGCGCCAGCGGGTGCCGACGGCCGGAGAACTGGTTGCCCGCGAGCCGGTGGGCTCGAGCAGGAGGACGGCTTCGAGTTTGCCGCTGGCGTTGTTCCAGATCGGCAGGACAGTGGAGTCGGTTGCAGGAGGCGTGCGGCTGTCGCCCTGCGCACGAGCACCTGCCGCCACGCCAAGGGCGAGCAGCAGGGCAAGCGGCAATTGGAGCAGGTGCGTGCGCATCGTTTCGATTGGACCGGCAAGCGCCGGCCCGGTTCCCCTTCCTGAGGCCTTGAACTATAGGCTTTTAATGTTCATTTAACAATCACCGCCGGTCGGCTGTGGCGCCCTTCCGGGGCTTCCCCTGGCCCATCGGGCCATGTTCCGGAGCCTACTGCGGGCGCCCCGGGCCTTCCAGTTCGATTGCATGCTTTTTGAACAGTTCCCGGATCCGGTCACGGCCGAAGCGGTACTCTCGTCCACAAAACTCACAACGGACATGGGCTTCGCCATCGGCCGCGGCGGCCAGGGCCTCTTCCTCGCCAAGCGAGACCAGCATCGACGCAACCCGATCGCTGGAGCACGAACAGGCGAATCGCAAGGGCCGGTTTGCCAGCGTTTCGACCCCGTCTTCGTGGAACAGGCGGGTCAGCAGCACCTCGGCCGTCAACGTCAGCATTTCGTCTGTGACGAGGGTGTTGAAGAGGGCGCAGGCGCGGTTCCAGCCATCCTCGTCGCCTTCGTCGCCTGGGAGCTTCTGTAGCATCAGGCCGCAGGCGCGTTCTTTGTCGGCGACCAGGAACAGGCGGGTGGGCAACTGTTCCGATTGGTCAAAGTAGCCCTCGAAGGCCTCGCCAAGGGTGTCGGCGTCGAGTCCGACCATGCCCTGGTAGCGCATTGGCTCGCGGCGGCCGGTGGCCGGGTTCTCGATGGTGATTGCCAGCACCGCTCCGGGACCGATCCCGCGCAGGTCCTGTGGCGGCTCGGCATCATCGTCGAGCCGGGCGATGCCGCGCAGGGTGCCGGCCGCGGTGCATTCGGCGAACAGCGTGCGCAGCGCATGCTCTCCACGCAGCTGGATCGAGAGGCGGCCATCGACCTTGGTGTGGCCGGTGAACAGGGCGGCGGCAGTGCAGGCTTGTCCGAGCATTTCCGCAACGGCGGGCGGATAGTCGCCGTGGCTGCGGATCTGCCGCCAGGTGTCGTCGAGGCGCACGTGCACGCCGCGCACGCCGGCGCGGCCGATCAGGAAGCGGGTGAGGCGGTCGTGGCCGGTGTCGTCGGTGGGGGTGGTCATGCAGGTGTCTCACAGCGGCGGGCCCGATGCGGATAATGCCGGCATTGGGTCGCGGGTGGTTATTGGCTCGTTGAAATGAGGGTGGAATGGGCAGGTCACAAGGTCGGTCATCCAGTGCTGGACGGCGAGGGCGGTTGCGACGCGGGCTCCGTTGGCTGCTGGCGCTGCCGTTGCTGGCGATGCTGGCCAGCGTGCTGCAGGTGGCGGTGCTGCGCTTCGTCGATCCGCCGTTGTCGGCATTCATGGTCGCGCGCCAGTTCGAGGCCTGGCAGGCAGGCGATTGGCGGTTCCGCATTGCGTATGACTGGCGCGACCTGGAGGCGATCTCGCCGCAGTTGCCGCTGGCGGTGATCGCCTCGGAGGACCAGCGGTTCGCCGAGCATCGCGGTTTCGATCTGAAGGCGATCGAGAAGGCGATCGAGAGCAACGAGCGCGGCGGACGTGTGCGCGGCGGCAGCACGATCAGCCAGCAGACCGCCAAGAACCTGTTCCTGTGGAGTGGCCGCAGCTGGCTGCGCAAGGGCATCGAGGCCTGGTACACGCTGCTGATCGAGGTGATGTGGCCGAAGACGCGGATCATCGAGGTCTACCTCAACGTGGCCGAGTTCGGTGATGGGGTCTACGGCGCCCAGGCTGCGGCCCGGACCTATTACGGCATCGATGCGGACAGGCTCGGCCCGGCACAGGCGGCGCGGATGGCGGCGGTATTGCCGAGCCCGCGCCGCTACAGCATTGCCCAGCCGGGCCCGTACGTGCAGCGGCGTACCGTGGCGATCCAGCGGCAGATGCGGAGTCTGGGGGGTACGGCATACCTGGAGCGACTGGATTGAAATCGCCGTCGACCGGCTACCATGGCGCCATGAGCCCCGACCCGACCCGTGACACATTGACCGTGGTGGTGGCGGCCTTCAACGAGGCCGGCAGCTTGCCGCTGCTGCACCCGCGAGTGGCGACGGTACTGGATGCGCTTGCGGGCGACGGCATCGACGGCCGCGTGCTGTATGTCGACGACGGCAGTCGCGATGGCACCTGGGAGGTGTTGCAGGGGGTGGCGGCCGGCGACCGTCGGGTCGCGTTGCTGCGGTTGTCGCGTAATTTCGGCAAGGAGGCGGCGCTGACCGCCGGGCTCGATCGTGTCGATGGGGGCGCGGCGCTGATCCTCGATGCCGACGGCCAGGATCCGCCGGAGTTGATCCCGCAGTTCGTGGCGAAATGGCGCGAGGGCTTCGACGATGTCCACGGCACCCGCATCGAACGCGAGGGCGAGGGCTGGCTCAAGCGGGCGACCGCACACGCCTTCTACCGGGTGATCGGGCGCCTGTCGAAGACGCCGATCCCGCGCGACACCGGCGACTTCCGCCTGCTGTCGCCGCGCGCGCTGGCGGCGTTGCGGCAGTTGCGTGAGCGGCACCGGTTCATGAAGGGGCTGTTCGGCTGGGTCGGTTTCAACCGGGTGTCGATCCCCTACCATCGCGACGCACGCGTCGCCGGCCACAGCAAGTTCAATTTCTGGCGGCTGTGGAACTTCGCCCTGGAAGGCATCACCAGCTTCACGACCGCGCCACTGCGGTTGGCGACCTACCTCGGCCTGGCGACCGCGGCGGTGGCCTTCGCCTACGGCGTGATGATCATCGTCAAGGCCTTGTTCTGGGGCGACCGGGTCGCCGGCTGGCCGACGATGATGGCGGTGATCCTGTTCCTCGGCGGCGTGCAGCTGATCGCGCTGGGCCTGATCGGCGAGTATCTCGGTCGCCTGTATGAGGAGGCCAAGCAGCGGCCGCTGTACCTGGTCGATGTCTGGCAGCCGGCGGCGGACAGCGGGCGGGATGCTTCCATTGCGGCACCGGATCGGGACAGGCGGGTGGCCACGTTCCGCTCCGGCGCCGAGTAGCGACGTTTCCGTTCCTCGCGTTCACATGCGCCTGCCGGGCGCCGGGAGTATCCTCGGCGCAGGCACCGGCCTGGAGGAGGGCGCAATGCGTACCGTTCGACAGCTACTTGAGGCGAAGTCTCCCGATATCTACGTGGTTCGCCCCGATACGCATGTGATCGACGCGGTCCGGCTGATGGCGGAGAAAGGCATCGGCGCGGTGCTGGTCATGGACGGGCCGGTGCTGGTCGGGATCGTTTCCGAACGCGACTACGCGCGCAAGGTGGTGCTGCAGGGGCGTGCATCGTCGGGTACGCCGGTCAGCGCGATCATGACCGCGGAGGTGATCACGGTCGACCCCGACGACACTGCCGATCGCTGCATGCGCACCGTCACCGAGCGCCGCATACGCCACCTGCCGGTGGTCCGCGATGGCCAGGTGCTGGGGGTGGTGTCGATCGGCGACCTGGTCAAGGCGGTGATCGAGGACCAGCAACTGGAGCTGGACCAGCTGCAGCGATACATCGCCAGTTGAGTCGTCTTGAAAGATGCCGTTGCCCCCGCCTTCGCGGGGATGACGGCTCAGGAGGTCAACGCCCCGGCCCCAGCACCTGCGCGGTCACCGCGACGAAATGGCAGACACTGCCGGCGACCACGAACAGGTGCCAGACCGCGTGCGAGTAACGCAATGACGGGCGATGGTAGAACACCGTGCCGAACGTGTAGCAGATGCCGCCAGCGAGCAGCCAGCCCAGGGTCCAGCCGTCGAGCGCGACCAGCAGCGGCTTGATAGCGACGATCACCAGCCAGCCCATCGCGATGTAGATCGCGGTCGACAGCAGCTTGAAGCGGCCGGTGAACATCAGCTTGAACACCACCCCGGCCACCGCCAGGGTCCAGATCGCGATGAACAGTCCCCAGCCCCATGGGCCGCGCAGGCCGATCAGGGTGAACGGGGTATAGGTGCCGGCGATCAGCAGGTAGATCGCGCAGTGGTCGAATACCTTGAGCCGGGCCTTGGCGGTCGGATGCTGGATCGCGTGGTAGAGCGTCGAGGCGACGTAGAGCAGCAGCAGGCACAGGCCGAACACGATCGCCCCGGCCAGTTGCCAGCCGTTGCCGTAGACCGCGGTGAGGGCGATCAGCACCGAGCCGCCGGCGAGCGCGGCGACTGCGCCAAGGCCGTGGGTCAGGGCATTGGCCAGCTCTTCGTAGGCGTGCCCTTCGTAGGCGTGCTGCGAGGAAGGCCGGGCCTCGGGCCTGCCGGCAGCGGGGGCATGGGTGGGGGCGTCCATGCCTGCATCCTACCGTGCGCAAGCGAATGGTGAATGTGCTGCTCGCCCCGGTACGGCATCCGTTCAGTCCACCGCCACCGCGTGGGCATGCTCGCGGGTTGCGAGGAACGCCACGTCCGGTGCGCGTTCCTGGGCCAGTTGCAGGTTGACCCGGGTCGGGGCGAGGTAGACCAGCTCGCCGGCCGCGTCGAGCGCGAGGTTCATGGCGTTCTTGTCGCGGAACTGCTCCAGTTTCTTCGCGTCGCCGCAACGCACCCAGCGTGCGGTGGCGACGTTGATCGGTTCGAAGATGGCCTCGACGCCGTATTCGTCCTTCAGACGATAGGCGACGACGTCGAACTGCAGCACGCCGACCGCGCCGAGGATCAGGTCGTTGCTCATCAGCGGCTTGAAGAACTGGGTTGCGCCTTCTTCCGACAGCTGGGCCAGACCCTTCTGCAGTTGCTTGAGCTTGAGCGGGTCGCGCAGGCGCGCGCGGCGGAAGAGCTCGGGCGCGAAGTTGGGGATGCCGGTGAAGCTGAGCGATTCGCCCTCGGTGAAGGTGTCGCCGATCGAGATGGTGCCGTGGTTGTGGATGCCGATGACGTCGCCGGGATACGCGTTCTCGGCGATCTCGCGGTCGCTGGCCATGAAGGTCAGCGCGTTGGCGAGCTTCATCTCCTTGCCGCTGCGCACGTGGAAGGCCTTCATGCCGGCGCTGAATTTTCCGGAACACACCCGCATGAACGCCACCCGGTCGCGGTGTTGCGGGTCCATGTTGGCCTGGATCTTGAACACGAAACCGGACAGCCTGGTCTCCGTCGCGCCGACTTCACGGGTCGTCGTTTCGCGCGGCTTGGGCGAGGGCGCATGCTCGACGAAGAAGTCGAGCAGCAGCTGCACGCCGAAGTTGTTGACTGCCGAGCCGAAGAACACCGGAGTCAGTTCGCCGGCCAGGTACTTGCCGAGGTCGAACGGGTGTGAGGCGCCTTCGACCAGTTCGAGTTCGTCCTTCAGCTCCGCCAGCACATCGGCACCGATGCGCGCCTCCAGTGCCGGGTCGTCGATCGAGGAAAAGATGGTCGAGTCCTGACGGGTGAAGTTGCGGCCCTGCTCATACAGGTGCACCTCGCCGGTAACCAGGTGAACCACGCCCTTGAGCCGCTTGCCCATGCCGATTGGCCAGGTGATCGGCGCGCAGCGGATGCCGAGCACGCTTTCGACTTCGTCGAGCAGCTCGATGGGGTCCTTGCCCTCGCGGTCGAGCTTGTTGATGAAGGTCATGATCGGCGTGTCGCGCAGCCGGCAGACCTCCATCAGCTTGATCGTGCGTTCCTCCACGCCCTTGGCCACGTCGATGACCATGAGCGCCGAGTCGACGGCGGTCAGCACGCGGTAGGTGTCCTCGCCGAAGTCGGCGTGGCCGGGGGTGTCGAGCAGGTTGACGATGCGGTTCTCGTAGGGGAACTGCATCACCGAGCTGGTCACCGAGATGCCGCGCTCCTTCTCCAGCGCCATCCAGTCGGAGGTGGCGTGGCGCGCGGCCTTGCGGCCCTTGACCGACCCGGCCATCTGGATCGCGCCGCCGAACAGCAGCAGCTTTTCGGTCAGCGTGGTCTTGCCGGCATCGGGATGCGAGATGATCGCGAAGGTGCGGCGGCGGGCGGCTTCGAGGGAAACGTCGGACATGCGGGTGGGGCGCGCAGGGCGCCCTTGAGAGAGGTGCGGGGCGGCAATTATAGGGGGTGGGGGGCTGCCCGGCTTTGGATGGCTGGCCGAGCGCCGTCCTCCTCGCGAACTCGCCGCTTTATCGCGTGATGTCGAACCGCAGCGCTCCCTGCGGCCCTCGCATCCGGAACGGGATCGATTCCAGTCGCATGCCTCGGTTCACCTGCACCACGAAATGCAGGTGCGGGCCGGTGGTGAAACCGGTATTGCCGGACAGGCCGATGACCTGGCCGGCGCGCACCCGCTGGCCGACCCGGACGTGGGCGCCGCCTTCGCGCAGGTGCGCGTACAAGGCCATGGTGCCGTCGTCGTGGAGGATGCGGATGAAATTGGCGCGGCCGCCGTACTTTTCCATGCTCAGGCCGGCCCGGTCGAAGTCGGATTCGACCTGCATCACCACGCCCTCGCGCGCGGCCAGTACCGGGGTGCCGATCGGGGCGGCGAAGTCGACCGCATGGCGGTTCTGCGGGTCGTTGTGGCTGAAGCGGCCAGCATAGCCCTGCTGGATGTCCGGCTCTGCCTGCTGCAGCGGCATCAGGTACTCGGCATCCCGTGGCCGCGCGTTCGGATCGCCGGGCAGGCTGTCCATGCGCAGTTCGAAGCTGCCACCGCGTCCGGGCTGGACCGGGCCGAGCACCGAGACCAGTGCGCTGCCACGGGCCGGAACGGTCGCGCGTGCGGGCAGCGCCGGCATGCCTTCGATGTTGTCGCGGTTGGAGAAGTGCAACATCACCTCGATCGGTCCGGCCAGGGCGTTGTCGGCCCAGGCCTGGTAGTAGCCGGCATCACGTTCCACCCGCAGCCTCGCCATCGCATCGGGTTCGGCGTGGACCGGAATCTCGGTGACTGGACTTGCCGGTGTGTCCGGCCGGCGATCGCCGTAGTGGGAGACGCCATTGGCGTCGGTCCAGCGGTACAGCCGGCCGGCGTCAGCCGTGCCCGTGACGAGGAGACCGCCGACGAGCACGCCGCTGACAAGCGCACCACCAGCGAGCAGGCCCGCCAGGATGGTTGTGATGGGTCGTGCGGGTGTCGGGGAATGCATCGTGGGGCGTGGCAGGGAGGGTGGACGGATTATGCGTCCCGGCTCAGTCAGTGCAATGGGACTCCAGGCCCAGTATCCGTGCGACCTCGCGCAGATCGAAGGCGGCGACCGCCTTGTCGTCGTGCACCGCGTACAAGGCGCCACCAGTGAACGCGCGCGTGGCCGCCGGATGCAATGCGATGCCATCGGTGGATGCCGTGGTCTCGCCGCGGAAGCTGCCGCGATGCTCCAGGCTGTGGCGGTCGAACAGGTGGAACACGGTAAGCGGGGCAAGCTGGTCCGCGGCGACCCAGTAGCCCGCGTCGTTGCGGCAATTCCACAGGGCGACGCCTTCGGCCTCGGCGGCGAAGGTGCTGTTCGGCAGGCTGCGGCCCGTATAGCGGCCGTCGAAGGTGTATTCGTGCAGGGTGGATGCATCGCGACCCCCCTTGCTTGGGTTGCTTTCGTCGGCGATCAGCAGACGGCTGTAGGCGGGGTCGCCGGCGATCGATTCGACGATGCGCAGGGCGGTCCCGGGCGAGGTATCGCCGAACGCGCCGCGGTAGTGCGCCTCGGGCACGCCGTGATCGGTATCGAAGTTCAGACTGAAGTGCTTGACCCGTTCTGCCAGTTCTTCCAGAGCGGGTACCTGATCGTATTTTTCACCGTACATGAAACTGTCGGTGACATAGGCGTCGTACTCGCCGGGCGCGGTCTCGTGGACCCAGATGCCGTAGGGGCTGCGCAGCACAGCGTCGCCGAACGACGCCAACGGGGTGAAGTCGGGCAGGGTCAGGATCTGCACCCGGCGGTTGTCGCGTTCGACCACGAACAGATGTTCACCCAGTGCGGCGATGCCGTTGGGCCGGTTGAATCGGCCCAGTCCTTCGCCCCTGCCGCCGACGGTGCGCAGGCGGGTACCGGTGTCGGCATCGAACACGATCAGGCGGTGGCTGGCCTTGGCGGTCGCGATCAGCCAGGTGGTGCCGTCCTCGGTCGGCCAGGTGGCCAGTGAATCGAGTTCGTCGTCGCTTGCGTCGGCGGTGATGTAGGTCTCGGGAATGACTGCATCGGTCAGCGGGATATCGCCGTGGGTGGTCGCCTGGTGATGGATGGGGCGGAGGCTGGAGCAGCTGGCCAGCAGCAGGGCGGCAACGAAGGAAGCCATGACCGCACGGGCATTGACGGCGCGGGGCTGGGTGAACTGGGGAGTACGCATCGGCAGAGTGTATTCGTGAATGTGCGTTTGATTGCACACACGGCTGACGGCATGGTTACCGAAGAAATTAAATCGCTTCATCTCAATGAAGCGATTGACATGCTCGCGGAGCGCTGGCAGACTGGCCGCCATCCATCGAGACCGGCTGAGGGACAGGCCCTTAGACGCCGGGGCAACCGGCTCGCTCCACCACGCAGTGGCAGGGCGGGCAAGGTGCCAATTCCTGCGGTGATCTGCCATCGACCCATGCGGTCCGGCCGGTCTACCGGAAGATGGTCGGATCGTTTGCCCGCTTTGTCGGCGCAGGCGATGCGTCTGGCTCGATGGCCCCGCAGTTCCGGAACCACGCCATGAGCCTCAGCCGCAATCACAACGTCCTCGCCTCCACTTGTCCCATCGATGCTGCGTGCGGATCGCGCTTCGGTGCCGGTGACGCTGCCTTCGATGCCCACGACGACACGCCTGCCGGCGCCGATGCGATGCGCGGCGAAATCGTGGTGTCGCTTGATCTGCGCCATGCCGGCCGACGCGAGGTGGCCCTGCGTTACGAGATCCAGGGTGGCAAGGGACTGCCGGTCGTTTTCGTGGCCGGCGGCATTTCCGCCAACCGTCACGTCGCGCCCAGCCGTGCTTTCCCGGAGGCCGGATGGTGGCCGTCGCAGGTCGGCGCCGGATGCGCGATCGATCCGGCCCACCACCGCATCGTCTCCTTCGACTGGGTCGGTGCCGATGGTGCGCTCGATGCGCCGATCGATCCGGCCGACCAGGCCGATGCCATCATCGCCCTGCTCGACGTGCTCGGTATCGCCCGAATCCATGCCTTCATCGGCAGTTCCTACGGCGCGATGGTCGGCCTGCAGTTTGCTGCGTTGCACGGCGAGCGCCTTGGCCAGCTGGTCGCGATCAGCGGCGTGCATCGTTCTCATCCCTACGCCAGCGCCTGGCGCGCGCTGCAGCGTCGCGCGGTCGCATTGGGTGCGCTGCAGTGCGACGAAAACCATGGTCTGGGGCTGGCGCGCCAGTTTGCGATCCTCAGCTACCGCACGCCAGAGGAGTTCGATGCGCGCTTCGCGCCGGCGCGCGTGGTCGACGGCCGCGTGCGTGTCGGCGCGGAGGACTATCTCGATCATTGTGCCGCCCGGTTCGCAGGCCGCAGCTCGGCGGTGGCCTATCAGCGGCTGTCGGAATCGATCGACCTGCAGTCGGTCGACCCCTCGCGCATCCGGGTACCGGTGACGGTGGTGGCGGTGGTCGAGGACCGGCTGGTGCCGTTGGCCGATGCCCATGCGCTGGTCGAGGAACTGCGAGGTGGAACATGCCCACGGGAGCCGCGCCTGCACGTGCTGCGCTCGCCGTATGGCCACGACGCTTTCCTCAAGGAAGAGGCCGACATCGACACCATCCTGCGCGATGCGCTTGCCCGCACCGTCGCATCCGACGATTCCCATATTGCTTCCCAGGAGATTTCCGCATGAGCCGCCGCAGCCTGTGTACCGCCGCCGTGCGCGCCGGCATCGATCGCGACCCCGCTTTTGGTGCGGTGACCCCGCCGATCGTGCTGTCGTCGAATTTCAGCTTCGCCGGCTTCAATGACAAGCGCACCTACGATTACACCCGCAGCGGCAACCCGACCCGCGACCTGCTGGCCGAAGCGCTGGCCGAGTTGGAAGGTGGCCACTGCGCCGTCGTCACCGCGACCGGCATGGGCGCGATCACCCTGGTCCTGCATGCCTGCCTGAAGCCGGGCGACACCCTCGTCGTGCCGCACGATGCCTACGGCGGCAGCTGGCGGCTGTTCAACGCGCTGGCCGCCAAGGGCGCGTTCAACCTGCTCACCGTCGACCTGACCGATCCGCGCGCGCTGGCCGAGGCGCTGGCGGCGAAGCCGGCGCTGGTGTGGATCGAGACCCCGTCCAACCCGCTGTTGCGCATCACCGATCTGCGTTTCGTGATCGAAGCCGCGCATGCCAGCGGCGCGCTGGCGGTGGTCGACAATACCTTCCTGTCGCCAGCACTGCAGCAGCCGATCAGGTTCGGCGCCGACATCGTCGTGCACTCGACCACCAAGTACATCAACGGCCACAGCGACGTGGTCGGCGGCGCGGTGATCGCGCGCGAGGCCGAACTCGGCGAACAACTGGCGTGGTGGGGCAACTGCCTCGGCCTGACCGGCTCGCCGTTCGACAGCTTCCTGACCCTGCGCGGCCTGCGCACCCTCGATGCGCGCCTGCGCGTGCATCAGGAGAACACCGTCGCACTGGTCGAGCTGCTGGAGTCGCATCCGGCGGTGGAGGCGATCCACTATCCGGGCCGCGCCGAGCACCCGGGCCATGCGGTCGCCGCGCGCCAGCAGGATGGCTTCGGCGCGATGCTCAGTGTCGACATCAAGGGGGGCGAAGCGGCTGTACGAGCGTTCGTCGACGGCCTGCAATGCTTCACCCTGGCCGAGTCGCTGGGCGGCGTGGAAAGCCTGGTCGCGCACCCGGCGACGATGACCCACGCGGCGATGAGCCCGGAAGCACGTGTGGCGGCAGGAATCGGCGATGGCCTGCTGCGGCTGTCGGTCGGCATCGAACATGCCGATGACCTGGTGGCGGACATCACCGCCGCGCTCGACCGTGCGCTGGCGGCGGTGCCGGTAGTGTCGAAACTGAAAGGCGAGTACGCGGCCCAATGAGCGCACTCGCCGAAGATGTCCGCCGCAGCCTGTCGGTAGCCACCGCGCAGGCACCGCGCACCGCGGCCCGGGCGCGGCTGGCGTTGCTTGGCACGGGGAATGTCGGTGGCGCAGTGCTGGAGCGGTTGGCCGGTTGGGTCGGGACGCCGTTCGGCGAGAAGCTGGAGTTGGCCTATGTGGCCAACACGCGCCAGAGCTTGCACCCGCACACCCTCACCCCAACCCCTCTACCGCAGACGGGAGAGGGGCTTTCTCGAGTTGCACCGGCACTGGGCGAGGACGGAACCCGCATCGTCATCGACGCCACTGCCAGCGCCGAAGTCGCGGCTCGCCATGCCGGATGGCTGGCGCAAGGCATCCACGTCGTCACCGCCTGCAAGCTTGCGCGAGGCACGTCGCTGGCGGCGTGGCAGGTGATCGAGGCCGCCTGCGTTGCCGGCGACAGCCATTACGGCGACGCAGCCACCGTCGGGGCCGGCCTGCCGCTGCTACGCTCGATCCGCGAACTGCGTGCCGGCGGCGACCGAGTCACCGCAATTGCCGGTGTACTGTCGGGTTCGCTGGCGTGGCTGTTCAATCACTACGACGGGTTGCGCCCGTTCTCCGGTTTCGTGCGCGAGGCGCGCGATGCCGGCTATACAGAACCCGATCCACGCGAGGACCTGTCCGGTGAGGACGTGCGCCGCAAGCTGCTGATCCTTGCCCGCGCCGCCGGCGTGCAGCTGGAGCAGGACGAGGTCGAGGTCGCCTCGCTGGTGCCTGATGAGATTGCAGCGCTGCCGAAGGAGGAGGTCGATGCGTCGCTGCCGCGGCTCGATCCGCTGCTGCGCGAGCGTTATGCCAAGGCGTACAAGAACGGCGAGAAGCTGCGCTTCATCGCTCGCCTCGAGCGCAACGCCGACGGTGGGTGGAGCGCCCGGGTCGGCCTGGATGCATTGTCCGTCGACCATCCGCTCGCCGGTGGCGCCGGGACCGACAACAAGGTCGCGATCTGGTCGGATCGCTACGACGACCAGCCGTTGGTGATCCAGGGTCCGGGTGCCGGCGCGGGCGTCACCGCGGCCGGACTGCTCGACGACGCGCTGCGCATCGCGCGAGGCTGGAAAAAATAAGGTTCTTCTCCCAAGTGAGGGGGAGCCCGCCTTCAGCAAAGGCGGGGGTGCCGCCGCTTGCGTTCGACCGCCGATTCTCGTCGCTACCTGGCTGTCCCGACGCGACCTCCGGCCTTGACGGCGAATGTCCCCCGACCGCCGCCCGTGGCGGCGGCCTCCTCCTTGATTTCGCCCCCGGCGCCCCGGTCGTCCAACAGACCTGGTGCTTTCCCCTCGATTGGGCGAAGAACCATAAAAAACAGGGGCGCCGTTCCCGAGGGGGAGAGCGGCGCCCCGAGACCGCGGCGCGTGGGCGCCGCGGCGAGTCAAGCAATCAATCCGCCAGTCCGTCGCTGATCGTCCTGGTCAGCGTGCCCTGGGCATCGTCACCGCTGTACTCCCAGAAGAACGCACCGCCCAGGCCCTGTGCCTTCACGTACTGCATCTTCTCGGCGATCATCGCCGGCGTGTCGTAGCTCCAGAACGTGTTGCCGTCGTACTTCCAGGTCGCACGCGCGCTGGCGTCGGTGTACTCGGTGCCAGGCTTGTTCTTGATGACCTTCCAGTCCTCGATTCCGGCCTCGTAGGTGCCCGGCGCGGCGGAACCGCTCTGGTACAGCCCATTGTTGACGTTGGCCACGTTGGTCCAGCCGCGGCCGTAGTAGCCGATGCCGAGGTTGAGCTTGTGTGCAGGCACGCCGCGGGCGATGAAGGCCTCGATCGCATCGTTGGAGTTGTACAGCGCCTGGTCGCCGGTCGACGGGTCGTTGGGCGAATCGAACAACGCCGAGTGATGGTTGGTCCGCGGATCCCACGCGCCGTGGAAGTCGTAGGTCATCACGTTGATGAAGTCGAGGTACGGGTGATACGCGCCCGGATCGGTGACCCGGATCTTGTCGATGCCGGCGCCGACCGCAACCGTCAGCAGCAGGCCCGGTTGCACCGCGTCGAGCTGGCGGCGGAACTCGGCCAGCAGGGCGGTGAAGTTGGCATTGTCCTCGGGGCTGCCGCAGGTCAGGCCGCAAGCCACCGGGTACTCCCAATCGAGGTCGATGCCGTCGAATACGCCCGCTGCCGCGCCCGGGCCACCGGCACCATCGGTGGCCGGCAGGTTGCCGTGGATGTAGGCATCGATGCAGGAGGCGACGAAAGCCTCGCGGTTGGCCGGCTTGGCCGCTTCGGAGAAGCCGCGCGACCAGGTCCAGCCGCCGAGCGAGATCAGCACCTTGATCTGCGGATGCCTGGCCTTGAGCTTCCTGAGCTGGTTCCAGTTGCCGCGCAGCGACTGGTCCCAGGTATCGCCTGCGCCGTCCACGCTTTCGGCCGCCGAGAACGCCTTGGTGTAGTCGGCGAACGCATCGCCGCCCTCGCCGGTGTTCGGGTTGGAGGCGATGGTCTTGCCGACCTCGCAACGGTTGTTGCGCACGTTGCCGAACGCGTAGTTGATGTGGGTGGTGCGCGCGGCCGCGCCGCTGGTGTCGATGTCCTTGACCCGGTAGTTGCGGCCGTAGATGCCCCACTGGGTGAAGTAGCCGATCACGCGCTTGTCGCCGGGCACCGGTGCGCCTGTGGTCGAGGCGCTGATCACCGTGCTCTGGGCCGAGGCATTGCCGGCCACGTCGCGCGCGCGAACCCGATAGCTGTAGGCGGTTTCGGGTGTCAGTCCGGCGTCGGTGAACGTCGTTTGCGCAGTCGAGCCGACCGGTTGCCCGCCGCGGTAGACGTCGTAGCCGGCGACGCCGCTGCCACCCGGGTTGTCGGTCGAGGCGTTCCATTTCAGGCTGATCGAGGTCGCGGTCTGCGCTGTCGATGCCAGGCCGGTCGGCACGCTAGGCGGGATGTCGTCATCGATTGGCACGGCGTCGACGGTGATGGTGATCGTGGCCGATGTGGTGCTGGCGCCGTCATTGTCGGTAGCGACTGCCGTCAGCGCGTGGGTGCCGGCGGTCGCATTGTTCCAGGTCACGCCATACGGCGCGCTGGTGTCGATGCCCAGCGACACGTTGCCGCGGAAGAACTCCACGCTGACGATCTGGCCATCGTTATCGCTGGCGCTGGCAGCGATCGCGATGCTGTCGCCCTCGTTGAAGCGGGCGCCGTGGACCGGTGCGGTCAGGGCCACGCTTGGCGACTGGTTGTCATCGCCGCTGCAGACACCGAGGTCCTTCCACGGCCCCCATTCGCCCGATTGCGCCGGGTTGTCGCCCTGTGTCCACCACTTGGCTTCATGGTTGCGGCCGTTGTGGGTCACGCGGTCGCCCTGCGTGTAGACGGCCGTGGACGACCAGGCGGTATGGCAGCCACTGCCGCCGCCGCTGGCCGTCACCGTGATCGAGACGATTGCCGAGGTGGCAGTCAGCCCACCGTCGTCGGTGGCCACGGCCCTGATCGCGTAGCTGCCGGCGGGAACACCGGTCCAGCTGATGCCATAGGGCGCGCTGGTGTCGGTGCCGAGCAGGGTGGTGCCCTGGAAGAACTCGACCTTGCTGATGCTGCCGTCGCTGTCGCTCGCATTCGCGCCGATGGCGATGGTGCTGCCCTCGGCGAAGCTGGCGCCGTTGGCGGGCGCGGTCAGGGCCACGGTCGGGGCGGCGTTGCCGCCATCACCGCCGTCACATGTGCCGAGATTGTCGTAGTAGGGCGCGCCGGACGGGTGATCCGGCGGGGCGTTCCAGATGTCCTGGTTCGCCTGGTACAGGGTGCTGCTTTTCACCAGCTTGTCGCCGGCGTGGTAGACGGTGCCAGCGTTCCACTCGGCCACGCCGTCGCATACGGCGGCGAAAACGGCGTGGGGCGCGAGCGCGGCGAGCAGGGATACAGCGAGCACTGTCGTGACGCGTGGGCGTCGGGTTCTTGTGCGAGGTATTGCGCATTTCATGAGCGTCTCTCCTTGGAACAATGCGGTGTCGGAGCCGTCGGCCATGGATGGCCGGTGCCTTCCCCTCGTGGACTCACAAAGAAGGAGGCCCCCTGCCTCCGGGATGCATTGGAGGCTCTCCGGCCTCCTTGTCCGCCCTCATGGGCGGTCGCCTTGGTTGGCGGCGCTTTCGATCAGCGTGTTGTCCCGAAACTGCGCCTTATTGATATCGTTGTCAACAGCAAAACAAAGGCTTTCCGGACGAGATCACAAATGTAGGACGGCAACACAGGTCATTTGACTGTCCTGTGTTGCAGTGCGGAATGTTGGCGCGGTATGGAAGCCGGGACTCGCTACGCCTGTGAGGGCGGCGACTGGCCGGCGCGGTGGGAAGGGCGCAGGGGTGGGCCAACCGCGACCTGCGTGCAGTGCACCGGGCAAGTCGTCACCCCGTCTTTGCCGGAATGATGACTCGCCAGGTGTCGCTTCAGGCGCTTCTCGAATGCAGCCAGTTCGGCAGGAAGCCGTAGGGGTTTTCGATCGGGCGGTCGAGCTGGATGCCGACGGCGTCCAGGCGTTGTTGCAGGCGGCCGTCCAGGCCTTCGTCGAACAGGTCGGTACAGCCGCCGATGAACTCGCCGCCGATGAAGATCTGCGGCAGGGTGTTCCAGCCGGTATGCGCGCGCAGGGCCGCGCGCAGGCGTCCGCCGTGGTTGCCCTGCTGCATGGCGGCGGCATCGAGGTCGACGCTGCGATACGGGATGTCGTACGCGTTGAACAGCTTGCGCGCCGACCAGCAGAACTCGCACCACTCCAGGGCGAACATCAGCACGGCTGAGTGGGGATCGGCCAGCAGCCGGGACAGTTCCTGCACCGATTCTTCGTCCGGCTCCACCGGCGGTACGGCCGCAGCCGCGCCCTTGGCGTCGAAACGATAGCCGCGGGTGGAGCGGGAAATTTCCAGCTCTTCCGCGGTCATCTCTTCCGGGACATCGGCGAAAAGCGGGGTGCTCATATAGCGCTCGCCGGTATCCGGCAGCATGCACAGCAACGTGCTGCCCGGCGGTCCGCGCCGCGCCAGTTGCAGGGCGCCGGCGAACGTGGCGCCGGAGGAGATGCCGACGAAGATGCCTTCCTGGCGCGCCAGATCGCGGGCGCACTGCAGTGCGTCGGCGCCCGGAATGGCGAGGAACTCGTCGATGCGATTCTCCCGGATCGGTTCCTCGGCCAGTGCCGGGATGAAGTCCGGCGACCAGCCCTGCATCAGGTGCGGGCGGAAGCCGTCATGGCTGCCCGACGGGGTGCCGTCGGCGTTGCGTGGCTGCGGGATGCCGCTGGCGATGATGGCTGAGTTGTCCGGTTCGCAGACCACGATGCGGGTGTTCGGGCTCTTCTGCTTCAGCACCCGCGAGACGCCGTTGAGCGTGCCGGCGGTGCCGAAGCCGGTCACCCAGTAATCCAGCGGCAGGTCCTCGAAATCGCGCAGGATCTCCACCGCGGTGGTGCGCGCATGGACCTCGGCATTGGCCGGGTTCTCGAACTGGCGCGGCTGCCACCAGCCATGCTCGCGTGCCAGCTCCGTTGCCTTGGCGACCATGCCGGAGCCTTTTTCCGAAGCCGGCGTCAGCACCACCTTGGCGCCGAGGAAGCGCATCATCTTGCGCCGCTCGATGCTGAAGTTCTCGGCCATGGTCACCACCAGCGGATAGCCTTTCTGCGCGCAGACCATGGCCAGGCCGATGCCGGTGTTGCCGCTGGTGGCTTCGACGATCGTCTGGCCGGGCTTGAGTTCGCCACGGCGTTCGGCATCCTCGATCACCGCCAGCGCCAGCCGGTCCTTGACCGAACCCATCGGGTTGAAGGCCTCGACCTTGACGAACAGGTTGATCCCGGGCGGCGCCAGCCGGTTGATGCGGATCACCGGCGTGTTGCCGATGGTGTGCAGGATGTTGTCGTGGCGAAGGCTCATGGCTCACTGGCCTTGCAGGCGGGGATCGTCCGCGGGATCGACGTAGTTGATCTGCCACGGGCCGATCGAGGTGAGCTGGACAACGGTCTCGCCCTCGGCCAGCGCGTAATGGCGCATCCCCGGCGGCATGGACACATAGCTGCCCGGTTCCAGTCGCGTGGCGGCATCCTTGTCCAGGGTTTCTCCCGGGCCCAGCAGGAACATCCCGGACAACACTGTCACGCGCTCCACACCGGGGTGCCAGTGCGGTGAGATATGGAAGCCGTCTGGCAGCTTCAGGCGCATCGTGAACACACCCGGCTCAGCGGGATTGCCCTCGAGCACGGCAAATTGGGCGCCGGCGCGCAGGGAGCCCGGACCATCGCGCCATTCGATTTCGCCCGGCAGGTACTGGATGTGGTGCTCCGGTCCTTTGTCTTCCATCGCCTGGACAGGTTCCTGGGCACCCAGGGCGAGTGTCGCGAGCAGGAGCGCCGCGCAGGCAAGGGTGGAAACAACGATTCTCATGATCGGTTCTCCTCTGACAGGTGCGTTGTCAACGTAGAAGAACGGGAGTACCGGTCATGAGCGGCCGCGGCGCGGGGATAATTCCGATTGCCGTGGTGCAATCGTTGGCGCAACGCCCGGTTCAGTCCGTCCGTTGCGGCCGGCCCGGAAACCTCAGCACTCGATCACGTTCACCGCCAGCCCGCCGCGCGATGTTTCCTTGTACTTGTCGCGCATGTCGCGGCCGGTGTCGCGCATGGTCTTGATGACCTTGTCGAGGCTGACCTTGTGCTTGCCGTCGCCGCGCATCGCCATGCGGCTGGCGTTGATCGCCTTGACCGCGCCCATCGCGTTGCGCTCGATGCAGGGAATCTGCACCAGCCCGCCGATCGGGTCGCAGGTCAGGCCGAGGTTGTGCTCCATGCCGATCTCGGCGGCATTCTCGATCTTCGACGGCGAGCCACCAAGCGCGGCGGTCAGGCCGGCGGCGGCCATCGAGCAGGCCACGCCGACCTCGCCCTGGCAGCCGACCTCGGCACCGGAGATCGACGCGTTCTCCTTGTAGAGGATGCCGACCGCGGCCGCGGTCAACAGGAAATCGCGCACGCCCTGCAGGGTCGAGCCCGGGATGCAGCGGTCGTAGTAGTGGAGTACCGACGGGATGATGCCGGCCGCGCCATTGGTCGGTGCGGTGACCACGCGGCCACCGGCGGCGTTCTCTTCGTTCACCGCAAGCGCGTAGAGGTTGACCCAGTCGAGCGTGGTCAGCGGGTCGCGCATACCCGCTTCCGGCCGCGAGGACAGGTCGGCGTACAGCGTCGGCGCGCGGCGGGCGACATGCAGGCCGCCGGGCAGGGTGCCGGTCTGGCGGATGCCACGCTGCACGCACGATTGCATTGCCGCCCAGATCTCGTCGAGACCGGCGTCGATCTCCTCGCGCGTGCGCCATGACTGCTCGTTGGCATACATCAGGTTGGCGATGGTGATGCCGTGTTTTTCCGCCGTACCGATCAGCTCGTCGCCGGAGGAAAACGGATAGGCGACCGCAGTAGTGTCGGCGACGATTCGGTCCTCCGCGGCCTCGTCCTGGTTGACCACGAAGCCGCCGCCGACCGAGTAATAGTCGCGCGTGGCAATGACGTCGCCATTCGAGTCGAAGGCAGTGAAGCGCATGCCGTTGGTGTGGAACGGCAGCTTCTGGCGCTTGTTCATGATCAGGTCGTGCTTCTCGTCGAAGCCGATCTCGTGCTGGCCGTGCAGCTTGATGCGCTTGCCGGAGCGGATGCGTTCCAGCGCCTCCGGAATCACGTCCGGGTCGATCTGGTTGGGCCAGTGGCCTTCCAGCCCCATCAGCACCGCCTTGTCGGTGCCGTGGCCACGGCCGGTCAGCGCCAGCGAGCCGAACACCTCGGCACGGATGCGGACGGTGCGTTCGAGGTCGCCGTTGTCGACCAGCCAGCGCTCGACGAAGCGGGCGGCGGCGCGCATCGGGCCGACGGTGTGGGACGAGCTCGGCCCGATGCCGATCTTGAACAGGTCGAAACAGCTGACAGCCATTGGGGCAACTCCAGAAGGCCCCGCGAGGGATGGCAAGCGGGGTGAACCCGTTATTCTACGCGGCCGTTCTGTCCCGGGTGGCATACCCGACCGCATTGACGATGACTGCCCAGCCGCCTTCCCTCGTGCTGTACCAGCGTGACGACTGCCACCTCTGCGACCTCGCGCTGGAAGTGCTGGCCGCCGCGCGCGCGCCCGAGTTCGAGAGCGTGTTCATCGACGATGACGATGCGCTGGAAGAGCGTTATGGCGTGCGCGTGCCGGTGTTGCGCGATCTGGCGCGAGGGCTGGAGCTGGACTGGCCGTTCGACGCGGATGGGGTGCGGCGTTTCCTTGAGGAATGACCCGGGCAAGCGAAGCGCACCCGGGGAAACATGGGGCTGGAGTTTCTACTCCGCCGGCTTGAACAGCACCTTGGTGCTCACCGCTACCGCGTTCGGCAGGTCGGCCGTGTCGGCCCAGTCGCCGGTACCGACATCGAACGCCAGCCGTTGCACGGTGGCCTTGCCGGTCAGCACCGGCTGTTCGCCCGGGGACCAGCTGAAGGTCAGCGTCACCGGTTGGCTGACCCCGCGCAGGGTCAGGGTGCCGTCGGCGGCGTAGCGGCCGTCGTCGAGCGGACGGAAGCCGGACGCGGTGTAGCGGGCCTGCGGAAAGCGGTCGCTGGCGAAGAAGTCGTTGCCGACCAGGGTCTCGTCGCGTTCGGGGTTCCTGGTGGTCACGGTGGCCAGCGGGATCACCACGTCGAGCTTCGCCGCGGCCGGATCGGCGGGGTCGAAGCTGAGCGTGGTCCTGAAGTCGGGAAAGCGGCCGACGAAAACCTCGCCCTGGAACTGGCTGGCAAAGGTCAATGCCGAGCCGGGCGCCTGTACGTAGTCGGCTGCCAGCACCGGGCCGGCGAATGCCAGCGATGCCAGCAGCAGCGGGGAAAGGGTACGGGCAAGGCGGGAGGAGCTGGGCATGGCGGGACTCGCTATCGGGAGCAGGTTGTCGGGAGCAATGCTGTCGAGAGCAGGTTATCTGGAGCCGGATGAACCGCGACGCGGCAGCATCCGCCGCAGGGTGTCGTCGTTCTGGAAGATGTGGTGATAGAACGCGGCGGCCACGTGCAGCGCGACCAGCGCGACCAGCACCCAGAACAGCCACTCGTGCGCGGCGCGGGCGAAGTCGCGCACGGCGGGATCGGGTGCGGCGAGCTTGGGCACGGTGAACAGGCCGAACCATTTGAGTGGACGCAGGCCACTGGCCGAGTCGTACAGCCAGCCCGACAGTGGCATGGCCAGGATCAATGCGTACAGCATCCAATGGGTGATGGCGGCGATGCGCGCCTGCCAGACCGGAGTGCCGGCGACCGGCGCGGGCGTGCCTGCATACAAGCGCCACGCCAACCGGATGACGACCAGCGCCAGCACCGCCAGTCCGGTCGACTTGTGCAGGTCGTAGACCCAGAAGTACTTCGGCGACTTCGGCAGCGAGTCCAGGCTCAGGCCGACCACGGCCATGCCGAGGATGAGCAACATGATCAACCAGTGCAGGGACTGGCTGACGGGGCCCCAGCGGTCGACGCTGTTCTTCAGCGAAGTGATTCTCAGTGTCATGGGGGCGGCTCGTCGTCGGTGTCGGTGTCGTCGTCCTGCAGTGCCGCCTCGGCGGCCTCTTCAAGAGTGCGGTACGTATCGTCGTCGGAAAGGGTTACCTCGTCGATGACCTGATCCATGACGGCCTGTTCCATGGCCGGAACGGCAGGGTCGAGGGTGCGGGCCGCCCTGGTGTCGCGCACGGCCTCGGCCTCGATCCGCAGGACTATGGTGTCGCCTATCACCGTCGGCCATGCGGTGATGCCGTAATCGGTGCGGCTGAGGGTCGCGGTGGCGGAGAAGCCTGCGGTGCGGCGGAACGGCGGCAGCGGATAGCGGGCGAGGGCGTTGAAGGTGACTTCCAGGCACAGCGGCCGGGTGGTGCCGCGCATGCTCAGTTCGCCGCAGACGCGTGCATGGCGGTCGTCGTGTGGGGTCACCGAGGCCGAGACGAAGCGTGCCCATGGATGCCGCCCGCTGTCGAGCAGGCCGCGCCTGGCCACCGCGCGGTTCCAGGCTTCGTCGCCGAAGTCGAGCCGGTCCAGCGGTACCCGTACCTCCAGCTGTGCCGTACTCCAGTCGTCCGGGTCGAACAGCAGCCGGCCCTCGCTGCCGGACACCGTGCCCAGCGCCTGCGAGAACCCCGCGTGTCCGACTTCCACCAGCACCCGCGTATGCACCGGATCCAGGTTGTACGCGCCGGGTCCGGCGGCCATCGCCGGCAGCGCAAGCAGGGCCAGCAGAGCGCCCGGGAAGGTGCGGGTGCGGCGGGGCGTTGGGGAGAGGCTGCGAACTTGCATCGTGCCGACAGGATAAGCCAGTCTGTCGTCCGACTCTGCCCGGGCCCCCGCGACGGGATGCGCCGGGATCGGGGGCATGTGGACAGGAGGGGGCATGGACCAGGGCCGACATCTGCGATGGCTGACAGGGCTGGCATTGGCCGCGTGGTTGGGTGCGATCGCATCGGTCCACGCTGGCTTGCCGGAGCGGCCGCGATTGCAGCAGGTCACGGTAGCCGACGGCTTGCCGTCGAATCGTGTCAATGCGCTGGCCGAAGGCCACGACGGTTACCTGTGGGTCGCCACCAGCGACGGGCTGGGGCGCTACGACGGCGCCGGTTTCAAGGTCTGGCGCGCCGAGGACGGATTGGGCGACGACTTCCTCTGGTCGGTATTCGTGGATCGGGACAACCGGGTATGGGTGGGCACCGATCGGGCCGGGTTGGTGATGTTCGACAGCGAGCGCAAGCAATGGCGCCGTTACCGGCGAGCCGATGATCCACGGATCGGCAGCGATGCGGTCTGGTCAGTGACCGGCACCGATGACGGTACGATCTGGTTCGGCACCGATGGCGGTGGCCTGCATCGCCTGGATACGCAGGGCCGGATCACCCGCTTCACGCACGACCCGGACAACCCGGACAGCCTGCCTTCGGACGAGGTGAACGAGCTCGTGGTGGCGCCGGATGGCCACCTATGGGTCGGTACGCGTGGCGGCGCGGCGCGCTGGACCGGGCGGGATTTCGAGCGCGTGCCGGCCGATGCGCTGCCGTCGCCGATCATCAACGAGATCGGGTCCGAGGCCGACGGCACGATCTGGTTCGGTACGCCGCGCGGCATCGGCCTGCGTACGGCCGACGGCCGTTACCTTCCGGGGCCGTGGGCGCAGGAGCCGTATGAGCTGAAAGTGCTGAATGTGCTGGCGAGCGACCGCAACGGGCAGTACTGGCTCGATATCCCGAAAGGACTCGGTCTGGCCCGGCAGGACGAGTCGGTGCAGGTGGTGCCGTTGTACAGCGAGATGAGCCAGGGGTTGATCAGGCCGTCGTGGCAGCACGCGTATCGCGATCGCGAGGGGGGGCTGTGGCTCGCCAGCAACGGCCATGGCCTGTGGTACCTGCCCGCGACCTGGCGCCAGTTCTCGGTTCTCACGAGCAGGATCGACGACCCGGAATCGCTTGGCAATGCCGATGTGCGCGGCATCGCGCCGGCCCGCGGTGGCGACATGTGGCTGGTGGGCGGTAGCGGCGTGCTCGACAGGCTCGACCCGGAGAGTGGTCGGGTCGAGCATGTGCTGACCGACTTCAGCGAAGGCTACGTGACGAACAGGGTAATGGAGGATTCCACCGGCGCGGTCTGGATCGGCTACTACGGCGGTCTGGTCCGCTACGAGCCTGACAGCCGCCGCCTGCAGCGCTGGAATGCGGGCCGGCAGGAGGATTTGCTGTCGGACGGGATCAGCAGGTTCGTGTTCGATCGCGAGGATCGGCTCTGGCTGGTCGCACACGATGGCCGACTGCAGGCGCGCGACATGCAGGGCCGGGTGACGCTGACGCTCGCTGCCGGCGATCCGCGTGGGCTGCCGGCCGATGTTACGTCGGAGCAGGTCGGTACCGGCCCCGCTGGGTTGCTGTGGGTGGCGACCGATGGCGGCGTTCTGCAATGGAACGATGAAGGCGGTCGGCTCGAACCGGTACCTGGCACGCCGACGACGCATGTCTATGCGTTCGGAGCCGATTCGGCCCGCGACCAGGTCTGGTTGGCACAGGAGGGTGGGCGACTGGAGTCGTTTGCCTGGGATGGGGCGGGCCTGCAACTGCAGGCACGCTACGACTATCGCGACGGCTTGCCGCGGGTTGCGGCCAACGGGCTGATCGTCGATCGTGCCGGGATCGTCTGGCTGACCAGCGAACGCGGCTTGGTCCGGCTCGATCCGGAGACGCGCAGCGTGCGCGTGTACGGTGTGCGCGATGGCTTGCCAAGTCAGGAGTACCGCGGCCTCCCGGTGGCCCGTCCGGCCGACGGGCGGATCCTGCTCGGCAGCGCGGAGGGCGTGGTGGTGTTCGACCCGGCGGTGGTACGACCGCAGGAGCACGAACCGAACCTGCATGTCGAGAGCATCCAGGTCCGCCATCACGGCGATTGGGTCGAACTGCCAGGGCAGGGCGGGTTCAAGCTCCAGCACGATGATGGCGATCTCAAGGTCGTGGCCCGGCTCCTGTCGTTCCACGACGCGCGCAGCCACGTCCATCGCTCCCGCCTGGTCGGCTACGACAGCGACTGGATAGAGACGGGCATCAATGGCGAGCGCTTGTTTCCGCGCCTGCCATCCGGGCAGTACCGGCTGGAGTTGTCCGCGCGCACCGCCGACAACGTCTGGTCGCCGACGCGCGTGGTGGAGTTCGAAGTGCTGCCACCCTGGTGGCGTACCTGGGGTGCGTTGGCCGGATTCGTCGGCCTGGCCACGTTGTTGCTCTGGTGGGCCGCCGAGGCCTACCGTGAGCGCCTGCGCCAGCAGCATGCGCGCGCGCGCGCCGAGCATGAGCGCGAGATCGCACAGCAGGCCTCACTGGCCAAGACCCGGTTCCTGGCCACGCTCGGCCACGAAGTGCGCACACCGATGACCGGCGTGCTGGGCATGAGCGAACTGCTGCTTGGCACCCGCTTGGACCCCGACCAGCGTTCGTACGCGCAGTCGATCAAGCAGGCCGGCGAACATCTGTTGCGACTGGTCAACGATGCACTGGATCTGGCGCGCATCGAATCGGGCAGGCTGGAGCTGGTTGCGGCGCCGTTCGATCTGCGGAAATTGCTGGCCGAGGTAACCGGGCTCAATGCACCACTCGCGCGCGGCAAGGGCCTGGAGTTCGTGACCGACGTGGAGCCCGGCTTGCCGGTACGGTTCCGTGGCGACGTCAATCGGGTGACCCAGATACTGCTCAACCTGCTCGGCAATGCGATCAAGTTCACCGAGGTCGGCCGGGTGTCGCTCAAGGTCGGGCGCGAGGCCGGGGGTGCGCTGCGTTTCGTCATCGAGGACACCGGACCCGGCATGAGCGAAGAGCAGCAGGTGCGGCTGTTCCGCCGCTTCGAACAGGCCGAGGGCGGGCGCACCGCGGCCCGCTACGGTGGCAGCGGTCTCGGTCTGGCGATCAGCCAGGAACTGGCCGAGGCGATGGGTGGGCGCATCGAGATCGACAGCGCGCCGGGCCGTGGCGCCCGTTTCAGGGTAGTGCTGCCGCTGCCTGCCGAAACCGGACCCGCAGCCGTCGACGAGGCGCCGGCCGCCGATCACACCTTGCGGCCGCTCTCGGTGCTGCTGGTCGAGGACGACCCGACCGTGGCCGATGTTCTGACGGGCCTGCTGCAGGCCCAGGGGCATCGCGTGATCCACGTCGAGCACGGCCTGGCCGCCCTGGTCGAAGCGACTTCGGCCGGAGGGCGGGGGAGCGGATTCGATGTCGCCCTGCTCGACCTGGACCTGCCGGGCATGGACGGAATGACATTGGCACAGCAGTTGCGGACACAGGGCTTCGAAGCACCGCTGGTCGCGGTGACCGCCCGCGCCGACGCGGAGGTGGAAGACGAGGCGATGCAGGCCGGCTTCGAACGTTTCGTGCGCAAGCCGCTGACCGGGGCGATGCTGGCAGAGGTGCTCGAGGACGTGGACAGGCCGGGCAGGGTGGACAAAATGTCCACGCAAGCATGAAAAGCACCGGGCTAGACTGTCGTCTTCAGCAATTGGACCCCACGATGCCGCGCTTCTGCCTGTCATTCCCGAATCCGCCCTCGCGCCTGACCCTGTTGCCGCTGGTGGCCGCGCTTGTGATGACGGTGCTCGTCGCCTGCTCGCCCGGCCCCGGAGAGGGGGCGTCGCTTGCCGACGAGGCGGTGCAGGCGGAGACGGATGCATCGACCGTGGACGCGCAGGCGCCCGCAGTGGTCGAAGGCATTGTCGTCTCCGACGCCTGGACCCGGGCGATGGCGCCTGGGGCCAAGGTGGCGGGCGGTTTCATGACCCTGCGCAACGAGGGCGGCGGTGACGATCGTCTGGTTTCGGTCGCCAGTCCTGCCGCGGAACGGGTCGAGATCCACGAGATGCGCATGGCCGACGGTGTGATGCAGATGCGCCACCTGGCCGATGGCTTGCCGCTGCCGGCCGGCAGCGAGGTCGTGCTCAGGCCGGGCGACTACCACCTGATGTTCTTCGACCCGGCCGAGCCCTTTGTCGAGGGTGGAGAAATCCCGGTCACGCTGAACTTCGAACACACTGGCGAACTCGAGGTCGTGTTCAAGGTGATGGGATTGGGGGCGACCTCGTCGATGCCGGAAGACACGGAGCACGAAGACCGACACTGATGCCGTGGTGGCACGTGCCGCCCGGCGAATGCCGGCGGAACGTCAATTCGGCATTGGCTGGCAGGGCGTGGTGAAGTCGGCGTGGTAGTGCTCGTCGTGGCGCACCCATGCCTGCCGCTGCATGAAGCGGATGTTCCGGCGCAGGTAGGCGCCATGGGTGGTCGCATGCAGGCGCGGCAGGTAGGCGGGGTCGAAGATGACCCGCTCGATGCCGATGCCCTGCGCGCGCGCTGCTTCGTGAAGGCGGCGCAGATGCTCGCTGATTGCCTCGAAGTCGATGCGCAGGTCCCCGAACCGGCCCTGCGCATCGAACTCGATGGCATAGCCGTACTTGTTGCCCGGGTCGGTCGGTAGCGGTACCGAGCGGCCGGCGGTGTCGCGTACCGGGACCATGAAGTCCACCGACAGTCCGTTCTGGTGGGTGCGGTGCGGCTTGAAACGGCCGCCGCGTGGCCAGCCGGTTTCGCCATACACGTAGACGACATCCGGCGTTGAACGGGCCAGTACGGCGTAGGCCGCGGTGACGGCGCGTTCGACCCGGGCGTGCACATGGGTGCGCCCAAGCGTCACTCCGAGCCGGCTGTAGGGCCGGAAGTTCGACCCGGATGTGGGCAGTGCGACGCCGTGCTCAAGCCGGCCGTTCGACGGTGTTCCATGGCAGATGCTGTCGGCCGCCCACGCCCCGTTGGCGTAAAGGGCGGTCAGCAGACCGATGGCAAGACGCGCCGGTGTCCGCATGCCTGCTCAGCGCGCGCTGAGCGTATGCACCGCATCGACCAGCACTGCGACGTGGTCGGGATCCATGTCCGGCGACATGCCGTGGCCGAGGTTGAACACGTGGCCTTCGCGCGAGCCGCCGTTGCCGTCGCGCCAGCTGTCGAGGGTGCGGCCAATCTCGCGACGGATCGCTTCCGGTTCTGCGTACAGGGTCACCGGGTCGAGGTTGCCCTGCACCGCGACCTTGCCGCCGACCGCACGTGCGGCATCTCCCAGGTCGATGAGCCAGTCGGCGCCCACCGCGTCGGCGCCGGTGTTGGCCAGTTCGCCGAGATATGCGCCATTGCCCTTGCCGAACAGGATCAACGGTGTGCGTGCGTCGTCTTCGCCACGCGGAAGTTCCTGCGCGATGCGGCGCAGGTAACGCAGCGAGAACTCACGGTACATCGACGGCGACAGCACGCCGCCCCAGGTGTCGAACACCTGCAGCGCCTGCGCACCGGCCGCACGCTGCGCGGACAGGTAGGCGATCACCGCGTCGGTGACCACGCCGAGCAACTGGTGCATCGCCTGCGGGTGATTCAACGCCAGCGACTTGACCTTCGCGTAGTCCTTGCTGCCGCCGCCCTCGACCATGTAGCAGGCCAGCGTCCACGGACTGCCGGAGAAACCGATCAGCGGCACGCTGCCATCCAGCTCGCGACGGACCGTGCGCACCGCATCCATCACGTAGCGCAGTTCGGTTTCCATGTCCGGCACGGCGAGCCGGGCGATGTCGTCCGGCGTGCGCACCGGGCGCTCGAACTTCGGCCCCTCGCCGTCGACGAAATACAGGCCCAGCCCCATCGCATCGGGCACGGTCAGGATGTCGGAGAACAGGATCGCCGCGTCGAGCGGGAATCGCCGCAGCGGTTGCAGGGTGACCTCGCAGGCCAGCTCCGGGTTCTTGGCCATGGCCAGGAAGCTGCCGGCCGCGGCACGGGTGGCGCGGTACTCGGGCAGGTAGCGGCCGGCCTGACGCATCAGCCAGACCGGGGTGCGGTCGACGGGTTCACGGCGAAGGGCACGGAGGAAACGGTCGTTCTTGAGGGGAGAGGTCATCGTTGGTCAGTTCAGTGTCGTTGTCCCAGGCGTTGCGAGGGATCTGCTGATGGCTTCAAGGGGGCGCAGGCGGGTACGCCTTTGCAGGACACGCCGTAAATACATCCATGTAGGCTCGGATGCAGCATCCATGCTGCATACGGTCCTGCAAAGGCGTACCCGCCTGCGCCTGGACAGATTATCGGAACGCGGATTCCGCTTTGCGTCCGGGACGGCGGAGGGGGCGTTATTGCGGCGCATTCGCGCCTTGCGTGAACATCACCTGGAAGCCACGCTTGAGCTGCTGGTCGCGCACGCGCTCCAGTGCGGCCTGGGCGCTGGCCTGGTCCATGAACTGCTCGCGCCGCACGCTGCTGCGGCCACCGATCTGGCCGGATTCGCGCACCAGCGTGTAGCCGCCCAGCAGGTCGGGCTGCAGGAACAGCTGCACGAAGCGCGGGGCTTCGGGGCCGTCGGGACGTTGTTGCAGGAGCAGGCGCATAGCCTGCCATTGTACCCACCGATGGGGAATGGAGCGGTAGCCCGGGTAAGCCCACAGGGCGCACCCGGGATCGACGAGCCATGCCCCGGGTGCGCCCTGTGGGCTTACCCGGGCTACCTCGGAGTTTCCAGGACCTTCAATACCGCCTCGTCGGATACGTCGCGGATCATCCGCGCGGCGCCGGCGCCGTCCCAGAGGATGAAGCGCAGGCCTTTGGCATCCGCCTTCTTGTCCAGTCGCATCCGCGCCAGCAGGTCGTCCGGCGACAGCCCTGCCGGCAACGCGACCGGCAGGCCGAAGCGTTGCAGCAATGCCTGCAGGCGCCCGGCATCGGCGGCCGGGGCCAGGCCGAGGTCGGCCGACAGTCGCGCCGCCAGCACCATGCCGACCGCTACCGCTTCGCCATGGTTGAGGCCGTCGCCGCTCGTGCCGGCGTAGCCCTGTTCGGTCTCGATCGCATGGCCGAAGGTGTGGCCGAAGTTGAGCAGGGCGCGGTCGCCGTGTTCGTACAGGTCGCGCGCGACCACGTCGGCCTTGTAGCGGCAACTGCGTGCGACCGCCTCGGCGATGGCGTCGTCGTCGCGGGCGAGCAGGGCGTCGGCATGCGCGTCGAGCCAGTCGAGGAAACCGGCGTCGAAGATCGCGCCGTACTTGACCACCTCGGCCAGGCCGGCGCGCAGCTCGCGCTCGGGCAGGCTGCGCAGCGTCGTCGTGTCGGCGACCACCGCGCGTGGCGGATGGAAGGCGCCGACCAGGTTCTTGCCGGTCGGCAGGTCGACCGCAGTCTTGCCGCCGACCGAGGAGTCGACCATCGCCAGCAGCGTGGTCGGCACCTGGATCACGTCGATGCCACGCATCCAGCACGCGCCGGCGAATCCGGCCAGGTCGCCGATCACGCCACCGCCGAGCGCGACCACGGCGGCATCGCGGGTGGCACCGAGCGCGGCCAGCGCGTCGAGGCATTCGCCGAAACGGGCCAGGGTCTTCTCGTGCTCGCCGGCCGGCATCACGAAGCGGGCGGTCTGCAAGCCGGGTCGTGCCGCGCGCATCGCCGTCTCGACGCGGTCGGCGTACAGCGGGGCGACGTTGGCGTCGCTGACCAGCAGGGCGTGGCGGCCACGCAGGGCCGCGGTGAGGGCCGCACCGTCATCGATCAGGTCGGGCGCGATCGTCACCGTGTAAGGGGTGGTCCCTTCGACGTGGACGGTCCGGGTTGCAGTCATCAAACGCTCCATCGTTGCCAGTGCTGGTCGAGTTCTAGCAGCAGCCGGCGGGTGGCTTCGGCAGCGCCCAGGGTTTCGGTGTCGAAAGCGAGATCGGCGATCTCGGCATACAGCGGCCCGCGCACCGCGGCCATTTCGGCCAGCACCTTTTCACGGTCGGGCCGGGCCAGCAGCGGCCGGCTGCGGTCGTGGCGCAGTCGCTCGATCTGCTGGGCCGGCGTCACCCGCAGGTGGACGACAAAGCCGCGCGATTGCAGCAAGGCGCGATTTCCGGCGTCGAGCACCGCGCCGCCGCCGGTCGCCAGCAGCAGGTCGTCGGCCTGCAGCAGTTCTTCCAGCGCCGCCTTCTCGCGTGCGCGGAAGCCGGATTCGCCCTCGCAGTCGAAGATGGTGCCGATGTCGGCGCCGGTGCGTTGCTCGATCTCGTTGTCGGCATCGACCATCCGCAGGTGGTAGTGCTCGGCGAGGCGGCGACCGATGCACGACTTCCCGGCACCAGTCGGGCCGACCAGGATCAGGTTGCGGGCGGGATTCATGCGGTGATTGTAGGGCAGGGCCACGGTGATGCCGGCGGTGGTTGCAGCCGAAACGCTTGCCCGCGGCCGCAACGCTCCGATGTCGGCCGCGTACGCACTCTTAACACCGGTGCGCCTAGGGTCGGACATCCGGGTGCCATTGCCCGGCCATTCCCAAGGAGTCCGGCATGTCCGTTGCCAAGGTCATCGAAATCACCGCTTCGTCCAGCAAAGGCGTCGAGGATGCTGTCAAGACGGGGCTGAAGAAGTGCGCCGAATCGGTCAAGAACATCCAGGGCGCGTGGGTCAACGACCTCAAGGTCGTGACCTCGCCCGACGGCAGCGTCACCGAGTGGCGGGTCAATCTGCGGGTGAGCTTCATCGTCGAGTAGCGCCGGACTGGCCGCTCCGGGAGCCCCCCATCGCTGGGGACTGAGCCGGGCCCGGAACCATCGGGATCGGCGTGCGTCCGGCATCGAGCCGGACCGTCCGCTCGGCGATGCCGGGCAGGGTGGCCAGCGCCCGTCGGCTGACGCGTTCGAACAGCTGCACGAAGCGCTCCACCTCGGCGCGGTCCATCCCGCGACGTCCGGCGCGCGCAGCCTGCATCGCCTGCTCCTGCTGCCAGCGCCATTCCGGCACGATCTCGAAACCCGGCGGTTGCAGGAACAGCAGCCGCTCCAGTCGCGACCACAGCGGCGGGTAGTCGCGTGCCAGTGCGTCGTTGCACCAGCGGCGCCAGGTGCCGTCGCCGTCCTCGTCCCGCTCCAGCGCATTGATCGGCGTACGCAACTGCGGGTCGGATTGCGCGGGCGTTTTCAGGAACCAGCCCTCGAACAGGATCAGGTCGGCCGCTTGCATCCGTCGCCACCGCGACGGCGGCAGCCGGGTGTCGGCCAGCTTGTCGAAGCGCGGCCACCGCGCCGGCCGGCCATCGTGCAGCGCGTCGAGTGTCTCGCAGGCCAATGCAACTTCGTGCGTGCCCGGCGGCCCGCGGGTGGCCAGCAGCGGGTGCACGTCGCGGGCGAGGTGCTGGCGTTCGCGGCGGCCGAGGTAGAAGTCGTCGATCGACAGTACAGCGGCGCGCAGGCCACGCGTCCGTGCCAGCGCCGCCACCTGCGTCGCCAGCGTTGACTTGCCCGTGCCCTGCAGGCCGCTGATGGCGTAGGTGCGCGCATCGTGCGTGAGCGCGTCATCGAGCACGCCGGCGACGAATCCGGGAGCGAACCCCGGCGGGGGATGCGATGTCCGCTTCATCGGCCCACAATAGCGCCATGGAAACCAGCACTGTCGAAACGCCCGGCCTGCTCGCCGAAGCCCTCGCCACCTTCGATCGCCTGTTCCGGGAAGCGGCCGACGCCGGCGAGCCCGACCCCACCGCGATGACCGTCGCCACTGCCGGTCTCGACGGGCGGCCATCGGCGCGCATCGTGCTGCTGAAGGCGCACGACCCGCGCGGTTTCGTGTTCTACACCCATCTCGACGGTCGCAAGGGGCGTGAATTGCAGGCCAACCCGCAGGCCGCGCTGCTGTTCCACTGGCCGCGCGTGCGCGATGGCGTGCAGGTGCGGATCGAGGGCGCGGTGGAGATCGTCTCCGACGATGAGGCCGACGCCTACTTCGCGAGCCGCCCGCGTGGCAGCCAGCTCGGTGCCTGGGCCTCGAAGCAGTCCGAGACGCTGGAGTCGCGCGAGGCCTTCGACCAGCGCTACGCCCGCGCCGAACAGGAATTCGAAGGCCGCGACGTGTCGCGTCCGCCGCGCTGGACCGGTCTGCGGGTGCGGCCGCGATGCATCGAGTTCTGGTACGGCGCGCAATACCGCCTGCACGAGCGTCAGCTCTACGAATGCGACGCCGCCGGCGAATGGTCGAAGCGGATGCTGTATCCGTGACCGGTCCGCGACGCATCGTCTGCCTGACCGAGGAGCCGACCGAGGTGCTGTACGCGCTCGGCGAACAGGACCGCATCGTCGGCATCAGCGGCTTCACCGTGCGCCCGCCCGCCGCGCGCAAGGAAAAGCCCAAGGTCAGCGCCTTCACCAGCGCGAAGATCGGCGAGATCCTCAAGCTGCAGCCGGACTTCGTGATCGGTTTTTCCGACATCCAGGCCGAGATCGCCGGCGAGTTGATCCGCCACGGCGTCGAGGTCTGGATCAGCAACCATCGCAGTGTCGATGGCATCCTCGACTACATCCGCCGGCTCGGCGCGATGGTCGGCGCCGCCGATCGTGTCAACGCCTGGGCCGATGAGCTGCAGCGCGGGTTGCAGGCAATCGAGGCCGAAAGCGCGAAGCTGCCGCGCCGGCCGAAAGTCTATTTCGAGGAATGGGACGAGCCGCCGATCACCGGCATCCGCTGGGTCGCCGAACTGGTGCGGATCGCCGGTGGCGACGACATCTTCCCCGAGCGCGCCGCCGAGTCGTTGGCGAAGGCAAGGATTCTTGAAGATCCCGATGAAGTGGTGCGGCGTGCGCCCGACATCATCCTCGGCTCGTGGTGCGGCAAGAAGTTCCGGCCGGAGAAGGTGGCCGCGCGGCCGGGCTGGGATGCGATCCCGGCGGTGCGCGACGGCGAACTGCACGAGATCAAGTCGCCGCTGATCCTGCAGCCGGGTCCGGCGGCATTGACCGATGGAGTGCGCGAGATCGCGGCGATCATCCGGCGATGGGCCGATAAAAACCAATAGGGGCGCCACCCGCAGGAGCGTCCTCGGGCGCGACCCTCCGGCGGCGCCCGTCAGTCGGGAAAAATGTCCCGGTTGAACTGCAACCGTATCGGCGCCTTGCCTTCCGGCTCGACGCTGATGTCGAACCGCAGCGTATCAGGTGGCGTGACCCGCACGCTGCCGGCGTGGTCGATCAGATCGCCGCTGCGCACTTCCTCCAGCACGAGCCGTTGGCGGACGCCGCGCAGATCCGACACCTCGGCGCGGACCACGGCCGGCAGCGATGCCTCATCCGATTCAGGCCCCTGCCGCACGCCGACCAGCACCAGCACACGCCCACGGTTGCGTTCGACGCCATACTGCCGCGCGACCGCTTCGTTGAGGCGTGCCGTCGACACCACGCTGGCACGCACGGTGACATCGCCGGCCGTGGCCACCGCTTCCTCCATCATCGCGGCGCCGTCGCGCCTGCCTTCCGATGGCGTGGACGGCGAACGGCCGCAGCCGGCCACAAGGGCGAATGCGGCAAGCGCGGCGGCAGCCAGGCAGCGCGTCACGCTCAATCGTTGGCCTTCGACAGTTCGCGTCCGCGTACGGTGGCGGCGGTGATCGCACAGCCGACCAGTTCGCGGAAACCGCCAGCCTCGAAGGTCTCGATCGCGGCCTGGGTGGTGCCGCCGGGCGAGGTCACCCGCTTTCGCAGCACCTCGGCGGTTTCACCCGACTCGACCAGCATGCGTGCCGCGCCGAGGATGGTCTGCGCGGCCAGCTTGCGTGCGGTGTCGGCGGGCAGGCCCTGCGCCTCGCCCGCGGCCTGCATCGCCTCGGCGAGCAGGAACACGTAGGCCGGGCCGCTGCCGGATTCGGCGGTGACCGCGTCCATCAACGTCTCATCGTCGATCCAGACCGTCTCGCCCGCGCTGGACAGGATGTGTCCAGCCTGCGCGCGCTGCTGCGCGTCGACATGCGCGTTCGCGAACAGCCCGGTGATGCCGGCGCCGAGCAGGGCCGGGGTGTTGGGCATGGTGCGAACCACGGCCAGGCCGCCGTCCAGCCATCGGTCGAGCTGGTCCGAGGTGATGCCGGCCGCGATCGAGACCACCAGCGGTCGTGACGACTGCGCAGTTCCGGCGAGCTCGGCGCAGACCGCGCGCATCACCTGTGGCTTGACCGCGAACACCCACGTCCCGGCGCCGTCGACCGCTTCCGCCGCGCCGGCGAAGGTCGCCACACCATAGTCATCGTGCAGCGCGGAACGCAGCGCCTCGACCGGCTCGGCAACCCGGATCGACGCCGCGGCCATGCCGTGTGCTACCAGCCCCGCGATCAGGCTGCGCGCCATGTTGCCGCCGCCGATGAAGGCGATGGACGGGGGGCTGGGAACTTGGGATTGGGGAGTCATGGAAGTCATGCGAGCAGGTGCTGATGCCGGGGAGGCGAGGATAGCAAGGCGCTGCAATGCGGCCTGTGTCTTTCCCCGGCCGCTAACCTCTGGCCCCGAACAGCGCGGTGCCGATCCGCACCATGCTCGCCCCCTCGGCGATCGCCAGCGGGTAATCGTCGCTCATGCCCATCGACAGCGTGTCGATGTGCGGATGGTCGGCCCTGAGTGTTTCGAAGCATTCGCGCATCGCAGCGAAGGCGCGCCGTCGCACCGATTCGTCCTCCGCAGGCGCGGGGATCGCCATCAGCCCGCGCAGGCGCAGATTGGCATGGGCGGCGATGGCTCGGGCCAGCGCGGGCACCTCGTCAGGCCGGCAGCCATGCTTGCTCGCCTCGTCATCGATGTTGACCTGGATCAGCAGGTTCAGTGGCGGCCGATTGTCCGGGCGATGACGGGCGAGGGCGGTGACGAGTTTCGGGCGGTCCACGGTCTGCACCCAGTCGAACAGGGTCGCGGCCTCGCGCGCCTTGTTCGATTGCAGGTGGCCGATCAGGTGCCATTCGATCGTCGGGACGTCGCGCATGACGGCAAGCCCGGCCTGCTTGGCGGCCGTTTCCTGGACGTAGTTCTCGCCGAAGGCCGGCACTTCGCCCGGACGCAGGTCACAGAATGCAGCGGCCAGCGCGGCCACTGCGTCCGCCGGTCGGGTCTTGCCGACAGCGAGCAGGCGCGGCGCTGGCCGTCCGCTGGAATGCGCTGCGTTATCAATATGTTGCAGGGTGTCGCGCAAGTTGGCGTGGAGGGAAGCTGCATCCACGGACGGAATCCTGTCTGGGTCGTTTCGGTATCGCGGCGGGCCGCTTTGCGACCGGTTCCGCAGTTGTCGGAAACGCTGGCTTCACGTTCCCGATACGGGGCTATACTGCCCCACGGGGTTAGTATCGTTCCATTCGACGGCGCCTGCCGGGCTCTTTTCGGGCCATTCTTTTTCAGTGTTGGGGAGCACGCATGGATATCGCCGAACTACTGGCGTTCTCGGTCAAGAACAAGGCCTCGGACCTGCATCTGTCGGCCGGCCTGCCGCCGATGATCCGCGTCGATGGCGACGTGCGCCGCATCAACATCCCGGCGCTCGACCACAAGCAGGTCCACGCGCTGGTCTACGACATCATGTCGGACAAGCAGCGCCGCGACTACGAGGAATTCCTCGAGGTCGACTTCTCGTTCGAGATCCCCGGCCTGGCGCGCTTCCGCGTCAACGCGTTCAACCAGAACCGCGGCGCCGGTGCGGTGTTCCGTACCATTCCCTCCGAGGTGCTGACCCTGGAGGACTTGGGGACTCCACGCATCTTCAAGGACCTGATCGACCAGCCGCAGGGCCTGATCCTGGTCACCGGCCCGACCGGTTCGGGCAAGTCCACCACGCTGGCGGCGATGCTCGACCACGTCAACAAGAACGAGTACGCACACATCCTCTCGGTCGAGGACCCGATCGAATTCGTCCATACCTCGCAGAAGTGCCTGATCAACCAGCGCGAGGTGCATCGCGACACCCACGGCTTCAACGAGGCGCTGCGCTCGGCATTGCGCGAGGACCCGGACTACATCCTGGTCGGCGAGCTGCGCGACCTTGAAACCATCCGCCTGGCGCTGACCGCCGCGGAAACCGGCCACCTGGTGTTCGGCACCCTGCACACCAGCTCGGCAGCCAAGACCGTCGACCGCATCATCGACGTGTTCCCGGCCGGCGAGAAGCCGATGGTCCGCTCGATGCTGTCGGAATCGCTGCGCGCGGTGATCTCGCAGGCGCTGCTGAAGAAGGTCGGCGGCGGCCGTACCGCGGCGTGGGAGATCATGGTCGGCATCCCGGCGATCCGCAACCTGATCCGCGAGGACAAGGTCGCGCAGATGTATTCGGCGATCCAGACCGGCCAGCAGCACGGCATGATGACCCTCGACCAGCACCTGCAGGACCTGGTCAAGCGCGGCCTGGTGGCCCGCCAGCAGGCCCGCCAGTACGCCAAGGACAAGCGGCTGTTCGATTGATCCGCGTTCCATGCCCCCGTACCGCGGGGGTGTTTCACAGGGCGGGGCGGAAGGGGAGTTCCGTCGTCGCCGGGAAAGATCCCGCACTTGATGGGCCCGCACTTGATGGACCCGTACTTGATGGAAACCAGGGCCTCATGGAGGCACACGCAATGAGCACGATCGACTTCACCTCCTTCCTCAAACTGATGGCGCACCAGAAGGCGTCGGACCTGTTCATCACCGCCGGCATGCCGCCGTCGATGAAGGTGCACGGCAAGATCTCGCCGATCACCCAGAACGCACTGACCTCGCAGCAGAGCCGCGACCTCGTGCTCAACGTGATGAACCCGCAGCAGCGCGAGGAGTTCGAGAAGACCCACGAATGCAACTTCGCGATCGGCGTGGCCGGTGTCGGCCGCTTCCGCGTCAGTTGCTTCTACCAGCGCAACCAGGTCGGCATGGTGCTGCGCCGGATCGAGACCAAGATCCCGACCGTCGAGGAGCTGAGCCTGCCGCCGATCATCAAGACGCTGGCGATGACCAAGCGCGGCATCATCATCTTCGTCGGTGCCACCGGTACCGGTAAGTCGACCTCGCTGGCGGCGATGATCGGCTACCGCAACCAGAATTCGACCGGCCACATCATCACCATCGAGGACCCGATCGAGTTCGTGCACAAGCACGAGGGCTGCATCATCACCCAGCGCGAGGTCGGCATCGACACCGACAGCTGGGAGAACGCGCTCAAGAACACCCTGCGCCAGGCCCCGGACGTGATCATGATCGGCGAGGTGCGTACCCGCGAGGGCATGGACCACGCCATCGCCTTCGCCGAAACCGGCCACCTGGTGCTGTGCACTCTGCACGCCAACAACGCCAACCAGGCGATGGACCGCATCATCAACTTCTTCCCGGAAGACCGCCGCGGCCAGTTGCTGATGGACCTGTCGCTGAACCTCAAGGGCGTGGTCGCCCAGCAGCTGGTACCGACCCCCGACGGCAAGGCCCGCCGCGTCGCGATGGAAATCCTGCTCGGCACCCCGCTGGTCCAGGACTACATCCGCGACGGCGAGATCCACAAGCTGAAGGAAGTGATGAAGGAATCCGTGCAGCTGGGCATGAAGACCTTCGACCAGAGCCTGTTCGAGCTCTACCAGGCCGGCGAGATCAGCTACGAAGACGCCCTGCGCTACGCCGACTCCCAGAACGAAGTCCGCCTGCGCATCAAACTCGCCCAGGGCGGCGACGCGCAGACACTGGCGCAGGGGTTGGATGGGGTGGAAGTCGCCGAGGTGCGGTAGTCGGCCCTGCAGAATCCACCGAAGTCCGGCAGCGCAAGGGTTCGGGATAGCCAGCTTTGGCTGATTTCCCTTGGTTTTGCTATTGCTGGATTCATTTTTCGGGGAGTTTGAACCTGCATGACTCCGCATTTCTTCTGCGCCCGTTTGGACGAACATGCTGCATCACCGGCCCTGTAGCATGCCCACCTGGCGCTGCGCGTCTACGCACAGCGCGACAGGAAGCACTGAATGAAGCCACTGAACGTGCCGAACGGCACCGTTGAGGCATTGAAGTGGATCGCCCTGCTTTTCATGACCGGCGATCACGTCAACAAGTACCTGTTCATTGGCAAGTTGCCGGTCCTGTTCGAGTGTGGCCGTCTTGCGCTGCCGATTTTCGCCTTCGTCCTGGCCTACAACCTGGCCAGGCCCGGTGCCTTGGAGCGCGGTACATACCAGCGCACGATGAAGCACCTCGCCGTGTTCGGCGCCGTGGCTTCGGTGCCGTTCATGGCTTTGGGCGGCCTGCTTGCCGGCTGGTTCCCACTCAATGTGATGTTCACACTGCTGACCATTACCGCCTGCGCCTGGCTGGTGGAGAAGGGCGGGGCGACCTACCTGTTCTTCGCCGTGGTGGTGTTCCTGGTTGGCGGCCTGTTCGTCGAGTTCTGGTGGCCCGCGGTGGCCTTCGGTCTGGCGGTGTGGTCGTACTGCAAGCGGCCGTCCTGGGCGGCGGCGATCGTCGCGCTGCTGGCCTGCGCCTCGTTGTGGCTCGTCAACGGCAACTGGTGGGCGCTGGCTGCGCTGCCGCTGCTGCTGGTCGCGACGCGCGTCGGCCTGCCCATGCCGCGCCTGCGCTGGGCCTTCTACGCGTATTACCCGTTGCATCTGGCCGCGCTGTGGTTGATCCGCATCCCCATGGGCAAGGTCGGCTATGTGTTCTTCTGATAATGGCTGCCTGAAACCCGGGTGTTCGCGCGGTCGATCAGGTGAGTGCCGCGAGGTTGCGATCCCAGGCCAGGTTGGCCAGACTTTACCGGCAGCCGCCATGTGCGGCTGTTTCTTTGCGTCGTCTATCAGTGCTCCGGCCTTTTCGGCGTATTCCCACTCTCTCCCAAGATATGGAGGCTTCCATGGAGATCGCCGACAACTGCGTCGCATCCTTCCACTACACCCTGACCGGCGATGATGGTCAGGTCATCGACACGTCCAACGGGCGTGACCCGCTGAGCTACCTGCACGGCGCCGGCAACATCGTCGCCGGGCTGGAGAAGGCGCTGGCCGGCAAGCAGGCCGGCGACAAGCTCAAGGTCGATGTCGCCCCTGAAGAGGGCTATGGCGTGCGCCACGACGGCCTGATCCAGCAGGTCCCGCGCGAGGCCTTCCAGGGCATCGACAACGTGCAGCCGGGCATGCAGTTCCAGGCCCAGACCGGCAATGGTCCGCTGCTGGTCACGGTGACCGAGGTCGGCGACGCCACCATCACCGTCGACGGCAACCATCCGCTGGCTGGCAAGGCCCTGCATTTCGACGTCGAGGTCACCGACGTGCGTGAAGCCACCGCCGAGGAGCAGCAGCATGGCCACGTGCATGGCGCCGGCGGCGAACACGCGTAATCCGTGGAAACCCGGGTGCGGCGTCCCGCCGTCCCCGGGCCTCGGGTGCCGGGCATGGCCCGCGCGCCGGTCCGGGTCGGCGGGGTACCGCAGCGGGGAAGCGATGATGTTTCCGGGCTAGAATGGTTGCCATGTCGGCCACTCCTACGCCCACGCCACTCGCGAATCAGCTGCTGATCGCCCTGCCTTCACTGGCGGATACCAACTTCTCGCGCAGCGTCGCGCTGATCTGCCAGCACGATGACGACGGCGCGATGGGGATCGTGGTCAACCGCCCCTCCGAGTACACGCTGGGCGAGGTGCTCGGCCAGATGGGCGTGGACGGCGGCAGCGACTCGCTGCGGTCCCAGATCGTCCTGGCCGGCGGCCCGGTGCATCCGGAGCGCGGCTTCGTCCTGCATGACGGCGGGATGGTCTGGGATTCGACGATGCAGATCGCCGACGGCCTGTATCTCACCACCTCGCGCGACATCCTCGAAGCCATGGCCCTCGACGAAGGCCCCGAACAGGCGATCGTCGCCCTGGGCTGTGCCGGTTGGGGTTCCGGGCAGCTGGAGCGCGAGCTGGCCGACAACGACTGGCTCACGGCGCCGTCCGACGCCGAACTGCTGTTCTCGACCCCGCTGGATTCGCGCTGGCAGGCCGCGGCCGGACGCATCGGCGTCGACTTCGCCCACCTGGCCGACTACGCCGGCCACGCATGAGGGGTGTGCCGATGAGAGACCGGGCATGAAGCGCGACGGCACCGTGCTCGGATTCGATGTCGGCGCCCGCCGCATCGGCGTCGCCGTCGGCAGCGGGTTCGGCCACGGCGCGCGCCCGCTGGCGGTGGTCGACGTGCACGGCCACGGCCCGGACTGGACCGCGATCGACCGCCTGCGCAAGGAGTGGTTGCCCACCGGTTTCGTGGTCGGCGACCCGATGACCCTCGACGGCGGCGATCAGCCCAACCGCAAGCGTGCCCATGCCTTTGCCCGCGAGCTGCACGCGCGCTACCGGCTGCCGGTGGTGCTGGTCGACGAGCGCGCCAGTTCGATCGAGGCCGCGCAGCGTTTCGCCGGTGCCCGCGCCGAAGGCCGCAGGAAGCGTCGCGACGCCGAGGTGCTCGACGCGATGGCCGCCGCGGTGATCGTCGAGCGTTGGCTGGCCGCACCCGACGATGTCATCGAGATCACCCCGGTACCGCATTCTCCCGACGCTTCCCACTGAGCCTCCGCTTCCGCCTCATGAGCCACGATGCCCCTGGCCTCCGACCGCACGCCGCTGCGGTCGATCCGTCACGCCACCTGATCGGCCTGCACGACATGCCGCGCGAACGCATGCTCGCGCTGCTCGACCGTGCCCAGCACTTTGCCGACGGCCACGACAACCGCGCCGCGCTGGCCGGGATCGCGGTCTGCACCCTGTTCTTCGAGCCCTCGACCCGGACCCGCCTGAGCTTCCAGCTGGCCGCGCAACGGCTCGGTGCCGACGTGCTCAACTTCGACGCCTCGACCTCTTCGACCAGCAAGGGCGAAACCGCGCGCGACACGCTCAAGACCATCGAGGCGATGGGCGTGCATGGATTCATCGTCCGCGCGCGTGAGGATGGCGCGGTAGCCGCGCTGGCCGCCGAGGCGAATCCCGGCACCGCCCTCATCAATGCCGGCGACGGCCGCAGCGCGCATCCGACCCAGGGCTTGCTCGACATGCTGACGCTGCGCCAGGCCAAGGGACCAGATTTCCCGCAGTTGAAGGTGCTGATCGTCGGCGACGTGAAGCACTCGCGCGTCGCACGTTCGGATCTGCATGCGTTGCGCACCCTCGGCACCGGTGAAATCCGCGTCTGCGGCCCACAGGCACTGCTGCCGGATGACGACACCCTGCGCGGTTGCACGGTCAGCCATGATTTCGACGCCGCGCTGGAAGGTGTGGATGTGCTGATGATGCTGCGCCTGCAGCGCGAGCGCATGGAAGAGGGCCGGGTCAGCTCGCTGGACGACTATCACCGCGATTACGGGCTGACCACGGAGCGCCTCGCCCGCGCCGCGGCCGATGCGGTGGTGATGCACCCGGGACCGATGAACCGCGGCGTCGAGATCACCGACGAGGTCGCCGACGGCCCGCGCTCGCTGGTGCTGCGCCAGGTCGGCAACGGCGTCGCGGTACGAATGGCGGTGCTGGAGGCGCTGCTGGGCCATCCTCGCTGAAGGATCAAGTTGGCGTTGAATCGGTGTCCCGGACAAGGCGAGGCCACACCCAAGACGTTTTGAAGGATGCCATGTGGTTCCGGGTGACAGGCCTCCACGGCAGAGTCAGGTGGAATCTCGGGTTCAGCAAATCAGAGAAAGGCTACAAATGATGCCGGCATCAATCCGAGCAAGGACAGGGCAACCCCGCTGAGGCCAAGTCTTCGCATGAGTGCAGCTTGTTGCGGGTCAGGCAGAAGCTTGGCGCACCTTGATACAAAAAACATCAGGATGCATGTAACGATGACCATGGCCAGCGCCGGGAGCACGCTGCTCGCTACTGCAAAGATATCCTGTTGACGGATGATGCTGCCATCAGGGTAGCTCAAGGTAATCTTTGTGTTTGCGAACCTGGAAAACCCCCAAAGCGCACACAAGCTTCCGGTTAAAAGTGTCCATATAGCAGAGGCCATTTCGGAGAGTGTGTTTCCATGAATCCTGTCCGGTACTTGCATCTCAAGTTCCTTGTGAGTGCCAATTGGAAGGTGTCGCCAAAGTCGGCAAACTCAGTGTCCTTGCTTGTCGAATGCCCTGTCAAGCCGACGGCCTTTCTGAGGCCAGAACGTCACTTCAGCAATACCAGCGTCGCCAGCCCGAGGAAGGTGAAGAAGCCGAGCACGTCGGTGACCGTGGTCAGGAAGATGCCGCTGGCGAGGGCGGGGTCGAAGCCCAGCCGCTTGAGGGTCAGCGGGACCAGCACGCCGGAAGTCGCGGCGAACAACAGGTTCAGGGTCAGCGCGGTGGCGATCACCACCGACAGCATCGGATCGCCGAACCAGAACCAGACGATCACGCCGAGCAGACTGCCCAGTGCGATGCCGTTGAGTGCGGCGAGCCGGATTTCCTTCCACAGCAGCACGCCGGCGTTGGAGGCGCCGACCTGGCCCAACGCAAGGCCGCGGATCATCAGCGCCAGTACCTGGGTGCCGGCATTGCCGCCCATGCCGGCGACGATCGGCATCAGTACCGCCAGCGCGACGATTTTCTCGATGGAGTCCTCGAACTGGCCGACCACGGTGGCGGCGAGGAACGCGGTGCCGAGGTTGATCGCCAGCCAGATCATGCGCCGGCGCATCGCGCGGACGATCGGGCTGAACATGTCCTCTTCCTCGTCCAGACCGGCCGCGCCGAGGGCCTGGTGCTCGGCCTGTTCGCGGATGATGTCGACCACGTCGTCGATGGTGATGCGGCCGAGCAGGACGTTGTTGTCGTCGACCACCGGCGCGCTGAGCCAGTCGTGGTCGGAGAACTGGCGCGCGACTTCGTTCGCGGATTCTTCGACGTCGATGGCGGGCTGCTCGTCGTCGATCAGCTTGTTGATCGGCTCGCCCGGCTCGCAGGTCAGCAGCGACGCCAGCGCGATCCTGCCCAGGTACTGGTGGCGGCGGCTGACCACGTACAGGTGGTCGGTGTGCTCGGGCAACTCGCCGCGCAGGCGCAGGTAGCGCAATACGACGTCGACGGTGGTGTCGGAGCGCACCGTCACCACGTCGGGGTTCATCAGGCGGCCGGCGGTGTCCTCGGGATAGGACAGGACCTGTTCGAGCCGGTCGCGGTTCTCGCGGTCCATCGACTTGAGCACTTCGTCGATGACCGTGTCCGGCAGATCTTCGGCCAGATCGGCGAGGTCGTCGATGTCGAGATCTTCGACCGCGGCGATGATCTCGTCCGGGTCCATCTCCGCCAGCAGGCTTTCGCGGACCTCGTCGCCGACGTGGACCAGCACCTCACCGTCGTCCTCGGGATCGACCAGGCCCCAGACCACGGTGCGCTTGGCCGGCGGCAGCGATTCGAGCAGGTTGCCGATCTCCGCCGGCGACAGGGTGTTGACCAGCCGCCTGACCGGGCCAAGCCGGCCGCTGTCGAGTGCGTTGGAGAGCAGGCGCAGCTGGCGTGCAGTCTTGTCGTGGCGGACGGCTTCGGCCATGCAGTGCTCCGGTCGGGTACGGGGAACCGCAGGCGGTCTCCGGTTGGGCGGCATTATCACCGTTGTGGCCGGAACTGCACACCCCGGAGTGGTAGCGCGGGTAAGCTCGAGGGCCGCAGCCGCGGCATGGCGATCGATCCCGGGTGCGCTCCGCATGCGCGGGCGACATCTGCCGTGGCTATGTGGGGCCCGTCTCTTCCGTTTCCGTCAACGCAGCACTCGCACGGGTATGCGCATGCAGCCAGCGTTCGATGCCGTCGCGGTCGCGTGCGCGCAGCAGCGCCGGTGCCGCCGCGCGCAACTCGGACAGGTCGTGGCTGCGGATGGCCCGGCGCAGTTCGAGCAGGGTGCCCGGGTGCAGGCTGAACTCGAGCAGGCCCAACGCCAGCAGCAATGGCGCGAAAGCCGCATCGCCGGCCATTTCGCCACAGACCGAGACCGGTACCTCGCGCGCGTGGGCGAGGCGGATCACGTCGCGCAGTATCCGGATCACCGCGGGGTGCAGCGGGGTGTACAGCTCGCCCAGCGATTCGTTGATGCGATCGGCGGCGAGCAGGTACTGGACCAGGTCGTTGGTACCGATCGAGAGGAAGTCGACCTCGTCGATGAAGCTGGACAGGGCGATGGCGGCGGCGGGTACCTCGATCATCGCACCGAGGGGAATACGGTCGGTGATGGCATGGCCCTCGGCCCGAAGCACACCGGCGACGCGATCCAGTTCCGCGCGCACTGCGCGGATTTCCGCGCGACTGGCGACCATCGGCAGCAGGATCCGCAGCGGTCCGTAGCCCGAAGCGCGGAGCAGCGCCCGGAGCTGGGTTTCCAGTATCCGCGGGTGCGCCAGCGACAGACGCACGCCACGCAGGCCGAGCGCCGGATTCGGCTCGTCGCGCAGGGCCAGGCCGGCGTGATCGATCTTGTCGGCGCCCAGGTCCACCGTACGCACGGTCACGCTGCGGCCGGTCATGCCCAGTACCAGATCGCGGTAGGCGTGGAACTGCTCCTCCTCGTCCGGCAGCTCCCTGCGCTGCAGGAACAGGTACTCGGTCCGGTACAGGCCCACTCCGGCCGCGCCCAGCGCATGCGCGGAGGCGATGTCCTCGCGGGTCTCGGCATTGGCGTAGAGCCGGATGTCGACGCCGTCGAGGGTGCGGGTCGGCTCGCGGCGCAGGCGGTGCAGGTGCTTGCGCTCGGCCTTGAGCTCGCGCACGCGAGCGCGATGCCCGCGCAGGTCCTCGGCATTGGGTTCCAGCACCACCAGACCGCTGGCGCCGTCGATCATCAACGTGTCGCCGTCGTTGATCTTCTGCAGCACATTGGGTGCGCCCACCACCAGAGGCAGGTGCAGGCTGCGGGCCAGGATCGAGGTATGCGAAAGCACGCTGCCGTTGGCGGTGACGATCGCCATCACGCCCTGGGTCTGGAGCTGGGCGAGCTCGGACGGGGCCACCGTATCGCTGACCAGGATGTCGCCGGCGATGCCGCGGGTGTCGCCAACGCGACGATGCAGGGCGGCGTGGATGCGGCCGATGACCTGGTCGATGTCCTCCACCCGGCTACGCAGGTAAGCGTCGTCCATCTCCTGGAATACCGCGGCGATGCGGTCGCGCTGCAGGCGCAGGGCGTAGTCCGCGGAGTAGCGGCCAATGCGGATCAGCTCGTTCAGGCCCTGCAGCAGTTCCGGATCGTCGAGCAGCAATGTGTGCAGGTCGAGGAATTCGCCGACTTCATGGGCGAGGGCGCCATGCAGGCGCTCGCGCAGGGTACGCATTTCCTCGCGGACACTGGCGATGGCGGCGTGCAGCCGGGCCAGCTCGTCGTCGATGGCCTCGCCGGCGATCTGTTCCTCGACGACCTGGAGTGCATGCGGCAGACGAACACGGGCACGGCCCAGCACGCTTCCGCGCGATGCTCCGGTGCCAGCGAACTCCTGCCTCATACGGTGCTCCTCAACTGTCTTCGTCGAAGCGGCGCTCGAACAGCGCGACAATGGCCTCGGTCGCGGCGTCCTCGTCCTCGCCGTCGACGCGCAGCTTGACCTGGGTGCCCTGGCCGGCGGCAAGCAGCATCACCCCCATGATGCTCTTGGCATTCACCTCGCGGCCCTTGGCGACGAGGGTGGCATTGCTTCGGAAGGCCGACAGTACCTGGACGAGCTTGGCGGTCGCACGCGCATGCAGGCCGAGGCGGTTCGAAACGGTCAGTTCGCGTTCGATCATGGGGGTGTCCTCATTCGTACCAGCTATCTGCCCACGGCCCCATGCCCTGTGGCGGCGTGGAATGGCGGGCCGTCCGGGCCCGTCGGTTCCGCTCACGCGTCGTCGAGAATGACCCCGTTGCGCGCGCCCGCGGCGGCGACCGCGGGCAGTTCGTCCAGTTCGAGTTCGGCGTAGTTCATCACCCGTAGCAGCATCGGCAGGTTCAGTGACGAGACCCGGCGCACCGGAGTGCCGAGCCGCGCGACATTCGCCGCGAGGTTGCTCGGAGTGGCGCCATAAAGATCGGTAAGTACCAGCACACCGTCGCCGCCATCGACCCGGCGCAGTGCCGCGCTCGCCTGCGGCAGCAGTTGGTCCGGATCGGCACCGATGGGTACCTCGAAAGCCTCGGTGCGCAGCGGCAGGTTGCGCAGCAGCTGGGTAGCCACCGCCAGCAACGCGCTGCCGATGCCTTCATGGGTGACGAGGAGAATGCCGACGCTCATGCCGCAAACTTAGCAGAGGCGGGTAACAGGCCGGAAGCGTTGGCGTTGTGTCGGGCGCCGGTCGCATAAGATCACGGGCAGCCGTGACAGGCTGCCCGTGTTCGTACAAGCATGGTTGGAGCGGACTTGGCCGCGGTGCGCCGTCAGCGGTCGGGAGGCGCGTCGTCGGTGGTCGGGTCCGGCTCCGGATCACGGATCGGCTGCTCCGGGATGTGCGGTTCCGGCAGTATCGCCTGATCGTCGTACGGCGGGATCTGCTCGGGATATATGTTCTCGGTTTCCGTCTCGGGGGGCGTCGCTTCGGGTGGCGGCATGTCCTGTTCGGCAGGGATGCTCTCATCCCGGATGGGCTCGGTTGAGGATGGCGTTGCCGGCTCGTACGGCTCGGGCCGGTCGCAGCCCGACAGCGCGAACGCGGCGAGGATGGCGATCGACAATGCCGAGCATGCGATGCGTGCGCGTTGCGCGGCCACGGAACCGGTGTTCGAGGCGCGGTGTTTCGAAGTATGTCTGTGCGGGGATGCTGTGGTGCGAGAGTTCATGGCTTGCCTCCTGGCTGGGAGAGAGGGGGCTCGAGTAAACCGCGTGGCGCGCCGCATTCAGGCGCACCCCGAACCTAGACCTGCAGATGCAAGCCCGACGCTAGCAGAACGCAAATGTTTCGTGATTCGGTGAAAGCGCGCGGGAATCGTGTCAGGGTGTGTTCATGCCCGCTCGCGGTCGCTCAGTCCAGCTCGCGGTGATGCACGGCGACCTCTTCCCAACCCTGATCCCGGGCATGCGCGGCCATTCGCTCGGCGAGGTAGACCGACCGGTGGCGACCGCCGGTGCAGCCGAACGCGACGGTCACGTAGCTGCGTGTCGAGCCGCTGGCCATGCGCGGCAGCCAGGTATCGAGGAAGTCGGCGACCTGGGCGCGGTAGTGCTCCACTTCCGGCTGCCCGGCCAGGTAGTCGCAGATCGCGGCGTCGCGGCCGGACAGCGGGCGCAGGCTGGCGTTCCAGTGCGGATTGGGCAGCACGCGGGTGTCGAACACGAAGTCGGCGTCGGCCGGTACGCCGTGGCGGTAGGCGAAGGACTCGAACAGCAGCGACACGGTGCTGCTGTCGCTGAGTCCGAAGCCGGTGATGATGTGCCGGCGCAGCTGGTGGACGTTCATCTCGCTGGTGTCGATCACCGTGTCGGCGATGCGGCGCAGCGGGCGGGAAACCTGGCGCTCGAGCGCGAGCGCATCGGCCAGCGGCAGGCCGAGCCGGCTCAGCGGATGGCGTCGACGGGTGTCGGCGTAGCGGCGCAGCAGCACCTCGTCGCTGCTGTCGAAGAACAGCAGGTGCGGGTCGAAGCCATGATTGCCGACCGCCGACAGCCATTCGGGAATGTTGGTCAGGTCGCTCCGGTGGTTGCGCACGTCGATGGCCACCGCGACCTTTGCCGGGGCGCCGTCGTCGCCGTCCTTCATGCCCTGCACCAGTTGCGGCAGCAGGTCGGCCGGCAGGTTGTCGACGCAGTAGTAGCCCAGGTCCTCCAGCGTCTTCAGCGCCACCGACTTGCCCGAGCCGGACATGCCGCTGACGATCAGCAGCACCGGACCGGCATCGGCGACAGCGGCTGACGGGGACGGTGCGGTGGATGGCGTTTCGTTGCCGGTTTCGTTCACGTCTCCCCCCGTTCAAGGAAATTGCTGTGCCGTGCGATGAAGGCGGCGGCCGGGTCCATGCCTTTCATGCGCAGACTGTGCAAGCGGGTCGCGGCCTCGGCCAGCACCGCGAGGTTGCGGCCGGGCATGACCGGCAGGGTGATCGTCGGCACGTCGAGGTCGAGGATGCGGCGGGTGCCGCTGTCGCCGGTCAGGCGCTCGATACCGGCCGGCAACGGCTCGGCCATTGGGCGGGTCAGGTGGATCACCAGGCGCAGGTACTTGTTGCCCTTGACCGCGGTGTCGCCGAACATCTCGCGGATGTTGAGCACGCCCAGGCCACGCACTTCGAGCAGGTCCTGCAGCATGTCGGGGCAGGTGCCGTCGAGCACGTCCGGTGCGATCTGGGTGAACTCGGGCGCGTCGTCGGCGACCAGGCGGTGGCCGCGGGTGACCAGTTCAAGCGCGAGCTCGCTCTTGCCCGAACCCGATTCGCCGGTGATCAGCACGCCGATCGAATAGATTTCCATGAACACGCCGTGCAGGGTCACCCGTGGTGCCAGCGTGCGCGCAAGGTGGTACTGCAGGTGGTTGAGCAGTTCATGACCGCGCCGTGGCGAGATCCACAGCGGGGTCCCGGATTCCTCGGCGGCTTCGCGCAGGTCTTCCGGGCAGGGCTGGTTCTTGCTGATGACCATCGCCAGCGGCCGGAACTGGATGATCTTCTCGATCGTCTCCCAGCGGTGGCGCGAATCCAGCGAGTCCAGCCAGGCCAGTTCCTCGGTGCCGAGGATCTGCACCTTGTTCGGGTAAATGGTGTTGAGGTAGCCGGCCAGTGACGGCCGCCGGGCCACGGTGTGTACCGCTTCCAGCACCCGCGTGGCGCCGGTCTGGCCGGCCGCCCAACGCAGGTCGAGCCGCTCGCGCTGCTGCTCGAACAGTTCGCCGGCGCTGATGCTCGCGTTCATGGCCGTGCCCCGCCGAGGCGGGGGCGGTGTTCGGTGCCCGGGTTCATGCGTCGAGATGGTACGCGATGGCACCGGGCATCGGTGAAGGTTCCTAGATGCTGAACTCGCCGTTGCGGGCGAGGCTCTCGCCGCGATGGTGATCGACCATCTTCTCCTTGTGTTTCATCAACAGGCGGTCGAGCTTGTCGGCCAGCAGATCGATGGCGGCGTACATGTCGATCGCATTGGCGTCGGCATGCAGGGTGCGGCCGGAGATGCTCACGGTAGCCTCGGCCCGATGGTCCGGCTTGTCGAGGCTGAGCTGGGCGCGGATGTCCAGCGGTTGTTCGTAGTGGCGCTCGAGGCGGGCGAGTTTGGTCTCGACATAGTCGCGCAGGGCCGGGGTGACATCGATCTGCTGGCCGTGGGTTTCGATACGCATCGCAGAACCTCCTGAGTCGTCGCCTGAGGTGGGTCCGGGGCCGGGGCGCCGGATCTACAGCATCGCACGATCGGAACGGGATGGGCAGGGCCGGCGGGCCGCGATACGTCATCATTTCGGCGAATGCCGCCGAAGGTGGCGCAGCCTGTGCTTCCGACCGCCTGGGCTGTGGATCGTCAGCCGATTCTCACGCGATCCTGCGATGACGGGATGTTCATCGCCTCGCGGTATTTCGCCACTGTGCGCCGGGCCACGGGTACCCCGGTGGACTTGAGGGTCTCGGCCAGGCGGGCATCGGACAGTGGCTTGCGTGGGTCCTCGGCATTGATCAGCTGGCGGATCATGGCCTGGATCGCAGTGCTGGAGGACTCTCCGCCACTGTCGTTGCTGACCCCGGAGGCGAAGAAGCCGCGCAGCGGCAGGGTGCCGCGCGGGGTGCGGGCGTATTTGCGGGCGATCGCGCGCGACACGGTGGATTCGTGCATGCCGATCTCGGCCGCGACCTCGCGCAGGGTCAGCGGACGCAGCGCGCTGTCGCCGAATTCCAGGAAGCCGGCCTGCTGCCGGATCAGGCACTGGGCCACTTTGAGCAGGGTCTCGCCACGCGCTTCCAGGCTCTTGAGCAGCCAACGCGCCTCCTGGAGGTGGCCGCGCAGGTAGCTGGCGTCGGCGGCGCTGGCGCCGCGGATCATGCTTTCGTAACCGCGATGGATGGTGATGCGCGGGCGCATGCTTTCGGCCAGTGCGACCCGCCACAAACCTTTCTGGCGCCAGATCACGACGTCCGGGGCGACGTAGGTGTCGCTGTCGGTGCCGCCCACCTGCGAGCCCGGACGCGGATCCAGGGAGCGCAGCAGCTGCACGGCGATCTCGACCTCGCCGGGATCGAGTTTCAACTCCCCGGCCAGGCCCGCCACGCCGGCCTTGGCCAGACGCTGCAGCGGGCTGAAGGTCAGCTTGTGGGCGAGGGCCTTGCCTGCGGTATCGTCGGGCAGTGTCTCGATCTGCAGGCGCAGGCATTCGCCGAGGTCGCGCGCACCGACCCCGACCGGGTCGAAACGCTGGATCACGTGCAGGACGGTGGCGATTTCCTCCTCGCTGGCCCGGATCTCCGGCGCCAACGCGGCGATGATCGCGTCCAGCGGCTCGCGCAGGTAGCCGTCGTCCTCGATCGCCTCGATCAGGGTTGCGCCGATGCTGCGGTCGCGCGGCGACAGGTGGCTCAGGTGCAGTTGCCAGAGCAGATGGTCCTGCAGGCTGTCGTCGGCGGCGACCTGATCGGCGGCACTGCCTTCGTCGGAGCCACCGGCCGGACCGCTGCGCTCGTACCAGGACTCGCCTTCGCCGGGCGTCCAGTCGTCGGCCGCCTCTACCTGGATATCGCTGCCGTCGACCTCCTGTCCGGTCCCACTGTCCTGTGCGCCCGCTTCATCGCCACCGGCGTCGATCGTGGTTTCGGCCCAGTCCAGCAAAGGATTGGTCTCGATCGCGTCGGCCAGCTCAAGCTCCAGTTCGGCGGCGGACAGCTGCAACAGACGGATGGCCTGACGCAGCTGGGGCGTCATGACCAGATTCTGTCCGAGAGAGGCTTGCAGGCGGGGTTTCATTTCCTGTCGCGATACGGAGGCCGTCGGGTGTGGCGGTCGGGGCAATAGCCGGACACCGCCCGGCACGGACGGGATACTGAAGATGTCGGTTACCCGAGTGCAGTCCCCGTGGTTCCATGCCCGGGCGTTGTGCCCGTGACCACGGGTCACCGTATCAAAGCAGGTTGATCGAAAGCAGATTGATCAGTGCCGGCAGCTAGAGACGGAAGGTTTCCCCGAGGTACACGCGGCGCACGTCCGGATTCGCCAGCAGCGTGTCCGGAGCCCCCTGCGCGAGCACGCCACCGTCGTTGAGGATATACGCGCGGTCGCAGATTCCCAAGGTTTCGCGGACGTTGTGGTCGGTGATCAGCACACCGATTCCCCGATTCTTGAGGTGGCGCACAATCCGCTGGATCTCGCCGACCGAAATCGGGTCGACGCCGGCAAAGGGTTCATCCAGCAACATCAGTCGCGGCTTGGCCGCCAGTGCGCGGGCGATCTCGACCCGGCGCCGTTCGCCGCCGGACAGGCTGGCGCCGAGCTGGTCGGCGACGTGGGTGACCTGCAGCTCGTCCATCAGACTGGCCAGTTCGCGCTCGCGGCCGGCCTTGTCCAGGTCCTGGCGCAGCTCCAGCACCAGGCGGATGTTGTCGGCCACGTCGAGCTTGCGGAACACCGACGGTTCCTGCGGCAGATAGCCGACACCGTACTTGGCCCGGGCATACATCGGCTCGCCGGTGATGTCCTTGCCGTCGAGTACGATCCGGCCGGCATCGGCCGGGACCAGGCCGACGATCATGTAGAAGCAGGTGGTCTTGCCGGCGCCGTTGGGGCCAAGCAGGCCGACCACCTCGCCGGCATCCAGGGTCAGGCCGAATTCCCTGACCACCTGGCGCGAACGATAGGCCTTGCGCAGGCCCTCGGCGACCAGCATCAGTTGCCCTCCGGCTTGCCGGGGGCCGCGTTGCCGTTCTTCGGCATGATCCGCAGCTTGACCCGGCCGTTGTCGGATGCGTTGCTGGAAGCCTGCACCCGTCCGGTCCGCATGTTGTAGACCAGGCGCGGGCCGTTCATGGTGTTGCCGTCCTGCCGGACGCTCACGTCACCGGTCAGGGTGACGGTGTCGACCGTCAGGTCGTAGTCGATGCGGTTGGCGCGCGCGTTGAACGGGCTGCCGTCGTCCATTTCCTGCTTGAGCGTGGCCGGGCTGCCGGTCAACACCGCGCGAGTGGGTTCGCCGTTGCGTACGGTCACCTCGGCGCGCACGGAGCGGATGTCCAGCGTGCCCTGCTTGATGACGACGTTGCCGATGAACACCGTCGGCTGGCTCTCGTTGAGGGAGTGGTCGAAGTCGTCGGCATCGATGTCCATCGGCTGGTTGCGGTCGGACGAACGCGCCAGCAGGTCCGCCGGCAGGACGGCCAGCAGCGCGATGGCCAGCAGTGCGGTGAGGCTAGCGGCGGATGCTTTCATAGCGGGTACGGGTGTCCTGGAGGGTGATCCGGTTACGCTCGAGGTCGGCCTCGAGGGTGTGGCCGGTCATTATGAGTCCGGGCTGGGTGAGCGTCACTTTAACCGCGGAGGTGGCCCGCTTTGCCTGCGGGAACACATCGAGCTGTTCCGTCCGCATCGTCACCGGGCGGCCGTCGGCATCTCCGCTATCGGCCTGGACCTGGCCGCGCAGGCGGATCTCGTCGCCGCGCTCGCTGACCCAGCCGGTCTGCGAGCGCACTTCCCAGGTGCCGCCTCCGGAATCCGGGGACGATGGGATGATGAACAGCGGGGTCTCGATGTCCATGGTCTTGCTGTCGGGGTCGCGTTCCAGTCGTGGCGCGCGCACGGTGAACGCTTCCTGCCCCTGCTTGTCCAGCGCGATCATCTCGAAATCGTTGAGGATGTAGTCCGGCTGCGTTTGGCCGCTGGCAGGCGTGGCATCGCGGTCGCGCTGGCTCCACAACACCCAGCCGGTCAGCAGGGCGCCGGCGAGCAGGGTCAGGGTGGCGAGGGTGCGCCAGTTCATGCGCGTGTCCCGTCCGAACCGGCGCCATCGCCGCTGAGGTCGGACAGCAGGGCCTCGGCATGCCCCTGCGCGGCCAGCAGCAGGTCGCAGAGTTCGCGCACGGCGCCATGACCGCCGCCGGCATGGGTGCGCCAGTGGACGCGCTCGCGGGTCCAGGGATGGGCATTGGCCGGGGCCACGGACAGGCCGACCTGCAGCATCACCTTGAGGTCGGGCAGGTCATCGCCCATGAACGCGACCTGGTCCAGCCCGATCCCGAGCTGTTGCGCGATCGCCTGGACGCAGGCCAGCTTGTCCTTGACTCCGGTATGGGCCTCGACACCCAGTTCCCCGGCGCGCCGCTCGGCGACCGCACTGGTACGTGCGGTGACGAAGGCGACCGCGATCCCGGACTTGCGCAGCATCACCAGGCCCATGCCGTCGTGGACATGGAAGGCCTTGTGCTCGCGGCCCTCGCTGTCGAAGCCGAGCTGGCCATCGGTCAGCGTGCCATCGACATCGAAGCAGGCCAGGCGGATGCGCGCGGCGCGCTCGCGGATGTCGGCGGGGTAGTCGTTGAGGTGGCTGTAGGGCATGGAGCGAGTCGAGAGTGGAGAGGAATGAGGAAAGAGTGGGAGTGGAGGTCGGGCTTTTACTCGTTTCTCACTCCTCTCCACCCTTCACTGTTTCAAACTACCCGTGCGCGCAGCAGGTCGTGGATGTTGAGCGCGCCGACAACGCGGTGGTCGGCATCGATCACCAGCAGGCCGCCGATCTTGTGGGTCTCCATCATCCGCGCGGCCTCCACCGCCAGCGCGTCGGCGCCGATGGTCTTGGGGCTGCGGGTCATCACCTCGCCGATGCGGGTGCTGCGCAGGTCGACGGCGGCGTCGTCGAGGCTGCGGCGCAGGTCGCCGTCGGTGTAGAGGCCGAGCAGTCTGCCGGCGTCGTCCACGATCGCGGTCATGCCCAGGCGCTTGCGGCTCATCTCGACCAGCGCCTCGCTGACGGTGGCGTCGGGGCCGATCCGTGGCACGTCGCTACCGCTGTGCATGACGTCGGTGATGTGCAGCAGCAGACGGCGGCCGAGCGAGCCGGCCGGGTGCGAGCGGGCGAAGTCGTCGGTGGTGAAGCCACGCGCTTCCAGCAGCGCGACCGCCAGCGCATCGCCCATCGCCAGGGCGGCGGTCGTGCTCGAGGTCGGGGCGAGGTCGAGCGGACAGGCTTCGGCCGGCACGGTGACGTCGAGGTGGACGTCGGCCTCGCGCGCGAGGGTCGAGCCGGGGCGGCCGGTCATCGCGATCAGCGGGTTGCCCTGGCGCTTGAGCACCGGCAGCAGCATCAGCACCTCGTCGCTCTCGCCGGAGTTGGACAGCGCCAGCACCACGTCGGCGTCGGTGACCATGCCCAGGTCGCCGTGGCCGGCCTCGCCGGGGTGGACGAAGAAGGCCGGGGTACCGGTCGAGGCCAGGGTCGCGGCGATCTTGCGGGCGACATGGCCGGACTTGCCCATGCCGGTGCAGACCACGCGGCCGCGGGCTTCGAGCACCAGCCGGCAGGCGGCAGCGAATTCGGCGCCGACCCGCGCGCCGACCGCGGCCAGGGCCTGGCCCTCGATCTCGAACACGCGACGCCCGCAGGCGGCCAGGCCGTCATCGGTGGCCGGGACGATCGGGCGGGCGGTGGAAGGTTGGGCTGCCATTTCGGGGGATGCCATCAAAGTGGGCCGGGAATTCATGGCCAGGGGTGGGATACTGATGGAACCTCGAAAACCTTCGAGGTTCCCGCTACGCTAATCGGCCAATTCTAGGCCCTCCAGTTCATGTTTGCCTGACGCGCGGCCCACCGGAGGTCGCGGAGGACTGCATTGCCTTGACCCCCTGTGGCCGCCCGGCATCGGCGTGCCCGGTTCCATCCGAGGAGTACCAGTGACCCCCAGCATCATCCAATCCCTGATCGAACAGGGCCTGCCAGGCGCCCGCGCCCAGGTAAGCGGCGACGATGGCGTCCATTTCGAGGCCACCGTGGTCTGCGAGGCCTTCCGCGGCAAGCTGCCGCTGGCCCGGCACCGGCTGGTCTATGCCACCCTTGGCGAGCGCATGGGCGGCGAGATCCACGCGCTGTCGCTGAAGACCCTGACTCCGGAAGAGGCTGCCTGAGCCGATGCACAAGATCGTTGTCCAGGGCGGTCGGCCGCTCAATGGCGAGGTGCAGATCTCCGGCGCCAAGAACGCCGTGCTGCCCATCCTTTGCGCGACCCTGCTGGCCGACGGGCCGGTCGAGATCAGCAATGTCCCGCATCTGCATGACGTCATCACCACGGTGAAACTGCTGGGCGAGCTGGGCGCCGGCATCACCATCGACGAGGGCACGCTGGCCAAGGGATGCGGGATCAGCGTCGACCCGACCACGGTGCACAGCCAGGTCGCGTCCTACGAGCTGGTCAAGACCATGCGCGCCTCGGTACTGGTGCTCGGGCCGCTGCTTGCGCGCTATGGCCATGCCGAGGTCTCGTTGCCTGGTGGCTGTGCGATCGGCTCGCGGCCGGTCGACCTGCACATCAAGGGTCTGCAGGCCCTTGGTGCGGAGATCGCGGTCGAGAACGGCTTCATCAAGGCACGTGCCGATCGCCTGAAGGGCGCGCACCACGTGTTCGAGATGGTCAGCGTCGGTGCGACCGAGAACGTGCTGATGGCGGCGACGCTGGCCGAAGGCACCACCGTGCTGGAAAACGCGGCGATGGAGCCGGAGATCGTCGATCTGGCCGAGTGCCTGAAGGCAATGGGCGCCCGGATCGAGGGTGCCGGCAGCAACCGGATCGTGGTCGAAGGCGTCGAACGCCTGCATGGCGGCGCGCATTCGGTGGTGCCGGACCGGATCGAGACCGGCACCTTCCTGGTCGCCGCGGCGATGACCGGCGGCCGTATTACCGTGCGCAAGGCGAGGCCAGACACACTAGATTCGGTGCTCGACAAGCTCCGCCAGACCGGTGCCGACATTGCGGTCGACGGCGATCGCATCACCCTCGACATGGGCGGACGTCGGCCGAAGGCGGTGGACATCTCCACCGCACCGCATCCGGCGTTCCCCACCGACATGCAGGCGCAATTCATGGCGTTGAACTGCATCGCCGAGGGCGTTGGCGTGATCAACGAGACGATCTTCGAGAACCGCTTCATGCACGTGAACGAGCTGCTGCGGTTGGGTGCCGACATCCGCGTCGATGGCCACACCGCGGTGGTGCGCGGCGTCGACAAGCTCAGCGGCGCGCCGGTGATGGCGACCGATCTGCGCGCCTCCGCCTCGCTGGTGCTGGCCGGTCTTGTGGCCGAGGGCGAGACCACCGTCGACCGCATCTACCATCTCGATCGCGGCTACGAGAACCTCGAGGAGAAGTTGTCCGGGCTGGGGGCGAGCATCCGCCGGGTGCGTTGATCGGGTATCTAGCGCAGCGATTGCAGGGTCAATTCCAGCGAATCGCCATTCTTCGTCTGCTGGATGATGCGTGCCGGCACCGGCATGCCGTCCACTACCCAGGCGGTGGTCTTGCGACGCTCGTCGTCGCCGACGATCTTGGTCGCAGTGTGGCTGCGGCCATCGATGGTGATCGTTTCCTGGCCGGCAGTGGTGTAGCTGAGCTGCTTGACCCGGCCGTCGTCGACCATGCGGTACTTCAGCGGCTTGCCCGCGTTCAGGTCGCGGACGATCGCCAGGTAGATGAGCAGCGCGTCCATGTCGCCCGCTTTCAGCGCGATCGGGCCGGCGCGGTCGGCTTTCACGTCGCCGCTCCAGCGTGCCTGGCCGGCGGCCCAGTCATAGGTGGCGGATTTGCGGCTGCGCTTGACCAGGACCTTGTTGGTGTCGTTGCTGCTGAGCGGGCGTAGCTGGCCGTCCTTTTCCTCGAACACGGTGGTCTGGGACAGGTCGGCCAGCGCGTTGCGCACGTTGAGGCTGTAGCGCCAGCGGTCGTTCTCTTCCCGGGTCAAGGTCATCTGGCCATTCGCCTCCATGCCCATGTAGCCGGCCTTGTAGTCGGCGGTGAATGGCTCGATCGCGCGCGCGGGCAGCGTGGCCAACATGAGCAGCGCTGCCAGCGCAGGCATCAAGGTCAGGTATTTGCGCGTGTTCGATGCATGGTTCATCTACTGCACTCCCGTGTAATCGACCAGTCGCAGGTCGTAAGTGTCTTCCCCGCCCTCGCGTTGCAACATCCGCACCGGGGTCGGGACGCCTTTCACGACCCAGACCACCCGCTCCTCGTCCTCGGCGTTGTCGTCATCGCCTTCGTCGGGGAGGCGGGTGACCCGCATCGCGTTGTAACTGAGTTCGCCGACCCGCACGCCCTCCAGTTCCTCGGCGACATGGTAGATGTGTGCCTTCGCCCGTCCGTTGTCGACGAAACGGTAGCGCAGGGTCCTGCCCGGTTCCGCGTCGCGGATTACCGCCAGATTGATCAGCAGGGCGCTCATGTCGCCATGCTGGAGCGGGACCGGGCGCTGCCGCCATTCCTTCAGGTCGCCTTCCCAGCGTGCCTGGCCTGCGGCCCAATCGTATATGCCGGTGGAACGCTTGCGGGTGAACAGGGTCTTGCGGAGGGTGGACTGGCTCAGCGGCAGGAAGCCGCTGGCAGTGTCCTCGAATACCGTGCTCTGTTCGGCATTGATGCCGGCCAGCTTGAGCAGGCCGCGCCCGCCCATGTTGAGGTCGACGCGCCAGCGGTGCGGTGCATTCAGTTCGGTCACCTGGAGGCTGGCCTCCCCGAGCGCGCGCCCGTGGTTGAGTACCTGGTAGCTGGCCATGAACGGTGCCAGTGCCTGGGTGGCCTCGGCTTCGACCTCGGTCTGTGTGGTGGCAGGCACCGCTTCCGGGGCCTGGGTGGCCGCGATCGCCGGCGACAGGGCCAGCACGATGGCGAATGCGAGACGGGCGGGAGTCCGGGGCATGGGGGGCTTCGGGCGGGAAAGAGGATCAGCCTGACAGCCGATCGTTGTCATCAAGTTGCAGCGGCGCGGCCAGGGGCCTGTCGTCGAGGGTGACTGTGCCGTCGCGCAGGCGCACGCGGCCTTCGGCCAGGACCTTGACCGTGGCCAGCAGCAACGGATGTTCGCGGGTGAGCACCCGTGCGGCCAGAGCGTCGGCATCGTCGCCGTCCAGCACCGGCACCCGCGCCTGCGCGATCACCGGTCCGCCGTCCAGCTCGGAGGTGACGAAGTGGACGCTCGCGCCATGCTCGCGCACCCCGGCGGCCAGCGCCTGCTGGTGGGTATGCAGGCCCTTGAAGGCCGGCAGCAGCGATGGGTGGATGTTGATCATGTGGCCCTGTCTTGCCTCGACGACGTGTTCGCTGAGCAGACGCATGTATCCCGCACAGACGATGAGGTCGGGCTGAACAGTGTCGACGTGGCTGAACAGCGCGTCATCGAATGCCGCGCGCGAGTCGAAATCGCGCGGACGCAGCGAGGTGGTCGGGATGCTCGCGTGGCGGGCGCGTTCGAGGGCGCCGGCCTTCGGCCTGTCGGAGAACACGCCGGCGATGGTGGCGTTCAGCCTGCCGGCGGCGATCGCATCGATCAAGACCTGCAGGTTGCTGCCGCGGCCCGAGGCGAGCACCGCGATCCGGCGCCCGCAATTGGCCTGCATGTACTCAGCCAATGCGGACGCGCTCGCCGTCGCCAGCCCTGACCACTCGACCGATCCGCCAGTTCGGCAGCGACAGGCGTTCGAGATCGGCCTCGACGGCGGCTGCCTCTTCCGGCGCGACCACCAGCACGAAGCCGATACCGCAGTTGAAGGTGCGCCACATCTCGGTGGCTTCGACCGCGCCTTCGCGCTGCAGCCATTCGAACACCGGCGGCAGCGGCCAGCTTGCGGCGTCGATGTCGATGCCCAGGCCATCGGGGATGACCCGGATGATGTTCTCGGTCAGGCCGCCGCCGGTGACGTGGGCCATGGCATGAATTGGAGAGTCCGCACATGGATGTGCGGGCGTTTGCGAGGGACTCGCATCACCTCCGCCATGAGCCTGCAGCAGCTCCAGCACCGGCTTCACGTACAGCCGGGTCGGCGCCATCAACGCGTCGGCGAGCTTCTGGCCGTCGGCGAGTTCGAGTTCGGCCGGACTGCCGGCACGCTCGTAGATCCTGCGGATCAGCGAGTAGCCGTTGGAGTGCGGGCCGGACGAGGCGATGCCGATCAGCAGGTCGCCCTCGCGGGTCCTGCCGCCGTCGAGCAGCTTCGACTTCTCGACGCCGGCGACGCAGAAGCCGGCCAGGTCGTATTCGCCCGGCGGGTACATGTCGGGCATCTCGGCGGTCTCACCGCCGATCAGCGCACAGCCCGACTCCTCGCAGCCGCGGGCGATGCCGCCGACCACCGCCGCGGCGGTGTCGATGTCGAGCTTGCCGGTGGCGAAGTAGTCGAGGAAGAACAGCGGTTCGGCGCCCTGCACCAGCACGTCGTTCACGCACATCGCGACCAGATCGATGCCGATGGTGTCGTGGCGACCCAACTGCTGGGCCAGCTTCAGCTTGGTGCCGACGCCATCGGTGCCGGATACCAGCACCGGCTCCTTGTACTTGTTCGACAGGTCGAACAGCGCGCCGAAGCCGCCCAGTCCGCCCATGACCTCGGGACGGAAGCTGCGTTTGACCAGCGGCTTGATGCGTTCGACGAGCTCGTTGCCCGCGTCGATATCGACGCCGGCATCGCGGTAGGTCAGGGGAGCGGGGGGAAGGGGGGTGGACGTCACGGCAGGGTCGCAGGGCGGCGGGAAGACGGCGATTTTACCAAGACCGCCGGGGAATAACCGGGCGAGGCCGTATCGCTGCGGATGGACGTTCCGGTCCGGCTGCGGCACCATTCCGGGCATTCCGACGGCTATACAGGCGGCGAACCCCGCATGACTGCTGCATTGCGCAAGACCTCCATCGCGATCAACACGGTTCTCGGGATGCTGCTCCTGGCGATGATATTCCCCGTCTCCGCGCAGCGGGTCGAGGGCGACCAGATCCACGCCGACGACGTCTATACCGCCGAGGTCGTGGTCCGCGGACAGGGCGAAGACGAGCGCAGGTCCGCGCTTGCCCGGGGTCTGGCCCAGGTGCTGGGCAAGCTGTCGGGCGACAGCGGTGCGGCATCGCGTCCTGGCGTATCACGAGAACTGCGCCGTGCCGGCGACTACGTGACCGGTTACGACTACCGCCAGGACGAGGGGGTGTCCGCGAGCGGGGCACCGACCTATCAGACCGTGCTGGTGGCCCGCTACGACGAGGCCGCGGTGGATGCGCTGGCGTCCACCCTGGGCATTCCGGTCTGGCCGACGCCGCGTCCCAAGCCGGTGCTGTGGCTGGCGATCGACGATGGCAGCGGCCCGCGGCTGGTCGGCCTTGCCCAGTCCAATGCCGCCCGTTCGGTACTGGATCGTGCGGTCCAGCGTGGCTACCGGCTTGGCCTGCCGGGCGGCAGCGCCGCCGAGCAGGCGGTAGTGGGGGCCATCTGGCGTGGCGACACCGCCGCGATCGCCCGCGCCTCGCAACGTTACAGCCCGCCGATGCAACTGATCGGCAAGCTCCGCCGAGGCAATGGCGGCTGGGCCGCGGACTGGATCTTCGTCGACCGCGGGCGGGTGCTGGCACGCTGGTCCGAGAGCGGCGCCGATGCACGCATGGTCATGGCCACCGGCGCCGACGGCGCCGCCGACGCGCTGACCAAGCGCTACGCCAAGCGCACGGCGGCCGGTCCGGCCGGCAGCTATGCGGTCACCTTCCGCGGACTGGACAGCAGCGAGAAATACATGCGTCTGTCCGGCTACCTGCAGGGGCTGTCGGTGGTGCGCGGGATCAAGCCGCTGCGGGCGACCGCTGATGAGATGGTGCTTGAACTGGAGTTGCTGACCGGATTGCCCGGCCTGCAGCGCATGGCCGGCGAGGGCGATGTCCTGGTTGCGGCCAGCGCTGAAGCCATGCCTGCTCCCGGTCCGGTCGTACCGGAAGAGGATGGCGAGACGCCTGACGCTCCGGCGCCCACCATCTACCGGGTGCGCTGATGTACGCGAACGAGCCGATGGCGGATATCGCCCGCTTCCTCAAGCGCCTGCAGTGGGGCGTGGTGGTCTTGGCGGTGCTGTGGCTGATCTGGGCACTGGGCCCGATCCTGTCGCCGTTCGTGTTGGGCGCGCTGCTGGGTTGGCTGGGCGACCCGTTGGTCGACCGGCTCGAGCGCTCCGGACGCTCGCGCAATGTCGCAGTCGCCCTTGTGTTCACCCTGATGGTGTTGCTGCTGGTGCTGGCGCTGCTGATCCTGGTGCCGATGATCGAGCGCCAGGTCGTCACCCTGCTGGACCTGTTGCCGCGGGTGCAGGAGTGGGTGATGGGCACCGCGATGCCGTGGATCGAGCAGCGTACCGGGGTCGAGTTGGCCGGTTGGCTCGACCCGCAGGCGATGATCGGGCTGCTGCGCGAGCACTGGCAGGAGGCCGGTGGCGTGGCCGCGAGCGTGTTCGGCTACGTATCGCGTTCGGGCATGGCGGTGGTCGCCTGGGTCGCCAACATCGTGCTGCTGCCGCTGCTGACGTTCTACTTCCTGCGCGACTGGGACAAGCTGGTCGAGCGGGTCGCGGCACTGGTGCCGCGCGACCGCATCGGTACCGTCTCGCGACTGGCACACGAGTCCAATGACGTGTTGTCGGCATTCCTGCGCGGGCAGATCCTGGTGATGATCGCGCTGGGTGCGATCTACGCGGTGGGCCTGACCCTGGTCGGGCTCAAGGTCGGCCTGCTGATCGGCCTCATTGCCGGCCTGATCAGCTTCGTGCCCTACCTGGGCACGGCCGTCGGCGTGGTGCTGGGGCTGATTGCCGCCTTCGTGCAGCCGGGCGCCGACTTCACCCTGGTGCTGATGGTGGCGGCCGTGTTCGTGGCCGGGCAGATGATCGAGGGCTACGTGCTGACTCCGCGCATCGTTGGCGACCGCATTGGCCTGCACCCGATGGCGGTGATCTTCGCGATCATGGCCGGCGGCCAGCTGTTCGGCTTCATCGGCATGCTGATGGCATTGCCGGTGGCGGCGGTGGCCAACGTACTGCTGCGCTTCGCCCAGGAGCGTTACACCCGCAGCCGGCTGTATGCCGGCGATGCAGCCGGCGATGGGGCCATGCCGGCGGTTGCGGGAACGGCCACAGCGGCGGCCGGTGGCGCGCAACCGGAGGCGGACGGGGCGGCGGTGGAAGACATGCCGGCCGGGCAGGTCGCCGAGGCGACGACGGAGAAGGAGTCGGAGTGAGTGTCCCGCAGTTGCCGCTGGCGCTGCGCTATCCGCCGGACCAGCGATTCGATACCTACCTCGACGCACCGGACGGCGCGCTGGCGCAGTTGCAGGCGCTTGCTATCGCGGGCGGTGACGACTGGCTGTACCTGTCCGGCCCCGCCGGAGTCGGCAAGACCCACCTGCTGCTGGCGACCTGTGCCGCGGCCGAGACCGCCGGGCGCCGGGTCGCCTACCTGCCTTTGCCGGCCGCGGCCGGACGCCTTGGCGAGGCGTTGCAGGCGCTGGAGGGCAACGACCTGGTCGCGCTGGACGGGCTGGAGGCGATCGCCGGCCGGCGTGAGGATGAAGTCGCCCTGTTCGACACCCACAACCGCGCCCGTGCTTCGGGCGCCTGCCTGCTCTACGCCGCGCGTGGCAATCCGGCCGAACTGGAGCTGGGGCTGCCCGATCTGCGCTCACGGTTGTCGCAGTGCGCACGGGTCGCATTGCAGTCGCTGGACGACGATGGCCGCCGGGCAGTGCTGTCACAGCGTGCACGTCGCCGCGGGCTGGTGCTGGAAGATGCGGCGCTGGACTGGCTGCTCAGGCGCGCCGGGCGCGATCTGGTCGGACTGACGGGATTGCTGGACCGGCTCGACCGCGCCTCGCTGGCGGCGCAGCGGCGGGTGACCGTGCCGTTCCTGCGCGAGGCGCTGGGCGGTTCGCTCGACAAATCCTGACTGCAAGGGCGTGTCGTCGCTTTCCCTTGGGCCGGTTACCGGCAGTCCTCGTCGACCACCTTCCACACCAGCGGTTCCCAGTAGGCGTTGTCGCTGATGGTGCGGACGCCGAGGTTGTCATCGAGGAATCGCGCGCCAAGCAGGTAACGCTTGCCCGGCTGCACGTCGACCAGCAATGCCTTGCCGGCGCGGGCGCCCTCGCGGACCTGCATGCGGTCGCGCTGCCGGCGCAGCATTTCGTTGAAGCGGATGCCCCCGATGCGCTCGTTCACGACCACCACGTGCAGGCCGGCCGGCAGCCGGTGGCGGTTGGCCTCGAGCGGCGTGCCGGTGCCATCGATGTCGACGATGACCACCGGGTACAGTTTGTCGCGGACATGCGGCAGGGTGCCGAGGGTGCTGATGTAACCGCAGCCTTCCACTGCAGGTGCGGCGGCCTCGACGACGCTGCCGTCGAGGATGAGCGTTTGCCCGTCGCGGATGACCCGCAGCCGCAGGCTGTCGCCGCCGGAGGTGGCTTCGGCGAGCATGCGGGAGGGTTTCAGGGTGTCGGTCAGGGATCGGCCGTTGGCCTCGATGATACGGTCGCCGACGCGCAATCCGATTCGTTCGCCGTTGCCGCCCGGGGTGACGGCCATGACGGTCACACCCTCGGTATGTGGCCGGCGTACGTCAACGACGACATCGAGCGGGTTGCCTCCTGTGGCCAGTGCCGGCAGCGGCAGGAAGGCCAGCAGCAGGGCCATGGCAATGGTGCGGAGTGCGGCCATCAGGACGATGGTCTCTGGTTGGCCGGAAGGGCGGCAAGCAGTGTTTCGCGTGCCTTCCAGAGCGGTGCGACCTCATCGTCGCTGGCGCCGCGTTCATAGGCGGCCTGCAGGGCGCGGTCGATCGCACGCAGGCGGGCGATGGCGTCGTGCGCGGGCAGGGCGGTGGCCGCCAGTCCGGGTTGAGGGGGTGAGGCATCCTGCGGTCCGGGCAGGTCGGGCAGCACGATGGCCAGCAGCAGGGCAATGGCCGAGACACCGGCAACGCTGCGGATCGCACGTTGGCGGTGGCGGTGCGAGGTCAGTACGCGTTCACGCAGCGCGGCAGGCGGATCCGGGTCCGGAAGGGCGCGGAGCTGGCGGCGGAGGTCGTGGTCGGAGTGTTGCATGGCGAATCCGTATTCAGCGTTCGTGCCGGTGGCGGTGGGTCCGGAGCGGGGGTGAGGTGTCCGGTGCGTCGTCGGGTACCTCGTCCAGCGTTTCGCGCAGGCGGTTGAGCGCGCGCGACAGTACCGATTTGGACCAGCTCGGTGTGTGGCCGAAGCGTTCGGCCAGTTCGGTATGCGACCAGCCTTCGACTTCATGCAGCCATACAACGGTACGGGCCTGCGGGGGCAGCCGTTGCAGCAGTGCGGATGCTTCGGCATGTGCCGCCGGGTCTTTTACCGGTCCGGCCCAGGCTTCGCTGTCGGGGCCTTCGTCACCGGTGTCGGCATACAGGTGTGGGTGTTCGTGGCGCAGTCGGTCGATGGCGGCGTTGGCGACGACCTTTTTCAGCCATGGCCGCAGGGGTCGGTCGCTGCGCACGCCGCCGATGAAGCGGAGCATCTTCACGAAGGCGTCGTGGGTCAGGTCCTGGGCAGTGGCTGGGTCGGCGGTCAGGCGCAGGGCGAGGGCGTGCACGGCGCCGGCGTGGCGGGCGTACAGCTCGGCAAAGGCCTCGCGATTGCCCCAGCGGGCCTGGCGCAGGAGTTCGGGCTCGTCCACAAGGTGTGTTACCGCCTGGTCCATGCCGGCACATTACGGATGGATGGGGCAAACCGTCGCACTTGTAGCGACAGTGCGGCGTGATGCCGGAGCTCTTTGCCGTGGAAGCCGGTGGCCCTGCCTTTGCGGGACTCGCCGTGAATACATCCCTGTAGGCTCATCCGAAACATCCATGTTTCGGACGGTCCCGCAAAGGCAGGGCCACCGGCTTCTGGAAAGTGAACTGGCATTTACGGAAAGATCGGGAACTGACGTCCATGGATCCCCGGCCCTCGCACGCAGCGCTCGGGCGTTCAGTCGTCGTAGCCCGGGTAAGCGCAGCGCACCCGGGGCGCATCCGGGGATCGGGCACGGAGCGGAACCACTACTCCCCGCTGAGCCGCGCATCCAGCTCGGCCAACCGTTGCGGGGTGCCGACATCGGTCCACTGGCCACGGTGGTGTTCACCGGTGATGCGGCCCTCGGCCATGCGTGCCCTGAGGATCGGGGCGAGGGGGAATTTCGGCTTGCCGTCGACGTGATTGCAGTCGCCGATGACGGATTGCCAGCCGTCGAGGATCTGCGGGCGGTAGATGCCGATGCCGGCGTAGGTCAACAGGCTGTTGTCCGGTACGTTCTCGCCTTCGTTACGTACATGACCGTCAGGGGCGAGGGCGAAATCGCCGTGGGTCGCGTGTCCGGGGCGATCGACCATCACCAGATGCGCCAGACCTGCCGGTTCGCGCGGCAGGCGGGCGAAGTCGAAGTCGGTCCAGACGTCACCGTTGACCAGCAGGAACGCTTCATTGGACCCGTGCGTGTCGCCGAGCAGTGGCAGCGCGTGCAGCATGCCGCCGCCGGTTTCCAGGGGAGTCGCGCCTTCGTAGGCGAAATGCAGGCGCAGCCCCCATCGGCTGCCGTCGCCCAGCGCCGGTTCGAAACGGTCGGCCCGCCAGCTGGTGTTGACGACCACGTCGCGCACGCCCAGAGCGGCGAGCTTTTCCAGGTGCCAGACGATCAGCGGCTTGCCACCGGCCTCCAGCAACGGTTTGGGCGTGGTGTCGGTCAGCGGGCGCATGCGCTCGCCGAGGCCGGCGGCGAAGATCAGGGCTTTCAGAGGCGCCCCCTAGGGTGGCCATCGTCTCTGTCTAGAGTTTGATATGGATGCAAATTTTGAATGTTCTTGTAGAGAATTTTCAAAGTGTTTCTAGAATGAAAGGGCGACCCCGGATTTCCTTGGGACTTCTCCGGAGCGCTTGCGTCGGAAGGGGAAGTGTAATATGTAAAGCGCTCGTGTGTTACCCGTAATGCCGGCGACGGAACGGCTTGGGTGAGGTTTGCCGTGGAAGTGTGTAAAGACGGCATGCAATTGATGTTATGAATGGCATGCGTCACGCTTGATGGCCTCTGAGGCTCGCTCTCATCTGTCTTTCCCTGGTCGTCCGCCAAGTATACATATTACGTATCGCCTCAGGTCTCTCGCTTTATGGGGTTTGAGTAGAAATTGTAAGCAGGGCTTGTTTCATAACAATGCGTAGGGGTTCCAGATATGTCAATTCACCATCTGTTCGCACGAGGTGTCCTGCTTGCTGCGCTTTCGCTATCCCCAATGATGGCTAAGGCAGCGCAGAGCTTTGAAAGTTGTACGGGGTTTATTGATTCGCTTCCAGCCACGATAAGTACGCAAGGCGTTTGGTGTCTGCGTAAAGATCTTTCCACAGCCATCACTGGTGCTGCGGCAATTCAAATTAATGCGAACAATGTCACCATTGACTGTAATCATTTCAAGTTAGGAGGGCTGTCTGCTGGGGCAGGTGCGGATGCGTCAGGAATCGCAGCCACAAATAAGCACAACATTACGGTTCGCCACTGTCATGTCCGTGGTTTCTACAGCGGCGTCTTTTTGAGTGGTGGAGGGCATGTTGTCGAGAATAACCGTTTCGACCGCAACACATCTGCTGGCGTTGATGTGTCAGGTGATCGCTCAGTAGTACGGCATAATTTGATCCTGGACACAGGTGGTTCCAGCTTGTTCGAAGGTGAAGCTACCGGTATTCGGACGATGGGCGAAGTAGATGTGCTTGACAACACTGTCAGCGGAGTGTCGCCGATCAACAGTAATTCAGACTTTAGCTGGAGCTACGCTACTGGAATTTATGCTGCGCACAATACAAGTGGAAGCATCAACAACAACAGGGTGCGTGGCCTGAGATTGCCGGGCATGGGTGCTATGTTCGGGATTGCCATTGTGCAAGGCAGTCGCGTCGCCGTGCGGAACAATGACATTTCTGGATTGGGATCTGGTACGGGCATTGATTGTTCTGACGATACCAGTATCGCCGTCGCCAACGTCATCAATGGTTTCACGGTTCCAATCGCTGTGTGTGCAGACAACGAAAATTTTTCGAACCCTTGAGTAATAAGGTGTCGAAGGTATCTAGGTCTGAGTGCTGTTACGGTCAATAGGGGGTGTGCGACCGATGCATTAGCGGCGATATCTAAATCATGGCGGACTGCACATTGCCGGATGGACCTTGCAGTCGAGCAGTTCGCGCAACGGCGTCAGTCCGGCATGGCGCGGCAGTACTTGGTCGAGGTAGGCGATGAAGCGTGGCGCGTCTGCAAGGTATTTCGGTTTGCCGTCGCGGTAGTGCAGCCGCGCGAAGATGCCGAGTATCTTGAGGTGGCGTTGCACGCCGAGCCAGTCGGCGTCGCGCAGGAACCGTTCCAGTGGCGGTACCGGCAGGCCGGCCTCGACGGCTCGGGCGTGGTAGCGCGCCAGCCAGCCGTCGACGCGCTCCAGCGGCCAGCTCAGGAAGGCGTCCTTGAACAGACTGACCGGGTCGTAGGCGATCGGTCCGAGCACGCAGTCCTGGAAGTCGAGCACGGCCGGCCCGCCGTCGACCGGCCCGTTCTTGGCAGGCATGAGGTTGCGCGGCATGAAATCACGATGGGTCAGCACCTTTGCCTGCGCGAGGGCGTTGTCCATCAGCCGGCGCTGGGCAAGCTGCAGTCGCTCGGTATCGCCGCAGCCGGGTTCGAGGCCGAGGTGGCGGCGCAGGAACCATTCCTCGAACAGGCCGGCGTCGCGTTGCAGCAGGGCCTCGCCGAATACCGGCAGATCCGCCGGCGGCGCGATCGACTGCAACAGGATCAATTGTTCGATCGCGGCATCGAAATGCACGTCGGCATTGTCGTCGTCGATGACCTGGGCGAGAGTGGGGCCACCGAGGTCTTCCAGCAGCAGGAAGCCGGTGTCCTCGTCGCGGGCGATGATCCGCGGCACGCGCACGCCGCCGCCATCGAGCAGAGCATGCATGCGCAACCAAGGACGTACGTCCTCCAGCCCGGGCGGGGCGTCCATCACGATCAGGCTGGGTTCGATGCCGACCGTGCGCCAGTAGCTGCGGTGGCCGGCGTCGTAGGACGCGCGTTCGAGTTCGAGTGCGGGCTGTCCGCTGGCGGCGCGGGCCCAGGCCAGGCGGGCGGCGCCACGCGCGTCGGTGTCGGCGGTCATGCAGTGCTTCAGGTCGTTCCGAAGCGCACAGCATAAACGCCCGGCGGCGACACGGTCCGTGTGTCGCTGCAGGGCCCAGGGGAAGGCTGCGTTTGAAGGTGTGTTCGTCCGAAGCGGCGGTGGTGTAGCTCGGGTAAGGCGAAGCCACACTCGGGGCAGATTGACGTGTATCGATGGTCCCGGGTGCGCTCCGCTTACCCGGGCTACTGGTGGCCTGTGGTCGGATTCAGTCCAGCGAGGCCAGCCACTCGTCGTCCGAGCCTTCGGCGATGCCCTCGAACAGGAAGGTCGACAGGTAGCGTTCGCCGGTGTCGGGCAGCATCGCCAGCAGCACCGAGCCTTCTGGCGCCTTCTCGGCGACCTGCAGGGCGGCGGCGACGGTGGCGCCGGCGGAGATGCCGACGAAAAGACCTTCCTCGGCGGCGAGGCGGCGCGAGGTGTCGCGGGCCAGCACGTCGTCGATTGGCAGGATCTTGTCGGCGATCGTGCGACTGAGCACGTCGGGGAGGAAGTCCGGGGTCCAGCCTTGGATCTTGTGTGGCTGCCACTCCTTGCCCGACAGCAGCGCGGCGCCGGCCGGCTCGGAGGCGATCACCTTGAGGTCCGGGCGGGCCAGCTTGAGTACCTCGCCGGCACCGGTGATGGTGCCACCGGTGCCCCAGCCGCTGACGAAGTAGTCCAGACGCCGGCCGGCGAAGTCGCGCAGGATCTCCGGGCCGGTGGTCTGGCGGTGGTAGGCGGGATTGGCCTCGTTCTCGAACTGGCGGGCGAGGAACCAGCCGTGCTTGTCGGCCAGCTCGGCGGCCTTGCGGACCATGCCGCTGCCACGCTCGGCGGCCGGGGTCAGGATGACCTTGGCGCCATAGGCGCGCATCAGCTTGCGCCGCTCGATCGAGAAGGTTTCGGTCATCACCGCCACGAACGGGTAGCCACGTGCGGCGCAGACCATCGCCAGGGCGATGCCGGTGTTGCCGCTGGTCGCCTCGACAACGGTCTGGCCGGGCTTTAGCAGGCCCTTCTGCTCGGCGTCGAGAATGATCGCCAGCGCCAGGCGGTCCTTGACCGAGCCGCCGGGGTTGAAGGCCTCGACCTTGGCGTAGAGATCGACGTGCTTGGGCGCGATGCGGTGCAGTTTGACGATCGGGGTGTTGCCGATCGTGTCGAGGATGCTGTCGTGCAGGGCCATGAGGGTGCTCCGGTATTTCAGGACGGTGACATGTAGGGACAGACGGGATTCGGCGGCGCTGGCGGCCGGTCGCGCAATCAGGCGGCCTGTGCGATCGAGGTGCCGGTGGCAGGCGCGTCTTCCAGGCGCAGTGGGCGTGGCCCGAACCAGTGTAGGGTGGCGGCCGAGCCGGCGACTTCACCCAGAATCAACAAGGCCGGCGCCCGTATCGCGTGGGCGGCGGCGGCCTCCGGCAGTTCGGCGAGCGTGCCGGTGACCACGCGCTGTTCGGCGCGGGTGCCGTTCTCGACCAGTGCGAACGGGGTGGCGGGGTCGCGGCCGTGGGCGACAAGGTTGTCGCGCAGGCGGTCCAGTCCGGACACGCCCATGTAGAAGGCCAGTGTCTGCCGTTCCCGGGCCAGCGCCGGCCAGTCGATGGGATCGCTGCCGTCGCGGCCGAGCGCGGTGACGAAACGTACCGATTGCGCATGCTCGCGATGGGTCAGTGGTACCCCGGCATAGGCGGCGCAGGCGACCGCGGCGGTGATGCCGGGTACGACCTCGAAGTCGATGCCGTGGGCATGCAGCGTTTCCAACTCCTCGCCGCCACGTCCGAACACGAACGGATCGCCGCCCTTCAGCCGCACCACGCGCTTGCCGGCGCGCGCGTGCTCGACCAGCAACGCATGAATGCGCGACTGGGTGGCGTGGTGATCGCCGCCGACCTGTTTGCCGACCTCGATCAACTCGGCATCGCGGCGTGCGAGCGCCAGCACCTCGGTACTGACCAGCCGGTCGTGCAGAATCACGTCGGCCTCGTTGAGCACGCGCAGGCCGCGCAGGGTCAACAGGCCGGGGTCGCCGGGGCCGGCGCCGACCAGAGCCACGCGACCGGCCGTGGTTCCGGCGCCTTCGGACAAGGTTTTCTCGAACGCGCGTTCGGCTTCGGCATGATTGCCACGACGCAGCAGGCCAGGCACCGGGCCGGCCAGCAGGCGTTCGAAGAACGCGCGGCGGGCGGCGATGTCGGGCAGTCGCTGGCGGATGCGCCTGCGTTGCGTGCGAAGCAGTTCGGTTAGGTCGCCGAGTGACTCGTCGAGCTGGGTTTCAAGCTGTTCACGCAGGTGACGCGCCAGCATCGGTGCGCCGCCGCCGCTGGAAATTGCGATCTGCAACGGACCCCGCTCGACCCGCGATGGAACCTGCACGCTCGACAGTTCGGCGTCGTCGACCACGTTCGCCCAGACCCGGCGTGCTTCGGCGGCGGTAGCGACGGCGCGGTTGGTGATCGGACTGTCGGTGGCGGCCACCACCAGCCAGGCATCGTTGAGCCAGTTGGGGTCGAAGCGGCCAGGGTAGTGTTCGATCCGGCCGGCATCGACCAGTGCCGCGACGGACGGTTCCAATGCAGGTGAGCCCACGGCAACCCGTGCGCCGGCACCGAGCAGGGCATCGATCTTCCGCCGCGCGATCGAACCAGCGCCGACGACCAGCACGCGGCGGCCTTTGAGGTCGGCGAACAACGGAAACAGCTGTGGTGTGGCCGGCGGGCTGGACATGGCGGGATGGTGGAGGTGGGATAGCAACGCTAGGACCGCGGGCAGTCAATCGGAAATGAGCAATCGACCGGCCGCCATGCCGAGCGGTCATAAGCCATGAGCGCCACATGCTGGACGGGTCATGGTGCATGGGCTAGCTTGCACTGCAGCCATGACCCTGACCCAGCTCCGCTACCTTGTCGCCATCGCCGACGCCGGCCTCAACATCACGCTGGCGGCCGAACGCGTGCACGCGACCCAGCCGGGGCTGTCGAAGCAGCTCAAGCAGCTGGAGGATGAACTCGGCTTCCAGCTGTTCATGCGCCGCGGCCGCAGCCTGGAGGCGGTGGCACCGGCCGGCGAGCGGGTGATCGCGCATGCCCGTCGGATACTGGAAGAAGCCGCCAACATCCGTGCCTACGCCGCCAACGAGCGCGGCGAGCATGTCGGCCGGCTGGTGCTCGCCACCACCCACACCCAGGCCCGCCACGTATTGCCCGGCGCGATCGCGACCATCAAGCGCGCCTGGCCGCGGATCAGCGTGCACCTGGAGCCGGTCGCCGATGGCGAGGTGCTCGAACAACTGGCCCACGGCGCCGCCGACATGGCCGTGCTCAGCACTGCCGGCCAGGTGCCCGATGGCGGCCTCGCGGTGCCGCTGTTCCGCTGGCAGCGCAAGGTGATCGTGCCGAAGGCGCACCCGCTGGCCGGAATCGGTCGCGCCCCCACCCTGGTCGAGTTGTCGAAATACCCGCTGGTCAGTTACGAATCCTCGATCCGCCCGGAGTCGTCATTGCGCCGCGCGTTCGCCGGCGAGGGCGTCGAGCCGCAACTGGCGATGACCGCGCGCGACGCCGACCTGATCAAGACCTATGTGCGCACCGGCATGGGCGTCGGCCTGCTCGCGGAGATGGCGCTGGGCGTGCATGAAGAAACCGACCTGGTGATCCTGCCGGCCCCCGCAGCGATTCCCGAATGCATCGCCTGGGCGGTACTGCCGCGCTCGCGGGTGTCGCGCGACTATGCATTGGAGCTGATCCACGCCATCGCCCCGCAGATCGACCGCCGGGATATCCGTCTCGTGCTGGAGGGCAATGCCGAGGCCGACTGGCCCGAGCCGCCGAGCTGGATCGAGCTGACCCAGACGATGACGTTGTAGGAAGTCGTCATCGCGGTAGGCCGGGTTGCAACCCGACGTCGTGGCGACACCAGTCTCCGATGCCGGGATCATGTATCGCTCAACCCCAGCCTATGCAGCTGGCTTGATACCGGGAACGCTGCCGATCCGATCGACGAGAAAGTCGATCAGCAATCGCACCCGCGCAATGCCTGCGCGTTCGGGAACGATGAGCATGCTCAAGGGGACAGCGGGCAACTCGTGGTCAGGCAGGATTGCAACCAACCGCCCATCGGCGATGAGGTCGTCGACCAGCCATCGATGGGCAGGTGCAATGCCTCGCCCGGCGAGCAGCGCCACGCGTGCCGCAAGTCCGTGGTCGACCCGGAAACGCCCGGTAAAAGGCACCGCGTACTGTTCGCCGTCGGGTCCCTGCAGGGCCAGGATGTCGCTGCCGGCCACATTCGCCATCCGGATGCCTTCATGGGCGGAGAGTTCGTGTGGCGTGCGCGGCGTCCCCTTCATTGCCAGATAGTCCGGCGCAGCCACCAGCAGGCGTTGCGATTGACCCAGGGCCCGCAGTTTCAGCGAGCTGTCGCTGAGCGGACCCAGGCGCAACGCGATGTCGACGCCTTCGCGGACCAGGTCGATGCGCTCGTCGGTGAGGCTGAGGTCGACTTGAATATCCGGATAGCGGTCCTGGAAGGCGAAGACCAGATGGCAGGCATGCAGCACTCCGAAGGCTGCCGTACACGACACCCGGATCGTACCCGCGGGCGCGCCACGCGTCGCTCGCGCTTCGTCTCCCGCCCGTTCCACCAGGCGCAGGATCTGGACACAGTTGGCGTAGTAGTGGCGGCCCTCGTCGGTGACAGTGGTCCGCCGCGTGGTCCTGCTGAGCAAGGGCACGCCGAGCGCCGCTTCCAGTTCACGAAGCTGACGCGTGACCGTCGACTGGCCGATGCCGAGTTCGCGCGCAGCGGCCGACAGACTGCCGCGTTCGGCAACGCGGACGAAAGTGCGCATGCGCTCGAGCGTGATATCCGATCTATCCATTATTCGGAATAATAATATGTATTGCGCGCGGCTTCCGGATCATTGGTGCCTTGTCTAGCGTATGGGCCCTGTCCTTTTCATCACAGGTGTCCAATGAAAGTCCTGCTTGTTTTCGCTCACCCCGAACCGCGCTCGCTCAATGGCGCCCTGCGCGAGGTCGCCGTGAGGGAGCTCGAGGCCCAGGGCCACCAGGTGCGGGTGTCCGATCTGTACGCGGACGGTTGGAAGTCCCAGGTCGATCGCGACGACTTCCCCACGCTGGAGCCCGGGGCGCGATTGCAGGTGGCCGCGGCCTCGGGACAGGCCTACGCTGCCGGCACGTTGACCGGGGATGTTGAAGCCGAACACGAAAAGCTGCTCTGGGCCGATGCCCTGATCCTGCAGTTCCCGCTGTGGTGGTACACGATGCCGGCGATCCTCAAGGGCTGGGTCGACCGGGTCTTCTCCTACGGTCTTGCCTATGGCGTTGGCGAGCACAGCGACAAGCGCTGGGGCGACCGCTTCGGCGAAGGTGTCTTTGCCGGCAGGCGTGCGATGCTGATCGTGACCACCGGCGGCTGGGAGGAGCACTACGACGCCCGCGGGATCAATGGGCCGATCGACGATCTGTTATTCCCCATCAATCACGGGATTCTCTACTACCCGGGCTATGACGTGCTGCCGCCGTTCGTGGTCTACCGGGTCGATCGTTTCGATGATGCCGGTTTCGAACCGGTGGCCGAACGCCTGCGTGAGCGGATGCGGACACTGTCAACCATCCCGCCCATCCCCTATCGCCGGCAGAACTTCGGCGACTATCTGATTCCGAGCATGCAGCTACGCCCGGAGCTGGGTGATCCGGGAGCTACCGGCTTCGCGCTTCATCTGGACGGCGCCGGCCAGGCGGGTTCGTAGGGTGAGCGCCTGGTACACGCGCACTGGGGCAGGTGGAACGAGCGTCTGAGATGCCCACTTCATGCAGCTACGCGGCCTTTTCGTTTTCGGTTTCGTCATCGTCGAAATGCAACCCGCACTCGCGCTTGAGACCGAAAAAACGGGTGTCTTCCTCGCGCATGCCCGGTTCCAGTCGGCGGGTGGTGTGGACGTCGCCGATCGACACGTAGCCCTGGTGCCATAGCGGGTGGTAGGGGAGGTCATGCTGGTTGAGGTACTGCCAGACGTCGCGTTCGCTCCAGTCGGCCAGCGGATGCAGCTTCCAGCGGCCGTTGCGCAGCTCCAGGATGTCGATGTTGGCGCGGGTCGCGGACTGGTCGCGGCGCAGGCCGGCAATCCAGGTGCGTACACCGAGCTCATCCAGCGCACGCTGCATCGGTTCGACCTTGTGGATGCGGTTGTAGCGGCTGATGCCTTCGACGCCTTTCTCCCACAGCCGGCCCAGCCGTGCTTCGGCCCAGGCATTGCTGACTTCGGGGCGGTAGACATGCAGGTTCAGGCCAAGGCGATCGCTCAGTTCGTCGATGAAGCGATAGGTCTCCGGGAACAGGTAGCCGGTGTCGAGCAGGATCACCGGGATGTCCGGCGCCTGCCGCGTGACCAGATGCAGTGACACCGCCGCCTGCGCGCCGAAGCTCGACGACAGAGCGTGCTCACTGGCGGTGTTCTCAAGCGCCCAGGCGACGCGCTCCTCGGCGCTGCGCTGGGAGAGCCAGCGGTTGAGTTCGGCCAGCGCCTTCGGCGATTCGGCGGCGGTGATGGGATCGGGGGGCATGCTCATGGGGTCACCTCGTAGTGCGAGGGATGCTGGTACGTGACGACGTCGTTGCGGACGATAAAGTCGCCGAAGCCTTCGTCGGCCCGGCGCTCGCCGGCATAGCGCGCGAACAGGCTGTCGAGCTCGGCGAGGATCGCGGCTTCGTCGATGTTTTCCCGATGCAGGGTGTTGAGCCGCTGGCCGCGATGATCGGCACCGAGCATCAGGTTGTAGCGGCCGGGTGCCTTGCCGACGAGCGCGATCTCGCCCAGGTACGGGCGCGAGCAGCCGTTCGGGCAGCCGCTGATGCGCAGGTTGATGGGCGCGTCGGCCAGGCCGTGCTTTGCGAGCAGGGCATCGATCTTTGCCGCCAGCTCGGGCAGGTAGCGCTCGGCCTCGGCCATGGCCAGGCCGCAGGTTGGCAGTGCCACGCAGGCAATGGCGTCGCGTTGCAGAGGGCTGGCGCTGCGATGGATGTCGAGCGCGTAGACCGCTACCAGGGCATCGACCGCTTTGCGCTTGTCCGCCGGCACGCCGGCGATCACCAGGTTCTGGTTCGCAGTCATGCGGAACTCGGCGCCTTCGCCATGCTCCTGCAGCGTGCTGTCCTGAAGCAGGCGCGCGATCTCGCGCAGGCCGGAAAGGTGGCGGACCCGGCCGTTGTCAGTGGTGTCGTTGTCGACGATGCGCCCGGCCGGCAAGGCCAGGGTCAGGTGCCAGCGGCCGTCTTCGCCCCCGTTCCCATCACTTTGCACCCAACCGAAGCGGTCGTTGTTGTGCTCGAACACCCACGGCCGCGCCGGTTCGAATGCGATGCCGGCACGCTTCTCGACCTCGGCCTTGAAATTGTCCAGGCCATGATCGTCGATGGTGTACTTCAGTCGCGCCCGCTTGCGCACCTCGCGATTGCCCCAGTCGCGCTGGGTGGTGACGACGGCGGTGGCGACGTCCTTCAATGCCTCGACCGGGATGAAGCCGATCACGTTGGCCAGGCGCGGATAGGTTTCGGCATCGCCGTGGGTCGCACCCATGCCACCGCCGATCACGACGTTGTAGCCGACGACTCCGTCGTTCTCGACGGAATCACTGTCAATGACGGCGATGAAGCCCAGGTCCTGGGCGAACACGTCGACATCGTTGTACGGCGGGATCGCGAAACCGATCTTGAACTTGCGCGGCAGGTAGGTCTCGCCGTAGACCGGTTCGCTGACATCCGGACTGCCCGCCACCTGCTCCTCGTCGAGCCAGATCTCGTAGTAGGCACGGGTGTTCGGCAACAGGTGCTCGGACACCGCCGCGGCATGCGCGTAGACAGCAGCGTGGGTGCGCGACTGCAACGGATTGGCCGACACCGCGACGTTGCGGTTGACGTCGCCGCAGGCGGCCAGGGTGTCGATCAACGCCGCGTTGATCGCCTGCATCGTCGACTTCAGCTCGGTCTTGATCACGCCGTGGAACTGGAATGCCTGGCGGGTGGTGATGCGCAGTCCGCGCTCGGCAAAGGTGGTGGCGATGTGGTCGAGCTTGAGCCACTGCTCCGGCGTGACCACGCCGCCCGGAGTACGGGTGCGGATCATGAAGCTGTAGGCCGGCTCCAGCTTCGCCACGCGACGTTCCTCGCGGATGTCGCGGTCGTCCTGCTGGTAGCTGCCGTGGTACTTGATCAGGGTCTGGTCGTCCTCGCGCAGCGAGCCGGTCAACGGGTCGGCCAGGCTCTGCAGCAGGCTGCCACGCAGGCCGGCGCTGGCGCGCTTGATGTCTTCAACCGAATGCGCGCTCATGCAGCGGCCCTCCATGCGGTTTGCGTAGCCCGGGTAAGGCGAGGCCGCACCCGGGGAGTTTCGTGCCCGTCGTGGCCCCGGGTGCGGCCATCGGCCTTACCCGGGCTACGGGGGGGTTGGTGCGGGTCATCAGTACACATCCCGGGCGTAGCGGCCCTGTTGCTGCAGCTGGCTCAGGTAGTCGGCGGCATCCTCGCGCGACTTGCCGCCGTGTTCGGCGACCACGTCGAGCAGGGCCGCGTGCACGTCCTTGCCCATCGCGATCGCGCCGCAGACATAGACGTGCGCGCCGCTTTCCAGCCAGTCGTAGACGTCGCGGCCGTTCTCGCGGATGCGGTGCTGTACGTAGATTTTCTGTGCCTGATCGCGCGAGAAGGCGAGATCGATGCGCTGCAACTGGCCGTCGCGCACCGCGCGCTGCCATTCGAGCTGGTAGAGGAAGTCGGTACGGAAGTGCGGGTTGCCGAAGAACAGCCAGTTGCGGCCAGCAGCTCCAATCTCTGCGCGCTCCTGCACGAAGGCGCGAAACGGCGCCACGCCGGTACCCGGGCCGATCATGATGATGTCGCGCGAGGCGTCGGTCGGCAGGCGGAAGCGTTCGTTCGGCTCGATGTAGACCGGCAGGCGCTCACCCTCGGCGGTGCGCGACAGGAAGTTGGATGCGGTGCCCCAGCGGGTCTGGCCGTCGAAGTCGTATTCGACATGGGCCACGGTCAGGTGGACCTCGTCGCCGACCTGCTTCTGGCTGGAGGCGATCGAATACAGCCGCGGCGCCATCGGACGCAGTGCGCTGACCAGGGCCTCGGCGTCCCAGTCGGCCGGGTGGCGCCGCAGCAGGTCGATCACTTGCTGTTCGTCGAACAGGCGTGCCATGGCCTCGCGGTTGCCGGCGTCGAGCAGGGCCTTGAGGCCATCGTCGCCGCTGCGCCCGGCATGGGCAGCGAGGAACGGGCGCGACAACCGGGTCAGTTCGCGCTTGCCGGACAGCCACTCGCGCAAGGAGTGTTCGTCGTCGCCGACCTTGACTGCGGTGTCGCCGGCGAGCTTGAGCGTCGCCAGCACTTCATCGACCAGCGCCGGCGGGTTCTGCGGCCACAGGCCAAGCGCGTCGCCGGGCTGGTAGTGGAGGCCGGAGTCTTCCAGCGAAATCTCGAAATGACGCACGTCGCGACCGGCCGGCGTGCGCAGGCCGCCCGGGGCGGTCAGGCGATGGGCGGCGAGCAGTTCGGCGGCGAACGGGCGGTCGCGGTCGTGCGCCGGCGCGGTAGCCTGCAGCGGGCGCAGCGGGGTGACGGTGGCGCTGTGCTGGGGTTGCACTGTGGCCAGCGTCTTGGCTTCCTCGACCGCGCGTTGCAGCCAAGGGGCGGCGACGCTATCGATGTCGAGGTCGGCCTCGCCACGTTCGAACAGGCGGGTCGCGCCGAGTTCGGCCAGACGCTCGTCGAGCACGCGGCCGATCTCGCAGAACTGCGGGTAGCTGGAGTCGCCGAGGCCGAGCACGGCGAACTTGAGTTGCGGCAGCTTGGGCGCGCGGCGGCCGCGGATGAATTCGACCAGGCCGATCGCGTCGTCCGGCGGGTCGCCCTCGCCCTGGGTGCTGATGACGATGTAGAGCTGTTTCTCGTCCTTCAGTTCTCGGGTCGGGTAGGCGTCGGCGCGCAGCAGGCGCACGGTGACGCCGGCGGCTTCGCTTTGCGCGGCGAGCTTTTCGGCGACGCGTTTGGCGTTGCCGGTCTGGCTGCCGTAGACGATGGTCAGGATCTGCGACGGCGCGGTTTCGGCCGCGGGCAGGGCGGCGCTGGCCGGGCGGCCCTGCAGGGCCTGGCCGCGGGCAAGGCCGGCGGCATAGCCGGACAGCCACCACAGGCCGGCGCCGTCGAGGCCGTCGGTCAGGCGGCCGAGCAGGCCTGCCTGTTCGTCGCTGAGCGGGGCGGGGCAGGGGAGGCGCGCATCGCGGTGGGTCTCGTGGGATTTCCTTGGCCACGAGACTAGGGACGCGCCACCGTCGACGGAAAGGACGGTCGGTTATGCGGTTATGCCGATCGGGGAGGTCGGGCGGATGTGTCGCTGTGGAAGCCGTTGGCCATGGGTTTGCGGGACACGCCGCAAGTACATCCATGTAGGCTCATCGTCGGCATCCTGCCTCCGAAGGTCCCGCAAACCCATGGCCAACGGCTTCTGGACAGGTGGTCGGCGCGTTATGCAAAGCCCCTCTCCCGTGAACGGGAGAGGGGTTGGGGTGAGGGCAGACGCACTCAGCAGCAGCCGTGATCCCCATGCCGGTCGCCACTGTCAGGCACCACCGCGGCACCGCTGGTCTCGCCGCGCTGGCTGGCGTGGTGGTGCTCGGCGATCACGCGGGCGACGCAGGCGGTGACGCGCTTGCCCATCGGGATGTGCAGGAACTCGTTGGGTCCATGTGCATTCGAGTGCGGGCCGAGCACGCCGGTGATCATGAACTGGGCGCCGGGGAACTTCTCGCCGAGCATGCCCATGAACGGGATCGAGCCGCCTTCGCCCATGTACATCGCTGGCCGGCCGTAGAACTCGCGGCTGGCGGTGTCGATCGCCTTCTCCAGCCATGGCGACATTGCCGGCGCGTTCCAGCCGGCCGAGGCCTTCTCCAGTTCCAGCGAGACCTGCGCGCCGTTGGGCGGGTCGCGCAGCAGTACCTCGCCGAGCAGTTCGCCGGCCTGCTTGCCGTTCAGGGTCGGCGGCAGCCGCAACGAGAGTTTGACCGCGGTATGCGGGCGCAGCACGTTGCCGGCCGAGTCGAGCGAGGGGATGCCGCCGATGCCGGTGACCGACAGCGCCGGGCGCCAGGTGCGGTTGAGCACCAGTTCGGCCAGGTCGTCATGCATCGGCTTGAGGCCGCCGACCAGCGGGAATTTGTCGTAGACGGCGGTGCCGAGCACTTCGGCGGCACGTTTCGCCTGCTCGATCCGCTCGGCCGGGATCTCGACGTGCAGGCCGTCCAAGGCGATGCGGCCGGTGTTCTCGTCCTCGATACGCGACAGCAGCTGGCGCAACAGGCGGAAGCTCGACGGCACGATGCCGGAGGCATCGCCCGAGTGCACGCCCTCGTCGAGCACCTTCACGCTCAGATTGCCGCCGGCCAGGCCACGCAGCGAGGTGGTGCACCACAGCTGGTCGTAGTTGCCGCAGCCCGAGTCCAGGCAGACCACCAGCGACGGCTTGCCGATGCGGTCGGCGAGGTGGTCGACGTAGGCCGGCAGGTCATAGCTGCCCGATTCCTCGCAGGCTTCGATGATGACCACGCAGCGCGAATGCGGCAGCTTCTGCTCCTGCAGGGCCTTGACCGCGGTCAGCGAGCCGTAGATCGCGTAGCCATCGTCGGCGCCGCCGCGGCCGTACAGTCTGTCGCCGCGCAGCACCGGCTTCCACGGGCCGAGGTCATCGTCCCAGCCGGTCATTTCCGGCTGCTTGTCGAGGTGGCCGTACATCAGCACGCAGTCATCGTCACTGCCGCCGTTGGCGGCCGGGATGTCGATGTAGATCAGCGGGGTACGGCCTTCCAGCCGGACCACCTCCAGCTGCATGCCGGGGATGCCCTGGGCGTTGGCCCACGTGGTCATCAGCTTGACCGCATCCTCCATGTAGCCGTGGGCGACCCAGTCGGCGTCGAACATCGGCGACTTGTTGGGGATGCGGATGTACTCGACGAGCTGGGGAACGATCTCGTCGTCCCACTTGCCGGCGACGAAGCGTTCGATGAGGGCGGGCTCGATCTGGCTGGCGTCCATGGAGGGGCCTCTGTTCGCGAAAGCGGCCATTTTAACGTCAGCCGCCGTGTAGGAATTTTCCTACCCCGGACCGGGACTTTTCCCGACCCGACGACGGAAGGTAGGCCGATACAGCCGGGCCGGCGAATTTCCGAGACTGTTCTCGCCGGACGGGACACCGGCCTGGGCACGCCGCCCCGGCCAGCTCCGCCCGGCACCCCACAAGGACGCGACGCAAATCCACATTCATCGAGAAAGGAATTCGCCATGAAATCACTTCGCCTGATCTTCAAGTCCCTGGCCCTGTCGCTGCTGCTTGTCGGCAGTGTGCTGACCGCCACCGCCGTGGCCGGTGAGAAGGTCGACATCAATACCGCCGACGCCGCCACGCTCGAGCAGCTGGTCAATGTCGGGCCGGCCAAGGCTGCCGCGATCGTCGAGTATCGCGAGGCCAACGGCCCGTTCCGCAGCGCCGAGGAACTGGCCCTGGTCGCCGGCATCGGTCTGAAGACGGTCGAGAAGAACCTCGACCTGATCGAGGTCGGCAATACCGCCTCGCGTCAGCCCGCGGCCAGGAGCGGTTCGTCGTCGGCAGGAAGCGCAGCAGGTCGCTGACATCATGCAAGGCCGGGTGCAGGATGCGTCCCGGCGTGTATCAAGGGCAGGAAGCCCGAAGGAATCGGGGGGAGACCCTGGACAAGGATGTATACCGCCCGCCGTGGAAGGATCCGCGGTGGGCGGTTCTGTTTTGAGGCTTTGGGGCAGTTGGCCGGTGCTGATGGAAGATGCTGATGGAGAACGGATCCCCTCCCATCGCCTAGACTCTGCGAATGCAGCCGGTTTCCGAAATCCTTCCGCACTCCCGGGTCATTCCTGCCAACGCCTGCCGCCGCGAGCGTTGGCGCAATGGTCTGGGCTGGACCCGTGAAGTCCTGTCCGGGAGCATTGCAGGGCCTCCCGATGACGCCGGTTGGGACTGGCGCCTGTCGATTGCCGAGATCGAGGCCGAGGCCGCTTACTCCCGCTTCGAGGGCGTCGATCGCGAACAGATGCTGCTGTCTGGCAGCGGCCTGCGCCTGATCCGTGCGGGGGGCGACACGCTCCTGATGCCTCCCCACGAGCGCGTGCGCTTCAGCGGTGAGGAGGAGATGACCGCGCAGCCGGTCGACGGCCGCGTCGAGGTGGTCAACCTGATGTGGCGGCGCGATCGGGTCGAGGTCGCGTCCTGGCACCGGCCGCTGGTCGGGCCGATGGTGATCTTCGCCGAACCCCGGAGTACCTGGGCGGTGCACCTGATCGCCGGCCAGGCCCGTTTCGACGACGATTCCGGCCTGCCACCGCTGGCCAGTGGCGATACCGCGATCTTCGCCGCAGGCGATGCCCGCCTGCGCCACGTGCTCGATGGTGGTGGTGAAGCCTGGTTGATCCGGCTCGCAGCGCGCGTTCAATAGACGTCGCGACGGTAGCGGCCGTCGGCAGCCATCTTTTCCAGCGTTTCCGTACCAATCTGTTCGCGCAGCATCGCATCGACGCCCGGCGCCATGCCCTGCAGGCTGCCACAGACGTACACGGCGGCGCCCGCGTCGAGCCATTCGCGCAGGCGTCCGGCCTGCCGTCGCAGCAGATCCTGCACATAGGGACGCTCGAAGGGGTGGGCTTGCAGCGCCTGTCCGCTGTCGGCAGCGAGCATGCCGCCGTCGCGCGAGAACGCGAGGTCCAGCCGCTGCAGCCAGCCTTGGTGCAGCCAGGTTTCGATCTCGTCGCGATGGTGGAAATCGAAAGCGGCACGCCGCTCGCCGAACAACAGCCAGTTGCGCGCGTGGCCGCGTTCGATCCGCGCCATCACAAGCGCACGCAGGCCGGCGAGGCCGGTACCGTTGCCGACCAGGATCAGCGGACGGTCGTCGGCGGGAAGATGGAACCCCGGGTTGCGACGGATGCGCAGGTCGATGCGGTCGCCACCGGCCGCATGGGCGGTCAGCCAGCCGCTGCCGCTGCCGAGGCGGCCATCGGGGTGGCGCACCTGCCGCACCAGCAGGTGCAGCCGGCCTTCGCCAGCCGTCGAGGCGATCGAGTATTCGCGATGGGGCATGGGTTGCAGGGACTCGGCGAGTGCCTGTGCGTTCTGGTCGTGCACGTTGGCGGGATCGGGCAGGCGTGCGCGTGACAGCAATGCCGACAACGTCGTGGGTGCGCCATCGGTATGGACTTCGCTGTCACCGTCGAGGCCGGTTGCGTGCAGCCATGCCGTGACCTCATGCGCGGGGTGGCGCGGGCCGATCTCGGCGATGTCGCCGGCCTGCCAGTCGAGCTCGCCCGCCTGTTCCGGCACCAGTGCGATCTCGTAGACCGGGCCGCCTTCGCTGCCTGCGTTCAAGAGTCGCCTGGCATGCAGTCGCCACGGCCGGTAGGCAGGCGGACACCAGTCGGGCAGGTCGGCGCGACCGGCGAGCTGACCAAGGCCGTATTGCCAGTGGCGCAGTGCGCCGGTATCGCCAGCGTCGACATCGACACGGTCGAACAGCGGCCGCGCACCGCTGTGCTGCAGCCAGCGGTCGAGTTGCAGCCCGAATGCGCAGAAGTTGGCGTAGCTGCGGTCGCCAAGCGCGAGCACCGCATATTGCAGGCCGGGCAGAGCCGCAGCCTGGCCGAGCACATCGCGGGTGAAGCCGAGCGCATGGTCGGGCGGGTCGCCCTCGCCGGTGGTGCTGGCGATGAACAACGCGCGGCGGTGCCGTTTCAGCATTTCAATGTCGACCTCGTGCAGGGGATGCACCCGTGCCGCGATCCCGACACCGCGCAATGCGCTGGCGCTGTGTTCGGCCAGCTGTTCGGCGAAACCGGTCTGGCTCGCCCAGGCCAGCAGCACGGCGGATTCGCCTTCGTCAGCGTCCAGTGCCGCCGGACGCTTTCGCGTGCGCAGCAACGGGACGGTGCAGAGCCCGAAGTAGGCGAGAACGGTCGCACCTGCCAGCCACCACCGCTCGCCGGGTGGCATCGCGATCCACCATGGCCCGCCTTGCCACCGGGCGAAGGCGAGGGCGGTCAGCAACAACGCCAGCAGGACCGCGGCGTTGCCGAGCCGCACCCGCACGGCGCTGGAAATGGCCGCGCCCGCCGTCGGCGCGCCTTGCGTGGTGATGCTCATCCGTCCAGCAATGCATTGAAGGCTGGCGTCATCCGTTCGGCATGACCGTCCGTCGCCGGGGCGATGAAGCGTGCGGCCAGGCCGCGCGCGCAGGCCAGTTCGTAGCCCGTGTGAATACCAAGCACGGTCAGTGCTGTGGCCCAGCCGTCGGCGTGCATGGCGTCGCTGGCGACAACGGTGACCGCGACAGGCGCATCGCGCGCTGGTTTGCCGCTGCGTGGATCGAGCGTGTGGCTGGCGCGGATGCCATCGTGCTGGTGGTGATGCCAGCGTTCGCCGGAGGTGGCGACGGCCAATCCGTCCAGTGCCAGCACGCGAGGCTCGGCGCTGCCATCCTCGTCGCCGGTCCAGGCTTCGACCAGCACCCGCCAGGGCGTGCCGTCGGGCCTGCGGCCGTAGCCGGACAGTTCGCCACCGACCTCAACCAGAGCATTGGCAATGCCCCGCGCGCGCAGGTGCTCGGCGACGGCATCGACCGCGTGGCCCTTGGCGATCGCGCACAGGTCCAGTCGCACGCCGCCGGGCTGCAGGGCACGGTGGTTGGCGGCGTCGAGTTCGATCCGGCGCCAGCCCATGTGGCTGCGCGCGGCCTCGAGTGCAGTCGCCGAGGTGTCGATCCGTCGCGACGGGCCGAAGCCCCAGGTATCGGCCAGTGCACCGACGGTCGGGTCGAAGGCGCCGTCGCTGGCGGCGGCGATCTCCAGCGCAGCCTGCAGCACACGCCAGAAACCGTCGGTCAAAGCGTGCCAGCTGCCGGCCCTGGCTGCGTTGTAGCGGGCCAGATCGCTATCCGGCTCCCAGTTGCTCATCTGCGCAACGACATCGTCGAGCACCGACTGGATGCCGTGGTGCAGGGCATGCAGGTTCGCGCCTGGCGGTGCGGCCAGCTTCACCGACCAGGTGGTGCCCATCGACTCGCCACCCAGGGTGGCGGGAGCGGGGCTCTGGGCGGTTATGGCGTTCATTCGCGCGAGGAGAACTGCCGCTTACTGCGGCAGCACTTCCAGCGTGGCGACGTAGCTCAGGCGGCGCTGCTCCGCCTGCGGCACCGAGGTCTTCCCGTCCTGGGTCGTGGTCTCCAGCCAGTACATGCCGGGCTCCGGCCAGGTCACGCTGAACTCGCCGCCGGCGTCGGTGACGAGCTTGATCTCGTCCTGCGCGTTGCGGTAGCGGGTGCTGCCACGCACGATCTCGATCTCGAGCCCGGCGGCGGGCTGGCCGTCGATCAGCAGGCGGAACTTCGCGGCCTCGCCGGCGAACAGGTCGTTGGGGTGGGTCAGCGGCTGCATCTCGATGCCTTCACCGGAAAGTTCCAACGCGGTGTCGTTCGGCGCGCCGTTGGTGACGAAAGTCTCGATGCGCCCCATCGTCTGCGAAATCCGCAGGTTCTTTGCGTCCTTCGGCACCTCGGTGGCGAGGGTGTCCACCGAGCCGCGCCAGCGCTTCGGCTGGCCGTTCTCTTCCCAGCTGCCGAACAGACCGCTGTTGACCACGGCCAGGCGGTAGGTGCCCTGCTGCACGAGCTGCAGGTCGAACACGCTGCGGTACTTGCCGGTGGCCGGGTTCTGCAATGCCACGTTGCTGCCGTCCGGGGCGGTGATGACCAGGTTGTCGAGGCGCAGCGGCACGTGATTGAAATGGAACAGGTCGTTGGACACCGCCGCGTCGACGGTGATCCACGGGTCGTTGCCGGCCAGTACCGTCTGCGACGGTTGCAGCCAGGCCTTGTGCGCGAAGGCCGAGAACGGCATGGCGACGGCAAGGGTGGTGGCCAGTGCGGCAGCCAGGATCGACGGGGTCTTCATTGGGTTCTCCTCTGCGGGATGCGTGTTCGCAAGTGCGGCTTTGGCGGTGAGATCCGGCAGGTCGCTCGTGCGCGGATCAGGAGCGGGTCTTCAGGGACACTTCGCCCAGCTCGCTGCTGCCCCGGGCGTTGCCCTGGCTGGCGCCGCGCCACTTGAACGGGATCTTCAGCAGCTCGCGGCCGCCGACCTCGCGCGCGGCCTCGACCACCAGGGTGTAGTCGCCGGCTGGCAACCGCTTCAGTTCGGGGTGGTTGTCGTCGAGCTTGAGCGTGTGGGTGCCGACCGGGCGGGTCGGGCCGGTCACGCCGTCCACCGGCACGTCCAGCGTGCGGCCGCTGCGGCGCCACCATTGGCGCAGGTCGGGCAACCACTTGGTGCCGGCTCCCTCGGAGGTCGCCTTCTGCTGGTACCACACGGCCAGGTTGGCCAGCGCCTTCTGGTCGGCGCCCTCGACCCAGATCGCCACGTACGGACGGTGGTATTCGGCGACGTTGAGCTGCGGGATCTCCACGTCGAGCTGGATTTCGGCCGAGTGGGCCGGCAGGGCGAGCAGCCCGCCCAGGGCGATGGTGAGTTTCATGCGCATGTGTGGCATCTCGATGGAGTCAGTGGATGAAGATCAATGCCAGCAACAGCGGCAATACCAGGCCCAGGCCGACGACAGGCCAGGTCATGCGCCGCTGGCGGGCGTGTATCTGCAACAGCAGCAGGCCGGTCACACAGAACACCACGCACGCCGCGGCGAACACGTCGATGAACCAGCTCCAGGCTGTGCCGGTGTTGCGACCCTTGTGCAGGTCGTTGAGCCAGGCGACCCAGCCGCGGTCGGTGCGTTCGTACTCGACCTCGCCGCTGCCGCGGTCGATGCTGAGCCAGGCGTCGCCGCCGGGGCGCGGAAGCGACAGGTAGACTTCGTCGGCCGACCATTCGGCGTGCTGCCGGCCGATCGAGACCGGCAGCGTTTCGTTGAGCCAGTCACCCACGCTCGCCGGCAGCGGTGCATGGCCTTGCTCGCGCTCACCCAGCGCCTGCAGCACCGGTTCCGGCATCTCGACGATGCGATTGAGGGTTTGCGGCGTGGCCTCGATCGCGCCCGAGTGATTCAGGGTGATGCCGGTGATCGCAAACAGCAGCATCCCGACCAGGCACACCGCCGAGCTGATCCAGTGCCACTGGTGCAGCGTGCGCAGCCAGAAACCGCGGCGCTGCTGGCGGGCGAGGTCGGGTTGGGCGGTGTCCATGCTCAAGCGATGAGCCTGCTCAGAACTTCACGTTCATCGACAACCAGAGACTCCGGCGCTGGTCCTTGATCAGGTAGTCGTCGATACAGTCGTAGGCATCGCCGGTCGCGACCAGCTCGCAGGTCTGGCTGACGAAGTCCTTGTCCAGCAGGTTGTTGATGCGGGCGTTGAAGCGCAGCCATTCGTTGACCTGCCAGGACGCACCGAGGTTGAGCAGGGCGTAGTCCTCGTACCAGGTGTCACGGCCGGTCAACGCGTCGGTGCCCCGGTAGCGTTTGGAGCGTGCCTCCGAAGTCAGCGAGACGGTGATGCTGTCGCTGGCACGCCAGTCCAGGCCGGCATTGAGCATGTGACGGGCCGGGTTGCCGGCGATCGGCTTGCCTTTGTTGGTGCCGCTGTTCTGCTCGGATTCGGTCCAGGTGTAGTTGCCGCGCAGCGTCCAGGCCGGATTGATCGCCCAGCGTGCGGCCAGTTCGACACCGTATGTCTCGGCGCGGTCGACGTTGGTGCTCTGGCGGAAGCTGGTGTAGCCCAGTGCGGCCCAGCCCGGGCCGATGTCCACGCAGGGTTCGCCAGCGGCGGCGACCTCGCAGTTGGCGACCTGCTCACCGCTGGTGATCTTGTCCTTGAACTTGTTGAAGAACGCGGTGGCGTTGAAGCTCAAGCCGTCCAGGTTGTCGAAGTAGGCCGCGATCTCGGTGTTGGTACTGGTTTCCGGCTGCAGGCCCGGAGTGCCGACGAACGGGATCACGCCCTGTGCGCCGAAGCCGGTGATGCCCGGGTGCAGCTGGTTCGGCTTGGGCGTCTTGTAGCCGGTGCTGATGCCGCCCTTGAGCGTCCAGTTCTCGCTGGCGGTCCAGACCAGATAGCCGCGCGGGCTGAGGTGGTCGCCGAAGATGTTGTGGTCGTCGTAGCGCAGGCCGGCGGTCAGGGTCAGCGCATCGGTCAGGCTCCAGTTGTCCTCGCCGAATACCGCCCACTGGCGATGCTTCTGGGTGGTGCCGGCGACGTAGTCGCCGTCGACCATGCCGAAGGTGCCGTCTTCCATGTCGACGTTGTTGTACTGGCCGCCAACGGTCAGCAGGTGGCGGCCCAACGGCATCTCCAGCCGGGTGTCGAACAGCCAGCCCTCGACTTCGAGCGGGCGCAGCGCGCGCGGCAGGAAGGCGCCGAGGCGGGCCAGCTCATCCGCGCTCAGGTCGCGGGCGGCGATGCCGGCGGCCCCCATGCCGTTGTCGCAGTAGCCGTCTTCGCCATGGCGTGCGCAGACCTCGTTCCACAACGCCTGCAGCTGGCCGCGCTCGGCGATGCTCAGCGGCTGCGAGCGGCCGAGGTTGCTGGAGCGGCTGTACATCAGGCTGCTGGTGCTGGTGCCGATGTCCCAGCGGCCGATGTGGGTCAGGGCGAGCTGATCGCGCTCGTAACGCTGATACTCCGTGTATCCCACGCGTGGCTGGACGACGCGGCGGATGACGGTTTCCGGGTTGTCCGGGCCGGCCGGTTGCGAGGGATCGAAGTCCGGATTGGGGATCACGGCATTGCCACTGCGCCACAGCGACTCGAGGCCATCGAGGGTGCCGGTCTGACCCTGCCTGTTGTCGTACTTCTGGCGCGAGGCGTCGTAGTCGAGCACCAGGTCGTGGTTCTCGCTGGGCGTGAACGACAGGCTCAGGCCGCCATGCCAGTTGGTGTTGGCGACCCGGCGGCCGCCACTGCCGAAACCAAGCGAGCGGTCCCAGCGGCTGCCATCGGGCAGGGGCAGGGACTCCCATTCCGGGTTGGAGGCGTCGCGGTCGTACCAGCTGCCGCGCAAGGCCAGGCCGAGCTTGTCGGCCACCAGAGGGCCGGCCGCGTACAGGTCGATCGTGCGTGCGTCACCGAACTCACTCTCCTGTTGCCAGGTGTGGCCGAGGGTGACCGAGCCTTCCCACTGCTGCGGCACCTTGCGGGTGATGATGTTGATCACGCCGCCCATCGCATCGGAGCCGTACAGGGTCGACATCGGACCGCGCACGATCTCGATCCGGTCCACGTAGTCCAGCGGCGGGATGAAGGAGAACTGGCCGCCGCCGAAGCCGTTCGGGTAGATGTCGCCGACGTTGCTCTGGCGGCGTCCGTTGATCAGCACCAGGGTGTAGTCCGACGGCATGCCGCGCATGCTGATCGAGGCGTTGCCGTTCTTGTCGGTGCTCTCCAGGCCGATATCGATGCCCTCGATGTCGCGCAGCGCATCGATCAGGTTGGTGTAGGGACGCAGCGACAGCTCCTCGCGGGTGACCACGCTGATGCTGGCCGGGGCATCGGTGATCTTCTGCTCGAAGCCGGCGGCGGTCACGACCACCGTGTCGAGGGTGTTGGCATCGGCGGCGGCCGTCGCCATCAGCGGCGTCCGGGCATGGGCGGGTGGCAGGGTGGAAACGAGCGCGAGGAAGATCGCGCCCGCCATCGGTGAGATGGCAGGAGAGCGCTTGGTCATGGTGTCCCGTAGTCAGTGCGGCCGGGGGGCCGGCGTCGAACGGGATAATAATGAGAATAGTTCGCGTTTACAACAATCGAGAATGGATCTCGTTTGATGAAGTCTGGCGATTGGCCATGCGGCGCGGGCGTATCCGGAGGCGGGCCCGGGAGCGGATGCTCAGTCGCGGTCGTCGCGGGTCCAGACGATGCCGTCCTCGACCTTGATCGGGAACTTCACCACCGGCGTATAGGCGGGCGGGTTGAGGCAGCGGCCATCGCGGATGTCGAACTTCGAACCGTGCAGCACGCATTCGATCGTCGCTTCCTCGCCGTCGAAGGGGCCGGCGGACAGTTCGAAGTCCTCATGCGAGCACTTGTCCTCCAGCGCGTAGAAGTCGCCGTCGTAGTTGAGGACCAGGATCGGCGTGTCGCCGTCCCAGACCACGGTCGATTCGCCGGGAAGCAGTTGGGAGGTGCCGCAGACGCTGACCCAGTCGCCCATGCTCGATGTTCTCCTATGTGCCTGCGCGCCAGCGTATCGAAGTAGCCCGGGTAAGCGAAGCGCGCCCGGGGCTTGGAGGGTCGTCCCGGGTGCGGCTTCGCCTTACCCGGGCTACGAGTTCGATCAAAGGGTCTTTTCCAGGACTTCGAAGCGCAGGTCGTCGCGTTTTGGAATGCCGAAGCGTTCGTCGCCGTACGGGAACGGCTTCCTGATCCCGGTGCGCCGGTAGCCGCGGCGCTCGTACCAGGCGATCAGCTCCTCACGCACGTCGATCACGGTCATCCGCATCGTCGCCAGGTCGAGATCCTCGCGGACGACGCGTTCGGCCTCCGCCAGCACCGCGCGGCCAAGGCCGTTGCCCTGTGCCGTCGGCGCGACCGAGAACATGCCGAAGTAGCCGGCGCCATCGTCATCGGCGACGTGAGCGCAGGCGATCATCGCGCCGTCGCGCTCGGCGATGATGACGTGGCTGCGCGGACGCTGGATGTCGTGGCGCAGGACGTCCGGATCGATGCGGTTGCCGTCGAGCAGGTCGGCTTCGGTGGTCCAGCCGGCACGGCTCGCGTCGCCGCGGTACGACGAGGTGACGAGTTCGACCAGGGCGGGGATGTCGGCCTCTTCGGCGAGGCGGAAATTCAGTTCGTGCATGGCGGGAATGGTATCCGCATACAAGCTCCCGTAGGAACGCCGCGCCTGCATCATCAATGGATATGGGCATGACCCAGCCCCCTGAGTGAGGGGGCGATTCGTGCCGCAGGCACGAATGGGGGTGTGGAAGCGCATTGACGGGGCCCGAAACCTGCGTAGCAGGTTTTGGGGTTTACCAAGCGCAGCTTGGTGAACGTCCCCCCCTGAGTGAGGGGGCGATTCGTGCCGCAGGCACGAATGGGGGTGTGGAAGTGCATTGACGGGGCCCGAAACCTGCGCAGCAGGTTTTGGGGTTTACCAAGCGCAGCTTGGTGAACGTCCCCCCTGAGTGAGGGGCGATTCGTGCCGCAGGCACGAATGGGGGTGTGGAAGCGCAACGGCGGGGCCCAAGGTTTGCGCGGCAAACTTTGGGGATTCCCGGGTGCAGCCCGGGGATCACGCCAGCAGCTTGCGTACCTTGTGGATCGCCGCCACGAAGGCATCGATCTCCTCGAAGGTGTTGTAGAACGCCAGCGAGGCGCGGCAGGTGGCCGGCACGCCGAAGTGCTGCATCAACGGGTGCGCGCAGTGGTGGCCGGAGCGGATCGCCACGCCTTCCAGGTCGAGCAGGGTGGCGAGGTCGTGCGCGTGCGCGCCTTCGACCAGGAAACTGATCACCGCCGCCTTCTCGACCGGCTCGCCGAAGATGCGCAGGCCGTCGACGTCCGACAGCGCCTTCGTCGCGTAAGCCAGAAGCTCCTGCTCGCGTGCCTCGATGTTGGCCATGCCCAGCGCCGACAGGTAGTCGACCGCGGCGCCCAGGCCGACGAAGCCGGCGATGTTCGGGGTGCCGGCCTCGAACTTGTGCGGAACGTCGTTGAACACGGTGCCGTCGAAGCGCACCTCCTTGATCATCTCGCCGCCGCCGATGAAGGGCGGCATCGCGTCGAGGTGCTCGCGCCGCGCCCACAACGCGCCGGTGCCGGTCGGGCCGCTCATCTTGTGGCCGGTGATCGCGTAGAAGTCGCAGCCGACCGCGGCGATGTCGAGCGGGCGGTGCGGCGTCGCCTGCGAGCCGTCGATCAGGGTGACGATGCCACGGCGCCGCGCCTCGCGGCAGATCTCGCGGACCGGGTTGACCGTGCCGAGCACGTTGGAGACGTGGGTCAGCGCGAGCAGCTTCACTTCGGGGGTAAGCAGCGAATACAGCTGATCGAGATCGAGCTCGCCGCGATCGTTGAGCTCGGCGACCTTGATCGTCGCGCCGGTGCGCTGGGCGACCAGCTGCCACGGCACGATGTTGGCGTGGTGCTCCATCCGCGTGAGCACGATCGCGTCGCCGGGCTCCAGCCGCGGCAGCGCCCACGAATAGGCGACCAGGTTGATCGCGAAAGTGGTTCCGCTGGTCAGCACAAGCTCGTCAGCGCGGACGTTGAGGAACCTGGCCAGCTTGTTGCGCGCACCCTCGTAGGCCTCGGTGGCCTCGGTGCCGAGCGTGTGCACGGCGCGGCTGACGTTGGCGTTGTGGTGGCGGTAGAAGTCGTCGACGGTGTCGATCACCGCATTGGGCTTCTGCCCGGTGTTGGCCGAGTCGAGATAGATCAGCGGCTTGCCGTGGACCTGCCGCTCCAGCACCGGGAAGTCGGCGCGGACCCTGGCCCAGTCGATGCTGCTGGCTCCCTTGCCCGCTTGCGGGAGAGGGTGGGGGTGAGGGTCAGCGTGCGAAATGCTCATTTCTCCTCCAGCCGTGCAAGGGCCGCGTCCAGCCGTGTGGCCAATGCATCGCGCAACACAGCGTCTTCGATCACCGAAAGCGTCTCGCGGCAGAACGCATGGGTCAGCAACGCGCGCGCCTGCGCCGCCGGCACGCCGCGGCTGCGCAGGTAGAACAGCGCGGTCGGGTCGAGCTGGCCGACGGTGGCACCGTGCGCGGCCTGGACCTCGTCGGCATGGATCTCCAGCACCGGCTGGCTGTCGATCTCGGCACCTTCGGTCAGCAGCAGGTTCTTGTTCGACAGCATCGCTTCGGTGCCATCGGCGCCTTCGCGGATCAGGATGCCGCCGTGGAAGGCGGCGCGCGAACGACCTGCGCCGAGCCCGCGCCAGGTCAGCTCGCAACCGCTGTCGCGGCCGGCGTGGTCGATGCCGAGGCGAGTGTCGAGGTGGCGCTTGCCGGTCGCCAGCAGCACGCCGTTGGCGTGGACGCGGGCATTGTCGCCATGCAGGGACACGTTGAGCTCGTGGCGTGACAACGCCGCACCGAGTTCGAGGTCGATGCGCTCGTAGCGGGCTTCGCGGGCGAGCACGGCATCGGTGCGGTTGATCACCGTCGCACCAATGTCCTCGTCCTGCACCCGCGCGTGCACCAGTCGTGCCCGTGGGCCGAGATGGACATGCAGCAGGCCGTTGGCGAGATGGCGATGGGCGCCGTTGCCAAGATGGTGTTCGACCACGGTCAGCGAAGCGCCTTCGCGCAGTTCGACCAGGTGGCGCAGGTGCCAGGCGCGGTCGGTGTCGGCAGGCGTCCCGATAAAGACGAGATGCACGGGGGGCTCGATGGAGACCCCGGCATCCACGCGCAATACCGCGCCTTCATCGGCCAGCGCGGCGTTGACGCGGGCGAAGATCTCGTCGCTGCGGTCGAAGCGGCGGGCGAGGAAGTTGGCGTCGCGCGCGTCGCCTTCGGCCAGCACGGTCGACAGCGGTTGCAGCGAAACGCCTGCGGGGAGGCTGGCGGTGTCGCTGCGGGTGGTGTCGATGCGGCCGTTGACGAACACCAGGCGCGGGGCGGGGATATCGGCGAGCAGGCCGGTATCCAGAACCGGCGTTGCCTCTTCCGGCGATGCGGCAAAGGCACGGCGCTCGAGCGCTCGCAGCGGGGTGTACTTCCAGGCTTCGACGCGGGCATGCGGGATGCCGTCGCGCAGGACGGCGTCGAGCGCGGCACGGCGGCTGTCGCCGAGACCGGCGGCGTCGCGCGATTCGAGCGCGTCGAAAGCGGTTGCGAATGAGTCGAGCAGCGCGGTCATGTCAGGCCGTCGCTCCCGGCGCCACCCGGTCCTTGATCCAGGCGTAGCCGTGCTGTTCCAGCTCCAGCGCCAGTTCCGGGCCGCCGGTCTCGACGATGCGACCGTCGGCCAGTACGTGGACCACGTCCGGTTTGATGTATTCGAGCAGGCGCTGGTAGTGGGTGATGACGAGGAACACGCGGTCGGCGGAGCGCAACGCGTTGACCCCCTCGGCGACGGTCTTGAGCGCGTCGATGTCGAGTCCGGAGTCGGTCTCGTCGAGGATCGCCAGTCTGGGTTCCAGCAGGGCGAGCTGGAAGATCTCGTTGCGCTTCTTCTCGCCGCCGGAGAAGCCTTCGTTGACGCCGCGGTGCAGCAATTCATCCTTCAGGTGCAGCACGGCGAGCTTCTCGCGCACCAGCTTGAGGAACTGCATCGAGTCCAGCTCGCTCTCGCCGCGCGCCTTGCGCTGGGCGTTGAGCGCGGTGCGCAGGAAGTAGGTGTTGTTCACGCCCGGGATCTCGACCGGGTACTGGAACGCGAGGAACACGCCGGCCGCGGCGCGCTCTTCGGGCTCCAGCGTGAGCAGGTCCTGGCCGTCGAACGTCACCGAACCCTCGGTGATCTCATACCCCTCTCGGCCGGCGAGGATGTTGCCGAGCGTGGACTTGCCGGCGCCGTTCGGACCCATGATGGCGTGCACCTGGCCCGGCTTCAGTTCCAGCGACAGGCCCTTGAGGATTTCGCGTCCGCCAATCGAGGCGTGGAGGTTTTCGATCTTGAGCATGATTCTTTCTGCTTGTTGAGCCCCTCTCCCGCTTGCGGGAGAGGGGTTGGGGTGAGGGCATCGATCAGCCGACGCTGCCTTCCAGCGAGACTTCCAGCAGCTTCTTGGCCTCGACCGCGAACTCCATCGGCAGTTCGCGGAATACCGACTTGCAGAAGCCGTCGACGATCATCGACACCGCATCCTCCTCGCCGATGCCGCGCGAGCGGCAGTAGAACAGCTGGTCCTCGCTGATCTTGGAGGTGGTGGCCTCGTGCTCGACGGTCGCGGTCGGGTGCTTGACCTCGATGTACGGGAAGGTGTGCGCGCCGCACTTCTTGCCGATCAGCAGGCTGTCGCACTGGGTGTGGTTGCGCGCGCCGGCGGCGCCCTTGTCGACCTTGACCAGGCCACGGTAGGTGTTCTGGCCACGGCCGGCGCTGATGCCCTTGCTGATGATCTTGCTCTTGGTGCGGGCGCCGACGTGGATCATCTTGGTGCCGGTGTCGGCCTGCTGGCAGTGGTGGGTCAGCGCGACCGAGTAGAACTCGCCGACCGAATCGTCGCCCAGCAGCACGCAGGACGGGTACTTCCAGGTGATCGCCGAGCCGGTCTCGACCTGGGTCCAGCTGATCTTGCTGCGGTCGCCGCGGCACTCGCCGCGCTTGGTGACGAAGTTGTAGATGCCGCCGCGGCCTTCCTCGTCGCCGGGGTACCAGTTCTGCACGGTCGAGTACTTGATCTCCGCGTCTTCCAGCGCGACCAGCTCGACGACGGCGGCATGCAGCTGGTTCTCGTCGCGCATCGGCGCGGTACAGCCTTCCAGGTAGGAGACGTAACCCTTGTCCTCGCAGATGATCAGGGTGCGCTCGAACTGGCCGGTGTTCATCGCGTTGATGCGGAAGTAGGTGCTCAGTTCCATCGGGCAGCGCACGCCCTTGGGGATGAACACGAAGCTGCCGTCGGAGAACACCGCCGAGTTCAGCGCGGCGAAGTAGTTGTCGCCGGTCGGGACCACGCTGCCCAGATATTGGCGGACCAGCTCGGGGTGCTCGGCGATCGCTTCGGACATCGAGCAGAAGATGACGCCCTTCTCGGCCAGTTCCTTGCGGAAGGTGGTGCCGACCGATACCGAGTCGAATACCGCGTCCACCGCCACCCCGGCCAGCTTGGCGCGCTCGTGCAGCGGCACGCCCAGCTTCTCGTAGGTGTCGAGCAGTTCCTGCGGCACTTCGTCGAGCGAGGCGTACTTCGGGCCCTTGGGCGCGCTGAAGTAGCTCAGCGCCTGGAAGTCGATCGGCTCGATCTTCAACTTGGCCCAGTTCGGCATCGGCATGGTCAGCCAGTGGCGGTAGGCCTGCAGGCGCCACTCGGTCATCCACTCCGGCTCGTTCTTGCGGGCCGAGAGCGCGCGGATGATGTCTTCGTCCAGGCCCGGGGGCAGGCTGTCGGACTCGATGTCGGTGACGAAACCGGCGTCATACTTGCGGCCCAGCCGCGCGTGGATGTCGCGGTTGGCCTCGGGCAGGTCGGTGGTGGTTTCGGGGGTTTCGATGATTTCGGTGGCCATGGGGGCTGCCTACTGTCTATATGTTGGCGAGGCGCAGGTCGATGCGCTTCGTGTCGGGTGGGGCGGGCGGAGATGCCGGCGGTTCCAGCATCTGCGCCAGGGTCATATCGCGCAGCGCAGCGACGATCACATCGTTGATGTGGCGCCAGTTGGCACGTACGCCGCACTGGTCCTCGATGGTGCAGTTGCCGCCATGTACGCTGCACTCGGTCATGCCGAGTGGTCCTTCCATGGCCTCGACGATCTCGATCAGGCCGATTTCGTTGGCCGGACGGGCGAGCCGGTAGCCGCCGTTGACGCCGCGGAAGCCCTCGACCAAGCCCGCCTGCGCCAGCGGCTTGAGCACCTTGGCCACGGTCGGCGGCTCCAGACCGGCGCGCTCGGCCAGCTCGGACGTGCTGAGCACGTCGTCGGGACGGGTCGCAAGCACGGTCATGACGACCGTTGCGTAATCGGTGAGTTTGGTGACGCGGAGCATGCCGGGCGCTGGCCTTTAATCAGTACCGGAATTGTACGGATTTAGCCGGAGCAGGCCAAGTAGGGCCCCGGCAGACGTTCAGGCCAGGCCCGCGGACAGACCCCTGCCGTACCCGGGGTATTGGCCGTTGTCATGCGATCCGGGTCAGAATGACTGCAAGCCAACCTGGAAGCCCACATGCCAAGCAAGATTGTCGCCCGCCGTTCCGAGATCCATGGCAACGGCGTTTTCGCCAAGGAACCGATCCACAAGGGCGAACGTGTCGTCCAGTACAAGGGCAAGCTCAAGACCCATGCCGAGGTCGATGCCGGCGACACCGGCGACGTCGATTCCGGCCATACCTTCCTGTTCACCCTCAACGACGAGTACGTGATCGACGCCAACGAGCGGGGCAACGTCGCGCGCTGGATCAACCACAGCTGCAAGCCCAATTGCGAGGCGGTCCTGGACGAGGACGAGGGTGGCGATCCGCGCAAGGATCGGGTGTTCATCGAGGCGATCCGCGACATCGAGCCGGGCGAGGAGTTGTCCTACAACTACGGCATCACCCTGGCCGAGAAGCATACGAAGGAACTGAAGCAGGTCTGGGCTTGCCTCTGCGGGGCGAAGAACTGCACCGGGACCATGTTGCAGCCGAAGAAGGACAAGAAGAAAAAGAAGAAGGGCGGGAAGAAGAGAAAGAAGAAGGCTTGAGGCGGGTTGTCCCGCGTGGGAAGCCGGTGGCCCGGCCTTTGCGGGACACGCCGTTAACCCATCCCTGGGGGCTCTTCCGAAACATCCATGTTTCGTAAGGTCCCGCAAAGGCCGGGCCACCGGCTTCCGGACACGTGGTCGGCACTTGCCGGAAACCCATTCGAAGTCGGCGTGCCGCGTACCAACGGGCAATGGTGTCGTCATCGGGACGGGGCGATACTGCCGGGCATTGAAAGTGCAGAACGGTAGGAGCCAGGCATGAGTTCGATTGAAGGCAAGGTCGCGGTCGTCACCGGCGCCGCGAGCGGCATCGGCAGGGAGATCGCGCACGAGTTGTCGCGCGCCGGCGCGGCAGTGGTCATCGCCGACCTCAACCTTGACGGTGCCCAGGCCGTCGCCGACGCGATCACCGCGACCGGCGGCCGCGCGCTGGCGGTGGCGATGGACGTCACCGACGAGGCCGCGGTCAATGCCGGCATCGAGCAGGCGGTGCAGGCGCTGGGGCCGATCGACATCCTGGTCTCCAATGCCGGCATCCAGATCGTCAACCCGATCGACCAGTACGACTTCGGCGACTGGAAGAAGATGCTCGCCATCCACCTCGACGGTGCTTTCCTGACCACCCGCGCGGTGCTGCCGCACATGTACGCGACCGGCGCCGACGGCAAGCCGCGCGGCGGCACGGTGATCTACATGGGCTCGGTGCATTCGCATCAGGCCTCCAAGCTCAAATCCGCCTACATCACCGCCAAGCACGGCCTGCTCGGGCTGTCGCGGACCCTGGCGAAGGAGGGGGGCGAGCGTGGCGTGCGCAGCCATGTGGTCTGCCCGGGCTTCGTGCGCACGCCGCTGGTCGACAAGCAGATCCCGGAGCAGTCGAAGGAACTGGGCATCCCCGAGGCGGAGGTAATCCGCAACGTCATGCTCGGGCAGACCGTGGATGGCATTTTCACCACCGTCGAGGACGTGGCGCAGACCGTTCGCTTCCTGTGCGAGTTCCCGAGCGCGGCGCTGACCGGACAGAGCATCATCGTCAGCCACGGCTGGCACATGCAGTAGTCCTCACCGGCCGGACGCCTGCCGGCCTCCGGGGCTCCATCGGAGCATGGATGCGCGCTGGGTGCGGATGGTTGCCATGACTTGTGCCAGTCGGCGCTGGGGCAGGATCGGCATAGCCTGTGCGCCGATCCCGTACAACCAGTATCCATGCGCCTCTCCTTTTTTCTTTTCGCCTTGGCCCTGGCGGCCGCCCCCTCCGCGCATTCGGTCGAGATCGACGGCCGCATCGACCCGGACGAATGGGCGGGTGCGCAGCACATCACCGATTTCCGCAAGGTCCAACCGCTGAGCCTGGAGCCGGGCTCGCTGCCGACCGAGGCTTGGGTGAAGGCGGTCCCGGAAGGCCTGGCGATCGCGTTCCGCAATGAGCAGCCGCAGTCGGTGACATGGACCCGGCAGCGGGTGCGACGCGACTTCAATGTCCAGGTCGACCGGGTCAACCTGATGGTCGACTTCGATGGTGATGGCCGCACCGGCTACAACTTCACCATCTCGTCCACCGGCGGCATCGCCGACGCGGTCATCACCAACGAGAACCAGTTCAACGACGACTGGGATGGAAGCTGGCTGCACGCGGTGCGCGAGGAGGAGGACGCCTGGACCGTCGAGATGCTGATCCCCTGGTACATCGCGCCGATGCGCGAGGGCGAGGACGGCATGCGCCGGATCAAGCTGCAGCTCGACCGGGTGATCGGCTCCACCGGAGAGCGCATGGCCTGGCCCGGCGCCAGCTTCGAACGGCCGCGCTATCTGTCCGACTTCGCCGAGATCGAGGTGCCGCAGTACAGCCAGTCGCTGCTCGCGCTCACGCCATACGTGTCCGGGCTGTACGACAACATCGGCGGCAGCAGCGATTTCAATGCCGGTCTGGACCTGTTTTGGAAGCCGAACGGCCAGTTCCAGCTCAGCGCCACGGTCAACCCGGACTTCGGCCAGGTCGAGAGCGACAACCTGGTGGTCAATTTCAGCGCCACCGAGACCTTCGTCAGCGACAAGCGGCCGTTCTTCACCGAGAACCAGGGCTTTTTTGAGTACACCACGCCTTCCGACTTCAGCCAGTTGCTGTACACGCGCCGGATCGGCGGCCCCGCCGACGATGGCAGCGGAGCCGGTGACATCAATGCGGCGCTCAAACTCAACGGCAGCTTCGGGCAGATAAAGTACGGGTTGTTCGCCGCCGATGAGGCCGGCGAGGCCGGGCGTGCATTCCGTGCGCTGCGGCTGGTCCGCGACTTCGAATCGCAGAACCTCGGCATGATGCTGGTCCACACCGATCGACCGTTCCGCGACCGCGAGGCGACCGTGCTCGGCGTCGACCACAACTGGCGGCCGACGCCACGCTGGAACGTTCGCAGCCGCGTGTTCGGCAGCGAAGTCGACCAGTTCGGCGCGACGGCGCGCGACCTCGGCGCGACGGTCTGGGCCGACTACGAGATGGACGGCGGCTGGCGCCAGCAATGGATCGCCATGCACTTCGGCAACGATCTGGAAATCAACGATGCCGGCTACCTGTCGCGCAACAGCATGAATTACCTGCATTGGGAGGTGCGCCGGCGCTTTGCCGAGTTGCCGGAAACCTCGCGCTACGCTTCCAAGGACTGGCGAGGGCGCATCACCACCATCCACAACAATCGCGGCGACAAGCTCAATGACCAGTTCCGGCTCAGCCGCCAGGGGCAGTTGCGCAACGGCAGTTCCGAGTACGGCCAGATCAACATCAACAGCGCCGGCATCAACGACACGCTGCTGCGCGGTAACGGCGTCGTGAGGCTGCCGTCCAACTTCAGTGCGTTCTACGAGTACGAGCGCCCGCGCAAGGGGAACTGGACGCACGATGTCGAGCTGGAAGTGTTCAGTGGCGGACTGGCCGGCAATTCGAAGATCGGCTCCGCGGTCTGGTACGGCGCCACCTATTTCGTCAACGATGCCTTCAGCATCAACGCCGGCGCGATCACCATCCGCCGACCGGACTGGCTGATCTGGCAGGGGCCGGATCAGGGCAACCTGGTCGGCGCCTACGACGGGCGTGAGGTGAAGCTGCGGGCCGGGCTGGACTGGAGCATCGGCAGCCGCCAGGAGTTGCGGGTCAAGCTGCAGGCGATCGGCATCGACGCACGGGCGCATGATGCCTGGCGCTTCGATCCCGCCGGCCATGCGATCGCCGTCGCCGATCCCGTCGATGACTTCAGCGTGCGCAACTTCGGTTTCCAGATCCGCTACCGATACGAGCTGGCGCCGCTGTCGTACCTGTACGTCGTATACGGCCGTGGTGGCTTCGACGCTCTCGACCATGCCGATGGTGTGGGCAATGCGCTGTTCGACAGCTTCGACCTGCGTGATGACGAACAGTTGATGGTGAAATTGTCGTACCGGTTCGAGATCTAGTCGGGCGATGTCCAGGCCTCTGGCACCAGGATGGCGAACAGGCCATCGCGCCGGGTGTGGCGATTGAGTCTGAGCAATGCCTTGTCGCGGCTGACCAGCCAACGGGCGCCGCTGGCATGGGCGAGTTCGAGGAACTTCTGGTCGTCGGGGTCGCGGCATCGCGGCAATGTCGCCGTTTCATCGGGCCTGGTATCGAGATGGACCGCGCTGGCGTCGAAGGCCTGGAGCAGCGAGCGTTGACGATCGGATTCCAGCGCCAGTAGCGGATAGCCGAGTACCCGACGCCATTCCTCCCTGCAATCCGCATTGGTTACGGTTTCGACCTGCCCGGAGCGGATTGCCGTGCCGATCGCGATGATGCGAGGGTCGTCGAACACCAGCAGGTCGAGCCAGGCATTGGTGTCGAGGACGATGCGGGGTGGGGTGGCAGTCATCCGGCAAGGCTAGCAGCCTGCGCGGGGATGTAAGCTCGAACCCTCATCGCGAACCTGGGAAGCCGTCATGCCACTGGTCGATCCCTTGCCTGCCGACAGCGACGCCGAAGTCGCCGAGCTGGCGAAGTTCTTCAACGAAACGCTGGGCTTCTGCCCCAACAGCGTACTGACGATGATGCGGCGGCCGGCGATCGCCAAGTCCTTCATCGCCCTGAACATGGCGGTGATGGAGAATCGGGGCCGCGTTACCAGCGCGCTCAAGCGTTTGATCGGTTATGTATCGAGCCATGTCGCCGGCTGCCGCTATTGCCAGGCGCACACGATCCGCGCCGCCGAGCGCTATGGCGCCGATGCCGACCAGATGGAGCATGTCTGGGAGTACCGCTCGCATCCGGCCTTCAGCGAGGCCGAGCGCGCCGCGCTGGATTTCGCGCTGGCCGCCTCGCAGGTGCCCAACGCGGTCGATGAGGGCGTGCAGGCGCGGATGCGCACGCACTGGGATGAAGGGGAGATCGTCGAGATCCTCGGCGTGATCGCGTTGTTCGGCTACCTCAACCGCTGGAACGACAGCATGGCGACGACACTAGAAGAGGGCGCCGAGGAGTCCGGCCGCCAGTGGCTCGCGCATGAGGGCTGGACGCGCGGCAAGCATGTGTAGAAATTTTTGTGCTCTGTGCGTCCATTCTTGTCGGCGGATGACAGCGAACTTTATGGGGCGTACCCTTCGCGAAGACAGGGGGGCAGAATCGTGTGGAAAAGTCGCATATACGCGATCATTCACGGTGAAGGGAGTGAAGGGCTCAACGGCTTTCAGCGTGGCCTGGTATCGATAATCCTTGCCAGTGTATTCATTGCCGTAGTCTCCACCGAGCCTATGGTCCGTGAGTTTGCCGGGCCCACTCTGCTATATGTCGAGTTTGTGTTCGGGGGCATTTTCCTGGTCGAGTATATGGCTCGCGTCTGGAGTGCTGGATCACAGTCCCAGTTCTCGGGCTTTCTCGGACGTGTTCGCTACATGCGACAACCAATGGCGGTAATCGACTTGGTCGCATTGGCCCCCTTTCTGGTTGGGTTGTCAGGCCCGGAGTCGATGATCCTCCGGCTGGTTCGCTTGCTTCGGCTGCTTGCCCTGACCAAGCTTGCGCGCTATTCGACAGCGATACGCCTGGTCTTCGAGTCCATACACAGCCGGCGTTTTGAACTTGGTTTCACCATGCTGCTGGCAGCCTGCGTGATACTGGTCTCATCGGCAGTCCTGTATGTCGTTGAGGGTGATGGTCAGCCTGAGGCATTTGGAAGCATCCCGCGTGCGGCCTGGTGGAGCGTGGCGACGCTGACAACGGTCGGTTACGGCGATTTGGTTCCGCTGACTCCGCTTGGAAAATTCTTCGCATCGCTAACTGCGTTCGCCGGGATTGGGCTGATTGCCATGCCCACTGGCATCCTGGCTGCTGGATTCTCGGATGCTTTGTCGAAGGCTAAGGCAGACGCGGATGGGGTAGAGGGTAACGTGCAATGAGATTCAGGCGTCGGATCAGGATCGCGCCGGGGATTGGTCTGAATCTTTCAGGTAGCGGCGTTGGTCTTTCCTTCGGGCCTCGTGGGGCGTCGGTATCTGTAGGGCCGAAAGGTGTCTGGGGGAACGCAAGTATTCCAGGTTCAGGGCTTTACCAGCGAAAGAAGCTTTCTGGCCGTCAAACTCCTGGCTTTGGATCAGCGAAGGTAAGCCGGCGTGAGTTGGAGGCCGAGCTTCTTGAGCGCTTCTACTCGTCCGGTCCGCGCCTGACAGCACCGCTGGATGGCGGCTCCATCGATCTTGTAGACAGCGAGGGTGCCTCGCTTACGTTCGAAGTACAGGAGGTTGCGTGGAAGCATCTTCGAAACGAGCTGCTGGATCAGCTTGCCTCGCAGTGTGAGGCAATCAGCGCGGATATCCATTCTCTGGCTACGTTGCATCGCACCACGCCATCTTCAGTCCCTTCGCTGGAGTATGTGCGGAAGCCGTTTGACCTTCAGGAGCCATCACCTCCTGAGTTGGAAAACTATCATTGGCTATGGAAAGTGTTGCCTTGGCATCGGCGCAAGGTGGATGCCGCAAATGATGCGGGCGTTGAAGCGTATCAAGCAGTGCATCGAGGTTGGCTCGATGCTCGTTCTGCACATGACAGAAAAGCACTTGAGCGTCAAAGTTACTTCAGGAAGCGCGATAGTGGAGATAGTGCAGGTATTGAGGATTTCCTCGGCTGGCATCTGACCGGATTGCAATGGCCTCAGGATACTTCTGTCGATCTTGCGCTTAGTCCTGAAGGCAGCAGGCTATGCCTTGATGTCGACTTTCCTGAGATCGAGGATCTGCCTCATGGGGTGCCGGAAGTTGCCGTTAGGGCGCGCGAGTTACGAGTCAAACCTTTCAGTGAATCGGCCAAACGCAAGCTCTATGCGGCACATGTTCATGCAGTGATGTTTCGACTCGTAGGAGAAGCTTTCCATGCCGCACCGACGCTTGGAGAAGTGGTGGCATCGGGCTACTCACAGCGTCCAGATAAAGCGACCGGGACCATTCGTGATGAATATCTGATCAGTGTGGTTGTCGAGCGGTCGGGCTGGCAGGAGATCGACTTCTCGCGGCTCGATCTCGTGGACCCAGTCGATGCGCTCGCACGATTTCCGTTGCGGCGAAAGATGACAAAGACAGGGATCTTCAGTGCGATCGAGCCGTACACCTGAGTCACAAGGGGTATGAGCTATCGGAGGCGTCGCAAGCCTGCCGGCAACCGCGCCTCCACTCCAGCCCAGATCGCCTTGCGCCCTTCGGTGAACGCCCACCACGGTCGAGCGTCGTCGCGGTCGGCGAACGCGACTGCGGCTATGAAGGTGTCCAGCACGCAGGGGTCCTGGCGCAGGCCGGTCAGGGTGCATAGCTGCAAGTAGAGCCCGGTTGCGTCCTTGCCGCGCAGCCCGGTTGGCGCTTCGATGCCGAGCGCGCGCAGGTCGTCGGCCATCGACGGGCCGATGTTCGGGATGTCCTCCAGCCGCTTTGCCTCGGCCATGGTGCGTGCTTTCGCCATCAATCCTCCTCGTGATGCGGTTTGTACGCCTCGACCAGTTTCTGCTGCACCTGTGCCGGTACCGGCTCGTAGTGGCTGAAGTCCAGTGAGTAACGACCGCGGCCGGCGGTCACCGATTTCAGCTCCGCCGCATAGCCTTCCAGCTCGGACAGCGGCACCTGGGCCTTGACCACGATCTCGTGGCCCTTGGTCGCGTCGGTACCGTTGATGCGGGCGCGTTTGGCCGCCAGGCCGCCGCTGATGTCGCCCATGTTCTGCTCGGGCGCGGCGACCTCAAGGTCGACGATCGGTTCGAGGACCTGCGGGCGCGCCTTGCCGACTGCGTCGAGGAAGGCCTTCTTGCCGGCGGCGACGAAGGCGACCTCCTTGCTGTCGACCGGGTGATGCTTGCCGTCGTAGACGATCACCCGGATGTCCTGCATCGGGTAGCCGGCCAGCGCGCCGCCCTGCAGGACCTGGCGCACGCCCTTCTCGACCGCGGGCAGGAACTGGCCCGGGATGGTGCCGCCCTTGACCTCGTCGACGAATTCGAAGCCGCTGCCACGCGGCAGCGGTTCGATGCGCAGGAACACTTCGCCGAACTGGCCGGCGCCACCGGTCTGCTTCTTGTGGCGATGGTGGCCCTCGGCCTTGCCGCTGACGGTCTCGCGGTAGGCGATCCGCGGAGGGCGCGATTCGACCTCGACGCCATGACGTTCCTGCAGCCGCTCCAGGTTGATCCGCAGGTGCAGATCGGACAGGCCGCGGATCACGGTCTCGTTGGTCTCGGTTTCGTGTTCGACGACGAAGCAGGGGTCCTCTTCGGCCAGCTTGTGCAATGACGCGGCCAGTTTCTGTTCCTGACCCTTGCGCGTCGCCTCGACCGCGAGGCCGAACATCGGTTTGGGGAAATCCAGCGGCGCGAGGTGGATGTGGTCCTCGTCGTGGCTGTCGTGCAGTATCGCGTCGAAATGCAGCTCGTCGACCTTGGCAACGGCGGCGATGTCGCCGGGAATCGCGCGCTCGATCTCGACGTGGTCCTTGCCCTTGAACTTGAACAGATGGCCGACCTTGAAGGGTTTGCGGCCGTCGTCGACGAATAGCTGGGTGTCGCGGCGCACGGTGCCCTGGTAGACGCGGAACGCGGCCAGTTTGCCGACAAAGGGGTCGTTGATGACCTTGAATACATCGGCGATCACGTGCGCCTTCGGATCGGGTACGGCTTCGATGCGTTCGTGTTCAGGGCCTTTCTCGAAGGGGGCGGGTTGGCCTCGGCCGGGTTCGGGAACCAGCGTTCGGCGATGTCGAGCAGTTTTTTCACGCCGACGCCGCTGCGCGCCGAGCAGAACATCACCGGCACCAGGTGGCCTTCGCGCAGGCATTGCTCGAAGGCGTCGTGCAGTTCATCGCCGGACAGTCCGTCCTCGCCGAGGTCGAGATAGTGCTCCATCACCGTCTCGTTGATCTCGACCACCTGGTCGATGATCTTCTGGTGCCAGTCGGCGATCGGGCCAAGGTCACTGTCGCCTTCCGATGTGCCAAAGCAGTCGACCACCGCTTTGCCGCCATCGGTTGGCAGGTTGAGCGGCAGGCAAACCGGGCCGAAGGCCTCGCGCAGTTCCTCCAGCACCCGGCCCGGGTCCACACCTTCGTGGTCGATCTTGTTGATGACCACCGCGCGGCAGAGCTGGCGCGATCTGGCGTAATCCATCATCCGACGGGTGCCGTACTCGACGCCGTGGTCGGCATCGACGACGACCAGTACCGTCTCCACGGCCGCCAGCGCCGAGAGCGCCGGACCGCGGAAATCGGGGTAGCCGGGGGTGTCGATCAGGTTCAGATGGACGCCGTTGTGGTCGGTGCTGGCGATCGCGGCATCGAGCGAATGGCCGCGCGCCTTTTCCATCGGGTCGAAGTCGGACACCGTGGTGCCGCGTTCGATGCTGCCTGCCGTCTGAATGGTGCCGCCGGCGTGCAGCAGGGCTTCGAACAGGGTGGTCTTGCCGGCGGCGGGGTGGCCTGCCAGGGCCACATTGCGGATATCGGCGGTGCTGTAGGACATGAGGCCGTCCCTCCCAGGATGGTGGAGTGGATGGGCCGTCATGGCTGTCCGCTTCGGTAGCGCTGTCGTCCGAGGGCGGAGTGGCGCTCGGCGGGCGGTCATGGCGGGGTGCCGGCCGGGCGCGAGCCCGGACCGGGGATGCAAGCCTCGCGCTGTCTGCAATGGAGGTCAAGCCTGCCGTGGCCGGCCCGCCGGGCGTCGCGGGTCGATAACAAACGAATGGCTATTCTTGAAGGCTGATTCCACCATGACGGAGCAAGGCAGATGGCATTCAAGCGCTACGCCGATGCGGTCTGGCAGGGCGACCTGCAGGCCGGCAAGGGTTCGATGAGCACCCCGCAGAGTGGCCTGTTCGAGGCCCAGAACTATTCCTTCAAGACCCGCTTCGGCGACGAGAAAGGGACCAATCCCGAAGAATTGCTGGCCGCGGCCCATGCAGGCTGCTTCAGCATGGCGCTGTCGGCAGTGCTCGGAAAGGAGGGCTTCACCCCCGACCGCATCCAGACCCGTGCCGAGGTCGAGATGGAGCCGGGCATGGACCCGGGGCCGACCGTGACCGGCGTGCACCTGATCGTCGAGGCCAGCGTGCCCGGAATCAGTGTCGAGCAGTTCCAGCAGATCGCGGAAGGCGCAAAGGCCGGCTGCGTGATTTCGCGTGCGCTGTCGGTCCCGGTCAGCCTGTCGGCGACGCTGAAGGCCTGACCCCGCTTGCTGGGGGAGGCGACCGGCGACTGCCGCCACGCCCTGCTGCTGCACGGCGCCGGCGGTGGCGGCTGGGAATGGGCGATCTGGCAGCCAGTGTTGGAGGCCGAGGGCATCGCTGTCCACGCTCTCGACCTGATGCCCGTCGCGGCCGGTTTGCAGGCCACCCGGCTCGATGACTACGTCGTCCAGGCACGGGCTGCGCTGGCGGCTCTGCCGCGGCCACGAGCGGCGATCGGCGCGAGCCTTGGCGGACTGCTGGCCGTGATCGTTGCCGATGCCGCCGATGCGCTGGTGCTGGTCAACCCGCTGCCGCCGTCTCCATGGGCCGGGCAGTTGCCCAGCCGTGAATGGCCTGACGTGGTGCCATGGGGCCGCGACGCACGACTGGCCTCGACCCGCCGTGCGTTGCCCGATGCCGATCCGGCCACCACGCTGTTCGCGTTCCGCCGCTGGCGCGACGAGTCGGGCGCGGTGCTGCGCGAGGCGCATGCTGGCGTGGCGATGGCCGCGCCGGTCTGCCGGACCTTGTGCATCGCTTCGGAGCACGACGAGGACGTGCCGGCCGGGGTCACGGCCGGGTTGGCCCGGGCCTGGTCGGGCGATTGCATGCATCTGGCCGATGCCAGCCATGTAGGCCCTTGCTCGGCCGTGCCGCGCCGGCCGTGGCCGGGCGGGTCGCGGGGTGGTTGCGACAGGTCTGAGGTTCTCCCCCGATCAAGGGAGAAGCGCCGGGTCTGTTGGATGACTGGGCGCTGGGGACGAAGGCCCTTGGGTGTGAATGTCCCCCGGCGCCGGCCAGGGCCGGCGCCTCCTCCTTGATTTCACACCCAAGGGCCTTCGCCCCCGGCGTTCGGAGATGATCGGTGGTTCCAGAAGCAGAGGACCGGCTTCGCGTTCCAGCGTGGCCGCGCGACCCGACGTGACCTGCCGGCCTTGACGGCGAAATCAAGGAGGAGGCCGCCGCCACGGGCGGCGGCCGGGGGACATTCGCCGTCAAGGCCGGCAGGTCGCGTCGGGACAGTCAGGTAGCGGCGAGAATCGGTGATCGAACGCAAGCGGCAGCCGCCACGCCTTCGCTGAAGGCGGGAGCGTGGATGGAACGGCCACACGAGGCCCATCGTGGCATCGGCTATAGTCCCGCCATTCCGGCCTGGCCGGTCCAGGAAACTCAGGGGGCGAAAATGGAAGATTCGAAAGGCGGAGAGCTGCGCCGTCACAAGGGCTCCCGGTGTCACTGGGGCAAGCGGGTCGTGGCGATGTTGCTGGGGCTTGCCGCGGTATCGCTGGTCGCCGGGTGTGCCTCGTTCTTTTCCGGAGCGGCACAACGTACCGGCGTATCCAGCAGCGTGGTCGACTACCTGTACCCGGCTGGCGAGAAGTTCGAGCCGATGCATGAGGAAACCCCGGAGGTCCGGTTGCCTGCCCGGGTGGGGTTGATGTTCGTGCCGTCGTCGCGACAGCCTGTCGGGCTTACCGGGGCCGACAAGCAATCCTTGCTGGACCAGGTGCGTGACGCATTCAAGAGCCAGCCCTTCATCGAGCGGATCGAGATCGTGCCGGACAGTTATCTGCGACCTGGAGGCGGATTCGAAAATCTCGAACAGGTCGCGCGCCTGCACGGAGTCGATATCGTCGCACTGGTGTCCTATGACCAGGTCCTGCGCACCGAGGAGTCGGCGGCATCGTTCCTGTACTGGACCATCGTCGGCGCCTACACGGTCCCGGCCAACCGCAACCAGGTCAGCACCTTCGTCGATACCTCGGTGTTCGACGTGGCCACGCGAACCCTGCTGTTGCGCGCGCCGGGACAGGACCAGCAGAAGGCTGCGTCCACCGCGATCCGGGTTGGCGACGTGCAGGACCGGCTGGCGCGCGAAAGCTTTCAGTCCGCAGTCACCGACATGGTCGCCAATCTGGATGCATCGATTGCCGATTTCGACCGGCGGGTGCGCGAGGAAGGTCAGGTGCGGCTGGTGGATCGCCGATCCGGAAGCAGTTGGCATCAACGATCGGGTGGAAAGGGGAGCGTACGGGCGTGGGAGCTGGGCGTTCTGTTGCTGGGCGCCGCGCTGCTGCTGTTGCGGCGACGCGGGTAACCCTGGCGACCGGTGCGCTGGCACTGGCCGGCCTGCATTGGCCCGCCGTGTTCGACGCGCTGGCGCTGGACCGGCCAATGCTGGAGGCCGGCCAGCTATGGCGCCTGTGGACTGGTCATCTCGTGCATGTGGATCCGGCCCACGCAGGGCTGAACCTCACAGCGCTGGTAATGCTGGCGGTCGTGGCTGTCCGTTCCCAGGCCATGGGCCGATTGTTGCTGGCCTCGCTGGTCCTGATGCCGGTGATCAGTATCGGGGTCTTGCTGCTTCTGCCTGACCTGCAGTGGTATGCCGGCCTGTCCGGCCTGCTGCACGGCTGGCTGGCATGGCTCCTGGTGCAACGCAGGGGGATCGTGGCCGTAGTCGGGCTGGCCCTGCTCGGCCTGAAGTTGTGGTGGGAGATGTCGTCCGGAGCGGTGGGCGGTACCGGAGTATCGGTGACGACCGAAGCGCACCGTTTGGGTGCGGCGGGCGGCCTGGTGCTGGCATGGGCCGCGCATGGGTGGCGCGCGGCACGCGGACGAGGGCGCCTTACCAGTCGATCTGTCCGCGCACCACGGTGACCACCCGGCCGCCGGACCAGACCTCGCCGTCGGCATCCACGTGCAGGTGCAGGCGGGCGTCGAAACCGACCTCGCGGCCCTGACTGACGACGTAGCGGCCGTCGCGGCCGGGCAGGGCGTCGTTGTGGGCCAGCCAGGCGGCGAGGGTGGCATTGGCGGCGCCTGAGGCGGCGTCCTCGAAACGGGCGGTGGCGCCGACGAAGGCGCGGACCACGAGGTCGTAATCGTTGCCGCTGTCGGCACGGGCGAAGCAGCACAGGCCCATGCTGTCGGTCGCGTGGGCCAGCGCCTCGATCGCGTCCCAGGCCGGTTCGATGGTCCGCAGGGCGGCCTCGTCGGCGATTTCGGCCAGCCACCAGCGGCGGCCGCCGTCCATCAACGCCGGCGGAAGTGCACCCGGAGACAGGCCGGCGAGGACATCGGCCAGGCGCGGGTCGTTTGCGGACGCCACCTCGACCACCGAGGCTCGCGGCGTGCGTATCGCGATCCGGCGCCCGGGGCCTTCGCCGTCTATCGCCAGCGGCAGCAGGCCGGCCGCGCCTTCCTGCCACAGCAGGCCGTCGACCGGCGCCACCCGGCCGAGTTCCAGCAGGGCGTGCGCGGTGCCGACACTCGGATGGCCCGCGAAAGGCACCTCCCGGCGTGGGCTGAACATGCGCACACGGTAGCTGGCGCCGGGTTGTGTCGGCGGAAACACGAAGGTGGTCTCCGGCAGCCGGGTCCAGCGGGCGATCGCCTGCATGGCGGCATCGTCCAGACCTTCGGCATCGGGAATCACGGCGAGCGGGTTGCCGGCGCCAGGGCGGTCGGCGAATACATCCATTTGCAGATAACGACGGGTCATGAGGAAAACGGGGGAGGTGTGGGGTCGGGGGAGGGGAGTTGCTCTAGAATTGCCGGTTTGGAGTAGCGGGCTCGGATGCATGGGCGGTATGCCGGCCCCGATGTCCCGAGGGCGGGACATGCGGCCCGCGATTGTCCGGCAGGGCAGGTGATTCTAGGCGGTGCCGGTGCCTCGTGCCGGTTCCATCTCCCCATATCGACATAACCTCAGAGGCGCAGTGGTGGCAGAAGGACAGCGTTGGGTCGTACTCAAGTTCGGCGGCACCTCGGTGTCCCGTCGCAACCGTTGGGACACCATCGGGACGCTCGCCGCCAAACGCATGGCCGAAGAGCATGCCCGCGTGCTGGTGATCGTGTCGGCCCTGTCCGGGGTCACCAACGAACTGACCGCGATCTGTGCCGGCGACGATGTCGCGGCGCGCGTCGAGGCGCTGGTCGAGCGCCATCGCATGTTCTGCGGCGAGCTGGATCTCGATGCCGACGCCGTGCTCGGCGAGCGGATCAGTACCCTGCGTGCGCTGGGCGCCGACCCGCGCGGCACCACACTGGCGCTGGACTGGCAGGCCGAGGTGCTGGCCCAGGGCGAGTTGATGTCGTCCACGCTTGGCGCGGCCTACCTGCGCTCGCAGGGCCACGATTTCGGCTGGTGCGACGCGCGCGACTGGCTCGATGCGGTATCGCTGCCCAACGCCAGCGAGTGGTCGCAGCGGCTGTCGGTCAACTGCCAGCGCGAGGCCGATGCCGGTTTCGGCGAACGCTTCTCGACCCAGCCCAATCCGCTGCTGATCAGCCAGGGCTTCATCGCCCGCCATCGCGATGGCAGCACCGCCGTGCTCGGCCGTGGCGGCTCGGACACCTCGGCGGCGTACTTCGGTTGCCTGCTCAAGGCCCGGCGGGTCGAGATCTGGACCGACGTGCCGGGCATGTTCAGCGCCAATCCGCGCGAGGTGCCCGACGCGCGCCTGCTGACCCGCCTCGACTATGCCGAGGCGCAGGAAATCGCCACCACCGGTGCCAAGGTGCTGCATCCGCGTTCGCTCGGCCCGTGCCGGCATGCGGATGTGCCGATGGCGATCCTCGACACCGAGCGCCCCGATCTGCCCGGTACCCGCATCGATACCTCGGCCGCGACCGTGCCGGGCGTCAAGGCGATCAGCCGCCGCAACGGCATCGTGCTGGTGTCGATGGAAAGCGTCGGAATGTGGCAGTCGGTCGGCTTTCTCGCCGACATCTTCGAGCGCTTCAAGCGGCACGGTTTGTCGGTCGACCTGATCGGCTCCTCGGAGACCAACGTCACCGTGTCGCTGGACCCGAGCGAGAACCTGGTCAACACCAACGTGCTGGAAGCGCTGTCGGCCGACCTGGAGCAGATCTGCCGGGTCAGGGTGATCGTGCCGTGCGCGGCGATCACCCTGGTCGGGCGCGGCATGCGTTCGCTGCTGCACAAGCTGTCGGGTGTCTGGGCGACTTTCGGCAAGGAGCGGGTGCACCTGATCTCGCAGTCGTCCAACGACCTCAACCTGACCTTCGTGATCGACGAAGCCGATGCCGACGGCATGCTGCCGTTCCTGCACGCCGAACTGATCGACAGCGGCGCGATGCCTGTGTACGAGGCGCAGGTGTTCGGCCCGCGCTGGCGCGAGATCCAGGGCCAGCTTCGGCCGAAACCGACGCCATGGTGGAAGGCCGAACGCGAGCGCCTGCTGCAACTGGCGGAAGGCGGCACGCCACGCTATGTCTACCACCTGCCGACGGTGCGCGAGCGTGCGCGCCAGTTGACCGCCATCGATGCGATCGATCGCCGCTACTACGCGATCAAGGCCAACTCGCATCCGCAGATCCTCAAGACACTGGTCGCCGAGGGTTTCGGCCTGGAATGCGTCTCGCTGGGTGAACTGCGCCATGTGTTCGAAGTCCTGCCGAAACTGGACCCCCGTCGGGTACTGTTCACCCCGAGCTTCGCGCCCCACACCGAGTACGCGGCCGCGTTCGAGCTGGGCGTGACCGTCACCGTCGACAATGTCGAGGCGCTGCGCCGCTGGCCGGAGGTGTTCCGTGGCCGCAGCATCTGGCTGCGCATCGATCTCGGTTACGGCGATGGCCACCATGAGAAGGTCACCACCGGCGGCAAGGCCTCCAAGTTCGGCCTCGCCGTTGCCCGCGTGGACGAGTTCGTCGATGCCGCCCGTGACCTGGGGGTGAGCATCGTTGGCCTGCACGCGCACCTGGGCAGTGGCGTGGAGACGCGTGCGCACTGGCGGCAGATGTACGACGAACTGGCCGGCTTCGCGCGCCGCATCGGCAGCGTGCAGGTGCTGGATATCGGTGGCGGCCTGCCGATTCCCTATGGCCAGGACGATGAGCCGTTCGACCTCGGCGACTGGGCCGAAGGCCTGGCCGAGATGAAAGCGGTGCATCCGGCGTTCCAGTTGGTGGTCGAGCCCGGCCGTTTTCTGGTCGCCGAGTGCGGCGTATTGCTGGCCAGCGCCTCGCAGGTGGTGGAGAAGGATGGCGTGCTGCGCGTCGGCCTGGATACCGGCATGAATGCGCTGATCCGCCCGGCGCTGTACGACGCCTGGCACGAGATCATCAACCTGCAGCGGCTGGATGAAGCGACCGACGGCGTTTTCGACGTGGTCGGGCCGATCTGCGAATCCAGCGACGTGTTCGGCCATCGCGTGCGCCTGCCGGCGACCACGGTGCCGGGCGACGCGATGCTGATCGCCGATGCCGGGGCCTACGGCTACACGATGGCCAGTACCTACAACCTGCGGGCCCTGCCGGTTGAGGACGTGATTGAATGAGTGAGTGGATGGAATGAACAAGTGGAGCTTCCAGCGTGACGCGATCGAAGCGTTCCGCTTCGTGCGTTGCGGCTTCGACCCGGAAACCGGCATCGCGACACTGGTGTACGCCTTCGACGACGGCCCGGAGCTGGTCGAGACCATCACCGTGCCCGGCGCGCCGTTTTTCAATGGCGATGCAGGGCTGGACGCCGCACGCGTTGCGGCGGTCGAACGCGCGCTGCGCCTGCTGCACCTGATCGCCGGTGTCAGCTATTACAAGGCGGCGGTGCCCGGGGAAATCCGGATCGACTCGTACGGGATCGACGCCGACACCGCGGCACTGCTGGAGACGATCTACGTCAACGGACTGGGTGAATTCGCGTATCGGAATGGCTTGAACCTCCACGACAGGATCAAGTTCCCTGTAGCCCGGGTAAGCGAAGCGCACCCGGGGGAACGTGCATCCCTCGGCCTGCGCCAGCACGCCCTCGTCGCCATCGGCGGCGGCAAGGACTCGCTGGTCAGCATCGAGGCCCTGCGCGAGCTGGGCGTCGAGCAGACCGTGGCCTGGATAGGCGGCTCGCAGCTGATCCGCGCCTGTGCCAACCGCACCGGTCTGCCGACCCTCAATATCGGCCGCGCATTGGCCCCCGAACTGTTCGAGTACAACCGCCAGGGCGCGTGGAACGGGCATATCCCGGTCACCGCGGTGAACTCGGCGATCCTGGTGCTGGCCGCGCTGCTGCATGGCGTCGACCAGGTCGTGTTCTCCAACGAGCGCTCGGCCAGCTACGGTTCGATCATCATCGCCCCTGACGGCAGGGGGACCGACGAGGTCAACCACCAGTGGTCGAAGGGCTGGGCGTTCGAGCAGGCCTTCGGCGAATACGTGGAGCGCCGCGTCGCCGCCGACCTGCACTACTACTCGCTGCTGCGGCCGCTGAGCGAGCTGGCGGTGGCCCGGCAGTTCGCCAGGAGCGACCGCTACGACGCGCATTTCTCCAGCTGCAACCGCAACTTCCACATCCTCGGCGAGCGCCCGGCCAACCGCTGGTGCGGCGTGTGCCCGAAGTGCCATTTCGTGTTCCTCGCGCTGGCGCCGTTCATGCCCAAGCCGCGCCTGGTCGGCATCTTCGGTCGCAACCTGCTCGATGACGAAGACCAGATCGCCGGCTACGACGCATTGCTGGAATATCGCGACCACAAGCCATTCGAATGCGTCGGCGAGGGGCGCGAATCGCGTGCGGCGATGGCGCTGCTGGCCACGCGCGCGGAGTGGCGTGGCGACCTGGTGGTCGAACGCTTCGCCCGCGAGATCCTGCCGCAATTGGACAGGGATGAGTTGGCCATTGATCCGTTGCTGGTGCCCGACGATGGGCACCGCATTCCCCCCGCGCTTCGGGAGCGATTGGGTGCGCGGCTCTCGGACTAGTTTCTCCGCGCTTGACGGCCGCAAGGTCGCGCTTTGGGGCTGGGGCCTCGAAGGCCGTGCGGCCCATGCGGCGTTGCGTGCTTCGCTCCGGCTCGCGCACCAGCCGCTGACAGTGTTCTGCACCGAGAGGGAAGCTGAAGGCATCCGTGCGCTCGGCGACCCGGCATTGACGGTGGAGACCGAGGCCTCGGCGGATCGCCTGTCCACCTTCGATGTGGTCATCAAGTCGCCCGGTATCAGTCCATACCGACCCGAGGCGATGGCTGCGTCGGAGCGCGGCACGCGTTTTATCGGCGGTACTGCGCTGTGGTTCGCAGATCATGCAGACGATGCGGGTTTCGTTCGCAACGCCGTCTGCGTGACCGGTACCAAAGGCAAGAGCACCACTACCGCGTTGCTCGCCCATCTGTTGCGTGCGGGCGGTCATCGCACCGCCCTGGCTGGCAACATCGGCCTGCCGCTGCTTGACGTGCTTGGCCCGCCGCCAGCGCTGCCACCTGCGTACTGGGCGATCGAGTTGTCGAGCTACCAGACCGGCGACGTCGCCGCCAGCGGCGTGCGTCCCGAGGTCGCTGTCGTCACCAATGTGTTTCCGGAGCACCTGGACTGGCACGGTTCGGAAGATCGCTACGTCGAGGACAAGTTGCGGCTGGTGGTCGAGGGGAGGCCTCGTATCGCCGTGCTCAACGCCGCCGATCCGCGCCTGTCCGTGCTCCGGCTGCCGGACAGCGAGGTGCGCTGGTACGGCAGCGAGGAGGGCTGGCACCTGCGCGGCGATATCCTGCATCGTGGCGACCAGAGAGTGCTCGACACTTCGCCGCTGCCACTGCCAGGCCGCCACAACCGCGGCAACCTGTGTGCGGCGCTCACCGCCATCGAGGCTTTGGGGCTGGAAGCGGTTCCGCTGGCCGCGGCCGCCACGGATTTCCGGCCGTTGCCGCACCGCCTGCAGTCGCTGGGCGTGCGCGGCGGCATCGAGTACGTCAACGACTCCATAAGCACCACTCCGCACGCGACCCTGGCGGCGCTGGACTGCTTCGCCGGCCGCCGTGTCGCGGTGCTGGTAGGCGGCCATGACCGCGGCCTGGATTGGTCGGTGTTCGTGGATGCGATGCGGGCGGAAGCGACGCGCACGCCGGTGGCCATCGTCACGATGGGGCAGAACGGTCCGCGGATCGCCGCGTTGCTCAGGCCGCAGGCCGGGAAGGCCGGCTTCGACTTGCGCGAAGCCGATACGCTGGAAAGCGCTGTCGTCGCAGCCCGCGAATGCCTGGACGGCAATGGCGTGCTGCTGCTGTCGCCTGGTGCGCCCAGCTTCGGCCCGTATCGCGATTATGTCGCCCGCGGTCGTCATTTTGCCGAACTGGCCGGTTCCGACCCGGACGCGATCAGTTCGATTCCGGGGCTCGGCATCGGTTGAGTCCGCTTCCGGCGCCGCAGCATGCGCTCCGGTACCGACCGCGCTAGGCTCGCACCGTGTTCCTCGACGGAGACCGGTCATGCGTCGCATAGTCGCGGCCCTTGTTCTTTGCTTGCCCGCCCTGCCGGTCCTGGCTGAAATGCGGACCGAACCGGTCGCGTGGGAGGTGGACGGCGAGCCCTTCGAGGGCGCGCTCGTCTACGACGATGCTTCCACCGCGACGCGTCCGGGACTGGTGATGGTGCCGAACTGGATGGGTGTGGGCGAACATGCCATCGCCAAGGCCAGCCAGATTGCCGGGCAGGATCACGTGGTGCTCGTCGTGGATGTGTACGGCAAGGGCGTGCGGCCAAAGAATGCGGACGAGGCGCGTGCGCAGGTCGGCCGGGCCTATGCCGACGGCGGTGCCTCCCTGCGTGCACGCGCCGCACAGGCGGTAGAGGTACTGAAGGCGCAGGCGGACCGGGTGCCCCTGGACCCGCAGCGGATCGGCGCGCTGGGCTTCTGCTTCGGCGGTTCGGTTGCACTGGAGCTGGCGCGCGATGGCGCCGAACTGGCCGGCATCGTCAGCTTCCACGGCGGGCTGAAGACCTATCTACCCGGCGAGAACAACCGGATCGGAACGTCTGTGCTGGTGTTGAATGGTGCAGACGACACGTCGGTGCCGGACGAGGACATCCGTGCCTTCGAGCAGGAGATGGATGCGGCCGGGGCAGACTGGCAGTTCGTCAACTTCAGCGGCGCGCGGCACTGCTTCGCGCAAGAGGAGGATGCGGATAATCCGCCCGACAGCAACTGCCGCTACGACGCGCGTGCGGCGAAACGTTCGATGGCGATGATGCGGTTGTTCTTCGCCGAGCGCTTCGGAAACGTGCGCTGATCCCGATCAGTGGTCGCGGCTGACCGCGTAGCGGGCCAGCCCGCGCAGTGCCGCTACGTACTCGTTGTCACCGATGCCGGTCAGCGCGGCTTCTGCCCGCGCGGCGTAGGCAGCGGCGCGCATGCGACTGTAGGCGAGGCTGTCGCAGGCCTGGATCGCGGTCAGCACTTCCGGCAGCGCGTCGGTGTCGCCTTCCTCGACGATCGAGCGCAGGCGGGCGCGGGTTTCCGCATCGCTGTGCTGCATGGCGTGGATCAGCGGCAGGGTCGCCTTGCCCTCGGCCAGGTCGTCGCCGAGGTTCTTGCCCATGGTTTCGGCATCCGAGGCGTAGTCGAGCACGTCGTCGGCGATCTGGAATGCGTAGCCGAGATTCATGCCGTAATCGTGCAGGGCGTCACAGCTGGCGACGTCGGCACCTTCGACCAGTGCACCGAGCCGGGTCGCGGCCGCGAACAGTACCGCGGTCTTGCGTTCGATCACGCGCAGGTAGGCGGTTTCGTCGGTGTCGGGGTTGCGCACGTGCAGCAGTTGCAGGACTTCGCCTTCGGCGATCAGGTTGGTGGTGTCGGCGAGGATGCGCATGACTTCCATGCGGTCGAGCTCGACCATCAGCTGGAAGCTGCGCGAGTACAGGAAGTCGCCGACCAGCACGCTGGCGGCATTGCCCCAGACCGCATTGGCGGTGCGACGGCCGCGGCGCAGGTCGGACTCGTCGACCACGTCGTCGTGGAGCAGGGTCGCGGTGTGGATGAATTCGACCACCGCCGCCAGCTGATGGGCATCGGCATTGATCGCATGCCGACCGCCGCCGGTCGCGCCTGCCGCCAGCAGCAGCAGCATCGGCCGCAATCGCTTGCCGCCGGCGCCGACGATGTACTCGGCGACCTGGTTGATCAGCACCACGTCCGAGGCCAGGCGACGGCGAATCAAGGCGTCGACGGCAGCCATGTCCGTGCGGGCGAGCGACTGGATGGTGGCGAGGTCCGGAGCGGCGGCCTGAGGCTGTGCTGACATGCGGGGGACTAGGGACGAAGGACGCCGGATTATACCGGTGGGGCGCGGCCGTCCCCCTCGCGCCGTGGTCACGGCCCGTGCTCTGGCGGTGTCCGGCCGGCCGTTCATCCGGGAGTAGGGAAATTCCTACCCGGCATCGGGAGCCAGACCGGTGGTGTCGGAACGAAGGGTATACTCAAATGCCGTATCGCCCCTGAGGCGAATTTCCAGAGCAAGCATAGGACCCCGTACATGGCTCGTGGCATCAACAAGGTGATCCTGGTCGGCAACCTCGGCAACGATCCCGACACCAAATACACCCAGGGCGGCATGGCCGTGACCCGGATCAGCCTGGCGACCACCAGCGTACGCAAGGACCGCGAGGGCAACACCCAGGAGCGCACCGAATGGCACCGGGTGGTGTTCTTCGGCAAGCTCGGCGAGATCGCCGGCGAATACCTGCGCAAGGGCAGCCAGGTCTATGTGGAAGGCTCGATCCGTTACGACAAGTACACCGGCCAGGACGGGGTGGAGAAGTACTCCACCGACATCATTGCCGACGAGATGCAGATGCTCGGTGGCCGCGGCGAAGGCGGCGGTGGCAGCCGCGGCGAGTACCGTGGTGGTGGTGACCGACCGCAGCAGCAGCGCGCACCGGCACGGCAGGACGCCCAGCCCCGGCGTGAGGCACCGCCGGCCAAGTCGAACGACTTCGCCGATGATTTCGCGGATGATGACATCCCCTTCTGATGGCCGGACGGCGGGCCATGATTTTGTCTTTTGTCTGATATTTGGAGTTGCTTGATGCCGACTTGGTTCGTGACCGGTGGAGCCGGTTTCATTGGCGGGAATTTCGTATTGGATGCGGTGGGGCAGGGCGTCAGGGTGGTCAACCTCGATGCCCTGACATATGCAGGAAACCTGGATACCCTCGCCACGCTTGAAGGCAATGCCGATCATGCGTTCGTGCAGGGCGACATAGGCGATGCCACTCTTGTCCGGACGCTGTTGAATGAATGCCGTCCCGACGCAGTGATCAACTTCGCCGCCGAAAGCCATGTGGATCGCTCGATTGACGGCCCAGCGGCATTCGTGCAGACAAACGTGGTCGGCACGCTCAGTCTGCTGGAGCAGGTCCGCGATTACTGGAAGTCGCTCGACGAGGCCGGCCAGCGTGATTTCCGCTTCCTGCACGTGTCCACCGACGAGGTCTACGGCACGCTTGGGGAGACCGGCAGTTTCACGGAGACCACGCCGTACGCGCCAAACTCGCCGTACTCGGCATCGAAGGCCGCGTCCGACCACCTGGTACGGGCGTTTCACCACACCTACGGCCTGCCGGTGCTGACCACCAACTGCTCGAACAACTACGGTCCATACCAGTTCCCGGAAAAGCTGATCCCATTGGTGATCGCCAAGGCGCTGGCCGGTGAGCCGATCCCGGTTTACGGCGATGGGCTCAATGTCCGCGACTGGTTGTTCGTGCAGGATCACTGCGATGCGATCGTACGGGTGCTGGAAAAAGGGCGTCCTGGCGAAACCTATAACGTCGGCGGCAACGCCGAGCGCGAGAACATCGTCGTGGTCCGCACGATCTGTCGCCTGCTCGATGAACGCCGCCCCCTTGGAGATGGCCGCAAGCGGGAGGATCTGATCACTTTTGTCAAGGATCGCCCGGGCCACGATCGCCGCTACGCGATCGATGCGTCGAAGCTGCGCGACGAACTCGGTTGGGAGCCAACACTGAGCTTCGACGAAGGCATGGCGCGCACGGTCGACTGGTATCTGGACAACCAGCCATGGGTGCAGCGTGTGCTGGATGGCAGCTACCGCCTCGAACGCATCGGACAGGGCTGAGGAGGACGCATGGCACGCAAGGGCATCATTCTGGCCGGCGGTTCCGGAACCCGTCTGTATCCGATCACCCAGGCCATCAGCAAGCAACTGCTGCCGGTCTACGACAAGCCGATGATTTATTACCCGCTCAGCGTACTGATGCTGGCGGGCATCCGCGACGTGCTGATCATCAACACACCGCACGAGCAGGCGCTTTTCCAGAATCTGCTCGGGGATGGCTCGCAGTGGGGGATGAATCTAGAGTACGCAGTGCAGCCGAGTCCGGATGGACTTGCCCAGGCTTTCCTGATTGGCCGTGAGTTCCTGGCTGGGCAGCCGAGTTGCCTGGTGCTGGGCGACAACATCTTCCATGGCCCGGGCCTGACCGCGATGCTCAAGCGTGCCGATGGACGCGAGCAAGGTGCGACCGTGTTCGGCTACTGGGTCCGTGATCCGGAGCGTTACGGCGTGGCCGAGTTCGACAACGGCGGCAAGGTCGTGTCGATCGAGGAGAAGCCGAGCCAGCCCCGCTCCAATTACGCCGTGACCGGCCTGTACTTCTATGACGGCCGGGTCAGCGACATCGCCGCTGAACTGAAGCCTTCACCACGCGGTGAACTGGAGATCACCGATCTCAACAAGCGCTACCTCGATGAAGGTTCGCTGCATCTGGAGCAGCTTGGTCGCGGCTATGCCTGGCTGGATACGGGCACCCACCAGTCGTTGCTGGAGGCCTGCAACTACATCGAGACCATCGAGGCGCGTCAGGGCCTGCGAGTCTGCTGTCCCGAGGAGATCGCCTGGAACAATGGCTGGATCGACGACGAAAAGCTGGTCGAACTGGCGGGTTCATTGTCGAAGAACGGCTACGGAGAGTACCTGATGGGCCTCGCCAAGCGCGGGTTCGTGCCATGAAGGTGATCGAGACCGATTTGCCGGGTTGCGTGGTGATCGAACCGCAGGTATTCGGCGACGATCGCGGCTTCTTCTTCGAATCGTTCAACCACGACAAGCTGGCCGTGCACGGGCTCAGGCCCGCGTTCGTACAGGGCAACGTGTCTTCATCCAGCCGAGGGGTGCTGCGCGGGTTGCACTACCAGTGGCCGAAACCACAGGGCAAGTATGTGTCCGTGGTCGAAGGCGAGGTCTGGGACGTCGCGGTCGATATCCGCCGCGGTTCGCCACATTTCGGGCGCTGGGCCGCGGTGCTGCTGACCGCCGACAACAAGCGCCACTTCTGGATTCCGGAAGGTTTCGCGCACGGCTTCGTGGTCCTCAGCGAGCGTGCGGTGTTTACCTATCTGTGCACCGAAACCTATGACCGCGAGGCCGACGCCGGCATCCGCTGGGACGATCCCGACCTCGCGATCGACTGGCCTGTCAGCGCGCCGGTGCTGTCGGAGAAGGACGCACGCGCACCACTCCTCAAGGATGTAGCAGAGGACCGGCTGCCGATTTTCGTTCCATGAGCGCCAGGCCATGAAGATCCTGCTTCTCGGGGGCAACGGCCAGGTGGGCCGCGAACTGCGCCGCAGCCTGGCACCGCTGGGCGAAATCGTCGTTACCAGTCGTGATGGACGTCTTGAACCGGAGGGCCCGGCCGAAGCGCTGGACCTGTCCGACCTCGGTGCCATCGCGCGAATGGTCGGGCGCTTCAGGCCGGATGTCGTGGTCAATGCCACCGCATACACTGCCGTCGACAAGGCCGAGGCCGAGCGCGAACTCGCGTTCCGCATCAATGCCGAAGCCCCGGGCGTGCTCGCCTCTGCCTGCGCCGAGGCCGGCATCCCGCTGGTCCACTACTCGACCGACTACGTTTTCGACGGCCAGGGCACCAGTCCATATCGCGAGGACGATCCGACCGCCCCACTGGGCGTCTACGGCGAAAGCAAGTTGGCCGGCGAGGAAGCGATCCGTGCCAGCGGCGTCGAGCATCTGATCCTGCGAACTGCCTGGGTCTACGCCCTGCACGGACACAATTTCCTTCGCACCATGCTGAGGCTTGCGGCCGAGCGCGACGAACTGCGGGTCGTCGGCGACCAGGTCGGCAGCCCGACGCCGGCCTGGCTGATCGCCGATGTCACCGCACGACTGCTGGCGAATGGAGCGACGGACGCGGGAACCCTGCACCTGACGACGGCCGGGCAATGCAGCTGGCATGCATTCGCCGGCGAGATCGTGCGCCTGGGCGTTGAGACAGGGCGGATTGAGCGCGCGCCCGTGATCACGCCGATCCCCACTGCCGACTATCCGACACCGGCGCGCAGGCCTGCATTCTCCGTGCTCGACACCAGGCGCCTGGAGCAGGTTGCAGGGGTAGGCCTGCCGCAGTGGCGGCAAGCACTGGCGAAGACCCTGGACGTCTGAACGCCACCCTGGAGCTTTGTGTACAGTATCCGGGCCTCGAAACATCCTTCTGGGGAGAAGGGCGGGGCTTTCAATGGAGTCGTAATTCAATCATCTGGGGGGGAGGATGAAGCGTATTGTGTTGGCGGCCCTGCTGGCCATTGCGTCCTCGGCCATGCCTGCAGCCGTGGCTGGACCGGTGGATGTGGGGGCTTTCGTCAGGAAGGATCATTTCGACGACATCAAGATATCGCCTACCGGCGAGTATTACGCGGCGACCGTACGCGGCGAGGACCGTACCGGACTGGTGATCATCAATCGTGCCGAAGGCAAGGTCACCGCACAGGTCAGCGGTACCAGGAACACCGTTGTCGATGACTTCTGGTGGGCCAATTCCGAGCGGATCGTGGCCAGCATGGCGGAGAAGTTCGGCAGTCTGGACCGGCCGCTGGGCACCGGCGAGCTATATGCGGTCAGTGCCGACGGCAGCAAATCCGAAATGCTGGTGGGACAGCGTCTGCAGGGCAGTGGGCCGGGGTCGCGAATCGACCGGAAGAAGGTGGAGCGGGTCTGGGCCGACATGGTCAATGCCCTGCCGAACGACGACAGACATGTCGTGATCGCCGTGGGACCGTTCACTGCCGAGCCCTACACGCGCGCCGAGCGTATGGATGTCTACACGGGTCGCCGCGTTCCGATTGCGCGCGCACCGGTGCGGCGTGCCAACTTCAGTACCGACAACCGGGGCGAGGTGCGGTTCGCCCACGGTGCTGGTATCGATAACATGAGCAAGCTGTATTACCGCAACGGCAAGGGCGACGATTGGCAGCTGATCAGCGATGAAGGCGAAACCGGCCTGGATCAGCGGGTGATCGGGTTCTCGGCCGACGACAACACGGCCTACCTGCGCGCCGAACAGGCCGACGGACCGGACGCGATCATCGCGCTGGACCTTTCGGACATGAGTCGCAGGCAGGTGTTGCGTGACGAAGTCGCCGATCCCGCGCGCATCATCTATCGAAGCCGGACCCGCATTCCGGTCGGTGCCTTCTTCGCCAATGGCAAACCGCGCACTGCATTCATCGATGATGACGAGCCGGAGGCGCGCTTGTACCGCAGCCTGGAGGCCGCCTTCGACGGCCAGGCTGTGCGGATCACCTCGCGGACCACGGATGGCAACCTGGCGCTGTTGCAGGTTTTCAGTGACCGCAATCCCGGCGACTTCTATGTTTTCGATATTGCTGCGAAGAAAGCGGATCACTTGCTCAGCCGGCGCGAATGGTTCGATCCGGATGGGATGGGTGAGATGCGCCCGGTCACGTTCAAGGCACGCGATGGTCTGTCGTTGCACGGATATCTGACTCTGCCCAACGGTTCTGGTGGCAGCAGCCTGCCCATGGTGGTGATGCCGCATGGCGGACCGTTCGGCATCCAGGATACGTGGGGGTTTGATACCAACGCCCAGTTGCTTGCCGGGGCGGGATACGCGGTGCTGCAAGTCAACTTCCGTGGCTCCGGGGGCTTCGGCAAGGCGTTCAGGGCCGCCGGCGCGAAACAATGGGGCAGGGCGATGCAGGACGACCTGACCGACGCTACCCGCTGGGCGATCCAGCAGGGCATCGCCGATTCCGGGCGGATCTGTATTTTCGGCGCCAGCTATGGCGCCTATGCCTCGCTGATGGGTGTGGCGAAAGAGCCCGGGCTGTATCGATGCGCGGCCGGCTATGTCGGTGTGTACGACCTGCCGACCATGCATGTACATGGCGATATCCAGGAAAGGCGCTCTGGCGGAACCTACCTGAAGGAGTGGGTCGGTGAGCGCGACGAGGTGGCGGAGGTGTCCCCGGCCCGGCTCGCCGACCGGATCAAGGTGCCGGTTTTTCTTGCTGCCGGTGGCGAGGACCAGCGCACACCGATCAAGCACAGCGAGATGATGGAGCGGGCGTTGAAGAAGGAGGGTGTGCCGGTGGAAACCCTTTACTACAAGACCGAGGGTCACGGCTTCTACAAGGAAGAACACCAGCGGGAGTTCTACACCCAGCTGTTGGCGTTCCTTTCCAGGAACCTCGGTGGCGATGTGGCGACAACCTCATCGGGAGGCGCTGCTGCCGGCGACTGACCGGTGGAATGGTTGCCGCGAATGAATAAACGGCGCCTTCGGGCGCCGTTTTGCTTGCCGGGCTGCCGGTGAACTGGCGCAATCCAGAAGCCGCCCGACATCCCCCTTGGGTCTGCTCTTTCCATGAAGCAGTATTTGCTGCTGCGATGCAGCAACAGACGGCCGTGACCGTTGGCCTTTGCCCCGGCGCGGCCAGCCGCCTAACATCGGACCTTTCGCCCATCCCGGAGCCCCGCTTCATGAGCCTTCGCCATGCCGTCCTGCCGCTGCTGGTCGCGGCAACGCTGCCATTCGCCAGCCTGCTTGCAGCCAGCAGTTCCGCCTTTGCCGCCGAGCGGGGTTTCGATATCCGCGATCTGGCCTCGATCGACCGGTTCTCCTCGCCGTCGCTGTCGCCGGATGGGCGCCACATCGTGTTCGCCAAGCGCGAGGCCGATCTGGAGGCGAACAAGGCCGGCTCCAGCCTGTGGATCCGTGATCTGTTCGCACGCGACGCGGCGCCGCCGAAGCAACTGACGCCTGAGGGCTGGAACGTCAACTCGCCGGCGTTCTCGCCCGATGGCAGCAAGGTCTATTTCCTGAGCGGCAAGTCCGGCAGTTCGCAGCTGTATTCGATCGACGTGCGTGGTGGCAAGCCGCGCCAGCTGACCGACTTTCCGGTCGACATCGGTGGCTTCAGGATCTCGCCGGACGGCAGCCGCGTTGCTTTCAATGCCGAAGCCTTTCCGGACTGTGGCAGCGATCTGGCCTGCAACAAGGCCCGCCTCGACGAGCGTGCGGAGTCGAAGCAGAGCGGCGTCGTGTACGACAGCCTGTTCGTCCGTCACTGGGATACCTGGAAGGACGGCCGCCTGAACCGTGTGTTCGTCGCCCGGCTGGAGGGGATGCGGGGCGGCAAGCCCGCCACCACGGCGAATCTGGTCGGGGCGGACCTGCTGGCCAACGTGCCGTCGAAACCGTTCGGCGACAGCAGCGAATACACCTGGGCACCGGATGGACAGTCGCTGGTGATGAGCGCGCGACTGGCCAACCGCGAAGAGCCCTGGTCGACCAACTTCGACCTCTACCAGGTCGATGCCGATGGCAACGGCACGGCGCGCAATCTGACCGAGGCCAACAAGGCCTGGGACACCGGCGCGGTATTCAGCGCCGACGGCGGCACCCTGTACTACACGGCGATGAAGCGTCCCGGCTTCGAGGCCGACCGTTTCGGCCTGATGGCGATGGACATGGCCACCGGCGCCACCCGCGAGATCGCCCCCGGCTGGGACCGTTCCGCCGGCGGGATCACCCTGTCAGCCGATGGCACGACGATCTACACCGCCGTCGATGACATGGGCGAGCATCCGCTGTTCGCGATCGACATCGCCAGCGGCGACGTCCGCAAGCTGGTCGGCGAGGGCAGCGTGTCGTCGGTACAGGCGGCAGGGCCGACCCTGGCCTTCACCCGCGCCAGCCTGCATACCGGCAGCGTCGTCTATGCCGCCACGCCGGAGGGTGAATCGCTGCGGGCACTGACGCCCAGTGCCGGCGAGATGCTGCCGGAAGTGAAATTCGGTGATTTCGAGCAGTTCAGCTTCAAGGGTTGGAACGGCGAGACCGTACACGGGTATGTGGTCAAGCCCTGGAACCATGAGGAAGGACGCAAGTATCCGGTCGCCTTCATCATTCACGGCGGCCCGCAGGGCAGCTTCGGCAACGGCTGGAGCTACCGCTGGAACCCGCAGACCTATGCCGGCCAGGGCTACGCAGTGGTGATGATCGACTTCCACGGCTCCACAGGCTATGGACAGGCGTTCACCGATTCGATCAGCGGCGACTGGGGCGGCAAGCCGCTGGTGGATCTGCAGAAGGGTTGGGTCGCAGCGCAGGAAAAGTACGGCTTCCTCGATGGCGACCGCGCCTGCGCACTCGGCGCCAGTTATGGCGGCTACATGATCAATTGGATTGCAGGCAATTGGTTCGACAGCAACGGCAACTCGCCGTGGAAGTGCCTGGTCAATCACGATGGCGTGTTCGATACCCGTTCGATGGGTTACGTGACCGAGGAGTTGTGGTTCACCGAATGGGAGAACGGCGGCACTCCGTACGACGTGCCGGCGAACTACGAGAAGTTCAACCCGGTCAACCACGTGTCGAAGTGGAAGGTGCCGATGCTGGTGGTGCAGGGCGAGAAGGACTACCGCGTCCCGCTCGACCAGGGATTGTCGACATTCACCGCGCTGCAGCGCCGCGGCATCGAGTCGAAGCTGCTGTACTTCCCGGACGAGAACCATTGGGTGCTCAAGGGGCAGAACAGCGTGCAGTGGCACGATACGGTCAACGACTGGCTGAAACAGCATATCGGCGACTGACGCCGCGCCTCTTGCCGTTGTCCCGACCCGGCGACTCTGGGTCGGGGTCTGCTTTCTGCAGCAGCGCGTCCTTTGCTCCCAGCCCGGGATGACGCGCTGGGCATTTTCCGAGGAGTACGAATGGCCATCGTCACCGATCCCGCCGCCAGCACCGCGCTGATCAGCAACGACATCGTCGTGTTCGGCCTCATTGCGGCCACGCTTGGCCTGATTTTCTGGCTTGCCAGCGGACCGACACCGTTCTGGAAGAAGGTGTTCGCATGGGTGCCGGCGTTGTTGCTGTGCTACTTCATCCCCGCGTTCTACAACACGGCCGGCCTGATCGACGGTGAGAACAGTGCGCTGTACAACCCGGTGGCCAGTCGCGTGCTGCTGCCGGCGGCACTGGTGCTGTTGACGCTGTCGATCGATCTGAAGGGAATCCTGAAGTTGGGGCCTCGGCTGCTGTTCGTCTATTGCATGGCGACGGTGGGAATCGTGCTGGGCGCGATCGTGTCGTTCCAGGTGATGGCATGGGTATGGCCATCGGCGGTCGCGGGCGATACCTGGAAGGGCATGGCGGCCCTTGCCGGCAGCTGGATCGGTGGCGGCGCCAACATGGTCGCGATGCGCGAGGTCTACCAGGTGGATGCGACGCTGTTCGGCCAGTTTGCCGTGGTCGACGTGGCGATCGCCAGCATGTTGCTGGCGACATGGCTGTTCCTGGCCAACCGCTCGGCACAGATCGATGCCCGTAGCGGTGCCGACACTTCTGCCATCGACGACATGAAGGCGCGCATCTCCGCCTATGAGGCGGCCAACGCGCGGATTCCGGCATTGACCGACCTGATGGTCATCATAGGCGTCGGCTTCGGCATCGTGGGCCTGGCGCATGCCGTCGCCGCACCGGTTGCTGCCTGGTTCGCCGACAATGTCGCCGCGGCGCCGCAGTTCAGCCTGGACTCCTCGTTCGTCTGGGTCGTGCTGCTGGCGACGGCGGGAGGGCTGGGCCTCAGCTTCACGCGGGCCCGGAAGCTGGAGAACGCAGGGGCATCCAGGGTCGGTACTGTCTGTCTGTATTTCCTGATCGCTTCCATCGGCATGCAGATGGATTTCACCAAGCTGTTCGACCGGCCCGAGTTGATCCTCATCGGACTGATCTGGATGCTGGTGCACGTGGGGGTGCTCTGGTTCTCGGCAAGACTCGTCAAGGCGCCATTGTTCTTCATGGCGGTGGGTTCGCAGGGCAACGTCGGCGCGGCCGCCTCGGCGCCGGTGGTCGCGGCCGCATTCCACCCCACGCTCGCACCAGTGGGCGTGCTGCTGGGCACGGTCGGCTACGCGACGGGGACGGTCGTCGCCTATTGGCTCGGCCAGCTTCTGAGGGTGATGGCAGGCGCGTAGCGCCATGGACGCCCGGTTGCACGCAGTCCTGATGCTGCGCCGCACCAATCGTGGCGGACTGCTGCGACTTTAGTCGCAATGGCCCGGTTTGGCAGGCTCGCGCGCTTCCAATCCAGCGGCTGACGTTCCATCCTCATCCCGAGGCGGCCCCGCAGTTGGGGGCGCCGGAGAGGAGGGTATGCCGTGAGTTCCATCGCTCTGATGATCGTCGGTCTCGCCACCATGGCGGCCGGCTTCTTTTTCTACTCAAAGTTCATTGCCGAGAAGATCTACCGGCTCGACCCCAACTTCCGGACGCCCGCGCACGAACTGCGCGATGACATCGATTTCGTTCCGACCAACAAGTTCGTGCTGTGGGGCCACCATTTCACCTCGGTCGCGGGCGCGGCGCCGATCGTCGGCCCGGCCATCGCGGTGATCTGGGGCTGGCTGCCGGCATTCCTGTGGGTCACGCTAGGCACCGTGTTCTTCGCCGGCGTGCACGACTTCGGTGCGTTGTGGGCCAGCGTGCGCAACAAGGGCAAGTCGATCGGTACCCTGACCGGCACGGTGATCGGCAACCGTGCCCGCAACCTGTTCCTGGTCGTCATCTTCCTGCTGCTGCTGATGGTCAATGCCGCGTTCGCGGTGGTGATCTCCAACCTGCTGGTAGCCAACCCGGCTTCGGTGATCCCGACCTGGGGCGCGATCATCGTGGCGCTGTGCATCGGCCAGGCGATCTACCGCTTCAAGGTTTCGCTGTTCTGGCCGTCGATCATCGGCGTGGTGGTGCTGTACTCGCTGATCTTCCTTGGCCAGTCCTACCCGATCACCCTGCCGGAGTCGGTACTGGGCCTGGGGCCGAAGGCGCAGTGGATCATCCTGTTGTTCAGCTATGCCGGCATCGCCTCGCTGTTGCCGGTCTGGGTGCTGTTGCAGCCGCGCGATTACATCAACGGGCTGCAGTTGTTCGTCGGCCTCGGCCTGGTGTACGCCGCGGTGCTGTTCTCCGCGCCCGAGATCGTCGCCCCGGCGATCAATCACGATGTGCCCGCGGGCACGCCGGGCATCGTGCCGCTGCTGTTCGTCACCATCGCCTGCGGCGCGATCAGCGGTTTCCACGGACTGGTCGCCTCCGGCACCAGCTCCAAGCAGCTCGACAAGGAGACCGATGCGCGCTTCGTCGGCTATTTCGGTGCGGTCGGCGAGGGCATGTTGGCGCTGGCGGCGATCATCGCCTGCACGGCCGGCTTCGCGACGCTCGGTGAGTGGCAGGGCGTCTACGAGAAGTTCGGCTCCGGTGGCGTGGTCGCCTTCGTCAACGGCGGTGGCCAGATTCTCGCCAATGGCCTCGGTCTCGACTCCGGACTGGGCAGCACCATCCTGTCGGTGATGGCGATCCTGTTCGCGGCCACCACCATGGACACCGGCCTGCGCCTGCAGCGCTACGTGGTGCAGGAAGCGGCCGAGATCGCCGGCATCAAGCCAATGCAGAAGGGCTGGATCGCCACGCTGATCGCGCTGGGCTTCTGCCTTGCGCTGGCCTTCGGTGCCGGCGGCGACGGTTCCGGTGGCATGGTCATCTGGCCGCTGTTCGGCACCACCAACCAATTGCTGGCCGGCCTGACCTTGTCGATCCTGTCGGTGATCCTGATCAAGCTGCGCCGGCCGGCGTGGTTCACCGCGATTCCACTGGTGTTTCTGCTGGTGATGTCGGTACTGGCCCTGCTGGTGCAGCTCAAGCAGTTCTACGAGGCCGAGAACTGGCTGCTGCTGGGCATGGACATCGTGATCCTGGTCGCCGCGTTGTGGGTGGCGCTCGAGGCGGCGATGGCGATGGCGCGCGGCGCCGAGGGCACCGCCACTGTCACCGAGGGCGGGTCGCGCTGATGGCGACCAAGGGCCCGCGCGACGAAAAGTCGTCGCTGGAGCGGTTCGCCGCGGGCCTGCAGGAGTTCTACGTCGCGCCGTACCGGCGCAGCTTCGCCCGCGCCCGGCGCGACGAGGACGACCTGTTCATGTTGCTGGTGTTCGCCGAGACCCTCGGCGTGCCCAACCCGGCCGCCTGCTACACGATGGAACTGATGCCGGTGCTGTACGAACGCTTCCACGACTGGCACCGGCGCATGGGCATGGAGCGTTCGCCGCTGGACCATATCGGTTGCTGCTGATGCTACGTGAGTATGTTGACTGACCTGGCGCGATCGCGCCGCGTGCTGTTCATCGGCGGCAAGGGCGGCGTCGGCAAGACCACGGTGGCCGCGGCCACCGCGCTCGCTGCGGCCAATGCCGGCCGGCGTGTATTGCTGGTCTCGACCGACCCCGCGCACAACCTCGGTCACCTGTGGGGACGGGAAGTTGGAGCGCAGGCGAGGCGGCTTGCGCCCAACCTCGACGGACTCGAGCTCGATCCGGAGCAGACGATCAATGCGCACCTGCAGGAAGTCGGCGCCGCGCTGCGCCGGCTGATGCCCGAACACCTGGCCGGTGAGGTCGACAAGCACATGGCGCTGTCGCGAGAAACGCCGGGCATGCACGAAGCCGCCTTGCTGGAGCGTATCGCCGAACTGGTCGAACATGGGCTCGATGCCCCGGGTTCTGGAGGACATGACCTGCTGGTGTTCGACACCGCGCCGTCCGGCCATACCGCCCGCCTGATGGCACTGCCGGAGCTGATGTCGGCCTGGGTCGACGGCATGCTGCACCGGCAGGCGCGCAGCCGGCATTTCGGCGAGGTGTTGCGTAACCTGGGTCGTGACGACAGCGTCGGAGAGCAGATCCTGGGCGGACACGGCGAACGCCATGCCGCGCGTGAGAGCGAGGGCGAAACCCGCGACGATCGCATCCGCAGCCTGCTGCATCGCCGCCGTCACCGTTTCGAGCATCTGCGCGAGGTGCTTGCCGATGGCGAGCGCACCGCCTTCGTCATCGTGCTCACCGCCGAGCGGCTGCCGGTGTTGGAGACCATCGAATTGCATGGGCAGCTGGTGCGGGCCGGGGTCAGTGTCGGCGGACTGGTGGTGAACAAGCGTTCGCCGGACGATGCCGGCGAGTTCCTCGCAGCCCGCGCCCGGATCGAGGCCGGTCATCTGAACGAACTGCGCACCGCGTTGCCCGACCTGCCATTGCTGCAACTGCCACTGCTGCCCGGCGAGCCGGTCGGCCACGAGGCGCTGGAGGCGTTTGCCGCGCGACTAATGCCCTGCGAGTGACAAGCGTGAGGTGGATGGTGGTGGGTCGGGATGACGCTCAATCCCGTGAGTGGTCATCACCAGCCACAGGTATCCGAAAACGAGGACTCAGTCCCCTTCCGCATACGCATCAGCGCCCTTGGCCGATCTGTTCGAGGGATTGCGACTGCGCGAATGCCGATTCCTGCGTACGTGCCTGTTCCTGTTCCAGACTCGTCCGTTGAGCGGCCACTTCCTGGGTCCAGGACTGCTGTGCAGTCGGATCGATCTGGCCTGCCAGCAACCTGTCCAGATGTGCGCTGGCTTCCGTGGCGGACGAATGTGCAGGCTGCTGGTTGGTTGGATTGTCGGCCTCGCGCACCGACAGGCCGGCGGCATCCTGCGCCTGCATCACCGCATCGATGTAGTGCAGGTCGACCCGGTGCATGAGCATCCGGCCCGGAACCATCCGCTGGAAGAACGACAGTTTTTCCGGATCGGGCAGTTCGATCCGGTGGCCTGGCGCGTCGGGCATGGCGTATTTCAGCGGAACGCTGTCTTCCTGCAGATGGGTCAGGATTTCACCCTTGACCGCATAGCTGCGGATCAGGCCCTGTTCGGCCTCCTGCTTGAGCACGCTGGCATCGAAGCCATAGCGTTCGAGCGTCCGGTTGTTCACGCCGGCGGCATTGAAGGTCACCGCAGGGGCCTCGTGGATCATGCTCGCCGCTGCCGCCAGACCGCCGCCCAGCGAGTGGCCGGTGATGACAAGGTCGTCGCCGAACGCGCGCTTGGCCTGTCCGCCCAGTGCGATGGCCTGGTCATACTGCACGTCCCGCAGGCCCAGGCCCTGGCGGAAGTTGTGTTTCCAGTCCTTGCCTTCGTCGGTACCGGTAAAGGCCAGCACCACATGGCCCTGGTCGTTGCTGTAGAAATTGGCGCCGAAGCCGCTCTTGCCGTCGTGCAGCAGGCTCGGATCGATGCCGGCCGCACGCAGCGCTGCGTCGTCCATGCGTGACCAGTTGCCGGGCGGATGGGATGGCTCGAACTCCCGGCCGCGGCGCTCGTCGGTCCAGTTGTAGTTGTCCTGCAGGATGGAAGACAGCTCACGGTCGATCGCGTGCGGCTGGCGACCGGCGACCTGTCCAGCGAAACTCTCGCCATGCCCGGCGTGGGTGGGCGAAGTATCCATTGGGGCGTTCATCGCGGCTCCTTGCGTCAGCAGGCGGCTTCGGCCTGTCGGTTGATCGGCGTGGTGGCTCAGGGAGTGGCGACGCCGTGCGCCGCAAGCCAGTCGCGTACCTTCTGTCGTTCAGCGCGGGCTTGCGCATTGAGACGGGCGTCGGACCCGGCGAACAGCGCCGTCTGGAAGGTCTCGCCACGGTTGTTGGTGGCATTGGGGTCGATGCCGGCTTCGAGCAGCCCCAGTACGCGTTCGGCGTCGTTCACGTTGGCCGCCACATGCAGCAGTGTGTTGCCCATGGAGTCCTTGCGCTGCAGGTCGGCACCGGCCTGTACCAGCAGGTCCACCTGGGGAGTGCGGCGGCTTTGTACGGCGCGGAAGATCGGCGTCCAGCCGGCACGCGGACTGACCGTGTCGACGGGAGCGCCATGGCCGATCAGGATCTGCAGGTACTGCGGATCCTCCACCATCGCGGCCATATGCGCCACGGTCTCCTGGTCGGTTCCCGCTTGCGCAGGGTCGGCACCGGCCTCGAGCAGGGCCGCCAGTGCGTCCGGCTGCTGATTCCATATCGCCCATTCGAGCAGGGTGACGCCATCCTCGCCCCGTACCGACAGGTCGTGGGAAGACGCCAGGTCCCGGATACGGTTGACGTCTCCGGTGGCCACGGCAGCAGCCAGTGGTTTGGTCGCGGGGTCGTGGAACGGGATGCTGGCTTCCTTCATGGATGCGGACATGCGAATTTGCTCCTTGGCACCGTTCGATCCTGGGGTGCATGAAACCATGACGAGGGAGGCGGCGAGCGCCGCCAGTACGGAGACAGCTTTACGCATATCGGATTGCTCCGGTTGCGAAGTGCGGGTCGGGGTCTTCGCTCGTTCGGGCCGATCCTATCATGGTCATATGGCTGGGCCGTATGAGTGTGATGTTCCAGAGCGCCGCAGTCCGGCCAGCAGACCGATGTGGATCGGCCACAACAATACGATCCAGTGCAGGTTGCGCTGCGGTTGTACCTGTAGCCAGTAGAAGAACAGCGCGGCCACCGGCAGCGCCGCCACCATCACCAGCAGGATATCGAACCACCGGCCGGGCCTGCGTCGGCGCAGCAGTTGCCAGCCGCCCGGCAGCAACAGCCAGCACAGCGGGCTGAACAACAGCAGGTTGCGGTTGGCCCAGCCGAAACGGTGCTCGGTGCCGAACCAGATGAACAGCATCAATGCGCCCAGCACGCTGCACAGCAGCCAGAACGGCAACGCGATGCCGGCCGTCAGGCGCGGACGGCGACGACCGAGCCAGACCAGGGCGATGCCCAACGCGATGCCGGCCAGCGCCCACGGCCACCAGGCCAGCGCCTGTTCGGCCGGCTCCGGTGGCAACAACTGTGGCAGCAGGGGCTGTTCGGCCTTCACCAGCGGCTGGCCGGTGGCGTCGTTGCGGACTCCACGCAGAGCGGTTTCCAGCCGCATCGGTACGAAGGACTCGTTCCACAAGGGTTGCGGCATGTCGGCAGCAGGGCCCAGGCCGATGTCGAAGCCCAGCCACATCAACGGATCCGGCGAGGCCAGCCGCAACGCCTCGCTGCGGAAGCTGGTGCCGTGCGAGCGGCCTTCCAGCTGTCGTTGCAGACCGCCGTCCAGCGCGAGGTCGATCGCGTCGCGGACCCGGGTCGAGCAATTGTCGAGGAAGTAGTCGTAACGGTAGCGCGCGTTCTCCGGACGGGCGTTGCTGGCCAGGGCATCGGCCAGGTTCCGTGCCTGTCCGGCGCTCAGGTCCAGCCATTGGATCGAGGCCCCGCGGCCAACCCGTTCGTAATAGGCCAGATCCCGCGCGAACGGCAACGCGACCAGCTGGTATTGCATGTCGCCGCGCATGAAGCGGGTGATGAAGTCAGGCTCGTCGGGATCGAAGAAGCCGTAGTTGTACGACAGTGCTTCGCCGGTGCGCGGGTCCTCGACCAGTACGGCGTTGTGGCCGAAGCGCTCGAAGAAGATCTCGCCCGGCTGCATCGTGACGATGCCGATGCGCGGTGGCGGAGTGCCGTCGTCGGCGAGGGCGGGAGCCGCGGACAAGACCAGCAGCAGCAGCGTCAGCAGCGCTGCCAGTCCGCGCTCAAGCATCGCCCAGCACACCTACGTGGAAGGCATGCACCCGGCGCGCATCGGCGCTCGATACCCGGAACACGAACCGGCCCAGGGTCAGCTCCTCGCCGGCCTCGGGCAGGTGGCCGATCGCGGCGATGATCAGGCCGCCGATGGTGTCGTACTCGTCGTCGTCGAAGTCGGCGCCGAAGCGTTCGTTGAAATCGTCGATCGGGGTCAACGCATCGACCACGTACTGGCCGTCGGCCTGGGCGGCGATCAGCGCGTCGGTGTCCTCGGCATCGTCGTGCTCGTCGTCGATCTCGCCGACGATCTGTTCCAGCACGTCCTCGATCGTGACCAGACCGGCGACGCCGCCGTACTCGTCTATCACGATCGCCATGTGGTTGCGGCTGGTTCGGAACTCGCGCAACAGCACGTCCAGGCGCTTGGATTCGGGGATCAGTACCGCAGGTCGCAACAGTTCGTGGATGCCGATCCGGCTGTCCTCGGGCGCGCCGTCTTCGGCCGCGGTCACCGCACGCAGCAGGTCCTTGGCCAGCAGGATGCCGAGGACATCGTCCTTGTCCTCGCCATGCACCGGGAAGCGCGAATGGCCGGATTCGACCACGTCCTTCATCAATTCCATCAGCGGTGCGTCAGCCATCAGGGCGACCATCTGCGAGCGGGGGATCATCACGTCGCCCACGCTCAGGTCGGAGACGCTGATCGCGCCTTCCATCATGGCCAGGGTGTCGGCCGCGATCAGACCGTCGGCCTGGGCGTCACGGAGCAACTCGACCAGGTCCTCGCGGGAGGTCGGTTCGCCCGACAGGGCCGAGCTGATGCGTTCGAGCCAGGAGCGCCGTTTTTCGGAAGGTTTGCCCTCCTGCGGCTTCTCGTGATGGCGGTCGCCGGATTCGGCGGCGGGGAAGCTACTACTGTCGTCCTCGGACATCTGGGGTGTGCAAAGCAGCCCGCGGGGTGGGCCGTCGGCGCCAGTCTAGCGCGGAACCGGGGCAGGGCGCCTGTCCGGCCCTGTCGGGAGGCTCAGGGGGCCAGATAGGGGTCGGCGATCCCCAGCGAGGCCAGGATCTCGCGTTCGAGCAGTTCCATGCACTCGGCCTCGCGCTCGTCCTCGTGGTTCCAGCCCAGCAGGTGCAGGGTGCCATGGACGGTCATGTGGGCGTAATGGGCGGCGAGCGGCTTCTTCTGCTCGCGCGCTTCGCGGGCGAGCACCGGGGCGCAGATCACCAGGTCGCCGAGCAGGGGAAACTTCACGTTCTTCGGCAGGCCTTCCGGTACCTCGGCCGGGAAGCTGAGCACGTTGGTCGCGTAGTCCTTGCCGCGGTAATGGCGGTTGAGCGCGCGGCCCTCGCGCGCGTCGACGATGCGGATCGCCAGGTCGGCCTCGCGGATGCGGCCCTCCAGCGCTGCAGCCACCCATTTGCGGAAACTTACCGCCGCCGGGATGCCGGTGCGTGGCAGGCCGTAGTTGACGGTGACGTCGAGGCGGACGGGACCTTTGGTCATCTCGATTTCTCAGCCTTGTGGGCCGGTTTCCTTGTCGGTGGCGTCACGTGCATCGTAGGCGTTGACGATGCGTGCGACCAGCGGGTGGCGCACCACATCGCGCGATTCGAAGAAGGTGAACGAGATGCCGTCGACGCCGCGCAGCACTTCCACTGCGTCCTTCAGGCCCGACTTCTGGTGTCGTGGCAGGTCGATCTGGGTCATGTCGCCGGTGACCACAGCGGTGCTGCCGAAGCCGATCCGGGTCAGGAACATCTTCATCTGTTCGATCGAGGTGTTCTGCGCCTCGTCGAGGATCACGAAGGCGTCGTTGAGGGTGCGCCCGCGCATGTAGGCCAGCGGCGCGATCTCGATGACATTCTTCTCCAGCAGCTTGATGACCTTCTCCACGCCGAGCATCTCGTACAGCGCGTCGTAGAGCGGGCGCAGGTAGGGGTCGACCTTCTGGGTCAGGTCGCCGGGCAGGAAGCCGAGCTTTTCGCCGGCCTCGACTGCCGGCCGGACCAGGATCAGCCGGTGTACGCGCCCCTCGTTGAGTGCCTCGACTGCGCTGGCGACGGCGAGGAAGGTCTTGCCGGTGCCGGCCGGGCCGATGCCGAAATTGATGTCGTTGATCGCGATCGTGTGCAGGTACTTCTGCTGGTTGGCGCCGCGTCCGCGCACAGTGCCGCGCTTGACCCGGATGGTGACGTCCTGGGGGTGGTAGTCCTGCCCGATGCGGTCGGCGCCGGCTTCGGTGAGGCGGAGATGGATGGCGCCCTCGTCGAGGGTCTCGCTGGCCGCATCGTTCCACAGTGCGTGCACCAGCTTTTCCGCGCGCGGCACCGCATCCTTGGGACCGCTGATGCGGAAGATGTTGCCGCGGTTGGCGATCTCCACCCCGAGCCGCAGTTCGAGCATGCGCAGGTGGCCGTCGAACGGGCCGGCGAGATTGGCCAGGCGTTCGGCGTCGGCGGGATCAAGGGCGAATTCGGACGCGGTGGTCCGCGAGACAGTGTCGTTCAAAACAGACTCTTTGAGAGCGGGGCTCATGGATGGTTTGGGGGGCGACTTGGCAGCATGGAGAGCTTGCGCCGATGCGCTGATTTTCGCAAAAAGCGAAGGATGCGGTGATGTCTGAAGGGGGTGAATTGCAGAGGGGGTTGAAATTAAATTAATTATTTAATTAAATATGACCATGAGTGAGATCACGAACTCCGGCAAGAGCAAACGAGGCGCTCGAACAGGGCTGGCGCGGGGCGCGAAGGCGGCGGACGGGTCGGCCAGGAATCGGCGTGCTCCCGGTCGCCCGGGTGTCGATGGCCCGGATCAGCGCGAGCGGGTGCTGGATGCCGCCATCGCCTGTTATGTCGAGCACGGCATCGCCGCCACCACGTTGCGCCGGATCGCCGATCACGCCGGGGTCAACCCGGCCCTGTTGCACTACTACTTCGGCGACAAGGCGCAGTTGCGCGAGGCGATGGTCAATGAGCGTCTGCTGCCTGCGCTGGCCGGTTTGCGCGAACGCCTGGCTCGCGATGGCAACGACGTCGCCGGGCTGGTCGGTGGTTTCGTCCAGGGCATCGGCGTGGTGATGGCCGAGCATCCGTGGTTGCCGTCGCTGTGGGTGCGTGAGGTGCTGTGCGAAGGTGGTGCGTTGCGCGATGTGCTGCTCGAGCGGATCGGTCCGCAGGTGCCGCTGATGATGGCCGGCCGCTTCGCCGAGGCACAGCGACAGGGCAGACTCAATGCCGACCTCGACCCGCGCCTGCTGATGGTGTCGCTGGTCGGTCTCACCATGTTTCCGATCGCGAGCGCATCGCTGTGGCGCAGTCTGTTCGACGCCGATGATCTCGATTTCGAAGCCTTGCGTGCGCACACCCTGACCCTGCTTGAACGCGGCCTGGAACTGTCTGCGAAACCGCCCGCGCAAGGCGGACACGAGGAGGACGCATGAAAAGGTCGTGTATGGGCATGGCATTGGTCTTGCTGGCCGTGGTGGGTTGCCGTGGCGATGTGCCGGATGCGCTTGGCACGCTGGAACGCGACCGCATCACCCTGCCGGCCCCGGCGGCCGAGCGCATCGTCGCCATCGACGTGCGCGAGGGGGAGACGGTCGCGGTCGGCCAACGGGTGATGCAACTGGAGCCGGTCCGTACCGATGCACGGCTGGAAGCGCTGCGTGCGCAGGCACACCAGGCGGGCGCGGTGCTGGCCGAGCTGGAAGCCGGTCCACGCCACGAAGCCATCGACCAGGCCCGGGCACGGCTCGCAGCGGCGAAGGCGCGGGCCGTCGATGCGCAGGCCTACCACGCCCGTGTGCGGCCGCTTGGCGAACGGCAGCTGGTCGCCGCGGCCGAGGTCGACAGCGCCCGCGCCGCGGCCGGCCATGCCAGTGCCGAGGTGCGCGCCGCCGAGGCCGCGCTGCTCGAGCTCGAACATGGCACCCGCGCCGAGCAGCTGGTGCAGGGCCGTGCGGCCGAGCGGGCGGCCACGGCCCGGGCCGAGGAGGAAGCGGCGACGCTGGAAAAACTGTCCGTGGTCGCGCCACGCGATGCCGTGATCGAAAGCCTGCCGTACAAGCTCGGCGACCAGGCGCCTGTCGGCGCGCCGCTGGCGGTGCTGCTGGTGGGCGAAGCGCCACATGCGCGCGTCTACGTGCCCGAACCGATCCGGGCCGGCATCCGCGTCGGCCAGCGGGCACGCGTGAGCGTCGATGGCCACGAGGCTGCCTTCGAAGGCCGTGTCCGGATGATCCGCAGCGAACCCAGCTTCACCCCGTACTACGCGCTCACCGGCGAGGACGCGGCGCGCCTGAGCTATCTCGCCGAGATCACGCTCGATGGCGACGCGGCGCGTGAGCTGCCGGTCGGGTTGCCGGTGCGGGTCGAGTTCGTCGACGCGGACTGATGGGCACCGTCAACGCCAATGCTGCCGAGGACAACGCCGTCGGAGCATCCGACAGGGAAGCGCCCGACGTTGCGATCCGCGCACGTGGGCTGACCAAGCGCTTCGGCGACCTGGTCGCGGTCGATGGCGTCGACCTGACCGTGCCGCGCGCGCATGTGTACGGCTTCCTCGGCCCGAATGGCTCGGGCAAGACCACCACCATCCGCATGCTGTGTGGCCTGCTCGGCCACGACGCGGGCGAAGTCGAGGTGCTCGGCCTGCGCGTGCCCGGCCAGGCCGAGGAGCTCCGCCGGCATATCGGCTACATGACCCAGCGCTTCTCGCTGTTCGGCGACCTGAGCGTGCGCGAGAACCTCGAGTTCATGGCTGCCGCGCAGGGCGTGCCGAAACAGAAGACACGTTCGCGGATCGACGAACTGGTCGAGCAGTACCACTTCGGTGATCGCCAGAAGCAGCTCGCCGGCACCATGAGTGGTGGCCAGAAGCAGCGGCTCGCGCTGGCGGCGGCGGTGATCCACGAACCGGAGCTGCTGTTTCTCGACGAACCGACCAGCGCGGTCGACCCGGAATCGCGGCGGGATTTCTGGGAGAAACTGTTCGAACTGGCCGATGCCGGCACTACCCTGCTGGTATCGACCCACTACATGGACGAGGCCGAGCGCTGTCACCGGCTCGCGATCCTCGATCGTGGCGCACTGGTCGCCGACGGTTCGCCCGACGAACTGACCGCGAAGCTGCGAGGGCGCACCGTCGAGGTCCGCGCCGAGCAGCCACGCCGCGCCCAGAAGGCCTTGCTGGACGTGCCGGGCGTGGTCAGCGTGGCGCAGATCGGCAACGCGTTGCGGGTGCTGACCCGCGAGGATGGCGATGCCGACGTGCGGATCCGCGATGCGCTCGACGGGGCCGGGCAGCGCGCCGAGGTCGAGGCGGTGCCGCCGAACCTGGAGGACGTGTTCGTGGATGCCACCCGTGGCGGCGAGACGCACCGCGAACTGCATCCTGAACAAGTGAGTGACCAGGCGGCGGAGGACGCGACATGAACTGGCGACGCCTGCTTGCGATCGTGGTCAAGGAAATGCGGCAGATGCGCCGCGACCGCATCACCCTGGCGATGATCATCGGCATCCCGGTGATGCAGCTGGTGCTGTTCGGCTACGCGATCAACCTCAACCTGCGTGGGCTCGATGCCGCGATCGTCGACGAAGCCAACACCTCCGGCTCGCGTGCGGTGGTGATGGACATGCTCGCCACCGGCGTGATCCGCCCCGTCGCAGAGGCGCGGACACCGCAGGAGCTGGTCGACATGCTGCGCCGCGGCGAGATCAGCGTCGGCGTCGCGATCCCGCCGGACTTCGAACGCCGTCGCATCGACGGTCGCGAGGCCGTGCAGGTGATGGTCGATGGCAGCGATACCGTGGTCCAGAGCGCGGCGATCCAGCTCGCGCGGATGCCGATCGACGGTGGGGCGTCCACGCGTCCCGGGACCAATGCCGACATTGCCGCGCCGATCAGCGTGGTCGCGTTCTACAACCCGGAACGACGTTCGGCGGTCAACATCGTGCCCGGCCTGATCGGGGTGATATTGACGATGACGATGGTGCTGTTCACCGGCGTCGCCATCGTCCGCGAACGCGAACGCGGCAACATGGAACTGCTCATCGCGACCCCGATCAGCCGCGCCGAACTGATGATAGGCAAGGTGCTGCCGTATGCGGCGATCGGCCTGGTGCAGACCACGGTCGTGCTGTTGCTCGGGCTGTGGCTGTTCCAGGTGCCGGTACTCGGCAGCGTACTGCACGTCTATCTGGCGGCGGTGCTGCTGATCCTGGCCAACCTGACCCTCGGCCTGCTGATCTCGACCAAGGCGCAATCGCAGTTCCAGGCGATGCAGATGACGTTCTTCGTGTTCCTGCCGTCGATCCTGCTGTCGGGCTTCATGTTCCCGTTCGCCGGCATGCCGCGGGTGGTGCAGTGGATCGCCGAGCTGCTGCCGCTGACCCATTTCCTGCGCCTGATCCGCGGCATCATGCTGCGCGGCGCCAGCCTGTGGGAGCTGTGGCCGGACGTGCTGGCGCTGGTTGCCTTCACGGCGGTGATGATGACGCTGGCGATCAACCGCTTCCGCAAGAGCCTCGACTGAGGCGTCTCAGGCAATGGCTGGACCAGTCGAAGCTCGTCATCCCAGCTTTCTCCCGGATGACGGCTTTTTCAGCATTGCCCTCAGTCCGCGGCCTTGCGCAGCGCCACGGCGTTCATGCAGTAGCGCAGCCCGCCCGGCGGCGGGCCGTCCGGGAATACGTGCCCCAGGTGCGCATCGCAGCTGTTGCAGGTGGTCTCGATCCGCTGCATGCCATGGGCATCGTCGCGATGGTACGCGATCGCGTTCTCGGTCGCCGGTTGGGTGAACGACGGCCAGCCGGTGCCGGAGTCGAACTTTCCGGCGGCGTCGAACAGCAACGCGTCGCAGCAGACGCAGTGGTAGCGACCCGGCTCGAACAGCTCGCACATCGGGTTGCTGAACGCACGTTCGGTCCCGGCCTGGCGGGTGACGCGGTACTGCTCGGGCGTCAGCCGCGCGCGCCACTCGTCGTCGCTTCTCTCGACCCGCCGCGCTGGCTCCGGATTACCGGTCGTCGCGAAGGCGATCACGTCCTGCCACTTGAGCATGCCTGTCCTCCTCGTGCGCAGTGTACGCCGGGCCGCGGCTTGCATCATCGGCCGCGACCCGCCACATTCGGACGTCGCGTCGTCCGGAGAGAGGCCATGAGCGCATACATCCGTGTCCTGCCGCTGCTGCTCGCGCTGTGCGCGGCGTCGCCCGCCGCGGCCGAAATCACCGTTCTGAGCGCACGCACGATCCACACCATGGAAACCGCGCAACCGCATGCGCAGGCGATGGCCTTCGACGACGCAGGCCGGATCCTCGCGGTGGGCACGACGGCCGAGGTCGGCCAGCGCTTTCCCGATGCGCGCACGCTGGACCTTGGTGACGCGACCGTTGTGCCCGGACTGATCGACGCCCATGCCCATGTCGGCGGGCTCGGCATGGCGATGCTGACCGCCGACCTGGTCGGCGCGCGCGACAAGGCCGGGATCGTGAGGCGGCTGCGCGAGTTCGAACGTGACCTGCCTGCCGGTGCCTGGCTGATCGGCCGCGGCTGGGATCAGAACCGGTGGCCGGAGAAGCAGTTTCCAACTGCGGCGGATCTCGACGCGGCCTTCCCCGAGCGTCCGGTCTGGCTGGAGCGCGTCGATGGACACGCCGGCTGGGCCAACAGTGCGGCACTGGCTGCGGTGACGCGGGACCTGGCGGGTGACTGGCAGCCCGAAGGCGGCCTGATCGTCCGCGATGCGGCCGGACAGCCGACCGGCGTGTTCATCGACGCAGCGATGAACCTGGTCGAGCAGGCGCGTCCGCCGCTGGACGAGGCGACCGCCGAGCGCGCGCTGGTGCTCGGCATGCAGGCCGCGGTCGAACATGGCCTGACCGGCGTGCACGATGCCGGCATCGATCTGGCTGAATTGCAGCGCTACCGGCACCTGGCCGACCGCGACGCGCTGCCATTGCGGATCACCGCGATGGCGTCCGGCGACGGCGATGCATTGGACGCGCTGTGCCGTGATGGTCTCTACCGGCACCCGTCCGGCAGGCTGCAGATGCGCACCGTGAAGGTCTACGCCGATGGCGCGCTCGGCAGCCGCGGTGCCGCATTGCTGGCTGACTACAGCGACGACCCCGGCAATCGTGGCCTGATGCTGACCCCGCCCGACGGCCTGCGTGAAGTCGCGCGCAAGGCGCGCGGTTGCGGGGTGCAGGTGGCGACCCATGCGATCGGAGACCGCGGCAACCATGAAGTGTTGGAGGCCTACCTGGATGCATTCGGAGACCGGCCGCGTGGTGACCACCGCTGGCGCATCGAACACGCCCAGGTCGTTGCGGTGGACGAACTGTCTCGACTGGCGGAACTGGGCGTGATCGCCTCGATGCAGCCCACCCACGCCACCAGCGACATGCCCTGGGCCGAGGACCGTGTCGGCCCGCGCCGGATCGTCGGCGCCTATGCCTGGCGGCAGTTGCGCGACAGCGGTGCCCGGCTGGCATTGGGCTCGGATTTCCCGGTCGAGTCGGTCGATCCGCGGCTGGGCCTGTATGCGGCGGCCACCCGCAGCGATGCCGATGGCCTGCCGCAAGGCGGCTGGCGCCCGGAAGAAAAACTGACCGCGTTCGAGGCCTTGCGCGGTTTCACCCTCGACGCGGCATACGCCGGTTTCGCCGAGACAGAGGTCGGCAGCCTCGCCGTCGGCAAGCGCGCCGATTTCGTCGTCCTGGCCGAGGATCCGCTGGCGATCCCGCCGGAGAAGCTGCGCGACCTGACCGTGCTGTCGACTTGGGTCGATGGCAGGCCGGTGTACGAAAACAATTGAGTCCCCGTAGCCCGGGTAAGGCGAAGCCGCACCCGGGAAGTTTTTTTGAATGGTTCTTCGCCTGATCGCGGGAGGTCGCCTTCAGCGAAGGCTCTGCCGGTTGCGTTCGATTGCCGGTTCTCGCCGCTACCTGGTTGTCCCGCTGTGGCCTGCCGGCCTTGACGGCGAATGTCCCCCGGCCGCCGCCAATGGCGGCGGCCTCCTCCTTGATTTCGCCGTCAAGGCCGGCAGGCCACAGCGGGTCGCGCGAGCACATTGGAGCGCTGGGGTCGCGCGGTCACGCTGGAGGGCGAAGCCGGTCCTCACCGGGATTCCGCTTCTGGAACCACCGGTCATGTCCGAACGCCGGGAGCGAAAACCGCGCGGTATACCGGCGCGACGCGCGTGATCAGCGTTGACAGGCTCCGGGAGCCGGGGCGATCAATCGCGCATCGTAGCCGCGGCGCGCTGGTGCAATGACGCCGTGGCAGGCATCCGCCTGCCCAGCAGTCCGGCCCACCATAGCCCGCGAACGCGGTCGCCGCGCCGCCAAGCAGATCGACCGCGTAATGCTGGCCGGTGGTGACGATGGTCGGGAACAGCAGCACCGGCAGCCATATCCATGGGCGCGAGCGTGGGTGCTGGCGGGCGAAGGCGACCATCACCACGACCGGGATCGTGATGTGCCCGGACGGGAAGCAGCTGTTGGGCTCGTCCAGTGCATGGAGCAGATCCCAGACCGCACGGGTGGCGCCGCCAAGGTCGTCGGGCAGGGCGTGGCGGACGATCCGGGTCGGCCAGGCCAGCCACAGCGCCATGTTCAGGCCCATCGCCAGCCCATAGGCCTTGAAGGTCGCCCACAACAGCGTCCTGTCGCGCAGCCCCATTGCGAGAAAGGGGTTGATGCACAGCAGCAGCCAGTACGGCCATATCGTCCATGCATGCCAGCCGATGGCGGTGTCGATCGCGGACAGTGGCAGCAGGGCCGGTTCGCGGGTCGGATGGGCGTTGGCCAGCAGGTACAGCGCGGTGTTGACGGCGACCACCGCCAGCACTGCCAGCAGGCGGATGCGGAACGCGACCGGGTGGGCGTCCATGGCCCGGGCCGCCATCAGGCTGCGTGCCCCATCGTCATGCCGCCGCGTTGTCGCGGGTGTGGACGCGCCCGCGCAGCGAGTTGCTCATCGCCTCGGTGATCACCACGTCGACGAACTGCCCGACCAGGCGCGTACTTCCTGGGAAGTTCACCGAGCGCATGTTCTCGGTCTTGCCGGTCAGTTCGTTCGGGTCCTTCTTCGACGGGCCTTCGACCAGCACCTTCTGCACGCTGCCGACCATCGCCTCGGAAATGCGCTTGGCATTGGCGTTGATCGTCGCCTGCAGCCGCGACAGCCGCGCGTGCTTCTCCTCGCTGGTCACGTCATCCTCGAGGTCGGCGGCCGGGGTGCCCGGGCGCCGCGAATAGATGAACGAGAAACTCTGGTCGAAGCCGACGTCCTCGATCAGCTTCATCGTCTTCTCGAAATCGGCCTCGCTCTCGCCCGGGAAGCCGACGATGAAGTCCGAGCTGATCGAGATATCCGGCCGCACCGCGCGCAGCTTGCGGATCTTCTGCTTGAACTCCAGCGCGGTGTAGCCGCGTTTCATCGCGCTGAGCACGCGGTCGGAACCGGACTGCACCGGCAGATGCAGGTAATTGGCCAGTTCCGGCACGTCGCGGTAGGCCTCGACCAGCGAGTCGGAGAACTCCAGCGGATGCGAGGTGGTGAAGCGGATGCGGTCGATGCCGTCGATCTCGGCGATGGTGCGGATCAGCAGGCCGAGGTCGGCGAGCTCCTGGTCGCCGATCTTTTCGGCCCCGTCTTCGACGGGCGTGATGGGGCCACGATAGGCGTTGACGTTCTGCCCAAGCAGGTTGATCTCGCGCACGCCTTGCGCGGCCAGTTCGGCGACTTCGACCAGTACGTCCTCGAACGGACGGCTGATTTCGGTGCCGCGGGTGTAGGGCACCACGCAGAACGAGCAGTACTTGGAGCAGCCTTCCATGATCGAGACGAACGCGGTCGGTCCCTCGGCGCGCGGCTCCGGCAGGCGGTCGAACTTCTCGATCTCGGGGAAGCTGATGTCGACCTGCGGCCGGCCGGTTTCGCGCTTGGCGCGGATCAGTTCGGGCAGCCGGTGCAGGGTCTGCGGGCCGAACACCAGGTCGACGTACGGGGCGCGCTTGATGATCGCCTCGCCTTCCTGGCTGGCCACGCAGCCACCGACACCGATCAGGACGGGCCGCTCGCCGTCCTTCAGGCCCTTCCAGCGGCCCAGCTGGCTGAACACCTTCTCCTGCGCTTTTTCGCGTATCGAGCAGGTATTGACCAGAATCACGTCGGCATCTTCGGCGTTCGTGGTCAGCTCGAAACCGTCAGAGGCGGCCAGCACGTCGGCCATCTTGGCCGAGTCGTACTCGTTCATCTGGCACCCGTGGGTCTGGATGAAGAGTTTTTTCGTAGCCTCGCCCGGCTGGCGCGTGCTGGCAGGGGCGGGGGCCGACGCAGTGGTCGGCAGTGGGATCAGGTTTTCGGACATGGTCGGGTCCCGGGATGCGGTGGGTAATCCGTGCCGGAAAGCACTTCGGCGGCCATTGTAGCGGCCGGAAGGGGGTGCAAGTCGCGTTTCTTCAGGCAGGTGGTGGCAATCCGGTCGCTTTTTGAGGGACACTCGCGCCCATGAAGGGGGGCTTTCTGCTATTGGGGATCATCGGCCTGCTGGCCGTCCTGCCTGCGGCTGCGGGCACGATCTACCGTTGTGAATCGGCCGATGGCGTGCGCAGCTACGTCAGCAAGCGCGTGCCCGGGGCCCAGTGCTCGGCGGTGACCAGCTATTCGGGAGGCGGTAGCCGGCCCTCGCGGCCCGAAACCGCGGCCTCGCTGCCGCAGCCTTCGCGTCCGGCCACGGTCGGCAACGCCACGCCCGAGGCGGTGGTCAGCGGTTCGCCGGCCTCCGGCCGGATCCAGTCGGCCGATGAAAGCGCGATGACCAATGCGTCGCCGATCCAGGCGGTCAAGCCGGGCGCGCCCGGTTCCAGGGTCGTGTCCGGGCAGGTTTACTCCTACATCAAGGACGGCGTGCGCCACTACACCAGCCGCAAACCGGCCGGGTTGGCCAACGCGGGCCCGGTGCGGACGATCAACTACAGCTTCATCGAGACCTGTTATGCCTGCAACACCCGCTCCGGAGTCAACTTCGGCGCGGTGCGGCTCAATACCTCCGCCTACCAGGACGAGATCGCCGCCGCTGCCCGCAGGCACGGGGTCGACGAGGCCGTCGTGCGCGCGATCATCCATGCCGAATCGGCCTACAGGCCGACTGCGGTGTCGCGTGCCGGTGCCCAGGGCCTGATGCAGCTGATGCCGGCCACGGCGCGCCGGTTCGGGGTGGCCGATTCGTTCGATCCCGGCCAGAACATCAACGGCGGGGTTCAATACCTGGCCTGGCTGCTCAAACGCTTCAACGGAGACCTGACCCTGGCCGCGGCCGGCTATAACGCCGGTGAGGGTGCGGTCGACAGGCACAAGGGCGTGCCGCCGTACCGGGAAACCCAGGTCTACGTGCAGCGCGTCGGTGTACTGGCCGAGCGCTATCGGCAGGCGATCGTCCAGCGCTGAAGCCGGGTTTCCGTCGCAATGGCCCACTGCAGCGGCGTTTCCGGCCGGATTTCATGTTGCCCGCCAGGCTTGCCCGGACATCCGGACGTAGACACGGATTGTCTGTCCGTTAAGGCTTCCGTTACACTTCCGCGTCTTTATAAGCCGCGAGCAGTCGCCAGTGGCTGGCCTGCGGTGAACCTCGACATCCAACAAGTTTTGCGGAGTGCCGGATGGCCAACCAAGGGGTCAATGATCCTATCCACGAGCCCGTCAATACCGGCCGACGCCGGTTCCTGACGGCGACCACTGCTGTGGTCGGCGCCGCTGGCGCGGGTATTGCGGCAGTGCCGTTCATCAAGTCCTGGAATCCCAGTGCGCGGGCCCAGTTGGCCGGCGCGCCGGTCACCGCCGACATCAGCGCGCTCGAGGAGGGCCAGCGCCTGGTGCTGGAGTGGCGCGGCCAGCCGATCTGGATCGTCAAGCGTTCCAGGGCCGTGCTCGACGCGCTGCCGACCCTGGACAGCCATCTGCGCGACCCCGAGTCGGACAACGCCGACCAGCAGCCGGCCTACGTGCTGGAGGGCAACCGCGAGTTCCGCTCGCTCAAGCCCGAGGTCCTGGTCCTGGTCGGCCTGTGCACCCACCTGGGCTGCGCGCCGGAGATGAAGGCCGAAATCCGGCCGGAACCGTTCGACGCCGAGTGGAAGGGCGGCTTCTTCTGCCCCTGCCACAAGTCGAAGTTCGACATGGCCGGGCGTGTGTTCGAAGGCGTGCCGGCGCCGACCAACCTGGTCGTGCCGCCGCACCACTACGTCGACGACAACACCATCGTCATCGGCGTCGATCCATCCCAGGCCAACACGGGGGCCGCGTAAGCCATGTCGAACATCATCTCCCGTACCGCCACCAACGTGATGGACTGGGTCAATGAGCGCGCGCCCGGCATGATGCCGGCGTACCGCAAGCACATGACCGAGTACTACGCGCCGAAGAATTTCAACGTCTGGTACTACTTCGGCTCGCTGGCCCTGCTGGTGCTGGTCAACCAGATCGTCACCGGCATCTTCCTGACGATGCACTTCAAGCCGAGCGCGGAGGAAGCCTTCGCCTCGGTCGAGTACATCATGCGCGACGTCGAGTGGGGCTGGCTGATCCGCTACATGCACTCCACCGGCGCATCGCTGTTCTTCATCGTCGTCTACCTGCACATGTTCCGCGGCCTGATGTACGGCTCGTACCAGAAGCCGCGCGAACTGGTGTGGATCCTCGGCATGCTGATCTACCTGGTGCTGATGGCCGAGGCCTTCATGGGCTATGTGCTGCCGTGGGGCCAGATGTCGTTCTGGGGCGCCAAGGTGATCATCTCGCTGTTCGGCGCGATCCCGGTGATCGGCAACGGCCTGGTCGAATGGATCATGGGCGACTACCTGCCCGGCGATGCCACCCTCAACCGCTTCTTCGCCCTGCACGTGATCGCGCTGCCGCTGGTGCTGCTGCTGCTGGTCGTGCTGCACCTGGGCGCGTTGCACGAGGTCGGCTCCAACAACCCCGACGGCGTCGACATCAAGAAGGGTCCGAAGGGCAACCGCTGGGACGCCAACAAGCCGGCCGACGGCATCCCGTTCCATCCGTACTACACGGTCAAGGACCTGTTCGGCACCGGCTTCTTCCTGATCATTGCCGCCTTCATCATCTTCTTTGCCCCGGCCTTCGGCGGCTGGTTCCTGGAGCACGACAACTTCGTCGAGGCCAATCGCCTGGTCACCCCGGAGCACATCAAGCCGGTCTGGTACTACACCCCGTACTACGCGATGTTGCGGGTGGTGCCGGACAAGCTGTTCGGCGTGATCGTGATGTTCGCGGCGATCGCGATCCTGTTCCTGGTGCCGTGGCTGGACAAGGCCAAGGTCAAGTCCTACCGCTACCGCGGCCTGTTCTCCTGGCTGATGCTGCTGGCCTTCGCCTTCAGCTTCATCTGGCTGGGCAAGATCGGCGCCGGTCCTGGCACTGACCCGGTCGAGACCATCGTCGGTCGTGTGCTGACCTTCTTCTACTTCGCTTTCTTCATCACCATGCCGGTCTGGACCAAGCTGGACAGGACCAAACCGGTGCCGGAACGGGTGACGATGCATGACTGACATGACCCAGGTCTATTCCTTCCAGATGATGCGTATCCTGAAGAAGCTCGCACTCGTTGCCTCCGCGCTGCTGGTTTCTGGCAGCGCCCTCGCGGCCGGCGGGAACGCCGATCTGCAGCAGGCGGGCGTCGATCTTGGCGACCGTGCCTCGCTGCAGCGTGGCGCCCAGCTGTACATGAACTACTGCTCGGGCTGCCATTCGCTCAAGTACCTGCGCTACTCGCGAATGGCCGAGGACCTGGGCCTGAGCGAGGACGAGGTGATGGAGAACCTCAACTTCACCGGCGCCCAGTTCGGCGAACACATCGTCGCCAGCATGCCTGCCGAGCAGTCCACCGGATGGTTCGGCCAGGTGCCGCCGGACCTGAGCCTGGTCTCGCGCTCGCGTGGCAGCGACTGGATCTACACCTATCTGAAGTCGTTCTACCTCGACGAGTCGCGTCCGCTGGGCTGGAACAACACCCTGTTCCCGAATGCGTCGATGCCGAACCCGCTGTGGGAGCTGCAGGGCCTGCAGCATGCCGAGTTCGGCGAGCTGGACGCGCTCGGCGAGCGCCCGGTGACGGCCCTCAAGGTCACCCAGGCCGGTCAGCTCGATAGTGCCGGCTTCAACCAGGCAGCGCGCGATATCACCACTTTCCTCGAGTACGCCGGCGAGCCGGCCGCCCTCAAGCGCCAGAAGATCGGCGTCTGGGTGATCCTGTTCCTGGTCGTGTTCACCTTCCTGGCATGGCTGTTGAAGACGGAGTTCTGGCGCGACGTGAAGTAAGCCGCCGGCGGTGTCTTCATGGTGCCCCGGCGGTTGCCGGGCTGCCTTGGCAAGGGCCGCCATGAGCGCCAGGGCCCGGCGCGTGTCCTGGACACTTTACGGATACGCGCTGAACAGGCAGGCTCGGGGAGCATGACGACCGTCCACAAGGGGTGGACGGCGTTTTCATGACCGGAGCGCGATCATCGGCCCGGTTTCCGGAGAGGCCGATGATGGCGGCGAGCCCACGTATGCGAAATACACTGACACTGTTCTCCTCGACCGATTGCGTCCTGTGCCACCGGGTCCGGCTGGTGCTGGCTGCGAAGGGCGTGACCTACGACCTTGTCCCGGTCGATCCGCAGAACCCGCCCGAAGATCTCGTCGACCTCAATCCCTACCATTCGGTGCCGACCCTGGTCGAACGCGAGCTGGTGCTGTACGCCGCCAGCGTGGTCAGCGAATACCTCGACGAGCGCTATCCACACCCGCCGCTGATGCCGGTCGATCCGCTGTCGCGCGCGCGCCTGCGCCTGGCGATGCTGAGGCTGGAGCACGATTGGGTACCGCAGGTGCAGGCGATCCAGCTCGGCAACAAGGCCCAGGCCGATGCCGGCCGCAAGCGGCTGAAGGAGCTGCTGACCGCTTCGGTGCCGCTGTTCAAGGCCAGCAAGTTCTTCCTCAATCCGGAAATGAGCCTGGCCGACTGCGCCATGGCGCCAATCGTCTGGCGTCTGCCCACACTCGGCGTGCCGCTGCCCAAGGACGGCAAGGCGATCGAGGACTACGGCAACCGGATCTTCCGCAGCCCGGGCTTCGCCCGCAGCCTGAGCGATGACGAGCGCAAGCTCAACGAATTGCCGATCTGACGCGAACTGCCGCATCGACTGTCGAGACGGGCCCTGGTGTGAGTCCACGCCGGGGCCCGGTTTTCATGGCGGCCTGGCGTGATTGCCGGATGCTGCTGCAGATGAACAGGCGCAATGCGGACTGCGCCCTCGACAGGGCCCGGTGCGGACCGCAAAGTAGACCCATCTCCCGATCCATCGACGCAACGCATAACGCGGTTTGAAATGAGCAATGACACCCACGGCATGACCAGCCACCGCCCGTACCTGCTGCGTGCGCTGTACGAATGGATCGCCGACAACGGCATGACCCCGCACCTGCTGGTGGATGCCACCCGCGCCGGCGTGCAGGTGCCGCAACATGCGGTCCAGGAGGGCCGGATCGTGCTCAACGTGGCCCAGCGCGCGGTGACACAACTGGAAATGGGCAATGAGCTGATCCGCTTCAGCGCCCGCTTCGGCGGGGTCAGCCAGGCCGTGGCCGTGCCAGTGGAAGCCGTGCTGGCGATCTATTCCCGTGAGACCGGCCAGGGCATGGCCCTGCCGGACGACAGTCCGGTGCCGGATGCGGTGCCTGAAGAGCATGAAGGCGATTCTGGAGAGGCCGGGGTCGAGGCCGGCATCGATGCGGTCCCCGGCGATGCCGGCGAGCCAGTCGCGACACCGCCGCTGAGTGCAGTGCCGGGCGCGCAATCGCCCGACGGAGACGACGACGGGCCGCCCAGCACGCCCCGCCGTACCGGGCATCTGCGTATCGTGAAGTGACTGGAAGCCGCCCTCACATCAGCCCTCGATCTCCCGTGCAGAGGGCATCACCGGTCCGCTGAACATCACCATCCGGTCGCCACGCAGGGTCAGCCGCCCGATGTGGCGGTCGTGGCCGTTGAGTGAGTAGTCGAAGCGGAACGTGCGCTCCAGGCCCAGCCAACCGTTTTCGTGCCGGCACAGGCGCATCGCGACCACATGCACGGTCTGGTCCAGCCACTGCACTCCGGCAGTCCGGCAGGCCTCGCGGCCGAATTGTTCGGCACGTTCGGCCGCAGCGCGGCCGGCGTTCCACCAGGCATAGCCGAAGGCGCCGAGGATCATGAGCAGGATTGCGGTGGGCATGGCGGCGGTTACCTTCAGGCCGGGGGCGGGCCGAGCTTGAGCGACAGGTCGATCGCGTGCACGTGCTTGGTCAGCCCGCCGATCGAAATGAAGTCGACGCCGTCGGCGGCGATCTCACGCAGGCCTTCCAGGTCGACACCGCCGGAGACTTCCAGCGGGATGCGGCTATCGAACGGCGCGCCTCGCGCGATCGCGACGGCTTCGCGGCGCATGTCCGGGTCGAAATCGTCGATCAGGATCCGGTCGCAGCCGGCAGCCAGTGCTTCACGCAGTTCATCCAGGTTTTCGACCTCGACGATCAGCGGCAGCGCTGGATGCATCGCGCGCGCGGCGCCGATCGCCGCGGCCAGCGAGCCGGCGGCGCGGACGTGGTTCTCCTTCAGCATGACCTGGTCGAAGAGGCCCATGCGATGGTTGTGCCCGCCGCCGACCCGGACCGCGTACTTCTGCGCCACGCGCAGGCCGGGCAAGGTCTTGCGGGTGTCGAGGATGCCGGTACCGGTTCCGCGTACCGCCTCGACATGAGCGGCGGTAACGGTGGCGGTGCCGGACAGGGTCTGCATGAAGTTCAGCGACGTGCGTTCGGCGGTGACCAGCGCGCGGCTGCGTCCCTGCAGAGTCGCCAGTACGGTGCCGGCCGCGACCCGGTCTCCCTCGGCCACGCGCCAGTCGATCCGGACATCCGGATCCAGCGCGCGATGGCAGGCATCGAACCACGGCCGTCCGCAGATCACCGCGTCCTCCTTGCATAGCAGGTAGGCGCTGTCGGCTGCGTCGGGCAGCAGGGCGGCGGTGACGTCGCCGCTGCCGACATCCTCGGCCAACGCCGCGGCCACATCGGCCTCGACCTGCCCGGCGGGGGGCGGGGCGATCGACGGGCCTCCGGACGGCGGGCTTGTGGATGGCATGCTTGCAGACGGCGCGCTTGTAGACGGCACGTTGGCAGGCGGCGTGCTCACGGTGCGCCGAAGCCGTCGAGCCGGGAGGTATCAAGGGCCTCCTCGGCCAACAGCACCGGGATGCCATCGTCGATCCGGTACACCGTCTTGCGGTCGCGGGTGACCAGGGCCTCGACCAGCGCTTCGGCCTGCGGACCGCCGTCGCCGCGGGCGACGCTGCCGGCCGCGATCGCCGTGTTGAGCGTCTTCAGGCCCGCGGCGTCAAGCAGCGACAGTGGCTGGCGGGTGGTCGGGCAGACGAGGAGGTCGAGCAGTTTGCGGTCCATGATGTTCCAGGGCAGTAATGGGGCGGGGCTGGTTCGCCATTCCCGCCAAGGCGGGAATCCGGCGTCCTATCTTGTGGGCTCCAAGGCGCCGGGTTCCCGCTTTGACGGGAACGACTACCCGCTTCCTATCGGGAGGGGGGCAACAGGGCCTAGAATAGCCTGCTTTGATTCATGTTCCGACGTTGGGCCAACACATGAAAACAGGTTCTGAGGTCGCGGCTGACGCCGCACCACTGGTGGGCATCGTGATGGGATCGCGATCCGACTGGGAAACCATGCAGCACGCTGCCGCGCGGCTCGAGTTGCTGGGCGTGCCGCACGAAGTGCGAGTGGTGTCCGCGCATCGCACCCCGGACGCGCTGTTCGAATACGCCGCCAGCGCGAAGTCGCGCGGCCTGCGCGCGATCATCGCCGGTGCAGGCGGCGCCGCCCACCTGCCGGGCATGCTCGCCGCCAAGACCCTGGTGCCGGTGCTGGGCGTGCCGGTGCAGAGCAAGGCGCTCAACGGAATGGACTCGCTGCTGTCGATCGTGCAGATGCCGGCCGGCATCCCGGTGGCCACCTTCGCGATCGGCAATGCCGGTGCCGCCAATGCCGCGCTGTTCGCCACGGCGATGCTGGCCGCCGAGCATCCGGCAATCGGCGCGGCACTGGAGGCGTTCCGGCAGAAGCAGACCGACGACGTCGCCGCCAACGACGACCCGCGGAAATGACCGGCACGCCATGACCACGGTAGGAATTCTCGGCGGCGGCCAGCTCGCCCGCATGATGGCCCTGGCCGGTGCGCCGCTCGGCTTGCGCTTCCTGGTGATGGATACCGCCGCCGATGCCTGCGCCGGCCAGTTCGCGCCGATGGTTGTCGGCGACTACCGCGACGAGGCCGCGCTGACGGAATTCGCGTCCAGGGTCGATGTCGCCACCTTCGACTTCGAGAACGTCCCGGCCGAGTCGGCCGAATGGCTGGCCGGGCGGATTCCGGTGTTCCCGAACCCGCGCGCGCTGGCCATGGCCCAGGACCGCCTGGCCGAGAAGACCCTGTTCCGCGAACTCGACATCCCGGTACCCGCATTCGCCGCGGTCGACAGCCGCGCGGCGCTGCAGGCGGCGATCGCAGAGGTCGGTACGCCGTGCATCCTCAAGACCCGCCGCCTCGGCTACGACGGCAAGGGCCAGTTCCGGATCAAATCGCCGGCCGATCTGGATGCGGCCTGGGATGCGCTCGGTGCGCAAGCGACCACCGTCGGCCTGATCGTCGAGGGCTTCGTTGCTTTCGAACGCGAGCTTTCGGTGGTGGCAGTGCGCAGTCGCGAGGGCGAGTTCCGCACCTGGCCGCTGACCGAGAACTGGCATGTCGACGGCGTGCTGTCGGCCAGCCTTGCGCCGGCCACGGCCGACGATGCATTGATCGCCAGAGCGGTCGACCATGCACGCAAGCTGGCCGAGGCGCTCGACTACGTCGGCGTGTTCGCTCTAGAGCTGTTCTGCCGTGACGGCGAACTGCTCGCCAACGAACTCGCTCCGCGCGTGCACAACTCCGGTCACTGGACCCTTGAAGGCAGCGAGACCAGCCAGTTCCAGAACCATCTGCGCGCCGTGCTCGGCCTGCCACTGGGCGACACCCGCATGCTGGGACAGGCCTGCATGCTCAACTGGATCGGCGCGATGCCCGATGCGCTGCCGGTGCTCGACGAGCCTGGCGGTCACTGGCACGACTACGGCAAGTCGCCGCGCGTGGGCCGCAAGGTCGGTCATGCGACGTTGCGCGCGGATACGCAGGAGGTGCTGGCCGAGGCGCTGCAGCGCGTTGGCGTGGCACTGGGGCGCGAAGCGCAGGTGGCGCCGGTGATCGAGCGCCTGCGCGGCTGAAAGAACGAAGTCGCGGGGGGTGTTCGTGGGGAAGCCGGAGCCCATGGGGTTTGCGGGACACGCTGCAAGTACGTCCATGTAAGCTCATCGTCGGCGTCCTGCCTCCGAAGGTCCCGCAAACCCCATGGGCTCCGGCTTCTGGACAGGCCGTCGGCGCTTACAGGAAAAACAATTCTTCCAGGTCGAACGAAGTCGATATCCCTGCGAAGATGGACGAACCATGAAAAACGGCCGGGTCGCCCCGGCCGTTTGCATGTCCTGCATGGAGCCCGGCTTTCGCCGGGATGACTCAATGGCAAAGGCGACCGCGTTCGATACGCGGACGTGCCATTGCGTCACTTCATCTGCGAAGCGACGAAGTCCCAGTTGACCAGGTTCCAGAACGACTCGACGTACTTGGGCCGGGCGTTGCGGTAGTCGATGTAGTAGGCGTGCTCCCACACGTCGCAGGTCAGCAGCGGAGTGTCGTCGCCGGTCAGCGGGGTGGCGGCGTTGGAGGTGCTGGCCAGCGCCAGCGAGCCGTCAGGGCGCTGCACCAGCCAGCCCCAACCGGAGCCGAAGGTGGTCACCGCGGTCTTGGTGAACTCCTCCTTGAAGGTGGCGAAGTCGCCGAACGCCTTGTTGATGGCATCCAGCAGCTTGCCGGTCGGCTCGCCGCCGCCATTCGGGGACAGACAGTTCCAGTAGAAGGTGTGGTTCCAGATCTGAGCGGCGTTGTTGAACATCCCGCCCTGCGACTTGCGGATGATGTCCTCCAGCGGCATGTCGGCGAACTCGGTGCCCTCGATCATCTTGTTGAGGTTGTCGACATAGGTCTTGTGATGCTTGCCGTAGTGGAAGTCGATGGTCTCGCCGGAAATATGAGGTTCCAGCGCGCTGCGGTCGTAGGGGAGGGCAGGCAGTTCAATCGCCATTGGGGGCTCCTTGTGGCTGGGTTTATTGCTCCGGGGTGTGGTTCCGGAAGCGTGGCTGAAGGGAGGCCGTCGGTGGCAGCCGGTGTAGCTGCGTCGGGGACTCGGTGAGGGATTACAATGCGCGATTGTATCCCCACGTCCTGTTGTCGGGCCGTCAATTCCGGTCCGTTCGCGCAACGGGCCATCCCAGGAGCATTCCATGTCCGTGCTTGAGCGGATCCAGACCGAGGTTGAAGGCCACCCGATCGTGTTGTTCATGAAGGGGACTCCGCAGTTCCCGATGTGCGGCTTTTCCAGTCGCGCCGTGCAGGCGCTGAAGGAAGCCGGCGCAACCGAACTGCATACCGTCAACGTGCTAGAGGACCCGGATGTCCGCGCCAACCTGCCGCGCTTTTCCAACTGGCCGACCTTCCCGCAGCTGTTCATCAACGGTGAGCTGATCGGCGGCTGCGACATCACCCTGGAGCTGTTCGAATCCGGCGAGCTGGCGCGCATGATCAGCGAGATCCAACCGGCCAAGATTGCGACCCCGTGAGCGCGGCGACACCGGAGAAGCCGGCCCTGGCGGGGACTGCTCCTGAAGGGTCTGCTCTTGAGGGACCTGTTCTTGAGGGACGTGTCGTCCTGATCACCGGTGCCCACGGCGGCCTCGGTGCCGCCGCCGCACAGGCCTGTGCGCAAGCGGGCGCCACCGTGATCCTGCTGGGCCGCAAGGTGCCCAAGCTCAACCGTGTCCATGACGCGGTGGCTGCGGTTGGCCCGGAGCCGTTGTTGTACCCGCTCGACCTTGAGGGCGCCTCGGCCGACGACCATGCCGAGATGGCCGCCCGCATCGAGGGCGAACTGGGCCGGCTCGATGGCGTGCTGCACTGCGCGGCCGAGTTCCGTGGCCTGACTCCGCTGGCGCAGACCGATCCGGCGGCGTTCGCGCGGGCGATCCATGTCGACCTGACCGCGCGCTGGTGGCTGACCCAGGCCTGCCTGCCGCTGCTGTCGAAAGCGGAGGACGCGGCCGTGGTGTTCGTCATCGACGACCCGGCCCGGGTCGGCCAGGCCTACTGGGGCGGCTACGGCATTGCCCAGCACGGCCAGGCGGCGATGATCGGCATGCTGCACCATGAGCTGGCCAATGGCCCGGTCCGGATCAGCGGCCTGCAGCCGGGGCCGATGCGCACCCCGCTGCGCTCGCGCGCCTATGCCGACGACGCCGGTGGCCAGGCCCGCGACCCGGCCGGATACGCCGCCGCCTGCGTGACCCTGCTATCGTCCGCCGGAGCTGCCCATCGCGGACAGGTCTGGACGCCATGACCATTGCCGCCGCTGCCCTGCTGCTGTTCCTGATCCTGGACCCGCTGGGCAACATCCCGATCTTCCTCAGCCTGCTGCGCAGCCTGCCGCCGCGCCGGCAGCGGATCGTGCTGGCGCGCGAGCTTCTGATCGCACTGGCGGTGCTGATGCTGTTCCTGTGGGGCGGCAAGTACGCACTCGAGCTGATGCACCTGCGCCAGGAGTCGGTATCGATCGCCGGCGGCATCGTGCTGTTCCTGATCGGCATCCGGATGATCTTCCCGCCGCCGGAAGGCCTGATGGGTGAATTGCCCGACGGCGAACCCTTCATCGTGCCGATGGCGATCCCGCTGGTCGCCGGGCCTTCCGGCATGGCCGCGGTGATGCTGATGGGCAGCAATGAGCCGGCCCGGCTTGCCGACTGGAGCATCGCCCTGCTGATCGCCTGGGGCGCGACCGCGGTGATCCTGTTCTCGGCCACCTTGCTGTACAAGCTGCTCGGCCGCCGTGCCCTGACCGCGATCGAGCGGTTGATGGGCATGTTGCTGGTGGCGATCTCGGTGCAGATGTTCCTCGACGGGCTTGGCACCTACCTGCAGATTTCGCCGCCCTGACCGGCCGAGACGGGCCATGCGACGCACGGGCGGACCGGCTCCGTGCCGGGGCTCGTGGCGGTCGTCACATTCCTGACTTCCAATGCCGGCAGAATCCGTCGCCCCGCCAGGGCGCATGCGACCTTCCGTTGACGGTCGTCACACCCTTGTCACATCGGCTTTTTAGTCTGTTAAACTGATGTTAACCCGACGGCGGCGTATTGCCACGTCGGAGGGGTTCATCGCAGCACACCTTGCCGATGCGGCCTTGCCGTATCGACGGCAATTGCCACGTATTCCCACGCACCGAGGCCATCTCCCATGACCCATTCGAACCGTGTCCGACTGTCCAGGCTCACGCTTGGCCTGCTCGCCGTCCTTGCCACCGCCCCCGCATTCGCACAACAGACTTCCGCCGGCGTCGGCGGTCGTGTCGTGGGCGCTGATGGCCAGCCGGTCGCAGGCGCCGAGATCACCATCGTCCACGCCGAGTCGGGCACGGTCAGTCGTGCGACCACTGATGCCAATGGCCGCTACAACGCGCGCGGTCTGCGCGTGGGCGGCCCTTACAACGTGACCGTAAGCAAGGCTGGTGAAGGCACCGACTCCCGCGACAACGTATTCCTGACCCTCAGCAACGTTACCCAGGTGGACGCGACCCTGCGCGGCGACGTGACCACGCTGGAGTCGGTCATGGCGGTTGCGATGGGCGGCTCGGAAGTGTTCAGTGCCGACAAGATGGGTGCGGGCACCAACGTCTCCCAGCAGCAGCTCGAAGGGCTGCCTTCGGTCCAGCGCAACATCCAGGACTACGTTCGCCTCGATCCGCGTATCGCGCAGACCGACAAGGGCCGTGGCGAGATCTCGGCCGGCGGCCAGAACACGCGCTTCAATGCGATCCGCGTCGATGGCGTCACCATCAACGACACCTTCGGCCTGGAAGCGAACAACCTGCCGACCTTCCGCCAGCCGGTGTCGATGGACGCGATCGAACAGATCCGCGTCGACCTGTCCAACTACGACACCACCATCACCGGTGCCACCGGTGCAGTGGTCGATGCCGTCACCAAGTCGGGTACCAACGAGTTCCACGGCAGCGTCTATGGCGCCTACCGCGACAACAGCATGATCCGCAAGAACACCGACGGCTCCAAGTTCTCGGGTTTCAAGGACGAGCTGACCTACGGCGCCACCCTCGGCGGCCCGCTCGTCAAGGACAAGCTGTTCTTCTTCGTGAACTACGAGAAGTTCGAGCGCTCCACCCCGGGGGCCTCGTTCGGTCCGATCGGCTCGGGCGCCTCCAATATCGTCAACATCCATCCGGACGAGATCGCCGAGGTGCGGCAGATCGCGCGTGACGTCTACGGTATCGATATCGGCAACGACGAGACGCCCGACAGCATCAACGAGAAGCTCGAGGAATACGCCGCCAAGATCGACTGGAACATCAACGACAACCACCGCGCCTCGCTGCGCTATTCCAAGGTCGAACAGGCGCAGCCGTTCCTGTCCGGTTCCGGCGCCAGCTCAATCGGCCTGAGCACCCGCTGGTACACGGTCAACAAGAACGTCGAGACCACCGTCGCCCAGCTGTTCAGCGACTGGAGCGACAATTTCTCGACCGAGTTCAAGGTCGGTCATCGCAAGTACGACTCGCTGAGCACGATCGAATCGCGGATGCCGGCGGTCAGCATCGGCTTCGGCGACCTGACCGGCGACCGTGACGAACCGCGGACCCCGACCCTGAACTTCGGTGCCGACGAGTTCCGCCACGGCAACCAGGTGGGCACCAAGACCACCAATGCGCTCGGCCTGGCCCATTGGTACATGGGCGACCACACCCTCAAGTTCGGCTTCGATTGGGAGTCGAACGACGTCTTCAACCTGTTCGCGCAGAACATCTTCGGCGCCTACTCGTTCGCCAGCACCCGCCACTTCCGCGACGGAGAGTACTGGCAGTACCGCCTGAATGCGCCGGTGCCGGGGATGCCGTTCGAAAGCATCACCATGAACTACAAGCACGACAACCTGGGCCTGTACGTGCAGGACACCTGGGCGGTCAACTACAACCTGAACCTGATGTTCGGCCTGCGCGTCGACATCCCGTCGATGGATGACGTCGGCACCCACAACCTGCTGGTGCAGGAGATCTACGGGCGCGACAACCGCAAGACCCTGGACGGCAACAACCTGGTCCAGCCGCGCTTCGGCTTCAACTACACCTTCGACAGCGACCGCCCGACCCAGCTGCGCGGCGGCTTCGGCCTGTTCCAGGGTGCGGCGGCCAATGTCTGGATCGGCAACTCCTACCAGAACGCGGGCTTCGGCCTGATCGGCTACAACCAGCAGATCGATCCGGACATGACCGATGCCGAGCGCGAGGCGATCTGGGCCTCGCTGCCGGTGACCATGGATCCGGACAATCCGACCACGCCGCCGCCGGCCGCCGGTTTCCAGATGATGGTCAACCTGATGGACGACGGCATGCGCCAGCCGTCGGTCTGGAAGACCAACCTCGCGTTCGAGCGCGAGCTGCCGTGGTTCGGCATGGTCGCCTCGGCGGAGCTGCTGCTGACCAAGGTCAAGGATGGCCTGCATTTCGAGCGCCTGGATCTGGGCGCACCGACCGGGTTCATGCCGGACGGTCGCGAGATGTACTGGGGCAACCCGTACACCCGTAGCGGTGTCCGTGCCAACGGCAGCAAGGAAATCCAGGAGTTGATCGACGCCGGCCAGTTGCCGGCCGGCTATGAGAGCGTCACCGGCTGGCACAACGACGGTGTGATCCTGCTCAAGAACACCAGCAAGGGCCATACGCAGCAGCTCACCTTGAGCCTCGACAAGCCGATGACCGAGAACTGGGCCTGGACCGCTGCCTATACCTTTACCAAGGCCAGTGAAGTCAGCCCGCTGACCAGCTCGCGCGCGATCTCCAACTGGAACGGTCGCATGGTCTACAACCCGAACGAGGACGTCGCATCGCGTTCGAACTACGAGATCCGCGACCGCTTCATCGGCGTGCTGAACTGGCAGAAGGCCTTCTTCGGCGACAACAGGACCAAGGTCGGCCTGATCTATGAAGGCCGCAGCGGTCGTCCGTACAGCTGGGGCTTCCGCAACGATGCCAACGGCGATGGTTACGTCAACGATCTGTTCTACGTGCCCAACGGCCCCGGCGACGTGATCTTCCGCGATGCCGCCCAGGAAGCGGCGTTCTTCGAGATGCTGGCCCGGACCCCGGAACTGGCCCGCTACCGCGGGCGCGTGGTCGATCGCAACTCCGGCACCTCGTCCTGGGTCAACACCTTCGACCTGCGCATTTCGCAGGAACTGCCGGGCTTCTTTACCGGCCACAAGGCCGAGATCACCTTCGACGTCATGAACATCGGCAACCTGCTGAACAAGGACTGGGGCCGGATCGAGGAGGTCGGCTTCCCGTTCCGACGCCGCGTGGCCGAGTTCGACGGCATCGACGAGGCGACCGGCAAGTACAAGTACAACTACACCGGCGTCGACGGCGAGTTCCTGTACGACAACACCGGACAGTCGCGCTGGGCGTTGCAGGCAACCCTGCACTACCGGTTCTGACCGATCTGCCAATGCAGTACACGAAACGGCTGGGGGCAACCCCGGCCGTTCTTTTGTGGGAGCAGCTGCGCTAGAGTCGCAAGGCTATGACGAAAGAAGAGAAGGAAAGAATGAGCAAGGCCTCCAGTGCGGCGAGTGGCGCCGTATACCCCACCGTCAATGCCCGCATTTACCCCAGTGGCGGTCTCGACGTGTTGTCGCGCGACGAGGTCGCACGCCTGCGCGACGCCTCCACCGGCATGCACGACCTGCTGCGCCGCTGCGCGCTGGCGGTGCTGACCACCGGCAGCATCGCGGACGATCCGCGTGCGGCGCAGGCGCAATATCCCGACTTCGACATCCAGGTCCACCAGCAGGACCGTGGCATGCGACTGGACCTGAGCAACGCGCCGGCGATGGCCTTCGTCGACGGCGAGATCATCCGCGGCGTGGCCGAGCTGTTGTTCGCTGTGGTCCGTGATCTCGCGTTCCGTGCGATCGAACTGGGCGACGACGGTGGCCGCGACCTGGAAAGCACCGAGGGCATCACCGATGCCGTGTTCGGTCTGCTTCGCAATGCCCGCATCCTCGAACCGGCCGACCCGAACCTGGTGGTGTGCTGGGGCGGTCACTCCATCTCGCGCATGGAGTATGACTACACCAAGCACGTCGGTTACCAGCTCGGCCTGCGCGGGCTGGACATCTGCACCGGCTGCGGCCCGGGCGCGATGAAGGGGCCGATGAAGGGCGCCAACGTCGCCCATGCCAAGCAGCGCAGCCGTCATCCGCGTTACATCGGCGTGACCGAGCCGGGCATCATCGCCGCCGAATCGCCGAACCCGATCGTGAACCACCTGGTGATCATGCCGGACATCGAGAAGCGCCTGGAGGCGTTCGTCCGCATCGGCCACGGCATCATCGTGTTCCCGGGTGGTGTCGGCACGGCCGAAGAAATCCTCTACCTGCTCGGTATCCTGTTGCGCGAGGAGAACGCCGAACTGCCGTTCCCGCTGATCTTCACCGGCCCGGCCGCCTCGGCGCCGTACTTCGAGCAGATCGACAGGTTCATCCGCCTGACCCTGGGCGAGGCCGCGACCTCGCGCTACGAGATCATCATCGACGATCCGGCCGAGGTGGCCAGGAAGATGATCGCCGGCATCCGCAAGGTCCGCTCGTACCGTATCGAACACAAGGACTCGTTCTTCTTCAACTGGTCGATCGGCATCCCGCTGGCGTTCCAGCAGCCGTTCGTGCCGAGCCACGAGGCGATGGCCGCGCTCGACCTGCACAAGGGCCGCAAGCCGCACGAACTGGCCGCCGACCTTCGGCGCGCGTTCTCCGGCATCGTCGCCGGCAACGTCAAGGAAGACGGCATGCGCCGCATCGACGAACACGGCCCGTTCGAGATCCACGGCGATCCGGAGATGATGCAATCACTCGATGCCCTGCTGCGAGCCTTCGTCGAACAGCGGCGGATGAAGATCGAAGGGGAGTACAAGCCCTGCTACCGCGTGGTGGTTTGACGGCCCTCACCCCAACCCCTCTCCCGCAAGCGGGATTGGGGTTATAGGCAGCCGGTCGCTTTCAAAGCCCCTCGCCCGCTTGCGGGAGAGGGGTTGGGGTGAGGGCAAACAGGCAGGCCAAAGGCCTCCTCAGCCCTCCCCGGACAGCGGCAACCGCACTGTTGCGACGAACCGCCCGTTTTCCCGCTGGGTCAGCACGCTGCCACGCCCGTCGGTCAGCGCCTCGATCCGCACCTGCGATGCGTTCAACCCCACCTGGTGCCCCGGCCGTGAAGCCAGGCCTTCCGGCGGCAACGGGTTGCTGATGCGGACGATCACCATTTCCGGCGTCGTCGACACCACTATCTCGACCCGGCCGCCTTCCGGCCGACGCTCGATGCCGTGTCGGATCGCGTTCTCCACCAACGGCTGCACGGTCAGGGCCGGCACCGTCACGTCGGGTATCTCACGCGGAAGCTTCCACTCGACCTCGAGCCGCGAGCGAAACCGCAGCGACTCGATCTCCAGGTAGCGCCGCGCCAGCCCCAGTTCGTCCTCCAGTGAGACCTGGTGCGGTCCCGCCAATGCCGCGCGGAACAGGTCCGACAAGTCCAACAGCAATTGCTCGACTGCCTCCGGCTGCTGGTGCACCAGCGCCGCGCCGGTGTTGAGTGTGTTGAACAGGAAATGCGGCCGGATGCGCGCCTGCAGGGCTTCCAGTTCGGCCTGGCGTGCGCGCAGGCCCAGCGTGCGGTTTCGCCAGTGGCTCTGGAATGCGGCGATGCCCAACAGTCCCACCGTCAATGCGAGCAGAGTGAGCAGCGCGGCGATGCGCAGGGCTTCCGGCAGGGTCATGCCGCCCGGCCAGGCCAGCCAGGCGGCACCGGCGAGGAGCCAGGTCGAGAGCAGCCACAGTCCCAGTGCCACCCAGGCAATCTGGACCGGCTGCAATCGATCCAACCTGTGCCGGGCCAGGTACAGACCGGTCAGAGTCAGCAGGATGACCCACATGATCCCGAGCGCGGCCAGGCCGAAGAAGACCAGACGGTCGCCGATATCCGCCGGCGTCAGTGTCAATACAAGGGCCAGGCCGATGCCGGACAGAGCCAGTCCAGTCAGGGCGCGCGGCTGCCAGAGAAATTCCAGTGGGCGTTCGTGCAGGGGCATCGGCGGTCAGGAAGGTGATCCGGTTCGCATGGGTGTGAGTCCAGTCTGCCGCCGATTCCGCCGCATTCACCGTCCGTCGGTGTTGGCTGGTGTGGGTGGACGGCACGCTCGTAGTCTTGGCTCATAAGAGCATAAGGGCGCAGACGATGTCCCGCAGCAAACCAAAACCGATGTCTCCTCCCGCATCCGGCGTCAGGGCGGGCGGCTTCACCTTGGTCGAACTGGGGGTGACTTTAGCGGTGTTGGCGATCCTGGTGACGATCGCCGCGCCGAACTTCCAGGGGATGATCAACCACAACCGCCTGGTCTCGGGGACCAACGAGTTCGTAGCCGCCCTGCAGGTCGCCAAGTCGGAAGCCATTCGCCGCAATGCACGTGTCACCCTGTGCCCCACCACAAACGGCACCAGTTGCAGCGGTTCGGACTGGAGCAGGACGGTCATGCGCACGTCAGACAATGCGGTGCTGCGTGAGGTCGCAATCAACTCCCGCCTCACCGTGCGTGCCAGCAGCAATGTCGGCACCTCGATCGTGTTCCGGCCTGACGGCCTTGCGCGACAGGGGAGCTCAGTGGGCACCATTCTCAGCGGCAAGATCGAGGTCTGCACGAATACCACTCGACCGACGCAGAACGCGCGTCACGTTGCCGTTTCTGGCGCCCGGGTATCGGTCGATCCGCCTTTGACCTCGGCTTCCTGTGCCGGCCAGGTGGGTAACTCATGAGCAAGCAGATGACACAGACGACATCGCGCCTGCGTGCGCTGCGGACGCGAGCGCGGGACTTTCGCGCACGTCGGCAACACGGCGCCTCTCTGATCGAGGTCATGGTGGCCGTGCTGGTCATGGCGGTCGGCCTGCTTGGCATTGCGGCCTTGCAGACGGTGGCCCTGCGCAACAGCCAGAGTTCCATGGAGCGCACCCAGGCAGTGATCCAGAGCTATTCGATACTGGATGCGATGCGTGCCAACGTTTCCGCGGCGCGGGCGGGAAGCTACGACCGTGGCAGGACCTGTGCACCCGTAGCTGGCGCCGGCCAGGTGGAAGCCGATCTCAACCTCTGGATCGGTGCGCTGGGGCAGACCGTTGGCAGCAGTGCCTGCGGGGCGATCGACTGCGACGGCGACAATGTCTGCACGGTCACGGTGTCCTGGGACGAATCCCGCGGTACTGCAGGTGCTGCTGCCATGTCCATCGAGACCACGAGCCGGCTATGACTCATTCTGCTTACTATTCCCCAAACCAGCGCCGCTACCAGCGCGGCGTCAGCCTGATCGAACTCATGGTCGGCATGGTGCTCGGCCTGATCGTGGTCGGCGCGGCCGGCTCGATCTTCCTGTCCAACAAGCAGACCTACAACGCCACCGAAACCCTGGGACGGATCCAGGAGAACGGCCGCATCGCCTTCGAACTGATGGCGCGCGATATTCGCGAAGCAGGGTCGACGGCCTGCGGCAACAATATTCCCATCGCCAACGTGCTCAATACGCCGGGTGACACCTTCAACTGGGGCGACGGCCTGCGTGGCTATGAAGGAAATATGGCGGCTGCACTGGCGCCGTTCGGCACAGGTGCTGGCCAGCGGGTAAACGGCACGCAGGCGATCGAACTGCGCTCCTCGGCCAGCGGTGGCGTCACCGTCACCAAACATGTTCCGTCTTCGGCCGTGGTCCACGTCAACACCGCCAACCACGGTTTCGAGCCGGGCGATGTGCTGATCATCTGCGACTACTCCCAGGCGACCATCTTCGAGATGACGCCGGGTGGTGCCGTGCTGCATATCGGCCACAACACCGGCAACAGCGGTGAGCCTTCTGGGGGCAATTCCTGCAAGGCGCTCAGCTTCCCGGTCGATCCCGACTGCAAGGACAAACCGAAGGACGGCAAGCAGTATGACGACAACGCCGTGGTCGCCAAGCTTCATGCCGCCATCTGGTACATCGGCAACAACTCGCGCGGCGGCCGCTCGCTGTATCGCAGGGTCGCCGGCCGCGATGCCGAGGAGATCACCGAAGGCGTGCAGAACATGACACTGACCTACCTGGAGCCCGGTAACGACTATCGGACGGCAAGCAGTATTTCGCTCTGGAGCGATGTCGCAGCCGTTCGTGTCGGGCTGAACCTGCAGGCCGTCGAGGGCGCCCTGCGCAGCCGCGAGATCACCGGCGTCGACGGGGATGCGTTGAATCGCCAGCTCGCCCACGTGGTCACCTTGAGGGGGCGTAATCCATGAACCTGCGTCATGCGGCCATGCGCGCCAAAGGTTTCCGACAGTCCACCCAGCGCGGTGTGGCCCTGGTGATGGTCCTGGTCCTGTTGCTGGTCGTGACCCTGCTGGGATTGGCGAGCATGCGCGGGGTTCTGCTGGAAGAGCGCATGAGTGCGGCTCTCTACGACCGTTCGCTGATGTTCCAGGCGGCCGAGGCGGCCCTGCGCGAGGGCGAGGCGGTCGCTGCCGATTCCCGCCGTGGGGACTACACCGCCACTTGCGGCGCCGGCCTGTGCGACGTGCCCAACCCGGATGGTGCAGATGACTGGGTGGATCGCTGGCATCAGGCTGCGCCGCCCTATGTCGCCGCGGCCACGGTGAAGTCGGGCGATCTGGAAGTCCAGCCGGAATACTTCATCGAATACATCGGCTTGTACCCCAACTGGGTGGGCTGCGATCGCTCCGAGCCGATGCAGGTGGGCTGCATGGGACCACGCTATCGAGTCACCGCGCGTGCCCGTGCCGCGGGCCGTTCCGAGGTCATGCTGCAAAGCAGTTTCACATCCCCCGAATGATTCATGCCCAGGCGCCTGAAAGGCGTCGCTGTGGAGTATCAAGATGAACGATCCCGTCACCCGCTCCGTGCCACGCGCTCCGCGCGCGCATCCATTGCGCGCCGGCCTCGCGGCCTGCCTGCTGACCACCCTGGCCCTGCCGGTGCATGCCGCCGTGGTCATCCCGGATGTGCCACTACAGTCTGGTTCCACCGTGTCGCCGAACATCATGTTCATTCTTGATGACTCGGGGTCGATGCAGAGTGAGGTGTTGCCAGATGAGTCGATTGATGTTGTCAGCCGGTGTAGCCCTAATCTTGATGATCGCAATGCCAATGGTATTCGTTGCAACAATGGCACTACGAGCATTACGAATATTGGCAGGGTCTACCCCAGGATCCCGACTCTTTATGGGGCTATCTTCGAGGGGCAGGGAGTTGGCGAGTATGCGAATGCTGTAGCAGATCCGGGCAATGTTTATGGGCGGATATTGCGTACGGCGATGTTCAACCCCCAATACTATGACCCCAAGGTCATTTATCGGCCCTGGGTCAGGTCGGATGGTACGAGCTATCCGGATGCCAACCCTGCTCAGGCGTACTGGAATCCTGAAGACCCAGACAAGGGGGCGGTGAATTTGGCGGGCACGCTGTCTTATGCGAACGTCTGGTGGCAACGTACAGACAGTAGCTTTTGTTCGACCAGGGCCTGTTTCGTTTCTCGCGGCAGCAGAGATATAAAGTTCAACGTCTACTACGAATTCACGGGTGATCCTGCCAGCCCACAATCGAAGTACAATGCGAATAACTACGTTGAGCGCACAGTCAGTGGTGCTGAGCTCCAGAATTTCGCCAACTGGTTCCAGTACTATCGCTCCCGCATTCTTGCGAGTCGCGGCGGCATCGGGCGGGCCTTTTCGAGCCTGCCTGATGACCCCGAGAGCGGCCCGCGTGTTGGCTATGCGACCATCAATACGGATGGAGCCGTTTCTCGATACATCCGTCCATTTGCCGGAACCGACCGGCAGGCGTTCTACGACAGCCTGTATGGCGGCACCATTCCGAACAGGGGCACGCCGTTGCGCAAGGCGCTCTACGATGTCGGCAAGCATTTCGAGACCGAGACCGGCGTAGACGATCCATGGCGGACTGGCGTCGGCAACGCCAGTGATCCGAAGCATTCGGAGTACCTGGCTTGCAGACAGAACTTCGCCATGCTGATGACGGACGGTTACTGGAACGGTGCAGACTCCGGGTTGGGCAATGAAGATGGCACCGCGGGTTATCCATTCTCCGATGGGTACGGCAACACGCTGGCCGACGTTGCCTACCACTTCTGGAACAAGGATCTCCGTGCCGACATCCCGAACGAGGTTCCGGCCAGTCCGTTGAACCCGAACACCCACCAGCACATGGTGACCTACGGTATTGGTCTCGGTGTATTCGGCCGGTACACCCCGGACTACGCGTTCGGCGAGATCGGCAAGACATCCGGCTCCCTGGTCTGGCCGGATCCATTCGATGCAAGCAATCCTTCGGCAAAGATCGACGACCTGCTGCATGCGGCCGTCAATTCGCGCGGTGACTTCTTCAGCGCCGGCGATCCGGAAACGTTTGCGGAAGAGCTGACGAAGACTCTTTCCAGTATCATCGAACGCACCGCCTCCGGCTCGAACGTGGCGGCCAACAGCGTGGCCCTGCGCGACGAGACCCGTATCTTCCAGGCCAGCTACGTCGGTGGGCAATGGACCGGTCAGCTGGCGTCCTACCCGATCACCGCGAATGGTGTGTCCGCCACGCCTTCGTGGCGTGCCAGCGATCCAGGCAAGATCAAGCCCCATACCGCGCGGCGCGACCGCGTGTTCACGCCAGGAGGCACCTTCCATGGGCAGCGTGGCGATGCGCTGGGCAGTGTCGACGGCCACGGGGTTGCCGATTACTTGCTGGGCGACCGTTCCGGCGAGCGCAGCAATGACGGGCCGTTCCGCAACCGCAACACGGTGCTGGGCGACATCATCCATTCCTCGCCGGCGTTCTCGTCCGAAACAGCGACGCCTGCCCTTTTTGTCGGTGCCAATGACGGCATGTTGCATGCCTTCCACGCGGAGAATGGTGAAGAGCTGTTCGCCTATGTACCGGGCCCTAACCTCATTAGCAACGACAAGCTGAAGAAGCTGTCGGATCCCGATTACAGTCACGAATACTATGTGGACGGCCCGGTCACTGTGTCGACCCAAGCCAAGACGCCTAACAAAAACCTGTTGGTAGGCACGCTGGGCCGCGGTGGTCGTGGTGTATTTGCCCTTGATGTTTCCAGCCCGTCGACGTTCACTGCTGCCAATGTGCTATGGGAAGCTTCATCTACCAGCGCGCCTACCGGATGGACGGCCCAGGACCGTGCCGATCTGGGTTTGATCCTGAGCCGGCCCCTGATCGTGCGCACCAATGCGCGGACCGGCAATCAGAACAGCAACCTGCGCCCGGCAATGGCGATATTCGGCAATGGACTCAACAGCGAGAGCGGAAACGCCACTCTCTTTGCGGTCGATGCCGAAACCGGCCAGATGATGTGGAGTCTCCCGGTCGACACCACGGGAGACAACGGCATCACCAGCATCCAGGCCTGGGACGAGGACGGTGACGGTATCCACGACTATGTCTTCGCCGCCGACCTTAAGGGCAATGTCTGGAAGTTCGATCTCGACTACCACGATCCGGGCAAGTGGGGCCTGGCCGACGGCGGCCAGATCCAGGGGCAGGTGCGGCGGGCTGCTGGTGGCAACCCCCTGGTGGCTACCGGTCGGCCGATCACCGGTGGCCTGCAGATCGCCTTCGATCCGATGACCTACGAACGCTGGGTTTTCTTCGGCACCGGCAAGTACCTGGAGCAATCGGACACCACCAGCACGGGCCAGCAGCGTTGGTACGGAATCAAGGACACTGGCAGCCGGATCACAGGCGATGCCCTGTTGACCGAGCGCAAGATCGAGATTGTTGGCAGTCATGGCGGACGCAAGGTCCGTGCGTTCGAGCCGCATGCGCCGTTGCCCGATGACAGCCGCGGCTGGTACGTGAACCTCGAGGCTCCCGCGCCGCCAGCGGTTACGCCCCCGTCCGAGCGCATGGTGTCCGATCCGCTGATGGTCGGCCGTGTCCTGGTGACCGCCAGCATCCTGCCGGATTCGGATCCCTGCAAGGCCGGTGGCACCGGTTACATGAATGCCATCGATGCCTTCACCGGCACCAGCGTCCGGGCATCGTTCTTCGATGTGAACGGCAATGGCAGCTTCGACGACGACGTGCTGGGCGTTGGCGACAGCAGCAGGCCGATCGGTTCGGTTGATCTGGACATCGCCATGCCGACCTCGCCCACCGTGGTCGAGAGCCTGCTGGTGGCCGGCGGTTCACTGGGCACTACCGGTTCCGTTGGCATCAATCCCCAGGTCATCAAAGGCCGAATCTCTTGGCGCGAAATCATTGGAGACTGATCGATGACCCGTATCCATCATGCCAGGCGCCAGCCGCGCCGCCCGTTGTCCCAGATGCGCGGCTTCACCCTGATCGAACTGATGATCGTTGTGGGGATCATCGCGATCCTTGCCGCGATCGCTTATCCGAGCTATCAGGAACACATCATCAAGACGCGACGCAGCGCGGGTGCGGGCTGTCTGTTGGAGATGGCGCAGTTCATGGAGCGCTACTACACCACCAACATGACTTATGCCGCCGCAGAATTGCCGCAGACAGCCTGCCGTTTCGATACGGATGACCACTATGACTATGCAGTCAATGTGGGAGGGGCAAACGCCTTCAGCATTACTGCCACGGCAAAGGGGGCGCAGGAGAAGGATTCCAAGTGCGGAGACCTGTCGGTCAACCAGGCCGGCGCGAAATCGGTGACCGGCACCTATAGCGCCAGCGAGTGCTTCTGAATACGGCTGTTCAAAGCGCAGCCGATGCAAACAGAAAGGCCCGCGCGATGCGCGGGCCTTTCTGTTTGCAGATCTGGCGCCCGAAGTTGGACTCGAACCAACGACCCCCTGATTAACAGTCAAGTGCTCTAACCAGCTGAGCTATTCGGGCGGGGACGGGCATTGTAAAGCCTGGCGGGGACGGGTCAAGCCCTCCAGGGTCGGATATGGTGGTTGCCGGGGGCCTGTTCAGACGGAGCAGGGCGTCCCTTCGGGCGGGGTTTCGGTGCGCGTCCGGCCGGCGTTGTTGACGATCAATCTGGCGAGCAGGCGGCCATCGGACGAGCAGAGGCGGACTGTCTGGTTGTAGCCGGCGGACCAGCCATGCGGCGAGAAGCGAAGCCGCTGGCGCCCGACGGTGCCCAGGACCGCGATGCCGCTGCCGAGCCCGTCGGAGGCCTCCAGTACCTTGCTGTCGTCCAGTGGGCTGGATGTACGCTGTGGATCGGCATACACGATCCAGCCTTCGCTCCAGTCGCTGTCGCCGCGGCAACTACGACCGTCGTGGCTGGGGCAGGCGGTGATCGGGATACCGAGGCGCACCGCCGAGATCCGCGCCAGCGCCAGCGAGCTGGTCAGGCGGTGCAAGGCGCTGGTCTTGCGGCTGTGCTCGGCGATCCGGCCGAAGGCGGGCGTGGCCAGGCTGAGCAGGATGGCCAGCACCGCGACTGTCGCCACCAGTTCCACCAGGGTGAATCCGTCTGCATTCCGTCGCATTTCGAAGACTCCATCCGGGAGATGAAGGCATCATCCCGGCGGGCGCGACGACGGGGCATCGGCATCACGGATGGGGATGGGTAGGAAAACCGCCCGTCGTCCCCATCCTTTTGTCCGACTACACTCACAGGATTCGTCGTTTCCGTGTCCTTGCCGTCATCCACACATGACGCTTCAAAGCAGCCGGATGGCTGATCGGGCGGAGACGATGAGTTCGGCAGACTTCCGCAACGACCACGGCTCCCCCCAATGACCGATCCCCACAGCATCGCCACCCTCCGCGACCCGGACGAAGCCTCGGCCCCGGCCCGCTTCCGGCTGGTGTCACCGTACTCCCCGGCCGGCGATCAGCCGCAGGCGATCGAGCGGCTGGTGGCGGGCTTCGAGGGTGGACTGGCGCACCAGACCCTGCTTGGCGTGACCGGCTCGGGCAAGACCTACACCATCGCCAACGTGGTCCAGCAGGTGCAGAAGCCGACCCTGGTGATGGCGCCCAACAAGACCCTGGCGGCGCAGCTGTACGGCGAGTTCAAGGCATTCTTCCCGGACAACGCGGTCGAATACTTCGTCAGCTACTACGACTACTACCAGCCCGAAGCCTACGTTCCGTCGTCCGACACCTTCATCGAGAAGGACAGCTCGGTGAACGAGCACATCGAGCAGATGCGGCTGTCGGCGACCAAGGCGCTGCTGTCGCGGCGTGACGCAATCATCGTCTGCACGGTGTCGGCGATCTACGGCCTCGGCGACCCGAACGAATACTTCCGCATGGTCCTGCACATGGTCCGCGGCGAGCGCATCGACCAACGCGAGCTGATCCGTCGCCTGACCGAGATGCAATACACCCGCAACGACACCGAACTGCGCCGCGGCACCTATCGGGTGCGCGGCGAGGTGATCGACGTGCATCCGGCCGAAAGCGACGATGAGGCGTTGCGGATCGAGCTGTTCGACGGCGAGATCGAGCAGCTGACCCTGTTCGATCCGCTCACCGGCGAGACCCGCGACAAGCTGCAGCGCTACACGATCTATCCCGGCTCGCACTACGTCACCACCCGGCGCACCGTGCTCGACGCGATCAACACCATCAAGGAAGAACTGCGCGAGCGCCTGGAGCAGCTGTATGCGGCCAACAAGCTGGTCGAGGCGCAGCGGCTGGCCCAGCGCACCCAGTTCGACCTGGAGATGCTGGCCGAGGTCGGCTACTGCAATGGGGTGGAGAACTACTCACGGCACCTGACCGGGCACATGCCCGGCGAGCCGCCGCCGTGCCTGTTCGACTATCTGCCGCCGGACGCGCTGCTGGTGATCGACGAGTCGCACGTGACCGTCCCGCAGGTCGGCGCGATGTACAAGGGCGACCGCTCGCGCAAGGAAACCCTGGTCGAGTTCGGCTTCCGCCTGCCCTCGGCGCTGGACAACCGGCCGTTGAAGTTCGAGGAGTGGGAAGGGCGCTCGCCGCGCGCCATCTTCGTATCGGCCACGCCGGGCCCGTACGAGCTGAGGCATTCCGGCGATGAGGTGATCGAACTGGTGGTGCGCCCGACCGGCCTGATCGATCCCCAGGTCGAGATCCGCCCGGTGGCGACCCAGGTCGACGACGTGCTCGGCGAGATCACCGAGCGGGTCTCATGGGGCGACCGCGTGCTGATCACCACCCTGACCAAGCGCATGGCCGAGAACCTGACCGAATACCTTGGCGAGCACGGCGTGCGCGTACGCTATCTGCACTCGGACATCGACACCGTCGAGCGCGTGGAGATCATCCGCGACCTGCGGCTGGGCAAGTTCGACGTGCTGGTCGGCATCAACCTGCTGCGCGAGGGCCTGGACATGCCGGAGGTGTCGCTGGTGGCGATCCTCGATGCCGACAAGGAAGGCTTCCTGCGCTCTGCCGGCTCGCTGATCCAGACCATCGGCCGCGCCGCCCGCAATGTCCGCGGCAAGGCGATCCTGTACGCGGATCGGATCACCAAGTCGATGAAGGCCGCGATCGACGAGACCGACCGCCGTCGCCAGAAGCAGGTCGAGTACAACGAAGAACACGGCATCACCCCGCAATCGGTCAACAAGGCCGTGGCTGACGTCATGCAAGGCGCGCGGACCGAGCCCGATGCCGCCCGTTCCCGCGGCCGTGGCCGCCGGGTCGCCGAGGAGACTCCGGACTACGCCACGATGGAACCGAAGCAGGTCGCCGCCCGGATCAAGGAGCTGGAGCAGAAGATGTACCAGCACGCCCGCGACCTGGAGTTCGAACAGGCCGCCGCCGTGCGCGACGAGGTGCACCGGTTGAAGGAGCAGGGCTTCGCCGGATAGTGAGGACGGTTTCCGTAGCCCGGGTAAGCGGAGCGCACCCGGGTCCGGCGCGGGCCATCGCGGTCCGCAAAAACGAAGGCCCCGGCAGCAAGCCGGGGCCTTCGTCGTGAATCTGGTGGGCGGTACAGGGTTCGAACCTGTGACCCCTACCATGTCAAGGTAGTGCTCTACCGCTGAGCTAACCGCCCTTTGCCGGCTGAAAACCTCCCGGCGAAGGGCGCGCAGTGTAGCCTGTCCGTCGCGCGTCGGCAACAGTCGCGGACGTGGGCGCGGTTCACGGGCGCAGCCGCAACGCGTGCAGGCGTTCATAGGCCGGGCGGCAGGCCTCGGCGACCTCCCGGGCGTGGCCGGTGAGATGAGTGTCGCGCGACTGCGGCCTCTCGAATCCGGTGGACTTCCAGACCGCGTCGTACCAGTACGGCGCCCATACGCCGTCGCTGTCTCGCGGACCGGCGGGCCAGTGCAGCATCCGCTGTGTGAATCCGATCCCGAGCAGGCCGCAGAGGGCGCGCAGGTGGGCCTCCGGATCACGCAGGAAATCGCCGGCGTCGATCACCGGCGGCGGCGTGCCCGCGTCGGCGAGGGCGTCGTACAGCTCGACCTGCTGCAACAGGCCGATGTCCTCCGGTGCGACGGTCGCGCGGGACCTGAGGTACGAGGCGACCACTTCGGCCGGATCGCGGATCAGGAAGACATTTATGAGCCCGTGGATCCAGTCGCGATCCATGCCGGGCAGCAGGTGGTGGCTCATGTGCTTCTGGTACCAGAGCGGGGTATTGCCCGGAACCGGCCCGGTCAGGGTCTGGGCGACCTGCCGCCAGTCGCTCTCGCCGGCGGCGATCACCTCGTCGCGCCCTGGGTGGTCGAGCCCGGTCATGGCGAGGTAGGCGGCATACAGAGGTTCGTCGCTGACCACGCAGTCCTCGCGGTTCTCCCATGCCCGCATCATCGCAGTGGAGATGTTGCGCGGACCGCTCCACATCGCGATGCGAAGCGCGCTCATGCGAGTCGTTCCCCGGCCCGGAAGGCGATGTCGCGCGCCACCAGGTCGCGGTAGAGATCCTGCAGTCGCGCGACCATCGGCCCGGGGGTGCCGTCGCCCATCACGCGGCCGTCGATCTGGCGCACCGGGACCACGCCGGCGAAGGTGCCGGTGACGAAGGCCTCGTCGGCGCCGTAGACCTCGGTCAGGCTGAAGTTCTTCTCGAATGCGGGGATGCCTGCCTCGTGGCAGGCGCGCAGCACGTTCGCGCGGGTGATGCCGCCCAGGCAATAGTCCCCGCTCGAGGTCCACACCTCGCCCTTGCGGACGATGAAGAAGTGGGTCGAATTGCAGGTGGCGACAAAGCCGTGGGGATCGAGCATCAGGGCCTCGTCGGCGCCGGCCTCGGTGGCCTGGATGCACGCGGTGATGCAATTGAGCTTGCTGTGGCTGTTGAGCTTGGGGTCCTGCACGTCCGGGTAGCCACGCCGCACGTGCACGGTGAACAGCTTCAGCCCTGTTTCGAGTGTCTCCGGCTTGGCGGTCTTGTGCTCCGGAATGATCACGATCGTCGCCGGTCCGATCGTCACCCGCGGGTCCTGGTAGGGCGTGCGCTTGACGCCGCGGGTCACCATCAGGCGCAGGTGCACGCCGTCGCGCATCGCGTTGGCCGCGAGCGTGTCGTAGATGGCCCGGGTCAGTCGTGCCCGATCGAGACCGATGTCGAGGGCGATCGCCCGGGCCCCCTCGTACAGGCGGTCGAGATGGGCATCGAGGAAGGCCGGATGCCCGTCGACCACCCGGAGCCCCTCCCAGACCCCGTCGCCGAGCACGAAACCGCTGTCGAATACCGAGACAACCGCTTCGGCACGCGGTTTGAGGGCGCCATTGATCCAGATGCGGATGTCGGCGTTGCGTGGGTCATCGTGGAAGTCATGGATGCTGGTGGCCATGTGTTGACGGGTCCGTCGGAGGGCGGGGGAGGCGGTGCCACCCCGGGCGTTGCCCGGGGCGGGGCCTACTCTAATGTCGCCTGGCGCCGCGTGCAGGGATGGGTTCATTGACTTCGCACCGGGCCGCCACTACCTTGACCGGCGACCCAGCGAAGACAAGGTGGCCTGCGGCAAACCGCCGGTCGAGCGTGTGACATGAGGACTACCCGTTTCCAGCGCTGAACACCTGCCCGAGGCCACCATCAAGGCGCCCTCGCGGCGCCTTTTTTGTTGCCCGTCCAAGGGCGAAGAACCCGCACATCCATGTGCGGACTTTCCAAAGCAAAAGCACCCATGATCACGATTACCCTTCCCGACGGCAGCCGCCGCGAATTCGACCAGCCCGTGTCCGTCATGGACGTGGCCCAGTCCATCGGCCCCGGCCTGGCCAAGGCCACCATCGCCGGCGCGGTCGATGGCAGGCTGGTCGATGCCAGCGACGTCATCGATCGCGACGCCAGCCTGCGCATCATCACCGCCAAGGACGAGGAGGGTGTCGAGATCATCCGCCACTCCTGCGCCCACCTGGTCGGCCACGCGGTCAAGCAGCTGTACCCGGACGCCAAGATGGTGATCGGTCCGGTCATCGATGAGGGCTTCTATTACGACATCTGGTCCGAGCGCCCGTTCACCCCGGACGACATGGCCGCGATCGAGCAGCGCATGAAGGAGCTGATCGACCAGGACTACGACGTGGTCAAGAAGGTGACCCCGCGCGAGGAGGTCATCAAGGTGTTCGCCGAGCGTGGCGAGGACTACAAGCTGCGCCTGGTCGAGGACATGCCCGACGAGAAGGCGATGGGCCTGTACTACCACCAGGAATACGTCGACATGTGCCGCGGCCCGCACGTGCCGAACACGCGTTTCCTGAAGGTGTTCAAGCTCACCCGCATTTCCGGCGCCTACTGGCGTGGCGACTCCAAGAACGAGCAACTGCAGCGCATCTATGGCACCGCCTGGGCCGACAAGAAGCAGCTTGCCGCCTACATCCAGCGCATCGAGGAAGCCGAGAAGCGCGATCACCGCCGCATCGCCAAGCAGCAGGACCTGTTCCACCTGCAGGAGGAGGCGCCGGGCCTGATCTTCTGGCACCCGAAAGGCTGGTCGATCTGGCAGGCGGTCGAGCAGTACATGCGCAAGGTGTACCGCGACAGCGGGTACCAGGAGGTGCGCTGCCCGCAGATCCTCGACGTGTCGCTGTGGAAGAGGTCCGGCCACTGGGACAACTACCAGGACAACATGTTCTTCACCGAGTCGGAGAAGCGCACCTACGCGCTCAAGCCGATGAACTGCCCCGGCCACGTGCAGGTGTTCAACCACGGCCTGCACAGCTACCGAGACCTGCCGATCCGCTACGGCGAGTTCGGCGCCTGCCACCGCAACGAGCCGTCCGGCGCGCTGCACGGCATCCTGCGCGTTCGCGGCTTCACCCAGGACGACGGTCACGTGTTCTGTACCGAGGGCCAGATCGAATCCGAGGTCACCGCCTTCCATACCCAGGCGATGCAGGTCTACGCGGATTTCGGTTTCGAGGACGTGCAGGTCAAGCTGGCGCTGCGTCCGGAACCGCGGCTCGGCGACGACGCCACCTGGGACAAGGCCGAGGAGGCCCTGCGCGCGGCCCTGCGTGCGGCCGGGGTGGAGTGGACGGAGCTGCCGGGCGAGGGCGCGTTCTACGGCCCGAAGATCGAATACCACCTGCGCGATGCGATCGGCCGTACCTGGCAGCTGGGCACGATGCAGGTCGATTTCATGATGCCGGGCCGGCTTGGCGCCGAGTACGTCGACGAGCACAGCCAGCGCCAGCATCCGGTGATGCTGCACCGCGCGATCGTCGGTTCGATGGAGCGTTTCATCGGCATCCTGATCGAGCACCACGCCGGCCAGCTGCCGACCTGGCTGGCCCCGGTCCAGGCGGTGGCCATGAACATCACCGATGCCCAGGCCGATTATGTGGATGAAGTCCGGAAATCCCTTTCAAATCAAGGATTCCGGGTCCAGTCCGATTTGCGGAACGAGAAGATCGGCTATAAGATTCGCGAGCACACGTTGCAGCGCGTGCCTTACCTGCTGGTGGTCGGTGACCGTGAGCGGGATAATGGCATGATCGCCGTGCGGGCACGAGGAGGGGAGGACCTGGGGACGATGACCGTCGCCGAGTTCGCCTCGCGTTTGCGCAGTGAGCAGGTTGGCGCGGTTTCTACCGAGTGATCCGCTGCTTCCTGGCGCCCGGCATGTGACGATTGGACCGGCCCGATTCCCCGCAGTTCCAGGGCCGGAACGCCCCTCATTGGAGATTGCACAATCAGTACCCCCGAAAAACCGAATCGCAGGAACCACGAGATCCGCGTACCGCGCGTCCGAGTGATCGGCAGCGATGGCGAGATGATCGGCGTGCTTTCGCGCGACGAAGCCCTGAGCATGGCCGGAGAGGAAGGCCTGGACCTGGTCGAGATCCAGCCCAACGCCGATCCGCCGGTCTGCAAGATCATGGACTTCGGCAAGTTCCGGTTCGACCAGCAGAAGAAGGCGGCCGAGGCCAAGAAGCGCCAGAAGCAGGTCGAGATCAAGGAAGTCAAGTTCCGCCCGGTCACGGACGAGGGCGACTACCAGATCAAGCTGCGCAAGATGCGTGCATTCCTGGAAGAGGGCGACAAGATCAAGGTCAACATCCGCTTCCGTGGCCGCGAGATGAGCCACCAGGAGCTGGGCCGGGAAATGGCCGCGCGGATCGAGGCCGACCTTGGCGAAGACATCGTGATCGAATCGCGTCCGCGCCTGGAAGGCCGGCAGATGGTCATGATGATCGCCCCGAAAAAGAAATAGCTTTCGCGCCACTGGTGCGACTGGCCAACCGTTCCCCTCTTCTGCTTGCGGGAGAGGGTCAAGGGTGAGGGGAGAAGGCGCCGCCACAGGCGCCTTCCGCTTTTGTCGAATGTCCCTAACCGGATGATTTGCAAGCAAATCCCGCAGCGGGCATAATACGCGGCCCGGTTCGCCGGGTTGGTTGTTTTTGTTGTACTCAGGACCTGTCGTGATCCCTTGTTGATCAACGACTTACAAGCCGGCTCGGGCAGGATGGAAAGCGTGGTCGCTCCCATGGGGATGTCGCCACCGCCCAGGTCAGTGATCCAATATCCGAAAGGACATCCCAATGCCCAAGATCAAGACCCACCGGGGTGCGGCCAAGCGTTTCCGCAAGACCGCCTCCGGCAAGTACAAGGCTGGCCACGCCAACCGTAGCCACATCCTCACCAAGAAAGCGACCAAGCGGAAGCGCAACCTGCGGCAGACGAACCATGTTCGTGCCGAGGATGCGGGCCGTCTGAACCGCATGCTGCCGTATCTCTGAGGAGGGCTGAAAAATGGCACGAGTCAAGCGTGGCGTCACTGCACGACGCCGTCACAAGAAGATCCTCAAGCAGGCCAAGGGCTACTACCACGCGCGCCGCAAGGTGTTCCGCGTTGCCAAGCAGGCCGTCACCAAGGCCCTGCAGTACGCCTATATCGGCCGCAAGCAGAAGAAGCGCAACTTCCGCTCGCTGTGGATCACCCGCATCAACGCCGCGGCCCGCATCAACGGCCTGAGCTACAGCCGCTTCATGAACGGCCTGATGAAGGCCGGCATCACCCTCGACCGCAAGGTGCTGGCGGACATCGCCGTGCACGATGCGGCGGGTTTTGCCGCGCTGGCCGAGAAGGCGAAGGGCGCGCTCGCAGCGTAATTGTCGCCGGCCGCCGTCGTGCGCGATTCGCACGGGGCTGGCCGGACACAATGCAATACACGCATGGGGAAGGGCGCAAGTCCTTCCCCATGTTTCGTTTTGGGGTTTTGTTTTTTGCCCGTCATTCCCGCGAAGGCGGGAACCCATGGACTTCAGAAGTCGGTACTTGTCCGGCATGACTTCGACAAGGCCAAGGCAAGGCAAGGCAAGGCAAAGTCCATGGATCCCCGCCTTCGCGGGGATGACATCGGAATATCGAGGTTCGGATGAGTGAAATCGAATCACTGACGCAACAGTCGTTGGCCGACATCGAGGCCGCGCAGACGCCGGACGCCATCGAGTCCCTGCGTGTCGCCCTGCTGGGCAAGAGCGGCACCATCACCGGCCGCCTCAAACAGCTTGGCACGCTGCCGCCGGACCAGCGCAAAACCGCTGGAGAGGCGATCAACCGTGCCCGCGACACGGTGGCGACGGCATTGAATGCGCGCAAGGCCGCACTGGCCGGTGCCGCGCTGGACGCCCGCCTGGCCACCGAAACGGTCGACGTGACCCTGCCGGGCATCGATGCCGACCGCGGCGGCCTGCATCCGGTCAGCCGCACGATGGAGCGGATCGCCGACATCTTCGGTCGGCTCGGTTTCGAGTTGAGTGACGGCCCGGAGGTCGAGGACGACTGGCACAACTTCGAGGCGTTGAACTTCCCGCCGCACCATCCGGCGCGGGCGATGCACGACACCTTCTACTTTGGCGACGGGCGCCTGCTGCGCACCCACACCTCGGGCGTGCAGGTGCGTTACATGAAGGACTTGCTCGAGGGCGGCGGCGCACCGCCCCTGCGGATGATCGCCCTGGGAAAGGTCTACCGCTCCGACAGCGACCAGACCCACACGCCGATGTTCCACCAGTGCGAGGGCCTGCTGGTCGACGAGCACGCCAGTTTCGCCGACCTCAAGGGCACCCTGGCCGAGTTCGTGCGCGCGTTCTTCGAGCGCGACTTCGAGATGCGCTTCCGTCCGAGCTACTTCCCGTTCACCGAGCCCTCGGCCGAGGTCGACATCGCCTGGCAGCAGCCGGACGGTTCGACCCGCTGGCTGGAAGTACTCGGCTGCGGCATGGTCCATCCGAACGTGCTGCGCAACGTCGGCATCGACCCGGAGAAGTACACCGGTTATGCGTTCGGCATGGGCGTGGAGCGCTTCGCGATGCTGCGCTACGGCGTCGATGACCTGCGCGCGTTCTTCGAGAACGACGTGCGTTTCCTCAGGCAGTTCGCCTGACCTTGCTTTTGTCCCCTCCCCTTCAAGGGGAGGGTTAGGGTGGGGATGGGTTTTCCTGCGGCTAACGAAACCCGCCTCCACCCCGGCCCTCCCCCTGAGGGGGAGGGAGGAAAAATCTTCGGACAACCCGCATGAAATTCAACGAAAACTGGCTGCGCCATCATGTCCCGACCACCGCCAGTCGCGACGAGCTCGTCGCCACGCTGACCGCGATCGGCCTCGAGGTCGAGGAGGTCACGCCGCTGGGCGAGTCGCTCGACGGTGTTGTCGTCGCGCAGATCCTCAAGGCGGAAAAGCATCCCGAGGCCGACCGTCTGCAGGTCTGCGAGGTCGACACCGGCAACGGCATCGTGCAGATCGTCTGCGGTGCGCCGAATGCGCGCGCCGGGCTGAAGGCGCCGCTGGCCACCGTCGGCACCGTGTTGCCCGGCGAGCTGAAGATCAAACCGGCCAAGCTGCGCGGGGTGGAGTCGTTCGGGATGCTGTGCTCGGCCAAGGAGCTGGCCAGCGACACCGACAGTTCCGGCCTGCTGGAACTGCCCGGCGACGCTCCGGTCGGCACGCCGATCGCCGAGTACCTCGGCCTGCCCGATGCGACCCTCGAGCTCAAGCTGACCCCGAACCGTGCCGATTGCTTCAGCGTGCGCGGCATCGCCTATGACGTGGCCGCCGCGCTGGGCAGCGATGTCCTGTCGCTGGATACCACCCCGGTGCCGCCCGCCAGCGAGGTCGCACCCGAAGTGATCCTCGACGCCGGCGCCAAGGTGCCGCGCTTCGTCGGCCGTGCGATCGACGGTGTGGATGCCCGTGCGGCAACCCCGCTGTGGATGGCCGAGCGCCTGCGCCGCAGCGGCATCCGTCCGATCAGTTTCCTGGTCGACGTGACCCAGTACGTGATGCTGGAGCTCGGCCAGCCGATGCATGCCTTCGACCGCGACACCCTGGAGGTGCCCGTGGTCGTGCGCCCGGCGCGCAGCGGCGAGTCGTTGGCCCTGCTCGATGGCCGCAGCGTGACGCTCGACGACGACTTCCTGGTCGTGGCCGACAGCCGTGGCGGCAAGGGCGCGCGCGCAGTGGCACTGGGCGGCATCATGGGCGGCCTCGACACGCGCGTCACCGACGCGACCCGCAACGTCTTCCTCGAAGCCGCGCACTGGATTCCGTCGGCGATCATCGGCCGCAGCCGCAAGCTCGGCATGCACACCGACGCCGGCCACCGCTTCGAGCGCGGCGTCGATCCCGAGCTGCCGCGGGTCGCGGTGGAGTATGCGACCCGGTTGATCCTCGACATCGCCGGCGGCACCCCGGGCCCGGTGGTCGAGGCCGTGCGCGAAGCCGACCTGGCCCGGCCGCGGCCGGTCGAACTGCGGCGCGAGCGCCTTGCCCGCGTGCTGGGCGTGCGCGTGTCCGACGAGGAGGTCGAGCGCATCCTGCGCGCGCTGGGGCTGGGCGTGGAGACCATCGGCGATGGGTGGCGCATACAGCCGCCGGCGCGCCGTTTCGATATCGCGATCGAGGAAGATCTGATCGAGGAGATCGCCCGCATCCACGGCTACGATGCGGTGCCGACCACGCTGCCGGTAGGCGCCAGCCGGCTGGCCGCGCCGGGCGAGGGCCGCGTCGATGACGCCACCTTGCGCAGGCAGATGGCCGCGCGCGGCTACCTGGAGGCGGTCAACTACGCCTTCGTCGATACGGCCCTGCTCGACGCCTGGGGCATGGCCGACGGCGCCGTGCCGCTGGCCAATCCGCTCAGTGCCGAGCTGGGGGTGATGCGGACCCGTCTGTTGCCGGGCCTGGTCGCCGCGCTGGGCCGGAATGCCGCCCGCCAGCAGTTGCGGGTGCGCCTGTTCGAGGCCGGCAACGTGTTCGCGGCGCGTGCCGGCGAAGCACCGCTGGAGACCCTGCACATCGCTGCTGCCGCCTGCGGATCGTCGCATGCCGAGCAGTGGGGGCAGCCGGAACGGGCGGTCGGCTTCCACGACCTCAAGGGCGACCTCGAAAGTCTGGCCGCGCTGGCCGGGGCCGAGTTGGAATTCCGGCCTTCGCAGCCGGCCTGGGCGCATCCGGGGCGCTCGGCGGACATCGTCCGCGACGGCCGGGTGATCGGCTGGATCGGCCAACTGCACCCGCGCCTGCAGCAGAAGCTGGAGCTGGATGTCGACGTGGTCGCGTTCGAGCTGGCGCTGGAGCCGTTGGCTGAACGGGCGATCCCGAAGGCGCGCGTCCTGTCCAAATACCCGTCCGTCCGCCGGGATCTTGCGTTCGTCGTCGCCGAATCGGTCAGCTGGGCCGAGCTGTCGGCCAGCGTGCGCGCCGCGGCAGGCCTGTCCCTGCGCGATCTGGTGCTGTTCGACCGCTACCAGGGCAAGGGGGTGGAATCAGGATTCAAGAGTCTCGCTATGGGCTTGATTCTGCAGGATGAATCGCGCACTCTGACCGACCGGGATGTGGATGCGGTGTTGGCCGACGTAACGGCAGCGCTGCAGCGCGACCACAGCGCGGTGGTGCGTAGTTGAGTGCTGCGGCTGAGGCAAGGAGTTGAGATGGCACTGACCAAGGCGGAGATGGCCGAGCGACTGTTCGACGAGGTCGGCCTGAACAAGCGCGAAGCGAAGGAGTTCGTCGATGCATTCTTCGATGCCCTGCGCGAAGCGCTGGAGCAGGGACGCCAGGTGAAGCTGTCGGGCTTCGGCAATTTCGACCTGCGCCGCAAGAACCAGCGGCCGGGACGCAACCCGAAGACCGGCGAGGAAATTCCGATTTCGGCGCGCACGGTGGTGACCTTCCGTCCGGGCCAGAAACTCAAGGAGCGTGTGGAAGCCTATGCTGGACCCGGGCAGTAACCGCGAGCTGCCGCCGATCCCGGCGAAGCGCTACTTCACCATCGGTGAAGTCAGCGAGTTGTGCGACGTCAAGCCGCACGTCCTGCGTTACTGGGAAACCGAGTTCCCGACCCTGAACCCGGTCAAGCGTCGTGGCAACCGCCGCTACTACCAGCGCCACGAAGTGCTGATGGTGCGCCAGATCCGTGCCCTGCTGTACGAACAGGGCTACACCATCGGCGGTGCCCGCCAGCGGCTGGAAGGCGATGCGGGCAAGGAAGAGTCTGCGCTGACCGCGCAGGTCATCAAGCAGGTGCGGATGGAGCTGGAGGAGATCCTGCACCTGTTGAAGCGGTGATTCCGCCCCGCGGGTTGCGGCGCGATACCGAATGCCGCGCCCGGGGCATGGTCGGATGCCCTGGCACTGGTTATACTTGCCGCCCGCTCGATGGCCGGCCGTCGCGATCGAAGCGGAATCCGGAAACATCATCGGGGTGTAGCGCAGCCTGGTAGCGCACCTGTCTGGGGGACAGGTGGTCGTCGGTTCGAATCCGGCCACCCCGACCAATCCGAAGCCCTGCTTAACGACCATCGACACCCGGGACTTCCGGGTGTTTTCGCATGCGCGCGGTTCTGCTTAATTCACGACTCCGTCGGGTACGCCCGATATGCCCATCGCTTGGCCAAGGAGCTTGAATGCGATTCCTCCGCTTTCTTTCCGTCCCCGTCCTGACCCTGTCGTCGCTGCTGGCCGCGCCAGCCGTCGCGCAGGATGCCGCGGCTCCGTCGCTTCCGCTGCCCGTTGACGAACTTCACGCGGATGAACTTCACGCGGATGAACTTCCCGTGGACGACACGGTCCGTGACATCGATGCCGTCGTCGTCAGCGGCGTGCTGCCCGGCCCGGGGCTGTGGAAAGTCAGCAATGGCGGGCACGTGATGTGGGTGCTGGGCACGGTGTCGCCACTGCCGAGGAAGATGGAGTGGGAAGCGCGCGAGGTCGGGCAGGTGATGGCCCGGGCTCAGGAACTGATGTGGTGGCCGAGCGTCAGCTTCAGCGCCGACGTCGGTTTCTTCCGCGGTCTGGCGCTGGCGCCGAAGGTGATCGGCATGCGCAAGAACCCGGATGGCGCCCGGCTGGAGGACGTGGTGCCGGCGGAGGACTACGCCCGCTGGGCCGTGCTCAAGCGGAAGTACGTCGGCCGCAGCAACCGGATCGAAGGCTGGCAGCCGATCTATGCCGCGCTCGAACTGTACGGAGAGGCGATCGACGATACGGGGCTGCGCCAGAGTGGCGTGATCGAACCCGTCCTCGAAAAACTGGCCCGGACGCACGGCGTCACCCAGAGCAGGCCGGTCATCAAGGTGGTGATCGAAGACCCGAAGCAGGCGATAGCCGAGCTGCGCAAGACCCGGTTCGACGATCTGGACTGCTTCCGCAAGACCCTGGACAAGCTGGAGGGCGAGCTGGGCATCATGCGCGAGCGCGCCAATGCCTGGGCCGTGGGCGATCTTGAAGAACTGGCCACGTTGCCGGATACCAACCACTACCAGGCGTGCCTGGATGCGGTGCAGGCCACCGAAGTCATCAGCCGCCGCAGCGGCGGCGACCTGCTGGCGCGGATGCGCGAGGAATGGCTCGGCGAGGCCGAACGCGCGCTGTCGAACAACGATGTGACCCTGGCCCTGCTATCGCTCCGCCAGTTGCAGGGCGAGGACGGTCTGGTCGCCGAACTGCGCGCGCGCGGCTACACCGTCGAGGCACCCGGCGAGTACGAGGCCGACCCGATCGCGGACGAGGCCGCAGCCGGGGGCTACGAGGCGGGTGCGGCAAGCGCCGACTGATCCTGTCGGGCACGCATCCGCATCAGGAAGTCGTGCAGCATCTCGGTCGACAACCCGTGCAGGGTCAGGCGGAAGCCGGCGCGCAGGGTCGACATCGGCACCAGCGGGTGGCGGTTGTTGAGCAGCACCAGGTGGTCGTGGGCGTCGAGCAGGGTGGCCGCGTACAGGCCGATGGTCTCGTCGAGCTGCAATGAGTTGGTCGCGCGCCAGAAGTCGCTGTCGGTCAGCAGCAACTGGTAGATCGGGGTGAACAGCTCGATCGAGCTCTGCAGGTCGAGGAAGTTGCGCCGCTGGCGTGGCATGTCTTCCAGCCGCAATGGCGGTTGCCGGATCATCGACAGGTTGGGACGCTCGACGTACTCCAGCTGCCGCCCTTCGTCCTGCAGTGTCTTGTTGAGGCGGATGATGAAGTTGTAGAGGTTGAGGTCGTGGATGAGGAACAGTTCCTCGCGCACATCCGCGATCTTTTCCGGGCGCAGCGGATTGGTGGCGACCGCGACCGGCGCGTTGCGGGCGATGAATTCGAGGATCTGCGAGCCGAGGTGGAAGTGGCGCAGGATCAGCCAGTTCGCCTCCGGGCGGATGAAGTTCTCCATGCCCCAGGCCAGCAGCCGGTGCAGCGCGCGCGAGAATGCCAGCTTGCGCGGGGTGAATACCTTGAACACCTGGATCAGCACGATCATCGTGCGTGCGAACGGGCGGATGAAGGGCAACAGGTACTGGCGCGAGCGCGAGCTGGAGTCGGCCAGCCAGGCATGCTTGACCGCGTCGTCGATCGGCGTGCTGCGGTCCAGGTACATCGCCAGCCATGGGTTCGGGTCGCGCGGATCATGGGCCTGGTCGAGGAAGTCGGGCTCGCGCCTCATCCCGGCGTGCTTGATGTCGGCATGCTTCATCTCGGTGTGTCCTGTGCGATGGCCAGGTGTTCGAACTGCATCAGGTACAGCCCGGCGGTGCGGCGCGCGGTGTCGATGATGGCCCGGGCCCCGCTGCCACTGGCGTCATTGTCCAGCACGATCTCCACCGCGCGCAGCCAGCGGGCCAGGTGGTGCGCGTCGTTCTCGCCATGGTATTCGAGGAAGCGGAACGCGTCCGGCGGCAGGTCGAGCGCGGCCTTCATCAGTGGCAGCAGCGCCGGGATGATGCGCTGGCCGGTGCCCTCGATGATGTAGATCGCGCCGAGCAGGCCGAGCGGGTTGGGCGTCGCGGCCAGCGCATGCAGGTAGCTGTTGAGCGCCTCGCCGCCCGGATTGCGGCGCAGCGCGTCGATGTCGGCGATATCGCCGCCGGCCTTGCGGTAGTCGTCGAACAGGATCATGTAATCGTCCTGCTCGTCACCGGCATGGGTTTCGATCAGGGTGGCCAGCGCCTCGTACGGCGGGCGCACCGAGGCCGCACCCTCGCGCATCCACTTGCTGCCCTCGCGCACCTGCGGGATCCAGTCGCGCATCCAGGCGACGTAGTCGGGCGCGGTGAAGCGCCCCTCGCGCAGCTTGCGGATCATCGGCGTGCGCCATGCGCGCGAGCGGTAGTCGTGCCAGATCGTCGCCAGTTCGCCGAGCAGGTGGCGCAGCGCGGCGGGCGCATCGCCCGGATCATGGGGCGGGGCGATGCCATCGTCCGCCACGGCCGGTGTTACCGGCAATGGCGTGGTCGCGGTCCTGGCCGGTGCGTCGGCGGCCTCGACCTCGATCATCGCGAAGGCGACGGTGAAGCGCCCCGACTCGGGGATGAAGCAGAGGATGCGCTGGCCCGGCTGCAGTGCGTGCGTGCGCAGGAACTCGTCGAGCATGATGAAGATCGAGGCGGCGCCGGTGTTGCCGCGGATGGTGAGGTTGCTGTACCAGCGTTCGCGCGGGATCGACAGGCCGGCCTTGGCCATCAGCTCATCGACGACCGGGGCGAAACGCTCGGACGAATAGTGGCAGAGGAAATGATCGACCGTGGCCGGATCGATCCAGCCGCCGTGGCAGAGCTTGGCGTACTCATGCACGCCGACGTCGAACAGGTGCGGCAGCAGGCGGATGTCCTGGCGCAGGAACAATGCGCCGTCCGCCTCGGCAGCCTGCCAGGCGTCGTAATCGAGGTGCGAGCGGCTGCGGTCCGGAGTCAGGCCGAGCTGCATGCAGACCGGGTAGTCGCCGGCGAACGAGCGCTGGTGGATGAAGCGCAGGCGCAGGCGGATGCCGCCCTGCGTCGGTGCGGTCGAGGTCAGCTGCAGCGCGCCGGCACCGTCGGACAGCATCCAGCGCAGGAAGTGGGCATCGAAGTCGGCGTCGTAGTCCTTCGCTGCGTAGCGCGAGCGCTTGAACAGCCGCGACGGCATCTCGGCGGCGGCGACCAGGGCGCGTTCGTGCGAGCCCAGTTCGACCGCAGCGGCCGCGCTTTCCCACGCCGCCACGCCGGAAGCGCAGATGCCGTGGTTGGAGAACACCTGCATCGGCGGTGCCGCCAGTTCGCCATGGACCATGCTGGCGAAGCCGGGCATCAGCGCATCGCCGCCGGAACTGCCGCAGGCGAGCAGGCCTATCGCATCGAGCGGAGTGCGGGTCGTGCCGAGGCAGTCGTGGATCGCGGCCGCGGCCATTGCCGCGCAGGAATGCACGGTGTGGCCGTCGCGGTCGATCGCGTAGTGCCGGGTGCGGATGCCGTTCTCGCCCAGGATGCGGCGCTTGATCCGGCCCGAGACCCGGTTCAGCGGCGCGATGTAGGCATCCATCGCCTCGTTGTCGATGGCCGGGCCGGGCAGGAAGCGACCGCTGCCGTGGATCCAGGTGCGATTGAAAACGGTAGGCATCAACAACGGTCCTTGTGCGGATTTTCGGGGTTGACGGTAGCAGGCCGCAGCGATCGCGAGCGCAGGGCGGGTGCGAACGGCCCGAGCACGAACACCCGCAACACGTAGCGCGCGAAGCCGCGTTCGAGCAGTCGAGGATCGACGCGCTCGCGATAGCGCCGGTGCAGGCGTGGCAGCTGCGACCAGTGCGCGCGGCCGTGCTCGTGATGGGCGGTGTGCAGGCCGATGTTGAACAGCAGCGGGTTGAGCCAGCCCTCGAAGTTGCGGGCATAGCCATAGCGGCTGCCGTCGTCGGCATGGGCGTGCTGAAGGTAGTTGGCCGCCAGCAGCCAGTGCAGGCCGAACAGCTGCGGCACGATCACCAGTCCCAGCGCCTTGCCGGGATCGAGTGCGAGCAGGAGTGCCCAGCTGCCCAGCCACAGCGCGTACTGCGCGATGTACCAGCGCCATACCGCGGGCCGGTGCCGGCGCAGGCGTCGCAGCCAGGTCAGCACCAGCGGGTAGACGGCGATCGCGGCCTGGAGCGGATGCAGCGCCCAGCCGGGCAGGTGGTTGTGGTCGCCAAAGCGCCAGGTGCGGGCCGCATCCTCCGGACCGTGGCGGAAACGGTGGTGGTTGAGGCGATGGGCCGGGTGCAGCACGCAGGTCGGATGTCCCTGCAACAGGGTGATGGCGAGGTCGGTGGCCCGGTTGGGATGGCGCCGCGTCCACATCGGCAGGTGGGCGTGATTGTGGTGGATCACGCTGATCCCGACAGCAAGGAACAGGCTGGCGGCGTACGCCAGCGGGTGGAAGCCGTGGACCCATTGCCAGGCCATCAGCATCGGTTGTGCGAGCAGGTAGGCCAGGCTCTGCAGGTCGCTGCGATCGCGCAGCGGGCCGAGCGGATCGAGCGGGCTGATCGGAAGCCGGCTCACCGCGATACCTCCGTGGTGCCATGCCCGGTATGCCGGGCGATGTTGCGGTCGGCCGCGTCGAGCGGGATCACGCTGCCGAACATCCGGTCGAACACCTCCAGCAGAAACCCGTAATTGCCGTGGTAGCAGGCATGGTGCAGGTGATGGCGGCGGCTGGCGCCGAGCCAGCCGCGCGCGGGTGCGTCGCGGCTGGCCTCGTAGTTGGAGTGGCCGAGGTTGTTGAGCGCGATGCTGAGCACCGGCAGGGTCATCAGCGCGGCGAAGCTGAAATCGTGCAGCAGCATCGGGATCAATGGCACGCTGCCGAGCATCGCCGCCTCGACCGGATGGAAGGCGTAGGTCGACCACGGCGTCGGCACGTGCGATCGATGATGCATGGCGTGGAAGCGCCGCATCGGCCGGGTGTGCAGCAGGCGATGGTTGAGGTAGAAGTGCAGTTCGTTCCAGAGAAACAGCACGCCGATCTCGATCGCGACCTGCCACCACGGCGGATCCACCGCCAGCCCGGCCCAGCCCAGTCGCAGCAGCCCCCACGGCACCACCAGGCCGATGCCGAAGATCAGGATCGACGAAGCCGAGGCCCTGAGCTCGCGGCGCAACTGCTCGCCTGTGACCGGGCGTGGATCGAGCCGGCGCCCGTGGCCGATGTGCGGCAGCACGACTCGTGACAGCAGTACCGAGAGGAGGCCGGTGCCCGCATAGAGCAGGGTGAAGAAGGCCACGCCGACCGCCATCACGGTCAGGGCGTTCTGCGCGATGAACCACTCACCCATCCATCAACTCCTTTGATTCCGGCGACCCCGCATCCATGGGACCGGCGCCCGGTGGCGGAAGTTCAGAGCGAAGCGCTTTGTGCTGCAGGCTTGTCCAGCCCAACGGACTCGAGTTCCGGCCAGCGCGCCAGCACCGCGGCGCGGATGCCATCGACATCCAGGCCGGCCTCGGCCAGCAACTGTTCGCGACTGGCATGGTGCTGGAAAGCGTCCGGCAGGCCCAGATGCAGCACAGGCAGGGTGATGCCTTCGGCAGCCAGCAGTTCGGCCACGCCGGAACCGGCGCCGCCGGCGATCACATTGTCCTCGACGGTGACCAGGCCGCTGTGGCTGCGGGCCAGGTCGAGCACCAGCGCGCGATCGAGCGGCTTCACGAAACGCATGTTGACCAGGGTCAGGTCCAGCGAGTGCGCCGCCTGCTCGGCCGCCGCGACCATCGCGCCGAACGCGAGCACCGCGACCGGGCCGCCGTGGCGGCGCAGTTCGGCCTTGCCGATCGGCAGAGTGTCGAAACCCGGCTGCACGGGTACGCCCGGGCCGGTGCCGCGCGGGTAGCGCACCGCGGCCGGACCTTCGTAGCAGTGTCCGGTGGACAGCATCATCCGGCACTCGTTCTCGTCGGCCGGCGCCATCACCACCATGTTCGGCACGCAGCGCAGGTAGCTCAGGTCGAGGTTGCCGGCGTGGGTTGCACCGTCCGGGCCGACCACGCCGCCACGGTCGATCGCGAACAGCACGTCGAGATTCTGGATCGCGACGTCGTGCACCAGCTGATCGTAGCCGCGCTGCAGGAAGGTCGAGTAGATCGCGCAGACCGGCTTGGCGCCCTCGCAGGCCATGCCGGCGGCGAGGGTAACCGCGTGCTGCTCGGCGATGGCGACGTCGAAGTAGCGCTGCGGGTACTCACGGCTGAAGCGCACCAGGCCCGAGCCTTCGCGCATCGCCGGGGTGATGCCCATCAGCTTCGGGTCGGCGGCGGCCATGTCGCACATCCAGTCGCCGAACACGTCGGTGTAGGTCGGCTGTTTCGCGCCGGCCTTCCTGGCCATGCCCTGGGCCGGATCGAACGGGCTGACCGCGTGATAGCCGATCTGGTCGCCCTCGGCCAGTTCGTAGCCCTTGCCCTTGGTGGTGACGATGTGCAGCAACTGCGGACCCTTGAGGGTCTTGAGCGTCTTCAGGGTGGAAACCAGCGCCGGCAGGTCATGGCCGTCGATCGGGCCGGTGTAGTGGAAGCCGAGCTCTTCGAACATCGTCGAGGGCACGAACATGCCCTTCCAGTGCTCCTCCCAGCGCCGCACGAAGCGCGCCGGCGCGCCATGCTTGTCGCCGAGCAGTTTCTTGCCGCCCTCGCGGATCGCATTCAGGGTGCGGCTGCCGGTCAGGCGGCCGAGCATGCGGGTGACGCCGCCGACGTTTTCCGAGATCGACATCTGGTTGTCGTTGAGGATCACCAGCATGTCCGGCTCGGGAGTCTGGCCGTCGTCGCCCATGCCGCCAGCGTGGGCCAGCGCCTCGAAGGCCATGCCTGCGGTCATCGCGCCGTCGCCGATCACCGCCACGACCTTTCTGGGGTCGGCATTGCGGTCTTCATCCAGCCGCTGCAGCGCCACCGCCATGCCGAGCGCGGCGGAAATCGAGGTCGAGGAATGGCCGACGCCGAAGGTGTCGTACTCGGACTCTTCGCGCTTCGGGAACGGTGCAACGCCGTCCTTCTGCTTGACCGTGTGGATGCTGTCGCGGCGGCCGGTCAGGATCTTGTGCGGATAGGTCTGGTGGCCGACGTCCCAGACCAGGCGGTCTGCCGGGGTGTCGTAGAGATAATGCAAGGCGACGGTCAGCTCGATCACGCCCAGTCCCGCGCCGAAGTGGCCGCCCACGCGCGCGACCTGCTCGATCAGGTAGTCGCGCAGTTCGTCGGCGATGGCGGTGAGCTCCTCTTCCGGGAATTGCCGCAGGTCGGCGGGGACCGCGATGCGGGAGAGGCGGGGGTAGCGTTGGGGGTCGATCATTACGACAGAGAGGCTCTGTATCGCTGCGTGCAGCCAGTCCGTCATTGTCCTGCGGGCAAAGGGGTGGGGCAAGCGATCCCGGGCGATGGTTCATCGCCGTGCGGAATCGCAGACAGACCAGGTCGGTCGAAGCCCATGCCGCTCCCGCAGGGGCAGGACTTTCCGGCCGGAGTGCCTAGCGACCGCGCAGGCGGCCGAACAGACCTGTCCTGGCGGCCTCCGGCTCCGGCGCCGACTCGCTGTACGGCTCGGCAAAGCCGGTGGCCAGGTTGGCGTTGATGAAGTCGGCCACGTCGGCCTCGGGCACGCCGCTGGCGACGACGATCTCGGCCAGCGTTGCGGGCCCCTTCATCATCACCGTCGAAATGCGGAAGTGCTTGGGGTACTCGCGCTCGGTCTGCGGCCATTTGAGCATGTGGAAGCGCGCATCCGGGGCATGGTCGCCGACGATGCGGCCCTTGCCGGCGAGCAGGCCTGCCAGCCAGATCAGCCTGGTCAGGGGCTGCGGTTCGATCTTGCCGGCTTCGGCGGCCCAGCCGGCTATGTCGACAGGCTTGAAATCGGCCGCGGTCAGCGCGCCATCGAACAGAGGTGCCAGCGGTTTGAGCGCGGCGCCTGCCAGGTACTGGCGGGAGTCGGCATCGATCAGGACGCGCTGGCCGCCACGTTCCAGCCGGACGCGGCCGGCCAGCCGGCCCTCGGCCAGCCAGTGGGCAAGGGTGCTGGTGGACGTCGGCGCAACCATGGGGAAGCAGTTGCCGCAGTCCCATTTGAGGGCTGGCGCAACGGAGCGGCGGGAGGCGGGGCAACGGTTGCCGTCGCCAGCGATGGCCGGGGCGGGTTGGCCACGGCGGCGGCCTCTGCAACGACCGGTGCCGGCACATGTATCGGCTCGGGAGCGGCCATGGGCTGCGGTGTCGGGGCAGGCGAACGCGGTGCAGGGGAAGGCGGTGCAGGGGAAGGCGGTGCAGGGGAAGGCGGTGCAGGGGAAGGCGGTGCAGGGGAAGGCGGTGCAGGGGAAGGCGGTGCAGGGGAAGCCGGCGTGGCGGCGGCTGTCAGTGTCCCGGTTTCCGGTCCGGTGCTCGTTCCGGGTGCGGTACCGAGAGTCACCCCGGCGTTCGCGGCCAGTTCGACCAGCAGTGCCGAGACGCCATCGACATCGAACGGGCGCTCGAGGCGGAAATCGGTCTGGGTACGGGCCGCGGTGGTCAGGCCGGTGACCTGTTTGCGGGCCGCGTGCAGGCGCAACCAGCTCATCGGACCGTACATGCTGTCCATGTCGACGATCACGTAGGCGGCTTCCGTCTCCGACACCAGGTGCCAGGGCTTGCCGAGACGGGCGTTGGCAGCATTGAAGGCGGCAGTCAGTGCCGATTCGGTGTCCGGGTCCATTCCGGTCAGGCCCAAGGTCAGAGGCATGGTGCAGTCCGTACGCGTAATTTCAGATCGTAATCGAATTTTGCCAATCCTGAATGCTTCGTCAACGAGCGGGCGCCGCTTTCCGGCATCCCATCGCAACACCGCTGCCGGCAGGTGACGCGCTGGGGCAGGAAAACGCCCGCCAGGGTCAAGATCGCGGGTTTCGATGCTGCGTTGCGGCGGTGGATTGCGCAGGATCCGGCTCCCGGTTCCAGGCCGGGCATCCGGGCCGGTCGGTACGAAGTCAGGAGATTGGGCGCGACTTCTTCGGCAGCTGGGCTCGCAGGAAGGCCATCTGGTCGGCGAGGATGTTGCGGTTCGACAGGATCATGTGCTCGATCCAGCTTGGCCGGAACGGCACTGCCAGCAACGGCATGTGTGCCTGCTGCGGGGTGCGGTTGCCCTTGCGCGAGTTGCAGTTGAAGCAGGCCGAGACCACGTTCTCCCAGATGTCGCGGCCACCCTTCGAGACTGGATGCACATGGTCGCGGGTCAGTTGCGGGCGGTTGAAATGCTGGCCGCAGTACAGGCAAAGGTAGCTGTCGCGCGCGAACAGGGCGGCGTTGGTCAGGGTCGGGGTGGGGTCGAGCGCGCTGACTCGAGCATGTCCGCGTGCGGCGATGATCGGCGGCAGGTCGAGCACGCTCTGCTCGCCGGTCAGGCGGCTGGTGCCGCCGTGCACGCGCAGGCAGGGTTCGCCGAGGGTCCAGGCGACCGCATCGCGGGCATAGAGGCAGGCGGCATCCTGCCAGCTCATCCAGTCGAGCACTCGACCGCAGGCGTCCAGCGACAGCAACCGGACCGAGTTCAGGCGTTCGATGGCGTTACGTGGGATGGGGCGGGGTCCGGTCGACAGCGTCGACGGGGCATCCAGACCGCGGCGATGGTTGGCATCGGGCGTTCCGGTGTGGACCAAGCGTAGTGGCGCTCTATCGGTCTCCATCGGGAAACCAGCTTATACCCGATTGTTGACAGTTTGTGTAAACCGTGCCCGGTCGATGCGCCGTGTCGAGGTGGCCGTGCAGGCGGGTCACGCGGCCTGCGCGCGCTCCCATCCGCTGTTGCGATCGCGGTGGTCGGGGGTGCCGGAATCGGTGTTGACGCCGGCACCGGCGATCACGAACGGCTGCTCGTGATCTTCGATGAAGATGCGGAGGGCATCGAGGGCGGTCAAGCCCCGAAACGTTCCGCGGCCATCGCCATCAGCGGCTCCGCGCCGGCCTCGATCGCGGCCTTGTGCGCCAGCGTACGCGGCAGGATGCGGGCGTAGTAGAAGCGTGCGGTTTCCAGCTTGGCCTGCCTGAATGCCTCGTTCTGCGCCGAGGCATTGGCCGCGGCGACACTGCGCGCCCACCAGTAGGCCAGCACCACGTAGCCGGAATAGAACAGGTAGTCCGTGCTGGCTGCGCCAAGCTCCTCCGGGTTGTTCGCCGCGCGCTGCAGCATGCCGGTGGTCAGTTGCGCCCACTCGCCGGCCTTGGCCTGCAGCGGGGCGATGAACTCGGCCAGTGCCGCGTCGCCTTCATGTGCTTTGGCGAACTCTTCGATCATGCCGATGAACAGCTTCAGCCCCGCGCCCTGGGTCGAGGCGGTCTTGCGTCCGACCAGGTCCAGCGACTGGATGCCGGTGGTGCCTTCGTACAGCGTGGTGATGCGTGCGTCGCGGGCGAGCTGTTCCATGCCGTGCTCGCGGATGTAGCCGTGGCCGCCGAAGCATTGCAGTGCGTGGTAGGTGTTCTCCACGCTCCACTCGGTCTGGCAGGCCTTGGAGATCGGGGTCAGGAAGCTGACCAGCGTCTCCGCCTTCTCGCGCTCGGCCGGGTCGCCGGCGCCATGGGCCACATCGAGCAGCGAATAGGCATGCATCGCCATCAGGCGACTGCCTTCGAGCAGCGACTTCACCGTCAGCAGCATGCGCCGCACGTCCGGGTGGACGATGATCGGGTCGGCCGGCTTGTCGGGGAGTTTCGGTCCGGACAGCGAACGCGACTGCAGGCGCTCGCGCGAATAGCGCAGCGCGTTCTGCCAGGCGCGTTCGCTCAGGCCGATGCCCTGCACGCCAACGCCGAGCCGGGCCGAGTTCATCATCACGAACATCGCCTGCAGACCGCGGTGCGGCTCGCCGACCAGGTAGCCCTGGGCGCCATCGAAGTTCATCACGCAGGTCACCGAGCCGTGGATGCCCATCTTGTGCTCGATCGAACCACAGCGCACGGTGTTGCGTTCGCCGATCGTGCCGTCCTGGCCGACCTTGAACTTCGGCACCACGAACAACGAGATGCCCTTCGGTCCCGGCGGTGCGTCCGGCAGTTTGGCCAGCACCAGGTGGACGATGTTCGGCACCAGGTCGTGCTCGCCGGCGGTGATGAAGATCTTGGTGCCGCTGATGTTGTAGCTGCCGTCGTCGTTGGGTTCGGCGCGGGTGCGCAGCAGGCCCAGGTCGGTGCCGCAGTGCGGTTCGGTCAGGCACATGGTGCCGGTCCAGCGGCCGTCGACCAACGGCTTGAGGAAGGTCTCCTTCTGCCAGTCGGTGCCGTAGTGTTTGAGCGCCTCGACCGCGCCGTGCGACAGCATCGGGAAGTTGCCCCAGGCCAGGTTGGCGGCGTCGACCATCTCGGTGAGCGCATAGCCGAGCACCGCCGGCATGCCCTGGCCGCCGTGGTCGGGCGAGGCGGTCAGACCGGTCCAGCCGCCTTCGGCGAACTGCTGGAAAGCCTCCTTGAAGCCCGGCGGCGGGGTGACCTCGGCGCTGTCCTTGTCGAACGTGCAGCCAACCTCGTCGCCGATCGCGTTGAGCGGCGCGAGCACGGTTTCGGTGAAGCGCGCGGCCTCGTCCAGTACCGCATCGACGATGTCGCGGCTGGCCTCGTCCTGGCCGAGTGCGGCGAACTGCTTTTCCACGTCCAGCACGTCGTAGAGGGCGAAGCGAAGGTCGTCGAGCGGGGCTTTGTAGGTACTCATGTCGGGTCCGGTGTCGGGATTCGGAGGAGGGGCTTCAGCGCAGCACGCCGGGCAGGCCGGGGGCCGGGCTCAGCGCGCTCCTGCGTTCGATGTCGAAGTTGCGCGCCTTGCTTGCCGCGTCGGGCATCGTGGTGATGCTGCCCTTGAGCGAGTACGACACGCTGCGGCCGGCGGCCAGCGCATCGGCGACGGCCAGCTTGGCGGCGACTGCAGGAGTGAGCTGGACATCGACCACATCGGCCGACTCCGGACCGATGGTCAGCGCCGGCTGTGCCTGCAGGGTGCCGGCGGCTTCACCGGCGGTTTCCAGCGCCAGGCTGAAACTGTCGAAGCGCATCGGGATGCTGCTGTAGTTCTCGATCCGGACCTGCGCGGTCCAGCTGCCATCGGCCGCCACGATCAATTGCTGCAGCCGCGCGTCCGGCTCGGAGATCCGTCGCACCGGACCACTCGAACATGCCGCCAACGTCACCAGCAGGCCGGCTACCAGGGCAACGCGGGCCCAACCTGTCCAACAGCTTGCACAACGGCTCGCGATCATTCCGCGCTCCTCGGGTGTGGGACCGCGAGGATACTACGGCGAATGGTGGGTGGGTGCGGCTGGTGGTCCGCTCAGTCCAGCAACCCTTTCCGCAATGCATAGCGCACCAGTTCGGCGGTATTGCGCACGCCGAGTTTGTCGAGCACGCGGGCGCGGTGGTTTTCGGCGGTCTTGGTGCTGATGTCGAGGCGCTGGGCGACTTCCTTGGTGGTGTGGCCTTCGGCGACGAGGTGGAAGACTTCGCGTTCGCGGGCGGTCAGGCGGCCGTAGGGGTCGTCGACGAGACGCTCGGGGTGTTGCAGCTGTTCGGCCAGGGCGCGGGCGGCCTGCGGGCCGAAGTAGCTCTTGCCCGCCTGCAGGCTGCGCACGGCGGCGAGCAGTTCGGCGGCGGCGCTGTCCTTGACCAGGTAGCCGGAGGCGCCGGCGCGGACCGCCTGCAGTACGTATTCGTCTTCCTGGTGCATGGTCAGTACCAGCACCTTGGTCTGCGGCAGGGCCTCGCGCAGGCGGCGGACCACTTCGATGCCGTTGAGGCGGCTCATCGACATGTCGGTGACGACCACGTCGGGGTGGGTGGCGATGGCTTTTTCCACCGTTTCCAGGCCGTCGGAGGCCTGGGCGACGACCTGCACGTCGCCGCCGGCCTGCAGCAGGCTGGCCAGGCTTTCCCTCACCAGGGTGTGGTCGTCGGCGATCAGTACGCGGATGGGGACGCGGTTGGGCGTGCTGGTGGGCGTGTTGGTGTTCCCGGGCGTGTCGGTGGCTGGCATCGGATGGTCGGGCGTCGGCCCGCGACCTCGCTTGCTGGGATCGTGTCCCGAGTCTATGCGATCCGTTGTCTGCAGGGCGAAACTGAAATCGTTTGCGATCCGTCGGCTGCAGGGGAGCTGCGGGCCGTGCCGGGGTCAGCCGGGAGAATCGAGCGGCACCACCGCGCGCAGGCGGGTGCCGTTGCCGGGGCTGGAGTGCAGTTCGAGGCGGCCGCCGTGCAGGCGCAGGCGTTCGCGCATCCCGCCCAGGCCGCTGCCGCCGGAGCCGAAGGCCTTGTCCGCTTCACAGCCGTCACCGTCATCGACCACCTGCAGTTGCAGGTGCGGGCCGCGGGCGACCAGGCGCAGCAACACCTCACGGGCGCTGGCGTGGCGGGCGACGTTGTTGAGCGCTTCCTGGGCGATGCGGAACAGCAGGGTCTGCAAGTCGTTGTCGAGTTCGGGCAGGGGTTCGACCTCGACCTCGATCGACAGGCCGCTGGCCTCGCCCTGGCTGCGAGCGAGCCAGCGCAGCGCCGGCTCCAGGCCGAGGTCGTCGAGCACCGGCGGGCGCAGCAGCCTCGACAGCTGACGGGTGTCCTGCAGGGTGTCGTCGCACAGGGTGAGGGCGGCTTCCAGATGTGCGCGCTGTTCCGGATCCAGTTGCGCTCCGTCGCGATCGTGGCCGACCTGGACCAGACGGTGCTTGAGCGCGGTCAGGTTCTGGCCGATGCCATCGTGCAGTTCGCGGGCCAGCCGCCTGCGTTCGTCTTCCTGCACGCGCCAGACCGAGCGCGCGAGGCGACGGAATTCGTGTTCGTTGGCCTCCAGCCGCTGCAGCAGGCGCTGGTACTGCTGGCGGATCGCGGCCAGCGACAGGTCGTCTTCGGGCGCTGGTGTATTCATGATGCAGGGCCTGCAGCGGTCATCGTCGGCGGCCGGTATTCGTCGAAGCCGGCCTTGAGCGGTTCCGGCAGGCTGTCGCGCAGGGTGTCGAGGGCGGCGCGGGTACGGGCTTCGGCCGCATCGCGGTTGGCGGTATCGCCGCGGGCGTCATGGGCAGTGGCGGCGAGCCGGTGGATACGGGTGGCGCCGACATGGTCGCCGTTGCGCAACAGGGAGGAGGCCTCGCGGTAGGCGTCCAGGGCCTGGGCGGGGTCGTTGCGGGCCAGTGCGTCGCGCATCAGCCGTTCCAGCCACGCAAGCCGCAGGGTTGCATGGCCCAGCCGGGCGGTGGCGGTGTCGAGCGGGTGGCCGGGGGCCGCGGTGCCGGCGGGGATGAGGTGCAGTTCGGTCTGCAACTGCAGCAGGCGTACGCCGGAATCGGCGGCATGCTGGCGGGCCTGTTCGAATGCGGCCCGTGCCCCGGCAGCGTCGCCGGCGTCCCGGGCCAGTTCCGCGCGGATCAGTTCGGCGATCGCACGTTGCTCGGCGGAAGCATCGTCGAGCAGCGGAATGAGTGTCTCGAGCTCCTGTCGTGCCTGCTCGCCGGCATGGGCGCCACGCAGGGCCTGGGCCTTGAGCAGGCCGGCATCGGCCATGCCGCGCCGATCTTCGCGCTGGCGGAACAGCGCCTGGGCCGCTTCGGCCTGTGTGATCGCGGCACCGAGGTGGCCTTGCAGCCATTCCAGCTCGGCCAGGTTGCGGCGGCTGACCGCGGCTTCTTCCGGCATCTGCTGGCGTTCGGCGCGTGCCAGAGAGTCCTCGAGGCGCTGCCGGGCGTCGTCCCAGCGGCCGCGTGCGGTGTCGAGCAGGCCGAGGTTCTGCATGGTGCGGATCGCGCCGGTTTCCGAACCGAGGCCGCGGTAGGCATCGGCCGCCTGCTGCCAGTACACCTGGGCATCGTCGTAGGCGCCGAGCTGGTAGTGGGAGAAACCGATGTTGTTGAGCGCCTGCGCGCTGCCGTCGAGGTCGCCGATCTGCTGCCAGCTCTGCAGCGCGTCGCGGAAGGCGGCCAGGGCGCCGCCGTAGTCGCCGCGCTCTTCCTTCAGCAGGCCGAGTTCGTTCTCGACCGCGGCCAGGCCGGCACGGTCGTTGAGCTCGGTGTAGAGCGTGCGGGCCTGCTGGAGGTTGTCGGCGGCCTCGTCATGGTGCCCGGTCAGGGCCAGCACGTTGGCCAGGTTGCCCAGGCTGGTGGCGACGCCGCGCCGGTTGCCGACCGTGCGGCGGAGTTCGACGGCCTTGCGGTACTGCTCGGTGGCATCGGCGATCTGGCCGAGGCGGGCATAGCCGATGCCGAGTGCGTTGACCGTCTCGGCCTCGCCGTAGGTATTGCGGCTGCGCTTGTAGAGCACCAGCGCGCGGACCAGGTATTCGTCCACGGCGCGCCGGGCGTCGCCGCTGAGGATGCTGAACTTGCCCAGCTCGTACCAGGCGCGCGGATCGTTGCCGTCGCGTTGGGTCAGGGCCTGCGCGGTGGCGACGGCCGCAGCGAAATCACCACCGAAGCCCTGGGCCCGTGCCAGTTGCAGTTGGGCGAAGGTGTCGTCGGGGCTGGCTTGCAGCTGCGCGCGCCACTGGCTGACGGCTGCAGGAGCGTCGCCGTCGAGGAGGGCGGCATCGGCGGCCAGGCGGCGGCGGAGGCGTTCGGGTGCATCGGTGGCGGCCTTGCCGGCGCGCTCGATCGCGTCCCAGGTGCCATCGACCTCGCCGATGGCCTGGGCGGTTTCGGCTTCGGCCAGCCAGGCGGAGGCGTAGTCGGGTGCGGCCGTGGTGGCTGCGCGCAGCTGCTCGATGGCCGCATCGAGCCGGCCATGGTCGCGTGCGATCAGGCCGGCACCGTAGGCATCCAGCGCGGTGGAGTCTTCGGGCAGGTCGAGCCTGACCGGTGACTTCAGGTCGAGTGCCCGCCGGGTGGTGCGCTGGCGGCCCCAGGCGTTGAGGGCGGCGGCGGGCGTGGCGGCGATCGGGCCCTCGAGGTTGTGGGTGCCGCCACCGGCTTCGTGCAGTTGCGCGCTGATCTGCCAGCCGCCTTCAACGGCAGTCAGTTGCGGCTGCAGTATCCGCTGCGAGGCGGCGGTGCCATGGAGCAGGGCCATGTCGGGCCGGGATGCCCTGACCGGGTCGAGCTGGCGCAGGGCCTGGATGGTGCGGTCCCGGTCGACCACCGCCGGATCGTCGGCGTTGGCCAGCGCGTCGCGCAGGTGCGCGCCAAGCGCGGTCATCCGCTCCGGGCCGGGTGCGTCCGTGGTGCCGGGGCCGGGCTGGATGGGCAATACCAGCACGCGCTGCAGCGGTGGCTGTACCGCGATCGTCGGGTCGTGGTCGTGCTGCCACCACCAGAGGCCGGATCCGGCTGCCACGGCCAGGGCGGCGGCCAGACCCAGCCACAGGCCACGACCGGGGCGCAGTTCGCGCGGGACTTCACGGCGGTCGATCGCCGCGATCACTTCGGCCGCACTCTTGAAGCGGTGCGCCGGCTGCGGGCGCAACAGCTTGTCGAGCAGTCGCGCGACCCAGGCCGGCACGTCGCTGCGCACCTCGGTCACCGGCCGGGGCGTGCGCACCATGCGCTGGGCCAGTACTTCGGCCAGGGTGCCGCTGGAGAACGGCGGCGCGCCGGTCAGCATTTCGTAGAGGATCAGGCCCAGCGCGTAGAGATCGCTGCGCGCGTCGACGGGGTCGCCACGCGCCTGCTCGGGCGACAGGTAGTCGGGGGTGCCGACGATCGTGCCGGAGCGGGTCAGGCCGCTGGTCGCCAGTGAACGGGCCACCCCGAAGTCGCTGATGTAGGCGTTGCCGTCGGCATCGAGCAGCACATTGGCCGGCTTGAGGTCGCGGTGGATCACGCCCTTTGCGTGCGCCGCGCCGAGCCCCTCGGCCAGCTGGCGGGCGATCCGCAGCGCATCGTCGACCGCGAATGCGCCTTCGTGGCCGGCGGCCGGCTTGTCCAGTGCGCGCCTGTCCAGTGCGCGCCTGTCCAGTACCCGGTCGAGCGGCGCGCCGTCGACGAAGTCCATGCTGATCAGCCAGTGTTCCTGGTGGCGGGCCAGGTCGTGGATACGGACCACGTGCGGGTTGGACACCTGACGCGCGAGCAGCAGTTCGGAGCGGAAGCGTTCGAACGATTCCGGACGATGGGCCAGCTCGGGTCTGAGCAGCTTGACCGCGACCGTGACGTCCAGGTCGATGTCGGTGGCACGGTAGACCACGCCCATGCCGCCGACGCCAAGCAGCGATTCGATCCGGAAACGTCCTGCCAGCACTGTCCCCGGTTCGAACTCGGCCTGGTTGTAGAGGCCGGTCATCGTGGCGTCGTTGCCGGGGGGCGTGGTGTTGGTCAACGGCGCTGCCCTGCGTGGTTCGCGATGATCCGCTCCCATGCGTGCTCGCGGGGCGGTTCCGCGGGGGTGGTGTGGGCATCGAGCAGGTCGTGGGCGCGGCGCGCGGCGATCCAGACCGCCGCGTTCTCGACGAAGGCTTGCAGCAGTTCGACATCGAGGGTGCTGATCGCTGCACCGGGGCGGACCCGGTCGGCATAGACCGCGCCCAGCACGTCATCGCCGTCGAGCAGGGGCAGGCAGACCAGGGTGCTCAGTCCCGCCGCCGAGACCGAGGCGCGGCCGGCCAGCCAGGGTTGGGTCGAAATGTCGTTGGCAACCACGGCGTGGCGTTCGCCCATCGCGCGTTGCACCGCGCCGACGCTGCCGGAGAACTCGCGCAGGGCCAGCGATGCCGGTGGCAGTTCGATGCTGGCGCGGACGCTGTAGCCGCTACCCTCTTCCAGCAGCACGAAGCCGCGGTCGCACTGGGCCAGTTCGAGCACCGAGCGCAGGGTCGCGTCGAGCATGCTGTCGAGGTCGTTGATCCGCCCGAGCTGCTGGGTGTGGGCGGTGGCCCTGGCCCGGCGGGCCGCGAAACGGGAGGCATCCGCCTCGACATGGGCATCGTCTACCGTGGCGAACTCGCAATGCACATCGCCGAAGCGCAGCCAGCAGCTGTCGGGCAGGCGGACCTCGTTGATCCGGATGCCGTCGACGAAGCTGCCGTTCTTGCTGCCCAGGTCGGCCAGGTGCCAGCTGCCGCCGACGTTGCGCAGTTCTGCGTGCAGGCGCGAGATCGAGGCGTGGGCGAGGGGCAGGCATTCCGCCTCCGTACCCGGTGGAGCAGTGCCGGACGTGGCCTCCGCGGTGGCACGACCGATGCGCAGCCGCGCCACCGCCGGAATCATGCGGGATATGGCAGCGCCGTCAGGTGGGTATGCGATCAGTCGCGCCTGCATCCGGCCATGTTAACGCGCATTTCACTTGTGGAAGCGAGCATCCGGCATGGCCTCCGATGCCCGGCAAGGTCCGCAGTGCAAACGGCAACGCCGTTCGAATGGTTCGAATGGCGACCGAGCGGCGGCTGCTCCGCAGCCGCCGGAACTGTCGCGGTTACTGCCCGGTCACTGTCCGTAGTCGCGCAGGAATTCGATGCTGTACCTGAGCGTGGCGACCCCGGCCATCAGGCCGCCGGCCTGGTTCACCGCGGTTTCGGCATCGCCGGCGTTCCAGGTCTGGCTCAGTTCGTTGCCGGCGTGGGCAGAGGCATTGGCGCGGATCGTGTCCAGCGCGACGAGGGCATCGGCATGGTTGCCGGCGGCGCAGGCGGCTTCGGCAGCGTCGAGGTTGGCGGCATATCCGGCCTTTACCGACGACGGCAGGCCGTTGACGCGTGCGCGCAGCCAGTCGAACTTCTCCGTGATCACGGTGCCGGTCTCACGCAGATCGGCCAGTACGAGGAACTGCGAGAAGCCGCTGGTGGTGCCGCGTGCACGCACGCTGCCGGGGGCGATCTCGTCGGTGATGTCGCGGAACATACCGCCCTGCGGGGCCTTGAACAGGCGGAACGGGCTGCCGGCGGAGTAAGGCAGGGCATGGGTATGCACTTCGACCCGGACCGTGCGGTCCAGGCTCAGGCCGGATGCGGCCGGCGGCTCGACGGTGATCAGCAGCGGCAGGGTCGAGAGGAGCTGGACCAGTTGCGGATCGGACAGCCGCGAAAGCAGGTCGGGGTCGGTCACGCTGACCAGTTGCGCGCTGATGCCCAGGTTGGAGGCCTTGAGATTGCGCGCGTCGCTGAAGGTCAGGGTCATGTCGGCCATGGGCTGGCCGGGAAGGCCGATGCTGGCGGTGGCGGTCTTGCCGGAAACGCTGACCTGCACGGGCAGGCTCTGGGCCGCGGCGCTGCTTGTGCCGATCAACAGGGATGCGGCCAACAGCCATGCCGTCATGAGTCGTGTGGATACCTGGGAAAACCTCGACATCGCTACCTCCGGGGTGGAGCTCAGGACAGTGCCGCCGATTCCGGCCGTCAGCCGGGCAGGGCAGGACAACGTCCGCACCATAGCGCGGACTGTGATCCACGTCTCTAGGGGTTTTCACTCACGCTCATTCATCTATGTGAATCATCACGGAGAGGGCGCGGCATGGGTATTTTTCCCCCTTCGGACTGGGGGCAAATGCCGATGGGGTTATGTGTCCGGCGGCGAAATACTCGGGGCTCGAGCCCGACAGGGCACCCGGATCCGGAGGTTTTGCAGTGTCCACGATCGCTCCTCATCGTAACGTCATCCGCCTCAGTGCCCTGGCTGCGGGCCTGTTGGCCAGCGGCATCGCCCTTGCCGAAGCCCGGTTGGGCGAGGACCTGGTTTCGCTCATGGACGTTGCGCAAGCGGGCAAGGAGCTCGAGGTCATCATCAGCTACGAACAGTCCGGGCCGGTGACACAGGCCCAGATCCAGGCACTTGAGGCGCTGGGAATCGGCCGCGGCGAGCGCATGCGCAATCTGCCGATCGTCGGTGCCCTGGCTTCGCCGGAACAGATCCGCGCGCTGGCCCAGCGCGACGACGTGGTCTCGATCCACCACAACGCGCAGCTTCGCTATTTCAACAAGGAGGCGCGGGAGATTTCCGGCGCAGCGCGCACGGTTGCGAATCCGGCGGACTACGGCCGTGCGATTCCGTTCAGCGGCCACGGCGTGACCGTGACGGTCATCGATTCGGGCGTGGATGGCACCCACGAGGACATCAAGTTCGGCAAGAACCTGGTGCAGAACGTGTATGGCGCGCAGACCGTGGTGCCCGCGCTGGCCGACATCGTGGCCCCGGGCTTCGTGCCGGTGACCTGGATCGAGAACGTGCCCAATACCGATATCGGCTCCGGCCATGGCACTCACGTCGCCGGCACCATCGGCGGCACCGGCGCGCGCTCGCAACAGCAGTACCGTGGCGTGGCGCCGGGTGCCGACCTGGTGGGCTACGGCTCCGGCGCGGTGATCTTCGTGCTCGATGCGGTGCGCGGCTTCGACTACGTCGCCACCAACCAGTTCAGCTTCGATCATCCGATCCGGGTCACCAGCAATTCCTGGGGCTCCTCGGGTACGTTCGATCCGACCAATCCGATCAGCATCGCCACCTACGAGCTGTACAAGCGCGGTGTCGTCACCGTGTTCGCCGCCGGCAACGATGGCCCGGGCGAGGACACCCACAACCCGTACGCACAGGCGCCGTGGGTGATCTCGGTCGGCGCCGGTGAAAAGAACGGTGTGCTGACCGGATTCTCCTCGCGCGGCAAGCGCGGCGAGGTCGCCGACTTCACCATGCCCGACGGCCGCCAGTGGACCTACATCAACGAGCCGACCGTCGTCGCCACCGGCGTCGACATCCTCTCGACCTGGGACAGCACCGGCACGTTGTGCACGCCGGCCGTCGACGATCCCGACGTGCCGACCGCCTACGCGCCGTTCTACTGCTACATGAGCGGCACCTCGATGGCGACCCCGCACGTGTCCGGCATCATCGCGCTGATGCTGGAAGCCAATCCGCACCTGACTCCGGCCGAAGTCAGGGACATCATCCAGCGCACCGCCACCAACATGACCGGGCGGCTGCCGTGGGAGGCGGGTGCCGGTCACATCAACACCTACGCCGCGGTCGCCGAAGCGGCCGGCCTGCGCCGCGACGACTTCGGCGCCACCGTCAACGCACTGCGCGAATTCAACGCCAATGCGCTGCTCGTACCGGGCGGCGACCCGGTGCCGTTCTCGATCTTCTTCTCGCCGGTGGGCGAGGTCGAAGCGAAGGAGTTCGAGGTCGGGCCGGAGGTCGCCTGGGTCAGCGCCCGCGCGACGGTCGATGCCAATACGATTGCGGTGGTGCTGATCGATCCGGACGGCGTGCGCTATGGCTCGTCGATCGCGCTGCCGGTGATCGGCGACACCGTCGGTACCGGCGCCCCGGCCAAGCCGGGCACCTGGAAGGTCACCGTACGCGGCATCGGCTCGGTTTCGGGCGTTTCGCTCGACCCGCTGCAGGCCACCAACGGTGTCGCCGCGCCGGGGATCATCGACGGCCAGGTCAGCTTCATCAACAGCGGCGGCTACACCGGCATGGATGATGTCGCCGGCCATGCGGCCAGGGGCGCGATCGAGTTCGCGGTTGCCAACCGCCTGGTCGACGGTTTCTCGGACAAGCGTTTCCGTCCGGACCAGGTGCTCAAGCGCGGCGAGCTGGCTCAGTACCTGACGATGGGAACCAGCGTGCGCGCGCACCTGCCATTCGATGGCCGGTCGAGCTTCACCGACCTGTCCCCCGGTGATGAGGTCTATCCGTTTGCCGAATCGGTCGTGGCCCGCGGCGCGGCGCTGCGCGATCGCAGCCAGTCGCAGGCGGGGGTGATGGGTGCCGTCAATGGTGCGTTCCGTCCCAACGACAAGGTCACCCGCATCAGCCTGGCCTACTCGCTGGTGCAGAGCCTGGCGTTGCAGGGCGAGGCGCAGGCTTTCGATGGACAGTTGACCGCCTACTACGACGGCCAGCGGATTCCGGTGGAAGACGCCGGCAACATCCCCGCCAGCCTGCGCGGGTATGCCCAGCTGGCGCTCGACCACGGCCTGCTCAATGCCCGCTTCACCCTGACCCAGGGGCCGTTCGATCTGCAGCCGAAGCTGCAGGCCTGGTTCGACCCCGGCCAGAGTGTCACCCGTGCCGCCTATGCGGTCGCGGCCGGCCGCTACCAGGCGCACTACCAGAGTGGCGAGTGACGTTTTTTGAACCGACTCTGGGGAAAAGTTTCCGAGAGACAGGTTCAGGGAGACACAGGAGCGGGCACCCCGTCCCCCTTGCCCGCTCCCCGTGTGTGGCCCGGCATCACTGCCGGGCCACTTTTTTGCCCCGGAGAAAGAAAAGGTTCTTCTTCGCTCAATCGAGGAGAAAGCACGGGGTCTGTTGGGCGACTGGGCGCCGGGGGCGAAGGCCCTTGGGTCCGAATGTCCCCCGGCACCGGCCAGGGCCGGCGGCCGGGGGACATTCGCCGTCAAGGCCGGCAGGTCGCGTCGGAACAGCCAGGCCGCGGCGATAACCGGCGATCGAACGCAAGCGGCAGCGTCCACGCCTTCGCTGAAGGCGAGCTCCCCCTCACTTGGGAGAAGAACCAAAGAGAACAGCCAAAGAAAAGCCCCGCGAAGCTGGAAGGCTTGCGGGGCTTTCGTTTGATCATGGTGGCCGGGGAGGGAATCGAACCCCCGACACGGGGATTTTCAATCCCCTGCTCTACCAACTGAGCTACCCGGCCACGTCGCAGCGCGACCAGTAGGGCGTGCCATGCGAGGAGCGGCATCATACGGATGGGAAGAGGATGTGGCAAGCCGATCGAGGTGTCTTGCGGCAGCGAGTCGGGCAGAGGCAGCGGGTGCGGGTGCGGAGCGCTTTGCTGACGCCGCGCTGACCGGGCTTGCGCGATGCTGCGACGCCGGTGGCGACCGGTGCGTATGGGACACGTAGGCCGGCATCGGCATCCGGACATGGAGATGGACATGAAGAAGCGTGCAATGGCGGGACTGGTCCTGGTGGCATCGCTGTTGGCGGCCTGCGCCAGCAGCGGCCGGATCAGCGATGACGAGCGGCTGGCGATCTATCGGGCCAATGCGGGCGAGCCGGTGAGGAGTTTCCGGTTCTTCGGTCGCCTGGACAGCTGGACCCCGCTCGGTAGCGAGGCGTTGGCGGTCTGGACCCGGCCCAGCACGGCTTACCTGCTCGAACTGGCCGGCAGTTGCCCGGACCTGCCGTTTGCGACCGCGATAACGGTGACCAGCCAGGCCGGATCGGTCCATGCCCGGTTCGACAAGGTGCGGGTGCTCGGGCAGGGCTCGATCACGATTCCCTGCATCATCCGCGAGATCCGGCCGCTCGATACCAAGGGCATCAAGGCGGACGAGGCCGAGCGGCGAGAGGCCGGCACGGTACCTGACGAGGCGGTCGACGAGACGACGGACGGCTGACGATCCGGCCGGTCCATCCGTGACCGGATTGAAGGGTTTCCCCTGCAACCATTGAGGGCAATGCCGGATGGGTGCCGGGCATGGCGTGCTGCATCGTGACGGGTGCGCAATCCGCGTGTGATGCCATCCGGCAAGGCTCCCGTTCATGCCCATCTCAAGCTTCCGCGCCGGCCTGCTGGCCGCCGCCATCCTCGCCACCCCGATGCTCGCCGAGGCGCGTCGCCTCGATCCGTTGCTGGAATCGATGCTGCCTGCGGTTGCAGCCGGCGAAACCGTGGAAGTAATCGTCAGCTTCCACGGCAATGGTCCGCTGAATGCCACCCAGCAGGCGCGCCTGGAAGCGCTGGGCCTCACCGGCCTGAGCCTGCGTGAGTTGCCGATGATCGGCACCGCCGCCACTCCGGCGCAGGTGCAGTCGCTGCTGGCAATGGACGATGTCCGTTCGGTCTGGCTCAACGCCCCGCTGGATCTGGAGAACCGCGAGGCCACCCAGCTGACCGGCGTCGACCGTCTGCGTACCGACGATGCCATGCGCGTGAACGGCATGCCGGTCACCGGCCGCGGCCTGAGCGTGGTGGTCAACGACTCCGGCGTCGATGGTACCCATCCGGACCTGAAATACCCCGAGCACACCCGCCAGAACGTCGCCGCGCAGACCAACCTGTACTCGCTCAGCTCGATCCTGCCGATCACCTACACCGAGAACGTGCCCAACACCGATATCGGCGGCGGTCACGGCACCCACGTCGCCGGCACCATCGGCGGCAACGGCGCGGCCTCGCCGGGTGGCGAGCAGGAAGGCGTGGCGCCGGGCGCCGGGATCATCGGCTACGGTTCCGGCGCCGGCCTGTTCATCCTCGACACCCTCGGCGGTTTCGACTACGCGCTGACCCACCAGGCGCAGTACAACATCCGCGTCGTCTCCAACTCGTTCGGCAGCACCGGCGACACCGGCAGCGACTTCGACCCCGACCATCCGACCAACATCGCCACCAAGCGCCTGGCCGACCGCGGCGTGGTGGTGGTGTTCTCGGCCGGCAACTCCGGTTCCGGCGAAGGCACGATCACCGGCAACTTCAAGAAGGCGCCATGGGTGGTCACCGTGGCGGCCGGCGACAAGCAGGGCAACCTGGCCAGCTTCTCCTCGCGCGGACGCCGCGACAAGGGCGGCGAGGTCGTGATCGACGGCAAGACCTACACCTGGGAGGACCGGCCGACCGTCACTGCGCCGGGCGTGGACATCGCTTCAGCGCGGGCATCGCTGGGTGCGCTCGACAAGACATCGATCGACAAGGACATCGAACTGCTCGGTGCCGGGCAGGCGGTGTACTACACCCACATGTCCGGTACCTCGATGGCGGCGCCGCATGTCTCGGGGATCGTCGCGCTGATGCTGGAGGCCAATCCAAACCTGGGCTGGCAAGACGTCAAGCGGCTGCTGCAGGAGACCGCCAGCAACATCCCCGGCCGCGCCGACTGGGAAGCCGGCGCCGGCTACGTCAACGCCCATGCCGCGGTGCAGGCGGCATTCGACGCCGGCAATTTCGGCGGCACCGTCAATGCCGCGCAGGACTTCAATGCCAATGCGCAGGTTTCCGTTGCCGGCAGCGAACGCTACGCAATCAAATTCGATCCGGTCCTCGAACCCGACGTGAGGTATTTCCAGGTCGGCAGCGACATCTCGCTGGTCAGCGCCAGCGCCAATGTCGGTGACAACACCGTGGCGATCTCGCTGACCGACCCGAACGGCAAGCGTTACGGTTCGTCGATCGCGCTTCCGGTGCTGGGGCAGAACATCGCGGTATCCGCGCCGGGGGTGCCGGGTACGTGGTCGGTGACCGTTCGCGGGGTCGGCTCGGTGTCCGGGGTCGCGCTCGATCCGCTGCAGGTCACCAATGGTTACGGCGTGCCCGGCACGGTCAATGTCGACGTGAGCCGGTTGCGTACCGACGGTTACACCGGTCTGGCCGACGTGGCGGGCCACCCGGCACAGGGCTTCATCGAATTCGGCGTGTCCAACCGGCTGGTCGATGGCCGCACCGATGGGCGGTTCCATCCCGACAGCCAGCTGACCCGTGCCGAGCTGGCGCAGTACCTGGTCATGGGCAGCGGCCTGCGCCAGTGGCTGCCGATGCACAATGTTTCCACGTTCAGCGACATCGGCCCGGTCCATCCGGCCTGGGTCTGGGCCGAGGCCGCCACCACCCGGGGTGCGCCACAGCGCGATCTCACCCACAAGCATGCCGGGGCGATGGGCAAGGTCAATGGTGGGTTCCGTCCGGACGACAAGGTCTCCCGGGCGGGACTGGCCTATTCGCTGGTGCAGGCGTTGGGGCTGCAGGCCAAGGCTCTGGAGCCGGTGGAGCAGCTGACCGTGCTGTATGGCAGCAACCGCATTGCGATCGCCGATGCCGACAAAGTGCCGGTCAGCCTGCGCGGCTATGTGCAGCTCGCGCTTGACCTGGGGCTGATCAACGCCCGGTTCGAACTGAAGCAGGGGCCGTTCGACCTGCAGCCGACGCTGGTTGCCTACTTTGATCCGGGCAAGGCGGTGACCCGTGCCGCCTTCGCCGCGGCGACCAGCCGCAGCTTCGACGTCTACCGGCCGTAAGTGTCGTGAGGTGATGCGTGCACCCCAGGGTGCACGCCTGTGGGGGGAGCCTGCCGCGCAAGCGGCAGGCTTTTTTTTATGGCTCTTCTCCCAAGCCCGGGAAGACTACGTGGAAGCCGATGGCTCTGCCTTTGCGGGACACGCGTGAATCCATCCATGGAGCTCTTCCGCGACATCCATGTCGCGGACGGTCCCGCAAAGGCAGAGCCATCGGCTTCTGGATACGTGGTCGGCGCTCGGGAAAAGCCCCCCGAAGCCGCTATCCCCGGAGAGGGGAGAAGCACCTTTTTATCTTCTGCGGAGGCTTCAGTCTTCGGGCGTCGGGACGTATCCGGCCGGCTTCTCGGCGCCACCATCAAACAGGAACTTTTCCATCTCGGCGGTGAGGAAGGCGCGGTGTTTCGGGTCCATCGGCGAGAGGCGGTTCTCGTTGATCAGCATGGTCTGGTGGGCAAGCCAGGCGACCCAGGCGTTCTTGCCGATGTGTTCGAACACGCGCTTGCCGAGTTCGCCGGGCCAGGGGATGAAGTCGAGGCCTTCGGCTTCTTTCTTTTCGTATTCGCAGTAGACGGTGCGGGGCATCGGTATTTTCTCGTGATCCCCATGAAAGCGGGGACATCAATGTTGGTGCCGGATGATTTGCCTGGAGGGTATCCCGCCATCGCTTTGCGGGACACGCCGTAAACCCGTCCATGGGGGCTCATCCGAAACATCCATGTTTCGGAAGGTCCCGCAAAGCGACGGCGGGACACCCTTTGATACATGACCGGCGGCTCAGGAATCCAACAACCTGCGTATCGGCGCCGGAATGCCGAGTTTCGTGAGTTCGTTGCGCGCCACCCAGCGCAGGCTTTCATTGTCGCCGATGCGGTCGCGCAGGGCGATGCCGTGCCAGCGGTGGGGGTGCAAGGTCAGTTTGTAGTGGCTGAAGGCGTGGGCGATCGCCGGCAGCGTCGTCGCTGTGGTGGAGTCGGTGCGTGTGTTCTTCTGCAGCCAGTCGCGCGCGGTGTCTGCGTCCTCGAACTGCGGCAACGTCCACAGCGAGGCCCAGATGCCGGCGGGCGGGCGCTGTTGCAGCAGGATGCGGCCGTTGGCGTCTTCCAGCCACAGTACCTGCGCTTCGCGCTGCGGCAGGGTCCTGCCGGGGCGCGGGGTCGGCAGTTCGGCGGTGCGGCCTTCGCGGTGGGCGACACAGTCGTCGCGCAGCGGGCACAGCAGGCAGGTCGGGTTGGCGCGGGTGCACAGGGTCGCGCCGAGGTCCATCTGCGCCTGGGTGTAGTCGGGCAGACGGGCGTCGGGCAGGGTGGAGTCGGCGGTGTGGGATTCGGCCAGCAGCCACAATTTTCTCTCGACCGCAGGCGTGCCGGGCCAGCCTTCGATGCCGTGGTAGCGGGCGAGTACGCGTTTGACGTTGCCGTCGAGGATGGCGTGGCGGTCGCCCCAGGCCTGCGACAAGATTGCGGCGGCGGTGCTGCGGCCGATGCCGGGCAGGGCGACGAGGGCATCGATGTCGCGCGGCAGTTCGCCGCCGTGGCGTTCGACGCAGGCTTTCGCCGCGGCGTGCAGGTTGCGGGCGCGGGCGTAGTAGCCGAGGCCGGACCACAGGGCGAGCACGTCGTCGAGCGGGGCTGCGGCCAGTGCCGGCAGGTCGGGCAGGGCGGTGACGAAACGGTCGAAGTAACCGGTCACCGTCGAGACCTGGGTCTGCTGCAGCATGATTTCCGACAGCCACACCCGGTATGGCGTGCGCGGGTGTTGCCAGGGCAGGTCGTGGCGGCCATGGCTGTCGAACCAGGGCAGCAGGCGGGCGGCGATGGTCATTTCGAGCGAGTGGAGAGTGAAGAGGAGTGAGAAACGAGAGAAGGCTGCGCCCACTCTTTTCTCACTTCTCGCCACTCTCCCCTAGTCCTTGGGGCAGCAATGCGTCGACGAAGGCTTCGGCGTCGAACACGCGCAGGTCCTCCGGGCGCTCGCCGATGCCGGCGTAGCGGATCGGGATACCGAATTCGCGCGCCAGCGCGAACACCATGCCGCCCTTGGCGGTGCCGTCGAGCTTGGTCACCACCAGTCCGGTCACGCCGACCGCGGCATGGAACTGGCGCAGTTGGCTGAGCGCGTTCTGGCCGGTGGTGCCGTCGATCACCATCAGCACCTCATGTGGCGCGGACGGATCGAGTTTCTGCAGCACGCGCTTGATCTTGCCCAGCTCGTCCATCAGGCCTTTCTGGGTGTGCAGGCGGCCGGCAGTGTCGGCGATCAGCACTTCGGTGCCGCGTGCCTTCGCGGCCTGGAGCGCATCGAATGCGACCGAGGCGGCGTCGGCGTTCTGGCCCTGCGCGATCACGGTGACGCCATTGCGCTCACCCCAGGCCTGCAACTGCGCGACCGCGGCGGCACGGAAGGTGTCGCCGGCGGCCAGCATCAGGCCGCGGCCCTCGTCCTTGAAGCGGCGCGCGAGCTTGCCGATGGTGGTGGTCTTGCCGACGCCGTTGACGCCGACGGTCAATAGCACGAAGGGTTTTGCATTGCGGTCGATCCGCAGCGGCATCGCGACCGGGCGCAGCATCTCCACCAGGTCGGTGCGCAGGGCGGCGAGCAGCGCATTGGCATCGACGAACTCGCGCGCTTTCATCCGCTTGCGCAGGTCCTCGATCAGGTCGGTGGTCGCGGTGACGCCGACGTCGGCGGTGATCAGCGCAGTCTCGATCTCGTCGAGCAGGTCGTCGTCCAGGCGCGGATTGCGCGAGAACAGGCCGCTGAGGCCACGGGCCAGGGCGCTGCCGCGCAGACGATCGCGCCAGCCTGCGGGTTTGGCGACAGGCTGTGGCCCGGGGACGGATTCTGGTTCGGATTCAGGCCCATGCCCAGGTTCGGCGGCGGACGACGGCCCGGTTTCCATGGCCGCGGCAATGATCTCGGCCGGGACCGGCTCGGGTTCGGTTGCCGGCGCGGCTTCGGCCGGAGCCGGCGGAGCGGGCGGAGTGGGTGGTATGGGATCCGGCTCGGGCGCCGGTTCAGGTGCCTGGTCCCCGGCCGCGGCCGCGCCGGGGAAGGCGGCCGCCAGCTCGGCGATGCGCCGTTCGGAATCGGCGTCAGTAGACCCTGAGCGGGCGGGCTTGTCGGATTTCTTGCGGCGGAAAAAACTGACCATCGAGCGGTTGTGTGAGGGAATGCGCGAGAATGGCGACATGCTAGCACCCGCTCCCGGTTCACCCCGATGAAAGCGCGCCACCACAATGGGCGGTACGCCACGCGCGCGCGGGCCACCGCACCCGGCCGTGTCCGCCTGATCGGCGGGCGCTGGCGCGGCACCCGTCTGGAGGTGCCGGAGGTGGCCGGCCTGCGGCCGACTTCGGATCGGGTCCGCGAGACCCTGTTCAACTGGCTGGCTCCGGCCTTGCCGGGCGCACGCGTGCTGGACCTGTTCGCCGGCAGCGGCGCGCTGGGGCTGGAAGCGGTCTCGCGCGGCGCGGCCTCGGCGGTCCTGGTCGAGCGCGACCGCGTGCTGGCCCAGGCCCTGCGCACGGTCGCCGGGCGCTTGCCGGGCGGCGAAGTGGTGAAGGTGGCCGAGGCCGATGCCCGTCAGTGGCTGCAGGGACAGGCGAACGCCTCTTTCGATATCGCCTTTGTCGACCCGCCATTCGCAGAAGGGTTGTGGGAGACGGTGTTGCCGGTGCTCTCGCCGCTGCTTGCCGCCGATGGCTGGTTGTACGTCGAGTCCCGGGCCGAGACTCCGGCTGCGCCGCCGGCCGGCTGGGCGCTGCATCGCGACGGCCGCACCCGCGAGGTCCACCACGCCCTGTACCGGCGAGGCGGACCGTACTGAGCGGTCTGGACTAGCGCGCGCGCCGTGCCTGCTAGACTGTCCGGCGCTCGATTCCTGCCGCCGGCGACCGTCCTGCCGGCATCCGAAACGCCCCTGGGAACGTCTATTCGATGACTGCGGCCCGACAACGCATCGCCGTCTACCCCGGCACCTTCGACCCGATCACCAACGGCCATGTCGACCTGGTCAACCGGGCCGCGCCGCTGTTCGAGAAACTGGTGATCGGCGTTGCCGAAAGCCCGGGCAAGGGACCGGCGTTGCCGCTGGCATTGCGTGTCGAGCTGGCGCGCAAGGCGCTGGCCCACCACGCCAACGTCGAAGTCCGCGGCTTCGACTCGCTGCTTGCCCACTTCGTCGCGGATGTGGGTGCCGGCGTGTTGTTGCGCGGTCTGCGGGCGGTGTCGGACTTCGAGTACGAGTTCCAACTCGCCAGCATGAACCGCCACCTGATTCCGGAGGTCGAGACGCTGTTCATGACTCCGGCCGAGCAATACGGCTTCATTTCCTCGTCGCTGGTGCGCGAGGTCGCCCGCCTGGGCGGCGATGTGTCGGGCTTCGTGCCCGGGCCCGTCGCCGACGCTCTCCAGGCCGAGTGGCAACGCGCCCGTCAGCCGTCATAATCCACAAGCAAGAACCACCCAAGGGGATAGACCCAATGAAGATGTCCACCCGCCTGATCCTGGTCGCCTGCCTCAGCCTGCCATTCCTCGCCGCCTGCCAGAAGGAGGACACGACGGCCGTGGTCGAGGAGGCTCCGGTCGCCAAGCCGGCCACCAACGACGAGAACGACTGGGCCGCGTACCTGACCGACGTGGTCAGGCGCAATGTCGGCGACGCCAGCAGCATCTACCTGTACACCTTGCCGGCCGCCGATTCGACCGACTACGAGGGCGAGTACGAGCGCCAGCTGGACAAGGCCCGCACCGACGTGATGCGCGGTGGCGTGCAAGGCACGTTGCTGGCCTACGGTTCGCCGGACTCGGCCAAGAGCGCCGATCTTGCCGTGTCTTCGTTCGAAGAGGCACAGCCGGGTTCGATGAACGGCGTGCGCGTGCTGTTCATCGGCGATGCCGCCGACAGCGAGCGCGTCAAGGAGGCCGTTGAGCCGTCCGGTGCCGCCTATCAGTTCGTCGAGGCGAAGTGACGATCCGGCCCGCGCCCGCCTTGCGGGCGCGGGTGTGCCGAATCGCCATCTCCTCCAATGGTCGTCACGCCGGCGAACGCCGGGGTCATGTTGATCCTGATCCGGATGCCGGTTGCGCGCCGGAATCGAAATGGATCCCGGCTCGATCAGCCATCCGGCGGCTGTACAGCGCTAGCGCCGGGATGACGGAAAAGCATGTCCCTCAAGATCAACGAGCTCTGCGTCAACTGCGATGTCTGTGAGCCGGCCTGCCCGAATCAGGCGATCTCGCAGGGCGAAACCATCTATGTGATCGATCCGGCGCGTTGCACCGAATGCGTCGGCCATTACGATGAGCCGCAGTGCGTCGTGGTCTGCCCGGTCGAGTGCATCGACCCCGATCCCGGCCATCCCGAGACGCAGGAGCAGTTGCTGGCCAAGTTGGCGCGCCTGCAGTCGGAGTGATCCCGCCTCGGAAGCGAGGCCCAACCGGAGTTGATCCATGCGCGTGATGTTGCGGATGTGGACCCTAGTGGCCGTGCTGGTTGCAGCGGTGTCGTTGCAGGCCTGCCGGGCGGATGCTCCGGCCACGCAGGAGACCGTCGCGCAGGCCGCGCAATCCCCGGCGGCCGACCCGCCGGGCGCGGCGATCGCCAGCGCGCATGAGCTGGCCACCCGGGCCGGGCTGGAGATCCTCGACGCTGGCGGCAATGCCTTCGACGCCGCGGTGGCGGTATCGGCGACGCTGTCGGTGGTCGAGCCGATCAGTTCCGGGCTTGGCGGCGGCGGTTTCTTCCTGCTGCACGAGGCGGACAAGGGCCGCGATGTGTTCGTCGACGCGCGCGAGACCGCGCCGGCCGCGGCCACCGCCGAGGTCTACCTCGATGCCGATGGCGAGCTCGACCGCGACCGCGCGGTCAACGGCCCCTGGGCGGCCGGTATCCCCGGCTTGCCGGCGGGACTGGTGCATGTGGCGGAAAACTACGGCCGGCTGCCGTTGAAGGCCTCCCTGCAGCCGGCGATCCGTGTCGCTCGCGAAGGCTTCCCGGTGTATGCCCGCATGGCGCGAGGCTATGCCGCGCGGGGCGAGGTCATGCGCCGCTATCCCGGTACCCGCGCGGTGTTCGAGCCCGATGGCCTGCCGCTTGAAGAAGGTCAGCTGTTCCGGCAGCCGGAGCTGGCGCAGACCCTGGAGAGGCTGGCCGAAGATGGTTTCGACGGCTTCTACCGTGGCGAGACCGCGAAGCTGCTGCTCGAAGGCGTGCATGCCGAAGGCGGTAAATGGACCGCCGACGAGCTGGCCGGCTACCGGGTGCGCGAACGCGAGCCGCTGCGCTTCAGCTACGACGGCTGGGAAGTCGTGACCGCGCCGCCGCCGTCGTCCGGCGGCATCGCGCTGGCGCAGATGCTGCAGATCCTCGAGCCGTGGGACCTGGAAGCGCTGGAGCCGACGCAGCGCGTGCACCTGACCGTGGAGGCGATGCGCCGTGCCTTCCGCGATCGCACCTTCTATCTCGGGGATCCGGACTTCGTCGACATCCCGGTCGCAACGCTCACTGACCGCAACTACGCGGCCGGCCTGCGTGCGACGATCAATCCGCAGCAGGCCACCCCCAGCGATATGCTCTCGGGCCTGCCGACCCCGCTAGAGGACGAGGAGACCACCCACTTCTCGATCATCGATGCCGAGGGAAACCGCGTCGCTGTCACCCAGACCGTCAACCTGCTGTTCGGCTCCGGTCTGGTGCCGCCCGGTACCGGCGTGCTGTTGAACAACGAGATGGACGACTTCGCGCTCAAGGCCGGTACGCCCAATGCGTTCGGGGTGATGGGTTTCGACGCCAACGCACCGGCACCGGGCAAGCGCATGCTCAGCTCGATGACGCCGACATTCATGGAGTCCGAGGACAAGGTCGCCGTACTCGGCACGCCCGGCGGCAGCCGGATCATCACCATGGTTTTGCTGGGCGTGCTCGGTTATGCCGACGGCCTCGATGCGCAGCAGGTCGCCGCGCTGCCGCGCTACCACCATCAGTGGATGCCGGACGCGATCTCGGTCGAGAAGGACGCACTGGAGTCCGACGTGGTGACGAAGCTGCGCGGCATGGGCCACACCATCGACGTACCAGGCGAAGTTGCCGATGGCCGTCGTTCCAGCGACAGCTGGGGCAACCTGCAAACGGTGTCGTGGAACAAGCGTGCCAATACCCTGGAGGGAGGCAGCGATCCGCGCAACCCGGTTGGCCGGGCGGAAGTCGTCGAGGCGCGGTAGCGTGTAGCCTGGGCAAGCGAAAGCGCACCCCGGGGACTCCGAGGCGATGTCCCGGGCGCGCGTCGCTTACCCGGGCTACCTCGGCGGTGGATGATTGCCGGCGGCGAGTGTCGTCGGTCATACGCGAAATGAACACCACCGGAGGTACCCTAGGGCCTGCCCCCCCCATTGGGACAGGCCACGCCGCGCCTGAGTGCGCGCGGGGCAAGGAGGAACGAGAGAATTTATGTCGATAGATGACCGAGTGAGGACGCCGAACCGCGTGCACTCAGGCGCGGCCCTTCGGGTTGCCGTGTCCGGCCGCCATGCGGCCGCGCGCGGCTTGAACAGGCGGCCAGCCTGTCGCTGCGCCGCACACGACCACATGACGGCCGGACACGGCAACGTGGCCTGTCCCAATGGGGGGGCAGGCCCTACCCATGAAACTCTGGTCCATCACCGGCAACAGCCAGAAGCTCGACGGCGGCGCGATGTTCGGCAACGCGCCGCGGGCGCTGTGGGAACGCTGGACGACACCCGACGACCACAACCGCATCGACCTGGCCTGCCGCGCGCTGCTGGCGACGCCCCTGGCCGGCAAGACAGTGTTGTTCGAGGCAGGCATCGGCGCCTTCTTCGAACCGAAGTTGCGCGAGCGCTACGGCGTGGTCGAGGAGCGCCACGTGCTGCTCGACTCGCTGGCTGCAGCCGGCTTCAAGCCCGAAGACATCGATGTGATCGTGCTCTCGCACCTGCATTTCGATCATGCCGGTGGCGTGCTCGAGGCGTGGCGGGAGGGCGAGCCGCCGAAGCTGGCGTTCCCGAACGCGTCCTATGTCGTCGGCCGCGAGCATTGGCAGCGCGCCCTGCAGCCGCATCCGCGCGACCGCGCCAGTTTCATTCCCGAACTGCCCGGCCTGCTGGAAGCCACCGGCCGGCTGGAACTGGTCGATGGCTCGCATTGCCGGACACTGGGCAGCGGTGTCCGCTTCCACTACAGCGACGGCCATACGCCGGGCCTGATGCTGGCCGAAATTGTGGGGCCGGAAACGATTGATGGCGAACCCCACGGCGGGGTGGTGTTCTGCGCCGACCTTATCCCGGGTCGCCCCTGGGTGCACGTGCCGATCACGATGGGCTACGACCGCAATGCCGAATTGTTGATCGACGAGAAGAAGACGTTCCTCGGCGACAAGCTGGCCCGCAACGTGCACCTGTTCTTTACCCATGACCCCGGCTGCGCGCTCGCGCAGGTGGTGCGCGACGAGAAGGGCCGCTACTCCACCGCCCATGAAGTCGCCGAACTGCAGGCGCGGATGCTGGGGTCATGAACAAGGCGGTCTGCGCCATCGTGGCCGCACTGCTGTCGCTCGCGTCCGCGACCGACGCTGCGGCCTACTGGCAGGAGGCTGCCGCTACGCAAGCAAGCGTGGAAGATGGACAGGCGGGCCCGGTCGTCGAACCGGTGGGGGCGCTCGATGGCGGCGGCCTGCTGGTCGATCGCGACTTCGGCGTGCAGACCTCCGCGGCCGGCCTCGACCGGCTGGTGGAGATGTACCAGTGGCGGATCAGGGACGGCGAATACGAGCGGGTCTGGAATGCCGCGCGGATCGATTCGACCGGCTTCGATGGTGAGCGCCGGAATCCGCCGTTCCAGCTCGAAAGCCGACGCTGGTGGAGCGAGCAGGCTACCCTCGACGGCCATCCCGTGGATCCGCAAGTGCTCCAGGTGCTGGGCGAATGGCGTGTGTTCCGCCCGAACTTCACCCGCTTGCCGCTGAACATGGCCGCGGCCTTCCAGCCCGAAGGCGATGGCCTGGGCAGTGCCGAGAATCCCCTGCAGCCGCAGATCGGCGACCTGCGCATACGCTGGCGCGAACTCATACTGCCGCCACTGCGGGGCAAGGTGGCGCTGCGCGATGGTGTGTGGCACCTGCGGCCGTCTGTCATGCCGGGAATCGAGCGTGGCGGAACCGATGACGAGGCCCTGGCAAGCGCTGCCGGCGATGGTCAGGGCGATGTGTCGCCGCTGTCCTGGTGGTGGCTTGCGGTCCCGCTGCTGTTGATCGTGTTGCTGCTCAAACGTCGCAAGACAAGAAGGAAATCCTGATGCCCGTTGTCTCCTTGCCTGCCGTCACTCTGTTTTTCGCGGCCCTGTTGGCATTGTTGAATCTGGTGTTGATGGTCCGGGTCAGCATGGTCCGGCGTAGCAGCAAGATCGGTATCGGCAGTGGTGACGACCGGCTGCTGCAGCGACGCATCCGCGTGCATGCCAATTTCATCGAGCAGGTGCCGCTGGCGTTGCTGCTCATGGCGTTGCTCGAACTGTGCGGGCTGGCGTCGATCTGGCTATGGGCGCTGGGTGCGGCCCTGCTGGCGGGCCGGATCCTGCATGCGATCGGCCTGTCGTCGAGTGCGGGTTATTCGTTTGGCCGCTTTGCCGGTTCGTTGCTGAGCTGGGGCGTGCTGCTGGCTGGTGCGATTGCCGGGGTCGTCATCGCCTGGCCTGCGTAGGCGCGCCCGAAGGCACGCCTGCATGGATGCGGGCTTTACCGGGTGCCGAAGATCTTGTCGCCGGCATCGCCCAGTCCCGGCAGGATGTAGCCGACTTCGTTGAGGCGTTCGTCGATCGCGGCCGTGTAGACCTCGACGTCGGGGTGGCGCGACTCCAGCGCCTGCAGCCCCTCCGGCGCGGCGACCAGGAACAGTCCCTTGATCCGTTTGCAGCCGGCGGCCTTGAGCATGTCGACGGTGGCGATGAGGGTGCCGCCGGTGGCCAGCATCGGGTCGAGGATCAGCGCGGTGCGCTCGTCCATGCGGCCGGTCAGTTTCTCGTAGTAGCCGACCGGTTGCAGTGTTTCCTCGTCGCGCTGCAGGCCGACCACGCCGACCTTGGCCGCCGGGATCAGTTCCAGCACGCCCGGCAGCATGCCCAAGCCGGCACGCAGGATCGGGACCAGGGTGATCTTGGCGCCCTTGATCCGGCGCGTGGCGACGGTGCCGGCCCAGCCTTCGACCGTGGCTTGCTCGGTTTCGAGGTCGGCGGTGGCTTCGTAGGTGAGCAGGGTGGCGACCTCGGAAGCGAGCTCGCGGAAGCTCTTGGTGCTGTTGTCGGCACGGCGCATCAGGCCGAGCTTGTGCTGTACCAGCGGGTGGCGGACTTCGACGATCTTCATGTGGGCGTGGTTCCAGGCTCGATGCGGGGAGTCTGCATCATGGTGCTGTTGGTGTCGAAGTCGATGGATGAAAGGGTTCTTCTCCCAAGTGAAAGAACGTCTGCGAGGAAGCCGGTGGCCCTGCCTTTGCGGGACACGCGTGAATCCATCCATGGAGCTCTTCCGCGACATCCATGTCGCGGACGGTCCCGCAAAGGCAGGGCCACCGGCTTCTGGAGAGTGGGTCGGCGATTCTTTCCGAATCGTCAATACCGGAAAATGGGAGAAAAAAGGGTTCTTCGCCCCCGGCGTTCCGACACGACTGATGGCCCTGGAAGCGCACTCCCGGGGAGGGTCGGCTTGGCGTTCTATTGTGGCCGCGCGATCCGACGTGGCCTGCCGGCCTTGACGGCGAAATCAAGGAGGAGGCCGCCGCCACGGGCGGCGGCCGGGGGACATTCGCCGTCAAGGCCGGCAGGTCGCGTCGGGACAGCCAGGTAGCGGCGAGAACCGGCGATCGAGAGCAAGCGGCAGCGCCCACGCCTTCGCTGAAGGCGAGCTTCCCTTCACCAAGAAGCAAAAAAAGAAGCCGACGCGAGGTCGGCTTCTTCAACTGCAGTGGCTGGGTCGATCAGTATTCGTAGCGCACGCCCGCCAGCCATGAACGGCCGAATCCTTCCATCTCCAGCACGCGGCTGCGCACGCCCTGGAAACGGACCTGGCGGGTGTCGTTGATGTTGTTGACCTCGCCGAACAGGCGCAAGTTCGGGGTCACCGCATAGTTCACGGTGAAGTCCAGGCTGGCGCGGTCGCCCCAGTAGATGTTCAACTCGGGGGCGTCGATGTTGAACTCCTGGATGAACTTCGAGCGGTAGTTGTAGGCAAGCCGCGCGTTCAGACCGTACTTGTCGTAGGTCAGGGCCACGTTGTAGTTGGTGCGCGAGGTGCCCGGCAGTTCGGTGCTGCCGCCGTCGAACGGCAGCTCGGCCCTGGACTTGGCGTAGGTGTAGTTGCTGTAGACGCCAAGGCCATCGAACGGCGAAGGCAGGAAGTCGAAGGTCTGCTGCCAGGCCAGCTCCAGGCCGTGCACGCGGCCCTTGTCGCCGTTCTCCGGGCGGGTCACCCGGCGTGTGCGACCGTCGCCGATGTCCTCGTCGTGGCTGGCCACGAACAGCGGCCTGTCGATGTGCTTGTAGAACACGGCGGCCGAGAGCAGGCCCAGGGGCCGGATGTAACGCTCCCAGGAGACGTCCAGATTGTGCGCATAGGCCGCCTTGACTGTCGGGTTGCCTTCGTTGACCGGTGAGGTCTCCAGTTCGCCGATGGTGCGGTACGGTGCGGTGCGGTGGAAGTCCGGGCGGTTGATGCCGGTGGAGTACGAGGCGCGCAGGATGCTGTCGGGATCGATCTCGTAGCGGAAGTGCAGGCTGGGCAACCACTGGTTGTAGTTGCGGCTGGAGCTCGTCGGCATCACCTCATCGGTGTCTTCGTTGTATTGCACCGCATGGCCTTCGGTGTGGGTGCGCTCGTAGCGCAGGCCGGTGACCATGGTCAGCCTGTCCCACTGCGCATCGAGCCTGACATAGGTACCGTAGATGTCTTCATTGGCGGTGTAGTCGCCGGTGATCGAATCCGCGAACAGGTGGTTGTGGTTGTCGCTGGCCTGTAGCGGGGTGGCGTACTTGTCGAAGATGTCGCGGCAGAACCTGCGGCCAGCGAGGAAGTAGCCGAAGTTGTTGGAGACGCTGTCGCACAGCATGTCGGACATGGTGATGCCAAGCGCGGCGAAATCGTCGGCAGAGCCATTGCGGTAGCGCTCGTCGTCGAAGGACTTGTCGCGCAGGCGTGCGCGCAGGCCGAATTTGATGCTGCCGGTGTCGCCGATGAAGCCCTGCATGCGTTCGGCATCGACGCGGAGACCGAGTTCCTTTTCCTCACCGTATTCATAACGGTCGTTGAGACGACGGAAGCCGAACCATTCTTCCGGCAGGTTGACGCCGGTCGCGGGGGCGTCGCTCTGGCCGAGAATCGTCCAGGTCGGGAAATCGTGATTGGTGTAGTCATACTCCATATCCGGCCGCACGCTGGAGCGGAAGATGTACTGCATGCGCGGGCTGGTTTCCTTGGTCGCCTTGCTGTGCGAGGCCTGCCAGTCGATCTTCCAGTCATCGCCGGCAAAGTGCTCGCCGCCGAGGTTGAAGGTGCGGATGGTCTTGTCGTAGGTGCGCTCGCGCAGTTCCTTGTCGAAGGTGGCGCGGACGGTGCCGGTGGTCTGGTTGGACTCGTCGCTGTGGCGGTCCATATCGATGATCAGGTTGTCGCGGAACTCGTGATCCTTGAAGCGCGAGTCGTTGGCGACGAAATAGATCAGGTTGCCCGGGTCGATGCGGAAGTCCAGGCGGCCGGTGATGCCGGTGCGGGTCCGGGTGCCTTCGTAGTCCTTGATTTCCACCGTCTCCGGCAGGATGCGGCCATCGTCTTCCTGGACATATACGGTTTCGACGTTGTCAGTGAAGCGACCCTGCCGGCTGTGCGAGGCCGAGAGCAGCACGCCGATGTTGCCATCAGCGCCGAAGCGGTTGCCGATGGCGCCGCTGTAGCGCTCGTTGTCGCCGTCGCCCAGCTCGTAGCGCCCCATGCCGGCCGAGGCGCGCAGGATCATGCCGTCGCGATCGAGTGCGCTCTGGGTGCGGATGTTGATGTTGCCGGCGATGGCATCGCCGTCCATGTCTGGGGTCAGCGCCTTGGTGACTTCGAGTGCGGCGATCACGTCGGAAGGAATGGTGTCCAGCTCGACGCCGCGGCTGGCCTGGTCGGGATTGGCCAGCGGTACGCCGTCGATGGAGACGGTGGTGAATTCCTTGGGTGCGCCACGCACGGTCACATAGCGACCCTCGCCCTGGTCGCGCTCGATCGATACGCCCGGCATGCGCTGGGTCGATTCGGCGATGTTGTTGTCCGGGAACTGGCCCAGCAGGTCGGCCGAGACGACGTTGACGTAGTTGGTCGACATGCGCTGCTGGTTGAGCGCCATCGCCTGGGCATCGCGCGTGGCTCGCACCTGGATGCGGTCCAGGTCGGTCGCGTCGGCGGCGCTCACCGTGCTGATCATGTCGAGTTCGACGTGCAGGCCACGGTTGCTGCCGACTTCGATCTGCAGCTCCTGGGGGTGGTAGCCGATGTAGTCGACGCGGAGCCGGTACTGCCCCGGCACCAGACCGCTGATGCGAAAGCCGCCATCGCGCTGGGTCGCGACCTGGGTGCCGTTGAGGGTGACGCGTGCGCCATCCAGGTACACGCCGCGCACGGCTTCCTTGATCCGGCCGGTGACGGTGCCGGCGGTGCCTTCCTCGGCAATCCGCGGTTGATAGGACTGGGCCTGTGCAGACAGGTTGAAGGAAAGCGCCAACGCGGAAGCGACCGCGGTCGCGATCAGGGAGTGTTTGAAGTTCATGCTTGGACCCGTGGGATGGACAGGAAAACGACGTCCGGCACATCCCTGCGCGACGCGTTCAAAGTGCGTGAGAATCCTGGGTCGGAAATGTTTCCGTAGCATTAAGGTTGTCGCATCGTCCCGGCGCTCCATCGACTTTGTCGCGCGTGTCACGGCGATGAAACAGGACCTCGATATACAACCGGGTTTGCATGTTCCATCCGTTGGGAGTTGCCGTATGCACCTGAAGCTGTTGTCCGCCCGGTCCGGCATTGCCGTCGTTCTCACTCTTGCGGTATCCGGTCTGCTGACAGTGCAGATTCCAGTGCAGGCCGAGGCGCGCATGCCGCAGGCGCGCACCCTCGAACCGAACACGCTGGTTCCGAAGGGCGTGATGCGTTACGCGCCCAGCGGTTTCCCCGAGCGCGTCGTGGCCTCGCCGGCGCAGGATGCTTCCCGTGGTTTCGCCGTTGCTTGGCGCACCGATGTCACGGTGGGAGCGCCGGTGCTGGAATGGGTCGTGGCCGGCGATTCACCGGACATGGGCATCCCGAACAGTGTCGTTGCCGCCACTCACGCGCTGGAGACCGAGAACGGCACCGCCCATCACCACCGTGTCGATGTCGGAGGCCTGCAGCCGGACACCCTGTACGCCTACCGCGTGCAGGGCGACCGTACCTGGAGTCCGTGGTACCAGGTGCGTACCGCCGCGGAAGCCGGCGAGGCGTTCGAGATGCTGTATTTCGGAGACACGCAGAACAAGAACGCCAGCCTGACCACGCGCGTCATGCGCGAGGCCGCGCGCCATGCCCCGCACGCGCGCCTGGCGTTGTACGCCGGTGACCTCGTGAGCGGCGGCGATGGCGAGGACGACAACGAATGGGGTGAGTGGTTCGATGCCACCGACGTGATCTCGCCGTCCATCCTGACTGCGCCCGCGCCGGGCAACCACGAATACTTCGAGGAATATGAGGACACACCGCAGGAACGCCGCGTACTCGGCAAACACTGGCCGGTGCAGTTCGCGTTGCCAGCCAACGGCGCGCCGGGCGTGGAACTCACCACCTACTGGTTCGACTTCCAGGGCGTACGGGTGGCGGTCATCGACGGTACCTCGGCGCTGGACCTGGGCACCGCGCAGGCACAGGCGCGATGGCTGGAAGGCGTGCTGGCCTCCAACCCGAATCGCTGGAGCATGGTGGTCACCCACCAGCCGTTCTACTCGCCGCGCGAAGGCCGCGACAACGTCCTGCTGCGCGAGCACCTGCTGCCGGTGATCGGAAAGCACAAGGTCGACCTGGTATTGCAGGGCCATGACCACACCTACGGCCGGCGCGGTCCCGACGACGGCGCCGGCACACCGGTGTTCACCGTATCGGTCGTCGGCGCCAAGCAGTACCGCCTCTCCGACGAGGCCAGGGCGACGATGAAACCGGTCGGCGAGGACACCCAGCTGTTCCAGGTCATCCGTGTCGATGGCGGGCGCCTGCGCTACGAAGCCCGCACCGCCACCGGGCGCCTGTACGACGCCTTCGAGCTGATCGATGAAGGAAAGGGTGGCAAGCGCCGGATCGAGATCGAGCCCGGTCGCATCGACGAACGCTTCTGCGCCCGCGAGCAGACCCTCAAGGGCCGCAAAGACCGTTGCTGGGAGTGATGGGCGTGAACGGTTGCCGCTATGGGTGGTGTGTCGTGGTCCTCGGGCTTATGTGGTCGTCGTCGATGGCCGTCGTGGCAGCGTCCGAGCCTGTTCGCCATCCTTTGCATGCCGCACAACCGGCGGCCGCACCGGACGAGATGCTTCTGGCCGTGGAGATCCCGGCTGGCAGCTCGATCAAGTATGAGATCGGCGGGGACGGACTGATCCGCGTCGATCGATTCCTGTCGATGCCGATGGCCTATCCGGCCAACTACGGTTCCATTCCACGGACACTGGGTGGCGACGGTGATCCGCTCGATGCGCTGGTGCTGACCCGCGTCCCGCTGCATCCGGGCACGTTGATCGCGTTCAGGCCCATCGGCTATCTGAAGATGCTCGACGGAGGCGAGCGAGACGAGAAGATCATAGGCGTGCCGACGGAACGGATCGACCCTTCGTATGCCGACATCCGCGATCTGTCGGACCTGCCGGAGATCGAGCGCCGGCGCATCGAAGCGTTCTTCCGCGTCTACAAGGACCTCGCGCAGGGCGGGAACCTGGTGCAGCTGGAAGGGTTCGCGAACGCGTTGGAAGCCCGGAGCCTGATCGAACGCTCATTGCAGAGTTTTTCGCGCGCTGCGGTCGACTGAAGCCGTCCGCGGCAACGGGAACGGATCAGTCCGGTTCCGTATTCGGTGGCAACTGCAGCCCGCGAGCGGCGGCGCGCCGTTTCCAGCGCTGGCGCGCCAGGTGCCGCATGTCGGTAACGCGATCCATCTCATCGACGATTTCGTTGCCGAGCAGGGTTTCGACCACGTCCTCCAGGGTCACCAACCCCTGGGTATCGCCGTACTCGCCAACCACCAGGGCGATCTGCTGGCGCCGATCGAGCAGGAACTCCAGCAGATTGGACAGTGGCATGCTGTCGGGTACCGATGGCAACTCGCGGCTCAGGGTGTGCAGCGCTCTGCCACCTTCATCGTTGGCCTCCGCCTGCAGCATTTCGTCCTTGAGCACGAACCCGGTGATGCCGTCCATGTCGGCGGCGTAGATCGGGATTCTGGAGAACGGATCCGCAGACGTGGTTTCCAGTGCCTCCGAGATGCTCATGTCGCGCTGCAGCGCCACCATCACCGGGCGCGGCGTCATCACGTCGCGCGCCCGCAGCGTGGACATGCGGAACAGATTGCGCAGGATGCGCGATTCGCGCGGGTCGATCTGGCCCGATTCCTCGCCGACGCCGGCCATGGCGATGAACTCGTCGCGGCTGAACACGTGGGTCTGCTTGCCGCCCGAGACGAGGCGGGTCAACAGCTCCGAAACCCGGATCAGCGGGTACAGGATCACGATCAGTCCGCGGACGAAGAAAGCAGTCGGCGCCGCCAGCTGCCGCCAGTGCACCGCACCCAGGGTCTTCGGGATGATCTCGGACAGGAACAGGATCAGCAGCGTGGCGATAGCCGAGAACACGCCCACCCACGCACTGCCGAAGACCACGGTCGCCTTGGCTCCGGAGCCGACCGCGCCGGCGGTATGGGCGATGGTGTTGAGGGTGAGGATGGCGGCCAGCGACTGGTCGACGTTGTCCTGGCGCAGGCGCTGCATCGCAAGCCCGAGTTTGGGACGTTTTGCCTTCAGGTCGACGATGTAGGAAGGGGTGATGCTGAGCAGTACCGCCTCGGCGACCGAGCACAGGAACGAGAGCGCGATCGCACTGCCCAGATAAGCAACGAGGAGGAGAACGTCGGTGCCGTCGTAGGTCGTCGCTGCCGCACCTGTTTCGGCTGAGGCGGCAACCGACAGCGGTATCGCCAGCAGGGCGAGTGAGGTCAATCCCGCGGTACGGGCAGAAGGGGCGGTATTCATGATTCCAACGGATCGTTCAAGACTTCCACAATAACCGTTCGCGGGCCTCTCGTTCGAAGCCGCCTCGCCGAGTATCCATGATGGTTGCCATCCGGGCTCCGGGAGCCCGTGCTGTCCGCATGGGATAAGGTGCACAAAAAAAAGGGTGGCATCGCTGCCACCCTTTTCTTCCGTGGACTGGATTGGTGTTTCAGGCTGCGTCGGCCTGCTTCTGGCGCGGACCTTCCTTCAACGCCCGCCCGACCATGGCGACCAGCATGTCGATCTCGTCGCTGCTGATGTTGAAGGTGGGGGTGAAGCGCAACGAGTTGGCACCGCCGTGGATCACGCCGATGCCGTGTTCGCGCAGCCATTCCTCGGTCGAGCCGGCGCCGTAGCACTTGTACTCCGGCGACAGCTCGCAGGAGAACAGCAGGCCGGTGCCCTGGACCTTGGTGATCGCACCGTCCATCGCGGTCTTGAGCTTCTCCAGCTTCTCGATGGCCTCGGCGCCGCGCGCACGGATGTTCTCGCGCAGTTCCGGCGTGACCTGCGACAGCACCGTGCTGGCGACGTCGAGCGCGCGCGGGTTGCTGGTCATGGTGTTGCCGTACAGGCCTTTCCTGTAGATGCCGGCGGCGCGCTCGTTGACCGCCAGCACCGACAGCGGGTACTGGCCGGCATTGAGCGCCTTCGAGTAGGTCTCCATGTCCGGTGCCTCGGCCTGCTCGAAACCGGGGTAATCGATGATCGACAGCACGCCGTTGGCGCGCAGCCCGGCCTGGATCGAGTCGACCAGCAGCAGCGAGCCATGGGCCTTTGTCAGTTCGCGCGCGGCGTTGTAGAAGTCGACCGGCACGCTGCGGCCGGGATCGCCCTCACCCATCACCGGCTCCAGGAACATCGCCTCGATGAACCAGCCATGCTTGTCGGCCTCGGCGAAAACCTGCTTCAGCGTCTCGGTGTCGTACGGCGGCACCGCGATCACCGACTCTTCGCCGCGGTAGCTGGCGAGGTACTGCGCGTAGGTCTTGCGGGTCGAGTCCGAATACAGCGCCGGGCGGTCGGTGCGGCCGTGGAAGCTGCCCTTGACGACGACGCGCTTGATCGTGCGGCCGGCGTGGCGGGCGTCGGCGTCGGTCATCGCCTTGGCGTTGGCATCGACGATGCGGGCGGCGAGGGTGACCGACTCCGAACCCGAGTTCAGGCACAGGAACTTGCTGTACGGGCACTCGCGGCCGAGGCCGATCGCGTCGCGCAGCAGGCGCTCGAAGCGCAACTGCGACAGGTTCGGGGTCATGATGTTGGCCATTGCCTGCGGCTTGGCCATCGCCTCGATTATCGCCTTTGGCGCATGGCCGAAGCCGAGCATGCCGTAGCCGCCGGAGTCGTGCAGCACCGCGCCCTTCAGGGTCACGATCCATGGCCCGCGCGCGGCCAGCGCCACATACGGATTGACTGCGTCGTCCTGGTAGAAGTTGACGTAGCCGGCTTGCACCGCGTGGATCTGCGCGTCCTCGTCGAGGTCGAGCAGTTCGGCGAACTCCTCGCTGATGCGGGCGTATTCGGCCGCGGCGGCCTCGATCGCCTCCGCCAGCTCCGGATGCCCGGCAGCGAAGCGCTCGATCGTGGCGTCGTCCAGCCCCACGGTGCGGCGCACGCCGGCACGGGCGCGCAGAGGGACGAGGGTGTCGGTCACGGCCATGGAAATCCTCCAGATCAAATCGTTATCGATCCATTATCGGGATTAATTCGTCGATAGACAGTGTTGATTTGATCGAAATATCGTTACATTTCGTCGAATCGACGAATCATCCCATCGAGACGATGAAAATCACACCTGCCGACCAGCAATTGCTGTCCGTCCTTCGCGAGAACGCCCGCGCCTCCGCCGCCGAGATCGCGCGGCGGCTGAAACTGTCGCGGACCACGGTGCAGAGCCGGATCGAGCGGCTGGAACGCCAGGGCGTGATCAGCGGCTACACCGTCCGCGTCCACGACCAGGCCGAGCGCGGCCATATCCGTGCCCACATCATGATCACGGTGCTGCCCAAGCAGATGTCGTCCGTCGTCGAGGCCCTGCACGCGATGCCCGAAGTGCGTGTTCTGCATTCGGTCAGCGGCCCGTTCGATCTGGTCGCGCTGGGCATGGTGCCGACGGTGGCCGAGATGGACGAGCTGACCGACCGCATCGGCGCCATCGACGGGGTCGAGCGCACCACTTCGTCGATCATCCTGTCGGCGAAGTTCGAAAGGTAGGGGCGGGCTTCAGGCTCCTGGTGCCTGGCTGCCGACGTCGGCCTTTACAATGCCCGGTCCCCCGTCGTCGCCTGCCTCGCCCTTGAAGAAGTCCGACTTCCACTACGACCTGCCGCCCGAGCTGATCGCGCAGGCGCCGTTGGCCGAGCGCTCGGCAAGCCGGCTGCTTGTCGTGCCGCCATCCCCGGGAGCCTTCGACGATCGCATGTTCCGCGAGCTGCCCGGGCTGCTGCAGCCGGGCGATCTGCTGGTGTTCAACGACACCCGGGTGATTCCGGCGCGACTGTTCGGCCACAAGAGCACCGGTGGCCGGGTCGAAATCCTGATCGAACGACTGCTGGGCGGGGCCGAGGCGCGCGCGCAACTGGGCGTAAGCAAATCGCCGAAGCCGGGCGCGGTGATCGCGCTCGATTCCGGTGGCGAGGCCGAGGTGCTCGGTCGCGACGGCGAGTTCTACCACCTGCGCTTCCACCTCTCCGAGCCGCTGGAAAGCTGGCTGCTCAAGGCCGGCAAGCTGCCGCTGCCGCCGTATATCGAGCGCGAGCCCGGAGCGGATGACAGCGAACGCTACCAGACCGTGTTCGCCCGCCAGGCCGGCGCGGTCGCGGCGCCCACCGCGGGCCTGCATTTCGACGAGGCATTGTTGGCGGCGCTGAAGCTGCGCGGCGTGCAATCCGGCCACGTCACCCTGCACGTCGGCGCCGGCACCTTCCAGCCGGTGCGGGTCGAGCAACTCGACCAGCACGTGATGCACAGCGAATGGCTCAACGTCGGCGCCGAGCTGGTCGAACGGGTCCGACGCACCCGCGCCAATGGCGGCCGGGTGATCGGCGTCGGCACCACCGTGGTGCGCGCGCTGGAGTCGGCGATGCGCGACGACGGCACCGGCCGGCGCGAGCTGCGGCCATTCGCCGGGGAGACCCGGTTGTTCATTCTGCCGGGCTACCGGATCGGCTCGGTGGACGCGATGATCACCAACTTCCATCTCCCGGAAAGCACGTTGTTGATGATGATCTCCGCCTTTGCAGGCAAGGGCCGGGTGTTCGAGGCCTATGCCCACGCAATCCGCGAGCGCTACCGCTTTTTCAGCTATGGGGACGCGATGCTGCTGTTTCCGGGCACCTGACATCCGACTTCGATAAAGTGTGTCTGCTCAAGCCGGTCCAGCACCATCGCCAGAGCTTCCCCTTTGTCACATTCCGAGGAGTTCTCCCGATGAAGACTCGATTCGCTCTTGCCGCGCGTTGTCTGCGCGGCATCATCATGCCCCTGGCGGTCGTCGCCGCGGTCGCAGCCTGCGGCCAGCAATCGCAGCAGCCTGCAGAAAGCGGTGTCGACGACGCCGGCAACGTCACCCTTTACACCACCCGCGAGCCGGGACTGATCCAGCCGCTGCTGGATGCCTTCAGCGAGGAAACCGGCATCCGCGTCGACACCGTGTTCGTCCGCGACGGATTGAATGAACGCCTGCGTGCCGAAGGCGAACGTTCGCCGGCCGACGTGGTGATGACGGTGGACACCGGCAACCTGCTCGACCTGGTCGAGGCCGGCCACGCCCAGCCGTTGCAATCCGGGGTGCTGGAGGCGGCGATCCCGGCCCACCTGCGCGATCCGGAAGGGCGCTGGTTCGCCCTGTCGCTGCGCGACCGGGTCCTGTATGCGGAAAAGGACCTCGAGCTGGACGGCTTCGCCTACGAGGACCTGGCCGATCCGCAGTGGAAAGGCAAGGTCTGCATCCGTTCCGGTCAGCATCCCTACAACATCAGCCTGATCGCGGCGATGATCGCCCGCCACGGCGAGGCCGCCACCGAGCAGTGGCTGCGCGGGGTCAAGGCCAATCTGGCCCGCAAGGCCGCCGGCGGCGACCGGGAAGTGGCGCGGGACATCCTCGGCGGCATCTGCGACATCGGCATCGCCAATGCCTATTACGTCGGCCGGATGAAGAACAGCGAGGAAGGTTCCGAGCAGCGCCAGTGGGGCGATGCGATCAAGGTCGTGCGGCCGGTGTTCTCCGGAGCCGAGGACGGTGGCACCCACGTCAACATCAGTGGCGCGATCCTGGCCCGTCATGCGCCCAATCGCGACAACGCGGTGACCTTGCTCGAGTACCTGGTTTCGGACGCGGCGCAGAGCCTGTATGCGAAGGCCAACTACGAGTACCCGGTCAAGGCCGGGGTCGAGCTGGACCCGGTGGTGGCGAGCTTCGGTGAATTGAAGGTCGATCCGCTGCCGCTGGCCGAGATCGCGGCCAACCGCAAGCTGGCCAGCGAACTGGTCGACCGGGTCGGCTTTGATCAGTGAACCTGACCAGTGAGCCCGGCCAGTGAGGTCGGCGCAGGCATGAGCGTGGCGGCCGTCGGCGGCGAACGCGGCTGGAGCATTGCCGCCGTCGCGCTCGCCTTGCTGGCACTGGCGCCGCTGCTGGCACTGGCGCTCACCGCGCTGCAGGGCAGCAGCGGCCTGTGGTCGCACATCGCCGTGCATGTGCTGCCGCGGGCCAGCCTCAACACGGTGTTGCTGCTGGCCGGGGTCGGGGCGATGGTGATCGCGCTCGGCACCGGCGGCGCCTGGCTGGTGACCGCCTACGATTTTCCCGGTCGTGGAATGTTGTCTTGGGCGCTGCTGCTGCCTCTGGCGATGCCGACCTACATCGTCGCCTACGCCTACCTCGACCTGCTGCATCCGCTGGGTCCGTTACAGAGCGGGTTGCGCGCGCTGCTTGGCATCGACAGCCCGCGCGACTTCCGCCTGCCCGACATCCGTTCGCTGATCGGCTGCATCCTGCTGTTGGGGCTGGTGCTGTATCCCTATGTCTACTTGACCGCACGGGCGATGTTCGCGACCCAGGCCGGCAGCCTGCTGGAAGCGGCGCGCACGCTCGGGGCGGGGAGGGTGGCGCAGTTCTTCCGGGTCGCCTTGCCGATGGCGCGGCCGGCGATCGCGGTGGGCGTGGCGCTGGCGTTGCTGGAAACCCTCAACGACATCGGCGCATCCGAGTTCCTCGGCGTGCAGACCCTGACCGTGTCGGTCTATACCACCTGGGTCAGCCGCAGCGACCTGCCGGGCGCTGCGCAGATCGCACTGGTGATGCTGGCGCTGGTGCTGGCCCTGATCGTGCTGGAACGATATGGCAGACGTCGCCAGCGCTATGCCGCCGGACAGCGGCCAAGGCCGATGCAGCCGCAGCGTCTGGGCGGTGCGGCAGCGTTTCTGGCGCTGGTGTTGGGGTTGCTGCCGGTGCTGGCCGGGTTCCTGCTGCCGGCCATGCACCTGCTGTGGGCAGGCATCGAGCGCATGCAACTTGCCGATGGCATATCGACGCAGTTGATAGACAGTGCCTGGAATACCCTGCGCATCGCGGCCATCGCCACCGTGGTGACCATGCTGGCCGGCCTGGCGCTGGCGTGGGCATTGCGACTGGCGCAGGCGCGGCGGCGGCCGAAGCTGGCGGCGGTCTGCCTGCGCACCGCCAGCCTCGGTTATGCGGTGCCCGGTACCGTGCTCGCGATCGGGCTGCTGGTGCCGCTGGCCTGGTTCGACATCGGCGCTGGCTGGCTGCTGCAGCCGTTCGGCATCGAGCCGCGGATGTTGCTGATGGGGTCGGTATCGGCGCTGGTGATCGCCTACATGCTGCGCTTCCTCGCGATCTCCGCCGGCAGCGCCGACGCCGGGCTGGCACGGATCCCGCCGTCGCTGGACCAGGCCGCACGCAGCCTCGGCGAACGCTCGGGTGGCGCGCTGTGGCGTGTCCACCTGCCGCTGTTGCGGCCCTCGCTGGCCGCGGCGGCGCTGCTGGTGTTCGTCGATGCGATGAAGGAGCTGCCGGCCACGTTGATGCTGCGCCCGGTCAATTTCGACACCCTCGCCACCTGGCTGTACGCCGATGCGGCCCGCGGAGCGTATGAGGATGGCGCGCTTGCGGCATTGCTGATCGTGCTGGCGGGGCTGCTGCCGGTGATATTGCTGGCGCGCGGGTTCCGTCCCGAAGGAGGGCGTTTGTGAGTCAGTTGGAGCTGGACCGCATCCGGGTTGCCTATCCCACGCCCGGTGGCCTGCTCGGGGTCATCGATGGCCTGTCGCTGCAGTTGCGGCGCGGCGAGATCGGTTGCCTGCTCGGCCGCTCCGGCTGTGGCAAGACCACGGTGTTGCGTGCGATCGCCGGTTTCGAACCGGTACGCGCGGGCCGCATCGTGCTCGACGGTACCGTGCTGGCGAGCACCGATGCCGTACTGCCGCCGGAGCGGCGCCGGGTCGGGATGATGTTCCAGGACTATGCGCTGTTCCCGCATCTGGACGTGGCCGCCAATGTCGCCTTCGGCCTGCGCCGGTCGCCGCGTGACCGCCGCCAGACCCGGGTCGGCGAGCTGCTGGAACTGGTCGGCCTGACCGACAAGGCCCGCGCCTGGCCGCACGAACTGTCCGGCGGCCAGCAGCAGCGGGTGGCGCTGGCGCGCGCGCTGGCGCCGGAACCGGCACTGCTGCTGCTCGACGAACCGTTCTCCAACCTCGACATCCACACCCGCGAGCACCTGGCCGGCGAACTGCGCGGACTGCTCAGGGCGGCCGGCACCACTGCGCTGCTGGTCACCCACGACCAGGCCGAGGCGTTCGCGATGGCCGACCACGTCGGCGTCATGCATCAGGGCCGGATCCTGCAATGGGCCGATGCAGCGACCCTGTACCGCAAGCCGGCCGACCGCTTCGTGGCCGGTTTCATTGGCCGTGGCGGGCTGGTCCCGGCCGCCGCGCTGGGGCTGGAGGGGGAGGGCGAGGTGCTGCTGCGCCCCGAGCATCTGCGCTTCGCCCCGGACGGCCCGATCAGTGCGCGTCTGCTGGAGCGGACCTTCCGCGGCCCGGGCAGCGTCTGCCTGTTGGAGCTGGCTGGCGGTGGGCATTGCGAGGCCGACCTGCCGCTTGGCGTGGTGGCGGCAGCGGGTGATGAGTTGCGGTTCCAGTTGCTGGACGAGGAGTTGCCGAGGTTCTGAGGGCAGGGCGCGGCCGGATGCGCGACAATGGCCGTCTCGATTGGCGCCATGCTCCAGCCGCGCTCCGTATTCCGTCATCCCGGCGAAAGCCGGGATCCATTTTTTGTCTCCCGGTGCAAGACGGCACCCGGATCAGGATCAACATGGATCCCGGCTTTCGCCGGGTTGACGAAACCAGGGCGTTTGCCGGGATGGCAAGCAAAGACAGGCTTCCATGTCCAGATTGAACTTCAAACTCCTCGGCAACGACGGCGCCGCCCGCCGCGGTCGCCTGACCTTCCCGCGCGGCACCATCGAAACCCCGGCGTTCATGCCGGTCGGTACCTACGGCACGGTCAAGGGCGTGCTGCCACACCAGCTGCGCGAGATGGGCGCCGAGATCATTCTCGGCAACACCTTCCACCTGTTCCTGCGCCCGGGGCTGGAAGTGATCGAGGCGCATGGCGGCCTGCACGGCTTCGCCCGCTGGGACGGACCGATCCTCACCGACTCCGGCGGTTTCCAGGTGTTTTCGCTGGCGCACAAACGCAAGATCACCGAGGCCGGCGTCCACTTCGCTGCGCCGACCGACGGTCGCAAGGTGTTTCTTGGGCCGGAGGAGAGCATGCACATCCAGAAGGTGCTCGATTCCGACATCGTGATGATCTTCGACGAGTGCCCGCCGGTGCAGGTCGATGGCAAACCGGTCGATGCGCGCGTGATCGAGCGTTCGATGGAACTGTCGCTGCGCTGGGCCGAGCGTTCGAAGAAGGCTCATGAGGGCAACGACGCGGCACTGTTCGGCATCGTCCAGGGCGGCGTCCACCACGGGCTGCGCACGCGCTCGGCCGAGGGGTTGAAGGAGATCGGCTTCGACGGTTACGCGATCGGCGGCCTTGCGGTCGGCGAGACCGAGGAGCAGCGCAACGCCATGCTCGACCACACCTGCCCGCAGCTGCCGCAGGACCGGCCACGCTATCTGATGGGAGTGGGGCGGCCGGAGGACCTGGTCGAGGCGGTCGCACGCGGGGTCGACATGTTCGATTGCGTGATGCCGACCCGCAACGCCCGCAATGGCCACTTCTTCGTTTCCACCGGCACCATCCGCATCCGCAACGCCAAGTACGAGCACGACCTGCGCCCGATCGAGGAGGGCTGCGACTGCTACACCTGTTCCAACGGCTTCAGCCGCGCCTACCTGCGCCACCTGGACCGCTGCAACGAGATGCTGGGCCCGATCCTGGGCACCCTGCACAACCTGCGCCACTACCAGCGGTTGATGGCGCAGATGCGTGCGGCGATCGAGGCGGGAACCTTTGAGGCCTTTCGGGAGTCTTTCCATGCCGCAAGGCAGAAGGACTGACCCGGGCTGTTTCCTAGGGAAGCCGGTGGCCATGGCGCCGCGTGGCACGCGTGAACCCGTCCATGGGGCTCTTCCGCGGCATCCATGCCGCGGACGGCCACACAACGCCATGGCCACCGGCTTCTGGAGAGTTGGCCGGCGATCGCAGAAGGAATCCGTCGCCCCCATCCGAAGCCCGGAAAAGACGGAAAAGCCTGCCACCCCACCCGTGGCATAATGCCCAGCTGTTTGCCGACCCAGAGACGACCACATGAACCTGCTCGACCTCCTGATTTCCCCCGCGCACGCCCAGGTTGCCGCGGCCCCGGCCGGCGGCATGGGCATGTCGCTGCTGTTCCCGATCGCGCTGATCGCGATCATGTACTTCCTGATGATCCGCCCGCAGATGAAGCGGCAGAAGGAGCATCGCGCCATGCTCGAGAAGCTCGGCAAGGGCGACGAGGTGATCACCAACGGCGGCATCGCCGGCACCGTCACCGACATCGGCGAGAGCTTCGTCACCGTGCAGATTGCCGACAACGTCAAGGTCCGGGTGCAGAAGGGCGCAATCGCCAACGTCCTGCCCAAGGGCACCTTGAAGGCGGCCTGAGCCGTCTCCACCCCTCTGTCTAGTCTTGGTGGCCCGACGGCCGCCGCGGGATCCGTTCGATGCTGACTTACGCTCGCTGGAAGTACGTCCTCCTCCTGGTCATCGTGTTGCTCAGTGCCCTGTACGCACTGCCCAACGTGTTCCCCCAGGATCCCTCGGTGCAGATCAGCGCCAGCCGTGGCGCGGTGGTCGATGAGGCGCTCAAGGCACGTGTCGAGGCCAGCCTGCGGCAGGCCGGCGTGACCGCCAAGTCGGTCGAGCTCGCCGGCGACAACCTGCTCGTGCGGCTGCCGGATCCCGATCTGCAGGTCAAGGCGTCCGATGTGCTGACCCCGGAACTGGGCAGCGACTATATCGTCGCGTTGAACCTGGCCCAGACCGTGCCCGGGTGGCTGGCCGAGCTCGGCGGCAAGCCGATGCTGCTGGGTCTGGACCTGCAGGGCGGCGTGCACTTCACCATGCAGGTGGACCAGCAGGCCGCGGTCGACAAGCGGATGGAGGCCACTGCCGAGGACGTCCGAATGTTGCTGCGCGAGAAGCGCATCGGCTACGACTCGGTCGAGCGCCGCGGCAGAACCGGTGTTGTCGCCACCCTCGGCGACGCCGCCGCGGCCGAGAAGGCGCGCGAGGAAATCCTGCGCAGCGACCCGTCCCTGCAGACCAGCATCGCGGGCAACACCGTTTCCGTGCAGATGGGCGATGCCGAGCTCAGGCAGCTGATGCTCGACGCCATCGAACAGAACGTCGGCACCCTGCGCAACCGCGTCAACGCGCTCGGCGTGGCCGAGCCGATCATCCAGCGCCAGGGCGACGACCGCATCGTCGTGCAGCTGCCGGGCGTGCAGGACACCGCCCAGGCCAAGCGCGTGCTGGGCGCCACCGCGACCCTGGAATGGCGGGCGGTGGTCGAGGGCAATGCCTATGAAGCCCGCGACAGCGGCATCGTCCCGCCCGAGGCCCTGCTCTACTCGCGCAAGGAGCTCGGTGTCGATGGCAAGCCGGTGCCGATACTGCTCAGCAAGCGGGTGATCGCATCGGGTGAGCAGATGGTCCATGCCTCTGCCGGCAACGATCCGCAGTCGGGCACCCCGGCGGTCAGCGTGCGCCTGAACGGTGCCGGTGGCCAGCGCATGTTCGAGTTCACCAGCGAGAACGTCGGCAAGCCGATGGCGGTGGTCTACATCGAACGCGTGCCCGAAGTCCGCATCGTCGACGGAGAGGAAGTCCGCAGCACCCGCATCAACCAGGAGGTGATCTCGGTCGCCACCATCCGCGGCGTGTTCGGCAAGGAATTCCAGACCACCGGCCTGGAAAGCCGCAAGGAAGCCGCCAGCCTGGCTCTGTTGCTGCGCTCGGGCTCGCTGGCCGCGCCGATGGACTTCATCGAGGAGCGCATCGTCGGTCCCAGCCTGGGCCGCGAGAACGTCGAACGCGGCATGACCGCGATCAAGTACTCCTTCATGTTCATCCTTGCGTTCTTCCTCGTCTACTACCGCGTGTTCGGCGTGATCACCTGTGTCGCGCTGTTGCTGAACCTGCTGATGGTGGTGGCGATCATGTCGCTGTTCAATGCCACCATGACCTTGCCGGGCATGGCCGCCATCGCGCTGACGGTCGGCTTCTCGGTCGATGCCAACGTGCTGATCAACGAACGAATACGTGAGGAGTTGCGCGCCGGGGTACCGGCCAAGGCGGCGATCGCGGGCGGCTACGACAAGGCGCTGAGCACGATCGCCGACGCCAACATCACCTCGATCCTTGCCGGCGTGGCCCTGTTTGCGTTCGGTACCGGCCCGGTCAAGGGCTTTGCGATCGCGCTGATCGTCGGCATCTCCACCTCCATGTACTCCGCGGTCTCGGCTTCGCGCGGCATCGCCACGCTGATCTATGGCGGCCGCCGCAAGCTCAAGTCCCTCGCCATCTGACCGGGAACCGTAGACGATGAAACCTTTCAATCTGTTCCCGTACGGCAGCAACATCGACTTCATGCGCCTGCGCACGGTGTCGGTCCTTGTGGCCGCGTTGCTGATGGCGGTCTCGATCGGCGCGATCGCGTTCAAGGGCTTCAACTTCGCCCTCGACTTCACGGGCGGCGCGGTTACCGAGATCCGCTTCGAGCAGCCGGTCAATGTCGATGACGTGCGTGCGCGCCTGCGCGATGCCGGCTACGGCAACGCCCAGGTGCAGACCTTCGGCTCCGGCAACGACCTGCTGGTCCGGGTCCAGCCGCAGACCGAAGGCGAGGTCGAGGGTGGCGCCGACCAGAACACCGCGCGCGAGGTGCAGCAGGCGCTGGCAATCCCGGGCAACCCCGGTACCGTGCTCAAGAGCGATTACGTCGGCCCGCAGATCGGCAAGGAGATCGCCGTCAACGGCATCTGGGCGCTGATCTTCGTGGTCGTCGGCTTCATGATCTACATCTCGTTTCGGTTCGAGAAGAAGTTCGCCGTCGCCGCGACCCTGACCACCATGCATGACGTGGTGCTGGTGGCCGGCTGGTTCGCGCTGACCGGGCGCGAGTTCGACCTGACGGTGCTGGCCGGCATCCTGTCGGTGATGGGCTTCTCGATCAACGACACCATCGTCGTGTTCGATCGCATCCGCGAGAACTTCCGCTCGATGCGCACCGGTTCGCTGAGCGTGATCAACGCGGCGATCAACCAGACCCTGTCGCGTACGGTCATCACTTCGTTCGTGTCGTTCCTGAGCATGCTCGCGCTGTACCTGTATGGCGGCGGCTCGCTGAAGGGCCTGGCCGAGGCGATGCTGATCGGCGTGGTGGTCGCCACGTTGTCGTCGATCTTCGTGGCGGCGCCGTTGTTGACCTTTGGTCCGTTGAAGGTCACCAAGCAGGACCTGATGCCGAAGGCGCGCGATGAGGAAGCACTGGCGCGGCGGCCGTAAGCGAGCTTTGCCGATCCAGCAAAAAGGCCGCGCATTGCTGCGCGGCCTTTTTTTGTGATCTGTAGGGTGACCGTGGCGCCGGGGGCGAAGGCCCTTGGGTGCGAATGTCCCCCGGCACCGGCCAGGGCCGGCGCCTCCTCCTTGATTTCGCACCCAAGGGCCTTCGCCCCCGGCGTTCGGACATGACCGGTGGTTCCAGAAGCGCACTCCCAGGAGGACCGGCTTCGCGTTCCAGCGTAACCGCGCGATCCGACGTGGCCTGCCGGCCTTGACGGTGAAATCAAGGAGGAGGCCGCCGCCCGGGGGCGGCCGGGGGACATTCACCGTCAAGGCCGGCAGGTCGCGTCGGAACAGCCAGGTCGCGGCGATAACCGGCGATAGAGCGCAAGCGGCAGCGTCCACGCCTTCGCTGAAGGCGAACTCCCCCTCACTTGGGAGAAGAACCGGTTCTTTCGAAGCCAGGCGTCAGTCGAATGCCGCAGCGTAGCCGGTGTCGACGATCTTCTTCTGCAGCAGTTCGCAGACCTTGATGTTGCCGGCTACCAGCGCCCGCGGCTGGATCCCGCGCGCATCCATCGGGCCCGTCGTGCGTCCACGGAAGTCGCAGACCTTGCCGCCGGCTTCGCGCACCATCAGTGCACCGGCGGCGATATCCCAGGGCTTCACCCCGGCTTCGAAGTAGGCGTCGGCGCGGCCACAGGCAACGTAGGCCAGGTCGAGCGCGGCCGAGCCGGTACGGCGGATGTCCTCGGCTTCCAGCAGCAGGTTGTCGACCGTCTTCAACTGGGCACTGGCGCGGCTGCGTTCGCGCGGCGGGAAACCGGTGACGATCATCGCACCGCCCAGGTCCTTGCGGTCTGCAACGCGCACGCGCTTCTCGTTGAGTTGGGTGCCGCTGCCCTTGCTGGCGGTGAACAGGTCGTTGCGGATCGGGTCGAAGATCACCCCGTGGACCGGCTCGCCGTTCTCGACCAGGGCGATCGAGACGCAAAAATGCGGAAAGCCGCGCAGGTAGTTGCTGGTGCCGTCGAGCGGGTCGATGACCCAGGTGAAGCGACCGCCGCTGCCGCCCCCTTTGTTGAATCCGGTTTCCTCGCCAAGGAAGGCGTAGTCCGGGTGGGCGCGCTTGAGTTCGCGGATGACGACCTTCTCGGCTTCCTCATCGACCTCGCTGGCGTAGTCCTGGCGGTCCTTCTCGACCACGTTCAATGCGTCGAGGCGATGCATGTGACGGAGCAGGACGTTGCCCGCGGCACGGGCGGCCTTGACCATGAGGGTGACGGCGGGTTTCTGCATGGCGGTAGGGCCTCGGGCGAAGAGGATGGGACCGCGGGCAGGCGCGGGACCGGGACTGGGGAAGGTTAAAGAGCGATCCGGCAGGGGCACGTCTGGGCGTGGCCGGGGCGCGAAGTTTACCGTAGACCTCGAAGAACGGCCATCTGGGCCGTTTTCGGAACCGCCGCTCCGACGCATGCCCGGATCGGCCTTGCCACGAAGTTCTTTGAGGTTCCCTTACCATTGCCGCCCATGACGACCCGGACGCTTCCTGAATTGCATACCCCCGAATCGCTGGCCGGACGCCTGCGCATCGTGCTGGTCGGTACCCAGCACCCCGGCAACATCGGTTCCGCCGCCCGGGCGATGAAGACCATGGGCCTGCATCGGTTGGTGCTGGTGGCGCCGGAAAGGGCGCCGAACCATGAATCCGAGGCCCTGGCCGCCGGTGCCGACGACGTGCTGTCCGACGCTGTCACGTGCGCGACCCTGGCCGAGGCTGTCGCCGACTGCCGGCTGGTGCTGGGTTGTACCGCCCGCAGCCGGCGGATCGCCCTCGACGAGATGATGCCGCGCGATGCCGCGGCGCGGGCGGTCGCCAGCGCCATGGCCGGTGGCGAGGTCGCGCTGGTGTTCGGTCGCGAGCGCACCGGCCTCGACAACGAGGAGCTGCAGCTGTGCCATGCCGCCGTCCACATCCCGGCCAACCCCGACTACAGTTCCTTGAACCTGGCCGCAGCGGTGCAGGTGCTGGCGTACGAGCTGCGGCTGGCGCTGCTGGCGACCGGGGACGGCGGGGCCGCCACAGAGCGCATGGAACCGCCGGCGACCCATGCCGAACTGGAGGGCTTCTTCACTCAGCTCGGCGGGGTACTGGACATGATCGACTTCCACAAGGGGCGGGCGCCGGAGTCGGCCCTGCGCAAGTTCCGCCGGCTGTTCCTGCGTGCCGGTCTCGATGCCCGCGAGGTTCGCCTGCTGCGCGGGATGCTGGCCGACGTCGAACGCACCGCAAGACTGGCCGGGATGAATGGCTCGGAGACCGACAGCTGAGCGTAGGAACGGCATGGCTTTCCCGGCAATCGTCGCGAAAGTCGCCACTTCCTCGCCCGGCCGGCTTCGATTAGGCTGACCGGCAGGTTTCCGTCTGGTGCCATCGCTCTTGACCGTACGCCTTTTGTGGCTCGTGCTCCCGCTGATCGGCCTGATCTTTCCACAGGCGGGTGCGGCCACCGACATGCCTGAAGCCGGGGGCGAGGGCAGCGGCGTGCTGGTGCTGGGGCGTATCAGCGACGACCCTCGCTCGCATTACGAACAGCTCAAGCCGCTGCTCGACTACGTAGTGCCGCGGATGGCCGATGTCGGTATCCGCAAAGGCTGGATACTGATGGCCAAGGATCCGCAGCAGATGGCCAGCTACCTGCGCCGCGGCCGGGTCGACTGGATCACCGAGACCGCCGGCACCGGCATGGTGCTGCGTGAACGCGCCGGTGCGGTACCGCTGGTGCTGACCGAGCGCGATGGCAGCAGCCATTACCACAGTCTGTTCTTCGCCCGTGACGACAGTGGCCTGCGCTCGCTCGACGACATGCGCGGACATAGCGTGGCGTTCCAGCGCGCCTCGTCGACCAGTGCCTATTTCGTGCCCGCGGGAGAGCTTCTCGGCCGCGGGCTGCGGCTTGAAATGTTGCTGTCGCCGAACGACTCCGCCGGTGGCGATGCGGTCGGCTACCTGTTCGCTCGATCGGAGCTGAACATCGCAACCTGGGTGCACAAGGGACTGGTCGATGTCGGCGTGATGAGCAATCTGGACTGGGACAATCCGCGCCGGATGCCGCCCGCATTCAAGGACGACCTGATCGTGATCGGCAAGTCGTCGGACTTCCCCCGGGCGCTAGAACTGGTGAGGTCCGATCTGGATCCGCGGATACGCGATCGTCTGCACGAGGTGCTGGTCGAGGCCGCCTCGGATCCGGCCGCCGCCGATGCGTTGCAGCGTTTCTTCCGCACCACCCGGTTCCTTCCGGTCGACGCGGACTCCGCACGTGCGCTCGAACGGATCGGTGATGGCGTGCGGCGGGTGCGGACGGACGTTGAATGAAGCTTGCTGGCGGCCTGCAGGCGAGGTTCCTGCTGATCATCGCGCTGGCGCTGGCCGTGCTGCTGTTGCTGCTGAGCGTGCTGATGCAGCGCCAGGAGCGTACCCAGGAGGAGGTGATCGAGGTCACCCGCGATGCGATGACCGGCGTTGCCAGCGAAAGCCTGCGCCGCCACGGCGAAGGCATGGTGGCCCAGCTGCAGGTCGCGCTGACCAATCCGCTGTATTACTTCGACCTCGATGCGATCGGCGTATTGGCGGGTTCCGCACTCGACCAGGGCGATGCGCGTTACGTCCTGGTCTACGACACCGCCGGCAATGTCATCCATGACGGAAGCGAGGTGATCCCGAGCTACGGCAAGCGCATGGATGACGCATTCGCCGATGAGGTGATCGCCTCCGACTCGCTGCTGGTCCAGTTCAGTGAGGACTTGATGGACGTGTCGATGCCGATCCTGATTGGCGGCGAACGCCTCGGCGGGGTGAGGGTCGGCTTCGACCTGGCCATGACCCGCAGTTTCCAGGATCGCGCGGTCGATGAGATGCGCGACCGGCTCGATCGCCTCGGCAGTCGCCAGCTGTTCTGGGTCGGCGCCATGGCCGCAGGCGTGCTCCTGCTCGGCGGACTGACCCTGTACCTGTTGCAACGTTGGCTGATACAGCCGATACGCCAGCTGGCCGACGCCGCGCGCCAGATCGAGGCCGGGCGTTTCGGCGTGCACCCGCCCACCAGCCGTCGCCGCGACGAGGTCGGCGAGCTGATCCGCGCTTTCAGCCGGATGAGCGAGAGTCTGGCCCGGCACGATCGCGAGATTCGCCGGATGGCCTACACCGACGCCCTGACCGGTCTGGCCAACCGCCTGGCGTTCCGCGAGGCGCTCGACGAAAGGCTGTTGCGGATACGCGGTGGTGGCCGGCAACTGGCGTTGCTGTTCGCCGACATCGACGATTTCAAGCGCGTCAACGACACCCTTGGCCACGATGCCGGCGATGACGTGCTGGTGCAGTGCTCGACCCGCATCCGCGACGCCATTGCCCGCCATGCCGACGACGACGCGCTGCTGGCCCGGTTCGGTGGCGACGAGTTCGTGATCCTGGTGCACACGCCCAGGGACGGACAGGATGTGCGTACGCTGGCGATGGAACTGGCCGATGTGCTGGTGGCGGAACTGGGCAAGCCCCTCGAGGTGCAGGGCCGGCAGGTGTTCCTGGGCACCTCGATCGGCATCACCCTGTTCCCTGACGATGCCTCCACCGCCACCTCGCTGATGAAGAACGGCGACATCGCCATGTATCAGGCCAAGGTCGCCGGCAAGAACTGCCATCGCTTCTACAGCCGGGCGATGGACCTGGCGGTGGAGCGCCGGGTCAATCTGGAGCACGAACTGCGCGGTGCCTGGGAGCGTGGAGAACTGAGCCTGGTCTATCAGCCGGTCTACCGTCTTGCCGACCGCACCTTGGTCGGCGCCGAGGCGCTGCTGCGCTGGAATCACCCGGTCCACGGCCAGGTCGCGCCATCGGTGTTCATCGACGTGGCCGAGCAGAGCGGCCTGATCGAGACGCTCGGTCCGCGGGTGCTGCGCGCGGCCTGCCTGGAGGCGATGCACTGGCAGAAGCTGCAGCCGCGGGGCGCGCCGTTGTCGGTGGCGGTGAACGTGTCGTCGCGGCAGCTCCGTCACGGCGGCGAGCTGGCGCAGATAGTGGCCGACTGCCTGCGCGAGACCGGCCTGGAGCCTTCCCGCCTGCACCTAGAGCTGACCGAGACCGCGGTACTCGGCGACGAGGTCCACGCCAGCCAGATGCTGGCCCGCCTGCGCGAGACCGGGGTCAAGGTACTGCTGGACGACTTCGGTACCGGATTCTCCGGCCTGAGCCACCTGCGGCGGGTGCCGGTGGACGGGGTCAAGATCGACCGCAGCTTCATCGCCGACATTTTGCGCGACCCCGACGACCTTGCGTTGACCAGCGCGATCATCGCGATGGCGCGTTCGCTCGGCATCACCGTGATCGCCGAGGGGGTCGAGAAAGCCGGCCAGTACGCCCTGCTGCGCGAACGCGGCTGCGACCAGGCCCAAGGCTACTGGCTTGGGGCGCCGCTGCCAGCAGGCGAGTTTCGCGCGTTGCTGAGCGGGGTGCGGTGACGGCCCGATTGGAACCCGAACTCCGGGCCGCGGCCTGATCGCTGCCGGCATGGAGGGAGGCGGCTGGCCGGAGCCGGCCGTCATCCCGTCGCCTGGCCGAACCCCAGCATCTGCAGCCCGTCGGCGGCCATCGCCGCGAGGCTGCCGGACAGTATTCCGAACACCGCCACCGCGACGCCGCCGATGACCCAGGCGACGGCCATCAGGTAACCGTCGCGTTCGATCAGTGCCAGCGCGAACAGCAGCAACAGGGCGCCGAACAGGAGGTTGGTGAACGGGATTGGCAGCGACAGCAGCACTCCGAGCAGGATCAACAGCAGGCCGGTGACGATGCTGGCGAGGCGATGGTCGAGCAGGAACGAGGCGCGTGGGCGCACCACCTTTTCCAGTCGCGTCAGCCAGGGCGACAACCGGTTGCGAAAACGCACCATCGAATGGCGGGTCGGTCCACGACGGGAGATGAAGCCCGGCAGCCATGGTTTGCGCAGGCCGATCATCAGCTGCGCGCCAAGCAGCATCGCCAACGGCCCGCTGACCGCTCCGAAGCCCGGGATCGGGACGAAGGCGGGCAGGGTGGCGATGAACAGCAACATTCCGAACGAGCGTTTGCCCAGTCCGGCGAACACGTCGCCCAGGCGCAGGATGGTGTCCGGATCGCCGACCGCGAAGGCGTCGAGCAGGGCGCGGGTGCCGGCCTCGGACACCCGCTTCGGTGGCGGCAGACCTTCCAGTGGCGCGGGATCGGCGCGATCGTCGGGGTCAGATTCGGGGTCAGATGTCGTCATCGTCGTCCTTGTCGTGGCTGGAGAGCGGCTGCAACAACAGCTTGTCGATGCGTGGACCATCCAGGTCGACGACCTCGATCCGCCAGCGGTCCCAGTCCAGGTACTCGCCGATGTGGGGGATGCGGCCGAAGTGGCTGATCACCATGCCGGCGGCGGTGTGGAAGTCCGGCTCGTCCTCGATTGGCAGGCGCGTGCCGTCGACCAGTTCGCGCAGGTCGTCCAGCGACAGGCTGCCGTCGAGCAGCCAGCTGCCGTCGTCGCGCTGCACCACCGGGGCGTCGCCGGCCTCGGACTCGCTGCCCTGGATGCGCCCGATCACCGCGCCGAGCAGATCGTTGACCGTGACCAGGCCGGTGACGTCGCCGTACTCGTCGACCACCAGCGCCAGCGACTGTTGCTCTTCGCGGAAGATCTCCAGCAGCTTGAAGGCATGGGTGGACTCGGACACGAACAGCGCCTCGCGCAGGCGCTCGAACATCCGGGGCACGCCGGGGTGTTCGAGCGCGTCGAGCAGCGACTTGGCCTCGATGATCCCGAGCACCTCGCTGTCGTCGCCCTTGTAGACCGGGTAGCGCGAGAACGGGGTCTCGCGCATCGTCGCCAGATTGCGCTTGAAGGGGGCCTCGGCATCCAGCCAGACGATCCGCGGGCGTGGGGTCATCAGGCTCTCGGCAGTGCGGTCGCCGAGGCCGAGTACGCGATGGACCATCTTGCGTTCGTCGGCGTCGATCACCCCCTGCTCGTGACTCTCGCTGACCAGCAGGCGGATTTCCTCCTCGCTGATCGCCGAGCGGGCATCGTCGCGGATGCCGAACAGGCGCAGTACGCCACGATTGATCGCACCGAGCGTGGCCACCACCGGCCTGGCCAGCCGGGACAGGGCATTGAGCGGGATCGCGACCACGCTGGCGATCGCTTCGGGGTTGGTCAGCGCCAGCCGCTTGGGCACCAGTTCGCCGAGGATCACCGTACCGGCGGTGATCAGGCCGACCGCAGTGCCAATGCCGATCGGGCGCGCGTAGTCGGCCGCCGTTGGCCACACGCCCTGCAGCCAGCCGGCGATCAGCAGGCCGATGCCCTCGCCGCCGAACAGGCCGGTCAGGATGCCGATCAGGGTGATGCCGATCTGGACCGTGGACAGCAGGTTGTCCGGGTGCTCGGCCAGCGAAAGTGCGACCGCGGCGCCACGGCTGGTCCGGCCGGGTTCCTCGGACATCTGCTTCAGGCGCGATTTGCGCGAGGTCACCAGGGCCATCTCCGACATCGCGAAGAAGCCGTTGAGGGCGATCAGGGCGAGGACGATGCTCAGTTCAAGCATGTCGGATCCGGCATGCCGCCCCCACCGGAAGTTGTGTGGCCGGGCGCGGGCGCGAGGCGGTGGGGCTACTGAAAGGTTCCGGGTCGTCGTCCATTGCGGGAGAGCAGGCTCCGAGGGTGCGTCGCCGAATGGTAGCAGCACGATGGTTGCAGCACGGCCAGCGCTTGCGCCCCGGATGGCAGGGACGGGCCGGGACTGCGTGGTTGTCACGAAACAGTCATAATGCCGCCCGCGTCAGCGCCCGGCCCGGGTTCTCCGGCCGCGGCCTCCATCCAGCCGCAAGGCACCCGACCGCAAGGCATCCCGCGCATGTTCTCCCTGCAAACCATCTTCGGCCAAGGCAACCAGTTCTATACCCTGCTGGAGGAGGCCGCCGCCGCCGCCCACGACAGCGCCAAGGCCCTGCACGCGATGCTGAAGGAAGCCGACCGGCAGCCGGCGCTGGACGCTTTCAAGTTGGCCCGCCAGCGCGAGCGCGACGTCTCGATCCAGCTGAGCCAGGAACTGGTCGACAGTTTCATCATTCCGATCGAGCGGGAGGACATCGAATCGCTGGCCTCGGCCCTGCACAAGATCCCCAAGCAGATCGAAAAGTTCGCCGACCGTTATGCACTGGCGACCCAGCACCTGGAGCACATCGATTTCGCTCCGCGCGCGGCGATGCTGGAGCAGGCCGCGGAGGTGGTGGTGAAGATGGTCCGCCAGTTGCGCAACCTGAAACTGGAACCGATGAAGGCGCTCAGCGACGAGTTGCGCGCGCTGGAGAACGATGCCGACCGGCTGATGCTGGAGCTGTACCGCGACATTTATTCGGGCAAGCTCGACCACATGCAGATGTTCCTGCTCAAGGAGTTCTTCGAGATCCTGGAAAAGGCCATCGACCGTTGCCGCGAAGCCGGGGTCGTGGCCTACCAGATCGTGCTGAAGAATTCGTAAGGCGCCGGCGCGATGTTGACGCTTGTACTGATTGTCGTCCTGGCCGCGCTCATCTTCGAGTACATCAACGGCTTCCACGACACCGCCAACTCGATCGCGACCGTGGTCGCGACCAAGGTGCTGTCGCCGATGCAGGCGGTCGGCCTGGCGGCCGGCATGAACCTGCTCGGCGCGCTGGCCGGCACTGCAGTGGCCAAGACCATCGCCTCGGGCCTGATCGACGTTGGCGTGGTCGAGGTCGGCTCGCAGATGATCCTGTGCGCGCTGCTCGGCGGCATCATCTGGAACCTGATCACCTGGTGGCTGGGCCTGCCGTCGTCGTCCTCGCACGCGCTGATCGGCGGCCTGTGTGGCGCGGCGCTGGCGGCGGCGTCGAACAATTTCGAGGCGATCATCTGGTCGCAGCCGGCCGAGCCGCTCTACAGGAGCGCCGGCGTGCTGTGGAAGGTGATCGTGCCGATGGTCAGCTCGCCGGTACTGGGCTTCGCAGCCGGCTTCATGGTCATGGGCGTGCTGTTCTTCATCATTTCGATGATGGCGCACAGTGGCGGCCGGCTGGCGCGGATCGCACGACCGCGCTGGGTCAACAGCCTCTTCGGCAAGGCACAGCTGGTCAGTGCCGCCGGCATGGGCTTCGCGCACGGCCTCAACGATGCGCAGAAGGTCATGGGCATCATCGCCCTGACCCTGTTCAGCGCGCAGGCTGCCGGCACCCTGGACGACCTGCCGCGCTGGCTGGGCTTCCTGCACCCCTCCGAGAACGCGATGGCCAACCAGGACATCGACCTGTGGATCAAGGTCACCTGTGCGATCGTGATGGCGGCCGGCACTGCGGCCGGCGGCTGGCGAATCATCAAGACCCTGGGCCACAAGCTGGTCAAGCTGCACCCGATCCACGGCTTTGCCGCCGAGACCAGTGCCGCATCGGTGATCATGGGCGCGTCCGTGCTCGGCATCCCTGTCTCGACCACCCACAACATCTCCTCGGCGATCATGGGTGTGGGCACCGCCAAGCGCCTGAATGCGATCAAATGGACGGTGGTCGAGAAGATGATCTGGGCGTGGATCCTGACCATCCCCGCCTCGGGCGGTATCGCCTACCTGAGCTTCATGGGCATGCGTTCGCTGGGGTGGGTGTAAATCAATACAGGTCCCCGCCTGCCGACAGCATCCGCTCCATGCGGTCGCCGACGCCGCCGATCTCCAGGATCAGGCGGTCGACCTCGGCCGGGTCCAGGCCTTCGTAGGGGCGGTTCTCGCACAGCTGCAGGTGCGGCACGCCGTCGAGGTCGCCGATCGCCAGGTAGCCGACCCGGCTTTGCCAGTTGAAGACCAGCGCACGCTTCATGTCCAGGGTGGTGATCGGCGCCACCGCGGTGCTGACCCGCAGGAAGGGGCGGCCATCGTCGTCGTCGAGTTCGGACAGGAAGATCGCCTGGTGGCGCGTGCCGTGATCGAGCGAAAGCTCGATGCAGACCACGTCGATGTCGTGCTCGGTCATCTGGTAACCGGCTTTTCGGATGTGGCGGGTGATCGAGTCGAAATTGCGCACGGGACGGTTCCTGTCGTGGCCTGGACCGTATGCTACCGCGATGGGCGCCGATGACACCGTGATTCGCATCCTTGCCACGATCCGGGCCATCCCGCGGGGCGAGGTCGCCGGCTATGGCGAGGTCGCACGTCGCGCCGGCCTGCCCGGGCGGGCGCGCCTGGTGGCGCGGCTGCTCAGCCACAACGACGACCCGTCGCTGCCCTGGCACCGGGTGCTGCGCTCGGACGGACGGATTGCGTTGCCGGAGGGTTCGCCCGGCTTCCTGGAACAGTGCCAGCGGCTGCGCGCGGAAGGACTGCGGGTCGAGAACGGGCGGGTGATCGGCGCGAAGGCGCGGGCGACGTTCGACGAGCAGGTCTGGGGCCCGCCCGACTGAGACCGGAGATCCGGCAGGCAAAGTGAACCGCATTGCGCTCAATTGCAGCGGGAAGCCGGTGGCCATGGCTTTGCAGGACACGCAGTGAGTCCATCCGTGGAGGCATCGCGGAGGCGGCTTGCTCGCCTGCGCAATCCTGCGCCGACGGCGCGACCGGGTATGGACCGTTCCGCCATCCTGCGCCTGTGCGCCCTGACCGGCGGTAACATGTGCGCGTAAACAAGGAGTCGCGATGTTTTCCAACCTTCCCCCCGTCACCAAGGCGCTGCTGATCGCCAATGGACTGGTCTTCCTGCTTCAGGTGTTACTCGGCGATACGGGCTACCGGACGCTCGCGCCGTTCATGCTGTGGCCGCCGGGCAGCGACGGTGCGTTCGAGGTCGGTGGTTTCCTGCCCTGGCAGGTGCTCACCTACGGCTTCATGCATGGCGGCTGGATGCACCTGTTCGTCAACATGCTGGTGCTGCTGATGTTCGGTGCGCCGCTGGAGCACGTCTGGGGCCAGCGCCGTTTCCTCAACTACTACCTGGTCTGCGTCGTCGGTGCGGCGATATTCCAGATGGGCGTGGGCGTGTGGGCGATGTCGAACGGGGAGCCGCCGTATCCGACGGTTGGGGCGTCGGGCGGCGTATTCGGCCTGTTGCTGGCCTACGGCATGCTGTTCCCGCACCAGCGGGTGATGCTGCTGTTCCCGCCGATTCCGATGAAGGCGCGCACGCTGGTGATCGTCTATGGCGCGATCGCACTGCTGCTGGGCGTCAGTGGGCGGCAGCCGGGGGTGGCCCATTTCGCCCATCTTGGCGGCATGCTGTTCGGCTGGCTGATGATCCGCTACTGGCGCGGGCAACCGCCGTTCGGCGGAGGCCGCAAGCCCCCCGGGCCACGACGCATCCATTGATTGAATCCACGGCTTCCGGACAGGTTTGTACTCCATGAACGACAACGGCGCGGTTTCCCGCGCCGTTGTCGTTTCCGCTATCCGGTCCCCGTCAGGGCAGGACGGTGATGCGGTTGTCCGGCGTGTTGCGCATCACCGCGCCGACCCGGCAGCCGTAGGTCGCACCGAAGGCGTCGAGGTTGGCCAGCGGGCCGTTGGTGCGCCATTGCCCGGGGGCATGGACGCTGGTCGATGCCTGCTCGGTTGCCGCTTCGGCACTGAGCTGCTGCGCCCACAGCGAGGCCCAACCCTGGAAGAACGACTCCTTGGTCTGGCGGTTGGCGTTCGGCTGTGCGGCACTGAACGTGGCCCAGGCCAGCTCCATGCCGGTGAGATCGGCGATGTTCTTGTCCACGGTCTGCTGGCCGTTGACCTTCACGCCCTGCAGGGATGGGTAGGGCAGGGTGGAGTACTGTGCCGCGACCCGGTTGGCCAATGCCTGCCAGCCATTGGTCTCGTGGGCGGTCCACCAGTCGCGCACTTCCAGCTTGTCGTCGACCAGGCGTCCGCGGTTGTCGACGGCATGGCTCAGCTCGTGGCCGACCAGGGCGCCGAACGAGCCGTACAGCCAGGCGTCGTCCTTGCCGAGGTCGAACGCCGGCGGCTGCAGCATCGCGGCGGTGATGACCAGGCGGTTCTGGGCGATGTCGTAGGCCAGTGCCGGGGTCTGCGGCAGCATGCCCCAGCGGCGGTTGTCGGCAGTGCCGATGCGGCTCATCTCGGAGGCGTGGCGCCAGGTCGAGGCAATCAGCATGTTGCCGCCGAAGCTGCCGCGGCCCATCGGCTGCACGTTGTAGTCCAGTTCGCGGCTGGGGGTTCCGATCGCGACCTTGAGATTGTCGAGCTTGGCCAGCGCCACCGCCTTGGCCTGATCGCCGAAGCGCGGGTTGCGCTCGAGCGCCGAACGCATGGTCGCCTTGACCTGGGTGACGATGCCTTCGGCGCGGGCCCGGTTGTCGGCTCCGAGGTAGCGTGCGGCGTACTCGCGGCCGAGCATCGGACCGGCGGCGAGGTTGATCGCATCGAGCACCTGCTGTTCGCGCGGCGCCGGCGCGCTGCGGCCTTCAAGCACCCGGCCGCGGAAGTCGAAGCTGGCATCGCGGAAGGATTTCGTCAGGTATGGCGCCATCGCATCGCCGACCCGCCACTGCAGGTAGGTCTTCCACTGCGCCGGCTTCAGGCTGTCGACCAGTTTGTCGAGTTCGGCGAACAGTGCCGGGTTGGCGATCGAGACGGTGTCGTCGCTGACGCCCTGAACCTGCAGGAACTCGTTGAGCTTGAGGTTCCGGTATTGCCTGTCGAGCCCGTCCACGGTGACCGGAGCGTAATTGTTGCGCGGGTTGCGCAGGTCCTGCAGCGGACGCGAGGCACGGGCGATGCGGGTCTCCAGGTCGATGACCTGTTGTGCTTCGGCCTCGAGCTTGTTGGCCGGGGTGCCGGTCAGCGCCAGGATCTGCTCGACGTACTTGCCGTACTGCGTCCGCACGGTGCGGGTGTCTTCATCGTCGCGGCTGTACCAGGCCGGATCGACCAGACCGGTGCCGCCCTGGCTGAAGTAGCCGATATGGCGGTCGAGGTCGGACAGATCGACATCGGCACCGAAATTGAACACCACCGGGATGCCGACCTGGTGCAGGGCGGCGATCGCCGGAGCGATGTCCTTGCTGCGGCGGATGGCGTTGATGCGATCGAGCAGTGGCGCGATCGGTTTCGAACCGTCGCGCTCGACCGCGGCCTCGTCCAGGCCGCTGGCCCAGAAGTCGCCCAGCAGCTTCTGCACGTTGCCTTGCGGCGACTGCATCGCGGCCTGCAGCAGGTCGATCTGCTGCTGGCGGGCACGACCGCCAAGTTCGCCCATCGCCGAGACGCTGCCCTGTCCAGCGGCCAGCGGGTGTGTCTGCAGCCAGGTTGCGTTGGCATTGCCGTAGAAGTCCGCGCAGGCGACCGGGGGCTTGCCCTGGGCGCCGGCGGGTGCCGCCATGGCGGCGGCCAGGCACAGCGTCAGGGTGCAGATGAGGGGGCGGGCAGGAAAGAGTGAAGTGGAGCGTGGGAATGAAGCGCGCGGAGCGGACATATCAGGTTCCATGCTGATGATCGGCGGAGTGTAGCAAGCGCCCGTGGTGCGGCGGCAGCTTCCTCGCCACTGCAGCGTGCCCGCGGCCACGCAGGCAGGGTGACGGCGGTCGCGTAGACGGGGCCCACAACGGCGAAGGCCCGGCGATGCCGGGCCTTCGCGTGGTCGGTGTCGCGGACGAGGCGCCCGCGATACAGATTGCTGCCTACCAGATCACCACCTGGTCGTCGCCGCTGCGGACCATCGGCTGGCCGGGCCTGCACTCGAACGCGGCGGCAAAGGCCGGCAGGTTGGACGGCGCGCCGATCGCGCGGAAGTTGGCCGGCGCATGCGGATCGGTGGCCAGGCGCACCTTGAGCTCTTCCGGGGTGAAATTGCGGCGCCACACCGTGGCCCAGTTGGCGAAGAAGCGCTGGTCGCGGGTCATGCCGTCGATCATCGGATCCTCGCTGTCGCCGGCGGCGGCCTTCATCGCGTCGTAGGCCGTTGCCAGGCCGCCGAGGTCGGCGATGTTCTCGCCCAGAGTCAGCTTGCCGTCGACGTGCTGGTCGTCGGTCGCCTTGTAGCCATCGAACTGCTTGACCAACTGGTCGGTCAGGCCCTTGAACGAGTCGAAATCCTTCTGCGTCCACCAGCCCGGGTCCGGCACGAAATTGCCATCGGGCCCGAAGCGGCTGCCCTGGTCGTCGTAGCCGTGGGTCATCTCATGGCCGATCACCGCACCGATGCCGCCGTAGTTGAGCGGGTCGTCGGCTTCGAGGTCGAAGAACGGTGGCTGCAGGATCGCGGCCGGGAACACGATCTCGTTCTGCAGCGGGTTGTAGTAGGCGTTGACCGTCTGCGGGCTCATGCCCCATTCGGTCTTGTCGACCGGCTCGCCGACCTTGGAGAGTTCGTGCTTGTGGTTGAATTCGATTGCTGCCAGCACGTTGCCGATGTAGCTGTCACGGCTGGTTTCAAGGCCGCTCCAGTCGCGCCATTTGTCGGGATAGCCGATCTTCGGGGTGAAGCTCGCCCATTTCTCCATCGCCTTGGCCTTGGTCTCGTCGCCCATCCAGGCCAGGTTCTCGATACGGACCTTGAGCGCATCGCTCAGGTGGCCGACCAGTTCCTGCATGCGGCTCTTGGACTCGGGCGAGAACGCCACGTCCACGTACAGCTGGCCCAGCGCCTCGCCAGCGCCGCTTTCAATCGTGCCGAGTACGCGCTTGCCGCGCTCCTTCAGTTCTTTCTGGCCACGCAGGGTCTTGTTGTAGAAGTTGAAGTTCTCCTCGACGAAGGCGTCGGAGAGGTAGGGCGAGGCACCGTCCACGGCATGGAAGCGCAGATAGCTGCGCCACTGGCCGGCCGGCACGTCGGCCAGCATCCGGCTGATCTCCTCATGGAACGCCGGCACCGCCAGCGAGAACATCTCCGGCGCCTGCAGGCCCTGCGACTCGAAGAAGCGGGTCCACGGGAAGTTCGGCGCCAGCTTGTCGGCGTCGGCCGGCGACACCGGGTTGTAGTACAGCGAGACGTCGCGCGACATCTCCTTCTGCGACTTGGACACCTTGGCCAGGCGCTTTTCGAACGCGACCACGTCGGCGGCCTGTTCTGCTGCGTCATCGGCCGGCACGCCTGACAGTTCGAGCACCTTGGCGACGTGGGCCTGGTAGGCCTCCAGCTTGTCGGCCTTGTCGGCGTCCTCGTAGTAGGTCTTGTCGGGCAGGCCCAGGCCACCCTGGAAGGCGTAGGCGATGTTCATCGACGAGTTCTTGAAGTCGGCCTCGGGTCCGAAGCCGAACACGTAGAACTGGCCCTTGGCGGCGCTGTCGCGCAGGAAGCCGGCGATCGCCTCCTGGCCGTCCAGCGCGTCGATCTCGGCCAGTACGCCCTGGATCGGCTCGATCCCCTGCGCGTTGATCTTGTCCGCGTCCATGCCGGTGGCCCAGAAGTCGCCGACGATCTTCTTCACCCCGGTGGCGTCGGTGTCGGCCGCGGCCTGTTCAGCGATCTGGCGCTGCACCGCCAGCGAGCGCTCGGCCAGCATCTCGAACGCGCCCCAGGAGGTGCGGTCGCCCGGAATTTCATTGGCGGCCAGCCACTGACCGTTGACGTAGCCGCCGAAGTCGGTGCAGGCGTCCTTGCTGCTGTCCAGGTCGCTGGCGAGGAAGCGGTTGACCGGCGGCAGGGTGCTTTCGTCGAGGGTGATCCCGCCCGTGCCGGCGCTGGAGGCGGTATCGGCAGGCGCCGGCGACTGGCCACAGGCCGAGACGGCAGCGGCAATGGCGAGCGACAGCAGCACGGCACGTGGTTTCAATGCATGGGGTTTCTGGGTGGTCACGGTGGACTCCGGACTGACAGTAGGGTGGGACAAGGATCGCACCTTAGCCTTGGGCTGGCGCGTTCCGGGGGTGTCGAAGGTCATGAGCGATCCGCCGCAGACGTCCGCTGTGCCGCGCGGAAGCTCCGGGGAATCGCGCAGGGACCATGAACAGGCCCTCAGACCTCCAGCGTGTCGCCGGGGCGGGCGAGGTGGGCGCACACGCCGAACCGCTCGCCGATCTCGCCGGCCAGGGCTTCGCGCGCGCGATCCTCGCCATGTACCAGGGCCAGCGGGGGATGCCCTTCGATGTGGCCGTACCAGTCGATCAGGCCCTGCTGGCCGGCATGCGCGGACAACCCGCCGACGGTATGGATCTGGGCACCGACCCGGTGGTCGCGGCCGTGGATGCGCACCCACGGCGCGCGCTCCACCAGGCGGCGGCCGAGCGTGCCGGCGGCCTGGTAGCCGACGAACATCACGTGCGCTTCGCGCCGGCCGAGGTTGTGCTTGAGGTGATGGACGATGCGGCCGGCATTGGCCATGCCGCTGCCGGCAATCACTATCGCGCCGGACTGGATCCGGTTGATCGCCATCGATTCCTCGGTGGTGGCGGTGTAATGCAGGTTGGGCAGCTGGAACGGACTGATGCGGGACGCCCAGGTTTCGCGTGCATGGGCGTCGAACAGGGACTGGTGCCGCTGGTACACCGCCGAAACCCGCGCCGCCATCGGACTGTCGAGAAAGATCCGCCAGCGCTCGAGCTTCCATTCGTCCCAATGACGCGCGAACCAGTACAGCAGTTCCTGGGTGCGGCCGACCGCGAACGCCGGAATCATCACGTTGCCGCGGGCGCGCCATGCCGACTCCAGGACGTCGCCGATCTCGTTGACGGTCGCGGCCCGCTCGCGGTGGTCGCGGTCGCCATAGGTCGATTCCATCAGCACCAGATCGGCGCGGGCGATCGTGGCCGGGTCGCGCAGGATCGGCGCGCCCCTGGGACCGAGGTCGCCCGAGAACACCAGCGTCCTGCCTTCGGCCTGCAGCTCCAGCACGCAGGAGCCGAGGATGTGGCCGGCCTCGCGCAGGGTCAGGGTCACGCCCGGCAGCACCTCGGTGGTGGCGTCATAGTCGAGCGGGCGCAACAGGGCGAGTGTGGCGTTCACGTCCTGCTGTGTGTACACAGGGACCGCCTCGGGCTCGCCGCGGCGGCGCTTGCGGTTGAAACGCGCGGCTTCGCTTTCGGCGATGCCCGCGGCGTCCAGCAGCATGATCGGCAGCAGGTCCGCAGTCGCCGCCTGGGCGAATATCGGACCGCGGAAGCCGCGCTTGACCAGCAGCGGCACCCGGCCGATGTGGTCGATATGAGCATGGCTCAGCAGCAGCGCATCGAGGCCGGCGGGGTCGAACGGAAACGGGTCCGTATTGCGGCGCTCGGCCTCGGGGCTGCCCTGGATCATGCCGCAGTCGAGCAGCAGCCGATGCCCGGCGGCGAGTACCTCGTGCATCGAACCGGTCACCTCACCCGCGGCGCCGTGGAAACGTACCTGCATGACCGTCCTCCTGTGTGAACGGCACGGTAGCAGGTCGGCCACGATGCTGGCGCCGCGGCGGGCATTCGCGTAGAGTGCGCCGCGTCCAGCGCACGGCTGCCTCCCGCAAGGGTACGTTTCCCAGGCAAGTCCGCGATGCCAGTCCCGGCCATGGCCGGGGCCCCGCAAGGGCCGGCATCGCACCTTCTCCGCACGTCTTTCGTCGCGCCGACACGGCCCGGAACATCCGGTGCCGTCAATAAGAACTACTCGCAGCGCGGCTTCAGGGAAGGCTCCGGGTAACCTCGCATGTATCCATGCGGGGGCTACGATTTTGGAGCTCAGAATGTCTTTTGAATCCCTCGGGCTTGCGCCCGCGTTGCTGCGCGCGCTTTCCGAACAGGGTTACACCACGCCGACGCCGATCCAGGCCGAAGCCATCCCGCTCGTCCTTGCCGGCCACGACCTGCTGGGCGGTGCCCAGACCGGTACCGGCAAGACCGCGGCGTTCAGCCTGCCGATCCTCAACAAACTGTCCAAGCAGACCCCGGTACGTGGACCGCGCAAGCCGCGCGTGCTGGTGCTGGTGCCGACCCGCGAACTGGCGGTGCAGGTCAACGACAACATCCGCGGCTATGCCCGCCACCTGCATGTTTCCACCTGCACCATCTTCGGCGGTGCCGGCATGGGCCCGCAGGTCGATGCGCTGCGTCGTGGCGTCGATGTGCTGGTGGCCACCCCGGGCCGCCTGATCGACCACATGGAGCGCGGCAGCGTCCGCCTCGATGCGATCGAAGTGCTGGTCATGGACGAGGCCGACCGCATGCTCGACATGGGTTTTCTGCCGGCGATCAAGCGCGTCCTCGCCAAGCTGCCCAGGCAGCGCCAGACGCTGCTGTTCTCGGCGACCTTCGAGGCCCAGCTCAAGGCGCTGGCGCTGGAGTTCATGCACGAACCCAAGCAGGTGCAGGTGACGGCCAACAACACCATCGCCGAGACCATCGCACACCGCGCGCATCCGGTCGACGCGGAGCGCAAGCGCGACCTGCTGATCGATATCCTGACCAAGCGCCATACCGACCAGGTGCTCGTGTTCGGCCGCACCAAGCACGGCTGCAACCGCCTCGCCGAGCAGCTCGACAAGGCCGGTCTGAAGGCGGTCGCCATCCACGGCAACAAGAGCCAGGCCCAGCGGCAGAAAGCGCTCAACGCGTTCAAGGCGGCCAAGGCGCGGGTGCTGGTGGCCACGGATGTGGCAGCGCGCGGGCTCGACATCCCGGACCTGCCGCTGGTCATCAATTTCGACCTGCCGATGGTCGCCGAGGATTACGTGCACCGGATCGGCCGCACTGGCCGCAACGGTGCCTCCGGCGAGGCGCTGTCGCTGGTTTCGCACGACGAGGGTGGCCTGCTGCGGCAGATCCAGCGCGTGCTGAAGAAGGACGTCGAACTGGTCGAGGTCGAGGGCTATGCGCCGGCCCGCCCGCTGCGTCTGGACGTGGCATTGCCCAACCCGCGTGCCAATCGGGGCGGTGCCCGCAAGCCCGGCCAGCGTCCGCACGGCAAGCCGGCTGCGCGCCCCGCCCACGCCGGCCCCAGGCAGGGCCGCGGCGCTCGCGGTGGCAACGGCCGCCGGCAGGGCGGCAGCGCTACCCCTCGCTGACGACGACGGACATCACCGGAGCCTGTCCCGGCCTCCTCCCGGGTTGCGCGGAGGTCGGGTCGGCTCCCGGGGATATTCCTCCAGCACGTAGCCATTGCGCCCGTTCTGCTTGGCGCGATACAGCGCCGCGTCGGCTTGCTCGAACACCATTCCGGACAACGTCTGCAGGTCCGGGACGCAGGTGCAGATGCCGATGCTCAAAGAGGCGGGCACGGCCTGGGCGCGCAGGTCGGCGAGGATGTCCTTCGCCACCTGTTCCGCGCCCCGCGCCGGCGTGGCGGACAGCAACAGCACGAACTCATCGCCGCCGTAGCGTGCCGCAAGGTCGCCTGCGCGCCGTCCGTGTTGCCTGATGGTCCGGGCCACCTGTGCCAGCAGCCGGTCGCCGGCCAGGTGGCCTTCGGTATCGTTGAACTGCTTGAAGTGGTCGACGTCGATGAGCAGCAGCGAGAGCGGCGACTGCGAACGCTGGGCGATCGCGAGCCGGCGTTCGAACGTCTCGTCGAAGCGGCGGCGATTGGCGAGCCGGGTCAGGGTGTCGATATGGGCCTGACGACGCCAGTGCATCAGGTGGCGCCCCATCCAGGCCATGTAGCCCAGCCCGATGGTCATGACAGCGGCCATCGGCGCGAACCAGGCGTGGCCCAGGCGCAGCATCATCACCGACGCGATCACCGCGGCTCCAATTCCACCGAGTACGGCCAACAACGGGCGTAACACCCCCGCCGACAGCACGAACGCCATGGAAAGAAACACCAGCAGGCCGGTGATGCCGGCCTGAGGCAGTTCGGCCAGCGGGACGATCGCGCGATGCTGCAGCAGCATCGCGACCACGTTGGCCTGGTATTCCACGCCGGACATGGGAATCCCCGACATCGGCGTGCGGATGCCCGGCGCCAGTCCGGTCGCGGTGACGCCGACCACGACCCATTTGCCGCGCAGCGCCTCTGCCGGCAGCCGCTGCTCGAGCACGTCCAGGAACGGAATCTCGGCGAAGCTGCCGGGCGGGCCGGCGTAGCGGATGCGGACGTGATGGTCGCGGACCCACTGGTAGGGTGAAGTGTGCAGATTGTCGGGCAGGCGTTGCCCCGGCACTTCAGCGGGAGTCGTTTCCGGCTCGAGCTGGAGCAGGGCCAGGCCCAGTGCCGGCCAACGCGCCTCGCCAAGGCCGGCATACAGGTACAGGTCGCGGGCCGTGCCGGACTCGTCGAGTTCCACGTCAGTATGGCCGAGTGCGGCGACACGGCCGGCAATGGCCGGGTTGGGCAGCACCTCCACCAGCGGTCCGCTCTGGTGCTGCATGGCCTGTGTCACCGGCAGTACGACCCGCTCGTTCCGGTGCATCGCTTCGGCCAGCAACGTATCGTGCACGGGGTCGCTGCGATCGGGCTCGGCCAGGATCAGGTCGAGCGCGGCGCCACGGACCCCGGCTTCGGCCAGCCGATCGAGCAGCGTGGCATGCACGTTGCGTGGCCACGGCCACTGGCCGATCTCGCGCAGGCTGGTGTCGTCGATGGTCACCATGACCACTTCGCCATCGACCGGATAGCCCCAGCGCTTCAGATGCAGGTCGTAGAACAGGTCGTCGGCACGCCGGGTGGTCACGTCCATGCATAGCGCGACAGCAATGAAGGCCGCCATGGTGGCGACGATCAGGCGCCACAGCCAAGGCAGCCCGCTGCCCTTCATAGCGCCAGCAGCAGCAACACCGCCGTGGCGCCGGCGCCATAGCAGAGACGGCAGCTGAACCTGGCTTCCTGCGTCGGTCCGAACGGATTCTCGTAGCCATCGTCGTCGATCGCCTGGACGCGCAGGTACCAGCGGCCGCCGAGCGGGCGATCGAGTTCGAGCCTGGGTACGTCGACCACCTCGTCGACGACGATCTTGCCGAAGTCGGGCTTGCGCGCGATCTGGACGCGATAGCGCTGGCCTGGCTCGCCTTCTTCCCAGTTCAACACGACCTTGCCGCGGATCGCCTCGGTTTCGAGCCCGGGGTCGGGTGGCTCATCGCTGACCACGAAGGCCAGAGGGCTGCCGAATGCGCCCTGGCGGTCCTGTGCATCGCGCGAGGCCAGGCGCCAGTAGTAGCGGCCGGGCGGCAGGTCCGCATCCGGGCGCAGCTTCGTGCGTTTGACTGTGGTGTCGACCAGCGTTGAATCAAAGCCGGGTTCGGTGGCGATCTGGAACACCGCCGCGGTGGCACCCTCCGGGCGGGTCCACTCGAAACGCGGCCGTGCCTGGTGCACGGTCTCCTCGACACGGGGACGCAGCGTCAGCGGCGGCGGCGGGTCGGCGTTGATGACGAAGTCGCGGTTCGCATCGTGGCCCTGCAACCCTTGGTGATCTACCCCGCGCAGCAGCAACTGGTGCCGGCCTGGCGGCAGGTCGTCGATCCGCAGCCGGGTGTCGCCGGTCTCGGCCTCGAACAGCAGTTCGTCGGGTGCTTCTTCCTTCACCACCTCGACCTTGTAGCCGGTGGCGCCGTCCAAGGGCGACCAGGCGACGGTGACCGGCAGCGACTGCAGGCGAGTGCCGGCATCCTCGAGGACTGGCGCCGGCAGCAACTCAACCCGGGTGCCCGGTGTGGCGCCGGCGCCGGCCACGGTGCCGAAACCGGGCGACAGGAGCACCCCGGTACCGTTGCTGTCGACATGGACCGCACCCTGCAGCAGTTCGGTGGTGTCGGGGGTGGTCGCGTTGCCGGCACTGGTCCGGAAACGGGTGCCGCGGACGCTGGTCGTCGCGGACGGGGTATCGATGATGTGGCGCGAGGCCGGGCCCCTGGACGGAGTGACCTGGTTGGTGGTGCGCCCCTGCAAAAGTCGCAGCCGGGTGTCGACCATGCCGGTCCGGCCGTAGCGGCTGAGCTTGTCGAAGACCACCCGGCTGTTGGCCTGTACCAGCATCCGCGAGAGATCGGCGAATTCGATGGTGGTGCTGGCCCTGTCTCCGGTTTCCAGCCAGCCGCCCATGCCCAGCAGCATGCCGTGCTCGGCATCGCTGGCCGGATGGCGCGCGGAGGGCTGGGCGCGGACATCGCCGCGCACGGCGACCACCCGGGCCTTGGCGGGGTCGACCCGCAGCCACTGGACCGGGAACCTGAGCAGCGAACCGGGCGGGAGCCGATAGGGATCGTCGACCGAATTGTGCGCCTGCAGCTGTTCCCAGCCGATGTCGGAGCGCAGATAGCGCTCGCTCAGATCCCAGAGGTTGTCTCCTGGGCGAACGCGGTAGGTCCAATCCGCGGCCAAAGCCAGCAGCGGTAGCAGGCACAGGACGGCGGTGAGGATGGGACGGAACCAGGGAAGCCGGGAACGGGGACGACCAGGGCGGTTTGGGGCCGGCAGTGGCGTGCGATGCATTGGGTCTCCCTGTTCGAACGGTACGGACGGCCCGCCCTGGCCGTCGGCCACGCGATGCAGGGCGGATTATGCCGTGTCAGGACGCCGGTCACATAAAACAGAGGCCGGCCCAGGTGTTCCCGGGCCGGCCCTGGGGGATGCCGCTGCGGTTTGGTTCAGCTTTTCCGGCCGGCGATCCAGCGCTCGATCTTGGCTTCCAGCACGCCCAGCGGGACCGAGCCGTCCTTCAGCACCTCGGCGTGGAACTCGCGGATGTCGAAGTCGTCGCCGAGCGCCTTCTCGGCACGCGCGCGCAGTTCCTGGATCTTCAACTCGCCGATCTTGTAGGCCAGTGCCTGGCCCGGGATCGCCATGTAGCGTTCGGCCTCGGCGGTGGCCTGGGTCTCGGATTCGGCCGAGTTCTCCAGCATGTAGGCGATCACCTGTTCTCGGGTCCAGTCCTTGCTGTGCAGGCCGGTGTCGACGACCAGGCGGATCGCGCGCCACAGCTCGTTCTGCAGATAGCCGAAGTAGTTGTAGGGGTCGGTATAGACGCCCAGGTCCTTGCCGAGCGATTCGGCATACAGGCCCCAGCCCTCGCTGAAGGCGGTCTCGCCGCCGAAGCGGCGGAACTTCGGCAGGTCGGTCAGCTCCTGCTGCAGGGCGAGCTGGAAGTGGTGGCCCGGGATTGCTTCGTGCAGATAGAGGTCCTCGGCGTCCCAGGTCTTGCGGGTCGGCAAGTCGTAGGTGTTGACGTAGAAAATGCCGGGGCGGCTGCCGTCCTCGCTTGGGCGCATGTAGGAGCCGCCGGCCGCGGATTGGGCGCGGAACGGCTCGACCGGGCGGATCTCGAACGGCGCCTTCGGCGTCAGCGAGAACAGATCCGGGACCTTCTCGTTGATCTTGTCCTCGAGACCGCGGTAGTAGGCGAGCAGGGCGTCCTCGCTCTCGAAGGTGAACTGGGGGTCGTTCTGCATGAACTCGAAGAAGTCCTGCAACGTGCCTTCGAACCCGACCTCGGCCATCACTCCGCGGATCTCGCCGTGGATGCGTGCGACTTCGTCCAGGCCGATCTGGTGGATCCGCGCCGGGGTCAGGTCGGTGCTGGTGCGGTTGCGGGCGTTGAACGCGTACCAGGCTTCGCCGTCGGGCAGCTTGTCCATGCCGGCGCTGTCGCGGGTGTGCGGCAGGTACTCGCTGGCGATGTATTCGCGCAGTTCGCGGTAGGCCGGCATCAGGCTGTCGCCGATCAGGGCCTTGTAGTCTGCGGCCAGACGCTCGCGGTCGGCCTCGTCGAACGACTCGGGCATGGACTTGATCGGACCCCAGAACAGGGTGTCTTCCGGCGCGTCCTTGATCAGCGCATCGAGCTGCGGCAGCACCTTCTCCATCAACGCGCGCGGCTGCACCACGCCGTTCTCCACGCCGATCTTCATGTTGGCGATGGCCTGGTCGAACAGCACCGGCACCTGCGAGGCACGCTTGGCCCAGTCGTCGTAGTCCTTGACGGTCTTGAAGGGCTGCGCGCCAGTGCCCGAACCCAGCTGCACGATGGTGGAGGCGATGTTGTAGAACTGGTTGACCGGCTGCTGCCAGCCGGGGAACTGCTCGCCTTCCAGCTCGATGCGCGCCTTGCGCACGAAGATCTCGTAGCTGATCAGGTCCTGTCCCTGCAGGCCGTCCGGCCCGATGTCCTCAATGGCCTTGAGCCAGCGGGAGGTGAAGTCATGCGACTGCTGCCGGTATTCCTCCGACAGGAAGTTCGGCAGCCGGTCGTTGTAGCGCGGGTCGCCCTGGAACGTGGCCGAGAGCGGATTGAGCTCCAGCATTTCCTCCCAGTACTGCTCGTACAGCGCGTCCAGCCGTTCGGCCCTGGCTTCGGCATCGGCGGTTGTCGCGGCCTCGGTGGAGGTTACGCTCGTTCCATCGGAACTTGTCACATTGGAGCAGGCGGTCAGCCCCGGTATTGCGATGGCGAGGGCCAGCGCGGTGCAAAGTGGCAGGAGGGAGTGTCTGGAACGGGAGGTCGGGCGCATGAATTGGGCATGGGAGGCGGGCCAACCCGTAGGCTGGACCGCCTGGACGGCCCCGGCATGGGCCGGAGGTCATGCCGGAACGATCACTCGTCGGGATCGTGCTGTGTTTCGGGCAACACCAGCCGGGTCACGTAAAAATCGCTCGGCAGCCCGGTGCTGCGGGCGAAGAACAGCAGTTTCCGATCCCACAGGACGGTCGGGTGGAACTCGTCGGCGGCGGTGTTCACGCAGGGCCCGAGGTTACGGGCGGGGGTGAACTCGCCATTGCGCAGATGGCTGACGTACAGGTCGCCGAAGCCGTACCCGGGGTCCGGCAGTTCCGAGTCCGGGAAGTGGAGGCGGGTGAACAGCAGGGTGCGGCCATCCGGCGAAATCTCCGGGTTGAACTCCCAGCGTTCGTCGCTGTTGACGCCCGGACCGAGCGGTTCGGCCGGTGCATAGCGTCCATGCCCCAGGCGCCGGCTGCGATAGATGTTCCACTCGCCGCTGCGGTCGCTGGCGAAATACAGCGTGCCGGAACGGTCCACGCTGGCGTACAGCTCGTCGCCGTCGCTGTTGACCGCATCGCCGAGATGGACCGGCTCGCTCCAGCCGCGCGCGGTGCGGTGGACTTGCCACAGGTCCATCCTGGCGCGGGTGCCGTCCGGGAGCGGACGTTCGGACGAGAACACGAGCAGGCGCCCATCCGGCGACACATGCGGGTCCATGTCGCTGTGGATGCCGGAGAAGGGGGCGACTTCCGGTTCGCTCCAGCCCCACGGCCACCAGCGTGAAGTCAGGATCGTCGCCTGCTCCCGGGTGCCGGGCCACCAGCCCGTCGTGGTCGACCAGTAGGCCTGCAACCGGCTCGGGGTGAAGCTCAGGCGCCATTCCCAACGTTCGGTCGAGATCGTGCCTTCGGCGAACTTGTGCACGGGCGGGCATGGGCTTTCGCCTGACGGGTTGTTCCCTGCATGGGCCGACGTGATGGCGGCAGCCGCCATCAGTGCGGCGGCCAGCAGGGTGGGGGAGGTGCAGGTCGGCATGGCGCGATCTCCGTTGGGGTCGACTGCACCCTGGGCTGTCATCGGGGGCATTTGCGCAATCGAAGGGACGAATGGCGGCCAGGCCGGGACCAATGCCGCTTTTGCGATTGCAAGCGCGGCGTGCTCGCACTAGCGTCGGGGGATGGCTGCACGCCTGCTGCTGCTGTGTGCCCTGGTGCTGGTCTGGTGGACCCTGAACGGGTTGGTCTGGACCGGGCAGGTCATGGGCATGGCCGAGTCCACCGGCCAGACCCTGCCGCTGGGACCGGTGTTGCGGATGGAGCTGGCCAGTGCCTGGCTGTGGGCACCGCTGACGCTCGGACTGTTCTGGTGGGTGCGGCGCTGGCCGATCGAGCCGGGCCGGATCCTGCGGGCATTGGCGCTGCAGTGGCTGGCGGTGGCGCTGGTGATCGTGCTGCGTGCGCTGGCGGTACTGGCTTTCAACGATGCGATCGGCTGGTACCCGGAGTTGCCGCCGTTCACCGACATCCTGGGCAAGAGCGTGCTCAACAACCTGCTGATGAGCTGGCTGATCATCGGCGTCGCCCATGCCTGGTTCTATGCCGGTCGTGCACGGCGCCGTGAGCGCGAGGCGGCCGGGCTGGAGTCGCAGCTGGCACAGGCGCGGCTGCAGGCATTGACGGCGCAGATCCACCCGCATTTCCTGTTCAATGCGCTCAACTCGATCGCCGAAACCGTGCATCGCGATCCGGAGGCGGCCGATCGCATGCTGGTCGACCTCGGCGCGATGCTGAGGTACAGCCTCGACGGTTCGCGCCGCAAGCAGGTTCCGTTGCGCGAGGAACTGGTCGCACTGGACCACTACCTCGGCATCGAGAAGGCCCGGCTCGGCGAACGCCTGCAGGTGGAATGGACGATCGACTCGGACCTGCTGGACGCGGATGTGCCGCCGTTGCTGCTGCAGCCACTGGTCGAGAATGCAGTCCGGCACGCGATTGCCGCCCGCACCACGCCCGGGACGATCGAGATCCGGGTTGCGCGCGGGGACGATGGACAGCTGGTGATGGAAGTGCTCGACGATGGCGCCGGCGCGTCGTCCCGGCATGATGTCGGGACCGGCACCAGGACCGGAATCGGACTCGGCAATACCCGTGCGCGGCTGCAGTGCCTGTATGGCGGCGAGCATGGGTTCGAGGTCGGCCCGCGCGACAACGGCGGTACGAGGGTGTGGCTGAGCATGCCGTGCCGCATGTCGGGGGCGGTTGCATGAACCGGTTGCGCGCGTTGCTGGCCGACGATGAGGTGATGTCGCGCACGCGGCTGCGCCGGTTGCTTGGAAACCAGCAGGATGTCGAGATCGTCGATGAATCCGTCGACGGCGAAGCCGCGTTGGCGTCGATCCGGCGGTTGCAACCGGACGTGGTGTTCCTGGACATACGGATGCCGGGGTTGAGCGGCTTCGGTGTGCTCGACACCCTGTCGCCGTCGCAGCGGCCGTACGTGGTATTCGTGACTGCCCATGCCGACCATGCCCTGCGCGCGTTCGACATTGGTGCGGTGGATTACCTGCTCAAGCCCTATTCGATCGAGCGGCTGCAGGCGTCGCTGACGAGGGTGCGAGCCAGGCGCGATGCCGTCGGGATGCCCGTGCCGGAAATCGCCGAAGGCTACGCCCGGCGGCTGGCGGTACCGCTCGGTCCACGCCTGCAACTGGTCGATGTGGCGGCGATCGACTGCATCCTTGCCTGCGCCAACTATGTCGAACTGTGCGTGGGCGAACGGCGCCATCTGCTGCGGGAAACCATGGCCTCGCTGGAGCGGCGCCTGGATCCCCGTCACTTCGTTCGCGTGCATCGCTCGCGGATCGTTCGCATCGATGCAGTGCGCGACGTCGAGCCCCTCGGTGACGGACGCTGCCTGCTGCGGCTCTGCAACGGCATGCGTGTCCCCGGAAGCAATGGCTATCGGACACGCGTGCAGTCCGCGCTGGGGCTATAGGACGCTGGAACGCCGGGTGGCGCGCTCCGGATCGGGGCCGTCGTCAGTCCTTGTCCGCCTTCGGCGCCGAGAACGGAATCGTTTCCGGCGCTGCCGCGCCACCGGAGATGATGAAGCTCATCGCCTGGTCCACGCTCCAGTCGGTCGGAGTGATCCGGTCCACCGGCACGATTTCAAGATAGCCCGAGGTCGGGTTGGGCGTGGTTGGCACATACACCGCCGCCAGCTCACGGCCGGTGCCCTGTTCCTTCAGTACCCGGGTCACGAAGCCGATCGCCTTCATTTCGGTGTGGGGGAAATCCACCAGCACCACCCGTTGGGTGGTGCCAGGTTTGGTCTGCAGGATGTCGAGCAGCTTGCGCGCGCTGCCATAGACCGTATTGGCGAACGGGATGCGCTCGATCATCGACTCTACCCAGCGCAGCATGCGCTGGCCGAACACCCGTCGCGTCATTACCCCCGACAGCAGGATCACGGCAATGGTGGCGAGCAGGGCGATGCCGGTCTGCACCCAGGACGCGTCCAGCCAACCCAGCACCTGCGGTGCGCTTGCCGCCGCTTGATGCAGGACAGGGGCGATGAACGGGCGGCTGGTGTCCGAGAGCAGGACGAAGATGAACTTGATGACCACCCATGTCAGCCACAGCGGCAGCAGGGTGAGCAGCCCGGTGATGAAGTACCGTCGCAGGTTCTGGAGGTGCAGGTGATGGAGGCGCATCTGCGGATTGTAGGGGCAAGAGCCGTTCGCATGCTTGCCGATCGGGGGTCGATGTTTCCGGACCCGCGCTGCCTGGCCAACACGCCCGGATCAATGTTCCCGGATCAGCCGGAATCCGACGTCGTCGTAGCCGCGCGAAGCCTGCAGCAGGCGTTCGTCGTTGCTGTTGCGCCACGAGCGGCCGGCAGTCTGACGTTGGTTGCAGTCGCTGCCGCAGTCGCGCTGCCACAACGACAGCTCGCGACCGATGATGACCGCGGCGGTGGCTTTCGACTCGGTGCTGGTCGGGACGCGGTACTTGTGTCCGGTCTGTTTGCCGAGCCACAGCGCATAGGCTTCGGCATCGGCCATCGAGACGCAGACCACCGGTGAGTTGGCCTCCTGCTCGAAACCGGGGTTGCGGTAATCGCGCGGGGCCAGGGCTCGCAGCAGCGAGGCGCGTTCGCGACAGAGCGTGGGCTTGCGGTCGGTGGCCTCGGCGAAGCGGGAGTAGTCGGCCACGCTGACCGGGCGGCGCTCCAGCAGTGTGTCACCCGGGCGGTCTCCGGCAACCACGGCCGAGGCCGGCGCGGAGGTTGACGCCGCCGTCCGGGCGTGTCCGGCCAGGCGGGTCGATTCGGCACTGGAAATGCCGAAATCGGGAGCGAGAGCGGCGATCCTCTGTGCCGAGGTGCGGTCGCTGCGCGCGATCGAGGCGTCGATCTGCGCTGTCAGCGCCGCGAGCACCTGGCGGATCCTCTCCTTCTCCAGTTCGGGGTCCACGAGGCCGGTTTCATCGGACAGCGTCGCCAGATGTTGCTGGTACTCGCGCGCACGATCGAAGCGGGCCGCGCGCAGGCTGGCCAGCAGTTCGCCGGACAATGCCTGCGACAGCTCGCCGACAAGGGCGTGGACATTGGCATTGTCAGTGTCGATGCGGGCGGCGTCGAGCACGCTGGCCAGGGCATTGTCGCCCGCCGGTGCGGTCAGGTTGCGGCGGTCGATCTGCTGGCGCGCGTTGTCGAGCGCAACCTGCAAGGGTGCTTCCGGCAACGGCCGCAGCATCGATAGGGTCGGGTCGATGGTGGCGGCGGCTTCGGTCGGGCCCGGCTCGTTGGCGAACAAGCCACCACCGTCCCTGCCGGCCATCCACCATGCCAGCAAGCCTAGGAACGCGGTGGCGATGGCGAGGCTGACAAGGAGGCCCGCGCGGCGGGCCAGTGGTGAGATCGCCTGCCGCAATGCGCTCTGTCCGGGCCAGCTGCGGCGTTCCTGGATGCGTTCGATGGCGGTGCGCATCTGCGCCACGTTCTGGAAGCGTGCCGAGGGCGCCTTGGCCAGCGCACGGTTCATGAAACGCTGCCAATGGCGCAGGCCCAGCGGGAGTTTCGGTACCGGGTTCTGGGCGTGCATGACCGCCATCGACAGCGCGTCCGCGGCACGATAGGGCAGTTCGCCGGTCAGCATCTCCCACACCAGCACCGCCAGGCTGTAGAGGTCGGCACGGCCGTCCACGTCCTCGCCGCGCGCCTGTTCCGGGGCCATGTAGGCGGTGCTGCCGACGGCCAGGCCGGTGGCGGTCACGCGCGGCCCGTAGCCGCGTCGCAGGGCGATGCCGAAGTCGACCAGCAGTGGCCGGTCGGCGTCGTCGAACATCACGTTCTCGGCCTTGACGTCGCGATGCACGACGCCGTTGCCATGCGCGTATTCGAGCGCCGACAACAAGGCGTTGACGGTCTCGATCACCCGGCTCTCGTCACCGGCGGCGACCTGCTTGCGGAAGCTGCGCTGACCCACGTGGCCGCGTGGCAGGTAGGGCATCGAGTAGTAGGGCAACCCGCTGCGGGTGCGGCCGACTTCATGGATGCTCACCACATGCGGATGTTCGAGCCGGGCAATGGTGCGGACCTCGTTCTCGAACCGGCGTCGGCCGACCTCGTCGCCGAGCGCCTGCGGCAACATCACCTTGATCGCCACTTCGCGCGAAAGCGCGGGCTGCTCGCCCAGATATACGGTCGAGGTGGAGCCCTGGTTGAGCACACGCAGCAGCCGGTACCCCTCGATCTCCGGGAATGGCACCGAACCGATATCGTTGCTGGAAACGTAGGACACCAAGCCCGCCCCCTGTTGCGGACCATGAAGAATACCGTCATCGGGATCGCGACGACGCCCATGGGAACGGTGGCAGTTCAGCTACCGGAAGGGAACCCGCTAGACTGGGACAGCTGTCATGTTTGAGACAGGAAAAGGAGTTCCAATGCGAATCTTGCTGAAGTTGCTGGCCGGCATTCTGGTCCTGGCAGTGATTGCCGGGGTGGGGCTGTACTGGGTGTCGCGTACCCAGGGCATGACTCCGGAACGGGAAGCCGTGGTCGAGTTGATGACGAGCCCGGATGATCTGCCCGGTCGCAACGCTTTCGCAACGTTCTGGCTGCTGGGCCATGACGTGGCGGAGGATCAGGTCGAGGCAGTGGTGGCCGAGGACGTGGCGCGCTTCATGGGGTCGCCGTGGCCGGCGACAGAGGGCGATGCCCCGTTTGTGAGCGTGGCGGTCGAGCGCTTCGGTGCTGCTTCCGCGCCGAGCGAAGCGGAATCGATGCTGTGCGCCCTGCGTGAGCCCGGCTGCCTGCAGAAGGTCCGCCGTGCCCCAGGGGAATACGAACGGTTGCTGGCATCGATGGCGGTGCCGTTGCGACAGATGGAGGCGTTGGCCGATGCCGGTCATTACCGCAACGGGTTTCCACCACGGGTCGACGCACCATTCCCGCCACGGCTGAATGACGCGCTCCGCGCACCGATGACCGCTCATGCACTGGCCTTCATTCAGGGCGACATCGAAGGCGGACTGGCAGGTACCTGCCGCAGCGTGGCGATGTGGCGCCGGCTGGTGCCGGCTTCCGACTCCCTGGTGATCGCCATGGCAGCGATTGCCGCCGCCGACGGCCATTCGCGCCTGTTTGCCGAGATGCTGGCGGAACTGCCCGATCGTGCCGCAGTTCCGCGCGAATGCGATGCCGCGTACGCCCCGCCGGAACCGGGCGAGGCGTCGGTATGCATGGCGATGAAGGGCGAGTTCGCAGTGATGCGAGCCGCGATGCAGGATCCGGCAATGACAGGAAGCGAAGGTGTGGCGTGGTACCTGCGATGGGCGTACGACGCCGACGCTACCGTGGCACGAAGCGCCGAGCATCTTTCCACGGGATGCAGCGAGCCGGGTCAGCGGGCGATCCTAGCGGATCGTCCGCTGCGTGGACAACGCCGGAATGGCTTCGAGATCGAGTGCATTGCCAATTTCGCGGGCTGCCTGCTCACTTCCGGTGTCGTCTATGACAGCTACCTTCAACGCGCCCAGGACCACGGCGCGCGGCTCAGGCTGATGGCGACCCTGCTGTGGCTGCATCGCAACGCCCGCGACCCTCGTCCGCTGGCGACACGGCTGGCGTCGCGCCCGGCGGGCACGCGCAGCCCGACGCGCGGACTTGAGGTGGTCGATGACGGGCGTTGGTTGCAGGTGGCGATGTACGACGACAGTCGCGGCGACCACTGGAAGGTGCCGTTGCCGCGTTCGGTGACCGATCGTTAAGGTGGCGTCAGCCGCGCTTGCGGGGTTTGAGTCGTACGTAGAGCTGCTTGCGCACCCGTGCGACCACGTCGCCGTCTTCGTCGATCACATCGGTTTCGAACCAGCGCAGCACCTTGTCGCCACCGGCGGCGGCGTCGCGCAGCTGTTCCAGCGTGGCATCATCGAGGTCGAAGCGGGCGCGAACCCGGCTGCGGCCGGGTTTGACGAATTCGATCTCGCCGGCCTTGTCCCAGACGATGTAGTCGCGGCCGAGCGCATGCATCGCCAGCAGCATCCAGAACGGGTCGGTCATCGCGAACAGGCTGCCGCCGAAGTGGCTGCGGACATAGTTGCGGTTCCACAGCCGCAGGCGCAGCTCGACCTCGGCATGGCGGTAATCCTCGCCGATCGACTTGACGTGGATGCCGGTGAACAGGAACGGCGGCCAGAAATTGAGGCCGTGGCGCAGGACGGAAGCCTTCATGCCGTGCACGCAGAAACGAGGGTGTGTCAGCTTGCCATACGCATGCGTACTGTAAAAGTCGGCCCTCAGAACAGTACCGACGACATCCTGCGCCGGTAGGCGCTGACCAGAGCTGCATCTTCGACCACCCGGAAGGCGTCGATCAGGGCCTTGCGTGGCAGGCCGCCGTCGAAGTCGCGATCGTGGCGCAGCATTTCCAGGAACTGTTCCAGTGCGGCTTCGTTGTCGCCATCGACCAGTCGGCGGGCACCGAGCAGGTGGCGGGCACGCAGGTCGGCCGGGTCGTTGGCGATGGCGGTCTCCAGCGCCGCCGGCGGCGGTGCGTCCTTGAGCAGGGCGGCGAAGTCGAGGCGGGCGCGGGCACGCAGGGTGCGATCATCGGTGGCGAGGTTGGCGGGCAGGGCGTCGAGCAGTCCCACCGCCTCGTCGGTGGCGCCGGTCTTGAGCAGGGCCAGTGCCAGGTCGAGCTTGAGCTCGTCGTTGTCCGGCGTCGCCGATATCTCGTCGCGCAGGCGTGCGACCTCAGCGTGCGGGTCCGGTGGAGGTACCTCGGACGTGGCCTCGGACTCGCGCTCGATGCCTTCGATGGCGGGGGCCGCCGCAGCGGGCTCGATATCGTGGTGCTTGAGGAACTCGCGCAACTGGCCCTCGGTCAGCGCACCGGGGACGGCGTCGACCACCTGGCCGCCCTTGAGCAGAAACAGGGTCGGGATCGAGCGCACCTGGAACGCACCGGCCAGTTGCGGCTCCTTGTCCACGTCGACCTTCGCCAGTTCGAACGCGCCGTTGTAATCCTTCGCCAGCTTCTCCAGCACCGGCCCAAGCGTCTTGCACGGCCCGCACCACTCGGCCCAGAAGTCGACCAGCACCGGTGTCTGCAGCGACTTCTGCAGGACATCGGTTTCGAAGCGGTCGGTGGTGACGTCGAAGACGTGGGATGGGGCGGTGGTATCGGTGGTCATCGGTTGGGTCGCTGGCGGGAGTGTTCGTCTGAGCAGATGGGGGCGGAGCCTGGCAAGGCAAGTCAGCGCGTACCATGTGCCGATGAAGACACGTCTCGCCCTCATGGCGTCCTGGAGCGCGATCCCGGCCGCGTTGCTGCTGCTGGGCGCCGCGCTGGTGGCCGCTGCCGCGCTGGACGGATACTCCCACGCCCGGCACCCGCTTGCCCTGCTCGGCGCGGATGGAGTCCGGGGCGCAGGCGGCTTCAATCTGCTCGGTTGGGGCCTTCCGGGCCTGCTGTTGGCGCTGCAGGCAGTGCTGTTGCGCGAATGCCTGTCTGGCGGACGGGCATTCGCGGCACGCATGGGGGCGTGGATGCTCATGCTGTCAGCGATGGCTTTTGCTGCGCAGGGTGTCTGGCCGCTTGATCCGGGAGATCTGGACGGAGCCGGAAGCCGATACCACGCGGCGGCATGGACGCTGTGGTGGATCGCCTACGTGACAGGGGGCTGCCTGCTGGCTGTCGGCAGCCCGCCGGGAAGCGGGCGTGCCCGGGCGATGCTGGTGCTGTCGGCCGGAGCCGTGCTGGCCCTGGTGCTGGCAGCGCGAGCGGGAATGTCGCCGGCCCTCGCCGGGCGTCTGGCCATCGTCGCCTGGCTGGCGGGCTACCTGGCCTGCGGTGCCCTGATGCGGCGGGCACGATCCGCCGGCCCGGTTCCAGGCGCGTAGCGCCGGAAACGCCTTGCAACCGCCGCAGACTGGGTTATCCGGGGCGGGCGCATGTTCCGATTTGCGGAACCCTGTCCGCGGAATCCTGATCGCGCCTGGCTTCGTCCGTGCTACCTGGCCGGTTCCTGCGGTCGGCGGTAGATCGCGCCGTCCTTCATCACGAAGTCCACATCCATCACCACGTTGATGTCCTCGAGCGGGTTGCCCGGCATGGCGATGACATCGGCGCGCTTGCCCGGCGCCAGCACGCCCTGGTCATCCACGCCGAGCACTTCGGCAGCCCGGATCGTGGCCGCCTGCAGGGCGACCGCCGCCGGGATGCCGGCTTCGACCATGTAGATGAACTCGCGCGCGTTGTCGCCATGCGGACCGACACCGGCGTCGGTGCCGAAAGCGATCTTCACCCCGCCCTTGTAGGCCCGGGTCGCGGTTTCCTCGATCAGCGCGCCGATCCGCGCCGCTTTCGGCCGCACCACCTCCGGGAAGTAGCCATCGACCTTGGCCTTGTCGGCGACGAAACGACCGGCGTGGATGGTCGGTACGTACCAGGTGCCGCGCTCCTTCATCAGCTTCATTACCCGGTCGCTCATGTAGGTGCCATGTTCGATGCTGGTCACGCCGGCCTCGACCGCACGGTACATGCCCTCCTCGCCGTGCGCATGGGCGGCGACGCGGTAACCGTAGTCCTTGGCGGTATCGACCACGGCGCGGACCTCGTCGACGGTGAACTGCGGCGCGTCCCCGGAGCGCGCGTACGAGAGTACGCCGCCGGTGGCGGTGATCTTGATCACGTCGCTGCCATCCTTGTAGCGCTGGCGCACGGCCTGGCGGGCGTCGTCGACGGAGTTGATCACGCCCTCGGTCGGGCCGGGTGGTCCGGACAGGTGCGAGAGCATGTCGTTCCAGCCGTTGGTCGGGTCGGCGTGGCCGCCAGTGGTGGCGATCGACTTGCCGGCCGCCCAGATTCGCGGGCCTTCGACCAAGCCCTGGTTGATCGCGTCGCGCAGGTGCGGCGCCACCTCGCCGCCAAGATCGCGGACGCTGGTGAAGCCGGCCATCAGAGTTTTCCTGGCGTAGCCGACCGAGCGGTAGGCGTAGTCGACCGGGTCGAGGCGGAATCCTTCGGAATAACTCTGCGGGCTGGACTGGCTGGCCAGGTGCACATGCAGGTCGGTCCAGCCCGGGCTGCAGGTGTGGCCGCGCAGATCCACCGCGGGCACGCCGAGGATGTCGGCATTGCCGCCGCTGATCATCTGCTCGATCCGGCCATCGCGCACCAGCAGCGTATGCGGTCCCCGCACCTTGCCGCTGCGGGCGTCGAACAGCTTGCCGCAGTGCAGTGCGGTTGCCGTATCCGATGCGGGCGAGGTATGGGCGGATGCGATGGATGCAGGAAGGGCGAGAACGGCGAGAGTGGCGGAGGCCGCAACAGCGAATCGGGTCATGGCAGGATCCGGGTGGGACGTAAGGACGATTGCACCGAAGTGTCGAGCCGATATTCGCACACTCCATTCAGGCATCGCGCGGAACTGTGATCGCCTGCTTACCCATCCCGAAAGGAAACTCCATACAGTGTGCGGACCCACCGCCAGGGACTGGTGTTGCAGTGTGACGGTCGGGTGTTCTCTGGATCGGTCCCGGAAGGGGCTCCATCAACCGTCAAACGCTTGCAAGGGGGCGGGCCATGTACGGTGTCATCTTCGATTTCCTTCGCAGCTACGTGATCGAACGTCATGGTGGCCGCGATACCTGGGAAACACTGCTCAACGAGGCGGGCATCGGCTACAAGGTGTACTTCCCGGTGGCGCAGTATCCGGACGAGGAAATCGTCACCCTCGCCACCACGGCCGCACGCATGCTCAAGACGCCGTTGCCGGCGGTGCTGGAGGATTTCGGGCATTACGCCGGGCCGCAGCTGATCACCTATTACGACATGTTCGTGCGCCCAGAATGGCGCACCTTCGAGGTGCTCGAGAACGCCAGCGCCAGGATCCACGACGCGATCCACCGCTACAACCCCAAGCGGCTGCCGCCGAAGCTGGTCGCCGAACGCCCGGAGCCGAACCGCCTGAACCTTACCTATGAGTCCGAGCGCAAGCTTTGCATGGTCGCCAAGGGCATCATTCGCGGGCTCAAGGACCACTTCGGCGAGACGGTCTCCATCAAGGAAACCCAGTGCATGCACTCCGGGGCCGACTGCTGTCGCTTCGAGCTGGTGCGTACCTAGGCCCCGCCGCCCGCCGCCGCAAGAGCCGGAGAGGCTGTTCGCAATTCCCGGCACCGACCCGAACGGCTGCAGGCCCGACGGGCCGGGTTATCGACCCCGGAGCCTGCTCATTGGCAGGGTTTGTGCGCTGCGGTAGGCTTGCCGGTCTCCCTCTGCCTGCCGCCACCGTGTCCGCCGAAGCCGCCCAAACCGACCAGAACGCCTCCTACGATCCGCAAGCCGTGGAGGCGTCCGCCCGGCGCTACTGGACGGACAGCCGTGCGTTCGAGGTCGACGAGACTTCCGACAAGCCCAAGTACTACTGCCTGTCGATGCTGCCGTATCCGTCCGGTGCGCTGCACATGGGCCACGTGCGCAACTACACCATCAGCGACGTGATCAGCCGCTACAAGCGGATGACCGGCCACAACGTGCTGCAGCCGATGGGCTGGGACGCGTTCGGCCTGCCGGCCGAGAACGCCGCGATCAAGAACAGGACCGCGCCGGCGAAATGGACCTACGCCAACATCGAGCACATGAAGGCGCAGCTGCAGCAGATGGGCTACGCGATCGACTGGACGCGCGAGTTCGCTACCTGCCAGCCGGACTATTACATGCACGAGCAGCGCATGTTCGTGCGGCTGATGAAGAAGGGCCTGGCCTACCGCAGGAACGCGGTGGTCAACTGGGATCCGGTCGACCGGACCGTGCTGGCCAACGAGCAGGTCATCGACGGCCGCGGCTGGCGCACCGGTGCGCTGGTCGAGAAGCGCGAGATCCCGCAGTGGTTCCTGAAGATCACCGACTACGCGCAGGAACTGCTCGACGGCCTCGACACGCTCGCGGGCTGGCCGGAGGCGGTCAAGACCATGCAGCGCAACTGGATCGGTCGCAGCGAAGGCCTGGAGATCCGCTTCGACGTGGTCGACGAGGACGGCAACGCGGTCGGCCCTGTCGATGTCTACACCACGCGCCCCGATACCCTGATGGGCGTGACCTTCGTGTCGATCGCGGCCGAACATCCGCTGGCAACGCACGCGGCAGCGAACAACAAGGCACTGGCCGGTTTCATCGCCGAGCTGCGCCAGGGCGGCGTGTCCGAGGCCGAGCTGGAGACGCAGGAAAAACGCGGCATGTACACCGGCCTGCGCGCGCTGCATCCGGTCACCGGCGAGGAGGTGCCGCTCTACGTCGCCAACTTCGTGTTGATGGGCTACGGCACCGGCGCGGTGATGGCGGTGCCGGGCCACGACCAGCGCGACTGGGAGTTCGCCAAGCGCTACCAGCTGCCGATCAGGCCGGTGATCGTGAACGATGCCGTGCGTGACGCACTGACAGAGATCGGGCAACACCTCGAGAAGCACGACGACGCGATGGCCGCCGCGCTCGGCAACGGTGCCGCAGTCGACGTCTACGACATCGGTGCCGCCGTGCAAGTGGTGCAGGACTTCGTCCGCGCGATCGACGAGGAGGGCGCCTACACCGAACGCGGCTGGCTGGTGAACTCCGGCGAGTTCGACGGCATGGACTTCCAGCAGGCGCTGGACGCGCTGGCGGCACGCTTCGAGGCCGAGAGCCGCGGCCGTCGCCGGGTCAACTTCCGCCTGCGCGATTGGGGCGTCAGCCGTCAGCGCTACTGGGGCTGCCCGATCCCGGTGATCATCTGCCCGTCCTGCGGCGACGTGCCGGTGCCGGAGGAGCAGTTGCCGGTGCTGTTGCCGGAGGACGTGGAGTTCAGCGGTGTCGCCTCGCCGATCAAGTCCGACCCGGAATGGCGCAGGACCACCTGCCCGCAGTGCGGCGGCGCGGCCGAGCGCGAGACCGACACCTTCGACACCTTCATGGAGTCGAGCTGGTACATGCACCGCTACACCAGCCCGGGTGCGGCGGACATGGTCGATGAGCGGGCCAATTACTGGATGCCGATCGACCAGTACATCGGTGGTGTCGAGCACGCGATCCTGCACCTGCTGTATTTCCGCTTCTACCACCGGCTGATGCGCGACCAGGGCCTTGTCGACAGCGACGAGCCGGTGCACAACCTGCTGACCCAGGGCATGGTCATCGCCGAGACGTTCTACCGCGACAACCCCGACGGCTCGAAGGACTGGATCAACCCTGCCGACGTGGAGATCGTCCGCGACGACAAGGGCCGTATCGCCGGTGCGACCTTGAAGGCGGACGGACAGCCGGTGGTGATCGGCGGCACCGAGAAGATGTCGAAGTCGAAGAACAACGGCGTCGATCCACGCGACATGGTCGGCAAGCATGGCGCCGATACCGTGCGCCTGTTCTCGATGTTCGCCGCGCCGCCGGAGCAATCGCTGGAGTGGAACGAGGCCGGTGTCGAGGGCATGGCGCGCTTCCTGCGTCGGTTCTGGAATGCGGTCTCCACCCACGCCGCGCAGCCCGACCATCCCGAGGTTGACGCTTCGCAACTCGACGCCGCACAGAAGACCCTGCGCCGCCAGCTTCACGAGACGATCCAGAAAGTTGGCGACGACTATGGCCGCCGCCACAGTTTCAATACCGCGATCGCCGCGTTGATGGAACTTCTCAACCACGTGGCGAAGTTCAACGACATGAGCGACCAGGGTCGCGCCGTCCGCCACGAAGCGCTTCAGGCAATGGTGCTGATGCTCAACCCGGTCACCCCGCACGTCAGCCACGCGCTGTGGCAGGTGCTCGGCCATTCGCAGGAGCTGCTGGAAGACGTGCCGTTCCCGGTGGTTGACCCGGCCGCACTGGTCCGCGATGCGGTCACCCTGGCGGTGCAGGTCAACGGCAAGCTGCGCGGTACGATCGAGGTCCCGGTCGATGTGTCGAAGGAGGATGCCGAACGGATTGCGCTGGCCGAGCCGCACGTCGCCCAGCACGTCGACGGCCTGACCATCCGCAAGGTGATCGTGGTGCCGGGGAAGATCGTCAACATCGTTGTCGGATAACCGGCGACCGGGTGCGGAGCGGGTTTCGGGCATCGGACATGGCCGAAGCCATCGACATCCACTATTGCGATGAACACCTGCTGGTGGCCGGGAAGCCGGCCGGCCTGCTGTCCGTTCCCGGTCGTCTGCCGGAAAACAGGGACTGCGTGATATCGCGCCTGCAGGTTTCATATCCGGATGTGCTGACCGTGCATCGGCTCGACCAGGTCACCAGCGGGCTGATGGTTTTCGCGCGCGGCAAGATGCTGCAGTCGGCCTTGAGTTCAATGTTCGAGCGTCGCCAGATCGACAAGCGCTACGAAGCGCTGGTCGAAGGACTGGTCGAAGGCGAAGCGGGCGAGGTCGAGTTGCCGCTGATCTGCGACTGGCCGAACCGGCCGCGGCAGAAGGTGGGCTTCGAAGCCGGCAAGCATGCGTTGACCCGTTGGCGAGTGCTGCAGCACGACACCGGATCCGGCCGGACCCGCCTGGAGCTGGAGCCGGTTACCGGCCGTAGCCACCAGTTGCGTGTTCATCTGGCCAGCATCGGCCATCCCATCGTTGGCGACAGCTTCTACGGTGCGGCCGAAGCGCCGCGGGTCTGCCTGCACGCAAGCCGGCTGTCGTTCATGCATCCGGTTGAAGGCGTGCGGCTGGAATTCGCCTCCGCCGCTCCGTTCTGAAACGCCCGGCGCCGGAGACCGCCATAGACCAAAGTCCCAATGAAGCCCGCACGGCCCGGGCCTAGGCTGGGACATTCCCCGTCGAGGCGAGGCCCATGCGTTACGAGGACTTCTACCAACGTTCCATCGACGACCCGGAAGGCTTCTGGGCCGAGCAGGCGAAAGCGATCCATTGGCAGACGCCACCCCAACGCATCCTCGACTATTCGGACCCGCCTTTCCGCAAGTGGTTCGCTGGCGGCACCACCAATCTTTGTTACAACGCGGTCGACCGCCATCTTGAAGAACGCGGCGATCAGCTTGCGCTGGTGGCGATCTCCACCGAAACCAATGTCACCCGCGAAGTCAGCTATCGCGAGCTTCATCGCGAGGTGAACACCTTTGCCGCGATACTGAAGTCGCTTGGCATCGGTCGCGGCGATCGGGTCGTGATCTACATGCCGAACATGGCCGAGGCGGTGTTCGCGATGTTGGCCTGTGCGCGCATCGGTGCGGTGCATTCGGTGGTGTTCGGCGGTTTTGCCTCGCACAATCTCGCGCTGCGCATCGACGACGCCAGACCGAAGCTGTTGATCTGTGCCGATGCCGGCATGCGCGGCGGCAAGGTAATCCCGTACAAGCCGCTGGTCGATGCCGCCTGCGAGGAGGCGAAGCACGCGCCGCCCCACCTGCTGATCGTCGGTCGCGGGCTCGACCCGGACGCTGCGCGCGTGTCGGGTCGCGACGTCGAGTACGCCGACTTGCGTGCACGGCATGAAGGCGCCGAGGTCGAGGTCGAATGGCTGGAATCGAACGAGCCCAGCTACCTGCTCTACACCTCCGGCACCACCGGCAAGCCCAAGGGCGTGCAGCGCGACGTCGGCGGCTACGCGGTCGCGATGGCGTTGTCGATGTGGTCGATCTACGACGTGCGCGCGGGGCAGGTGATGTTCTCGACATCCGACGTCGGCTGGGCGGTCGGGCATTCCTACAACGTCTACGGGCCGCTGATTGCCGGCGCGACCTCGATCCTCTACGAAGGCCTGCCGACGAATCCGGATCCCGGCATCTGGTGGGCGATCTGCGAGAAATACGGCGTGCGCACGATGTTCTCCTCGCCGACCGGGATCCGCGTGTTGAAGAAGCAGGACACGTCGTGGCTGAAGAAGCACGACCTGTCGAAGCTGCAGTGGCTGTTCCTGGCCGGCGAACCGCTCGACGAGCCGACCGCGCACTGGATCACCGACGGCATCGGCAAGACCATCATCGACAACTACTGGCAGACCGAGACCGGGTGGCCGGTACTGGCGCTGATGCCGGGGCTGGACATGAAGCCGGTCAGGTTCGGTTCGCCTGGCCTGCCCGCGCCGGGCTACAGGCTGCGTGTGATCGATGACGTGAGCGGTGCCGAGGTCGGGCCAGGCGAGAAGGGCGTGCTGGTGATCGAACCACCACTGCCACCGGGCTGCCTGACCACGGTGTGGGGCGACGACGCCCGCTTCATGCAGAGCTACTTCAGCCACTTCAACGAACTGCTGTACAGCTCGCTGGACTGGGCGATCCGCGACGAGGAGGGCTACACCTTCATCCTCGGTCGTACCGACGACGTCATCAATGTTGCCGGCCACCGCCTGGGCACGCGCGAGATCGAGGAGTCGTGCTCGACCCTTCCCGGCGTAGCCGAGGCGGCGGTGATCGGTGTACAGGATGAGTTGAAAGGGCAGGTGCCGGTCGTCTTCGCCACCCTCAAGCAGGCCGATGCCGACGCGTCGGTCGAGGCCGAGGCGATGCGGACGCGGGTGGTCGAGCAACTCGGGGCGGTTGCGCGGCCGGCCCGGGTCTACGTGGTCAACGCGCTGCCCAAGACCCGCTCTGGCAAGCTGCTGCGGCGCTCGCTGCAGGCCCTGGCCGAGCAGCGCGACCCCGGCGACCTGTCCACCCTCGACGATCCTGGGGCGCTGGAGGAGGTGCGACGCGCACTGGCGCGGGGAGCGGACGCGGGGAGCTGAGCGGAGCTTCCGGGCTCCCTCTCCCCTCGGGGCGATGAGACGAGTTTGAGAGCCGATGGCTGGCGCACCAAAGTGCGCCCGGAGGCTACGCCCGAGAACCGGGGGGCGGAGCTGGGTCCGGGAGATGGCAAGTGTTGAGGGTTGCCGCGGCAATCCCGCCCCTCGGCTAGAATGGCCTGCTTTAAAATGGCGTGTTCAAAAGGAGATGCCATGACCACCGCGAACTCCCGCGGCGCCCGCTTCCGCGCTGCTCTCTCCGAGGAATCCCCGCTGCAGGTGATGGGTGCCATCACCGCCTACGCCGGTCTGATGGCCAAGCGCACCGGCTACAAGGCGCTGTACCTGTCCGGCGGCGGCGTTGCCGCCAATTCGCTTGGCGTGCCCGACCTCGGCATCAGCACGATGGAGGATGTGCTGACCGATGCCCGCCGCATCGTCGACGCCACCGACATGCCGCTGCTGGTCGACATCGATACCGGCTGGGGCGGCGCGTTCAACATCGCCCGAACGATCCGCTCGTTCATCAACATAGGCGTCGCCGCCGTGCACATGGAGGACCAGGTCGGCCAGAAGCGCTGCGGCCACCGTCCCGGCAAGGAAGTGGTGTCGAAGGACGAGATGGTCGATCGGGTCAAGACGGCGGTCGACGCACGCACCGATGATGGGTTCGTGATCATGGCGCGCACCGACGCCGCGGCGGTCGAGGGCATCGACAGCGCGATCGAGCGCGCAGTGGCCTATGTCGAGGCCGGCGCCGACATGATCTTTCCCGAAGCGATGAATTCGCTCGACGACTACCGCAGGTTCAAGGCGGCGGTGAAGGTGCCGATCCTCGCCAACCTGACCGAGTTTGGTTCGACTCCGTTCTTCACCACCGACGAACTGCGCGAAGCAGGCGTCGACATCGCGCTCTATTGCTGCGGCGCGTATCGGGCGATGAACAAGGCGGCGCTGAATTTCTACGAGACAGTACGCCGCGAGGGGACCCAGAAGAACATCGTCGACACCCTGCAAACGCGCGCCGAGTTGTACGACTTTCTCGGCTACCACGCCTACGAGGACAAGCTGGACGCGCTGTTTGCCAGCGAGGGGAAGTAGCCGGGTGGCGGTCGGCCGACGGAGCGAACAGATTCCCGACCTGCGGGCCCCCTGCGCGATCTCCGCCGGCGCGTCCATCCGCCCCATTGGCTGCGGCAGGGACTTCCTGGATCTCCGCAGCCGGCGCCCCATTGCCCCGGGTCGCAACCAGGCCTGTGCGCTGTCATTGATGGACAACGCCCGGGTCTTCGAATACCGGCCAGTCGCCTCGGCGAAGATTCGTCCTCCAGGCGGCCGCCTATCCACCGAACACCGTCACGCAGGAGAATCCCGATGACCGCCACCGCCGCCCCGGCCGCTCCCAAGCCGAAGAAATCCGTCGCCCTGAGCGGCACCCCCGCCGGCAACACCGCGCTGTGTACCGTCGGCCGCAGCGGCAACGACCTGCATTATCGTGGTTACGACATCCACGACCTGGCGACGAAGTCGACCTTCGAGGAAGTCGCCCACCTGCTGGTCCATGGCGTGCTGCCGACCACCTCGCAGCTCAACGCCTACAAGGCCAAGCTCAGGCGCCTGCGCGGACTGCCGGCGATCGTGGCCGATGCGCTGGAACTGGTCCCGGCGAACGCGCATCCGATGGACGTGCTGCGTACCGGCTGCTCGGTGCTGGGCACGGTGCTGCCCGAGCGCGACGGCCATCCGGCCAGCGAGGCGCGCGACATTGCCGACAAGCTGATCGCCAGTTTCGGTTCGATGCTGCTGTACTGGTGGCATTTCACCCGCAACGGCCGCCGCATCGACGTGGAGACCGACGACGACAACGTCGCCGCGCACTTCCTGCACCTGCTGCACGGCGAGCCGCCGAGCGCGCTGCACGCCGACTCGCTGGACAAGTCGCTGATCCTCTACGCCGAGCATGAGTTCAACGCCTCGACCTTCACCGCGCGGGTGATCGCCGGCACCGGCTCCGACCTGCATTCGTGCATCACCGGGGCGATCGGCGCGCTGCGCGGCCCCAAGCATGGTGGTGCGAACGAGGTGGCGATGGACATCATCAGCCGCTACAACACCGCCGACGAGGCCGAGGCCGACATCCGCGCGCGAATGGAACGCAAGGAGATCATCATCGGGTTCGGCCACCCGGTGTACACGATCGGCGACCCGCGCAATCCGATCATCAAGGAGATCAGCCGCAAGCTGTGCGCCGACGGCGGCAACCAGGTCCTGTTCGACGTGTCCGAGCGCATCGAGAACCTGATGATGGACACCAAGAAGATGTTCCCGAACCTCGACTGGTACAGCGCGTCGGCCTACCACATGATGGGCATCCCGACGCCGATGTTCACCCCGTTGTTCGTGATCGCCCGGACCACCGGCTGGAGCGCGCACGTGATCGAGCAGCGCGAGGACGGCAAGATCATCCGCCCGAGCGCGAACTACACCGGTCCCGAGGATCGCGAGTACGTGCCGATCGACAAGCGCTGATTCTGATTGGAGCTTGCTGGAAAGCAGAAGGCCCGGATTGCTCCGGGCCTTTTTATTGATGCGGTTTGGGTGTGCGGGGAAGCTGGAGGCCCAGGGGTTTACGGGACACGCCGCAAGTACGTCCTTGTAGGCTCATCGTCGGCATCCTGCCTCCGAAGGTCCCGCAAACCCCAGGACCTCCAGCTTCTGGAAAGTTGGCTGGCGTTCGCCTTTGCTCCCTCCCCTTCAAGGGGAGGGTTGGGGTGGGGATGGGTTACCACTCCGATGCCGGTGATTTCCCTCAAACCAGCCCTTCGGCCTTCAACGCCGCCTGCACGCCCGGATTGGCATCCATCCTCTGTTTGTACGCGGCGATGTTGTCCAGCCCCGACAGGTCGACCCCCATCTTTCCGGCCCACAGCAGGGTCACGTAGAAATACGGGTCGGCGAAACTGCGGAAGCCGGCCAGCCACTGGCGGCCTTCGAGCTGTTTGTCGGCGGCTTCGTACAGGCCGCGCAGGCGCTTGAGGGCGGCTGCACGCAAGGCGTCGCGATCGCTATCGTCGGCACTGAACTGCGCGGGCGCGAACAGCGGCTTGAAGGCCGGGTGCACATCGGAATTGACGAAGGCCAGCCAGCGTGTGGCCTCGGCGCGTTGTTGCGCGCTGCCATCGCCGCCCAGGCCCGCTTCGGGCCAGGTGTCGGCGATGTAGCCCATGATCGCGGCGTTCTGGGTCAGGACGAAGTCGCCGTCGACGATCGCCGGCACCGCGCCGGCGGGATTGATCGCGAGGTAGGCCGGCGCCTTCATGGTGGTGGCGTCCAGGATCTCGACCTCGAACGGCTGCCCGGTCCACTGCAGCGCCATGTGGACGGCGGTCGAGCACGCGCCGGGCTTGGTGTAGAGCTTCATGCGGTCTCCAGCAGTCTTGAACGAAGAACGGGCCGGCGACTATCGCCGACCCGTTCGGGCATTCTCAACATCCGGAGTGGAACGCTGCGTTACGAAGCGGGTTCTTCCTGCGGCTTGGGCCTGAGCGTCTGCACCCTGAGGAAGGTATGGTCGCCGATCTGCGCCACCTGGTAGGCGTTGCGCCAGCTCGGGCTGGCGATCTTGTGGGCGAGGAAGTGGCTGGCGCCGGGCACGACTTCCTTGCGTTCGCCGACGGGCAGGGCCCAGTTGCGCTCGGCTTCGAGCGCCACGGTCACGGCCTCGCCCCAGGCCTCGACATTGCCCAGGCGGGTGTTGGGGGAAACGATGGTGGGCGCGAACTGCTTGCGCGCGGTCACCACCTCGCACACGCTGTCCCCCACAGGCCGCTGTCGCGGCGGCGCAGGGCGACCTCGGCGACGGCCTGCTGACCGGTAACGGACTGGTCGCGGGCTTCCAGGTACAGAGTGGTGCTCAGGCAGAGCGAGTCGGCGGCGTTGGGTGGCAGTACGGAAGCCAACCAAAGAATCCATGCCAGTTTCATGTCGAACTCCAGGCTTCGTTGCGTCGGACCGCACTTCAACGTCCACCCCGTTCGGGGCGGTGTTGCGGTGTTACGGACCGATATGGCGTTTTTCAAAGTGCGGCGGGTTGAAGGCCGGACTTCTGCGAGGGAATCGCATTACTAGGGCGGCGGCTCTATGGCGCGCTTTGCCCCGTCACCGGGCCGCTGGATTGCGGGCGGTGTGGGTGGCCGCAGGGAGGGCGGCTGCAAAAGTTGGCGCAAGGTAGCCGCGCATTGATAAACGTTGCGTGAACGAGGACGGCTTGACGGGACGTCCCGGGTCAGGCTGGGAACCGGGTTTCCGGGTTGCAACTCGTTGTTATTCGGGAAGTTTTTTGGAGGCTTCGGGGGCCGATAAGAGCTGACTGCATGTTCAGGGTCGCCAGTGGGCGGCAGGGTACTCCGCTCGCGCATGCGGGCAGGTGGTCACAACGATGCCGCCAGCCGGCTGCCTTGCGCGATCGCGCGTTTGGCGTCGAGTTCGGCGGCCACGTCGGCACCGCCGATCACGTGCACGGCGATGCCACCGTTCCCGAGTTCGGTCGCCAAAGGCTTGTACGGCTCCTGTCCGGCGCAGATCACGACATGGTCGACCGGCAGCAATTGTTCGCTGGCGTCGATGCGCACGCGCAGGCCGGTGTCGTCCACGCCCAGGTACTCCACGCTGCCCAGCATGTGCACGCCCTTGGCCTTCAGTGTGGCGCGATGAATCCAGCCGGTGGTCTTGCCCAGCCGCCGGCCGGGCTTGCCCGGGCTGCGCTGCAACAGCCAGACCTCGCGTGCGGCCGGCTCCGGGCGGGGAGCGACCAGGCCGCCACGGTTGCCGTCGTAGCCGATGTCGACGCCCCATTCGGTGCGCCAGGCATTCGCATCGAGGCTCGGCGATACGCCTTCGTGGACGAGGAACTCGGCGACGTCGAAGCCGATCCCGCCGGCGCCGATGATCGCGACCTTGTGCCCGGGTACGACCCGACCGGTCAGCACGTCGATGTAGCTGACCACCTTGGCATGGTCCGCGCCCGGGAAATCGACCGCGCGTGGGCGGATGCCGGTGGCGAGCACGACCGTATCGAAGCCGGCCAGCGCATCGGCGGCGACGGTCCTGCCCAGGCGCAGTTCCACGCCGGTCTGCTCGATGCGCCGGTTGAAGTAGCGCAGCGTCTCGTGAAACTCCTCCTTGCCCGGGATCCGCTTGGCGAGGTTGAACTGACCGCCGATCTCGGCCGCGGAATCGAATAGCGTCACCGAATGCCCGCGTTCGGCGGCGACCGTTGCGCAGGCCATGCCAGCGGGACCGGCACCGACCACAGCGATGCGCTTTGGTGCAGCGGCGGGCAGGTAGTTCAGTTCGGTCTCGGCGCAGGCGCGCGGATTGACCAGGCAGCTTGCGTGTTTGTTCTCGAACACATGGTCGAGGCAGGCCTGGTTGCAGGCGATGCAGGTGTTGATGTCGTCGGCACGCCGTTCGCGCGCCTTGTTGACCCATTGCGGGTCGGCCAGCAGCGGGCGTGCCATCGACACCATGTCGGCATCGCCACGCGCCAGCACGGCTTCGGCCACGTCCGGCATGTTGATGCGGTTGGTCGTCACCAGCGGCAGCGCGACATGCGGCTTCAACCGGCCGGTGATGCCGGTGAACGCGGCACGCGGCACCGAGGTGGCGATGGTCGGCACCCGCGCCTCGTGCCAGCCGATACCGGTGTTGATGATCGTCGCGCCGGCGGCTTCGATCGCCTTCGCCTGCTGCACCACCTCATCCCATGCCAGGCCGTCGCCGACCAGGTCGAGCATCGACAGACGATAGATGACGATGAAATCCGGTCCGCAGGCCTCGCGGATCCGGCGCACGATCTCGACCGCGAAGCGCATCCGCTTGCCGGCATCGCCGCCCCAGCGGTCATTCCTCTTGTTGGTGCGTGGCGCGGTGAACTGGTTGAGCAGGTAGCCTTCCGAACCCATTACCTCGACGCCGTCGTAGCCGCCGTCGCGGGCGAGCTGGGCGGTGCGCACGAATGCCGTGATCTGCCGCTCGACGCCCCGCGCCGACAACGCTCGGGGCGTGAACGGATTGATCGGCGCCTTGATCTTCGATGGCGCCACCTGCAACGGGTGATAGCCGTAGCGGCCGGCGTGCAGGATCTGCAGGCAGATGCGGCTGCCGTGCTCGTGCACGGCGCGGGTGACCTGGCGGTGCTTGCCCACGTCCCAGGGCCAGCGCAGGGTGCCGCCGAACGGCTTGAGCCAGCCGACCAGGTTGGGCGAGAAGCCGCCGGTGACGATCAGGCCGACGCCACCGGCGGCGCGCTCGGCGAAGTAGGCCGCCAGCTTCGGGAAATCGGCGGCCTTGTCCTCCAGCCCGGTATGCATCGACCCCATCAGCACCCGGTTGGGCAGGGTGCAGAAGCCCAGGTCCAGTGGACGCAGCAGGTGCGGGTACAGCGGGTGCGGGGTGTCGGCGGCGGGGCTGGCGTCGTTCATGCGGATACGCTGGCGTATGGATCCCGCACGATGCCGTGTCAGGGGCGGTTGTTCAAGTCCGCGCTACCACCCCTCGAGTACCAGCTTGCCAATCGTGGTGCCCGACTCCAGTCGCCGATGTGCCTCGCGCAGGTTGGCGGCGTTGATCGGCGTGAGCAGGTCGTGCTGGATGCTCCTGATCTCGCCGGCATCGACCAATTCGGCGACGCGATCGAGGATCCGGCCCTGTTCGTCCATGTCCGGCGTCTTCAGCACCGGGCGCGCGAACATCATTTCCCAGTGGATCCCGATGCATTTCATCTTGTACGGGTCGCCGATCTTCAGCGGCGCGTCCGGTTCGACGATCAGGCCGACATGTCCCTGCGGTGCCAGCAGCTCGCCGAGCACGTCCCAGTAGGCGACGGTGTCGGCGAGGTTGATCGCGGCATCGACGGTGTCGAAGCCGAGTGCCTTGAGTTGCGGCGCCAGCGGTTCGCGGTGGTTGACCACGTGGTGCGCGCCCATCGCCTGGCACCATTGAACCGTGTCCGCGCGCGAAGCGGTGGCGATCACGGTGAAGCCCGCGCGACGGGCCAGCTGGATCGCGATCGAGCCGACGCCGCCCGCGCCGGCGATGACCAGCAGGCACTTGCCGGCACCGCCTCCCTCGCTGTCGTACGGCATGCGCTGGAACAGCAGTTCCCACGCGGTGACCGCGACCAGTGGCAGCGCGGCGGCATGGGCGTCATCGAGCGTCGTGGGCGCATGGCCGACCACGCGCGCATCGACCAGCTGGTACTCGGCATTGCTGCCCGGCCGGCTGAAGTCGCCGGCGTAGTAGACGCGGTCGCCGGGCTTGAAGCGGCTGACCGCGTCGCCGACCGCCTCGACCACGCCGCAAGCGTCGTAGCCGAGGATGCGCGGGGAATCCTCGACCTTGTCCTTGGGCGCGCGGACCTTGGTGTCAACCGGGTTGACCGATACCGCGGACACCTTGACCAGGACGTCGTGGCCGGCCGGGGACGGTGGCTCGGGCAGATCGAAGTCCTGCAGCGATGCGGGGTCGTCGATGGGAAGGTAACGGGTGAGGGCGATGGCTTTCATGGAGGTTTCCTTCGGATTGTTTCCTTCAGACCAGCGACGGGTTGCGTTCCTCGAACCCGCGCTGGTGCCAGTATGGATACGGCAGGGTGACGGTGCTGGCGTCGTCAAGCCGGGCGGCCTGTTCCGGCGACAGGTTCCAGCCGACCGCGCCGAGGTTCTGCTTCAGTTGCTCTTCGTCGCGTGCGCCGATCACCACGGTCGAGACGGTCGGTCGCTGCAGCAGCCGGTTCAGCGCGATCTGCGGCAGCGGCCATGGCGGTCGGACGCGCCAGCGATTTTTTCTTCAATCGAATGATCCTCAGGTTGGGGGAGGGCAGGTTCAGTCATCGTCGAACAGCGCATCCAGGTCGATCGCCTCCGCCATCGCCCGGTACCAGGCGTCACCGGGATGCAGGTGGTCGCCGGAGTCGTATGCGGGCAGGAGGCGCGCCGGATGCGCGGGGTCGCGCGTGATCGCGTCGAAATCGATCACCGCATCGAACTCGCCGCCATCGCGGATCCAGGCATTCACCTGCTGGCGGACGCGTTCCTTGTCGGCGTCGTGGTAGCCGTTCATCGGTGTGTCGATGAGTGCGCCCTCGAACGGCGTCAGTGTCGCGCCGAGGATGCGAATGCCGCGTGCATGGGCCCGCGCGATCAGCTGGCGATAGCCCGCGATCAGCGCTTCGGCTCCGGTTGCATCCTCGTCGGGCGCCAGCGGCGTCCCGTGCCAGGCGATGTCGTTGATGCCCATCAGCACGATCACCGAGGTCACGCCGGTCCGGGCCAGCACGTCGCGTTCGAAGCGCGCCAGCGCGTTCGCGCCCATCCGGTCGCGCAGCACGCGGGCACCGGAGATGCCGGCGTTGAGCACGGCGACGTTTCGTCCCGCCAATCGTTCGGCGAGCACGTCCGGCCAGCGGCTGTCGACATCGACGGTGGCCATGTTGCCGTCGGTGATCGAGTCGCCGAACGCGACGACCGCGCGCGTGCCGGGATCGGCTTCGACCAGGATCGAATCCAGGAACACGCGCGTGGTCAGGGTGGTATCGGTTTCCAGCTTCATCGCGGAGGCCTGGTTGCCCTGGCCGACATGGGCGGTCTGCCGCGCGTCCCAATGAAACGTCGCCGGAGGCGTGGGTTCGGGCAGGTACAGGCTGATCGCGATCCGGGACAGCGCGGGAACGTCCAGCCCGACCGGGTCGCTGAGCATCGGTGCGCCGGGCGGGATGGTGATGTCGCCCTTGCCGCCAAAGCGCAGCTCGCGGTCGCTGCCGGCGATGATCGCGCCGTCCTTGCCGGCCAGTGCGATCCGGGCGGCGCCGATCCGCAGCGGCCGATTGCCGTATTCGTTCGACAGCCGCACCCGCACCCGTTGTCCGCCGATGCTGATCCGCGCCACCTGGCGCACGGTCTGGTCCCGGAACTGGAAGGGCAGGTGGGTCGGCAACGCGAATTCGCCATCCCAGCGTTCTTGCGGACTGGCGGTCCAGGTGGCGATCCAGGTGGATTCCGCCGGAGCGGCGGCATGCAGCGGTGCAGTCCTCCCGGCGAGCATGAGCAGCACGGCGAGGATGCCGCACCAGCGAAGTGTTCCCATGGACATGTCAGTTCTCCTTACCGGGCCTGTTCGGATGCGCAGGTCACGAGCCTGGCGGGCGGCTCGCGGCCGCTTTCGAGCCGGACACTCCAAAGCGCCACCGCGAGCCCTGCCAGCGTGACCAGCGATGCGATCCACGGCACCGCGCCGAGCCCCGGGCCGTGCTCGATGACCAGTCCACCAATCCACGCGCCGGCGGCATTGCCGAGATTGAACGCGGCGATGTTGAAGCTCGAGGCGAGGTTCTGGCCGGCACCTTCGGCGAAGCGCAGCACCCTGAGTTGCAGCGGCGAGACGGTGGCGAACGCGGCGATGCCGAGCAGGCCGACGAAGGCGGCCATCGCCACCGGGTTGTGCAGTACCAGGCTCATCGCACCCAGCACCACGGCCAGCACCAGCAGGCTGCCGAGCAGCGCGGGCGTCGGGCGACGGTCGGCCCAGCGTCCGCCGATCAGGTTGCCGACCACCATGCCGCCGCCGAACAGCAGCAGGATCGGCGACACCGCCGCTTCGCCGAAGCCGGCCATCCGGGTCAGCAACGGCTGGATGTAGGTGATCACCACGAACACGCCGGCGAAGCCGGCCATCGTCATCAGCAGGCCAAGCAGCACCTGCGGTCGCGCGATCGTGGCCAGTTCCTCGCGCAGTGCCGCCGGCGCATCGTCATTGCGACTGCGCGGTACCAGTGCCGCGATCACCAGCAGCGAGACCACCCCGACCAGGCCCATCGCCCAGAACGTCGAACGCCAGCCGAAGTGCAGGCCCAGCCAGGCCCCGGCCGGCATGCCGAGCAGGGTGGCCAGGGTCAGGCCGGAGAACATGATCGATATCGCCGATGCCTTGCGGTCGGCCGGTACCAGCCCGGTGGCGACCACCGCGCCGACACCGAAAAAGGTGCCATGGGTCAGCGAGGTCAATACCCGGGCCGCCATCAGCGTGGCGTAGTCCGGCGCCAGCGCGCAGGCCGCGTTGCCGACCGTATATATCGCCATCAGCGCCAGCAGCACCGCCTTGCGCGGCATCCGTCGGCTGAGCAGGGTCAGCACTGGTGCGCCGGCGGTCACGCCCAGCGCGTAGCCGGTGACCAGCAGGCCGGCGGCTGCGATCGAGACCTGAAGGTCGGCGGCGACCTGGAGCAACAGGCCCATGATCACGAATTCGGCGCAGCCAATGCCGAACGAACCGGCGGTCAGCGCGTACAGCGCGACCGGCATCGGGGACCGCTCCGTGGTGGGAGAGGTGGGCGGCATGGCGGCTTCCACGGAAAGGAAGCCGGCAGCCTAGGTCGTTGCATATTCACGAAAAACAGCTAATTTGAAGAATCATATTCAATGAATATTTGATAATAGGATCGCGAAAGCCCCCCGGCACGACTCCATGGACCGCATCGACGACATCCGTCTGTTCCTGCGCGTACTCGATTTCGGCTCGATCAGTGCCGCCGCGCGCAGCCTCGATCTTTCCGTTGCGGTCGCCAGCCAGCGGCTGCAGCGATTGGAACGGGGGCTGGGCGTGCGCCTGCTGCACCGGACAACGCGTCGCCTTCACGCAACCCCGGAAGGAGCCGCGCTTGCCGAGCAGGGCCGACCGCTCGTCGAGGATCTGGAAGTGCTGACAGACGGTCTACGCCAGGCTGGCAGGGAGGTTGCCGGCACCCTTCGGGTAACCGCTTCGGCCTCCTTCGGCCGCCAGTACCTGTCGCCGCTGCTGCCGGAATTCCTCGCCCTGCACCCTCGGATCCGGCTCAGCATGGATCTCGGCGACCAACTGGTCGACCTGGTGAGCTCGGGGTTCGACCTTGCGGTTCGCATCGGCACGCTCGACGACTCGACCCTGGTCGCACGCCGGCTGGCCGCCAACCGTCGGCTGCTGTGTGCCTCGCCCGGCTACCTTCGCGAGCGCGGCACTCCACGCACGCCGCAAGATCTCGCGGACCACGATTGCCTGCTGCTGGTTGGACGCCACGGCCGGCAGGACATATGGCGCCTGGGTGACGGCAATGGCGGCGAAGTCACGGTAAGGGTGCGCGGGAGGGTCGAGAGCAACTTCGGCGAGTTGTTGCGCGATGCCGCTGTTGCCGGTCTTGGCATCGCCCTGCATTCGGTCTGGCATGTCTGCGAGGACCTGCGTGCCGGTCGACTGGTGCAGGTGTTGCCAGAGCACCCGCTCACAGACACCGGCATTCATGCGGTGATGCCGCAACGCCGGCTGGTCCCGCCACGGGTGCGGGCCTTCGTCGACTTTCTCGCCGAGCGGTTCTCCGATCCACCCTGGGAACGCTGCCTGCGCGAGAGACGCGGCTAGAAGCCTGAATTCCCGTTAAGCTTCACTGGGCTTGGCGGCACAATGTTAGATCGTTGTTAACATGGCTTTCACATTCACGCGCCTACCCTGCGCTCCGATGGCGTCCGTTCACGGGTGACCGTCCAGACCGGTATGGATCCTCGCAGACGCGTGTTTCCACATTTATAGATCGAAGGAGCAGCATATGAATAAGAAACTCCTCTGCGCCGCCCTGCTGGGCGGCCTGGGTCTCGCCCAGGCGGCCAACGCGCAGGACTTTGACGACCGCTGGTACCTGACCGGCTCGGCCGGTTACAACTTCCAGGACAATGATCGCCGGACGGAGGACACCCCGTTCGTGACCCTCGGTCTGGGCAAGTTCATCAGCCCGAACTGGTCGATCGATGGTGAACTCAACTACCAGAATCCGAAGTTCGATGATGGTGTCGAAGGCGCCAACCGCAACCTGAACTGGAGCCAGTACGGCATTTCGTTCGATGCGCGCTACCACTTCGTCCGCGACGGCCGCAACTGGAACCCCTATGTGCTGATGGGCCTGGGCTACCAGCGTGCCGAGGAAGAGTACGACGCTTTCCCGAGCCCGAACTCCCCGGCTGAGCGCAAGGACGGCAACCTGGCGGCCAAGGTCGGCGTGGGTCTGCAGACCACGTTCTCCAGCCGAGTGGCGATGCGTGCCGAGTTGGCCTACCGGGCCGACTTCGACGACAACAGCTATGCGGCCACGGCCGGCCCGGACTGGGGCGGTTACCCGCACAACCAGGAAGAGAGCTGGTTCGGCGACGTTCTCGCCTCGCTGGGCGTCGTGATTCCGCTGGGTGCTGCCGCGGCTGCTCCGCCGCCGCCGGCGCCGGTGGCTCCGAGCTGCGCCGACCTGGACGACGACGGTGACGGCGTCAACAACTGCGACGACCGCTGCCCGGATTCGAAGCCGGGTGAGGTTGTCGGTCCGGATGGCTGTCCGGTGCCGGTGACGATCGACCTGAAGGGTGTGAACTTCGACTTCGACAAGGCGACCCTGCGTCCTGACGCGGTGTCGATCCTGTCGGAGGTGGTGCAGATCCTGCAGCGTTACCCGGAGTTGCGGGTCGAGGTGGCTGGTCACACCGACCTGTGCGGCAGCGATGCGTACAACCAGAGCCTGTCGGAGCGTCGTGCGACCACGGTGTACGACTACCTGACCAGCAACGGTATTGCTGCTTCGCGTCTGGTGGGCCCGAGGGGCTACGGCGAGAGCCGTCCGCTGGAAGCGACGCCGCAGACCCTGCCGGGGTGCAAGTCGGAGATCAACCGCCGCACCGAGCTGAACGTGCAGAACTGAACCGATTGCGACAGGCCGCGACGGCCTGTCCTGGTTCGAAAGAAACCCGGCCTATGGCCGGGTTTCTTTTTGCCTCGCAGACATGGAAGCGGGTGCGTGCAAGCAGGGTCGTGGATAAGGGTTGTCCGCAGCCTTTCGTTAAGATGTTTTAACAAACGCGTTGACAGTGTATGATCCCTGCCGCGGCGGCCGTGATGTGGACAGGGGCCCAGCCAACGCGCCCCCGGGTTGCAGCGCGCCGTGCGAAATATTGAATTGATCGATCCCCCCCCTTTTCCAAGACCGGTCTATCCCTCAAGGAGTCAGATGATGAAGATCCGTTTGTTGAGCACAGCCCTGCTGGCAGGCCTGGCATTCGCCCAGGCGGCCAACGCGCAGGACTTTGACGACCGCTGGTACCTGACCGGCTCGGCCGGTTACAACTTCCAGGACAATGATCGCCGGACGGAGGACACCCCGTTCGTGACCCTCGGTCTGGGCAAGTTCATCAGCCCGAACTGGTCGATCGATGGTGAACTCAACTACCAGAATCCGAAGTTCGATGATGGTGTCGAAGGCGCCAACCGCAACCTGAACTGGAGCCAGTACGGCATTTCGTTCGATGCGCGCTACCACTTCGTCCGCGACGGCCGCAACTGGAACCCCTATGTGCTGATGGGCCTGGGCTACCAGCGTGCCGAGGAAGAGTACGACGCTTTCCCGAGCCCGAACTCCCCGGCTGAGCGCAAGGACGGCAACCTGGCGGCCAAGGTCGGCGTGGGTCTGCAGACCACGTTCTCCAGCCGAGTGGCGATGCGTGCCGAGTTGGCCTACCGGGCCGACTTCGACGACAACAGCTATGCGGCCACGGCCGGCCCGGACTGGGGCGGTTACCCGCACAACCAGGAAGAGAGCTGGTTCGGCGACGTTCTCGCCTCGCTGGGCGTCGTGATTCCGCTGGGTGCCGCCGCGGCTGCTCCGCCGCCGCCGGCGCCGGTGGCTCCGAGCTGCGCCGACCTGGACGACGACGGTGATGGCGTCAACAACTGCGACGACCGCTGCCCGGATTCGAAGCCGGGTGAGGTTGTCGGTCCGGATGGCTGTCCGGTGCCGGTGACGATCGACCTGAAGGGTGTGAACTTCGACTTCGACAAGGCGACCCTGCGTCCTGACGCGGTGTCGATCCTGTCGGAGGTGGTGCAGATCCTGCAGCGTTACCCGGAGTTGCGGGTCGAGGTGGCTGGTCACACCGACCTGTGCGGCAGCGATGCGTACAACCAGAGCCTGTCGGAGCGTCGTGCGACCACGGTGTACGACTACCTGACCAGCAACGGTATTGCTGCTTCGCGTCTGGTGGGCCCGAGGGGCTACGGCGAGAGCCGTCCGCTGGAAGCGACGCCGCAGACCCTGCCGGGGTGCAAGTCGGAGATCAACCGCCGCACCGAGCTGAACGTGCAGAACTGAACCGATTGCGACAGGCCGCGACGGCCTGTCCTGGTTCGAAAGGAAACCCGGCCTTGCGCCGGGTTTTCCTTTTCCGAAACGGGGCGTCGTGCTGCTCTGTAAAGACGGTCACACCGGTTGTCGCGCCAAGTCGCAAACGCGGTTCTTTCCTGTTGTCGGTGGCATTCAGCACGCATACACTGCAACGACGCCATCGCGCATCACGGCGCGATATCCGAATCCGGAGATTTCCATGCAACGCACCGTCCTTGCCCTTTCGTTGATCCTCATGGCTGGAATGGCTCAGGCCCAGCAGGCCGGTGATTGCAATGCCCTGGTCGCCCCCAGGCCGATGCCGGTCCAGCCGACCATCGTGGCGCCGGTGTCTGCCGAGCTGGCCACGCCGGGGCAACAACTTGGCTCGCCGACCGGAGTGCTGGCGCATGCCTATGATGAGGCGCAGTCGGTCGACCAGGTGATATTCAGGCTGAAGCTGGAGAACTGCCAGAGCCTGGCCAAGGCGATGCCGGCGACCACGCCCGCCGCTGTCGAGGCGCAGGCACCGGAGGCATACAAGCCCCGCACCGAATTCGACAATGGTCCGTGGCGCTTCGACATGAGCCAGAACGGCAAGCGCATGACCGCCGACGAGTTCGATGCCTGGATGAAGGCGCGCGGCGCGCGCGTGGTCCCGGCCAGGCCGGCTCCGGCCACGACGGAAGCGGTCGAATCCGGGGCCGGCGTAGAGTAAACCGTGCGTGTCCTCGTGTTGATACGACAGCGGCCGCATCTGCGGCCGCTTTCACTATGAGCCCGGTCGTCCGCCACGGCCTGGCCCGCATCCTCTCCAAGCAAGGCATCTGTTCGCGCACGGAGGCGGCCCGGCGGGTGCTTGCCGGACGGGTCAGTGTCGATGGCCGGGTGGTGCGGGATCCGGAGTATCCGATCGTGCCGGGACGGCAGCAGATTCGCGTAGACGGATGCGACCTTGAACCGCCGGCGCGGATCTATCTGATGCTCAACAAGCCCCGCGGCCTGGTCACCACCGTACGCGACGAACAGGGCCGGGATACGGTCTACCGCTGCTTCGATGGCGCCGGTCTGCCATGGTTGGCCCCGGTCGGGCGGCTGGACAAGGCCAGCGAGGGGATGCTGCTGTTCACCAACGACACGGCCTGGTCGGCGCGGATCGCCGATCCGGCGACCGGTCCGGACAAGACCTACCATGTGCAGGTCGACATTATCCCGGATGCGGCGACATTGGCTGCGCTTGAAGAAGGTGTCGAGGTCGATGGCGAGCGTCTGTCGGCGAGATCGGCCGCTCTGTTGCGAGCGGGCGACAAGAACGCCTGGCTGGAAATCGTCCTCGACGAAGGCCGCAACCGGCAGATCCGGCGCCTGCTGGCGGCGTTCGACATCCGTGTCCTGCGCCTGATTCGCGTAGCGATCGGAACGCTGGCCCTGGGCGACCTGCCCAAGAGCCAGTGGCGCTGCCTGGATGCCAACGAAGTCGCGGCGCTGCGTGAACGCTCCGGGGAGGAGTAGCGGGCGGAACTCAGTCTTTCAGCACACCCAGCTCGTGGCCGATGCGGGTGAAGGCGTCGATCGCACGGTCGAGATGCTCGCGGGTATGCGCGGCGCTCATCTGGGTGCGGATGCGCGCCTGCCCCTTGGGAACCACCGGAAAGAAGAAGCCGATCGCGTAGATGCCTTCCTCCAGCAGCCGCTCGGCGAACTTCTGCGCCAGCGGTGCGTCGTACAGCATCACCGGCACGATCGGGTGCACGCCGGGCTTGAGGTCGAAGCCCGCGGCGGTCATTTTTTCGCGGAAGTAGCGGGTGTTCTCTGCCAGTCGTTCCCGCAGTTCGCCGGCGGACGACAGCATCTCGAATGCCTTGATCCCGGCCGCGACCACATGCGGGGGCAGCGAGTTGGAGAACAGGTAAGGGCGCGAGCGCTGGCGCAGCATCTCGATGACCTCTTTCCTGGCGGTGGTGAAACCACCCAGCGCGCCGCCCATCGCCTTGCCCAGCGTGCCGGTGATGATGTCGATCCTGTCCAGCACGCCCTTGACCTCGGCCGAGCCCTTGCCGTTGGCACCGAGGAAGCCGGTGGCATGGCACTCGTCGATGTGGACCAGGGCGCCGTACTTTTGCGCCAGCGCGGCGATCTCGTCGAGCGGGGCGATGAAGCCATCCATCGAGAACACGCCGTCGGTGGTGATCAACTTCGTCTTGCAACCAGCGGCGTCGGCAGCCTGAAGTTGTTTCTCCAGATCGGCCATGTCGCAGTTGGCGTAGCGGAAGCGCTGCGCCTTGCACAGGCGCACGCCGTCGATGATCGAGGCGTGGTTGAGCGCGTCGGAGATGATCGCGTCCTCGGGCCCCAGCAACGGCTCGAACAGGCCGCCGTTGGCGTCGAAACAGGCTGCGTAGAGGATGGTGTCCTCGGTCCCGAAGAAGTCGGCGATGGTCTTCTCCAGTTGCTTGTGCAGGTCCTGCGTGCCGCAGATGAAGCGCACCGAGGCCATGCCGAAACCGTGGGTGTCCAGGGCCGCCTTGGCCGCGGCGATCACCTCTGGATGGTCGGCTAGGCCGAGGTAGTTGTTCGCGCAGAAGTTCAGCACCGTACGGCCATCGGCGAGGGTGATCTCCGCCGACTGCGGGCTGGTGATGATGCGCTCGGACTTGAACAGGCCCTGCTCGCGGATCGAGTCCAGTTCGGCGGCGTAGTGCTGGGTCAAAGATGGTGCGGTCAGGGACGGGGCGTCGGACATGGTGGCTTCCGGCAAGAGGCGGGGAGGTCGCCATTCTATCGGTTGCGGTTCCGGGACATCGCATACCGGCGCTAGGATGCGGTCATGAACGTGTTGATGCGCATGTCATCGTCCGCGCCCGCCCCGGCAGGTGGCTTCCCGGCCTGGCTGCTGCCGGCACTCGCTTCGCTGATTCCGCTTGTCGCGGCGCACTTGGCCTGGTGGCTGTCGATGCGCGATGGCCTGGTCCCGGTCTGCAATCCCTATGTCGAAGGCTGCGTATCGATCAGCCGCGCGGCCCGTCATGGGCTCGGCAACCATCTGTTCCGGCTGGCGATGCTGCCGTGTGCGACATTGCAGGTCGCGTTGTGGTGGGTAGCCGCGCAGTGGTTGCAGCGGCGGACCGGTTCGCCCGCGCGCCTGTTGCCGTGGCTGGGCCTGATGGCGGGCGTGTCCCTGGCCTTGTACGCGACCTTCCTCGGTACCGAAGGCGATGCGTATCGCATGCTGCGGCGCTACGGTGTGACCGTGTACTTCGGTGCCACTTTCCTTGCACTGATGGCGATGTTGCGGCGCCTGTCCAGGCAATGGCCGGATGCGCCGGTGTGCAAGCCGCTGCAATGCATCGCGCTGGGCATGCTGGCGATGGGCGTGGCCAGCGTGATCGCCAGTGCTGTGGTTGGCGATCCGGATGCGCGCGATCGCTGGGAGAACCGGCTCGAATGGCACCTCGGTCTGTGGCTGACCGCGATGTTCGCGGTGATCGCCTGGCACTGGTGGCGCGAGCGCTTGCGGGTGGTGCTGGTGTAGGAATCATTTTGCTGCCTTCCATGGCGAAACGACGTCGGCTTCGGATCGCCCGGCCCGGCCATCCCTGGCCGGGCGTTCGCTGACGCGGCAGATGCCGATAGGGCATCTGCCAAGCGCGTCAGCTCACCCAGCTGAGCACGACCTTGCCGGCCTTGCCCGATTCCATCAGGTCGAAGCCCTGCTGGAAATCGTCCACCGGCAGCTGATGGGTCAGCACCTTGCCGAGCGGGAAGCCGGACAGCACCAGCTGGGTCATCTTGTACCAGGTCTCGTACATCTTCCGGCCGTAGATGCCGTGGAGGGTCAGGCCCTTGAAGATGATCTTGTCCCAGTCCACGCCGGCGCCCTTGGGCATGATGCCGAGCATCGCGATCTTGCCGCCGTGGTACATGCAATCGAGCATGTCGTTGAACGCGCGTGGGTTGCCGCTCATCTCCAGGCCGACGTCGAAGCCTTCCATGTGCAGGTCGGCCATCACCTCCTTGAGCGAAGTGTTGGTGACGTTGACCACACGGGTGGCGCCCATGTCGGCGGCAAGCTTGAGCCGGTAGTCGTTGACGTCGGTGACGACCACATTGCGCGCGCCGATGTACTTGCAGATGCCGGCGGCGATGATGCCGATCGGGCCGGCGCCGGTGATCAGCACGTCCTCGCCGACCACGTCGAACTCCAGCGCACAGTGCGCGGCGTTGCCGTAGGGGTCGAAGAACGCCGCCAGCTCGCTCGGGATCTGGTCCGGGATCGGCCACAGGTTGCTGGCCGGCATCACCACGTATTCGGCGAAGGCGCCGTTGCGGTTGACGCCGATACCGACGGTATTCGGGCACAGGTGCTGCTTGCCGGCGCGGCAGTTGCGGCAGTGGCCGCAGACGATGTGGCCTTCGGCCGAAACGCGCTGGCCGGTGCGGTAGCCGGTGACGCCGGGACCGATCTCGACGATGCGGCCGACGAACTCGTGGCCGATGACGAGGCCTGGCTTGATGGTGCGCTGGCTCCACTCGTCCCACAGGTAGATGTGCAGGTCGGTACCGCAGATCGCGGTCTTCTCCAGCTTGATCAGCACTTCGTTGGGGCCGGGGGCGGGCACCGGCACCTGTTCCATCCAGATGCCCTTGCCGGCTTCGCGTTTGACCAGGGCCTTCATCATTTGCGTCATGGGAGTTGCCGGGCGTGGGTTTGGACTGGCCGGCAATTATACGCCGCGTCTCGCGCGCAGCCCTCGCCGGGTTTGCCGTTTGCGGCCGTTGGCAGGTCGGCCGGGTTCAGGTCGTGGCGCGGGTTTGCCGCCGACATGGGGTTCGCCTATCGTCGCTGGCTTCCTTGCTGGATGACCGAATAGACCATGCGCCACCGTCTGTTGTTGCCCGCCATCGTCGCCGCGCTGACGGCCGGCATGTCTTCCGTCCTGCATGCCGATGAGGGCATGTGGATGCCTTCGCAACTGCCCGAGATCGCCGAACGGATGGAGTCTGCCGGTTTCAGGGGCAGGGCGGGGGAGCTGAGCGAGCTGGCGCGACCGCCTATGAACGCGGTAGTCCGGGTTGGTGGTGGCAGCGGCGCGTTCGTATCGAACGACGGACTGGTTCTGACCAACCACCATGTCGCGTTCGGGGTCATCCAGTACAACAGCACGGCCGGGCGCGACCTGATCGGCGAGGGCTACATCGCCGCCGACCGTGCGGCGGAGCTGCCGGCCAACCCGGATTATCGCGTTCTCGTCACCACCGGCTTCGAGCGAATCACCGACCGCATCCTCGCCGACGCACACGGCAAACGGGGGCGTGACTATTTCGATGCCATCGACCATGCCAGCAAGGCCGTGGTGGCCGAGTGCGAACGCGAGCCGGGCCTGCGCTGCAGTGTCGCCAACATGTACTACGGCACCGATTTCCATCTGGTGAAGCAGTTGGAGCTGCGCGACATCCGCCTCGTCTATGCGCCGCCGGGCAGCATCGGCAACTACGGTGGCGAGGTCGACAACTTCATCTGGCCGCGTCACAGCGGCGACTTCACCCTGTTGCGGGCCTATGTCGCGCCCGATGGCACGCCGGCCGGCTACTCGCCCGACAACGTGCCGTTCACGCCGCCCGCGCACCTGCCGGTGTCCACCCGCAACGTGAAGGAGGGCGACTACGCGATGCTGGCCGGCTACCCGGGTATCACCTATCGCCACCGCATGGCCTCGGAGTTCGAAGGCCAAGTCGAATGGCAGCTGCCCTCGCGGGCCGCGCTGTTCGGCCGCATGCTGGAAGTGATCGAGGCCGAGACCGCGGACGATGCGGAGGCCCGCGTGCTGTATGCCTCGCAGGTGCGCAGCCTGCTCAATGGCCTCAAGCGCGCACGCGGCGAGCTCGACGGACTCAAGCGCAGCGATGCGGTCGCGGCACGCGTGGTGGACGAGACCGCGATGCTTGCCTGGCTCGAAGGTCAGTCGGATGCTGCCACGATCCGGACCGACATCTATGCCGCGCGAGTGGTGCTCAAGCAAGTCGCCTCGACCCGCGAGCGCGATCAGTTGCTGGCGACGCTCCTGCGCCATACGCAGTTGCTGCGCGCTGCAGTGACCCTGCAGCGGCTCGCGTTCGAGCGCGGCAAGCCGGATGCGCAGCGGGAGCCGGGCTACCAGCAACGTGACGAAGCGTTGATCGAAGGACAGCTGCGTCAGGTCCAACGGCGTTATGCGCCGGCGGTGGAACAGGCCCTGCTGGCCGACCTGGTATCGCAGTATCTGGCGCTGCCGGCCGGGCAGCGCGTGGCCGAATTCGACGCAGTGTTCGGCACCACCGCGGAGCAAGCCCGCGAGCGGATCGCTGCGCTGTATGCCGGCACCGCGCTCGGCGACGAGGCCACGCGGCTGGCGGCGATGCAGGCCGATGCGGTGGCACTGGCCGGATCGGATGATCCCCTGCTGCGCGCGGCCGCAGCCCTGCAGCCGGCGCTGTTGCGCCTGGAGGACGAATTCAAGACCCATGAAGGCGAACTGCTGCGCCTGCGCCCGGCCTACATGCGCGCGCTGATCGGCTATCGCCAGTCGCAGGGCCGTGCGGTGTATCCGGATGCCAACGCGACGTTGCGGGTCAGTTACGGCCGCATCAGCACCCTCGACCCGCGCGATGGCGTGCGCTACCTGCCACTGACCACGGTGCAGGGCATCGCCGAGAAACACACTGGCGAGGAGCCGTTCGACGCGCCCCGGCCGCTGCTCGATGCGATTGCGCGCGGCGACTTCGGCGGCACGGCAGAACCGAGTCTTGGCACGCAGACGGTCAACTTCCTGACCAACCTCGACACCACCGGCGGTAACTCAGGCTCGCCGGTGATGGATGCCGAAGGCCGCCTGATCGGTCTCAATTTCGACAGCAACTGGGAATCGGTCAGCGCCAGCTGGATGTACGACCCACGCTACAAGCGCGCGATCCATGTCGACATGCGCTACATGCGCTGGCTGATGGCCAAGGTCTACCCGGCGCCGCACCTGTTGGCCGAGATGGGCCTGCCGGCGGAATGAGCGCCGGCATCCGTGCCATTGGTCATGCGGCGATGATTACGGCCGGCGGGTAGACTGAAACATTGTTTCATTGACGAGGAGAGCAGGGTGCGAAACGGCGTGATGCGATACAGCCTTCTGGCGGCGGTGGCCATGGCAGGTGGCATGACCGCGGGAGCGGCGATGGCGGGCGAGGGCATGTGGGTACCGCAGCAGTTGCCGGAGATCGCCAGGCCACTGAAGAAGGCCGGGTTGAAGCTCAAGCCCGAGCAACTGGCCGACCTGACCGGCGACCCGATGGGCGCGGTGGTATCGCTCGGTGGCTGCACCGCCAGCTTCGTCTCCCCGCAGGGCCTGGTGGCGACCAACCACCACTGCGCCTACGGCGCGATCCAGCTCAACTCAACGCCCGAGAACAACCTGATGAAGGAGGGCTTCAACGCGGCCACACCGGCCGATGAAGTCTCCGCCGGTCCCAATGCGCGCATCTACGCGCTCGATTCCATCGATGACGTGACCGACAAGGTCATGGAAGCGATCGACGCCGCTGCCGACGGTCTTGGCCGCACCCGTGCGCTGGAGGCGATCGAGAAGAAACTTGTCGCCGACTGCGAGGCCGGGGAAGGCTATCGCTGCCGTCTCTACAGCTTTTCCGGCGGCAACAGCTATCGCCTGTTCCGCAATCTGGAGATCCGGGACGTGCGCCTGGCCTACGCGCCGCCCGACAGCATCGGCAGCTACGGCGGCGATATCGACAACTGGATGTGGCCGCGCCACACCGGCGATTTCGCCTTCTACCGCGCCTATGTCGACAAGGACGGCAAGCCGGCGGCGTACGCCGAGGACAACGTGCCGTACCAGCCGAAGCATTGGTTGAAGATTGCCGACAGGCCGCTGCAGGCGGGCGACTTCGTGATGGTCGCCGGCTATCCCGGTCGTACCGCGCGTTACGCACTGGCCGAGGAGTTCAACGAGACCGCGAACTGGACCTATCCCGTCGTTGGGGCGCACTACAAACGGCTGGTGGCGCTGGTCGAAGAGGCCGGCAAGGCCGACCCGGACATCGCGGTCAAATACGCCAGCACCGTGCGTGGCTGGCAGAACGCGATGAAGAACTATGACGGCCAGCTGGAAGGTTTCCGCCGCATCGATGCCGCCACCTCCAAGAGAACCGAGGAGGAAGCGGTGCTCGAATGGCTGCGCGGGCAGGCCGAGGATGGCCGGGCCGCACTCGATGCGCATGCCACCCTGGTTGCGCTGGATGAGCAGGCGCGTGCCCACCGCGAACGCGACCTGGTGTTCGGGCAATTGCGCCGTACCGGTGCGATCGGCGCCGCGGTGCAGCTGTATCGCCTTGCGATCGAGCGCGACAAGCCCGATGCCGAGCGGGAACAGGGTTACCAGGAGCGCGATCTGCCGGTGTTCGAAGGCGGGTTGCGCCAGATGGAGCGCCGCTACGACCCGAAGATGGACCGCGAGCTGCAGGCTTACTGGCTGCGCGAGTACGTCAAGCTGCCGGCGACGCAACGCGTGGAGGTGGTCGACGCATGGCTGGGTGGCAACGACGACAAGGCGATCCGGCGCGCGCTCGACAAGCTTGCGAAAACCGACCTCGGCGACGCCGAATACCGTCTCGGCCTGATGAAGGCCGGCCGTCGCGATTTCGAGAAGAACAAGGATCCCGCGATCCGGTTCGCAGTCGCGATCATGCCGACCCTGCTGGCGCTGGAAGAGCAGGGCAAGGCCCGAGCCGGCGATGCGCTGCTCGCCCGCCCGCTCTACCTGCAGGCGGTGGCCGACTACAAGGCCAGCAAGGGCGAATCCGTCTATCCGGACGCCAACTCCTCGTTGCGGATCACCTTCGGCAACGTTCAGGGCTATATCAACGCTGATGGCAGAAAGCAGGCCTCGTTCACCCTGCTGGAGGAGGTTGCCGCCAAGGCCACCGGCGAGGAGCCGTTCGATGCCCCGCAGGCGTTGCTGGATGCGGTCGCGGCAAAGAACCATGGCGGGCTGGCCGACCGCAGGCTGGGCACGGTGCCGGTCAACTTCATGGCCGACCTCGACATCACCGGCGGCAATTCCGGTTCGCCGGCGCTGGATGCGCACGGCCGACTGGTCGGGCTGGTGTTCGACATGAACTGGGAGAGCGTCAGCTCGAACTGGGTGTTCGACCCGGCGATGACCCGGGTGATCGCGGTCGACCAGCGTTACATGCGCTGGATCATGCAGGAGGTATTCCCGGCGCCGCAGCTGCTGCAGGAGATGGGTGTGCCGGCGAAGCAGTGAGGTTCTGTTGAAGCGGCTTCGGATGGAGTCTCCGCCGGGTTTCGCCGCTACCTGGCTGTCCCGACGCGACCTGCCGGCCTTGACGGCGAATGTCCCCCGGCCGCCGCCGGTGGACATTCGCATCCAAGGGCCTTCGCCCCCGGTGCCCCGGTCATCCAGCAGAACTGACGCTTTCCCCTCGATTGGGCGAAGAACCTGGAATGCCGGTCACCGGTTTCCCTCGTGAGCCCTCCCGCCAGCCCGGTTTCCAACGCAACTGTTGCGTCGCAGCACGGCTCTGCTAATCTTGCCTGCATCGCGGATTCCCATGCCAGCCGGCCCCGTTTCCCGATCGAAGGCAACATCTCCCGATCTGCATTTCTCCGCAGATCCTCCCGCACCTCCCGGTGCGGCTGCCCGGAGTGGAAGTACCACACAGGGCAGAACCTTCCTCCAGCATGCCGGCTGCATGTGTTCCGCGGGTCACTCAACCCACTGGAGCATGCAATGAAAGTCCTGGCCTGCGATGGCATCCATGAAGACGGCCTCAACCTGTTCCGCGACGCGGGATGGGAGGTCGAAGTCGCCCCCGAACCGATCAAGGACCCCGAAGCGCTGGCCGACAAGCTGGCCGGCTTCGACGCCATCCTCGTGCGCTCGGCGACCAAGGTCCCGGCCAACGCGCTGGCCAAGGCGACCAAACTGAAGGTGATCGGCCGCGCCGGCGCCGGCGTCGACACCATCGACGTCAACGCCGCCACCGAGCGCGGCATCGCGGTGATGAACGCGCCCGACGGCAACACCCTCGCCGCCGCCGAACACGCGATCTCGCTGCTGTTCGCGCTGGCCCGCCACATCCCGCGCGCCGACGCCGGCATGAAGGCCGGCGAATGGCCCAAGGCCGGCCTGACCGGCTTCGAGCTGGAGGGCAAGAAGCTCGGCGTGATCGGCCTCGGCCGCATCGGCGGCACCGTCGCGCGCAAGGCCGCCGGCATCGGCATGGAGGTCGCCGCATTCGACCCCTTCCTGCCCGCCGCCGCCGCCGCCAAGGGCAGCGTGCCGCTGAAGACCCTCGACGAACTGCTGGCCTGGGCCGACATCGTCACCCTGCACATCCCGCGCACCAAGGACACCACCAACCTGCTGTCCGAGGCGAGCATGCGCTCGATGAAGAAGGGCGCCTACCTGATCAACGCCGCTCGCGGCGGCCTGGTCGACGAGGCCGCGCTGGTCCAGATGCTCAACGAAGGCCACCTCGCCGGCGCTGCGCTCGACACCTTCGTTACCGAGCCGCTGCAGGCCGACTCGCCACTGCGTGGCCATCCGAAGCTGATCCTGACCCCGCACCTGGGCGCGTCGACCAGCGAGGCGCAGCAAGCGGTCAGTACGATCCTAGCCCGCCAGATCATCGACTTCGTCGCCACCGGCGCGGTCGCCGGCTGCGTCAACCTGCCGCCATTGACCGCCGAGGCCGCACGCGAAGTCGGGCCGTGGATGCCGCTGATGTCCGCGCTCGGCAAACTGGCCTCGCGGCTGGTACCGGCACCGACCCGATTGCACATCACCTACGCCGGCCGCACCGAGGCGCTCGATACCCGTCCGCTGAGCCGCCTGCTGGTGGCCGCGCTGATGGGCGAGCATTCCGGCCGGGTGACTCCGGTCAATGCGTTGCAGGAAGCCGCCAACCGTGGCCTGACCGTGGCCGAGACCGTCGGCGGCGATGGCGACGGCTTCGACCGCCTGTTGCGGGTGCGCATCGAAGGCGAGGGCCGCACCCGCGAGGTCGAGGCGACCCTGCACCGCGGTCCACGCGTGGTGCGGCTGGACGGCGTCGAGATCGAATTCGACCCGCTCGCACCGGTGTTGCTGATGCGCAACGAAGACCGCCCGGGCATGATCGGCACGGTCGGCAGCAAGCTCGGCACGGCCGGCGTCAATATCGTCAACTTCGCATTGGGTGCGGCCGGCGATGGCCAGGCCCGCGCGGCGATCACCGTCGACCGTCCAGTCACCGAAGAGGAACTGCTGGCGTTGCGTGGCACGCCGGGCGTCCTCTCCCTGCACCAGGTCTGAGGTCCGAAGATGCGTGTATTGCTTGCCCGCCACGGCGAGACGCCGTGGAACGCCGAAGGCCGCTACCAGGGCCAGGAAGACATCCCGCTGTCGCCGGTCGGCGAAGCGCAGGCGCGTGCGCTGGGCGAACGCCTGCGCGAGATGCCTGTCACCCGCGCGGTGGCCTCGCCGCTGTCGAGAGCGAAGACCACGGCACAGCTGGCGCTCGGCCACCGCGCCGGCCTGCTTTCCTTTGACGAGGGCCTGAAGGAGATCGGCCATGGCGAGTGGGAAGGCCTGCTCGCCAGCGAGATCCACACCCGTGACCCGGAACGCCTGAAGGCCTGGCGCGAGGCGCCCGAGACCGTGCAGATGCCGGGGCAGGGCGGCGAGTCGTTGCAGCAGGTGTTCGACCGTGCCTGGCCGGCCCTGCTGCGCGCTGGCGAAGGTCTTGGAGCGGACGAGACCCTGCTGGTGGTTGCCCACGACGCGGTCAACCGGGTGATCCTGTGTCATCTGCTCGGGATCCCGTTCCGGCGCCTGTGGACTTTCCGCCAGGCACCGACCACGCTCAATCTGCTCGAGGGCGACAGCGTCGGGCAGCTCGAGATCGTGCGGCTCAACGACTGCAGCCACCACACCGCCCTGTTCGGCGAGGCGGTGCACCGGGCGCTTTGAAGCCCACACGAGTGAAGAGGAGTGAGAAACGAGTCCCATGGCTTCTCACGCCTCTCCACCAAGGTCGCGGACGCGACATACAATCCAGTGCATGTCCCGCACCCTCCCCGAATGGCTCGACTACATCGAGCAGCAACACCCCAAGTCCATCGACATGGGACTGGACCGCGTCCGCGAGGTCGCCGGCCGCATGTCGCTTGGCCGCCCCGCGCGGCAGGTCGTCACCGTCGGCGGCACCAATGGCAAGGGCTCGACCGTCGCCTTCATCGAGGCGATCGCGCGTGCGGCCGGCTGGCGCGTCGGTGCCTACACTTCACCGCACCTGCTCGCCTTCAACGAGCGGGTACGGATCGAGGGTGTCGATGCCGACGATACCGCGCTGGTCGAGGCCTTCGAGGCGGTCGAAGCCGCGCGCGGCGGCACCACGCTGACCTACTTCGAATACGCCACCCTGGCCGCGTTGCGGCTGTTCGAACGCGCCGATCTCGACCTCGCGATTCTCGAAGTCGGCCTGGGTGGCCGTCTCGACGCCACCAACATGATCGACCCGGACGTGGCGGTGATCACCACCGTGGACGTCGACCATCAGGATTGGCTCGGCGGGGACCGCGAGACCATCGGTGTCGAAAAGGCTGGCATCGCGCGGGCGTGGAAGCCGCTGGTGCTGGGCGATGACGATCCGCCATCGAGTGTATTGCGGCATGCGTATGCGATCGGCGCTTCGGCGATCCGGATCGGATGCGATTTCTTCATCGACCTGCCGGACGAGGGCAATCCGAGCACCTGGCACTGGCGTGAGATTGGCTGCGAGCTCGCCTTGCCGATGCCACTCCTGTCCGCGCCGGTGCAGCTGCGCAATGCCGCCACCGCGATTGCCGCACTGCGCGCGCTGGAAAGCCCGCCTTCCGCCCAGGCAGTTGCCGAAGGCGTCGCCCAAGCCGCAGTAGCCGGCCGCCTGCAGCGTTTCGAGCGCGATGGCGTGGCAGTGCTGGTCGACGTCGGCCACAACCCGCAGGCGGCTGGAGCGGTGGCCGAGTGGTTGCAGGCGCACCCGGTACCCGGCCGCACGCTGGCGGTGTATGCGGCGCTGGACGACAAGGACGCCGCTGGCGTGGTCGCTGCGCTGGCCGATTGCATCGACGGCTGGCACCTGGCCGGACTGGAGGGCGTCGGCCCGCGTGGCGGCAGTGCCGCTGCGCTGGCTGCACGCCTGGCCGGCACCGCGGCCGAAGGCGGGCAGCCGCATGTCGACGTGGCCTCGGCCATCCGGGTGGCGTGCGATGAGGCGGGCATCCATGACCGGATCCTGGTGTTCGGCTCCTTCCACACTGCCGCCGCCGCGCTCGGAGTGCTCGCCTGACCGGCAGGCGAGGCTGAACAACCGTTCCGGCTGCCCGCTGGGGTCGGCGCGCGTGCGGGGTATAATCGCGACGCGAATCGTCTGGCCGCGAGACCCGGAACCCGCCCTGTGGAACCCGCCCTGAAACAGCGCCTGATCGGCGCAATCGTCCTGGTTGCGCTTGCCGTGATCTTTCTGCCCATGCTGATCAAGGGCCCGGCCCCGGAAAGCGGGGTCGCCGACATCCAGCTCGACCTGCCAGCCGCACCACCACGGGAGGGCTTCCAGACCCGTGAACTGCCACTGGTTACCCCGTCGGGTGCCGCTCCTGCCGGCGGGGTGGTTGGCATGGAGCCCGACGATGAAGGTCGCCTGCCGACCGTCGATACCCGCGAGCAGGTCGCCAAGCCTGAAGAAGATGGAATGATGCCGGCCGCCACTGTCGGTGGCGATTACGCGGTGAGCTTCGGCACCTATTCCAGTGCCGACGACGCCGGTCGCGTGATCGCGGCCTTGAAGGCCGCGAGCCTGCCGGGGTACCAGGAGGCCGTCAGCGGTCGCGACAACCGGACCCTGCACCGGGTCCGGATCGGCCCCTTCGCGACCCAGGCCGATGCGGAGGCCGCGCGTATTCGGGCGGGCCGGATCCGCAACGATGTCGAGGTGCGGGTGGTGGTGCTCAATGCCGATGCAGCGACCCCGGTCGGCGCGGAGCCCGCCGAGGTGGCGACGGCGCCCGAACCCGAGGCCCCGAAGCCGGCGCCGCCGAAGGTCGATCCCGCGCCGCAGCAGCCAGCCCCACAACAATCGGTCCCGCAGCAACCTGTCGCCACTGCGCCGCCTCCTGCGTCGAGCGCACCGGCCGCGGCCACGGTCGGCTTTGCGGTCCAGCTCGGTGCTTTCAGCCAGGCAGCCGAAGCCGACAAGTTGCGCGACCGTGCGCGCGCCGCCGGTTTCAGTGCCTTTACCGAGAGGGTCAACACAGACAAGGGTACGCTCAGCCGCGTCCGTGTCGGCCCGGTTTCGACCCGTGCCGAGGCCGAACAGCTCAAGGCTCAGGTCGCGGGCAAGCTTGGCATCACCGGCATGGTCCGGCCGCATCCGTGAATCTGAGTGCTTGCCCACGCATGCCACCAGGCCCGAACGGCCGCTCTGCGGCTTCCTGCAGGAACGCCGTGCACCTGCGCGGCGGCGTTCCCGGGCTGTTTTTCGACATGCCGTGCACTGATATCCGGCATGCCGACATGGACGTCTTTGTCTTTCCCCGCTCTGCAGGCCCGCAGCTCCGGTGCGGACCGCGAGGAGCTCACGCATGGAGGCTTGCGCGATGACGGCTATCGATTGGGTGTTGCTTGCGATCGTGGCGATCTCGGCACTGCTTGGCCTGATGCGCGGCTTCGTCGGCGTGCTGCTGTCGCTGCTGTCCTGGGTCTTTGCGGGTGCGGCTGCATATTGGTTCGGCGGCGATGCTGCGGCCATGATGTCGGACACCTCGACCCGGGCACCGGCTATCTCGTTGGTGGTTACCTGCTGTGCTTCGGAATCGTGATGGTGACAGTGAAGCTGCTCAGCTGGTTCGTGCGCCGGGTGCTTGACTCGGTGGGCCTGTCGGGACTGGATCGAAGTCTCGGGCTCGCCATCGGCGTCGTCCGTGGCGGACTGTTCGCCTGCATGCTGGTACTGCTGATGGGCTTCACCTCGTTGCCGCGCGGGCCTCAGTGGCAGCAGTCGTTGACCATGCCGGCGTTCGAGCCGGGCGCACGCTGGATGCGCGGAATGCTGCCCGATGCGGTTGCGCGGCAGATCGACTTCGATGCCGGCGGCCCGCTGTCGAAAGACAACATCCAGCAACAGAAAAAGGCGCTGCAGCCGTTGATCGACGGTAGCGGCATGCCGGGCATGCCGGGCGGGCAGGACTCGCAGGAACTGCTGCGCCGGCTCGGCGAATTGTCCGGGCAGGGCGCGAAGCCGGGCGCAGCCAATGGCGGTGCGCCGATGCAGACGCAGCAATTGCCGCTACCGGACCTGGGTGATCTGGGCGAGTTGCTGCAAGGCCAGAATCTGCCGTTGCCGGGCACGCAGTCGCAGGCGCCGACGCAACAGTCCGCCGGGCGGGCGGTGGATCCGGCCAATGTCAATGCCGACCGCACGCCGGATCCGGCCGCAGTGGACGGCGGACACTGATACCCGGCTTCATTCCATCAATTTCCCATCTCAACAAACAAACGCAGGACACACGCCCCATGTGCGGCATTATCGGTATCGTCGGCCATAACGACGTTGCGGCCCAGTTGTATGACGGTCTCACCGTGCTTCAGCACCGCGGCCAGGATGCGGCGGGTATCGCCACTTCCGAGGGCACTCGCCTGCGCGTGCACAAGGGCAACGGTCTGGTCCGCGATGTCTTCGACCAGGCTTCGATGCAGCTGCTCCGCGGCAATATCGGTATCGGCCATTGCCGTTATCCGACCGCCGGCAGCGAAGGCTCCGACGAGGCGCAGCCGTTCTACGTCAATTCGCCGTTCGGCATCGTGCTCGCCCACAACGGCAACCTGATCAACACCGAAGCCCTGCGCAACGAGGTGTTCGCACAGGATCGCCGCAACATCAATACCGAGTCCGACTCCGAAGTGCTGCTCAACGTGTTCGCGCACGAACTGGACAGGCAGAAGGCACTGAGCCCGGCAGCGGCATTCAAGGCTATCGAGAATCTGCACCAGCGCTGCGTGGGTGGCTACGCAGTGGTCGCGGCAGTGCTCGGCATGGGCCTGGTCGCGTTCCGCGACCCGCACGGCATCCGGCCACTGGTGCTCGGCAAGCGCACGGTCAACGGCCGCGACGAGTATGCGGTGGCCAGCGAGTCGGTCGCGCTCGACCTGACCGGCTTCGAACGCCTGCGTGACGTGCGTCCGGGCGAGGGCATCGTCGTCACCGCCGATGGACAGCTGTTCACCCAGGCTTGCGCCGAGGAGCAGGTGCATACGCCGTGCATCTTCGAATACGTCTACTTCGCGCGGCCGGACTCGATGATGGACGATGTGTCGGTGCACAAGGCGCGCATGCGCATGGGCCAGAAGCTGGGCGAGAAGATCCTGCGCCTGCGCCCGGACCACGACATCGATACCGTGATCCCGATTCCGGACTCCTCGCGCGACGCCGCGCTGGAGGTCGCCAATGTGCTCGGAGTGAAGTACCGCGAGGGCTTCATCAAGAACCGCTACGTCGGCCGCACCTTCATCATGCCGGGGCAGAGCGAGCGCGCGAAGTCGGTGCGACGCAAGCTCAACCCCATCCCGCTGGAATTCCGCAACCGGGTGGTGCTGCTGGTCGACGACTCGATCGTGCGCGGCACCACCAGCCAGCAGATCGTGCAGATGGCGCGCGACGCCGGCGCTCGCAAGGTCTATCTGGCCTCGGCGGCACCGCCGGTGCGCTATCCGAACATCTACGGCATCGATATGCCCACTGCCGAGGAACTGGTCGCCTACAACCGCAGCGAGGAGGACGTGCAGGCCATCCTCGGCTGCGACTGGCTGATCTACCAGGACCTCTCCGACCTGCAGGAAGCGGTGTCCGGGCCCAAGCACTCCATCGACCACTTCGACTCGTCCTGCTTCAATGGCGAGTATGTCACCGGCACCGCGGACGACTACTTCGAGCGCATCAAGCACCTGCGTTCGGACGAGGCGAAGAAGCAGCGCCGGGTGTCGTGATGCTTGAGGTCGTTTCCGCGGCCTCCGTTGTCATCCCGACGGAATGACGGCCGGGCACTTGCATGACTTCGCTCTTCGCCGCCGCCCGCCACTGCCTGGATGCCCGTGATCCGGATGAAAAGGTTGCTCTGACCCACCGCTACGCTGCCGCCTTCGCGCGCGGCGAACTGGAGGTGGCCGGTGATGCGCCGCCGCCAGAGCCGATCCGCATGCCCGGCCGGCCACTGCGACCACGGCTGGTGCATCCGCGCGAGCTGCCACGGCGCGGCTTCGGCACTGTCGAGGGCCGCGCGGCCTTCATCCATGCCATCGCCCATATCGAACTCAATGCCATCGATCTGGGTTGGGATGCGGCCTACCGTTTTCGCGGACTGCCGCACAGGTTCTACGCCGACTGGATTGCGGTGGCCGACGACGAAGCCCGTCATTTCGTGCTGTTGCGCGATCGCCTGCGCGATCTAGGCTACGACTACGGCGACTTCGACGCCCACAACGGCTTGTGGGAGATGTGCGAGAAGACCGCCCACGACGGCCTGGCACGGATGGCCCTGGTGCCGCGCGTGCTGGAAGCACGCGGGCTGGACGTGACGCCGGGGATGATCGTCAAGCTGCGCTCGCTCGGCGACGAAGCCACCGCCGGCATCCTCGAAGTGATCCTGCGCGAGGAAGTGGCGCATGTTGCCGCCGGTTCACGCTGGTATCGTTGGCATTGTGAACAAAGCGGCATCGAACCGCGTTCGCGTTTTCGCGAATTGCTGGGCGAATACGCCAGCGGCCAACTGCACGGGCCGTTCAATCTCGAGGCGCGCTTGATGGCGGGCTTCGACGAAGACGAACTGGCGATGCTGGCGTCCATGGACTTGTAGGAACGGATTGCCGGGCGATCATCACAGGCGGTCGAGTTTCACCCCATCCGCATCCACCCGCAGCACCGAGCCCTGCTCGTACCAGTCGCCGAGCACGATGCGCCGGCACGCGCGGCCGTCGACCTCGAGCTCATGGATGGCCGGACGGTGGGTGTGGCCGTGGATCAGGGTGTCGATGCCGTAACGGTGCAGGGTTGCCTGCACGGTGGTCGGGGACACGTCGGTAATGGTTTCGAACTGCGCACGGTCATCGCCTTTCATTTCCGACTGCCGCTTCATGCTGGCCTCGCGTGCCTGCTTCGCGAACGCCAGCCGTGCGGCCAGAGGCTGAGCCAGCATCTGCGCCTGCCAGCGCGGGTCGCGCACCTGGGCACGGAACTGCTGGTAGGGGAGGTCGTCGGTGCACAGGGTGTCGCCATGCATCAGCAGGGTGGGGCGGCCGTAAAGGCTCACCACTGCCGGGTCGGGCAGGATGCTCATGCCGGCGCGGCGGGCATAGTCCTCGCCGAGCAGGAAGTCGCGGTTGCCGCGGATGAAGAACACCGGCACGCCCGAATCCACCAGCGCGCGGACTTCGGTGGCGACGGTGGCGCCGGCCGCGGACGGGTCGTCGTCGCCGACCCAGGCCTCGAACAGGTCGCCGAGGATGTACAGCGCGTCGGCGCCACGGGCCTCGCCGCGCAGGAATTCGACCAGCAGGTCGGTGATCTGCGGACGCTCGGGATCGAGGTGCAGGTCGGATATGAAAAGGGTGGTCATGCCGACATTATAGGTGTGTTCCGGTTCTGCCCGATGGGCGCCGGGATTTGAAATTCGCTTCACATCATGGCGCCAGACTCCGTTCCGAATTCCGCGAATGGAGCACCTCAATGCCTGCTTTCATGATTCATCGTCTGCGCCGGATCCTTGGCGTGTTGCTCGTCTGCGCACTGGCGCCCCTGCAGGCTGTCGCTGCTTCGCCCGGTCAGGATCGGGTCCTTATCATCGTCAGCGGCGAGGGGCGCGATCAGGGCAAGACCCGGCCCGGTTTCGAGATGGACGAGCTGGCGCAGGCCTGGCATGTATTCCGTGACAATGGCCTGGCAGTCGACATCGCGAGCCCGCGCGGCGGCAAGGTCGAAGCGGACAGATTCGACCCGGAGGAGCCGTTCAACGCACGCCTGCTGGCCGATCCGGAAGCCGTGGAAAAGCTGGCCTCTACCCGCGCAACCTCGTCCCTGCAGGCGGAGGATTACGCCGCGGTATATGTCGTCGGCGGCAAGGGCGCGATGTTCGACTTGCCGGAGGATCAGGCGCTTCGTTCGCTGCTTGCCGGCGTGTACGAACGCGGCGGCGTGGTCGCCGCGGTGTGCCATGGACCTGCGGCACTGGTCGATGTGCGCCTGCAGGATGGACGTTTGCTGGTCGAAGGGCGCCGCGTTACCGGCTTCAGCAACGAAGAGGAATCGGTGTTTGGCAAGAAGTGGGCGAAACAGTTCCGCTTCCTGATCGAGGATGCGATGCGGGAGCGCGGGGCACTCTGGGAGGAGGCGCCATTGATGATGCCCAAGCTCGTCGTCGATGGTCGGCTCATTACCGGGCAGAACCCGTATTCGAGCGCTGCGGTCGCTGAAGCCGTCGTCCGGGCCACAGGCCGCACGCCGGTCGCTCGCACGCCCTGGCGGGACGAGGCCACGATGGCGCTGGTTCAGCGCCTGCTGCAAGGGGAAGATGGCTCGGTCCGTAGCGAACTGGCCGCCGACACGGCGCGCTTCCATCCCGAACTGATCGGCCTGCTGGGCTACTACCAGTTGCAGGTTGCCGCCGGCGATGACGCGGTGCGCGATGCATTGGCGATCATGCAGCTGGCGCAGTCACACATGCTCGCGCCGCAGCTCGAGGTCGGCATCGCCGAGGCGCAATGGCGGCTCGGTGATGCCGGACAGGCCCGGCAGCGATTGGCGAAGGTGCTGGCAACCCATCCGGAACTCGACGAAGCTAGGACCCTGCAAGCCAAGATGGAGCAGTGACCGATGGCGGCCGAGCGCCTGCGCATTCTGGTGGTCGAAGACAACCTGGCATTGCGCGGCAGCATTGCTGCGCTGTTGGAAGCGCATGGCCACCGCCCGGATTTCGCCGCCGATGGCCCGACCGGCCTGCGCCTGGCGTTGGCCGATCCGCCGGATGTGATGGTGCTCGACCTGACCCTGCCCGGGCTGGATGGCCTGGCCGTGTGCGAGCGGCTGCGCGCGCAATGCGATCGCCATGTGCCGGTGCTGATGCTGACCGCGCGCGACTCGCTCGACGACAAGTTGCACGGCTTCTCCGCCGGTGCAGACGACTACCTGATCAAGCCGTTCGCTGGCGAGGAGCTGCTGGCACGATGCATGGCGTTGTCGCACCGGCACCGCGCCGGCGAGGGACATTTGTTGCGGGTGGGCTCGCTGCGCGTCGACCGACGCAGTGGGCAGGCCTGGCGACAGGAGCGCCCGCTCGATCTGCCGCAGATTCCGGCGCGCCTGCTGTTGGCACTGGCCGAGGCCTGGCCGCGCACACTGACGCGCAGTGAGCTGGTCGAGCGCATCTGGGGCGGTAGCGTGCCGCAGTCCGATCCGTTGCGCTCGCATCTCTACCTGCTCCGGCAGGTGCTCGACCGGCCATTCGAGGTGCCGATGTTGCGCACCGTGCATGGCGTCGGCTACGCGCTGGTGGCCGACGAATGAGTCGGCCCGTGCGCAGGTTGCAGACGCGGCTGATGCTGGCGTTCGCGGTCTTCACGTTGCTGGTTGCAGGTGTGTTCGCCCTGTATGCCGTGGCGTTCATGTACGCCGTCGAGGACGCGTTCTTCGACCGTGTTCTCGAACAGGAAGCACAAACCCAGCTCGCGCATTGGCACGCGAGCGGGGAATGGATACAACCGCGCGAACCGTTCGTGCGCATATACGCGTCGCCGGATGCGTTCCCCGAGGACCTGCGCGAGGCGCGCGTGGAGGAACCGTGGCGGCGTGAGTTCGCGGGACGGGAAGGCCGGCATTACCACGTACACGCGCTTCAGCCATCCGCTCAAGTAGCCCCGACCTGGCTGGTCGCCGAAGTCAGCGACTGGCTGATCGTGCGTCCGATGCGCGATCCTTTGTTTGCGCTGCTGGCGGCAACGGGGCTTGGACTGGTTGCCCTGGCAATCGGGCTCGGGTTCTGGCTGGCCAGGCGTACCGCGCGGCCGCTGTCGCGGCTGGCCGCGCTGGTCGACGCCATGCGCCCGGACAGGCCACCGCCACCGTTTGCGCGCTATGCCGGCGATGACGAAGTCGGCGTACTGGCGCGCGGACTTGCCACTCTGGGTGAGCGCGTGCATGCGTTCATTGCCCGTGAGCGGGAGTTTACCCGTGACGCCAGCCACGAACTGCGCACGCCGTTGGCGGTGATCCGCAGTGCCTCCGAGCGGATGCAAGGTGAGACGGGACTGTCGCCGGGCGGCCGTCAGCATCTCGCCCACGTGCACGAATCCGCGCGGCAACTGGAGCAGACGGTGACGATGTTGCTGTCGCTCGCTCGCGAGGCGTGGACAGAACATGGCGGCGAGTCCACGGCGGTGCTGCCCCTGGTCGAGCGCGTGGTGGTCGAGCAGTCACCCTTGCTGGATGGCAAGCCGGTCGAGGTCGATGTGGAGGTGCCGCCTCACCTCGTATTGCCTGTGTCCGCAGCGGTGCTGCACGTACTGCTGTCGAACCTGGTCGGCAATGCCTTCGCCCACACCGAGGACGGGCGGGTGCGGATCGACCTTGCCGACGGCCGGCTGCGGATCGCGAACAGCGGGCGGATCGCCGCCGCCGAGGGCGACTGGACGCAGGGCGAACCGTTGCGCAAGCGCGAGGGCAGCAGCGGCTTCGGGCTCGGGTTGGCGATCGTGCACCGGGTCTGCGAGCGCCACGGAATCGACCTGCAACTCGTTTCCCGTGCCGATGGCGCCGAGGCAAGCATCGGCCTGGATGCGCGCGGGACGGAGGGGGCGGCGGTTGCCGGGGAGGCAATCCGGTAAAATCGCGCCTTCCGCCGCATTCCCGAGCTCCGCATGACCTGCCGTACCCGCTTCGCCCCCAGTCCCACCGGCTACCTGCACATCGGCGGCGCCCGCACCGCGCTGTATTGCTGGCTGCAGGCACGCCGATTCGGCGGACAGTTCATCCTGCGGGTCGAGGATACCGACCGCGAGCGCAGCACCCAGGCCGCGATCGACGCGATCCTGCAGGCGATGGGCTGGCTGGGTCTTGATTACGACGAGGGCCCGTTCTACCAGACGCAGCGGCTGGAGCGTTACCGCGAAGTCGCCGAGAAGATGCTCGCCGACGGCACCGCCTACTACGCCTACGAGAGCAAGGAAGAACTGGAGGCGATGCGCGAGGCGGCGATGGCCAAGGGCGAGAAGCCGCGCTACAACGGCGCCGCCCGCGACGCCAATTTGCCGTACCGCGATGATCCGAATCGCGTGATCAGGTTCAAGAACCCGCAGGGCGGCAGCGTTGTGTGGGAGGACAAGGTCAAGGGACGCATCGAGATCAGCAACGACGAGCTCGACGACCTGGTGATCTTCCGCTCCGACGGCTACCCGACCTACAACTTCGCGGTCGTGGTCGACGACATGGACATGGGCATCACCGATGTCGTGCGCGGCGACGACCACGTCAACAACACCCCCCGCCAGATCAACATCTACCAGGCGCTCGGTGTGCCGGTGCCGGCCTTCGCCCACTTGCCGATGATCCTCGACGAGCAGGGCGCCAAGCTGTCCAAACGTACCGGCGCCGCCGACGTCATGCAGTACCGCGACATGGGCTACCTGCCGCACGCATTGCTCAACTACCTGGTGCGGCTGGGCTGGTCGCATGGCGACCAGGAGATCTTCTCGATCGCGGAGATGATCTCGCTGTTCGACCTCAAGGACGTCAACGCCAAGGCCTCGCGCCTCGACCCGGCCAAGCTTGGCTGGCTCAATCAGCAATACCTCAAGAGCGATGACCCGGCCGAAGTGGCGAAGCATCTGGAGTGGCATCTGCAGCAGCAGGGCTGCGATCCGGCCAGGGGACCGGCGCCGGCCGACATCGTCATTGCCCTGCGCGACCGCGTGCAGACGCTGAAGGAGATGGCCGAGCGTTCAAAGGTCTGGTTCGGGCCCTTGAGCGAATACGACGATGCCGCCGTCATCAAACACCTGACCGACAAGGCCCGCGCGCCACTGGCCGAGGCCCGGGTGCGACTGGCAGCGTTGCCGGATTGGAGCGCCGACGCGATCACCGCCGTACTCAAGGCGACGGCTGAAGCGCTGGAGATCGGCATGGGCAAGGTCGCCCAGCCGATGCGGGTGGCGATCACCGGCACCCAGGTCAGCCCGGACATCGGCCATACTGTCTACCTGTGCGGGCGCGACGAGGCACTGGCACGGATCGACGCCGCACTTGCAAAACTGCCGCCGCAGGCCTAAATCAGGGATATGACCAAGCCGCACGCATGCACCGACCCCAAGCACCACGTCCATGACGCGGCCGGTTTCGTGCGCGAGGTCGAGCGTCAGTGCCTGCAACGCGGCCTGCGCCTGACCCCGCTCCGGGCCAATGCGCTGCAGCTGATCGCCGATGCCGGGCGTCCGGTCAAGGCCTATGAGCTGCTCGATCGGATGAAGGCGACCCATGATTCGGCGGCACCGCCCACGGTCTACCGCGCGCTCGACTTCCTGCTCGAGCACGGCTTCATCCACAGGCTCGCCTCGATCAATGCATTCGTCGGCTGCCACCACCCCGGGGCCGAAACACATGCGGTGCCGTTCCTGATCTGCGACACGTGCCATTCTGCGACCGAATTGGAGGACGAGGACATCGTCGCTTCGCTCGACCGTCGCGCCCGCGCGCTCGGCTTCATGCCGCAGGCGCAGACGCTGGAAGTGCATGGCGTCTGCGCGGAGTGCGCAAAGAAAGGTGATTGATCCGATTGAGTGCGATACCCAGCCCCCTGAGTCAGGGGGCGATTCGCGCCGCAGGCGCGAATGGGGCCAGGGTTTGCACGGCAAACTCCGGCGATACCCGGGCATCGCCCGGGTATCGTGCCGGGATCGTCCTTAGAAGAACGCGCGCACGCCGAAGGCGACTCCACGACCCGGCAGCGGGGCAAGGTCCTTGAGCGGGGAGGTGTGCACGCGGGCTTCCTCATCGAGCAGGTTGCTGCCGTTGACGAACACTTCCCAGGCGCCGCCGGCGGCGGTATCGAAGTGCCAGGCGAGGTGGGCGTCGACCAGGGTGTAGCCCGGGGTCGGTTCCTCATGCTCGGCGACATCGTCCTGTTTCGCGTAGCGAACCGCGCCCAGCGACGCCCGCCATGCGCCCAATGCCCAGCGCAGCTCGCTGCCGATGCGGGACGGGGCGATACGGGGCAGGTTGCCGCCGCGGGCCAGTTCCACGGTGTAGTCGTGGGTGTGATCGCCATGCGGCACCGAGATATCCACCTCGCGCGTGCCGCTGCCGGTCAGCTTGCCGCGCACTACGTCGCCGAATACCCGCAGGTCCCAATAGCCGCTGTCGTTGTCGGCGAAGTTCCAGTTCGCCTCGACTTCGGCGCCGTTGAAACGGGCGTCGTCCTGGCTCCAGACCCGCACCGGACCGCCGTCGTCGATGCCGGTGTCGGCCTGGTAGATGAAGTCGTCGAAGCGGGTGTGGTAGATCGAGGCAGCCAGTTCGAGCGGGCCGGCGTGCCAGTGCAGGCCGATCTCGGCGCGGTTGGCGGTCTCCACGTCGAGGTTGGGATCGCCCAGCTCGACACTGCCGGTGGCCACATGGAAGCCGTTGGAATACAGCTCCTCGGCGGTTGGCGCACGCTGGGCGCGGTCGAGTCCGAAGGACAGATGGAAGTCCGGATTGATGTTCCAGCGCATTGCTGCCGACAGGCTGGTGGTATCGAAGTCGCGGTCCGGGCCGATGGCGTCGGCCGCATCGACGTCGATGCGGTTGCGATCATGCCGTGCGCCCAGCTCGATCCTCAGTGCGTCGAACTCACGCTGTCCGATCCAGAACAGGCCGGTGTCGCGTCCTGTGGTGCCGGGCACGAAGGCCTCTTCGCCGACCGCATTGAAGTTGCGTTTCGACCACTGCAGGCCGACCGCACCGTCCCAGCCCAACAGCGGCTGATGGACCAGCTCCAGGCGAGCCTCGGTGCTGTCGTTGTCGAACACGGTGCCGACTTCGTCGCCTTCGTACTCGGTATGGGTGTACTCATTGTGGGCGAGCTTCACGCGCATCGAGGCGAACGGGCCGAGGTCGTCCAGTCCGCCACGCACCTCGGTGCGGCGTTGATCCATGACGATGCGGACCGGGCCTTCTTCCTCGTGATCGTCATGGTCATCGTCGTCATCGTCATCATGGCCGTGATCATCGTCGTGCGCATGGCCCGGCACGCCGTAGCGGCTGTTGAACATGCTGTAGCTGGCGCCGATGAAGCCGCGTTCGCCGACCCACGACATACCCAGCGAAGCGGCGTCGGTGCGGATTGCACTGCCCGGCAGGGTGCCATGGGCGCCGCGCTCTTCATCGTGGTCGTCATGGTCGTCGTGATCATCATCGTGATCGTCTTCGTGGGCGTGCTCGCTCTCCGCATGGCCGGGAATGCGATAGTCGTTGGTCTCGCGGTGCAATGCGTCGAAGTGGAACACCAGGTTGCCGCCCTCGGCGGTGCCATCAAGGCGCACCATGCCGGTCTTCTCGTCGTTGACGCTGCCGTAGCGCAACTCTGCACGACCTTCCAGTGGTGCGGCGGTGGGGGCCTCGGGGATCCGGCCGTCGATCACGTTGACCGCACCGCCGATCGCGCCGCTGCCATAGAGCAGGGTGGCCGGGCCCTTCAGCACTTCGATCTGGTTGGCCAGGAACGGTTCGATGGTGACCGCGTGGTCGGCGCTGACCGTGGATACGTCGCCAGTGCCCAGGCCGTCGTTGAGCACCTGCACGCGGGCACCGTCCAGACCGCGCACGATCGGCCGGCCGACGCCGGGCCCGAAGTAGGTCGATTGCACACCGGGCAGTTTCGAGACCGTCTCGCCGAGCGAATGACTCTTGGCCTCGTCGAGTTTCTCGCCTGCCAGGACTTCGACCGGGCGGATCAGGTCCTCGGCGGTGCCGGCCAGCGGGGTGGCGCGGACCTTGACGGCCTGCAGGTCGACAGGGTCATGGGCATGTTCGCGCTCGGCCGCGTCGGCAGCAGCCTCCATCTCCTGGGCATTGGCCGCAAGGGGCGTCGAGAGGGCGATGGCAAGGGCGATGGAAAGGGGGAGGCGGCGAGGCAAGGTGTTGGCTGGCATTGGGTTCAGCTAAAGTGGCGTACCGGAGGGGTCCGAATGTTATACTATAACCATCCGCAGTCCAGCCCCTGCCGCACGTCATGCTTTCCCCCAAGCCCCAGCCACTTTTCCGTCGCTTCCTCGACCGCATCGGCGCAGCCGGTTCGCTGCTGTGTGCAGCGCACTGCGCATTGGTGCCGATCATGATTGCGACCCTGCCATCGCTGGGCGTATCGGGCTGGTTCGATGACAGCTTCGAGCTGGCCTTCGTGATTTTCGCGACCGCCCTGGGGCTGTTCAGCGTGGCCTGGGGCTACCGCCGCCATCGCGCGGTGCGGGCGTTGTCCCTGCTGGTGCCGGGATTGTTCGTGCTGTGGCTGGGTGTGCTGTATCGTCCGTTGCACGAAGCCCTGTTGCCGCACGCGGTGGCGATGACCTTCGGTGGCACCCTGGTCGGCCTGGCCCATCTGGCCAACCTGCGGCTGAACCACGGGCATGTGCACGACGCCAGTTGCGCGCATTGATCCGGCGCAGTCCGGGGTAGTGCCAATCAGATGAGCCTTTGCGAGGGAAGCCGGTGGCCATGCCTTTGCGGGACACGCGGTAAACCCGTCCCTGGGGGCTCATCCGAAACATCCATGTTTCGGAAGGTCCCGCAAAGGCATGGCCACCGGCTTCTGGACAGTTGGCCGTTAGTCGAGAGGCAACCCATTCCCATCAGAGAGGGGGCTCGAAGAGTCATCGAGGGCAGTCCCAGACTCTCGCGTGCTAGAATGCCCGGTCACGCCACAGTGCGTAGCCGGCAGCGCCTTCCCGACGGTGCGCCACCATCAACACATCGACATATCCGGAGCACGAAGACATGGGCAAGGGCGACCGCAAGACCGCCAAGGGCAAGCGTTACAACTCCAGCTACGGCAACATCCGTTCGCACGTGGCGGTGACCAAGGCCACGGGTGCCGCTTCGGCGCCGGTAGCGAAGAAGGCCACCAAGGCCGCCAAGAAGGTCGTGGCCAAGAAGACAGCTGCCAAGCAGTAAGCCTTCGCCGGCATATTGCCTGACTGAAGAGCCCCGCCAAGAGCGGGGCTTTTTCGTTTCTGCGCAAAAGCTTCGGGTCGGACCCGTTACGACCGCCATATGCGGGCAGATGTCGTATCCTCGGACAGCAGACCACATTTTCATCCAGGAGGGCATGCAAAGTGGAAAAAAGCAATCGTTTCCTGGTCGCCTACAGCGGCGTGCTGACGGCGACGCTGGCGGTCGTGTTGCTGACAGGCGCCGTCGGTTCCGGCAAGACCACGTTCGAGGAAATCGACGTGCAGCGGCTCAACCTGCGCGAGCCCGATGGCACCCTGCGCTATGTGCTTTCGAACTCGGCGCGCCTGCCCGGCGCGATCATCCGTGGGAAGGAATACGAACACCCGCGCCCGCTGGCCGGGATGCTGTTCTACAACGACGAGGGAACCGAAGTCGGGGGGTTGGGCTTCTCAGGTTCGCGCGATGCGGACGGCAAGGTGATGTCCATCGTTAGCATGTCTTTCGACCGCTACGAACAGGACCAGATCGTGCAGATCCTGGCGAACGATAGGGGCGGCGATCAATATGCGGCAGGTCTGGTAGTCAACGACCGCCCAGACTACTCGATCCTTTCCGATCTTGAGGAGATGCAAAAGATCAAGTCCCTTCCGGAAGAGGAGCGCAATGCGGCGCTGGAGGAGTTCGATCGGAACTACACTGGAGGACAGCGCCTGTTCGCAGGTCGGGGACCGGACGGCACCGTGGCGTTGGTATTGAATGATGCCAGCAAAAAACCCCGGATCCGGATCGCGGTCGATGCCGACGGCGAGGCCGCGATCGAGTTCCTCGATGACGAGGGCAAGGTGACGGGACGGCTCACGCCCGACTCGCTGCCGAAAGCGGAGTAAGCGGATCCGCTACGCGATCAGCCGCCCGCCTGCGAACACGCCCAGGCAAAGCCGCCCGCCGAGCCAGTAGCCCAGCTCGGCCGGGTGGCCAATGTCCCAGAGCACGAAGTCGGCCCGTGCGCCGACCTTCAGCACGCCACGATCATCCAAGCCGAGCGCGCGCGCGGCATGGACGGTGGCCCCGCGCAGGGCTTCCTCGGGCGTCAGGCGGAAATGCGTGCAGGCCAGTTGCATCGCCTGGCGCAGCGACAGCAGTGGCGCGGTGCCGGGGTTGCAGTCGGTGGCGACCGCCATCGGCACGCCGTGCTCGCGGAACGCATCCAGCGGTGGCAGCTTCGTTTCGCGCAATACGTGGAAGGCGCCCGGCAGCAGCACCGCGACCGTGCCATGGCCGGCCATCGCCTGGACGCTTTCGGCGCTGGTGTATTCGACGTGATCGGCCGACAGACCGTCGAATTCAGCGACCAGGCCGGCACCGCCCAGGTCGCTGAGCTGGTCGGCGTGCAGCTTGACCGGCAACCCATGCGTGTGCGCGGCCTCGAACACGCGCCGGGTCTGCGCCGGGGTGAAACCGATGCCTTCGCAGAACGCGTCCACCGCATCGATCAGTCCTTCGCCGTGCAGCATCGGCAGCCATTCGAGCACCGCGTCGATGTAGCCGTCGGCATCGTCACTGAATTCCGGCGGCAACGCATGCGCGGCGAGGTACGTGGTGCGCACTTCGATGCCGAGCACTTCGCCGATGCGCCGCGCGACGCGCAGCATCTTGCGCTCGTTGGCGAGGTCGAGGCCGTAGCCGGACTTGATCTCCAATGTGGTCACACCGTCGGCGACCAGTGCCTTCGCCCGCGGCAGCGACTGCGCCAGCAGCTCGTCCTCGCTGGCCGCGCGCACCGCACGTACGGTCGAGAGGATGCCGCCTCCGGCGCGGGCAATGGCTTCGTAGCTCTCGCCCTGCAGGCGCATCTCGAACTCGCGCGCGCGGTCTCCGGCGAACACCACATGGGTGTGGCAGTCGACCAGGCCCGGGGTGATCCAGCCGCTGGCCTCGATTACCTGGTCGGCCAGCGTGTCCTCGGGCGCGGGCAGGTCGGCGCGCGGGCCCACATAGACGATCCGGCCGTTCTGCCAGCCGAGCGCGGCGTCGGGGATTTCGCCGTAGCCGGCGCCGTCGAGGGTGGCCAGGGAGATGCCGGTGATGAGGCCATCCCAGCGGGGTGTTCCAGCGCTCATGTGCAGGCTTGGAATTGCGGAGCAGGCGCCATTGTAAGGGCGAGTCGCAACAGGAGTTGGCAACACGATGGTGGGGTGGGGCTTTTTTTTGCGAAGTTGATCGGGCGAACCTTCCGTGTCCACGCTGAGCAACATGGAAGCCATCGACCTGGCCCGGTTCAGCTTCAGCCCGACGGAGGGCCTCGCGGTTGCCGTCATGGTGGGCTTTCTGGTCTTCGCCGTGGCGTTGGAGCTGACGTGGGACCAGTTCTATAGCGGACCGCCGCGCGGTGACGCTTGAGGTCGCGTTCCAGAACGTGGCCCTCGCCATCGGCATGGCGGTGGCGTTCTTTCCCGCGCTCGCGGGGGTGGCGGTTACCGCGATCCTGTGGGGTGTCGTCCGTCTCACGCTTGGATTTGCCCTCGCGGTGATATGGATGCGCGAGCCCGCCATCGACCGCTCGTCGGCGACAGGCTGACCGCGATTGTGGCGGGCACCGGCTCTCGTTAGTGTCGGGCGCATGGACGAGCGGGAATTCAAACAGGTCAGCCGCGCCGTCTGGGAGGCGATGGCGCCGGGTTGGGTAGCGCGCCATGCCTACTTCGAGGAGATCGCGCGGCCGGTCACCGTGCGCATGCTCGAGCGACTCGATCCATCTCCGGGCGAGGAGATCCTCGACCTGGCGGCCGGGACCGGTATCGTCGGCTTCGCGGCAGCGGCGATGGTCGGGCCGGAGGGGAAGGTGATCGTCAGCGACTTCGCCGAGGCGATGGTCGCCGCCGCGACCCGTCGCGCCGGCGAGCTGCGTCTCGACAACGTCGAGTGCCGGGTGCTCGATGCCGAGGCGCTGGACCTGCCCGACGGATGCGTCGACGGCGTGGCCTGCCGCTGGGGCTACATGTTGATGGCCGATCCGGGCGCGGCCCTGCGCGAAACCCGGCGCGTGCTTCGTGAGGGTGGGCGGGTCGCCTGCGCGGTTTTCTCGGGACCGGAACGGAACCCGTGGGCGGCGCTGCCGGCGCGCATCCTGGTCGAATGCGGGCACATGCCGCCGCCGAAACCCGGGGATCCCGGGATTCTCGCGCTGGCCGACCGTGATCGCCTGCGCGGGCTGTTCACCACGGCGGGCTTCGGCGGTCCGGTCATCGAAGAGGTCGATTTCGTTGTCCGTGCCGACGACGTTGACGACTACTGGAACCTCCTCAGCCATGCTGCCGGGGCAATCGCGATGGTGTTGAACCGGCTCGACGCCGATGAGCGTGACCGGGTGCGCACCCGGATCGCCGGTGCCATCGGCCGCTTCAGCAGGGACGGGCGGATCGCGATTCCGGCCCAGTCGCTGGTCGTGTCGGCGTCATAGCCCTGCCCGCTGTCGCCAACGCCGTGCTCACCGCGCGACAATAGCGGCCATGAAAGCGATCCCCCTTGGCAGTATCTGGACCCCCGGCGGTTGGCGGCACGACATCCGACCCGAGACCGATCCGCACGGCCGACTGGCCTTCGCGCCGCATGCGCGCAGCAGTGGCAAGCGTCTGCTGCCCGGCATCGCCAACCTGCATTCGCATGCGTTCCAGCGTGCCATGGCTGGCATGGCCGAGCGGCAGACCGATCCGTCCGATTCGTTCTGGACCTGGCGCGAGACGATGTATCGCTTCGCCACGCGCTTCTCGCCCGACACCCTCTACGCAGTGGCCGCGCAGCTGTACGCCGAGATGCTGGAGGCCGGCTATACCACCGTCTGTGAATTCCACTACCTGCACCACGCGCCCGACGGACGGCCATACTCCGACCCGTCGTCGATGTCGCAGGCGCTGGTCGCGGCGGCACGCGACACCGGCATCCGCCTGACCCTGCTGCCGGTGCTGTACATGACCGGCGGTTTCGATGGGCGCCCGCTGGGAGAGCGCCAGCGGCGGTTCGGGCATGACATCGAGGCCTACCTGCACCTGCTCGACCGCTTGTGCGAGGACGCCGGTGGCATGTCGGGCGATGGCAGGCGCCACGAGGGGACGCACCACATCGGCTGCGCGCTGCACAGCCTGCGCGCGGTGCCGCCGGATGCGATGCGCGAGGTGCTGGCCGCATTGCCACCGGCGATGCCGGTGCACGTCCATATCGCCGAGCAGGTGGCCGAGGTGGAGGACTGCCTCGCGGTGCGCGGCGCGCGCCCGGTCGAATGGCTGCTGGCGAATGCGGACGTCGATGCGCGCTGGACGCTGGTCCATGCGACCCACCTCGACGATTCCGAAGTTGCCGGCATCGCCCGTAGCGGCGCGACGGTGGCGATCTGCCCGACCACCGAAGCCAATCTCGGCGACGGGCTGTTCCCGCTGCGCGACTTCCTGGATGCGGGCGGGCGCTGGGGTATCGGCTCGGATTCGCACATCTCGGTGTCGCCGGTCGAGGAGCTGCGCTGGCTCGAATACGGCCAACGGCTGGTCACCCGCCGCCGCAACATCGCCGTTGCTGCGGACGCGCCCAGCGTCGGCGAGACGTTGATGCGCGGCGTGGCTGCGAGCGCCGCGCGATCCAGCGGCTATGCGATCGGCCTTCTGGAGGAAGGTGCCGCGGCCGACGTGGTCGTGCTCGATGCCGAGGCCCCGCAACTGGCCGGCGCGACCGACGACGACGTGCTGGACCGCTGGATCTTCAGCGGCAACCGCAACCTGGTCGATGAGGTGTTCGTGGCCGGGACGCGTGTCGTCCACGACGGATGTCACCGCGACCGCGATGCGATCGCGGCGCGCTACCGGGATGCCCTGGCGATGTTGATGGCCGGCTGAGTGCCTGCGGCGGTGCGGTGACATTCCGTCGCGCGAGGAGATGGGTTCGTCCGAGCCGTGACCGGTTTCGTCGCAAACCCCGGTAGTAGCGGAAGGCAGGCGCCAGGATGCAGCCGTCCCTGAACGAAAGGAGATCGACATGCGCCACCTCCGCATTGCTCCGCTCGCGGCCATCATGGCCGCGACCCTGGCCGCCAGTGCCATCGCCCGGGCAGGCTCCATTCCCGAACCCGAAACCCGCATCGATGCCGGGCTGCAGGCCACGGTCGAAAAGCGCCTGCTTGGCGACCGCACGGGTGCCTGCTTCGCGGTGGCGGTGGTCGAGGGTCGCGAATCGGGTGAAGGCTTCGATGTCCGTCGCAGCTATGCCTGCGCGGATGGCAGCGACACTCCGCGCATCGGCCGCAACAGCGCGTTCGAGATCGGCTCGGTCAGCAAGACCATGGCCGCCGCGCTGCTGGCCGGGCTGATCGAGAGCGGCCAGGCCGATCTCGACGATCCACTGGCCGACTACCTGCCCGAGGGCACGGCGGTGCCGGAGCACGAGGGCCAGCCGATCCTGTTGCGGCACGTGGTCACACATACCAGCGGCCTGCCGCGGCTGCCGCCCGGCGTGCCGATCACCGACCCGGCCGATCCGTATGCCGCGATGTCCCCCGAGGACCTGCTGCAAGCGCTCGGGCGAAGCGCCTTGTCGCATGCGCCGGGAGAACGGTTCGAGTACTCGAACTTCGCCTCGATGCTGCTTTCCCTTGCAGTTGCGCGGCGTGCCGGAATGGACTTCGAATCGCTGCTGGCCGACCGGCTGTTCGCTCCGCTTGGCATGGAGGGTGCCTACATCACCGATCCGCCGGCGGGGGTCGTCGCCGCGCGGGGGCATGCCACGGATGGGCAGGCGGCGCCGGCCTGGCATTTCGCCACCGACCTGGCCGGCGTCGGTGGCGTGCGCGCCACGCTCGACGACATGGTGCGGTACGTCGAGGCCCAGCTCGGCAATGCGCCCGGGTCGCTGGATGCGGCACTTGCGCTGATCCGGCAACCGCTGGCGACCGGTATTGCGCAGCCGATGGCGATGAACTGGCTGCTGGTGCCGCTCGACGGCCGCGACGTGCACGCGCACGAAGGCGGAACGGGCGGCTTCGCCTCCTTCGTCGGACTGGACGTCGAACGCCGGCGCGGCGTGGTGGTGTTGTCGGACACTGAGCAATTCTCGCTTGGCGGCCTGGGGGATATCGGCATGCACTTGATCGACCCCCGGCTGCCGCTGGGCGGACCGAAGCGGGCACCATCCACTTCCAGCGCCCCGGAACTGGATGCCTATGTCGGCGAGTACCCATTGGCGCCATCGTTCGTGGTCACCGTGCGCGCACGTGATGGCGTGCTGCATGCGCAAGCCACCGGCCAGCAGGAGTTCGCACTGGGGCGGGCCGGCGAGGATGTGTTCGTGATCGACGCGGTAGGTGCGGAACTGCGCTTCCTGCGTGGCGGTGGCGATGAGGTCGTCGCGCTCGAACTGCACCAGGCCGGCCATGTCACCCGCGGCGAGAAGCGATAGCGATTTGCATCCGTTCCGACGATCTGGTCCCGTTCCACTACGAGGAGAATCAAGATGACCGATATCCTGATTGCCGCCATGTTCGTGATGCAGACGGTTATGTTTGCCGACTTCGCGACGCACTATTTCGAGAAACACTACTCCGCCAGGCCCAAACGCTGAGCGGGACGCCACATGTCACGCACCCACGAGTACCCGCTGCAAAGCTCGTTGCCCGCCGACGTCCTGGTCGCGGGCAACGCCCTGTGGAGCCGATATCGCCACTATCCGGTGTTCAGCTGGCCGTGGTTCTCGCGCCGCACGCTGGTGTTCGCGGTGCCCATCGTGGCCTGGGGGCTGTTGTCGGTGCTCGGCGTGGCCGCCAGTGGCGATGGCTATCTGCAGGGCCTGGTCGGTGCCGGTTACATGGTGGTGTCGTTCCTGCTGATGGCGACTGCCGGCCCCGGGCTGGCGACCTTGGTCCGCCACAGGCGTTGGCCATTGCGGCGGGAACAGGTCGCGGTGGTGGTGGCGTTGCTGTTCGGCATGGCCTGCAGTTTCGTCATCGATTCGTTCGCCAGCCGGCGGATCGCCGCGATCCTGGCTGGAATGCCGGGACAACCGGAAACGGCCGAGGCCGTCGTTCAGTCGATGCAGCCGGGCTCGCCGCTGCTCCGCTTTGCCCTGCCCGTGCTGGTGTATTCCCTGTTTGGCGGTGGCCTGGCGCTGCGGGCCTATTTCAGTGAGCGCCGCCGCTGGCGGTCCAGCCTGGACAAGCGCGAGAAGGCCGAGCTGCGCGCGCAGAGGCATGACGCCGAAATGCGGCTGGGCGTGCTGCAGGCGCAGGTCGAGCCGCACTTCCTGTTCAACACTCTGGCCTCGGTGCGCGCGCTGGTACGGCAGGATCCGGGCCGCGCCGAGGCTACCCTGGACGCCCTGGTGGAACACCTGCGGGTGACGATTCCGAAACTGCGCGAAGACGGCAAGCTGCTGTCTTCCACCCTCGGCCAGCAACTGGATGTCTGCAGCAGCTATCTGGCACTGATGCGGCTGAGGATCGGCGAGCGGCTGGAGTACGCGTTCGACGCACCCGACGGCCTGCGTGCCTGTCCGTATCCCCCCCTGCTGCTGATTACCTTGGTCGAGAATGCGATCAAGCATGGTGTCGAGCCCTGCCCGGGCTCGCGACGCATCGACGTGCGTGCCCGGCGCGAGCAGGGGACGCTGGTCGTGAGAGTCGAGGACGACGGCGCCGGCCTGCAGCCCGGAGTGGGTGGCGGGGTCGGGCTGGCCAATGTGCGTGAGCAATTGGCGATGCACTACGAAGGGCGCGCCGGTTTCCGTCTCGATGGCCGCGAGGGCGGGGGCGTGCGTGCCGAAATCCGCGTGCCGCTGGAGGAGCCCCGATCATGATCGGGCGCGTGAGCGGCGAACCGGTGAAAGTGCTGGTCGCCGAGGACGAAGCACCCCAGCGCGCCGCGCTGTTGTCGATGCTGGCCGAGGCCTGGCCCGACCTTGCCGACGTCACCGCCTGCGAGGACGGCGTGGCGGCCTTGCAGGCGGTGGCCGAACGGCGGCCCGATGTCGCCTTCCTCGACATCCGCATGCCCGGCGTCAGCGGCCTGGACGTGGCGCGAGCGGTGGTCGCGTCCGGCGGGTTGGTGGTGTTCACCACTGCCTATGACCAGTATGCGATCGGTGCGTTCGAGGCCGGCGCGGTCGATTACCTGCTCAAGCCGGTGCAACCGGCGCGCCTGGCGCGGGCGGTCGAACGCTTGCGCGAACGCCTTGCCCAGCCGTCCCAGGACGACCTGCAGTCGCGCGTGGATGAGCTGGAAGCGCGCCTGCGACCGCGTGGCGACCGCCTGATCCGCTGGATCAGTGCCAGCGCCGGCGACAGCGTGCGCATGATCGGCATCGACGAAGTGCTGTTCTTCCAGGCCCGCGACAAGTACGTGCAGGTCGTCACTGTCGATGGAGAGGCGGTGATCCGCACCCCATTGAAAGAACTGCTGGCGGGGCTGGATCCGGAGGTGTTCTGGCAGGTGCATCGCGGCGTGATCGTGCGGGTGGCGGCGATCGAGCGCGTGTACAAGGACGAACTCGGCAAATGGCGGCTGTGTCTGCGTGGACGCGGCGATGAGCTTCCGGTCAGCGCCGCGTTCCTGCACCGCTTCCGCGGTATGTAGGGCGATATGTAGGCGATCGATCTTGCGTGCTGCCTGATCCGTGTGCTCAGCCGGCGGCCGCAAACAGCTCGTTGAGCTCGCCGTAGGGCATGGCAGTGTCCAGCCCGCGCGCCATGTCGCCTGCCAGGAATTGCCGTGTCGCCTGCAGGCCGGCGGCGTAGGCGTGCTGGAACAGCGCCGGGCCGGCACTGATGCGGCGCACGCCCGCCAGCTGCAGTTCGGCCAGCGACGGCAGGCCGGGTACGGTCATCACGTTCAACGGCAACGTCGTGCCTGACGCGACCGTGGCGATCTCGTCCGCGGAGGCAAGGCCGGGTACGAAAGCGCCGTCCGCACCGGCTTCGGCATAGCGCGCCAGGCGCTCGACGGACATCTTCACCGCCGCCTCGCCCGAGGCCATGCCACGCAGGTAGACATCGGTGCGTGCGTTGATGAACAAGGGCGTGTCGCCGAGCGCGGTGCGGATGGCCTTGATCTTGGCGACCAGCAGGTCCGGGTCGCCGCTGCCGTCCTCCAGGTTGATGCCGACCGCGCCGGCCTCGGCGACTTCGCGTACCAGCGAAGCGACGATCTCCGGGGCGTCGCTGTATCCGTCCTCGACATCGATGCTGACCGGCACGGCGGCGACACGCACGATGTCGTGGACCTTCTGCAGCAGGGCCTCGCGCGGGAGCGCACCGCCATCGGCATGGCCGCAGGCCCAGGCCAGCGCGGCACTGCCGGTAACGAGCGCGGGGGCGCCGGCATGCTGCCACAACGCGGCGCTGGCGGCATCCCAGACGTTGGCGATCAGCAGGGGCGATTCGGCCCGGTGCAGGGCGAGGAAGCGGGCGTGCATGTCGGCGTGCATGGTGCTGGGCATCGTTCGATCCATCGGGAAGGGAAGGGCATCATGACCGGGGCCGAGGCCGCCGGCTCGCCGTTTTCGGACATCAACGTTCGCTCATGCGGCGAACAGATCGCCAGCTGCTTCATCCTTCGCCAGTGCGCCTTCCAGTTCCAGCAGGAACTGCTTGGTCGGCAGCCCGCCGCCGAAGCCGGTCAGCGAGCCGTCGGCACCGATCACGCGATGGCAGGGCAGCACGATCGGGATCGGGTTGCGGCCGTTGGCGGCGCCGACCGCACGCACCGCGGCGGGTTTGCCGATCCGCGCCGCGAGTTGGGCGTAGCTGACGGTTTCGCCGAATGGAATCGCCGCCAGCGCGAACCACACGGCGCGCTGGAATTCGGTTCCCTGCGGGGCGAGCGGGAGGTCGAACACGGTGCGCTGGTTGGAAAAGTATTCGTCCAGCTGCGTGGCCACCTGTTCGAGCAGGGGGTGGTCGCCTTCCTGCCAGCGGGCGTCGCGTGGCACCGGGTGGCGCTGGGCGTGGAATTCGATTGCGTGCACGCCAGCGTCGGAGGCGGCCAGCCGCAGCGGGCCGACCGGGCTGGGCAGGATGCGGTGGAAGATGAGGTGTTGCGTGCTTGTGGAGCGCGTGCCCCGGGATGGCGTGCTCATTGATGGCATGTTCATGCGGCTTTGCTCCGTTTGGGCGTGGGCTGGCGCGAGGCAGAAGCCGCGGCTTCGCGCCATAGCTGGATCACGGCGTAGGCCCGCCAGGGACGCCAGGCTTCGGCACGGATGGTGAGGGCCTTCGCGGTCAGTCGACTGCCATCGGTGGGCAGGGTTTTCTGCAGTACCAAGTCGTCGGCCGGGAAGGCGTCGGGATGGGCCAGTGCACGCAGGGCGATGTAGTGCGCGGTCCATGGCCCGATACCGGGCAACGCGGTCCAGCGCGCAACGAAATCCTCGAGCGTGCGCTCCGCGGCGAAGTCGACCTGGCCGTCGAGCAGCGCCTGGGCGACGGTCCGGATGGTCGCGGCACGGGCACGGGTCAAGCCGACACTGGTGAGGTCGGCGTCGGCCAGCGCTTCCGGCGTCGGGAACAGATGTTCGAGGCCTTCGGCCAGCGGTGCCGCCAACGGCGTGCCGAAACGTTGTGCGACGCGTGCGGCGACGGTGCGGGCGGCGGTGACGCTGATCTGCTGGCCGATGATCGCGCGCACCGCGATCTCGAAACCATCCCAGCCACTGGGCAGGCGCAGGCCCGGGCGTTGCTTAAGCAATGGGCGCAGGCGCCGGTCCACCGACAGCGTGTCTGCGATTACCTGTGGCTCGGCATCGAGATCGAACATGCGCCGGACCCGGTTCACCACCGGCTGCAATTGCAGCGGCGCGATGCCGTGCAGTTCGAGTTTCAGGGCCGGCTCGTCGCCGGGCCAGGCGGACACACGCAGCCAGCCGGTCGGGCCATCGCCGGTGGCAGGCGCGATCACGCGCTGGTAGGCGCTGTCGCCCACCACTTCCACGCCGGGCAGCGCACGGCCGCGGAGGAAATCCAGCATCGCCGGCAGGTCGTAGGGCGGGCGGTAGCCGAGCCGCAATGCCAGTGTCTCGTGCTGCTGCGCCTTCGGGCGCAGGCGCAGGTCGCGCGGTGCCATCCGGTAGGCATCCTTGAAGGCGGTGTTGAAGCGGCGCAGGCTGCCGAAACCCGCCGCCATCGCCACGTCGGTGATCGACAGGTCGGTCTCGGTCAGCAACTGCTTGGCGAACAGCAACCGGCGGGTGCCGTGCACGCCGAGCGGGGCGGCGCCCAGACGCTCGACGAACAGCCGCCGCAACTGGCGCTCGCCGAGGTTGACCCGTTCGGCCAGGGCCGATACCGACGCGTCGGCCAGCAGCCCTTCATTGATCAGCTTGATCGCACGCTCCACCGCCGCGTCGCCGCGCCGCCATGCACCATCGCCGGGCGACAGTTCGGGCCGGCAACGCAGGCAGGGACGGAAGCCGGCGGCCTCCGCTGCGGCAGCATTCGGGTAGTAGACGACGTTGCGCGGTTTTGGTGCCGGTGCCGGACAGACCGGGCGGCAGTAGATGCCGGTAGTGGTGACGGCAGTGAAGAACAGGCCGTCGAAGCGGACATCGCGGCTCAGCCGCGCCTGTTCGCAGACCTGGTGTGAAGGCAGGCCTTCGGGATGGGCGATCGCGGGGGCGGCATCGTTCGACATGGGAGCAGGCTAACACCGCCTGCCGCCATGGACTCGCCGTTTTCGGACATCAATATGGACGAGTGGAGAGGGAAGAGGAGCGAGGAACGAGAGGAAGGCGGGGTTTGCGTCCGTTGCTTCTACTCGTTCTCACTCCTCTCCACTCATTGTTCGCCTTCCAGTGCCGGCAACAGGGACGAGATGTCGCCATCGTTGTCGGCCGGTTCGATGCCAATCAGCCGCGCCAGCAGCGGGTACACATCGACGTTGTCGAATGCCGGGATTACTGCGCCGTTGCGGAATGCCGGGCCACGGGCGATGAAGATCGCGCGCATCGATGGCAGGTCGGGGTCGAAGCCATGCGAGCCACGTGAACCCGAAGCGCGGCGGCGCTCGATCCATTGGGCCGGAATCGCGTCGGAGCCTTCGTCCATCTGGCAGATGATTGACGGGATACGCGGGTTGCGGCCGTAATGCCAGCGCTTGGGCAGGTCCTGCCGGCGCCAGCACTGATAGCGGTCATGGCGGCCGAGCAGGTGGGCTTCCAGCGCTGCCTCGCGCCCTGGTACGGGTTCGATGCCGACCGATTGCCCGTGCGACACCACCTTGCCGTCGCTCGGTGACACGATGTCTTCGATCGCAACGGCCTGTTCCGCGGTGGTGGCGGCCATGCCGTGATCGGATACGACGATCAGGTTGATCCGGTCGAGCAGGCCGCGGGCCTGCAGGCCATCGAGCAGGCGACCGATGGCGGCATCGGCCTCGCGGATGGCGGCCCGGGTCTCGGACGAATCCGGCCCATTTTCGTGGCCGTATTTGTCGACGTTCTCGAAATAGAGCGTGGCGATGCGTGGCCGGGTGGCTTCCGGTTCCGACAGCCAGCCCAGTACGGTGTCGACGCGCTCGTTGTACGGAAGGTCGCCGTCGTAGGGCATCCAGCGATCGGGGTGCATGCCCTGTATGGCGGCCTCGCTTCCTGGCCAGAACACGGTTGCGTTGGGCAGGCCGGCCTTGCTTGCGCCGACCCAGATCGGTTCGCCGCCCCACCAACGGCCATCGCCGACCGCGTCGCGGTTGCGCAGGCTGAAATCGCCCAGCTCAGGATCCTGCATGGTGTTGTGGACGATGCCATGGCGATCCGGACGCAGGCCGGTGACCAGGGTGTAGTGGTTGGGAAAGGTCAGCGACGGGTACGACGGGTTCATCCATTCGGCGCGCACGCCGGCGTCGACGACACGGGCGAGATTGGGAGTGATGCCGAGGTCGAGGTAACCGGGATGAAACCCGTCGATCGACACCAGCAGTACCGGCGGCGATGGCGATGGCGTCGGTATCGAACCGCGTTGCGGACTGTGCGGGGATGAAACGCAGGCGGCAAGGGCAAGGGTGGCTGCGGCGAACAGGGCAGGGGACAGGGTGGCGCGCGCCGCACGCGCCAGGATACGGATCGGATGCATGCCGCCGATTTTAGCGGGTGGATGTTGCAACTACGGGAGTCGGGGACAGCGCATCGCCCTGGACCTCGCCCCGGGCCATCAACACTCCTCCGCCAGCCCCGCGGCGTAGCGCAGGCCGCGGGCCAGATGGCGTCGGTAGGTTGCGTCCGCGTACAGCGCGGGATCGTGGCCGAGACCGGTGTACCAGGCGCGACCACCGTTGCGTTCGTGGCACCAGGCGATCGGGTGGTCGTCGCCCATCTCGCCGCCCTCGTACAGGCCCTCGTCCACGGAGGCGATCACGTGGACCCGGTCGCGGGGATTGTCGCGGTAGTTGTAGATCTCGTCAGTGACCGTCCAGTTGCGACCTTCGGGTGCGATGCCGTCGCGGTCGAACTCCACCCGCGTGGTCTGCAGCCCTGGCGGATGGCCCTTGAACCAGGCCCCGACCAGTTCACCGTACCAGGGCCAGTCGTACTCGGTATCGGCGGCCGAGTGGATGCCGATGAAGCCGCCACCCGCACTGACGAAGGCTTCCATCGCCACTCTGCCCGCCGGGTCGAGCACGTCGCCGGTGGTATTGGCGAATGCCACCAGTCGATAGCGTGCAAGGTTGTCCGGATTGAAGTCGGCGGGATCCTCGCTGACATCGACGGCAATCGAGTCCGCTCGCGCAAGCTGGCGCAGTGTTTCCACCGCATCGGGTATGGAGTCGTGGCGGTAGCCGGTGGTGCGGGTGAACACCAGCATGCGCATTGCCGGGGAGGCTTCAGTTGCGGCAGGTGCAGGCGGTGGTGCGGGTTTGGCACAGGCGCACACAGCGGCGAGAAGGCTTGATGCCAGCAGGTATTTGATGGTCGGGTGCATGGTCATGGTCGGTGGCACAAAGGAAGCCGGAAATGAAGCTGGAAACATGATCGTCGCTCCAGCGAAGGCGGGGCTTTGGGGCCGTCCAGGGGCGGCGTGCGCGATGGACATTGGATCCATTGGAAGCAAGTCCATGGGCCCCGCTGTCACGAGGATGACTGCCGTGCATCCGAGGGTGCCACAGATGGCGCTCCGGTATCGATTCAGGTGCCGGTGCGCAGTCCGTCCAGCAATCGCTGCAGCGAGGCTTCGTAGAACGCGCGGAACGTGCCTTCGTCGTAGCTGAAGCGGCCGCTGCGGTACAGCGCCACCAGCCCGTGGGTATGTGCCCACAGCGTCATTGTCACGTCCCAGGCATCATCCTCACGCAACATGCCGGAGGTCATTGCATCGACGACTGCATCGGCGACCACGGTCAGGGTCGGCGAACGGCGGGCCTGGAAGTCCTCGGGATATCGGCGCGCATCGCGGCGTGGCATCGAGAATGCGAGGTCGAACAGATGCGGGTGGGCGAGGGCGTAGTCGAGGTAGAGCCGGTGTACCTCGATCAACCGGGTCAGCGGGTCCAGCCCGCGCGCGCGGGCCGACCAATGCCCGGCGATCGCCTCGAAGCTGTCGTCGCCGATCCGCGCCAGCAGCGCTTCGCGGTTGTCGAAATGGCGATAGATCGCCATCGGCGAGATGCCGGCCGTGGCGGCGACGCGGCGCATGGTTACCCCGGCGGCACCCTCACGCTCGAACAGGCGGCGGGCGGCCTTGAGGATGCGTTCGGCGGTGTTGGATGCGACTGGCATGTGTACAGCGTAAACAAAACCGCGCCGGTCGGCGGATTTGGGATCGAAATTGGCCTTGTCGCACGTGTTTCGCCTCTGCGGCGACGGTGCCGCAACGAGCCCGGCGCGATAATGGGCGCCATACGAATGCCCAGATGGAGCCCGAGATGAGCAGCACGCATACCCGCCACGACCCCTCCCGCACGATCCGCGCCCCACGCGGCGGCGAACTGAGCTGCAAGTCCTGGCTGAGCGAGGCACCGTTCCGGATGATCCAGAACAACCTCGATCCCGAGGTCGCCGAGCGCCCGGAGGACCTGGTCGTCTACGGTGGCATCGGCCGCGCCGCGCGCGACTGGGAGAGTTACGACGCGATCCTCGAGTCGCTGAAGAAGCTTGACGACAACGAAACCTTGCTGGTGCAGTCGGGCAAGCCGGTCGGCATCTTCCCGACCCATCCGGATGCGCCGCGCGTGTTGATCGCCAACTCCAACCTGGTGCCGGCCTGGGCCAACTGGGAGCACTTCAACGAGCTCGATCGCAAGGGCCTGATGATGTATGGCCAGATGACCGCCGGCAGCTGGATCTACATCGGCAGCCAGGGCATCGTGCAGGGCACCTACGAGACCTTCGTCGAAATGGGCCGCCAGCACTACGGCGGCGACCTCAAGGGCAAGTGGATCCTGACCGCCGGCCTCGGCGGCATGGGCGGCGCGCAGCCGCTGGCGGCGTCGCTGGCGGGTGCCTGCAGCCTCAATATCGAGTGCCAGCAGAGCCGCATCGACATGCGCCTGCGTACCCGCTACGTCGACGAGCAGGCCAGCGATATCGACGACGCGCTGGCCCGGATCGAGAAGTACTGCGAAGCCGGCGAGGCGAAGTCGATCGCGTTGCTCGGCAACGCCGCCGAGATCCTGCCGCAGCTGGTCGAGCGTGGCGTGCGCCCGGACGCGGTCACCGACCAGACCAGCGCCCACGACCCGGTACACGGTTACCTGCCGATCGGCTGGACGGTCGAGCAGTGGGAACGCATGCAGCGCGAGGACCCGGTGCGCGTGCGCGACGCGGCCAAGAAGTCGATGCGCGTGCATGTGGAGGCGATGCTGAAGTTCGAGGACATGGGCATCCCGGTGTTCGACTACGGCAACAACATCCGCCAGATGGCCAAGGACGAGGGCTGCGCGAATGCGTTCGACTTCCCCGGCTTCGTCCCCGCCTACGTGCGTCCGCTGTTCTGCCGCGGCATCGGCCCGTTCCGCTGGGTCGCGCTGTCCGGCGATCCGGAGGACATTTACAAGACCGACGCCAAGGTCAAGGAACTGATCCCTGACGACGCCCACCTGCACAACTGGCTGGACATGGCGAAGGAGCGGATCAGCTTCCAGGGCCTGCCTGCGCGCATCTGCTGGGTCGGCCTGGGCCTGCGCCACAAGCTCGGCCTCGCCTTCAACGAGATGGTCCGCAATGGCGAGCTGAAGGCACCGGTGGTGATCGGCCGCGACCACCTCGACAGCGGTTCGGTCGCCTCGCCCAACCGCGAGACCGAGGCGATGCAGGACGGTTCCGATGCCGTGTCCGACTGGCCACTGCTCAACGCCATGCTCAATGTCGCCGGCGGCGCCACCTGGGTCAGCCTGCACCACGGCGGTGGCGTCGGCATGGGCTACAGCCAGCACAGCGGCGTGGTCATCGTCTGCGACGGCAGTGAGGAAGCGGACAAGCGCATCGCCCGCGTGCTGTGGAACGACCCCGGCACCGGTGTGATGCGTCACGCGGACGCGGGTTACGAGATCGCGAAGCAGTGCGCGGAAGAGCAGGGACTGAAGTTGCCGATGCTATAAGCTGGAGCAGCCAACTTTGAACTTCGTTGCCGGATGAGTCGCATGAGCCTGGATATGACTTCCCGCCGCCGTTTCCTGGCCGCATCGCTGGGTGCCGCAACGCTGGCGCTGCCATCTTCACGTGTGTTGGCGGGCATCCCGAAGGAGGGTCCGCTTGCGCAGCTGGCCGCGCTTGAACGCCGTCATGGCGGCCAGCTGGGCGTGGCGATCCTCGACGCGCATAGCGGCCGCCGCATCAATCACCGTGGCGAAGAACGCTTCGCCTTGCTGAGCACCTTCAAGTTCCTGGCCGCGGCACTGGTGTTGGCCCGGGTCGATCGGGGCGAGGAGCGGCTCGAACGCCGCGTCGTGTTCGAACGTGAGGCGTTGGTGCCGTACTCGCCGGTCACCGAGGGGCGCACGGGTGGGGCGGGCATGTCTCTGGCCGAGCTGTGTCATGCCACGGTCACGATCAGCGACAACACCGCCGGCAATCTGCTGCTGGAGAGCTTTGGCGGGCCGCCTGCACTGACCGCTTTCGCGCGCACGCTGGGGGACCGCCATACCCGGCTCGACCGGATCGAGCCGGAGCTCAACATCGTTCCGCCGGGCGAGGAGCGGGACACCACCACCCCTGCGGCGATGCTGACGAGCATGCGTGCGTTGTTGATCGACGAAACGCTGTCGGCCGCATCGCGACAACAGCTGGTCGACTGGCTGGTGGCGACCAGCACCGGCGATGCCCGTCTGCGTGCCGGCTTTCCGCAAGGCTGGCGCGTGGGCAACAAGACCGGCACCAATGGCAACGCCAGCAACGATATCGCCATCGCCTGGCCGCCGGGGCGCGCCCCGTTGCTGGTCAGTGCGTACTACGACAATGGCGAACTGCCCCCGGAGCAGCGCGATGCCGTGCTGGCGGAAGTGGGGCGGATTGTTGCCAGCCTGCCGGCCGGGGTATAGTCTGGCCGCGCAATCGCGCCCCACGAGAGGCATTGTCGATCCATGAAGAAGTGATTCGTCGCAATCAGTAGTGACGAACCGGCCAGATGCCGGTCCGTCGTTGCGTTTGCCGCTTCTGCGCGGCTCCCTCCTGCACGGATCTCTCCATGAACGACGAATCCCGGTCCTCGACCGACCGACCCGCGGCCGGCGTTGCCGAAGCCGCGCTGCATGCGCCCCCGCAATCCATCTGGTCCGCGTTGCGCGAGGCGGTCCGCGGCACCGGCGCGGATTACACCAGGATCCCGCTGCGCAAGGCGGTATTCCTGCTCGCGGTGCCGATGGTGCTGGAGTTGGTGCTCGAGTCCACTTTCGCGGTGGTCGACATCTACTTTGTCGGCAAGCTCGGCTCGTCGGCGGTGGCCACGGTCGGGCTGACCGAGAGCTACCTGTTCCTGCTCTATTCGATCGCGATGGGCCTGTCGATGGCAGTGACCGCGGTGGTCGCCCGGCGCATCGGCGAGCACAAGCCCGACGAGGCCGCGATCACCGCGGTGCAGGCGATCCTGATCGCAGTCCTGGCATCGGTACCGTTCGCGGTGGCCGGTATCGTCTATGCGAAGGAGCTGCTGCAGTTGATGGGCGCCGATCCCTGGACGCTCGAGCACGGCTACCGCTACATGCAATGGATGCTCGGCGGCAACGCGGTGATCATGCTGCTGTTCGTGATCAATGCGATCTATCGCGGTGCCGGCGATGCCGCCATCGCGATGCGGGTGCTGTGGGTGGCCAATGGCCTGAACATCGTGCTCGACCCGATCCTGATTTTCGGCCTGGGACCGATCCCGGCAATGGGGATCGAAGGCGCGGCCATCGCCACCAACATCGGTCGTGGCGCCGGCGTGCTGATGCAGTTGTGGATCCTGTTCCGCGGCGGTCGGCACATCCGCGTGGGGCTTTCCCAGCTCAAGTGGCATGGCGCGACTGCGTTCAACATCGTGCGTACCTCGCTGGGCGGGATCGGCCAGATGATCGTGGCGACCACTTCGTGGATCTTCCTGGTGCGGATCCTGGCCAGCTTCGGCAGCGACGCGGTGGCCGGGGCGACGATCGCGATCCGGGTCATGATGTTCACCCTGATGCCGGCCTGGGGCATGTCCAACGCCGCCGCGACCCTGGTCGGGCAGAACCTGGGCGCCGACCAGCCCGACCGCGCCGAGGCCTCGGTGTGGCGGATCGGCTGGTACAACATGGCCTTCACCCTTGCGGTGTCGGTGCTGTTCTTCTTCTTCCACGACCGTATCGTGGGATTGTTCAGCGACGACCCGAAGGTGATCGCGATCGGCGGCGAATGGCTGCGGATCCTGTCGTACTCGTACTTCGTCTACGGCTGGTGGATGGTGGCGGTACAGGCCTTCAACGGTGCCGGCGACACCGCCACGCCGACCTGGATCAACCTGGTGTTCTTCTGGCTGATCCAGATCCCGCTGTCGTATGCGCTCGCGATCAGCCTGGGCTGGGAGCACACGGGCGTGTTCTGGGGCGTGTTCGTGTCCGAGACCTCGGTCGGCCTGTTCACCCTGTGGCTGTTCTCGCGCGGGCGCTGGAAGACGATGCAGGTGTAGGCGCCCAGGCGACAGCTGGCCGGAAACCGGCGGCGGCCACGTTCCCGACCATGCAGATGCATGGCCCGCCTGAACGTGGACGGGCCCATACCGGAGAGCATGGCGATGATCGTGGGTGGCAGGCTCGGTTACTGGATCCTGAAGACGTTCTGGCCCGGAGGCTGCGGGCGTGAAGACGGCGCCATGCCGGCCGGGCTCGATGCCAGGCTGCGGCAGTATTTTGGCGATGACTTCTTCGAGCAGATACGCGGCAAGACCGTTATCGACTTCGGTTGCGGCCCGGGCCACGAGACGGTGGAGATGGCCCGGCAGGGCGCTGCACGCGTCATCGGCATCGACATCCAGCAGCGGATGCTGGATGCCGGCGAGGCACATGCCCGCGAGCAGGGCGTGGCCGAACGCTGCAGTTTCGTCACTCATACCGACGAGAAGGCCGATTTCGTGATCAGCAAGGATGCCTTCGAACATTTCGATGATCCGGAAGGCGTGCTGGCGCTCATGGCTGGCCTGCTCAAGCCCGGTGGCCGGGTGCTGGCGGCGTTCGGGCCGACCTGGTTCCATCCCTACGGCGGCCACCTGTTCTCGGTGTTTCCGTGGTCGCATCTGGTGTTCACCGAGAAGGCCCTGATCCGCTGGCGCTCGGACTTCAAATCCGATGGCGCGACCCGCTTCAACGAGGTCGAGGGTGGACTCAACGGCATGACCATCCACCGCTTCGAGCGACAGGTGGCGCATGGCCCGCTGCAACTCGAAGTGCTGGACACGCGGCCGATCCGAGGGCTGGGCCTGCTTCGGCATCGATGGCTGCGCGAGTTCGGCTCCTCTCTGGTGGTGTGCCGGATGGCGGCACGCTGACCTCGCACTGCAGCAGTCGGGCGCTTGCCGCCGACAGGCTGGCGGGGCACGATCGATTCCGGCTTGCCCGGAACGGAGTGCCCATGAAAACCTGGATTTGCCTGCTGCGCGCGGTCAACGTCGGCGGCACCGGCAAACTACCGATGGCTGAGTTGCGCGCGCTGTGCGAACGGGCCGGTTTCAGCGACGTGCGTACCTACATCGCCAGCGGAAATGTCGTGCTGCGCGGCACGCTCCCGGCGCAAGAGGTGAAGACCGTGCTGGAGCGAGCCCTGGAAGCACGCATGGGCAAGCGCGTCGGCGTGATGGTGCGCACGCCCCAGGAAATGCAGGCGGTGCTGCAGGGCAACCCGTTTCCGGATGCTGCACCAAACCGGGTGTTGGCGGTGTTCCTCGACGCGCCACCGCCGGCTGATGCGCTCGATGCTGCCAGTGGTCGCAAGGACGAACGGCTGGCCTTGGGCCGACGCGAGATATACATCGACTACGGCAGCGGCATGGCCGATTCGAAGCTCAAGGTGCCCGCCGCCTCGGCCGGTACCGCGCGCAACATGAACACAGTGGCGAAGCTGGTGGAAATGGCGCGAGAGTAGACGGCTGTCGTTGATCTTCGGCCATTGCGTCAGTGTAGGATGCGGGCGTTCGCTCCTGGGCGGGTGGCGTGTGATCCGGAAGCGTGGCTGCCCTGCCGCGACATCTGCAGGGATTGGAAACCATGAAAGGGAAGGGGGGATCGTGAATCTTGGACGATGGAAGGCTGGCCTGTTCGTCATGGCCATGGCGCTGGCCTGTGCCGCAAGCGCGAACGAAGCCGATGACCGGGTGTGGCAGGTCGAGTACGAGAACATCCACTATGTCGTCAATACGGACGGCAGCCATACCGAATCGCGCGAGACGGCGACGCGTGTGCTGAAGGAGTCGGTGCTCGAGTACGCGAAGAGGGCTTCCGTGGGCTACAGCAGCAGCATCCAGAAGGCCGACGTGCTGGAGGCCTACACGCTGAAGGCTGACGGCCGCAGGATCCCGGTGCCGCCTGGAAACTACCAGATCAGTGCGAGCTCGGGACAGGATGGCGATTCCCCGGTCTACTCGGACCGCACCACACTGACTGTGGTGTTCCCCGACCTGGCGGTCGGCGACACCACCGTTTTCTCCTATCGGTTGACCGCATCCACGCCGATGTTTGAGGGGCATTTTTCGGTCATCGAGAGCTTCAGCCCGGCGACCTACTACGGTGACGTGAAGGTGAGTATCGATGCGCCGGAGAGTCTCGAAGCCCGCCACTTGGCCTGGCAGATGCGCGAGTCGTCCGTGCAAAGAAAGGGGCGCAAACTCGTCGAGTGGCGTTGGCAGAACCGCAACCCGGTGGAGCAGGAGGACCTGCGCGACTCGGTTTTCAGCTTCGAGCGCTACCCGGGCTACGCGTTCTCGACATTCGACAGCTACGAGGCGATCGCGCAGGCCTACGGCGGCCCGGCCAATGCCAAGGCGGTGCCCACACCCCGTATCCGCAGCCTTGCCGACGAGATCGCAGGCGATGCACAGGAGCCGAGGGCTGTCGCCAAACGCTTGTACGAATGGGTGTCGCGCAACGTCACCTACGCGGGCAACTGCATCGGGCTGGGTGCCGTCGTTCCACGTGACCTGGATGTCGTGCTGGACAACCGCATGGGCGACTGCAAGGACCATGCGACCCTGTTGCAGGCCCTGCTTGAGGCCAGGGGCATCGAAAGCACCCAGGCGCTTATCAACGCCGGAGGGACCTACACACTGCCGGACATCCCGGTGGCGTCGGTAGTCAACCACGTCATCAACTACATCCCGGGAATGGACCTGTACCTGGACTCGACAGCGGCGACCGTACCGTTCGGCAGCCTGCCCGGCAGCGCCACCGGCAAGCCGGTGTTGCTGGTGGATGGTCATCATCCGGAAGCCAGGACGCCGACCCAGGACATTGGCCGGGATGGCCAGAAGCTGATGACGACATTGCGGATCAAGCAGGATGGTTCCGTATCGGGAACCCAGCAGCTCGAGCTGAGTGGCCGCCTGGCGGCGCGCGCGCGCGACCAGTTTCGTGGCGTGTCGGCGACCGATGCCGGGCAACTGGTCAAGCGCTATTTCCAGCAAAGTGCACTGAAGGCCAGCGGCTCGGTAAGCTATCCCGATCCGACGCCCTTGCTGGAGCAGTTCAGCATCGATGCCGAGTTCGAGGTGGAGCAGATGCTTCCCGTGCCGGGTGGCTTCCATGTCCAGCCGTGGTTCATCACCTATGCGCCGGTCATGATGCTGGTCGCCGGCAACGTGGGAAGCGACGAGCTCCCGTCGGGGGAGAGCAATTGCGGTGGGATCTTCTCCGAGGAGGAGTACACCCTGGAGTTCCCGGACGAGCTGGAAGTCGTCGCATTGCCGCCGGATGTTTCGCTCGAGTCCGAAGATGTCACCTATACCGCGACCCATCGGCGGGACGGCAACCGGATCCACGTCCGACGCCTTCTCAACGACCGCACGCCAGGCCCGGTCTGCTCGCCGGAATACAATGCCGGGTACTCGGACATGATGCGGAAGATTCTGCCCGGGCTGCGCTCGCAGATCGTTTACCTGCGGGATTCAGGGAAGTCATGAAGGTGTGTTCATGATTCCGGGTGCGGCCGCCCTGGAATCGTGAACTGGCTTCGGGGGCAGCTCGCCTGCCCCCGACCTGAATTTGACGATTGCTGAATGCTGTTGGTGACAGGATCCTGATACGCGTGTGTCGACCCGCATGGAGACAACACCATGATCGAGATCCTGAAATCCGCGCCGCATGTGGCGGCGTTCCATTTCACCGGCACCTTGAGCGGCGAGGACTACGACACCTGTATCGCCGAGGTCGAAACCCGGCTGTCGCTCAACCCGCGCATCGCGGTCTATACCGATCTCACCGGGATGACCGGCATGAGCGCTGAAGCGATGGGCAAGGATGTCCGCTATGCCATCGGCAAGTTCGGCGAGTACAGCCGTTTCGCCCGTTCGGCGGTGGTTACCGAGCGTCACTGGCTGGCCAATGTGTCGACCTTCGTCGGCAAGCTGGTGCCGACGACGGAACTGAAGACGTTCGAACCCGATGAGCGCGAGGATGCGATGGCCTGGGCCTCGCAGCCGATTCCGCCCAAGTGAGGCGGCGCTACGCGCCACGATCACCAGTTGGTGCGGTGCGGCAGCAAGCCATGCAGTTCGGCTTCGGTGAGATTGCGCCACTGGCCCGGCTTGAGGTGGGCCAGCTTCACGTTGCCGATGCGAACGCGTACCAGCTGTTTGACGCGGTAACCGAAGTGCGTGGCCATCAACCGGATCTGCCGGTTGAGACCCTGTACCAGGATGATGCGGAACCCGAACCGGCCGAGCTTGCCGGTCCGGCAGGGCAGGGTCATCTGGCCGTGCACCGGCACGCCGCGGCTCATCCCGCGCAGGAATTCGTCGGTGACTGCGCGGTTCACCGCGACCATGTATTCCTTTTCCAGTTTGTTTTCGGCGCGCAGGATCTCGTTGACGATGTCGCCGTTGCTGGTCAGCAGGATCAGGCCTTCGGAATCCTTGTCGAGGCGGCCGATCGGGAAGATGCGCTGCTGGTGGCCGATGAAGTCCACGATGTTGCCTTTCACGCCCGACTCGGTCGTGCAGGTCACGCCCGCCGGTTTGTTCAGGGCGATATAGACATGCTGGCGTCTGCCCTTGGCGACACTGCGCACGCGCAGATCATCGCCGTCGACCTGGACCCTGTCGTCTTCGCCCACTTCGCTGCCGATACGGGCGCGGATGCCGTTGACGGTGATCCGGCCGGCGCTGATCAACCGGTCGGCCTCGCGTCGCGAACAGAAGCCGGTGTCGCTGATGAATTTGTTGAGGCGCATGGGGCGGGGCGGTGGCAACCGGCGGCAGGTGGGCGCGCATGCTGTCATACCTTGTGTCCGCGCGCACGCTGGGCCCCTGTCCGCAGATGCGCGGGTTCCCCGGACCGGCGCCGGCGTCATCCCTCTCCGCCGGCAAAGCGCCGTATGCTCAAGGCTTCCTCCTGGCACCTGGTGCGCCATGAAACACGCCCGCTACACCCACCGCGGCCCGGTGCCGCAGGATGTCATCGAAGCGACACCGTTCACCCTGCCGGCGCTGCAAGCGGGGCAGGTACGGGTGGAAGTGCTGGCCGCGCCCATCAATCCGTCCGATGTGCTCACCCTGACCGGCGACTACGGGTCGTTGCCACCTTTGCCGGCGGTGGGTGGCAACGAGGGGGTGGGACGGGTGGCGGAGGTCGCGGCGGATGTCGCCGGTCTCAGTCCCGGCCAGACCGTGCTGCTGCCGATCGGTTGTGGCACCTGGAGCACCCATCTCATCGTCGACGCCGAGGCCCTGGTTCCGCTGCCCAGGGGGGGCGACCCACATCAGCTCGCGATGCTCACCGTCAATCCGCCTACCGCGCGGCTGCTGTTGAGCGACATCGTCGATCTGCACCCTGGCGACTGGGTGATCCAGAACGCGGCCAACTCCGCGGTAGGCGGTTACTTGATCCAGCTGGCCCGGATCCGCGGCGTGCGCACGGTCAATATCGTCCGCCGGGAAGCTGCGGTGGCCGACGTGCAGGAACTGGGCGCGAACGTGGTGCTGGTTGATGGCGACGACCTCAGCCAGCGGGTCGCCGAGGCCACCGGCGGTGCCAGGCCGCGGCTGGGCATCGATGCCGTCGGAGGCATGGCGACCGAGCGCATGGCGCAGGCATTGGCGCCGGGCGCCACCCTTGTCAACTACGGCGCAATGGGCGGCGAACCCTGTGCGATATCACCCTCCGCACTGATATTCCGTGGTATCACCCTGCGCGGTTTCTGGCTGGCCCAATGGTTCAAGAACACCGATGCCGCCACCCGCAACACGCTGTTTGCCGAACTCGTCGGCCTGATCGCCGCCGGTCAGTTGAAGGCACGGATCCAGCAGACCTACGGCATCGATGAGATCAAGGCCGCCGTCGCGGCCGCCGCGGCCGGTGAGCGTTCCGGCAAGATCCTGCTGTTGCCGAACGGCTGATGCCATCAGCTACCGGTCCAGGTCCGGATGAACGGGGCCAGCTGCGGAATCAGGTCAACCAGACCGTGCAGTGGCACCAGCAGCCACAGCGAGCGAGTCCGCGCCCACAGCACGCCGAAGGCGATCCCGGCCGGCGCGATCATCACCACTGAATACGCCAGCGCCCAGGCGGGGGTGGCACTGGCGACGCCTTCCATCACATGGCCACCCCGCAGCCACAGTCCCGGTGCGTGCGCGCAGCCGAACAAAAGCGACGCCCAGGCCACCGCGGCCACCTGCGACCGGGTCGATCGTGCCAATCGCTCCTGCAGGATGCGGCGGAACAGCACTTCCTCCGCGAGCCCGGCTTCGATCGTCTGCCAGAGCCAGCACAGCGGGATGGCCCAGGCCAGCGTCGCTGCCGTCGGCGCCAGCTCGGCGAGCGTGGCCAGACCACGCCCGAACACCGCCTGCAGCCCGAGGTAGGCGGCGCCCATCACCGCGAACACGAGCCACAGGCGCCGCGAACCGAATGGCCCGGGTGCCGGACGCAGCGCGGCGAACAGCCACAGCGGCAGAACCACCATCGTGGCGAGCTTCACCAGGACCTGTACGATCGACTGCGCGGGTTCCCACGGGAAGGCGCCATTGATGGCGCTGAACCCCCACCCCAGGACCAGCACCGCGAACGCGGCGAGGTAGGCCAGCACTGCCGGCAGCCCCGGAGCGCGTGGAGCAGGGGCCTGCGCGGCCGCCATTGGAATGCGACTCCGGGTCAGCAGCCAGGCAAGCAGAGGGAAGGCCAGGCCCACTATTCCAAGCAGGAACAGTGGTTCCACGATGGAGAAATCCGGCTCGCGCGACAGGAACAGCAGCGCCGCGACGTAGGCGGCGGCTGCGACGACGAGTGCGATGGCCGCCTGGCGACCAGGGAAGTGCATTCGACGACGCATGGCGGTTTGGCGTGATGATGATCGCGGCATCATGGGCCAGGCGTTCGCCGGAGGTATCCGACATTCGTGGCCCAACTCATGGCATGTGCCTGGTGGCCTGCCGGGTCCGAAGCGCCGCGGCCGGCGCAGGCAGGCGCCACCGGGCAGCGCCCCGGGGTTTGCTCAGAACTCCACCAGCGACTTGAACCCGCCCCAGATCATGCGCTTGCCGTCGAATGGCAGGGTCTTCGGGTCCATGCCGGCGAGGCGCGGATCGGCCATCACCTGCTTGTTGACCTTGTCACGGTGGGCGCGTGACTTGTAGATGATGTAGGCAAACACCACTACTTCGTCGTCCTTGAGCTTCATGCTGCGCGGGAACGACGTGGTCTTGCCGGGCTCTACGTCATCAGCGATGCATTAGTGGTAGGCGAGTGCGCCGTATTCCATCCAGATCTTGCCGGCTTTCCGGGCCAACCGGCGATAGTCGTCGAGGCGCTCCCTGGGGACGGGCACTATGAATCCATCTGCGTAGCTCATTGCGTCACTCCTGTCGGGTGGGGGCGTATACGCCCACATGGGCATTTCGTTCCATGTCAGGTGTCCACATGGCACTGCGCCGCCCGGGCCAGCAGCAGCGCGCGTTCCCGGGAATTGCGGGTCAGCTCCGCGGCACGTTCGAACTCTTCGCGCGCTTCGTCGTGCCGTCCGAGCCGGAACAACAGGTCGCCACGCACGCTGGGCAGCAGGTGATAATGCTTGAGCACGGGTTCGTCGGCGATCTTGTTGGCATGGTCGAGGCCGGCTTCCGGCCCATCATGCATCGCGATCGCGACCGCGCGGTTGAGTTCGACCACCGGTGACGGTGCCTGCCGTGCGAGTTCGGCATACAGGGCCGAAATCGCAGCCCAGTCGGTGTCGTCGGCGGTGACCGCGCGGGCGTGGCAGGCGGCGATCGCTGCCTGCAGGGTGTAGGGTCCGCGTTCGATGTTGCGCGCGGTCGCGATCCGTTCCGCCTGCTCCAGTGCGGTCAGGCCGCGGCGGATCAACAATTGGTCCCAGCGTGCGCGGTCCTGGTCCATCAGCAGGATCGGTTCGCCGTCCGCGCTCGTGCGGGCCTGGCTCCGCGAGGCCTGGATTTCCATCAGCGCTACCAGACCGTGTACCTCGTCCTCGGCGGGCATCAGGCCGGCCAGGATACGGCCCAGACGCAGGGCTTCCTCGCAGAGCGCCGGACGCAGCCAGTCGTCACCGGCGGTGGCCGAGTAGCCTTCGTTGAAGATCAGGTAGATGACCTCGAGCACCGAGGCCAGCCGCGCGTTGAGTTCCTCGTCACGAGGGACTTCGAACGCGACTTCGGCCTCCGACAGAGTGCGCTTGGCACGGACGATGCGCTGGGCGATGGTGGGTTCGGCGGCGAGGAAGGCGCGCGCGATCTCGGCGGTGGTCAGGCCACCAAGCAGGCGCAGGGTCAGCGCCACCCGTGCTTCGCGCGACAGCACCGGGTGGCAGGCGACGAACACCAGTCGCAGCAGGTCGTCGCCGATCGGGTCGTCGAGCGAGGCCTGCTCGGCCTCGTGTCTTTCTTGCTGTTCGTACTCCAGTTCGTAGGCGATCTGCAGGTGCTTCTGGTCGGCCATGCGGCCGTGGCGGATGCGGTCGATCGCGCGGCGCCTTGCGGTCGTCACCAGCCAGGCGCCGGGATTGTCGGGAATGCCGTCGACCGGCCACTTCTCCAGCGCGGTGACCAAGGCGTCCTGGGCGATGTCCTCGGCCAGGCCGACGTCGCGCAGCATCCGGGCCAGGGTGGCGATCACCCGGGCCGACTCCATGCGCCAGATGGCGTCGATGCGGCGGTTGAGGTCATGGTCCGTCATGCGTGGGAATGACAGCACTGGCCAATGATCGACGCAAGTGCCGATTCATTCCTGCGGCGGTTCACCCGACATGTGGAACACCTCCCACACATGGCCGTCCAGATCCTCGAAGCCGTGCCCGTACATGAAGCCGTGGTCGATCGCCTCGCGCGGCGTTGTGCCGCCGGCGGCGACCGCCTTGGCGACGATCTCGTCGACCGCCTCGCGGCTTTCCATTGGCAGTGCGACCAGCACCTCCGTGCTCTTGCCGGCATCGCTGACTGGCTTGGTGGTGAAGGTCGCGAAGTATTTCTCGACCAGCAGCATCGCGAACAGGTTTTCGCCGAGGATCATGCAGGTGGCGTTCTCGTCGGTGAAGGCCGGGTTGAAGGCGTAACCGAGCGCGGTGAAGAACTTGACCGAGCGATCGAGGTCCTTGACCGGCAGGTTGACGAAGATCTGCGGGTGGGTGGTGGTCATGGTTTTCTCCTGAATCGTGTTCTGGTTGTGGCGTGCCGGGTCAGGCCGCCTTGCCCGGGGTGGGGCAGTCCTCGCTGGGGCGCAGGCAGTTGATCATCCACGGCTTGCCGTAGCGGTCGGTGAACATGCCCCAGCGCAGCGCCCAGAAGGTTTCCTGCAGCGGCATCTTGATGTCGCCGCCTTCGATCATCGCGGCCCAGGCGCGCTCGGCCTCCTCGACGGTGTCGACGCTGATGTTGATGGTGGTGCTGTCGGTGCCGGCGCTTTCCGGCGGCGGACCGTCCGCGCCCATGATCACGGCATCGCCGACCATCAGGCAGCTGTGCATGACCAGGTTCTTCGAGTCGGGCGGCATCTGGTCGCACATCGGCGACTCGCCATAGGTCATGCGGCCGACGACTTCGCCTCCGAGGGCCTTGGCGTAGAAGTCGAAGGCCTCGCGACATTTGCCGCCGAAGTCGCACATGTAGGGAATGAATTGCATCGCGGTTCTCCTGTTGAATGGAATGTCAGCTTCGGGCGATCTGCTCGCGCAGGCGTTCTTCCTGTTCGCGCAGCTCGGGGGTGAATGCCTCGCCGAAGTCCTCGGCTTCGAACACCGGGCGGATCTCGATCACCGATTCGCCCGGCATCGGGTTCGGGCAGCGCTTGACCCATTCGATGGCCTCGTCCATCGAGCGGACCTGCCAGAGCCAGAAGCCGGCGACCAGTTCCTTGGTCTCGGTGAACGGGCCGTCGGTGACGGTGCGCTCCTTGCCGTTGAAGGTGACCCGGGCACCGCGCGAGGACGGGTGCAGGCCCTCGCCGGCGAGCATGATGCCGGCCTTGACCAGTTCCTCGTTGTAGCGGCCCATGTCGGTGAGCAGCTGCTCGCTGGGCATGATCCCGGCCTCGGAGTCGGCGGTGGCCTTGACGATGACGATGACGCGCATGATGGTTTCTCCTGTTGGGGGTGGGCAGTTTTCGCCCGCTTTCGACATGTCGACGAGCGGGATCGTGTGGGATCGACATGAGTCGTCGATTTTTTTTCTTCTCCCAAGTGAGGGGCACTCGTCTTCAGCGAAGGCGTCGACGCTGCCGGTTGCGTTCGATCGTCGGTTCTCGCCGCTATCTGGCTGTCCCGACGCGACCCGCCGGCCTTGACGACGAATGTCCCCCGGCCGCCGCCCGTGGCGGCGGCCTCCTCCTTGATTTCGCCGTCAAGGCCGGCAGGCCACGTCGGGTCGCGCGGCCACGCTGGAACGCGAAGCGGGCTCTTCCGGGGATGCGCCTAGGACCACCAGCCATGTTGGAACGCCGGGGGCGAAGGCCCTTGGGTGCGAAATCAAGGAGGAGGCGCCGGCCCTGGCCGGTGCCGGGGGACATTCGCATCCAAGGGCCTTCGCCCCCGGCGCCCCGGTTATCCAACAGATGGCGCTTCCCCCTCGAATGGGCGAAGAACCTTCTGTCCCGCAGCCCCATGGCCACCGGCTTCCCAACAGGGATCCTGCTCATGGAGGATGAACCAGTTCTTTCGGGCGTCGCAGTGGCAAGACACGGACGACCGGCGTAGGCTCGGCCCCACCCTGCAATGGAGGCGTCATGGCCCGGGTCGTACTCGCATCGGCACTGGCACGCTGGCTGTCGCCGGACACCGGTTCGGCGACAGGGAGCGAGGCCGTGCTTGATGTCGACGGCTCGACTCTGCGCGAGGTGCTCGACGGCGTGTTCGCGCGCCATCCGGGCCTGCGCGGCTACGTGCTCGACGAGCAGGGCGCCGTCCGCCATCACGTCGCGCTGTTCGTCGACGGGCAAGCGGTGCGCGGCAAGGTGCTCGACCATCCGATGAGCGAAGGCGCCGAACTCTATGTGATGCAGGCGCTGTCAGGAGGCTGACATGTCCGATACGTTGCTGGTGTCCACCCGAAAGGGACTGTTCGTGCTCGAACGCGATGGCGCGACCGCATGGCGGATCGCACGCACCGCCTTCCTTGGCGACAACGTCACCCTGACCGCGGTCGATCCGCGCGACGGGAGCTGGTACGCCTCGCTGAACCTGGGCCATTTCGGTACCAAGCTGCACCGCTCCACCGACCGCGGCGAAACCTGGGAGGAGCGTGCGGTACCGATCTACGCTGAAGGACAGATGGCGCACACCGGCGACGGCAAGCCACCGACGCCGGCCACGCTGAAGCTGCTGTGGTCGCTGGTGCCGGGCGGGGCGGACGAGCCGGGCCGGTTGTGGGCAGGCACGATTCCGGGCGGACTGTTCCGCTCCGACGATGCTGGCGCAAGCTGGCAACTGGTCGAATCGCTGTGGCAGTACCCGGGTCGTGGCGATTGGTTCGGGGGCGGCTACGACTGGCCGGGCATTCACTCCATCTGTGTCGACCCGCGCGACGCCCGCTGTCTGCGGATCGCGGTGTCGACTGGTGGCGTATGGCAGTCCGATGACAGCGGCGGCAACTGGCGCCAGTGTGCCGGAGGCATGCGTGCCGAATACATGCCGCCCGAACAGAGCCATGAGCCGGGCGTGCAGGACGTACACCGGATGGTGCAGTGCCGCTCGGCGCCGGACAGCCTGTGGGTGCAGCACCACAACGGCGTGTTCCGCAGCACCGGTGGCGGCGACAACGACTGGCAGGAAATTATCGATGTGCCGCCGTCGGTGTTCGGCTTCGCAGTCGCGGTGCATCCGGAGCAGCCCGAAACCGCCTGGTTCGTGCCGGCGGTCAAGGACGAGCGCCGCTATCCGGTCGATGGCCGCCTGGTGGTTGCGCGCACCCGGGATGGGGGCAGCACATTCGACCTGCTCGACGATGGTCTGCCGCAGTTTCCGGCCTACGATCTGGTGTATCGCCATGGCCTGGCCATCGATGTCGGCGGCGACGGGCTCGCATTCGGCAGCACCACCGGTGGCCTGTGGACCAGCGATGACCAGGGTGACCGCTGGTCGCAGTTGGAGGCCCGCCTGCCGCCGATACATGCCGTTGAGTTCGTGCCCTGACGGGCCCAGGTCGGCCGTGACCGTTTACCCGGCGTTGAACACGATGCACCGATTGCCGCCTAGACTGGGGGCGGCCCTCCCGATCCGGTGGAGGGCAGGCACCCTGTCCGGAGCCCGATGCGATACCTGCCCCGAATCTGTGGATTACTGCTGATCAGCGCCGTCGTGGCGGCCTGTGCGCCGAAGGAGTCTGCTGAATCCACGGAAGCCACACCCGCGACCGCCATGGACAGTGCCGGCCGCGAGGACTTCGGCGCCACCGTGATCGAGGTGCCCAAGCCGCAGCCGCAATGGGACCCCTACGAGAACATCGCGGAAATCGACTGGACTCCGATGGAACTGTCTTCGGGACAGGCCTGGGTCAGCTGTGATCGGGACTACGCGGTCAATGGCGATGGCGAGCCGCTTGCCGAACTCGGTTTCTCCAGCATCTGGAAGCGGATGCAACCATGCCGCGAGACCGGCATGGTGCGGTTGCGGTACCGCGGCAAGGTCGCCTCCGATTTCACTGCGCTGGTACACAGGGTGGCCGATATGGGCGACACCCTCGGCATCCACAAGCGCATCCTCGACATCGACTCCAGTGGCGGCCAGGTCGAGGAGGGCATCCGTGCTGGCGACGCGATCGCCGAGTCCGGCTGGATGGTCTGGGTTCGTGAGGGTGCGGTCTGCCACAGTTCCTGTGTGCTGATCCTGGCGGCCGGTGACATGCGCATGATTGCCGGTCCGGTCGGCATCCATCGCATGTTGCGGATCGGGTCCAAGGCGACCTCGCGCGCGGAGCTCAACCAGGAGCTGCGCGATATCCACGAACAGACCAGCCAGTACCTGCAGCGCAACGGCGCGGCGACCGCCATCGCCGACCTGATGATGACCGTACCCAATCGCAGCCTGCGACAGCTGACCGCGCAGGAGCTGGAACTGTTCGGGCTGTCCGGGCGCAATGCCGCGGCGGACGACCTGGACCGCATCCGCCTTGGCCGCAAATGCGGCGAGACCTTCGTCCGTCGTCAGGATGCGTTCTTCCGCGACTACAGCCTGCTGTGCACGGCACAGGGCGAGGAGGTCGCAGGGATGGGCGAATGCAGCCGGGACCTGAAGAAACGCTACGGCTTCCCGGACCGGGATTGCCCGACCGAGAGCCCGTTGTCGGAGTACGACTGAACGGCCGGAGGTAACGGACTGGCAGATGCCTGCGTCGACGTCGCCGGAGTCGTTGACGGTCAGCCCGCTGCGACGACCTCGATTTCCAGATCATCCAACCGCACTGTCTGGCCTGCGCGGATCTTGCAAGTCTTGCGCAGCTCGACTTCGCCGTCGACGCAGACCGCGCCGCTGGCGACGATGGCCTTGCCCATGCCGCCGCTGTCGCACAGTCCCGCCAGCTTGAGCAACTGGTTGAGTTCGACATGGTCGCGATCGAGTTCGAAGCGGATGCGTTGCATCGGATTCTCAGAGATAGTCGTAGAGCCGGTAGATCCAGCTCAATTCGTGGAGCAGGGCGATCGCGACGAAGCCGAAGTGGAAGGCTTGTGAGCGCGTGCGGATCGCGACCAGGCATAGCGCGACATAGAGTGCGTTGCGGATCAGGTATTCGGTGCCGAGCTCTTCGAAATAGAACCGGCCCTTGAGCAGGGTATCGCCAAGGTCGAGTACGTAGGACAGGGCCATCAAGCCGAAGAACCACTTGCGACGCGACATGAAATAGTCGCGGTAGCCGCTGTATTCGCGCAGATCGTCCGGGAACAGAAGCGTGCAGAGCAGGAAGAACAGCACGATGTAGAAGATCAGGAAGCCGTACTTGACGAAAGTCCATTCGTCGATGTGTACCAACCGGTACTCCCACCACCAGAAATGCACCAGCAGCACGAACATCATGATCGCCCAGCCGATGTGCACCCAATACACCTTCTGTCGGCCCGGGTGCTGGACGAACTGCGCCAGCCCCTTGAGCAGGACGGTAATCGACAGGCCGAGCACCATGCCCATCAGGATCCGGATGTGGGGGTACTGCTCCATGCCATCCTCCCGGCGCGGGCGTGCCTGGATGCCTCCCTCCCGCGCTCTGGCTTCAGCGCTGGTTGGCGCTGAAGCGTCCGGGACCGAACAGAGCCAGCGCGATCGCGGAGAACAGGAACATGCCCTGCAGTTCCAGCGCCCAGCCGCCCTGGTTGTTGAATCTGCCCAGTTCGCCCATGTGCGCCAGTCCGATCGCGAACAGCATGTTCACCGCCACCAGGACCGCGCCGATACGCGCGTGATAACCGACGATCAACATCAGCGGGCCCAGCACCTCGCCGATCAGCACACCGTAGCCGATGAAGCCTGGCAGGCCGTGCGATTCGACCATGCCGACGATGCCGCCCATGCCCCCCTTGAGCTTGGCGATGCCGTGCAGCAGCACGAGCAGGCCGAGAGCCAGGCGCAGGATCAGTTTGCCGATGTCGTGTTGGGTTGCAGGGTTCATGAGCGGGACTCGGGTCGATGGTGGTCTGCGAGGGGAGGATAGCCGGTATCGGGCGCGGGCTGTATCAGCCACCGATGTCCTTGATCTCGCCGGTGCCGAGGTTCTCCGGGTGTGCCGGTTGGCGTGGCCGGCTGATCAGCGGGTGCACCAGCACCGCCAGCAGGATGATTGCCACCCCGAAATAGAAGCGGGATGAGAGTTCATGCTGCTCGCCCAGGAGCACGATGGCCAGGGCGATCGCGTACACCGGCTCCAGGTTGACGGCCAGTTGCGCCGAGAACGCGCTCATGTGGCGTAGCGCCAGCAGCGACAGCGCGAATGGAAACAGGGTGCAGACGAGGGCCAGCACGGCCAGCAGCACGCCGTCCTGCAGCGAAGGTGCGACCAGAAGCGGGCCGGCGAAGGCCGGGAACAACAGTGGCATCAGTGGCGCGAGCAGGGTCAGGGCGAGGGTCCCGGCACCCAGTTCCAGTGCGGTCACGGTCAGGGGGTCGGCTTGGTCGACCAGCCGTTTATTGAGCGAGCCGAACAGCGCCACGAACAGCGCCGACAGTGCCCCGACCGCGATGCCCAGGTGCATCCCGGCAGGCACGCCGCCGATCACCAGCACGATGCCGGGCAGCACCGCAATGCCCAGGACCAGTTCGCGCCGGGAGAACGGCCGCCGTGCCAGCCACGGTTCGATCAGGGCAGTGAACACGGTCGCCAGTGCGATGCAGGTAGCCGCGACCGAGGCGTTGGCCAGCTTGATCGCGCCATAGAAGGTCAGCCAGTGCAGGGCGACCAGCACGCCGATGCCGGCATAGGACCAGCGCAGACGGGGCGGCAGCGCCTTCAGGTTCCGCCAGACGCGCGGCACCAGTGCCAGTGCGACGGTCACCAGCAGCATGCGCCACCACACCAGTGGCAAGGCGGGCAGGGTGATCAGTTTGCCGAGGATGGCGGTGAAGCCCCACAGCAGGACGCAGAAGTGGATCTGGAGTTGGGCTTTGGTGGTGGGAGGCATGGTGATGTGCGATCGCGGATGATTCGACGGGAAGCCTGTAGCCATGGCGTTGCGGGACACGCGTGAACCCGTCCTTGGGGCTCTTCCGCGACATCCATGTCGCGGACGGTCCCGCAACGCCATGGCCACAGGCTTCTGGACATTTGGCTGGCGCAGTGGGACCGAGGTCCCGGGGGCTTGGGTTGGGGTAGGCAATGCGAGTCCCAACGCCATGAACTGACAATGATGCTCAATCGACGGGCTGCGACAACAGCCAGTCGACGAAGCGTCGCGCCGCCGGGCGCAGCCGCCGGTGCGCGGGGTAGACCACGTAGTAGCCCCAGCGCGCCTGCAGCTCCGGGCCGGGCAGCTGCACCAGCCGCCCGGCTTCGAGATAGGGGGCCACGATGCGCTGGCGTGCCAGCGCGGCACCATGACCGAACGCGGCTGCATTGAGCGCGTCGGTGGTGTCGCTGAAAGTGTGGCGCTCCTCGATGTGCGCGCCATGCACGTCGGCGGCGCGGAACCAGTCCAGCCACCCCTGCCGTGCATGGTCGGCGATCAGCGGCATACGGGCGATGTCCGCGGGGGTGGTCACCTTGTCGAGCCCGGGCAAATCGGGGGCGGCGACCGGGAACAGGGTTTCGTCCATCAGCAGGTGTGCGGTCAGGCCGGGCCAGTGGCCGGGGCCGTGGCGGATGCCGAGGTCGGGGCCGGCATCGTCGAAACGGGTCAGGGCTACTTCTGTGTCGAGGCTCAGCCGGATGTCGGGGTGCGCGGCGTGCAGGTCGCGCATGCGCGGGATCAGCCAGGTGTAGGTCAGCGAATGCAGGGTGGTGATGCGGACACGATTGTGCTCGGCGCGCGCCGCGCGAAGACCGCGTACCACGCTGTCGACGTCGGCCAAGGCGCTGCTGGCGGCATCGGCCAGCTGGCGTCCCTCGGCGGTCAACGAGACACCGCGCGCGTGGCGCTGGAACAGGGTCACGCCAAGCCGGGATTCGAGTTTGCGCACGTGGTGGCTGACCGCGCTCGCGGTCAGGTGCAACTCCTCGGCGGCGTGGGTGAAGTTCTGGTGCCGGGCGGCGGATTCGAATGCCGCCAGGGCCGGCAGCAGGTCGGCTCTCAGGGCCATGTAAGCCTCAAGCAATGTTTGTGGCTGATTGCGAAAGTATGCGCTTGTGGCACCTGATATGGTGCGGAAAATAGTCTCAAGTCACAAACTGGATTCGTCGCTCATGGCTCCCCCTGTCGCCGCTCCTGCCGTCGCCGTATCCCCCGTCGAGTCCGGCGTGCATGGAGCTGGCAGTCGCGCAGGGGACTGGATCACCCCTGTCGAACTGTGCGTACTGGGTGCGATCTGGGGTGCCTCGTTCCTGTTCATGCGCGTCGCCGCTCCCGACTTCGGTGCCCTCCCGCTGGTCGAGGTGCGGTTGGCGCTGGGCTCGCTGGTGCTGCTGCCGTTCCTGTGGCGTGCGCGTGCGCAGTTTCCGCTTTCGCTGTGGCCGAAGCTGGCCGGCATCAGCCTGATCAACTCGGCGATACCGTTCGTGCTGTTCGCGTGGGCTGCACAGCACGCCCCGGCCGGGATCGGTGCGATCACCAATGCGATGACGGTATTGTTCACCGCGTTGATCGGCTTCCTGTTCTTTGGCGAACGCATTGGTACCCGGCGTGCGGTTGCGCTGTTCGCGGGGTTTGCCGGCGTCGTGGTGCTGGCCAGCGGCAAGGTCGCCGGGGCCAGCATCGGCCTGGCCGCGACAGCGGGCGCCGCTGCGGCGTTCCTGTACGGAATCGGCATCAATCTGGTGCGCCGTCACCTGACCGGTCTGCCGCCGGCCGCGGTTGCTGCCGCGACCCTTGGCTGCGCAGCCCTGCTGGTGGCGCCGCTCGCCATCGCCCGCTGGCCGGCGCAGGAGATCGGGCTGTTGTCATGGACCTGTGCGGCCCTGCTCGGTGTGCTCTGCACCGGGATCGCGTTCGTCATGTACTACCGCCTGATCGCTCGCGTCGGGGCGAACCGTGCCTCGACCGTGACCTACCTGGTGCCGGTGTTCGGAGTCGCCTGGGCCTGGTGGCTGCTCGACGAGCCGCTGACCATGACGATGGGCGTCGCCGGCGCGATCATCCTGGCCAGCGTGGCCTTCAGCCAGCGAGCGAAGTGATTCCAGAGATGGCCCAGCACCGTGTCGTGTTCGATTTCCAGATCGACTTCAGCAATGGCGGCGGCCTGAAAGGCCACGACTTCCGCCTCGACATCGACGGCGACGACATCGATGACGCGGGACTTGCCGACTACATCGTCCGCGACATGCGCCTGCTGATGGTCGGCGCGGTGCGGATCCTCGACAAACGGATCATTGTCGAGCCGCACAAGCGGCCGCGGATCGCACCGGTCGAGATCGACGCGGAGGCCGAGGCGTTGCTTGCCTCCGCCGGCCTGCCGACCACGGACCTGGCGCTTTCGCCATTGCGCCTGTTCGGCAGCCGCCGCAACGGCGTGCTGCAGGGTGTCGTGGGCATCGAGGGCTACGGGAGCGATGCGCTGCTGCGTTCGTTGGCGGTCGCTGCAGATTCGCGCGGGCAGGGCATCGGCCGCGAGCTCGTGGAGCATGTCGAAAGCATCGCCCAGGATGCGGGTGTGCGTCGATTGTTCCTGCTGACGACCGATGCAACGGCCTATTTCAACCGGCACGGCTACGTGGAAACGCCGCGTGGGTCCGCGCCGCCGGCAGTGGTGGCGACGGCGCAGTTCGCCTCGCTGTGCCCGGCCTCGGCAACGCTCATGTCCAAGGCGCTGGTGTTGCCGAAGGACGCGCCGTCCATTCCGGCCGACGCCACGTCCTGAGGTGGGTTCAGCCGTCCCGCGAGCCTTCTTCCTGCAGGCAGCGGATCAGGGCGGTCGCGGCGGCAGGGTTGCGTGCCTTCGCCGCGCTGATGAAATAGATGAACACTTCGCGCGCATGTCCAGCCGGCGCTCGTGGTGTCTCCACATGCGGCAGGTCGTCGGGGTCCCCGCCACGCGCCCATTGCCGCGCGCGTCGCACCCAGAGCTGCAATGCCTGCTCCGGATAGCCGGTGGTGACCGGGTCCTGCGAACGCATCAGCCGTGCATATACGAACGGGCCGGTGATGTCGGCCAGCGACGGGTGCTGGTTGGAGTCGGTGAACACGGTGGCGATACCGCGTTCGCGAGCCAGTCGCAGGTAGGCGGGGTCGCGGAAACTGTCGTGGCGGACTTCGAGCACATGCCGGAGTGTCCGGCCATCGAGCGTATCCGGCAGCGCATCGAGAAAGGCGGCGAGGTCGTCGCGGTCGAACACGCGCTGCGGCGAGAGCTGCCACAGGATTGGCCCTAGCCGCTCGCCGAACTCGGCCAGTCCGCCGTCGATGAACGCGCGGGCCTGGCCGCCGGCACGGGCGAGCGCACCGCCGTGCGTGACGCGCTTGGGCGCTTTGAGCGAGAACATGAAATGCGCTGGCGTTTCCGCCGCCCATCTGGCGTAGGTCGCGGGCTTCTGCGCGCCGTAGAAGGTGCCGTTGATCTCGATGCTGCTGAGCTGGCGGCTGGCGTATTCCAGCTCACGGCGCTGCACCAGCCCCCTGGGGTAGAAATTGTCGCGCCACGGGGCGAAGGTCCAGCCGCCGATGCCGACACGGATGCCGTCGATGGCATCGACGCCGGATGTGTCCTCGTCGCCGGGCGCGAACAGGTCGCTCATCAGCGGATCGGTTCGTCCAGCATCAGCTGGCGCACGAACCGCACCGGCGGCGAGCCGTACGAAAGTACCTGGTCGTGGTAGCTCTTTAGGTCGAAGTTCTTGCTCTCGCGCTGCTCGATCTCGGCGCGCAGGTCCAGGTGCTCGCTGTAGCCGACGTAGTAGGTCGGCAACTGGGCCGAGGTCAGCTGGGCGCGCACCCATTTGCCGGCGGCCTCGCTCTCCTGCTGGAAGGCGGTCACCGTCATCAGTTTCATCGCCTCTTCGCGGCTCATGTCGTCGACGTGGATGGCCTGGTCGAGCAATGCATTGGCCATCGCGCGCAGGTTCCACTTGCGGTTGATCAGCTGCATCAGCGGATCGTTGTCCATGTAGCCGGCGTCGGCCATAACCTTCTCGGCGTACATCGCCCAACCTTCGACGAAGGGGCCGGAATAGAGCACCGCGCGCAGGATCGACGGGTGCTTGTTGGCATGTGCGAGCTGCAGGAAGTGGCCCGGCATCGCCTCGTGGATGCTCAGTTCGTGGATCGAGCGGGTGTTGTATTCGCGCAGGAACGAATCGACCTGGTCGTCGTTCCAGTCGTCGGGGATCGGCGAGACCGCGTAGAACGTCTCCAGGCCCTTGTCGAGCGGCCCGGGCGGGTCGCAATAGGCGACCGCGACGCCGCGCTGGAACTCCGGCATCAGGATGATCTTCACCGGCTCGTCGGGAACGGTGACCAGATCCTTCTCGCGCACGAACGCGGTCGCCTCCTCGGTGCTGCGGGTGGCGAGCTCGACCACCTCTTCGCGCGCCGGGCGGTCGGCGTAGGCCAGCTCCAGTGCGGCCTCGATCACCGCCTGCTGCTGTTCCGGCGAAGGCCTGTCGGGCATCTTCGCGGGAGCATCGTCCCGATCGCGAAGCACGCTTCGTGCGATTTCATACATTTCTTCACGAGTACGCCGGATGTCGGCCTCGACCCGACTGCGGATCTCCTGCCGCGACAGCGGCGAGTCGAGCGCGAAAGCCAGCTTCTCGTCGTACAGCGTTTCGCCGATGCGGAAGTCGCCGCGGGCATCCGGCACCAGGGTTTCGTCCAGCCACTTCTGGTGCTCGTCCACCGCTTCGCGCAGGACGGCGACGGCGGCGTCGAGCTGCCTGCGCTCCTGCCCCTGCAACAGCCCGGCGTTGGGCAGGATCAGCTCATCGACCAGCGACAGCACGCCGGCGTTCTGGCGGGAGACGGTTTCGGCATGGATCTTCGGTACCCGTGCGGAGTCCAGGTTCTGGCGCATCTGCGCGAACAGCGTCGGGATCTGCTGCATGCGCGCGGTGGCGGATCTCAGCCGTTCCGGCATCGGCGCGAAATCGCGCGCCATCAGCCCGTACAGGGCGCTGCCGGCAAGCTGGCTGTAAACCTGCGGATCCCACGCCCAGCTTTGCAGGGTCTCGCTGGTCCAGATGTCGTAGCGCAACTTGTTGCGCAGGATGCGGGCGTCGACTTGGTTCTCGCGCGACAGCGACGGGATCTCGATCGCATCGAGTTCCGCCAGCATCTTGCGGTTGAATTCGAGCGCACGATTGCGACCGCCCTGGCTCAGGTCGTCGATATGGCTGTCGAAGCGATGGTCGCCGACCTGGGTCGCGGCGATCGGCGACAACTCCAGCGACTTGTCCAGCCAGCGTTGGGCCAGGTCGAGGAAGTGGGCATCGGCTTCAGCGGTGGTCGACGCGCCTGTCGCCACCGCAGGAGTTTCGGGCGCGGCCGGTGGTGATGGCTGGCATGCGGCCAGGACCAGGGCGAACAGGACCGATGGGATCAGGGCAGGCGGGATCAGGGCTGGGCGCATGGCGGGCTCCGGCAGGGGCGCGAATGGCAAGCATAACCGCGGCGGGCGCGATCGCCACTGCACGCGCCGGGTGTGCCGTTGGCTGCTGCCCGATCCCACCGCGGATCCCGGCCGCTGCGCCGGGTTCTGACCGTGCTCGCCCGGCTGGCACCGCTTGCAGCAGGGAGACGACAGCTGGGCATTCTTCGTGCGCACTCCGGACGATGCCCCCGGCCGGCGTGCGATGGAACTGCGCGAGGCCACCCTGAAGTTGGCCGGCGATGCCGCACGCACGCCGACGTGGGTCGATGCATCCGCTGCACCGCGTCGCGGACCGTCCTGGCCGTGGCTCATCGCGTGGCTCGCGTCGATCGCCGTCCTGTGGTGGCTGGAACGTTGGCGCCGGGGAGTGGGGCTCGCCTGAGCGCGATGGCCGGGGATAAGCGGATGCTCCCGGCTCAGCGCTCCTCTTCGACCTCGAACTCCACCATCACCTCAAGTTCGAACGCCAGTTGCTCCACCGCGCGGCGGAGCCGGTTGGCCGAGTACGCGTTGGACACTTCCACTTCCAGTTCGTGGACGCCCGGCCCCTGGTCGTCGGGCAGCCCGGCAGAGCTCGAATCGGCATCGTCCATGTGCGACATCAGGTCGGCGACTTCCTCGATGTGATCCACGCCTTCCAGACTGGACAGCAGGTTGGCGATCGCTCGGGCGCTGTCCTCGTCGCCGGTGACGCGCATTCGCAACAGGGGCATGGCAGAACTCCGGGGGCTGGCCTGCGCTCAGGCTAGGCGGCGAATGGCTAAGTGCGCGTGATGGCCGGAACGGACGATTCAGGCGGGTAGCTGCGCGCCAGTCTCCGCTCCTGCCGGGACCGGCAGCGCATGCATGACGGCCATCCTCAACATCGCCGGTGAAATGTAGTGCCTGTGAACGCCGTTGATCAGCGCCATGTACAAGCGCCCGAACAGGTTCCGGCAGCGGACCCGGGTGCCCAGTGAGACGTGGATGCGGCCATCGTCGCCGATCTCCACGCCGACACACGAGCGGAATACCAGATGCCGGTCGTCCGCACCGAGAATGACCTGCGCGCGACGACCGTCGAGGTCCATGCGCTGGGCAAGTACCGGAAACCGGCCCACGAACAGTTGTGTGCGGTCGTTCGACAGCAGGGACGATGCGGGGCATCCCAGCGGCGAGGTGCGCAGGCGCAGGGGGCGCACAAGAATATTGCGCAGCCGCATCAGTCCGGTCACGCCTGCCGGACGGTTGGTTAGGAAGCCTTCGAGCACGCGCGCGAGCAGGTCGGTGGCGCCTGCCGATGGGGCAGGGACCCCATCCACGGCCAGCGTGAAGGTGTCATCGTGATCGAAACGTTCCGTCAATTGCCCGGCAAGCAGCGAATCGCCCGGAGCATGCGCGAGATGGGTGACGAGATGCCGATGTGGCAGCCGGGCGAGAAATCCGGTCGAGCGCCGCCAGCCGGCTGCCATGCGCCGAACCATGCCGATGCCACACCTGACAGTGGCGCACATGCGGTCGTGCCAGCTGCCGGAAGGTGCATGCAAGGACAGGCGAACGGTCGGAATTGTGCCGGCCTGCGGCGGATGAGCGGCAAGATGGTCTGCAACCCGGTCGGGAAGCAGCTCGGTCAGGCACGGGATGTCCGCACCGCCTGCGATCACGCGTTCGCGCACGATCGGATCGTCGATGCCGCCGAGTTCGTCGGTATGGCAGGAAAGTGCGAACAGCGTCGGGTGCAGGCCGTTCTCACGCAGCGGCGCGAACTGGTGCCAGGTGCCGCCACCGAAGCGGACGGTGAACATCGCATCGGGCGGGATGTCGACCTGGCGCAGCGTGCGCGCGAAATTCGACGGATCCGAATGGAGGTCCCGGTCATCGATGGTCGAAAAGCGCAGCCGCGCGCCACCGCTGCCGGCTATGGCGGTGAAGATGCGATGACCTGCATGACGATGGAATGGATGCCCCTTGCCGTCGACAGCGAACGAGTACAGCGAGGTGGCGTCGCCTTTGCCGAGATCGGTTCCGGCGAGCTTCGCCGAGGGCTCGTCCAGCGCGTCGACGAAAGTATCGTGCCTGCGCTGGCGTGCACTCGCGTCGGCGAACAACCGGTTGCCGGCACCGTGCCCGAGCTGGGTGATCAGAGAGACCTCGACGGGCAGACCGCCATGCCTGGCGGGAATGCGGACCGTCGGGAATCCTTCGATGTGACTTGCTTGCGCTGGCATCGGCTTGCTCCGTCGTCGCGATGTCGGGTTTGTCGGGCAGGTGGCGCTTCAGCGCCCTGAGCCGCCTTTGGCGAGCTTGCGCGATTCTCGTTTCAGCGGTCCCGCAGTTGGACAGAGTTCGAATGCGAAGCCTGTAAGCGAATTGACCAGGTTGTCGGACTTGAGCCGGTAGTGGACGAACTGGCCGCGCCGTTCGCTGGATACCAGCCCCGCGGCTTCGAGGATCGACAGATGCCGCGAGATGGCGGGCGCGCTCATCTTGAACCGCGCCGCGATCTCGCCGGCCGTGAGTTCCTGCGCCGAGAGATAGGCGAGGATCTCGCGCCTTGGCTGTGAGGCAAGTGCTTCGAAGACGGGACCGATGCTGGCCATGACAGGACTTAACTAATTAACTTATTAGTTAAATTATTGGGTTGGGCGTCTCCTGTCAACTCCGCTGTGCAGGCTCTTTCCCTTGGCCGTGCCCTATAGGGCTTGCGGATTCCCCTGCCGTGTCGGGATCGGCACGTTGCACAGGTCGATGTGGCCGGCCGGGCGCTTGTAGAAGTCGTCGCGGCGGTTGCGGCGGGCCTCGACCAGTTCGTCGAACAGCGCGGTGTCGGTACGCATCACCTGCAGCAGGCTGCGTTCGGCTTCCGGGACTTCGGAGGCGAGGCGGATCGACCTGATTGGCACGTATTGCGCCGGGTCCTCGTAGAAGCCGAGCGGGCCGCTGCCGCGCGGCAGTACCGACAGCAGCTCCATGCCCTCGATTACCCGGCCGACCACGGTGATGTTGCGGTCGAGCTGGCGCGGCGACTGGCCGATCACCACGTACAGTTCGCTGCCGTCGCTGGAGTCGGCCTCGATGTTGCGGCCGGCGCCCACCGTGCCGTAGCAGTGCGCCATCCAGGCCAGGCCTTCGCCGGTGTCGCGGCCGGCCGGGAAGCCGGCCGCGAAGCCGACTTCGGCTGCCCAGCCGTCCGGATCGGGCAGGGCGTGGAAATCGAGTCCTTTGCTCGCACGGCTGAATTCGGCTGGCAGTTTCGCCTTGGCCGAGCCGAGTGGTTTGCCTTCCTCGTCCTCGCCGCGCGGGTCGCCCCACTGCACGACGAAGTTGTCCTGCGAGCGCTTGATCGCCATCCCGTCCCAGTAGCCTTCGCGGGCGAAGGTGCGGACGTTGCCGACGTGCTCCGGCGCGAACGTGGGCGCGAGCTCGATGATCACTCGGCCGCTGTCGGGGGCGGCGCTGTCAATCTCCATGTACAGCGTGTTGTCCGGATCCGGGGTGCGCCAGTCGCTCTCGGCTGCGGCTTCGATGATCTCCTGCATGGTGCGCGGCTTGGCCGGCTTGTCGTCGGCGAGTGCGCTGCCCGCGGCAAGCAGGCAGGCCAGGGTGAGGGCGGTCGGGGCGCGGAGGTTTCGGGATACGGGCACGGCGGGACTCCCTGCGTTCGGATATCGAAGTGCCCGATTCTGACCGATATGCCCTGCCAGATGAGTACCACCGGATGGGCTCGGCCGGGGCGCCACGGATTGCTATATCGAAGTAATGACTAGTGGCACATCCACTATATCGAAGTCATCAGTAGTATTTGCATCAAGCTGGCTGCAAATCTGTGGAGACGCCCGATGACCGACCTCGAACTGCAGTTGCGCAAGTTCCAGAAGGAGCTCAGTGCGGGCACCGTTTCGCTGAGCCTGCTCGCGGTTCTGGCCGCTGCCGGAGAGCCGATGTATGGCTACCAGATCGCCAAGCGGCTCGAGCGCGAGGGCGAGGGCGTGCTCAGCGGCAAGCAGAGTGCGCTGTATCCGGTGCTGCGCAACCTGAGTGCGGCCGGCCTGCTCGACAGCCATGTCGAGCCGTCCGCCTCCGGCCCGCCGCGACGCTACTACCGCATCACCGAAGCGGGGCGCGAGGCCCTGCGCGATTGGGTCGCCGCCTGGCGCGCGACCCGCGATTCCGTCGATTCCATCCTGGGGGAACAGTCCACATGAACACGACCACTTTGCCGACCACCATCCCCGAGTACCTCGACCAGTTGCGGATGGCGCTGAGGGGCGCCGACCCGGCGATGATCCAGGACGCGCTCTACGATGCCGAGGAATACCTGCGCTCGGAAATGGCCGAGCAGCCGGGCAAGCGGGAAGCCGAGGTGATCGCCGCGGTCGCCGGCAGCTACGGCGCGCCGGAGGAGGTCGCCGATATCTACCGCGACACCGAGGTCAAGGTGCAGACCGCGCTGCGGTCGCCCAAGCCGCCGGTGCGCAAGTCGCTGGCCGGCCGCTTCTTCGGCGTCGCCGCCGATCCGCGCGCATACGCGTCGCTGTTCTACATGGTGCTGGCGCTGGCCACCGGTATCTTCTACTTCACCTGGGTGGTAACGGGGTTCTCGGTGTCGCTGGGCCTGTCGATCACCATCATCGGCATCCCGCTGCTGATCATGTTCTTCGGCTCGGTGCGCGTGCTGTCGCTGGTCGAAGGGCGGATCGTGGAAGTGATGCTGGGCGAGCGCATGCCGCGTCGGCCGCTGTACAGCGCGCAGGGGCGCAGCATCTGGCAGCGGATCGGCGACATGTTCACCGACCCGCGCACCTGGAGCACCCTGTTGTACATGTTGCTGATGCTGCCGCTGGGCATCGCCTATTTCACATTGGCGATAGCCATGGTCAGCGTCGGATTGACGCTGCTGGCCAGTCCGCTGGCGCTGCTGCCCGGGGTGGAGTTGAACGTGTGGATGTTGGGCATCGACCTGGCGATCGAGGCGCCGTGGCTGCTGCCGCTGCTCAGCGTGTTCGGCGTGCTGCTGCTGTTCGTCACCCTGCATGTCGCACGCGGTATCGGTTACCTGCACGGTCAGTTCGCCAAGCACCTGCTGGTGAAGAGCGCGTAGTACGCGTGAGCGGTTGTCCGTTCGCGAGGTGATCGATGTCGCTATCCAGGAAAGCGAATGGCAGCAGCTCTCCCGCACTGTGGCCGGGTTAACAGAACCCGTTTCGATCCTGCACACGATGGCGACGCGGACGGAATGCCGCGCCAATCAAGGAGAACAGAAGATGCGTCGCATCAAGGTCGTTGCTGCTGCAATGGTTGTGGGACTGCTTGCCGCCTATTCGCTGACCGCACTCGCGAGTTGGCAGGGAACATGGAACTACTACGATGAGGAGGGCGTGCTGGTCGGCCAGTGGACCGCGGGCTGTGGTGACGCGGATGGCCGCTGGGGCATGGAAACCTCGAACAAGTGGTTTTCACAGGGCTGCGCCGTCGACATGTGATTCCTTCCGGAGTAAAAAAGCCCCGCTTGTTGCGGGGCTTTCCGGTCCTGTTGCGGGGTAGTCAGCCGGCGTAGCGGGCGATGAAGTCGCGCACCTTCGGATAGACCTGAGTGCGCCAGCGACGGCCGCTGAAGATGCCGTAATGGCCAGCGCCTTTCACCTCGAGGTGCTGTTTGTTCTTCTTCGCGATGCCGTCACACAGTTCGTGCGCGGCGCGGGTCTGGCCTTGGCCGGAGATGTCGTCGAGCTCGCCTTCGATGGTCAGCAAGGCGGTGCCCTTGATCGCCGACGGGTCGACGCGTTCGCCGGCCACGTCCCACAAGCCGCGCGGCAGCAGGTGTTCCTGGAACACGATGCGGACGGTATCGAGGTAGTACTCGGCCGGCATGTCGAGCACGGCGTTGTATTCGTCGTAGAAGCGGCGATGCGATTCGGCGTCTTCGAGATCGCCCTTCAGCAGGTCCTGGTAGAAGTCCCAATGCGACTGTGCGTGGCGCTCCGGATTCATCGCCATGAACCCCATGTGCTGCAGGAAGCCGGGGTAGACGCGGCGACCGTGGCCCGGGTAGTTGGCCGGTACCGGGTGGATCACCGAGCTCTCGAACCACCAGTGCGGCTTTTCGGTGGCGAGGTTGTTGACCGCGGTCGGACTCTGGCGGGTGTCGATCGGGCCGCCCATCATCACCATCGAGCGCGGCGTCTTCTCGCCGCGCGCAGCCATCAGCGAGATCGCCGCCAGTACCGGGACGGTCGGCTGGCACACGCTGATGACGTGCAGATCGTCAACGCCGATCTGGCGGATGAAGTCCTGCACGTAGGCGACGTAGTCGTCGAGGGTGAACTCGCCTTCTTCGAGCGGCACCATGCGCGCGTCGATCCAGTCGGTGATGTAGACCTTGTGGTCGCGCAGCAGGGTACGCACGGTGTCGCGCAACAGGGTGGAGTGGTGGCCGGACAGCGGTGCGACCACCAGAACCGGCGGGTCGTCCTTGAGGTCGCGCAACTGGCCGGCGTCGTCGGTGTAGCGTTTGAAGCGCAACAGCCGGCAGAAAGGCTTGCGGGCAACCTCGCGTTCGACCACCGGGTAGGAAACGCCGTCGATGTCGATGGCATGGATGCCGAACTCGGGCTTTTCATAGTCCTTGCCGATCCGGTACAGCAGTTCGTAGCCGGCAGCCAGGCGGGTGGCGCCGGGCATGTTGGACAGCCAGCTGCCCGGGTTGCCGAACATCTTGGAGTTGGCGTCGGCCCAGTAGGTGATCGGTGCCATCCATGCGCGGCCGAGTTCGTGCATCTGGTAGAGCATCATGGATTGCAGTCTCCGGTCGACGTGCCGCGCGAATGCTTCGGCGCAGGCGGGTCTGTTGCGTTGCAGCATACCTGATCGGGATTGCGGGAGGGTTAACGGGCTTGTTTCTCGGGTTCGCGGGGCCGCAGGCGGATACGGGTGTGCAGGACACGCCGCAAGTACGTCCGTGTAGGCTCATCCGCGGCATCCATGCCGCGGAAGGTCCTGCAAACCCATATCCGCCTGCGTCTGGACAGTGAGCCGGCGGTTTCGGAGAAGCCCGATTCAGGTTCGCATGTGTTCGAGCGCAGCCAGGCCATCACCGAGCGATGGCGACAGCCACAGGTGCGAACCCAGCGGGATGAAACCGGCGGCCTCGAAGCGTTGGCGATAGAACTTGGCCGGGCGGCGCTTGAAGCCGTGGGTGTCGCCGTCGATACCGTCCTCGCGGCAGAAGGTTTCGAGGAAGGCGACGCCGCCGCACAGCTCGGCCAGGCCGGGCAGGCCGCGGTTGAGTTCGCGTGCTTCGAGGTAGTGCATCACGTCGCTGCACACCAGCAGGTCGGCGGGCGGGCAGGGCGCAGGTGTTCGAAGTCGCCGAAGCGGGCGAAGTGCAGGTTGCGGCGGCGGCCGTGCCGCGTGATCGCGTATTCGCTGCTGTCGAAGCCGAGGTAGTCCGCCTTCGGTCGGAGCTTGAGCAGCGGCGCGCGCCAGGTGCCCTCGCCGCAGCCGATGTCGAGCACGCTGCGGAGCGGACGTTCGAGGTGGTACTCGGTGGTGGCGACGGCCATCGCGACCTTGCGGGCGAGGCGGGCGCGGCCGCCGATGGCCGAATCCTTCAATGCCGGATCACGGTACCAGCGGTTGAAGTAGGCGCGGTCGTATTGCTTGTTCATGTGGTTGCATTCCTGCTGTCATCCCAAGCCCTGTGAGGGGCTGCTTTCCGACGGACCATCCAGACGCGAGCGGACACGGCATTGCAGGACCTTCCGCAACATGGATGTTGCGGATGAGCCCCCATGGACGGGTTCACGGCGTGTCCTGCAATGCCGTGTCCGCTCGCGTCCCCATGGACAGACTCAAAGCAGCCCCCTCACAGGGCTTGGGATGTCATTTTCATGGATAGCACGGCATCCTAGTGCACATGATTGCCTATCTCATCACCAAGACCGCCCACCTCGTGTTCGTCATCGCGTGGATGGCGTCGGTGTTCTACCTGCCGCGCATCCTCGTCAACCTTGCCGAGGCCGGCGACTCGCCGGAGGTGAAGGCACGGCTGGTACTGATGGGGCGTCGGCTGTACCGCTTCGGCCACGTGATGTTCGGCCTGGCCTTCGTGTTCGGGCTGGTGCTGTGGCTGTATTTCCACGTCACCGGCGGCTGGCTGCATGCCAAGTTGCTGCTGGTCGTGCTGATCCTGGTCCACTACATCGTCGCCGGGCGCTGGCTCAAGGGCGTCGATGCCGGCCACGCGCTGCCGTCTTCACGTGCGCTGCGCTGGTTCAACGAGCTGCCGGTGCTGCTGCTGGTCGCGGTGATCTGGATGGTGCTGGCCAAGCCGTTCTGAGCGGCATCAAGATGATGGTGGCTACCTTGTAGCCCGGGTAAGCGGAGCGCACCCGGGATCCGCTGCGTCAAATCCCCGGGTGCGCTCCGCTTACCCGGGCTACGGGTCATTGCTTCCGGTTTTCGGCCTGGAACGTTTCGAAATCCGGCAACTCCACCGGCACGCCATTCGCATCGCAGCCGCCGCGCGTGCACAACGCAGCACGCAGCTTTGGTGTCGCCTGCAACATGAAGTGGAAGATCGCGTTCTGTTCGACGCTGCCGCGTACCGCTTCGCTGCCCGGCCCCTGTGCCCAGATGCCGACATCGTCGCCGCCATGGGTTTCGGCGGCGATCGGCACCAGTGCGTCCTGCAGGTAGTCGGGGTGTTCGGTGTCGACATGGCTCAGGTCCGGGCGCCCATGTACGGCGGCCTCGAAGCGATCGGGTTCGTGCGGGTGCGACTTCGGCCCTTCGGGCTGTTGATCGCTGGCGCCGGCATAGCCGGGACCGTTGGCGTAGCTGAGGGTGGTGTAGGGCAGGCCAAGCGCATCCTTCGCCGGCCCGGTCGCGCCGGGAGAGACCACCTTGCCGAGGATCGGGTTGCCGCGCGCCGGGTAGCCGACGAAGTTCAGCGTGTGCGAGTGATCGGCGGTCACCAGGATCAGGGTGTCGTCGGCCGAGGTCAGCTCGAGTGCGGCCTGTACCGCCTCGCTCATCGCGACGGTGTCGGTCAGTGCGCGGTAGGCGTTGCCCAGATGGTGGGCGTGGTCGATGCGGCCGCCCTCGACCAGCAGTACGTAGCCCTCCGGATTGCGCGACAGGCGTGCGATCGCGGCGCGGGTCATTTCGGCCAGGCTGGGTTCGCCGGCGCCATCATCTGCCCGGTCGTGCTCGTACTGCATGTGGCTGGGCTCGAACAGGCCCAGCAGTGGTGCGTCGGTCGGTGCCGCCTCGAGCTGGGCGGCGTTCCAGACATAGGTGCCGCGGGGGTGGCGCCGTTGCCAGTCGGCGATCAGGTCGCGGCCGTCGGCACGCCTGCCGGTCTTGTCGGGGTATTCGGGGTCGGCCTGGTCGTCGCGCATGAACATCGCGCGGCCACCGCCCATCAGCACGTCCGGTCCGTTGCCGAACGGGGTTTCGACCAGTTGCCGGGCGATGTCGATGCAGCCGGCGGCACGGGCCTCTTCCGGCATCGCCGAATCGGCTTCCCAGTTGCGGTCGGCCGAATGGCTGAAGGTCGCGCCCGGGGTGGCGTGGGTGACCCGGGTGGTGGTGACCACGCCGGTGGCCAGGCCGCTGGCGGCGGCCAGTTCCCACAGGCTCAGTATTGGCGCCTGCAGCGCGCCGGCGCAGTCCTTGCGGGCGGCCCCCTGGCCGATGCCGAGCACGCCGGCACGGGTTTTCACGCCGGTGGCCATCGCACTCATGGTGCCGGCCGAGTCGGGGGTCTGCGAATCGGTGTTGTAGGTCTTGCTCAGCGCCGTCGCCGGGAACCGTTCCCACGCGAGGTGGTTTTCCTCGCCCGGCACGCCCTTGCGCTGGCCGTCGAGGATGCGCGCGGCAGCCACCGTGGGCAGGCTCATGCCGTCGCCGACGAACAGGATCACGTTTCGCGCCTGGCCTGCCATCGCCCCGCGTGCGGCGGCCTGGGCGGCGCCGTCGCGGAACCACCAGGCAGGCGTTTCGCCGTCCGGGCGCTGGATCGTCGGTACCGCGATCTCCACCATCGCGTCCCCCAGCGGAGGGCGTGGCTGGGACGTGCCGGCGCAGGCGCCGCACAGCGCGGTCATGGCGAAGGCGAGGGCGGTGTGTCGGAGGTGGTTCATGGCATGTAGGCGGTGGACTGAACCCGTGATTATGCCCGCGCGATCATCGTCGCCCATTGTCGGAATCCGGCCTCGTCGGGCGGGAGGTTGCTGCAATGCATGGAATGCCGGCGTTCCGGCCATGGTCTCGTTGGTAGGTGCCGACTCGGCTACTGTGGCGCGATCTTTCCATTGGATTTGCCGATGAAGCTGATGGCCGCCTGGTTCCGCATCCCGTTCTGGCAGCGTGTGCTGGCCGGTTTCGTGCTGGGCGCCTTCGCCGGCTGGCTGATGGGGCCGGCCGCGGAGACCTGGTTCGGTCCGTTGGGCAAGGCTTACGTGACTTTGATCCGGATGATCGCGGTGCCGCTGGTGCTGTTCGCGGTGATGAACGCGGTCGCCTCGCTGCACGGGCAGAAGTCGGTGGCGGCGCTGGGCGGAAGGACCTTTGCCTGGTTCGCGATCACCGCCGCGCTGGCGGTCTGCGTCGGCCTGGGCGTGGGCTGGGTGCTGAAGCCGGGCGAGGGCGTGACCGGCCTGAGCATGGCCGCCGACTACAGCGTGCGCGAGATTCCGTCGCCGGTGCAGGTACTGCTCGACGTGGTGCCCGGCAACCCGTTCAAGGCGCTGGCCGAAGGGAAGATCCTGCAGGTGATCGTGTTCGCCGGCCTGGTCGGCTTCGCCCTGGTCAAGCTGGGCGACAGGGTCGCGGGCGTGCGCAAGCTGGTCGGCGAGGCCAGCGAGGTGATGATCCAGGTCACCCGCTTCGTGCTGGAAACCACCCCGATCGGCACCTTCGGCCTGATCGCCGGCCTGGTCGGCAGCTACGGTTTCGAGAAGCTGCTGCCGCTGGGCAACTACGTATTCGCGCTGTACCTGGCCTGCGCGCTGCATATCGTGTTCGTCTATGGCGGTCTGGTGGCCGCACACGGGCTGAGTCCGCTGAAGTTCTTCCGTGGCGCCGCGCCGGGCATGCAGGTCGCCTTCGTCAGTTCGTCGAGCTTCGCCTCGATGCCGGCGGCGATCCGCTCGGTCACCCATAATCTCGGCGTCGACAAGGACTATGCGTCGTTCGCGGTGCCGCTGGGTGCGAGCATCAAGATGGACGGCTGCGGGGCGATCTACCCGGCGCTGACCGCGATCTTCGTATCCCAGTATTTCGGCCTCGATCTGTCGCTGGCGCAGTACTTCACCATCCTCGTCGCTTCGGTGCTGGGCAGCTTCGGCACCGCCGGGGTGCCGGGCACGGCGATCGTGATGGTGACCCTGGTGCTGTCGGCGGCCGGGCTGCCGCTGGAGGGAATCGGCTTCGTGGTCGCGATCGACCGGGTGCTCGACATGATGCGGACGATGACGAATGTCACCGGGCAGATGCTGGTGCCGGTACTGGTCGCGCGAGAGACCGGGCTGTTGGACAAACAGGTCTACGATGCCGCATCGAGCAATGTCGGCATGGTTGAAGGCGAGGCGGCCGAGCGCGAGGCGGCTTGACCACGATGTCCTTGAAGCAGGGCCGCCGGAACCACATATCATTCCGGTGAGGACAGGACCCGGGAGGACGACATGGCCGGTGGTTGGACCAGCGACACTTCGGTTCAGGACCAGATCGACGCAACTGTCGAAGACGCGATCAAGCGTGCGCGCAGCCAGCTCGCGCGTGGCCCGGGCCTGAGCCATTGCGAGGAGTGCGACGCGCCGATTCCCGAGGCACGGCGCAAGGCCGTGCCCGGCGTGCGGCTGTGTGTCGCCTGCCAGGAGGCCGAGGACGAGGCCGGACGGGCCGCCTCCGGTTTCAACCGTCGCGGCAGCAAGGACAGTCAGCTCAGATAGATCGCAGGTCCGCGTGGGAGCAACTCGACTTCAGGGGCGCCTTGGGCGCGAGGCTTTTCCCGTGTTCGTTCATCGCGGCCAAAGCCATTCCTGCCAGACATTTGGTTCTTCGCCCGATCTCGGGGAAAGCGCCGGGTCTGTTGGATGACCGGGGCGCCGGGGGACATTCGCCGTCAAGGCCGGCAGGTCGCTTCGGGACAGCCAGGTAGCGACGAAACCCGGCGATCGAACGCAAGCGGCAGCGTCCATGCCTTTGAAGGCGAGTTCCCCCTCACCTGGGAGAAGAACCAAGCATTTCCGTGGTTCAGATCCGGGAGTAGTTCCACGACTGCATGCGCCCGTCGCGATACGGCATCACGCCGTGGAACGGGCGTGGGTCGTCGTCGAACACCATCGGCAGGAAGTGGCGGTCGCCTTCCCACATCGGCAGTCCGTTCAGGCGGTCCAGCGGCACCCACTCCAGCGTGCCCTCCGGGTTGCGCTCGAACGGGGTACCGGTGAACGCGGTGATCAGGAACACGAAGCCGAGCCAGTCCTCTCCGTGCTTGCCGAAGCCGGGCCAGCTGATCGTGCCGCGCAGTTGCAGCGCGGTGCAGTCGATACCGGCCTCCTCGTGGATCTCGCGGCGCATGCCGGCGAGCACGTTCTCTTCCGGCTCAAGCTTGCCGCCCAGGCCGTTGTACTTGCCGAGCTGATGGTCCTCGGGCCGCGCGTTGCGGTGGACCATCAACACTTCGCGGCCGTCGGGCGAGAGCACGTAGCCGAGGGTGGCGACGATCGGGGTGTAGGGCATCAACGGCTCTCCGCGTCGCGCTGTTTGGCGATCGCCTCATCGAAGGCGTTTTCGGCGGTGTTCGCGTAATCGGCACAGCTCATCGGCTTCGGCAGCCGATTGTCGGCGTCCTGCGGGGTCCAGCCGCTGCCGCCCGGGTGCGGAGTGATCAGCAGGTCGCAGGGCAGGGCACGCATCACCGCGTAGCCGCGGCGGTAGTCGTCGACGATGTGCGGATAGCGCGGGTTGTCGAGCAGGCGGTAGCCGGGCGTGCTGACGCTGTCGGCATAGGCGATGCGCAGCGGTTGGTCGTCGCGGTTGTCGGTCCAGGTCCAGCTCGTCGAACCGGGCGTGTGCGCGGGGGTGAAGTGGGCCTGGAAACGGATGCCACCCAGCTCGACCACCTCGCCGTCCATCACGATCCGCCCGGCCTGCGTCGGCGGGTAGAGCAGGTCGTCGCCGAAGTGGATGTCGTCGCTGCCGCCGCGCGCGAGCAGCACCGCCGACTCGGCGTTGCTGACCAGCATCGCGCCGGTCGCGCGCTGCACCGCCGCCAGCGGGCCGACGTGATCGGCATGGGCGTGGCTGTGCAGGATGTATTTCACTTCCGATGGCTTCACGCCGGCCTTGGCCATGTTGGCGAGCAGCATGTCGGCTGCCTGCGGCATGCCACCGTCGATCAGCACCGCACCTTCACCGGTCTTGACCAGTAATGCGCTGAGTCCGGCGGTGCCGATGTACCAGGTGCGGTCGGCGATCCGGAATGGCTCGATCGGCTGCAGCCAGCTTTCATGGACGGTGTAGGCCTTGAGCTGCGGCAACGGCGGCACCGCTTCGGTGGCGGTGGCATCGAAGGCGGTGGCAAGCGAGGCGGTCAGTACAAGCGCAGGCAGGCAGTGACGCATCGGGCGTGGTTCCGTGCTGGGGGCACAACAGTTTCGTCGATCCGCTCTGCCGCGGCCAGCGTCGCCATGCCCGCATGCCACGGCATACACATGCGCGCCGTACACATGCATGCTGCACACCGGTGTGGGCATACTGGCGGCAACACGACAGGATCCCATCGCATGGCCATCGCCCAGCTCCGCCTGCTCGCCTTCGCCGGCAGCCTGCGCCGTGAATCGTTCAATCGCCGCCTGATCCCGGTCCTGGCCGAAGGCGCACGCGCCGCCGGCGCCGAGGTCAGCCTGATCGACCTGCGCGACTATCCGTTGCCGGTCTACGACGGCGATATCGAGGCCGCCGGCATGCCGGAGAACGTATACCGCCTGCAGGATCTGCTGGCCGAGCACGACGGCCTGCTGATCAGTACGCCCGAGTACAACGGTTCGATGCCGGCCTTGGTCAAGAACACCCTGGACTGGATTTCGCGTCCGACCGAGCCCGGGCCATCGGGAACGACGCTGTTCCGCGGCAAGGTCGCCGGCATCGTCTCGGCCTCGCCGGGCCCGCTGGGCGGGCTGCGCTCGTTGCTGGTGCTGCGCGACGCGCTGGCCAAGCTCGGCCTGGTGGTGGTGCCACAGCAGGTCGCGGTGGGGCAGGCCGGCGAGCGCCTGCCGGAGACCGGCATGCTGGCCGACGAGCGTCTGCGCGCGGGCGTGCACGGCGTGGGCGCAGCGGTGGCCGAGCTCGCGTTCCGGCTCAAGGGAGGGGTCGATGAGCGGTGAGCAACGTGAACTGAAGCCGCGCGAACTGACGATGCGCTTCCTGGCCGAACCGACCGACGTCAACTACGGCGGCAAGGTCCACGGCGGCGTGGTGATGAAATGGATCGACCAGGCCGGCTATGCCGCCGCGGTGGGCTGGAGCGGGCGCTACAGCGTGACCGTCGCGGTCGGCGGCATCCGCTTCGTCGCGCCGATCCGGACCAGCGACCTGGTCACGGTGCGGGCCAAGCTCGTGCACACCGGCACCACCAGCATGCATTTCGCGATCGACGTGACGGCACGCGATCCGATGGGCGGAGAAAGCCGCCTGTGCACCCATTGCGTGATCGTGTTCGTTGCACTGGACGGAGTGGAAGGCTCACCAACCCCGGTGCCGCCGTGGACGCCGATCAATGAGGTGGACAAGAGCCTGGCCGAATACGCGCTCAAGGTGATGGCGCTGAGCAAGGGCATCGAGGACACCGTGGCCCGATACCGCCACGCGGCGGTGGAAGGCTGAATCGCGTGCTGCGAATGAAAAAGGCCGCTCCGGGCGGCCTTCACTGATTCAGATGCCTTCGACTTCGACCCGTCGTGCCTGCATGAAGCGGTTGCTCCAGTAGCCGCTGTCGAGGCGGGACACGCTCACCGACTTGCCGCGACTGGGGGCATGCACGAAACGGCCTTCACCGAGGTAGATGCCGACATGGTCGACACGGCCCCGGCGGCCGAAGAACACCAGGTCGCCGGCGGCCATCTCTTTGCGATTCTTGACGGCCTGGCCGTTACGGGCCTGATCGCGGGAAACGCGTGGCAGCTCGATGCCAAGTGCATGGCTGAAAACGTACTTGACCAGACCGCTGCAATCGAAGCCGCGCTCGGGGCTGGTGCCTCCCCAGCGGTACGGCGTGCCGAGCAGGGCAAGGGCCTTCTGCAGCACGGTGCGGGTGGGGCTTTCGTTCTTTCCGTCCAGCGTCTGTTCGGGCTCATCGGCCTCTTCGTCGGCCATATCGGTGGCGAGCAGGCGGTTGAGATCGGTGGCCAGCAGCAGGGCCCGGTCGGACATGCCCATCGCCTCAGGCAGCATCGGGCGGGTGATCGCCGAAGGCAGGTCGGCCGAATCGGCCGCCAACGAGGACATGGGCAGCTGCTGCGCCAGCACCGGTGCCGCCAGCAGGGCCAGCAGGGCGGTCAGGAAGAGGCGGGTAAGGGGCCGCGTGAGGCGGTGGGCGAACTGGCCGGGGCGGGCGATGGGGCCGGGGCCATGTCGAGGTACGTCGGATTTCACGCGGCGATCACTAAGTTGCGACCGCGCGATAATGCCTGTCCGTCACAACTTGAATGTTTACTATTCGTTAAATAATAGTTAATTTAATGGATGAGCGTCACGTTTCCTGCGGTCTGGCCTTTTTCCAGTCATTGCAGCACACGCCTGGCACCGGAGTAATGGCTGCGCCAGTAGTTGCCATCTAGATGGTCGAGCCGGACCGTGCCGCCGGTGCTCGGCGCATGCACGAAGCGACCTTCACCGACGTAAATGCCGACATGGGTGACTTTGCCGCGGCTGCCGAAAAACACCAGGTCGCCGGCCGTCAGCTTCGACGGCGCGATCTTTGGCCCCTGGTAGCCGGCCAGCTGGCTGGCAGTACGCGGCAGGCGCAGGTCCAGCATGTCGCGGTAGACGTAGTTGACCAGCCCGCTGCAATCGAAGCCGCCTTCGGGCGTGTTGCCGCCATAGCGATACGGCGTGCCGACCAGGCTGATCGCCCGCATCAGCACGGCGTTGGCGGCGGCCGGGTCGGAAGGGGGCACCACGGCCCAGGTCCGGGTGGAGTCGGCGGGTACCGGCGCACGCGTGCGCTTGCTGCCACAGCCGGCGAGCAGGCCCATGCACAGCACGGAAGCCAGCAGCACGGCGACGGGGAAAGGGCGGCGCGTACTCGCTGGCGCCGGATCGATGTTGCCGGGATAATGCGCGGTCCTGTCCACGGGCCATAGCTTGGCTGCTGGACGGCGTGGCGACAAGTTTCGCTGCAACAATCCACCCACCCCGTGCTGCTGATGGCAACTGCTGCCGATGGCAAGCCGGGCATCCATTTCATTCCGGTCCGCCGCCATGCGGTGGCCATGCCAGAGTCGCCATTGCCATGAAGATCGAGAAAGACCGCGTCGTCCACTTCCACTACACCGTTTCCGAGCAGGGCCAGGAGCCGCTGGAAAGTTCGGAGGGGCGCGATCCGCTGGTGATCCTGATCGGCCACAACAACATCATCCCGGGCCTGGAGCAGGCGATGGACGGCCGTGAAGCCGGCGACAAGTTCGAGGTCGACGTGTCTGCCGCCGACGCCTACGGCGAGATCAAGGAAGGCCTGACCCAGCGGGTGCCGAAGAAATACTTCAAGGGCCAGAAGATCGCCCCGGGCATGCAGGCGATCCTGCAGACCAACTTCGGCCCGCGTGCGGTAACCGTTTCCAAGGTCGGCATGAGCGTGGTCGACGTCGACCTCAACCACCCGATGGCGGGCAAGGACCTGCACTTCGCGGTCGAAATCGTCGACGTGCGTGAGGCGAGCGCCGAGGAGATCGAGCACGGCCACGTGCACGGCGAGGGCGGCGTGGAGCACTGACCGGCACTCGAACTGATGATCGGAAACGGCCCGCTTCGAGCGGGCCGCTTCTTTTGGTTCTTCTCTTGATGGTTCTGTTGCCAGGAGCGGGGCGTCCAGTGGAAGCCTGTGGCCGCGGCGATGCGGGATCCCATGCCGGACGCTGCCTGTGCCCGAAGCTGCCTCCCCGGCAGGCCGGATAACCGCCTCTCCCGCATACACTTCCCGCTCATTCGATAATTTACGGGCAGGGGGAAATGGAAGCAGGACTGAAAATGGGGGCGCCGCCACAACAAAGAATGCTGCAACCCACCGGCGCAAACGAACGTCTGGGGTCGCTGGACGTCCTGCGTGGCTTTGCCCTGTTCGGCATTGCGTTGATGAACGTCGAGTTCTTCACCTCGCCGCTGGTCGCGCGGGGCGACGGCATCGATCCGGCGGCCAGCGGCCTCGACTGGCTGGCCGACGCCTTCGTCTACGTGTTCGTCACCGGCAAGTTCTGGGCGCTGTTCGCGCTGCTGTTCGGGATGGGGTTCGCGGTAATGCAGCAGCGGGCGGAAGCGGCCGGGCGGCCATTCGCGCCGGTCTACCTGCGCCGCAGCCTGGGCCTGCTGGCGATCGGGTTCGGCCATGCCTGGCTGCTCTGGGCCGGCGACATCCTGCTCGCCTATTCGTTGGCAGCGCTGTTGTTGCTGGCCTGCTTCGCCCGCGCGCCGACGCGTGGTCTGTGGGCCTGGGGAGGCGGCCTGTACTACGGCATCGTCGGGATGGTGGCGGCTTCGGCATTGCTGCTGGGTGCGATGGAGGCACTGGGGGTGGCGATGGACGAGCAGGTCGTGGACGCCGGCAGGTTGGCGTTCCGTGAGGAAGAAATCGCCACCTACAGCGCTGGCAGTTATGCGGCTGCGACAGCGTTCCGCTTGCGTTTCCTGCTGGATGTGTTTGGCGAAATGCTGTTTTTCCTGCCGATGGCGCTGGGGGTGTTCGCATTCGGCGCCTGGCTGGTGCGCTGCGGGGTGATGGCCGATCCGGAGGCGCACCGGCGGTTGTTTCGCGGGTTTGCTTTCATCGCCTGGCCGACGGGGTTGATGCTGACGCTGATTTCGGTGGCGATCGATCCTGCGCCCGACCTGTTGTCCGAAGCGCTGGCCCGGCCGATGTGGGCATCGACGTTGCAGATGGCGGGGGCGCCGCTGATGATGCTCGGCTACTTCGGGGCGTTCATGTTGTTCCTGCAGCGCGGGGCACGCTGGCCCGGCGTGCTGGCGCCGGCAGGGCGCATGGCGCTGACCCTGTACCTGATGCAGTCGGTCATCGGGACACTGGTGTTCTACGGCTACGGTCTGGGCCTGTGGGGACAGGTCGGCCGCACAACGCAGATACTTGGCGTGGTCGTGGTCTTCGCCGTGCAGGTAGCGTTGGCCCATGCATGGATGGCACGCTTCCGCTTCGGGCCGGTCGAGTGGCTGTGGCGTGGCCTGACCTACCTGCGACTGCCGCCGATGTGGCGACAGCCCAACTGAGTTCTCCTCTGCATGGCACAACACGAAGACGTGGTGATCGTGGGCGCGGGCGTGATCGGCCTGGCCTCGGCGTTGGCGTTGCTCGAATCCGGGCGCGGAGTGAAGGTGATCGACGCCGGACGCATCGGTGGCGGCACCTCGCATGGCAACTGCGGCACCATCACCCCCAGCCATGCGCCCCCGCTGGCCGCACCCGGCATGGTGGCCACCGCGATCAGGTGGATGTTCACCCCGGATGCACCGTTGTACGTCAAGCCCCGCTTCGACCCCACCCTGTGGCGTTGGATGCTGCATTTCGCCGCGCGCTGCAACGAGCGCGACTGGCGTGCCAGCGCGATCGCCAAGGGGGCGCTGCTGAACGATTCGAGGACCCGCCTGGAAGAATGGACGGACCGTTTCGGGTTGCAGTGCGAGTTCCGGGCCTCGGGCGAGGACTACGTGTTCCGCGACCCGCGCGAGCTGGAACATGGCCTTAAGGAAGTCGCGCTGTTGCGCGAGCTCGGGGTGCCGGTCGAGGTCGTCGACGGTGCCGCCTACGAGGCAATGGAGCCGGCGCTCAAGCCCGGCGTGGCCGGCGCGATCCGCTTCGACGGCGATGCCTCGTTGCGCCCGGATCGCTATGTCGCCGAGCTGGCCCGGGCGGTGCGTGAGCGCGGCGGAGTGATCGTCGAGCATTGTGACGTGACGGCGGTCGATGCCGCCGCGTCCGGCTTGCGCGTCGATACCGTGCAGGGGCGGCTGCAGGCGCGTGATGTGGTGCTCGCGATCGGCGCCTGGTCGCCGCAGCGTGCCGATGCATTCGGCGTGCCGGTGCTGAAGCGGGTGCTGCAGCCGGGCAAGGGGTATTCGATCACCTACAGCCGGCCTGCACTCGTACCAAGGCGCCCGCTGGTGCTTCACGAGCGCTCGGTCTGCGTGACGGTATGGGAGCAGGGTTTCCGTCTCGGCAGCACCATGGAGTTTTCCGGCCACGACACCACCCTCAACCCGCGCCGGCTGGCCGCGCTGGAAAAAGGCGCGGCGGAGTACCTGCACGAACCGGTTGGCCCGGAAGTCGTCGAGCGCTGGTACGGCTGGCGTCCGATGAGTCGCGATGATGTGCCGGTGATCGGTGCGGTGCCCGGCCGCGCCGGCCTGTGGGTCGCTACCGGCCACGGCATGATGGGGGTGAGCATGAGTGCCGGTACCGGCCAGCTGCTGGCCGATCTGATGATGCAGCGGACACCGGCGGTCGACCCGGTGCCGTTCCGGATGGAACGCTTCGTCCGCTGATGCGGGTACACGAGGCAATCCCGGGCTGGTAGAAAGTAGGTCGACCCCATGCCCGCGAGGCCGCCGTGTCCCAGCCCTCTGCCGCCACCTCCTGTGCCATTGGTGACTTCGACCTGATCGTGATCGGTGGAGGCTCAGGTGGCCTGGCCGGCGCCTTCCGTGCCGCCGAACATGGTGCTCGTGTCGCCCTGCTGGAACCGTCTGCACTGGGGGGCACCTGCGTCAACGCGGGATGCGTGCCGAAGAAGGCGATGTGGCTGGCGGCCGAGGCCGGTCGCCGGCTGGGCATGGCGGAGGCGTTGGGTTTCCCGATGCCGGCCCGCCCGCTCGACTGGCCGGCCTTCATTACCCACCGCGAGCGCTACATCCACAACATCCACCAGAGCTACCGGCGACGCCTGGACGCGGCCGGTATCGTGCATGTCGTCAGTCGCGGACGTCTGGTCGCACGCGATGCATCCGGCAGGAGCGTGGTCGAATGCGACGACGGCCTGCGCATGCAGGCGCCGCGGCTCCTGATCGCGACCGGTGGGCATGCGCTGCGTCCCGACATCCCGGGAAGCGGACTGGGGAGCGTGTCGGACGACTTCTTCCAATGGCGTGCAGCGCCGGAGCGGGTGGCGATCGTCGGAGGTGGCTACATAGGAGTGGAGCTGGCCGGTGTGCTGCAGCAGCTCGGCAGCCATGTCGACATGCTGGTGCGTGGGGAACGGTTGCTGCGCGGCTTCGACGGGGTGGTTACCGACCAGCTGGCCGACGACTACCGCCTGTCCGGCGTGCGGCTGCACTTCGGCCGCGAGGCTGTGGAGGTGGCAAAGGCCGAAGGCGGCCTGCGCGTGCGGGATGGCAACGGCGACTGGCATGGGCCGTATGACAAGGTGCTGTTTGCCACGGGGCGCGCCCCGAACACGGCCGGACTTGGACTGGAGACGGCGGGCTTGGCCACCGATGCAGGCGGTCACATCAAGGTCGATGCAGGCCATGCAACGAATGTCCCGGGCATCTACGCGGTCGGCGACGTGACGTCCGGCCTTGCGTTGACCCCGGTCGCGATCGCCGCCGCACGCCGTCTGATGTCCCACCTGTTTGGCGGCGCCCCCGATCCCACGCTCGACCAGACCGATGTGCCGACCGTGGTGTTCTCGCATCCGCCACTTGCCACCGTCGGCCTGACCGAGGCGCAGGCCCGAGAACGCCACGGCGACGACGTGCACGTGTACACAGCCGCTTTCCGGCCGATGCTGGAAGCGCTGGTCGACGGTTCGCAACGCAGCCTGTTCAAGCTGGTCTGCGTCGGCGACGAACGCCGCGTGATCGGCCTGCATCTGCTCGGCGACTCCGCCGACGAGATCCTGCAGGGCTTCGCGGTCGCGCTGAAAAAGGGTGTCACCCTGCAGGACCTGCAGGACACCGTCGCGATCCACCCGACCAGTGCGGAAGAGGTCGTCTTGATGCGGTAAGCCAGCTTCTTCCCGTGTCCCAGCAGACTTTCCGGAAGCCGGTGGCCGTGGGTTTGCGTGACCTTCCGCAACATGGATGTTGCGGAAGAGCCCCCATGGACGGGTTCACGGCGTGTCACGCAAACCCATGGCCATCGGCTTCCATGCAGACCATCCTGGTTTCGGGTGAAGAAACTAGAATGTCCGCATGAAAGCCGAAACCTACACCCTCCACTGCGGCACCGCGCCGCTGCTGATCAGTCTTCCGCATGACGGCAGCCTGATCCCGGATGACATCGCCGTGCGCATGGTTCCACCGGCCCGTCGCGCACCGGATACGGACTGGCACGTCGCGAAACTCTACGATTTCGCCCGCGAACTCGGCGCCTCCATCCTCGTCCCGCGCTACTCGCGCTACGTCGTCGACCTCAACCGCCCGCAGGATGACGTCTCCCTGTACCCCGGCCAGAACACCACCGGCCTGTGTCCCACCGTGCAGTTCAGCGGCGAACCGGTCTACCTCGACGGCCAGGCCCCGGACGAGGTCGAGGTTGTCGCCCGTGTCGAGACGTATTGGCGTCCGTACCACGACGCCCTGCGAACCGAACTCGACCGCCTGCGCGCCGAGCACGGCCGCGCGGTGCTGTGGGAAGGCCACTCGATCCGCAGTGTCGTCCCGTTCCTGTTCGAGGGCCGATTGCCCGATCTCAACCTGGGTACCGCCGCCGGCACCAGCTGCTCGCCCGCGCTGCAGGCGAAACTGGAGGCGGTGATGGCAGCGCAGCCCGACTACACCCACGTCAGCAACGGCCGCTTCAAGGGCGGCCACATCACCCGCCACTACGGCGACCCGGCCCACGGCATCGATGCGGTGCAGCTGGAACTGGCCCAGCTCAACTACATGGACGAGGACAGTTTCGAGTACCTCCCCGAACGCGCCATGCGTCTGCAATCCCTGTTGCGCCGGCTGCTGGAAAGCACGCTCCCGTAGGGCATGGTTTGAGCCGGACGATCCCGGCATGGAGGCCGACGCCGATGGGTGTGCTCCTGGTCGGTCGGTGCTGAGACCGCGACCGGTTCTCGCATCTGTCATGGCATGCTTACGCAGTCAGTGGAGAAGCGCTCGGGAGGGGGTATGCAGTTGTTCCTGCAGGTCGTGGGTGCGGTGGTGGTGTTCGTGGTGCTCCTGTTGGTGCTGGGGTACTTCGCGTTCCGATTCTGGATCCGCTGGAAGCTCGGTCCCCAGGCCGCTGCGCTGATGAAACTTGGGGTGCAACCGATAGCCGCACGGGTCAGTCTGGTCCGGAGCGAAGATGAGCATCAGCAGGATGGAACGGCGTCGCTGATCGCCGATTTCAAGGCGGCAGGATATGTCGCGGTGGACACGTTCGACGTTCCTGAAATGGAAGGCATGCGGCTCTGGGCCGGCTTCCATCCGGCAGAAGGTTTTGCCGTGGCGGTGTATGACCATGCCGTGCTTCCGCCATGGTTCGACTTGGTCCGCGTCTACGAAAGCCTAGACACCGACACGGTGACATCGACCGACAAACACGACCCCCGGCATACGCCGCCGGCATGCACCACGACGGCCGATCCGGAACTGGAGCCCGCGCAGGCGCATGCGTTGCTGAATTCCATGCCAGTGCGCGCGCCGGTGGTGCGGGTCGACCACCGCAATTGGGTCAAATGTTTCACCGATGCCTATGCGCGCGTCATGGACCATATCCTGGCATCGGGCGGGCCAGACATGGAGGCACTGGATCGCAACGTCGAGATGTTCGGCGGCCCGCGCGACCTGGATGAGGAGCAGAAACAGCAGGCACTGGAAATGAGCCGGGCCAGCCATATCGCTGCACTCGAATCGGCGCTGATCGACCGCTTCCTGGAAACCGGTACGGTTACCGCCCACGAATGGCGGAATCTGGAACCGCGAGTCGTCGTCGTGCACGAGCGGATGGATGCGGAGGGCGCGGTCGAACTGGCGCTGGACTTCAGCAACTGGCCGGATGCACATCCGCCGGTTGCGGACCTTGTTTCCCGCCTGGCCGATACACCAATCGAGCTGTTCGAGGCCATCGGCGAGATATTGCCGATGGCGGCACGCTATCGGCTGCTTGGCGAGGTGGATAGACCGGTCCGCGGACGGGTCTACCTGGCGCCGGGCTGAGCCGAGTGCTGCTGCCGGAGCGCTGAGGCTTCAGACCTCCAGTGTCGCCAAGTCGCCCTTGGCTTCCAGCCACGCCTTGCGGTCCGACGCGCGCTTCTTGCCCAGCAGCATGTCCATCAGCGAGCGGGTGCCATCGGCATCCTCGACGGTCAACTGCACCAGGCGGCGGGTGTCCGGGTGGATGGTCGATTCGCGCAGCTGCGAGGGGTTCATCTCGCCCAGGCCCTTGAAGCGGGTCACGCTGACGGCGCCGGCCGAGCCCTTCTTCTTCTCGGCCTTTTCGCGCTCGATCTTCTCCAGCAGGATGCGCTTTTCCTCCTCGTCGAGGGCGTAGAACACCTGCTTGCCGAGGTCGACACGGAACAGCGGCGGCATCGCCACGAACACGTGCCCGGCCGCGACCAGCGCCGGGAAGTGCTTCAGGAACAGCGCCGTCAGCAAGGTCGCGATGTGCAGTCCGTCGGAGTCGGCGTCGGCGAGGATGATGACCTTGCCGTAGCGCAGGCCGCTGATGTCGTCCTTGCCCGGGTCGCAGCCGATCGCGACCGCGAGGTCGTGCACTTCCTGCGAGGCCAGCACGCTGCCGGACGCGACCTCCCAGGTGTTCAGGATCTTGCCGCGCAACGGCATGATTGCCTGGAAGTCCTTGTCTCGCGCCTGCTTGGCGCTGCCGCCGGCCGAGTCGCCCTCGACCAGGAACAGCTCGGTGCGCGAGAGATCCTGGCTGGTGCAGTCGGCCAGCTTGCCGGGCAGGGCGGGGCCCTGGGTGACCTTCTTGCGGGTGACCTGCTTCTCGGTCTTCAGGCGCGCGCTGGCGCGTTCGATCGCGAGCTGGGCGATCTTCTCGCCGAGCTCGACGTGCTGGTTGAGCCACAGGCTGAAGGCGTCGTGCGCCGCCCCCTCGACCATGCCGGCGGCCTGCCGCGAACTCAGCCGCTCCTTGGTCTGGCCGCTGAACTGCGGGTCGGTCATCTTCAGGCTGAGCACGAACGACACCCGGTCCCAGACATCCTCCGGCGCCAGCTTCACCCCGCGCGGCAGCAGGTTGCGGAAGTCACAGAACTCGCGCAGCGCATCGGTGAAGCCGGTGCGCAGGCCGTTGACATGGGTGCCGTGCTGGGCGGTCGGGATCAGGTTGACGTAACTCTCCTGCACCAGCTCGCCCTCGACGACCCAGGCCACCGCCCAGTCGACGGTCTCGGTGTCCTTGCTCAGGTTGCCGACGAACAGCTCCGGCGGCAGCAGCTCGCGTTCGACCAGTTCGCCGCGCAGGTAGTCGCGCAGGCCGTCTTCGTAATGCCATTCGAGCTTCTCGCCACTGGCGACATCGAACAGCTTCACGGTCAGGCCGGGGCACAGCACCGCCTTGGCGCGCAACAGGTGCTTGAGCGAGCGCAGGTTGAACTTGGCGGTGTCGAAGTATTTCGGGTCCGGCCAGAACTGCAGGCGGGTGCCGGTGTTCTTCCTGCCGACGCTGCCGACCACGTCCAGCGCGCTGTCGCGGTCGCCGTCCCTGAACGACATCCGGTACTCGTTGCCGTCGCGTTTGATGAACACGTCGACCCGCTTCGACAGTGCGTTGACCACGCTGACGCCGACGCCGTGCAGGCCGCCGGAGAAGGTGTAGTTCTTGTTGCTGAACTTGCCGCCCGCGTGCAGGCGGGTCAGGATCAGTTCGACGCCGGGGATGCCTTCCTCGGGGTGGATGTCGACCGGCATGCCGCGACCGTCGTCGGCGACCTCGCAGCTGCCATCGGCGTGCAGGGTGACCTCGATCGACTTCGCGTGCCCGGCCAGTGCCTCGTCGACCGCGTTGTCGATGACCTCCTGCGCCAGGTGGTTCGGCCGCGTGGTGTCGGTGTACATGCCGGGACGGCGCTTGACGGGGTCCAGGCCGGACAGGACTTCGATATCGGCGGCGTTGTAGCGGGAACTCATCAAGGTGAACTCATCGGGATGGGCGATCTCGGGATGCGGCGAGGCGTGGGTGGATGGTCGGGGGGGCGGGCCGGAAATTCAACCGCGCCAAACCGGCTGCCCTGTGCTAGGCGCGAAGGCGGGGTATCCGCTTGATCGCGGTCAAGCGCCGGCTGCCCCGCTTCCGGCACTCTGCCGGCGTTTTCCACAGGGGGACGCCCATGACCGATACATTCAACGACCTGCAACGCAGCTATGGCCGCTGTCTGGCCGGACGAGGCTTCATCGAGCGCTTCTACGAGATTTTCATGGACAGCCATCCGGACGTCGCACCGATGTTCGCGAATACCGACTTCCGGACCCAGCGGCTGGCCCTGCGCCGCGGGATCAGCGTCGCGATCCTGCATGCCGGCGGCAGCACGATCGTTGGCCGCACCTGTACCCACATGGCGGCCGTGCACGGCCGACAGGGGCGGGCGCCGGTGCCGCCGGCGCTGTATCCGTACTGGGTCGACAGCATGCTGGCGGCGATCGCCGAATACGACCCGGAGGCAGACGAGGCGCTGCTGGCCCGCTGGCGACTGGCGATGTCGCGGGTGGTGGACTTGTTTTCCCGGCAGTACTGAGACGGCGGCCTGCCGCGCCGGGCGGGGCTTGGCGGGGCAAGCCGCATCCGTCAAGTGGTCGCGGTGTTCACCTTCAGCCTGTAAACTACGGCTTTCCAGCGGCAGCAATCCCATGACTCCCCTGATCTTCGTCACCGGCGGCGTGGTGTCCTCTCTCGGCAAGGGCATCGCAGCGGCCTCGCTGGCGGCCATCCTCGAAGCGCGCGGCCTGCGCGTGACGATGATGAAGCTCGACCCCTACATCAACGTCGATCCGGGCACGATGAGCCCGTTCCAGCACGGCGAGGTCTATGTCACCGACGACGGTGCCGAGACCGACCTCGACCTCGGCCACTACGAGCGTTACCAGCGGACCCGGCTGAGTCGCAAGAACTCCGTCACGACCGGCCGCATCTACGAGAACGTGATCCGCAAGGAGCGCCGCGGCGACTACCTTGGCGGCACCGTGCAGGTCATTCCGCACATCACCGACGAGATCAAGCGCTGCATCGGTGAAGCGGTCGAGGGCTACGATGTCGGCCTGGTCGAGATCGGCGGCACCGTCGGCGACATCGAGTCGCTGCCGTTCCTGGAGGCGATCCGCCAGATCCGCACCGAGCGCGGCCCGGACAAGGCGCTGTTCATGCACCTGACCCTGGTGCCGTGGATCGCCGCTGCCGGTGAGCTCAAGACCAAGCCGACCCAGCACTCGGTCAAGGAACTGCGCTCGATCGGCATCCAGCCCGACATCCTGCTGTGCCGCTCCGAGCAGCCGTTGCCGGACAGCGAGCGTCGCAAGATCGCGCTGTTCACCAACGTCTCCGAGCGTGCGGTCATCTCCGCGGTCGACCTCGACAACATCTACCGGATGCCGGCACGCTTCCACGAACAGGGCCTGGACACCTTGATCGTCGAGCGCCTGCGCCTGCCGGCGGGCGAGCTCGACCTGTCCGAATGGGAAGCGGTACTGGACGCCAGCGAGAACCCGGTCGACGAGGTCACCATCGGCGTGGTCGGCAAGTACGTCGACCACCAGGACGCCTACAAGTCGGTTGGCGAGGCGCTCAAGCACGGCGGCCTGCGCCAGCGCACCCGCGTGAACCTGAAATGGATCGAGTCCACCGACGTCGAGCGCGATGGCGACAAGGCGCTCGCGGGCGTGGACGGCATCCTGGTGCCGGGCGGTTTCGGCGACCGCGGATTCGAGGGCAAGGTGATCACCGCCCGCCATGCGCGCGAACAGAAGGTGCCGTACTTCGGCATCTGCTACGGCATGCAGGCGGCGGTGGTCGACTATGCCCGTCACGTGGCCGGGCTTGATGGAGCCAACAGCACCGAGAACGACAAGACCTGCCCGCACCCGGTGATCGGCCTGATCACCGAATGGCGCACCGCCAGCGGCGAGGTCGAGAAGCGCAGCGAAGACAGCGACCTCGGCGGCACCATGCGCCTGGGTCTGCAGGAGCAGCGGATCAAGCCGGACACGCTCGCCCACAGGATGTATGGCAAGGACATCGTCGGCGAGCGCCACCGCCATCGCTACGAGTTCAACAACCGTTACCTCAACCAGCTCGAGAATGCCGGCCTGGTGTTCAGTGCGAAGTCGCTGGACGAGACCCTGGTCGAGATGGTCGAGCTGCCGCAAGACCGCCACCCGTGGTTCCTGGCCTGCCAGGCCCATCCCGAGTTCCTGTCCACGCCGCGTGATGGCCACCCGCTGTTCGTCGGCTTCATCCGCGCCGCGCGCGAGTACAAGGCCAACGAGGGCGAGGGCAGCGGTCTGCTGAAAGAAGCCCGGGCGTAACCCATCCCCACCCCAACCCTCCCCTTGAGGGGGAAGGCATGGAGAATGCAACGAATGAAACTCTGTGGTTTTGAAGCCGGCCTCGACCAGCCGTTGTTCCTGATTGCCGGCCCCTGCGTGGTCGAGTCGATGCAGTTGCAGATCGACACCGCCGGCCGCCTGAAGGAGATCACCGGCAAGCTGGGGATGAACTTCATCTTCAAGTCCAGCTTCGACAAGGCCAATCGCACCTCCATCGGCAGCTTCCGCGGCCCCGGCATGGAGGAGGGGTTGAAGGTGCTGGCCGAGGTCAAGAGCCAGCTTGGCGTGCCGGTGCTGACCGACGTGCACGAGTACACCCTGATGGACGAGGTCGCCTCGGTCGTCGACGTGCTGCAGACCCCGGCCTTCCTGGTCCGCCAGACCGACTTCATCCGCAAGGTCTGCGCGGCCGGCAAACCGGTCAACATCAAGAAGGGCCAGTTCCTGTCGCCGTGGGACATGAAGCCCGTGGTCGAGAAGGCCCGCTCCACCGGCAACGAGCAGATCATGGTCTGCGAACGCGGCGCCAGCTTCGGTTACAACAACCTGGTCAGCGACATGCGCTCGCTGGCGGTGATGCGCGATACCGGCTGCCCGGTGGTGTTCGATGCCACCCACTCGGTGCAGCTGCCGGGCGGGCAGGGCAGCTCCAGCGGCGGCCAGCGCGAATTCGTGCCGGTGCTGGCGCGTGCGGCGGTTGCCGTGGGCGTGTCCGGCCTGTTCGCCGAGACCCACCCCGACCCGGCCAAGGCCCTGTCCGACGGCCCCAACGCCTGGCCGCTCGACCGGATGGAAGGGCTGCTCGAGACGCTGCTGGAGATCGATCGAATTGCCAAGGGCAGCGGTTTTCCCGAGTCCAGCGTTTGAAGCGCCTTTTGACACGGACCGATGCGGATCAGAAGCAGATGGAATGAGTGGCGGCCCCGCTGCCCCCCGACTTTTGCTTTAATCCCCGGCTGTAATTGGCGCTAATCCTGGTGGTTCCGTGCCGGAACCCGCGCCTTCCTCCACGAACAAGACCCACGACCCCACGAGACCATGACCACGATCGCCAAAGTCCACGCCCGTGAAATCCTCGACAGCCGGGGCAACCCGACCCTGGAAGCAGAAATCACCCTGAGCGACGGCAGCCTTGGCCGCGCGATGGTGCCATCGGGCGCCTCGACCGGCACCAAGGAAGCCGTCGAGCTGCGCGACGGCGACAAGACCCGCTATCTGGGCAAGGGCGTGCGGCAGGCGGTGGAGAACGTCAACACCGCTATCGCCAAGGCGCTGGCTGGCTTCGACGCGGCCGACCAGGCCGGCCTCGACCGCCGCCTGGTCGACCTCGACGGCACCGAGAACAAGGGTCGTCTCGGCGCCAACGCGCTGCTCGGCGTCTCGCTGGCCAACGCCCATGCGGTGGCGGCCTCGAAGAAGCTGCCACTGTGGCAGTGCCTGGCCGATGGGCGCGCACCGGTGCTGCCGGTACCGATGATGAACATCATCAACGGCGGCGCGCATGCCGACAACAACGTCGACCTGCAGGAATTCATGATCCTGCCGGTGGGCATGGACAGCTTCTCCGAGGCGTTGCGCGCCGGCACCGAGGTGTTCCACGCATTGAAGTCGGTGCTCAAGGGTCACGGCCTGAGCACGGCGGTCGGCGACGAGGGCGGCTTCGCCCCCGACCTGCGCAGCAACGAGGAAGCACTGGAGTCCATCCTCGAGGCGATCGGCAAGGCCGGCTACAAGGCCGGCGAGGACATCCTGCTGGGCCTGGACTGCGCTGCGAGCGAGTTCTACGACAACGGCAAGTACAACCTGACCGGCGAGGGCAAGCGCCTGACCTCCGAGCAGTTCGTCGACTTCCTCGCCAACTGGTGCGCGCAGTACCCGATCATCACCATCGAGGACGGGATGGACGAGGGCGACTGGGACGGCTGGAAGCAGCTCACCGCCGCGCTCGGCAACAAGGTCCAGCTGGTCGGCGACGACCTGTTTGTGACCAACCCGAAGATCTTCAGGGAAGGCATCGAGAAGGGCGTGGCCAATGCGATCCTGATCAAGGTCAACCAGATCGGCACCCTGACCGAGACCCTGGAGGCCATCGCGATGGCCGATGCCAACCGCTATGCGGCGGTCATCTCGCATCGCTCGGGCGAAACCGAGGACACCACCATCGCCGACATCGCCGTGGCGACCACCGCGACCCAGATCAAGACCGGCTCGCTGAGCCGCAGCGATCGCGTGGCCAAGTACAACCAGCTGCTGCGCATCGAGGAACAGCTCGGCAGTGCCGCGAAGTATGCCGGCCGCGACGCTTTCGTCTCGCTGAAGTAAATGATCCAGGCGGCGGGCAATCGTGGGCGCGGATGGGGCCTTCCTGCCGTGCTGCTGCTGTTGCTCGCCGTGCTGGTCTACCTGCAGCTCCGCTTGTGGGGGGCGAGGGTGGCCGCGATGCGGTCGCCGAGCTCGAGGTCCAGGTCGAGCAGCAGGTCCAGGACAACGCCTCGCGCCAGCAGCGCAACGACGCCCTGGCGGCCGAGGTGGCCGACCTCAAGGACCTGTCCTCCGGCGGCGCCGCGGTCGAGGAACGCGCCCGCAGCGAGCTGGGCATGATCAGGCCCGGCGAAGTGTTCTACCGCGTGGTGGAACCGGGCACCGCCGGGGGGAATGCAGCCCCGACGCCAGTCCCCGAACCGGTCGACGAGACGCCATGAGCGGCGCTGGCATCTGGGCCGTGGTGCCGGCGGCAGGCCGTGGCACCCGTTTCGGCGGGTCACGGCCGAAACAGTACCTTGAAGTCGCCGGTCAACCGGTACTCGCGCATGCCCTCGATGCACTGCTCGCGCATCCGCGCGTGGCTGGGGCGATGGTCGCGCTGGCGGCCGATGATGGAGACTGGCCCGGCTGGACCGGGCGTCTCGGCAAGCCGGTGCTGCGATGCATCGGTGGCGGCGAGCGCGCCGATTCGGTGCTTGCGGGATTGCGCGCGCTGCCGGCTGAGCTTGGGGACGACACTCTGGTGTTGGTCCACGACGCCGCGCGGCCCAACCTCGCGCTCGGCGACCTCGACCGCCTGATCGAAGCGGCCGAAGCCCACGCCGATGGTGCCATCCTCGCTGCACCGGTCCGCGACACCCTCAAGCGTGCCTACGACGCGGCCCGTATCGCCACGACCGAACCACGCGAGCAGCTGTGGCGCGCATTCACTCCGCAGGCATTCCGCCGCGGCCCGTTGATCCTGGCGCTGGAAACGGCCCGTGCGGCGGGCATCGCCGTCACCGACGAGGCGATGGCGATGGAGCGCCAGGGCGCACGGCCGGCACTGGTCGAGGGCCGCGAGGACAACTTCAAGGTCACAACCCCGGCCGACCTCGACCGTTTCCGTTTCATACTCTCCCGACGCGGCGCACAGGAGCGACGTGGCAAGGAATCGACCATGCAAGGCACCCCGAACATCCGCATCGGCCAGGGCTTCGACGTCCACGCCTTCGGCGATGGCGACCACGTCATGCTCGGTGGCGTGCGCGTGCCGCACGAGTGCGGTGTGGTCGCTCATTCCGACGGCGACGTGGTCATCCACGCGCTGTGCGACGCCATGCTCGGCGCGTTGGCGCTGGGCGACATCGGCCGCCATTTCCCGCCCAGCGACCCGCGCTGGAAGGATGCCGACAGCAGCGCGTTCCTGCGCCACTGCAATGAGTTGGCGCGCGAGCGCGGCTGGGTGCTCGGCAATGCCGACGTCACCGTGATCTGCGAGCGACCCAAGGTCGGCCCGCACGTGCAGGCCATGGGCGAAAAACTGGCGGCAGAGCTCGGTGTCGAGGTCGATGCCGTCAGCATCAAGGCGACCACCACCGAGAAGCTCGGTTTCACCGGTCGCGAAGAGGGGATCGCCGCGCAGGCGGCGGTACTGCTCCACCGTGTCTGACCCGCGCCCGTCCGCCTTGCCGCGGGCGCATGGCGAGGCCGTGCTTTCGGCCTGCATGCGCAGCGTGCCGGAGGACTTCTTCGTCGAGGAACTGCCCGGCTTCGAGCCCAGCGGCAGCGGCGAGCACCTGCTGCTGACGGTCGAGAAACGCGGCATGAACACCGCCTTTGCCGCCCAGCGGATCGCGCAATGGGCAGGCGTCGACGTGTCGGCGATCGGCTATGCCGGCCTGAAGGATCGCCATGCCGTGACCCGTCAGCGCTTCAGCGTGCACCTGCCCGGACGTGAGGCGCCGTCGCTGGAGACACTCGCTTTCGACAACGAGGGTGGCGAGTCTTTACGGGTGCTCGATCATGCCCGGCACGCGAAGAAGCTGCCACGCGGTGCGCTGGCCGGCAACCGCTTCGTGCTGGTGCTGCGCGAGGTCGCCGGCGACCGTGAGGCCATCGAGGCACGCCTGCGGGCATTGACAAGCCGCGGCGTGCCCAACTACTTCGGCGAGCAGCGCTTCGGTCGTGGTGGCGACAACCTGCACGCCGCATTGTCGATGTTCGCCGGGCGGCGGGTCGGGCGCGAGCAGCGCACCCACCTGTTGTCGGCGGCGCGCTCGGCGCTGTTCAACCGGGTGCTGGCCGCGCGGGTGACGGCCGGTTGCTGGGATGCGCCGCTGGAGGGCGAGGTCTGGATCCTGGATGGAAGCCGCAGCGTGTTCGGCCCGGAGCCGTTCAACGATGAGTTGATGCGGCGTCTGGCGGCTTTCGACATCCACCCGAGTGGACCGTTGTGGGGGCGGGGCGAGCTGCGCAGTGAGGCCGGGACGGCCCGGATCGAGTTGGCCGCGCTGGCCGAGCCGCCGGGCGAGGCCTTGTGCCGCGGGCTGGAGAAAGCCGGCCTGAAGCAGGAGCGGCGCGCACTGCGGTTACGTCCGGACGGTCTGACGTGGTCGTGGCCGGCCGACAATGAGCTGGAGTTGTGCTTCAGCCTACCGGCCGGCACCTATGCGACCACGCTGCTTGCCGAGCTCGGTGCGGTGCGGGACGCCTCATCCGTGTCACGCTGATTACCGCCTGTCGGAAGCGTGTAGACAGGCACTGGTCCGGCGCGTGAGAGGGGTATATGCATGAAGTGCAGGCCCGGCAGTGGGTCGGGCCCGGAGCGCCGCAACATGAGACGCGAGCTCCGACAAACCGGAGATATCGTCATGAACGCCAGACTCCGAGCACTTGTCCTGTCATTGTCCGTGATTGGTCTCGCGGCCTGCGCCAGCATGCCGGAGCGGTCCGCCGAAGCGCAAAAAGCGTCGGTTGTCCGCGACTACGACCAGACCTACGTCGCCTATGTCGAGCAGGTCGCGCGCAAGCGCGGCGTGGATGTCCACTGGATCAACCCGCCGCAGGCACGCAAACTGCAGTCCGGTGATTGACCCTGCCACCTGCAGGCAGGGCTCCGGCAGGCATGCAATTGGCTAGCGCCGCCCCGGTGGCGCTAACAGCACCACTACCGCCCCCGTGCCGCCCTGGGCGGCGGGGGCCGAATGGAAGGCCAGCACGTCCGAGCGATGGCGGAGCAGACGGTCGACCAGGTTCTTGAGCACCGGCGTGCCGTCGCCGTGCAGCCCTTTCCCATGCACCACCCGGACGCAGCCGATGCCGTGCCGTCGTGCGTCCGCCAGGAAAGCCCGCAGCAGGGCTTCGGCGGTGCGCGCGTCGGTACCGTGCAGATCCAGCTCCTCCTGGGCCGATATCTCGCCGCGTCGCAACCGTAGCCAGCTGCGCGCAGGCAGGCTGTCGCGCCGATACGACAGCAGGTCGCCGGCCTCGAGCCAGGGCGTGTCCCCGCCGCGTCGGAAGGCCTCGCGTGCGTCGATCTCATCCTGTTCTTTCATCCGCGCCCGGGGTTTGGGTCTGGGAGTCGCGGGTGGCAAGGGCGTGGACTCCAGCCGCCGGACCGGGCCCACCGCTTGCCGGAACAAGGCGGCATCGTCGTCACCGGGGGCACCGATGGTCGTCTGCCCGGGTTTGCGCGGTTTCGTCATGCCTCCAGCGTAACGTGGAGGCCGGCTGTCGCAAGTAGCGCCCGTCCGCATGGTCGACGACACGACGGTGTATCCGACCTGCCCGGACGGGCGGCGGCAATCGGCTATCATGAACGTCCGGGATCGTGCTCCGTAGGGTCCCGCTTCCGGCATCACTTTGTCCCCCAGGGAGTCCATGCGAGTTCTTGTCAGCAACGATGACGGTGTCGACGCCCCCGGCATCCGTTTCCTTGCCGACGGCCTGCGCGCCGCCGGTCATGAAGTCCTGGTGGTCGCCCCCGACCGCGATCGCTCCGGCGCCAGCAATTCGCTGACCCTGGATGCCCCGGTGCGGGTCGTCCAGCTCGACGAGCGCACCTGGCGCGTCCACGGCACCCCGACCGACTGCGTGCATGTCGCCATCACCGGCATGCTCGACGTCGAACCCGATCTCGTCGTCTCCGGCATCAACAACACCGCCAACATGGGCGACGACGTGATCTATTCCGGCACCGTCGCGGCCGCGATGGAGGGGCGTTTCCTCGGCCTGCCCGCGATCGCGGTCTCGCTGAACACGGTCGACCACCACGGCCGGCATTTCGACACCGCCGCCCGTGCCGTGGTCGAGATCATCGCCCGCCTCAGCGTCGACCCGTTGCCGGCCGACACCATCCTCAACGTCAACGTACCCGATGTGCCCTGGGGTGAAGTGCGCGGCTTCGAGGTCGCCCGCCTCGGCAACCGCCACCGCGCCGAGGACTGCATCCGGCAACAGGATCCGCGCGGTCGCGAGTGGTGGTGGATCGGTGCCGCCGGTCCCGAACAGGACGCCGGTCCCGGCACCGACTTCCATGCCCTGCGCACCGGCCACATTGCGATCACTCCGATCCTGGTCGATCTGACCCGCTATCGCGCTCTCGAACAGGTCGCGAGCTGGGTCGATGGCCTGTCCGGTTCGCTGGCGCCGACAGCGGAGGCCCGGCCATGAGCCTGCGCATGCGCCTGCAGCCGGAAGCGCTCGGCACCGGCATGACTTCTCAACGAGTGCGCGATCGCCTGGTCGAGCGCCTGCGCGAGGAGGGCATCCGCGACGAACGCGTGCTCAATGCGATCCGCACCGTGCCGCGGCACCTGTTCGTCGACGAAGCATTGGCGACACGCGCCTACGAGGACACCGCGTTGCCGATCGGTCACGGCCAGACCATCTCGCAGCCGTGGGTGGTGGCGAAGATGACCGAGGCCGTGTTGTCGGCCTCGCCGGAGAAGGTGCTGGAGATCGGCACCGGCTCCGGTTACCAGGCTGCGATCCTCGCCGCGCTGGGGCTGGAAGTACACACCGTCGAGCGTATCGGCGAGCTGCTGCGGGTTGCCCGCAAGCGGTTCCGATCGCTGGGCATGAACGTGCGCAGCAAGCACGACGACGGCCGCATCGGCTGGCCGGAGAACGGCCCGTTCGACGCGATCCTGGTCACCGCCGCCGCACCGGCCCTGGTCGAGGCGTTGAGCGAGCAGTTGGCCCCGGGCGGCACCCTGGTCGCGCCGGTCGGTGGCGCCGCCTCGCAATCGCTGGTCATGCTGCGCAAGGAGGTCGATGGCCGCCTCAGCCAGCAGGCGCTGGCGCCGGTGGTGTTCGTGCCGCTGCTGTCGGGGATGATCGACTGATGCTGCCGTACGTCAGCAGGTGCCCTGCCAGCGGGATCAGCCTGTGAGCCTGCTTTCATGAGATTGTTCGGCCCGATCTACGATCGCTGCCTCATCTGGGCAGCGCATCACCGCGCGCCGCGCTACCTGGCCGCGATGAGCGCGGCCGAGTCGGTGTTCTTTCCGATTCCGGTGGACGTGATGCTGGCGCCGATGGCGTTGGCCGCGCCCAGTCGCTGGTGGCGACTGGCCCTGATCTGCACCATCGCCTCCGTGCTCGGTGGCGTGATCGGCTACCTGCTCGGGCATTTCGCGCTGGATGCGATCTGGCCGTGGATGCTCAAGCTGGGTTGGGACGAAACGTTCCACAAGGTGCAGGCGCTGTTCGAACGTTACGGTTTCTGGATCGTGTTCGTGGCCGCCTTCACCCCGATCCCGTACAAGGTGTTCACGATCGCGTCGGGTGCGACCGGCATCGGACTGGTACCTTTCCTGCTGGGCTCGACGATCGGGCGAGGCGCACGCTTCTTCCTGGTCGCGGGTCTGGTGGCGTTTGGCGGCAAGAAGATCGAGCCCTTGCTGCGGCGCTACATCGAGATCGTGGGCTGGGCCGTGGCTGTGCTGGTGATCGGCGCGCTGGCCTGGCTGGAACTGCGCGGCTGATGCCGTGTCCATTCCCGGACGTCTGCTGCCCTGATGGCGGCATGCGACGGGAGATTCGAAATACGCAAGTCTGGATCCGACGCATGAGCATGACCCCACGCAAACGATTCCCGCATCTCCTCCCGCGCGTCGCCGTATATGCCGTGGCCGGCGCCCTGGTCCTGGGCCTGGCGGCCTGTTCCAGCACCGTGACCCGCACCAGCAGCGGCAGCAGCAGTGCCGGTCCGGTCCGGACGTCGACCCCCAAGCCCGGTGCGACTGCGGTGGTCCAGAGGGGCGACAACCTTTACCGGATCGCGACCAACAACGGCATCACCCTGACCGACCTTGCGGCCTGGAACAACATCCCGCCGCCGTACACCATCCACCCCGGGCAGCGACTGCGGCTGTATCCGTCATCGGGCGCGACCACCGCCACCGCACCGAGCCGTACCCCGCCTGCTTCGACGCCGTCCTCCAGCCGTCCCGCCAGCACGGCTCCCGCTGCATCGTCGACGGCCCCGGCCAGCAGCGGCCTGTCGTGGCGCTGGCCGGCCGACGGCCAGCTGATCGCACGCTACGTCGCCGGCGATCCGACCAAGCAGGGCATCGGCATTGCCGGCAATGGCGGTGCCGCGGTCCGCGCCGCCGGCGATGGCGTGGTGGTCTATTCCGGCTCCGGCCTGGTCGGCTACGGCGAACTGATCATCATCAAGCACAACGACCAGTGGCTGTCGGCCTATGGCCACAACCGCAACCGCCTCGTCAGCGAGGGGGCGGTGGTCAAGTCCGGCCAGCAGATCGCCGAGATGGGCCGCAGCGGCGCCTCGCGCGACATGCTGCATTTCGAGATTCGCTACAACGGCAAGCCGGTCGATCCGTTGCAGTATCTGCCGAAGCGGTAACCACCGGTACGGGCTCCGGATCGGGCGGATCCCCGGCCCGGGCAGTCTGGCTCGGGTCTCAGCCCAGCACGAATCCGGCGACCACCCGCCGACTCTCGCCTGCGAGCACATTGAAGGTGCGGGCGGCGGCGGCGTTGGTCATCACTTCGACCCCGATGCCCTGTGCTAGGAACGCCGCCATCACCGCGGCAGTCGGAAATACCTGCGTGCTGCCGGTACCGAGCAGTACGACCTCGGGCTTCAGTTCCAGCAGCGGGGTGAGGTCGCCTGGTTGCAGCGTACGGACGTCCGTCACCGGCCAGTCCTCGATCAGCCGGTCCGGGGCCAGCACGAAGCTGGCTTCCAGTCGCCGCTCGTTGACCATGGCGGCCTTGCCGTCGGCGCCGCGGAGGAAGAATTCGTGGTCGGGGCGTTCGAGGTTCAGCTGCATTGTTCAGGAGCGGGGGTCACGCCCTCGGCAGCACGATCTGCCGCTTGTCCCGGCTTTGCCGGTACAGCACCGCAGTATGTCCGATCCGCTGCACCAGGGCGGCGCCGGTACGGTCGACAATCGCATCGATCATGCCGTCACGGGCCTCGCGGTCCTCGGCAGCAACCTTGATCTTGATCAGCTCATGGTGCTCCAGCGCCAGTTCGATCTCGGCCACCAGTGCGTCGGTGATTCCCTTGCCGCCGACCTGCAACATGGCCTTGAGTCCATGGGCCTGGCCACGCAGGAACCGGGTCTGTGCGGAGGTCAGCTGGGGTGAGGGGTCGCGTTCAGCCAATGCCCTGTCGGCATCGGCATCGGCGCCGAACGCCCGGTCATGAATGGCCGGGGTGGGCGCTCCGGAAGTAGGCTTTTGTCGCGCCATGGATGGCAACGCACACGGTGGGGAAAGGGCGCACAGGGTATCATGGCGGCTGTATCCCGGATCGAGGACAGGGCCTCCCCCCACGCCCATGGCCACCCGCAGCAAGAGCAGCCAGCGCTGGCTCAAGGAGCACTTTTCCGACCCCTTCGTGAAGAAGGCGCAGGCCGAAGGCCTGCGTTCGCGTGCGGCCTACAAACTGGAGGAACTGGCCGGGCGCGACCGCCTGTTCAGGCCGGGGATGACCGTGGTCGACCTCGGTGCCGCCCCCGGCGGCTGGTCGCAGTGGGTGCGGCAGGAGCTGGACCGGCTCGATCCCAACCGGCCGGGCCGGGTCATCGCCCTCGATATCCTGGAGATGCCGCCGCTGGCCGGGGTCGAGTTCCTTCATGGCGACTTCAGGGAGAATGAGGTCCTATCCCGTCTGGAGGCCTCGCTCGACGGCAAGCCCGTGGACCTTGTGCTGTCGGATATGGCCCCCAATAAGAGCGGTGTGGATGCGGTCGACATGCCGCGGGCGATGTATCTGGCGGAGCTGGCGATGGACTTTGCCGATCACCATCTGCGGGTGGGCGGCACCTTCCTGATCAAGCTGTTCCAGGGCGTCGGTTTCGACGATTACGTGCGCGAGCTGCGCCGCCGCTACGACAAGGTGGCGATTCGCAAGCCGGCGGCGTCGCGCAAGCGCTCGCCGGAAGTCTATGCGCTGGCACAAGGCAAGCGGGCATCGATCAAGTAAGGTGTCCGGGTTTTGAGGGAGAAGGTGCAGGATGACCGGCTCCGTGGATCAACGATTCGTGCCGGCAGCCCCCGGGCGCGGACATGACTGCAAGGGTGGGCAACAGATAACTCATGAATGATTTGGCCAAGAATCTCCTGCTCTGGGTAGTCGTCGCCGTCGTGCTGATGGTGGTGTTCCAGGCGTTCGGCCCGCGCACCATGGGCGCCGAGACGCTGGCCTACGACCAGTTCGTCCACCAGGTGCAGAACGGCCGTATCTCCAAGGTCAAGATCGACGCCGATCGCACCACGATCAGCGGCGAGCGCAAGGACGGCAGCAAGTTCACCACGCACAGTCCGGGCGACAAGGATCTGGTCAACGACCTGCTCGACCACAATGTCGCGATCGAGCAGGTACCGCCCGAAAGCGGGCCGAATCTGGTCTACATCCTGATCAACATCCTGCCGTGGCTGCTGTTCATCGGCATCTGGATCTACTTCATGCGCCAGATGCAGCAGGGCGGCGGCAAGGGTGCGATGAGTTTCGGCAAGTCGCGCGCCAAGATGCAGGGCGAGAACGAGGTCAAGGTGACCTTCGCCGATGTCGCCGGTTGCGACGAGGCCAAGGAGGAGGTCGGCGAGCTGGTCGAGTTCCTGCGTGACCCGACCAAGTTCCAGAAACTCGGCGGCAAGATTCCGCGTGGCGTGCTGATGGTCGGCCCGCCTGGCACCGGCAAGACCCTGCTCGCACGTGCCATTGCCGGCGAGGCCAAGGTGCCGTTCTTCAGCATTTCCGGTTCCGACTTCGTCGAGATGTTCGTCGGCGTCGGTGCCAGCCGCGTGCGCGACATGTTCGAGCAGGCCAAGAAGCACGCGCCGTGCATCATCTTCATCGATGAGATCGACGCGGTCGGCCGCCACCGTGGCGCCGGCCTCGGCGGCGGCCACGACGAGCGCGAGCAGACCCTCAACCAGTTGCTGGTCGAGATGGACGGCTTCGAGGGCGGCGAGGGCGTGATCGTGATTGCCGCGACCAACCGCCCCGACGTGCTCGACCCGGCCCTGCTGCGTCCGGGCCGCTTCGACCGCCAGGTCGTGGTTGGCCTGCCCGACGTCAAGGGCCGCGAACAGATCCTGCGCGTGCACATGCGCAAGCTGCCGCTGGCCGACGACGTCATCCCGATGACGATCGCGCGCGGCACCCCGGGCTTCTCCGGTGCCGATCTCGCCAACCTGTGCAACGAGGCCGCGCTGTTCGCCGCTCGCGAGAATGCCCGTGAAGTGCGGATGGAGTTCTTCGACAAGGCCCGCGACAAGATCCTGATGGGCGCCGAGCGCCGCTCGATGGCGATGAGCGAGGACGAGAAGAAGCTCACCGCCTACCACGAGGCCGGTCATGCCATCGTCGGCCGGGTAGTGCCCGAGCACGACCCGGTCTACAAGGTCACCATCATCCCGCGCGGCCGTGCGCTGGGCGTGACCATGTACCTGCCGGAGGGCGACAAGTACAGCATCAACCGCGTCGCCATCCAGTCGCAGTTGTGCTCGCTGTATGGCGGGCGCGTCGCCGAGGAGCTGATCTTCGGTTCCGACAAGGTCACCACCGGTGCGTCCAACGACATCGAACGCGCGACCAAGATGGCCCGCAACATGGTCACCAAGTGGGGCCTGTCCGACGAGATGGGGCCGATCGCCTACAGCGAGGACGAGGACGAGGTGTTCCTCGGCCGTTCGGTCACCCAGCACAAGAGTGTTTCCGACGAGACCGCGCGCAAGATCGACCTGGTCGTGCGCAGCATCCTCGACAAGGCATACGCGGAGACCACGCGCATCCTCAAGGAAAACATCGACAAGCTGCACGTGATGGCCGACGCGCTGCTGCAGTACGAGACCATCGATGCGCACCAGATCAACGAGATCATGGAAGGCCGCGTGCCGGGACCGCCGGCGGACTGGATCAAGTCCGGCCGGACTTCGAAGGACGATGCCGGCAATACGCCGCCGGATGCGGTGATCGGGCCTGCACCACAGACCTGACGCAGGTGATTGACGAAACGATGGCGCCGGAAGGCGCCATCGTTTTTTTTGGTTCTTCTCCCAGGTGAGGAGGAGCTCGTCTTCGGCGAAGGCGTGGGCACTGCCGCTTGTGTTCGACACCGGTTCTCGCCGCTACCTGGCTGTCCCGAGGTGGCCTGCCGGCCTTGACGGCGAATGTCCCCCGGCCGCCGCCATGGCGACGGCCTCCTCCTTGATTTCGCCGTCAAGGCCGGCAGGCCACCTCGGATCGCGCGGCCACGCTGGAGCGCGAAGCCGGCCTCCCCGGGAGTCCGCTTTTTGCGACCACCGGTCCTGTCCGAACGCCGGGGGTGAAGGCTCTTGGGTGTGAAATCAAGGAGGAGGCGCCGGCTCGGCCGGCGCCGGGGGACATTCACACCCAAGGGCCTTCGCCTCCGGCGCCGCGGTCATCCAACAGACCCGGCGCTTTCCCATCGATCGGGCGAAGAACATATAGCCGGGGCAAGGTCAAAACCAAAACTGAAACCGAAGCCGCATTCCGGGGAACGCTTCCATATCGGCCCGTGCCATGTTTCGTGAGGGAGCAGGCGCGCGGGGTGTGTGATTCCGGGTGCGCCGCGCTTGCCCGGGGTTCTGTTGCTACGCTTGCACCAGTTTCCAGCTGCCCGGGCCACAGGATGTTCGACACCACGCTCACCCTCGACTGCAAAGGCCGTCCGCTGACGCTTGACCGCCCGCGTGTGATGGGCATCGTCAACGTCACCCCGGATTCGTTCTCCGACGGGGGCGAGCATGCCGTCACGGAAGACGCGATCGCGCATGCGCTGAGGCTGGTGGAGGAGGGGGCCGACATCCTCGACATCGGTGGCGAGTCGACCCGCCCGGGCGCCGACGAGGTGCCGCTGGAGCAGGAACTCGCCCGGGTCATCCCGGTGATCGAGCAGTTGGCCTCGCGGGTCGAGGTACCGATTTCGATCGACACCTCCAAGCCCGAGATCATGCGTGCGGCGGTCGCCGCCGGTGCCGGCATGATCAACGACGTCTACGCATTGCGGCGCGAGGGCGCGCTGGAAGCCGCCGCCGCGGCCGGCGTGCCCGTGGTGCTGATGCACATGCAGGGCGAGCCACGCTCGATGCAGGAGGCGCCGCAGTACGACGATGTGGTCGCCGAGGTGCATCGCTTCCTTGCCGAGCGCATCTTCACCGCCGAGATGGCCGGTATCGACAAGAAACGGATCGTGGTCGATCCCGGCTTCGGCTTCGGCAAGACATTGCAGCACAACCTGACCCTGCTCGCGCAGCTGCAGCGCTTCGCCGAACTGGGCGTGCCGTTGCTGGCCGGCCTGTCGCGCAAGCGCAGCATCGGCGAGCTGACCGGTCGCGACGATCCCCGCGACCGCGTGCATGGCTCGGTCGCCGCGCATCTGCTCGCCGCCCAGCGTGGCGCCGCGATCGTGAGGGCGCACGATGTCGCCGCGACCGTCGATGCGCTCAAGGTCTGGAATGCCGTTGCCGCTGTTCCCGCTCCGCGCAGGGAGTCGAAGCCGGCGATCCGCTGGCCCGACGACGACTGACGGCGCTTGTGCGCCGCGACACGGTGCCGCGGCGGGGGCAGGGTAAGCTTGCCCGCTCGAAGGGCAGCCCGTGCCCCGGGGAGAGAGCATGACCGCCAGCACGCCGTTGATCGTCACCTTCGCCGTCTACCTGCTCGCGACCGTCGCGATCGGTTTCGTGGCCTGGCGCTCCACCCGCACCTTCGACGACTACATCCTCGGCGGCCGTTCGCTTGGCAGCTACGTGACCGCGATGTCGGCCGGTGCCTCGGACATGAGTGGCTGGCTGCTGATGGGCCTCCCGGGTGCGCTCTATGCCGGTGGCGCCTCCAAGGCGTGGATCGCGTTCGGGCTGATCATCGGCGCCTGGGCGAACTGGCGCTACGTTGCAGGACCGCTGCGCGTCTACACCGAGCGCACCCGCAACGCGCTGACCTTGCCGGACTACTTCACCCACCGTTTCGCCGACGACAAGCGCATCCTGCGGGTGCTGTCGGCGCTGGTGATCCTGGTGTTCTTTGCCGTGTACTGCTCATCGGGCATCGTCGCCGGCGCGCGGCTGTTCGAGAGCGTGTTCGACGTGCCGTATGCGCAGGCAATCTGGTACGGGGCCGCGGCGACCATCCTCTACACCCTGATCGGCGGTTTCCTGGCGGTGAGCTGGACCGACACGGTGCAGGCCACACTGATGATCTTCGCGCTGATCCTTACGCCGGTCATGGTGATCGTCGGCAACGGCGGGCTCGACCCCAGCCTGGAAGTGATCCGGCAGGTCGATCCCGCACGTCTGCAATGGGTCGGTGCTGGTGGCGTCATCGCGATCGTCTCGGCCATGGCGTGGGGGCTGGGCTATGTCGGCCAGCCACACATCCTGGCGCGTTTCATGGCCGCCGACAGCGTCGCCACGATTCCGCACGCGCGTCGCATCGGCATGACCTGGATGATCCTGTGTCTGTTCGGTGCGATGTCGGTCGGTTTCTTCGGCATCGCGTGGTTCGGCACCCATCCCGAGGTTGCCGGTCCGGTCAATGCCAATTCAGAGCGTGTGTTCATCGTGCTCGCCGAGCAACTGTTCAACCCGTGGGTGGCCGGCGTGCTGCTGTCGGCGATCCTCGCAGCGGTGATGAGCACGCTGTCGTGCCAGTTGCTGGTGTGTTCGAGCGCGTTGACCGAGGACTTCTATCGCGGCTTCATCCGCAAGCAGGCCGGACATCGCGAGCTGGTCTGGGTCGGCCGCACGATGGTGCTCCTGGTCGCGCTGATCGCGATCGCGATCGCCACCAATCCCGACAGTCGCGTACTTGGCCTGGTCAGCTACGCGTGGGCCGGCTTCGGAGCCGCGTTCGGCCCCGTGGTGGTGCTGTCGCTGATCTGGAAACGGATGACCCGCAATGGCGCATTGGCCGGGATGCTGTCCGGCGCATCGGTGGTTGTGCTGTGGAAGACCGGCAGCAACATCCTTGAGGCCTGGCAGGTCGCCGGGGACGAAATGGTCGTGTGGACACTGGCGGGCCATACCGTGATCGACTGGGGCATGACCGGCAACCAGCTGTATGCCAGCGTGCCTGAAACCCTCCGGCAGGCGTTGGCGTTGTACGAGATCGTGCCTGGCTTCATCGTCGCCGTCGCTGCCATCGTCATCGTCAGTCTGTTGGGCAAGGCGCCGCCCCACGAGGTGCAGGTCACCCACGAACAGGTGCGATTGAGTCTGCGCGAGAATGGATATTGAAGGCTTGTTGTCAAGGATTTCCTGCGGTCATTTCTTCGCCATCTTCCCGGCATCCCTTGTTGCGCATGGCGATCAGAGGGTTGTTCAATCCACTGTCCGCAGGCTTGTCCACAGCTGCTGTGGACAGCTGCAACAGGCTGGTCAAAAAAACGCCAAACATGAGAAGGGCCTTGTGGCATCGGCGCCTTGGCTGTTTCTCAACAAGGTTGTCCCAACGGTTTTCCACAGGCTGTGTGGAAAGCGCCATCGCCGGTTGCCGTAATGCGTTGGTCCGTGTAAGGGCTGCGCCAGTCTGAGCGTCAGTCGATACACCCGACCTCCATCCCCATGCCCGCTGCACATGTCCGCTGATACACGCCCCATTGCGATCGCACTGATGGGCCCCACCGCCTCGGGCAAGACCGCGCTCGCGCTCGACTGGGCCGAACGGCTCGGCGGCGAGATCGTCAGCGTCGACTCGGCGCTGGTCTATCGCGGTCTCGACATCGGTTCGGCCAAGCCGGACGTTGGGGAACGCGCGCGGGTGCCGCACCACCTGATCGACGTGCGCGAGCCCTGGCAGCCGTACTCGGCGGCCGAGTTTGCCGCCGACGCACGGCAGGCGCTGGATGCAATCGTCGCGCGCGGACGCCTGCCGATCCTGGCTGGAGGAACCGGGCTGTACTTCCAGGCCCTGCTCGAAGGCCTGTCGCCGATGCCCGAGGCCGACCCTGACGTCCGTTCCGTGATCGAAGCCGAGGCCCGGGAGCGGGGCTGGCCCGCGATGCACGCCGAGCTGGCCGCAGTCGACCCGGAGGCCGCCGCGCGCATCCATGCCACCGACCCCCAGCGCATCCAACGCGCACTTGAGGTCTGGCGGTTGAGCGGTCGTACCATCAGCGACTGGCGGCGTGAGCCGCGCGCGCGCCTGCCGTTCCGGGTGCTGAAGCTGGTGCTGGCCCCATCCGATCGAGCGGTGCTGCACGAGCGCATCGCCAGGCGCTTCGATGCGATGCTCGAAGCCGGATTCCTGGACGAGATCCGCGGCCTGCGGGCGCTGCCGGAGTTGCAGGCCCACCCGGCGCCGCTGGACCTGCCGGCCATCCGCGCAGTCGGTTACCGCCAGGCCTGGGAGTATCTGGATGGGCGGGGCGATGCGGCCTCCTTCCGCGACCATGGCGTCTTCGCCACCCGCCAATTGGCCAAGCGGCAGCTCACCTGGCTGCGCGGGCAGCTGGATGCGCGCTGGTTCGACCCGCAATCACAGCGCCCGGCGCTGGAATCGGCGCTGGAACTGTTTCTGACCGGGACCCGCTGGCAGCCAGGTTGCCCGGGACGGGGTTAAACTTTCCCGGGTGTCGCCAAACCCTGACGCCTGTACATGGACCTGTGCGCCACTTGCGCTACCATCGGCCGGTCGCTGCCATGGGGAGCATGCCAGGCGACCGGGTCATGCCTTGCCGCGCAGCATGCCCTTGAACAGCAGGCTTATAACTAGAACAGCATGGGGAAATTTTGATGTCCAAAGGACAATCTTTGCAGGATCCATTCCTGAATGCGCTTCGGCGCGAGCGTGTGCCGGTATCGGTCTACCTCGTCAACGGTATCAAGTTGCAGGGCACCATCGAGTCGTTCGACCAGTTTGTCGTACTGCTGCGCAATACCGTCAGCCAGATGGTCTACAAGCACGCCATTTCCACCGTCGTTCCGGCTCGTAATGTGCGGGTCGGTCCAGGTGGCGGCTATGTCCAGACCGGGCAGGGTGAAACCGACGGCAGCGACGAGAGCGAGTAGGCCGTTGTTCGATCCAGGTGCCCGGACGCTTGAAAACAGCGCTCCGGGCCCCGACCTTCGAGGGATGAGGAAACACATACCTGCCTGCCGAGGCGTGACCGCGCGTGTTTGAGCGATCCCGAAAGGGCGAGAACGCCCTGTTGATCCAGCCGCACGCCGGCGGCCCGCCGGACGGGGACCTGTTGGAAGAATTCGCCGACCTGGCTCGCTCCGCCGGTGCCAGTGTCGCCGCTCTGCTGACCGCACGCATCGACCGTCCCAATCCCGCCATCCTGATCGGCAGCGGCAAGCTGGAGGAGGTCAAGGCTGCAGCCGAGGCCAGCGGCGCCGACCTGATCCTGGTCAACCATGCCCTGACCCCGGTACAGGAGCGCAATCTCGAGCGTGCCCTGCAGAGGCGCGTGGTCGACCGTACCGGTTTGATCCTCGACATCTTCGCCCTGCGTGCGCAGAGCCACGAGGGCAAGCTGCAGGTCGAGCTGGCCCAGTTGCGTCACCTCGCTACCCGGCTGGTGCGCGGCTGGACCCACCTTGAGCGACAGCGCGGTGGCTCGATCGGCCTGCGCGGTCCCGGCGAGACCCAGCTCGAAACCGACCGCCGGCTGCTGCAGAAGCGCGTCGACATGCTGCAGAAGCGCCTCGACAAGGTCGAAGTGCAGCGTACCCAGATGCGCCGCGCGCGCGTGCGCAGCGAACTGCCGCGCGTGGCCCTGGTCGGCTACACCAACGCCGGCAAGTCGACCCTGTTCAACGTGCTGACCGGCGCGGAGGCCTACGCCGCCGACCAGTTGTTCGCGACCCTCGACCCGACCGTGCGCCGGATCGAACTTTCGGGTGGGAGCGTGGTGCTGGCCGACACCGTCGGCTTCGTTCGCGACCTGCCGCACGAGCTTGTCGCGGCATTCCGATCGACCCTGTCGGAAGCGCGCGAGGCCGACCTGCTGCTGCATGTCGTCGATGCCGCCGACCCGGCCCGCCACGACCGGATCGCCCAGGTCGACGCGGTGCTGACCGAGATCGGCGCCGGCGACCTGCCGCAGGTGCTGGTGTTCAACAAGATCGATCGTCTGGCCGAGCCGGCCGATGAGGATGGTGGTGCGGCGCGCCCGTTCGAACCGCGGCTGGACCGCCCGGTCGAAGGCCGCCCGCGGGTCTGGTTGTCGGCGCGCGACGGGCACGGCCTCGGCCTGCTGAGGCAGGCGCTGTCCGAGGCGCTTGAACTGCGCCACGTCGCTGGCGAGATCCGGATCCCGCCGCAGGCCGCACGCCTGCGGGCACGTTTGCACGACCTCGGCGCGGTCCGCTCCGAGCATGCCGACGAACATGGCTGGCAACTTGAGGTCGACCTTGCCGCCAACGACGCCCGCCGCCTGTTCGCCCAGCCTCACGGCGAATGGCTTCGGCCGCTGGTGGAGGCCGAAGCGACGGATGAGCGGCCCGGGCCGGGATTCACCTGACGGGCGACGAACAATGGCGCCGGCCTGCTAGAATCGGCCGGCGTCGCATGGCAAGGAACCTGTGCTCCGGCCCTGACGGTTCCACCGCGACAATGACTTTCGAACTGGAGCAGGCATGGCCTGGAATACCCCTGGCAACAACAACTCCGGCGGCGGCAATTCCGGCGGGAGCCGGCCGCCACGGCGGCAACGACCCGGTGGCAATGGGCTCGACGTCATTGTCGACCAGCTCCGTGGCATCTTCGGCGGCAGTGGCGGTGGCGGCAACATCGGCCGCTGGCTGCTGATTGCGGCGGCGCTGTTCCTTGCCTTCAACAGCTTCGTGCTGATCGCCGAAACCCAGCGCGGGGTGGTGTTGCGCTTCGGCCAGTTTGCGCGCGTGATGCAGCCCGGCCCGCACCTCAAGTTGCCGTGGCCGTTTGAACGCGTGATCAAGGTCGATGCGACCCGCATCCGCACCATGAACGACAACGTGCCGGTGCTGACCAGCGACGAGAACATCGTCCATGTCGAGATCAACGTGCAATACCAGGTCGGCGGCGATCCACAGGTGTTCCTGTTCGGTACCCGCAACGCCGACGAGGTCCTGCGCCAGGCCGCGCTCAGCACCATGCGCGAGCAGGTCGGCCGCTCCACCCTCGACACCGTGCTCGGTGCCCGTGGCGCGCTGGCGGTGACCTCGCGCGAGCAGCTGCAGGCCTCGCTCGACACCTACCGCACCGGACTGGTCGTGACTGAACTCAACCTGCCCAACGCGCGTCCGCCGGAGCAGGTCAAGCCGGCGTTCGACGACGTCAACAGCGCCCAGCAGGAACGCGAGCGCCTGATCAGCGAGGCCCGCGCCTATGCCGCCAAGGTGGTGCCCGAGGCGCGAGGCGAGGCCGCCCGCGTGCGGACCGAGGCCGAGGGCTACAAGGAGGCCGTCATCGCCCGCGCCCAGGGTGATGCCGAACGCTTCTCGCTGCTGGTCGACGAGTACAAGAAGGCGCCCGAGGTCACCCGCAAGCGCCTGTGGCTGGAGACCGTGCAGAGAGTGATGGCCGAGAATCGCAAGATCGTCGGCGGCGACTCGCGCCAGCTGATCTACACGCAGATGGGCGAGGTCGGGCGCGGCACTTCCGCTACACCGCCGTTGCGCCCGGAGGTGCTGGCACCGTCCGTGGTCACCCCTGAACCGGCCAGTTCGTCCCGCAGCGGTCGCGCATCGCGCCCGGCGGGCCGTGAGGAGGCGCGCCGATGAGAGCTCCCATTTGGATCGCCGTGATTGTCGCGGCGCTGTTCACCCTGCTCGGTTCGGTCTTCGTGGTGAAGGAGGGTGAGACCGCCATCGTCCTCAACCTCGGCCGTGTCGCCCGTGCCGACATCGGTCCCGGCCTGCATTTCAAGGTGCCGCTGATCGAGAATGCGGTGGTGTTCGACCGCCGCCTGCAGGTGCTTGACACCTCTCCCGAGCGCTACCTGACCTCCGAACGCAAGGACGTGGCCGTCGACTTCTTCTCGATCGGCCTGATCAACGACGCTACCGCATTTTTCCGTGCCACCGGCGGCGACGAGAGCATCGCGGTCGCGCGCCTGGTGCCGATCGTCAAGGACTCGCTGCGCAACGAGATCAACGCCCGTACCCTGGTGCAGGTGGTGTCCGGCGACCGCGCCGAGCTCATCGAGGCGCAGTTGGACAAGATCAACGAGGGTGCGGCCACGCTGGGCATCCGCATCGTCGACCTGCGCATCAAGCAGATCGACCTGCCCACCGACAGCGAGGTCATCACCAACGTCTACGCGCGCATGAGCGCCCAGCGCCGCCAGGTCGCCAGTGCGCTGCGGGCGCAGGGCGAGGAGCAGGCCCGGGAAATCCGCGCCGAGGCCGATCGCGAGCAGACCGTGACCCTCGCCGATGCCGAGCGCGATGCCCAGCGCCTGCGCGGCCAGGGCGACGCCGAGGCCGCGCAGACCTACGCCGGGGCGGCCAACAAGGATCCGACGTTCTACGCCTTCCAGCGGAGTCTGGAGGCCTACCGCGTCGCGTTCGCTGACGGCCAGGCGCTGATGGTGCTCGACCAGGACGACGAGTTCCTGCGTTACCTCGAAAAAGACCGCTGACGTGGGCTCGGATCTGCTCGCGGCGGTCTGTCTGGTCGCCGTGCTGGAGGGCCTGTTCCTGTTCGCCGCCCCGCGCGGCTGGAAGCAGGCCGTCGAGCAGATGCTGTCCATGCCTGACCGCCAGTTGCGGGTGATCGGCGCCATCTGCATCGGCGCCGGCCTGCTGGCGCTGTGGTGGGTGCGGCAGGGCGGCTGAACACCAGGTCCGGTTCGGCGCGACAGGGCTGGTAGCGACGACCCGAAACCCGGATAATGCACAAAAGCCGGACGGGGCCTGTGCCCCGCCGGCTTTCTTGCTGTCTGCGGGCTTCCCCGCGACAGCCCGGCCGGCAGTCGGCCATTCAATACAACGGAGTCAGGAGTCTTCGAGATGGGTCAGTCAGTCGTCGTTCTCGGCGCCCAGTGGGGCGATGAAGGCAAGGGCAAGATCGTCGATCTGCTGACCGAGGAGATCGGTGCCGTCGTCCGCTTCCAGGGTGGACACAATGCCGGCCATACCCTGGTGATCGGTGGCAAGAAGACCGTCCTCCACCTGATTCCGTCGGGCATCCTGCGCGAAGGCGTGCAATGCCTGATCGGCAACGGCGTGGTGCTGAGCCCGGCGGCGTTGCGCAAGGAGATCGACGAGCTCGAGGCCACCGGCATCGACGTGCGTTCGCGGCTGAAGATCAGCCCCGCGACGCCGCTGATCATGCCGTACCACATCGCCCTCGACCAGGCGCGCGAGAAGGCCGCCGGCGGCAAGGCGATCGGCACCACCGGCCGCGGCATCGGTCCGGCTTACGAAGACAAGGTGGCCCGTCGCGGCATTCGCGTCGCCGACCTGCATTACCCCGACCAACTGGCCGAGAAACTGCGCAGCGCGCTCGATTACCACAACTTCGTGCTGACGAAGTACCTCGGCGTGGAGGCGGTCGATTTCCAGAAGACGCTGGATGAGGCGCTGGAGTTCGGCGAGTACGTGGAGCCGATGAAGACCGACGTCGCCGGGATCCTTCATGAGCTGCGCAAGCAGGGCAAGCGGGTGCTGTTCGAGGGCGCGCAGGGCTCGCTGCTCGACATCGACCACGGCACCTATCCATACGTCACCTCGTCCAACACCACCGTCGGCGGCGCGCTGGCCGGCGCCGGCGTCGGTGCCGATGCGATCGACTACGTGCTTGGCATCTGCAAGGCCTACGCGACCCGCGTCGGCGGTGGGCCGTTCCCGACCGAGTTGCACGACGAGATCGGCCAGGGCATCCGCGACCGCGGCCAGGAGTATGGCGCCACCACAGGGCGCCCGCGTCGCTGCGGCTGGATCGACATCGTCGCGCTCAAGCGCGCGGTCGCGATCAACGGCATCACCGGCCTGTGCATCACCAAGCTCGACGTGCTCGACGGCATGGAGACCTTGAAGATCTGCATCGCCTACGAGTACCGCGGCAAGCGCACCGAGTACGCCCCGCTCGACGCCGCCGGCTGGGACGAGTGCACCCCGGTGTACCTGGAGTTCCCGGGTTGGGACGAGAACACCCACGGCATCACCGAGTGGGACAAGCTGCCGCCCGCCGCCCGCGCCTACCTGCGCGCGCTGGAGGAATTGGCCGGCTGCCCGCTGGCGATCGTCTCCACCGGCCCCGACCGCGACCACACCATGGTCCTGCAGGATCCGTTCGCCTGAGTTCCGTCCGGCGGCCACTCCGCCGACGGGGCAGCGAGCCCTGGACCAGGCGCCGGGCCGCTTGCCCGGGCCGTGTCGGGACGTCCTTGCGCCTGCGCCACCGCCTTTGAAAAACGGCGGGGCTCCATGCCCCGCCGTGGGATACCGGTGATCACACGCGGCAGTTATCGGGTGGACGGGATGTTGACCTTGTCGATGCCATGGATCACGCCGTTGCTCGACGCGATATCGGCGAGGGTGATCTCCGCACCGTCGATGCTCAGCTTGTCACCGTGCACCTTGACCGGCGCTGCCTGGCCATTGACCGTGCGGGCCGATTCCCACTTGCCGATGTCGGCGACGCTCTTGCGTCCGTTGACGACGTGGTAGTTGAGCAACGAGGCGAGTTCGGCCTTGTTCTCCGGCTTCATCAGGCTGTCGAGCTTGCCTGATGGCAACTTGTCGAAGGCGGCATCGGTCGGCACGAACAACGTGTAAGGACCGGCGCCGTTGAGCGTGTCCTTCATGCCGGCCTGCTCGATGGCCTTGCCGAAGGTCTTGAACGACCCGTTGGCTGCTGCGGTGTCGAGGAGGTTCGTGGTGCTGGAGGGGGACGACTGGGATGAAGTGTTCATGGAAATGGTTACCTTGAGGTCTGATCCGCTGGCGTGCCGGATCAAGAGCGGCCGAAGCCGTGTCTCCCGGCAATGCCAGGAGGACGAGGCTCAATGCGGGTTGGGGAGGGGTGTTGCAGCGCCTGAGTGGCCGTTACGACATTGCGTCGTAGTGCCAGGTCACAGTGCGCGTCCAGGTGTTAGTCGAGTGTGATCTGCGGGTGCGTGCCCAATCGTCTTCAGCCGGCGTTGTGCATGCTGCCCTCGTCGCGGGACCGTCGGTCCGATCATCCCGGCTGATCGCGCGAATGCTGCTATGGTGATCTGGCCCACAAGGGCTGCGGCGCGTCCTGCGCCCCAGGGTCTTGTCCGCCACTGCAGGACGACCATATGAAGACCATCAAGGGCCATCGCATCATTCGTGAGAGCAGTCCTGTCCCTGCCCATGCCGGTTTGAACCCGGCGATCCTGAATCCGGCGATCCCGAGCTCGGCGATCGAACGCGCCGAGAACGAAGGCTGGCCGATCCCGCCCCCGTCCATCCGCCCGGATCGGCATTGCCCTGGCGTGCTTGCGGTCCCCAGACCAGCGGTCCGCAAGCATGCCGCATGGCTCTGGTTGCGTGGCTCGACCCCGGCTTCATGGCGTGCGTATCGCAGCAACATCACCCAATCGCGCGGCTAGATGCATCCAGTACCTCTCTAGCGCATCCGGTGTCTTCCCGGGAACTCAGAACCGCGAAGCCGGCAGCTTCACATCGGCGTTGGCCCAGGCCAGTCCGAAGTCGCCGTCGACGCGTTGCGCCTCGTCGTTGCGTCCCTCGGCTTCCAGGCTGCGGGCCAGGCCGTACAGCGACCAGCCGTTGCCGGGATTGCGTCGCAGCTCCTCGCGATAGACGGCCTCGGCTTCGCCGGCCCGGCCTGCATCGAGCAGGGCGGCACCGAGTGCGTGGCGGGTCGGGGCATGCCAGCCGGGCGGCTCGTCGTAGGGAATCGCATCCTCGATCACCACCGCTTCGCGCAGCGCGATGATCGCGGCATCGTGATCTTTCGCGGCAAGGGCGATTTCTGCGGCCAGCGAACGTTCGGCGATGCGCGCGGCATGGGCGAGCGGATAGCGCTCCCAGACCATCATCTGCTCCATCACCGGGTCGGCGGCCAACGGCTGCAGGCTCGCCAGGTGCGCACGCGCATCGTCGTCGCGGCCTTCGCGTGCGGCGGCCGTGCCCTGCGCGTAGTGCCAGATCGCGGTGACATAGGGCAGGTCGGGGCCGGGTTCTCGAATGCGCGGATCGCCTCCCAGCGGCCGAAGCGTACGTGGTCGAACAGCGGCGTCAGCCAGTAGTGCTGCATGCCCTCGAAGCCGGGTTCGCGCATCAACCCGGATTGGGTGATGCGTTCGGCGGTGGAATCCGCGGCCTCGCGGGCGATGGCGCTGGCACCTTCCATGCTCGCGGCGAACCACAGGAAGTGATGGTTGTGGGGCACGTAACCGAGCGGGTAGACGCCGCTGGCGTTGGTACCGCAGACGGCGAGATAGGCATCGTCGGCTTCGATCGCGCGCTGGTTGGCGATGACCGCGTCGTGCCAGCGGCCGACCCGGGCGTAGATGTGCGCGGGCATGTGCACAAGGTGGCCGGAGCCGGGCACCAGGTCGCGCAGGCGGTCGGCGGCGGCAGCGCCACGTTCGGGCGCGGCGGAGGCTTCGACTGCATGGATGTACAGGTGCAGCGCGCCGGGGTGATCGGGGTTGCGCTCGATCACCGATTCCAGCGTGTCGACGATTTCGCTGGTGTGACCGGTGGGACGGAGCTGCTCGTCGTAGTACGCCCATGGCTGCAGGTCCATCAGTGCCTCGGCGTGGATCGCGGCGGCGTCGAGATCGTCGGGGCGTGCGGCGGCCAATGCGCGCGTGGCTTCGGCCCAGGCCTCGTCGAGCGGGGTGCGGTCCTCGGGCGGATCGGCGGCGTAGCGCGCGCTCAATGCCTCGATGAAGGCCCGCGAGCGTTCATCGGCCTGTGGCGCCAGGGCGACGGCTTTCTGCAGTCGCTCCCAGGCCTTGGCGTTGTTGTCCGGATCCATGCCGGCGTTGACGTGCGGGCCGAGCACCCAGGCCGCGCCCCACCAGCACATCGCACAAGCCGGATCGAGCTCGGTGGCGCGAACGAAAGCGCGCTCGGCGGCGTCGTGGTTGAAGCCATAGGCCAGGTTCAGACCCTGGTCGAACCAGCGCTGGACCTCGGGATGGCTGCTTTCGACCGGGAAACTGTAGTTCCCGAGGCCGTCGAGCAGAGTGGTCATCAGTGCCGCTTCCGGCGGGGATACCGCGGCGCCCGCGGGCGCGGCCGTCCTGTCGCAGCCCGACAGCAGCAGGACCGGGATCAGCAAGGTGGACAGGGCAAGGACGGGGACGGGGTGGCGCGTCTTCACGATCGGTCCTCCGGATCTTCTGCGGGTGTACCCGCGGTAATACGCCATTTCAATGCGCGGCAGGTCACCGCCTGTCGAGGGTTTCCGGCGGCGATGAACGGATCCATCCGCCTTTCCGGTCCGTTGCGCGTGAACGGGCGACAATGCAGGTGCTCACCTGCCCGTGTCATGGACCAGCCTTGAGACCCGAACGCCTGCTGCCCCTGATCGTCGCGACTGCGCTTTTCATCGAGAACATGGACTCGACCGCGATCGCAACCTCGCTTCCGCAGATGGCGGCTGACCTGGGGGTGGAAGCGGTGTCGCTGAAGCTGGCGTTGACCACCTACATGCTGGCGCTGGCGGTGTTCATCCCGGTCAGCGGCTGGGTGGCGGACCGGTTCGGCGCGCGGCCGACGTTCATGGCCGCGATCGCGGTGTTCCTGCTCGGCTCGCTGGCCTGCGCGGTATCCGGGTCGCTCGGCGAGCTGGTCGCGGCGCGATTCCTGCAGGGCATGGGCGGGGCGATGATGGTGCCGGTCGGGCGTCTGGTGCTGTTGCGCAGCGTGCCCAAGCCCGAACTGGTGCGCGCGCTGAGCTGGCTGACCATTCCCGCCTTGTTGGGGCCGATGCTGGGGCCGGTGCTGGGCGGCTTCATCACCACCTACAGCCACTGGCGCTTCATCTTCCTGATCAACATCCCGATGGGCCTGCTCGGGATCTGGCTGGCGTGGCGGCACGTGCCGCTGTTGCGATCCAAGGTGGGGCCGCTGGACTGGCGCGGATTCATCCTGACCAGTTCCGGGCTGGCACTGGCGATCTTCGGATTCGCGACCATGGGCCGGCACCTGGTCAGCACGCCTGTCGCGGTGGGCTGCGTGTTGCTGGGCCTGGTGGCACTGGCCCTGTACGGACTGCATGCGCGGCGGCATCCGCATCCGTTGCTGCGGCTCGATCTGTTTCGACTGTCGACATTCCGAATCGGCGTGCTCGGCGGTTCGCTGTTCCGCATCGGCATCGGCGCCACGCCGTTCCTGCTGCCGTTGATGCTGCAGATGAGCTTCGGACTCAACCCGCTGCAGTCCGGGCTGCTGACCTTCACCTCGGCTGCGGGCGCGATGTTCATGAAGACGCTGGCGGCGCGGATCATCCATCGCTTCGGCTTCCGACCGGTGCTGGTGGCCAACGCGCTGCTGGCGTCGCTGTTCCTGTGCGGGTTCGGCCTGTTCCGCGCCGATACTCCATACCCGCTGATCGTCGGCGTGCTGCTGGCCAGCGGGTGTTTCCGCTCGTTGCAGTTCACCAGCCTCAACGCCATCGTCTATGCCGATGTCGACGATGCGCGCATGAGCCAGGCCAGCAGCCTGGCGGCGATGGCCCAGCAGGTATCGCTGGCGATGGGCATCACCATAGGAGGCTCCGCATTGAGCGTGGCGAGCGTGGCCAGCGGACAGCCGATGGACGCGGCGATCAACTTCGGTTTCGCGTTCCTGACCGTGGGCCTGATCTCGGCCAGCTCGGTGTTGATGATGCTGCGACTGTCGCCGGATGCCGGTGCCGAGATGTCGGGACGCGCTCGGCCGGGCGAGGAGGTCACCGAACCGAAGCCGACGGGCCGGCCGGGAACCTGAGCGGGGAACTGGGAACCTGCGAACGGTACAGGCGGAGCGGCTGTTCCTAGTATGCGGAAAGTTTCCGGTGCATCCGTTCGTAGTCGAGGCGATAGCTCCTCGCCAGTCGGGTTTTCTGCGTGGCGCTGAGTACCTTGCCGGAGACCTGGAAGAACTTCTTTTCTTCCTCGCGCAGGTGGTGGTGGACCTGATGGGACAACTCCCTGGCCTTGTCCAGCCAGGCCTCGCCGGCGCTGTCGAGCGCCTGCACATCCGCAACAAGCTCGTCGATCTCATGGTGCTCGTGCAGGGCGTGGCGACTGGAATCCAGTCCCATGTCGTCCATCAGCATGGGTACATAGAGGTAGCGTTCCTCCGCGGCCTCGTGCGCTTCAAGTTCGATACGCAACTCCCGGAAAAGGCTGATGCGTGCCTGGGTGCCTGGCTTCGAACGCAGAAGCTTGCGGAGCAGTGAGCGCTGGATCTCGTGGCTCTCTCGAAGTGCTTCGTAGAGTGTCTCGCTCATCGTCGGGTTCCATGCGAATCCATGGGCACCCTATCGAGGCGCGTGTAAACAGGGTGCATACTCGCATTGCCAATGCGTGGCGATGATATGCCGCGTTCCTGCGATACCGTGCTCTCCACCATTCGTGCACGTAACCCAACGTGAGTAGAACGGCTGCCAGGACGGCCGGCTACGCGACCATGTCGGGGCACACAAGCCATGGCGTGCGTCAATGCCGACCTTCGAATTCATCGGTCTCTTACGGCGCGGTAGCGATGATGTGTCCGGGATCAAGACGTGGAGCAGCGCCAATGGACAAGCAGCACGACGCCCCCCTTGACGCGGATGCGTCCGGCAACGCCATGTCGAACAGGACACGCATCATCAGGTTCATGTTCCGTTACCGGCGCCTTGGACTGTTCCACGGACTTGCACTGGATACGCACGCGGTCGGCAAGGACGTCGGGGAGGGACCTCCCGAGAAATTCGTCGAGGATCTCGAGGCACTCGGTCCGACTTTCATCAAGCTGGGGCAGATGCTGTCCACCAGGCCGGACATGGTGCCTCCGGCCTACGCCAGCGCACTGGAACGCATGCAGGAGGACGTGGCTCCGGTTCCGTTCCACCATATCCGCGAAACGGTCGAGTCCGAACTGGGCGTACGCATCGGCAAGGCCTTCAAGTCCTTCGAGGAAACACCGCTGGGTTGTGCATCGCTGGCCCAGGTCCATCGCGCCACCCTGCGGGACGGTACCAAGGTCGCGGTGAAGGTTCAGAAGCCCAGGATCGCCCAAAGGCTGCGCGCGGATCTCGACCTGCTGGCCAACCTCGCCCTGGCCGTCGACCGGTTCACTGATCTGGGTGGCAGCGTCAGGTTCGTCGAATGGTTGACCGAGTTCCGCAGGGCGGTGCTCGCCGAGCTGGACTATGTCGCGGAGGCGGAGAACCTCGAACGCTTCCGCGGGCACCTGCATCGCTACCGTGAGCTGACCGTTCCTCGCCCGGTATGGGATTACACGCGTTCAAGAATCCTGACGATGGAACTGGTCCAGGGCACCAACGTGGGGCATGTGTCCGGCATGCGTCGTACCGAGCAATCCATGGCGCCGCTGGCCAAGGCCCTGGTGCGTGCCTATCTCGACCAGGTGTTCGTGCACGGCGAGATCCATGCCGACCCCCACCCCGGAAACCTGCGCATCACCGCGGATGGACGGTTGGCGATCTTCGATCTGGGAATGGTCGCGAACGTGCCGCCGCGACAGCGGGACCGTCTCATGAAGCTGCTGTTCGCGGCAGTCGACGGTCGTGGCGAACAGGTGGCCGACGAGCTGATCGGCCTGAGCACGAGACTTCCGGAGTTCGACCAGTCGCGCTTCCTGCGCGAGGTCGCGCAGCTGGTCAGCCGATACGCTGCGCATGCCGGCTCGATGTCGGAGGGGCGCGTGGTACTCGACCTTGTTCGCATTTCCGCCTCGACCGGCCTGCGCACGCCGCCCGAGCTTGGCCTGCTGGGCAAGACCCTGCTCAATCTCGACGCTGTCTGTCAGTTGCTGTCGCCGGAACTGAATACCCAGGCCCTGGTCGAGGACCACCTGGAACACGTGATGAGGGCACGACTGCGAAAATCGTTCTCGTCGCCCAACATTGCCGCGGAGATGATGGAGATCCAGTCGTTGCTGCGCGAAGGGCCGCGCAGGCTGAGCGACATCCTGTCGCTCCTGGCGGACAACCGCCTGCAGGTGCGGATGACGGGGTTGGAAGAATCGCATCTGATGGAAAGCCTGCAGAAGATCGCCAATCGCATCTGCGCCGGCGTGGTCGTGGCTTCGCTGATCCTGGCCTCGTCGATGCTGATGGACGCGGACGGCGGCATCAGGCTGTGGGGATATCCGGCGATCGCCCTTGTGCTGTTCCTGGTGGCGGCAGCGCTGGGCCTGGGAATCATAGGAAGCGCATTGATCGGCGACCGCCGTGCACCGCGACGCGAAGAACGGCCGCCCCAATGAGGAATGCGACAGGGGAGTGGGGAAACATCACACTCACACGGAGAATTCCATGGCAACCAAGAAGACACCAAAGAAAAGCGAACGCACGGGGAAGGCTGTCCGATCTTCATCGCCGCCGAAGGCGGAGCCGCCTGATGCCAGCGCGAGCGCGCGCACGGCAAAGGCGGTGGCACGCCGTCACCGCAGCCTGCAGGAGAAGGCAGAGGTAGCCAACGAGAAGGCCTCCAGACAAGAATCGAAGTCGGACAAGGCTGTCCAGGCCGGCACCCGAAAGCAGCCGACACCACCCATGCCGGCCCAGAATCTCGACAAGCCGGGCATGGAGCGCGACCTGCGAGTGGCACCACGCTACGACGCGCCGGACTATCGAGGAAGCGGCAAGCTGGAAGGAATGAAGGCGATCGTGACCGGAGGCGATTCGGGCATCGGGCGTGCGGTGGCGGTGCTGTTCGCGCGCGAAGGTGCCGACGTGGCGGTGTTCTATCTGAGCGAGACCGCCGACGCCAAGGCAACCGCCAAGGCGGTAGAGGGCGAAGGACGTCGTTGCTATCTGCATGCCGGGGATGTCAAGGACAGCCGGTTCTGCAAACGGGCGGTCGATCGCGCGGTGAAGCAACTTGGCGGGCTCGATGTGCTGGTCAACAACGCCGCCTTCCAGCAACACGTCGACAGGATCGAAGATCTCTCCGACGCCCAGCTGGAGGAGACGCTGGGGACCAACATCGCGGGCTACTTCCATATGGCGCGGGCGGCGATTCCGCATCTCGGCAAGGGGGGCAGCATCATCAACAGCGGGTCGGAAACGGCCCTGTTCGGCAGCGGAGGCTTGCTCGACTACTCTGCGACCAAGGGTGCGATCCATGCCTTTACAAAGAGCCTGGCCGCGCAGCTGCTCGATCGTGGCATCCGGGTCAACGCTGTCGCTCCGGGGCCGGTCTGGACACCGCTCAATCCTGCCGACCGTACCGCGAAGGAGGTCGCCGCCTTTGGCAAAGACAGCGACATGGGGCGCCCCGCGCAGCCGGAGGAGGTGTCACCGGCATATGTTTTCCTGGCATCGCCGGTGATGTCGTCCTATGTCAGCGGCGTGATACTGCCGGTGATGGGCGGACCACGTGGATGATTGATACGTGCCGGCCGTCAGCACGGCCGACACGCTTGTTTTCGGCTTGCCGGCGCGGCATCAGTGGTGCGGAACGGCAACGCCCTTCACCAGGGTCTCGGAAGAACGGTTGTCGCCGCTGTGGGCGAAGTCGGCAAGCGACACGATGCCGACCAGATCCTTGTCCCGGCTGATCACCGGCAGGCGGCGGACCTGGAGTTCGGCCATGTTGCGGGCGACTTCATCGACGTCCTGGTCCTGGAAGCAATAGCGGATATCGGTGTTCATCACGTCGCGCACGCTGGCGTCCGCGCCGAGTCCGCGGGCTATGCCGCGCACGGTGATGTCGCGATCGGTCAGCATGCCGACGAGCTTTCCATTCTCGCCGACCGGGAGGCAGCCAACGTCCTTGCTCAGCATGATGTCGGCGGCTCGTTGCAGCTTCTCGTCCGGTGCGGTCAGTGCGACATTGGTGGTCATGATCTCGGCAATTTTCATGGTGTTCTCCTGGATTGGGGTGCTCGGATTCGGGGCAGACGACCGCCGGTCATTTCGGGTGCCAGTCGCCGTCATCGCCTTTCTCGTATTTCTCCTTGACTGCAGACCAGGCGACGCGGTGGGCGGTCTCCTCACGCGTGGCGTCGCCGCGTCGCTCGGAGGCGTCCTTGTACTGCTCCCATGCGCTGTTGTATGCCTCCTTGTAGATTTCCTGGGCATGCTTGGGGGTGTGGTCGCGAACCGAGTCGGGCAGCTCGCTGATCGATCTGTATGGCATGGAGTGATCTCCGCGAGACAAGTACGTCCTACCTTGTTCCTGCAGGCATTAATGCGGCGGCAAGCTCGTGAGAAGGAAAAGTTCCCGCTGGCCCGCGTTAAGCAAACCGCGCACGGCACTGTTCAGGCGGCGTTGTTCAGAAGGAAGAGGCATTTGTGAAAACCGGGTCGGCGTTTCATCCAAGTCCATCAGTGTGGACACGCCCAGCGGGCCCAATTCACGCGTTGCTATCGGGGTCGAACCCACACTCCGCCCATGGAGGAGAAACCCATGGCAGCGAAGAGGCCTTCCACGTCCACCGCCAAAGAACATCGCGGCGGTCAGCCGATGGACAAGTCTGGGCATTCCCGGCGCGAGTATCCGCACAGCTCAGGCGATCGCAATTCCCGCTCCGATGAGGATGACTGGCCGGACTGTCGTGGTGGTGTCCAACGGGAGGCTGACCCGGACGGGACGAGGGACGACACCAAGCCGAAGGGAGGGCGACGCTGATGGACCTGCCTCCGGTGGCCGCGGACTTCAAGGGCCTCGTCGAGCGCTGCGATGCGGTGGAGGCTCATCTGCCCCAGTTGCACGTCGAGTTTGCCGAGCCACGAAGGTTCGAAGCGGCGTTCGCGGCGATCGCTTCAGCGTTGCTAGCCAATGCGGCACGCATCGACGATACGCCCGAGGATGCCGTCGCCTACGTGCGCGGGCGGCTGGCCGCGATGCAAGCGAAGCCGGGAGGGCTCCCTGGCGCGACCTCGCCATGATCCTATCGTCTTGATCCTATCGCCATGATCCTCTCGAAGAAGAGACTGACCTGGACCGTGGTGCTCACCGCGGTGTTGACCGTGGCCGCTGTCGTCGTCTGGATGAACTTCGCCACGCCGGAGAAGGCGCTCGAACGCAAGATCGCCCACCACTACACGGTCTCGGATACGCAGTTCGCGAGGGAGATGTCGGTGCTGCTCGGACCGTCGATCCTGCCCGGCAACCACGTGGAGGCATTGAACAACGGAGTGGAGATCTTCCCGGCGATGCTCGAGGCGATCGCCTCGGCGAAGGAAACCATCACCTTCGAAACCTACGTCTACTGGTCGGGCGATGTCGGGACACATTTCGCCGATGCGTTGGCGGAGCGGGCCAAGGCCGGGGTCGAGGTACGGGTGATGATCGACTGGGTCGGCAGTGCCAGGATGGACGCCACCCTGCTCGAGCAGATGGAAACCGCAGGCGTGTGGATCGTGCGGTACCGTCCGCTGCGCTGGTACAACCTGGGCCGGCTCAACAACCGCACGCACCGCAAGCTGCTGGTGATCGACGGCCGGGTCGGCTTCACCGGGGGCGTGGGCATCGCCGATCCGTGGCAGGGCAATGCCGAAAGCGACGAGCACTGGCGGGATATGCATTTCCGGATTGAAGGGCCGGCGGTGGCGCAGATGCAGGCCGCGTTCAACGATAACTGGATCAAGACCACCGGCCTGGTCCTCAACGGCGAGGGCTACTTCCCGCCGCTTTCACCCGTGGGCAACATGTCGGCGCATGTGTTCATCGCATCGCCTGCCGGCGGCAGCGAGAGCATGCACCTCATGTACCTGATGTCGATTGCCGCCGCCGAGCACAGCATCGATCTGGCAGCCGCCTACTTCGTGCCCGACGAACTGGCCATCCAGGCGCTGCTGGCCGCCTGCGCGCGCGGCGTGAAGATCCGCCTGATCGTGCCCGGCAAACACGTCGACTCGGAAGTCGTGCGTGTCGCCTCCAGGGCGCACTGGGGAGAGCTGCTCATCGCGGGCGCGGAGGTTCATGAGTACCAGCCCGCCATGTTCCACATCAAGATGCTGATCGTGGACGGTGAAATGGTGTCGATCGGGTCGACCAATTTCGACCTGCGCTCGTTCCGGCTGAACGACGAGGCCAGTCTCAACGTCTACGATGCCGAGTTCGCCAGACGCATGACGCGGATCTTCGAAGCCGATCTGCGCGAATCCACGCCCTACACCTTCGAGGACTGGGCCAACCGGCCGTGGCGACAGAAGGCGATGGAAACGGTGGTGTTGCCACTGAGGTCGCAGCTCTAGGGCCGGCGGCGGCTTCGGCAATGCTATGGGTGTCCACCTTTGCTGCCATGGTCATCGTGATGCGGCAACTCCCAGCCGAAGGCATCCATCGACAGGGAGCCATGGGACACGAACAGGGCAGGGGCGCGGGACATGGCAGGCCTGGGCGCGGGAGGTCAGTCTGCCAGCAGGATGATGGCGAGCACGTGCAGGACAGCCCTTGTGGGTGCAACGCTGCGCCCAGCGGCGCCGGGGCCAGGTCTTCGCCTCCGGCGTGCCGACCAGGACCAGACAAGCCCGCTCCGCTTGACCGAAATCAAGGTGGCCGGGCGATCGAATCACTACCCTGCGTCCATGGTTACGTCGTCTGTCCTTTTCGATCCGGAGCTCCTGCGCCGCTACGACCGGCCGGGGCCGCGCTACACGTCCTATCCCACGGCGCCGCAGTTCCGGCCGGACTTCGGCGAGGCGCAGCTGCGCGAGGTGGCGGCCCTCACCAACGGCGATCCGATCCCGCGGCCGCTGTCGATCTACGCTCACATCCCCTTCTGCGCCAGTCCATGCTTCTACTGCGGCTGCAACCGGGTCATCACCCGCGACAAGGCACGCGGCGAGGCCTACCTAATCCGCCTGTACCGCGAGATCGGGATGATGTCGAAGCTGTTCGACCGCGACCGTGACGTCGTCCAATTGCACTTCGGCGGTGGCACGCCCAATTTCCTGAGTGCCGGGCAGATCGCCGAAGTGGTGGATGTCGTCCGCCGCCACTTCTCGTTTGCGCCGGAGCACAAGCGTGAATGCTCGATCGAGCTGGATCCCCGTTTCGTCGAACCCGATGACATCCGCGTGCTGGCAGAGGCCGGGTTCAACCGTGCCAGCCTGGGCGTGCAGGACTTCGATCCGCTGGTGCAGGAGGCGGTGAACCGCGTCCAGGGCGTGGAGCAGACGCTGGCGATCATCGATGCCTGCCGCGAGCATGGCCTGCGCTCGGTCAATGTCGACCTGATCTACGGCCTGCCGCGGCAGACGCTGGATGGCTTCGACCGGACCCTGGACATCACGCTGAAGGCGCGCCCCGATCGATTGGCGATCTACAGTTACGCGCATCTGCCGCAGCTGTTCAGGCCGCAGCAGCGGATCCGCGCCGAGGACCTGCCATCGCCGCAGGCCAAGCTGGCGTTGTTGCAGCGGGCGATCGAGCGTCTGGGTGAAGCCGGTTACGTGTACATCGGCATGGACCACTTCGCACTGCCCGGAGACGACCTCGCGCGGGCCCAGGCAAGCGGAGACCTGCATCGCAACTTCATGGGCTATACGACCTGCGCCGACAGCGACCTGATCGGCCTGGGAGTGAGCGCAATCAGCCACATCGGCGCCAGCTTCAGCCAGAATCCGCGCGACCTGCCCGGTTGGGAACGTGCCATCGACGAGGGCCGGCTCCCGGTCTGGCGTGGCATGCACCTGGACACCGACGACCTGGTCCGTGCCGATGTGATCCAGGAGCTCATGTGCCATGGCGAAATCGACATTCCAAGGCTGGAACGGCGGCATGTCGTGAATTTCCGCGAGTATTTCGCCGCTGCGCTGGAGCAACTGCGGCCTTTGCAGCAGGATGGGCTGGTGGAACTGTCCGAAAGCACCATCCGGGCCACCACGCGCGGCCGGCTCCTGCTGCGGGTGCTGGCGGCGTGCTTCGATCGATATCTCTCCCCACAGGCCGACGCGGTCCCGGTACAGTTCTCGCGAACCGTGTGAACCAGACCTGGTCCCCGCATGAATTCAGGTGTCGTTTTTCCCCGCCCCAATCCCAAGGTCCTCGCGGACGATGGCGATGAACTGAGGTTCTGCTCGACCTGCGCCTTCTCGCAGGCCTGCCTTGCCGAGGGCATGGACAAGAGCGCGTTGATGGACCTGCACGTGCTGGTCGAGCACGTCGGACCGCTGCATGCCGGCGACCACGTGTTCCGCGAAGGGGATCCGTTCGAGGCCATCGCCGCGGTGCGCGCGGGCACGGTCAAGACCTGTACGGTGGATCCGGAAGGGCGTGAACAGGTCCTGGGCTTCCACCTGCCGGGCGAGGTGATCGGCCTCAATGCGATCCACGGCGACCGCTATCCCTGCAATGCGGTGGCGCTGGACACCGTGATGCTGTGCCGTTTCTCGTTCCCGCGCATCGCGATGCTCGCCACCCGGTTGCCCAACCTGCAGCAGCAACTGTTCCGACTGATGAGCCGGGACATCGGCGTGGCGTCGTTGTTCGCCGGCAACCACTCCGCGGACGAACGCATGGCCGCGTTCCTGGTCAGCTTCTCCCGGCGCCTGGCGGAGCGCGGATTCTCGCCACGGCGGTTCCAGCTCACCATGTCGCGTACCGACATCGCCAACTACCTGCGCCAGGCGCCGGAGACCGTCAGCCGCGTGCTGCGCCGTTTCGAGCAGAGCAAGCTGGTCTCGATCAAGCAGCGTGACGTCGAGATCCTCGACATGCCGCGCCTGGAAGCGATGGCCCTGGCTGTGCTGCGGCACTGATCGCCGGATACATGTTCTCCGCTTGACCTGTGTCATGGAGGCATTGGCGCGACGCCAACAAGATGCGGCCGTTCCCCTCAGGAGTGAGCCGCACCATGAATTCCACCCGCAAGCTATGGGCAGGCCTGGCGATCCTGCTCATCGCCTCGTTCGCCGTCCTGCTCTGGGTCGGCAGCGAAATCCATCGCCAGGCACCACCGTTGCCGGAGCAGGTGGTCACCACTGACGGCACCGTGGTCTACACCCGCCAGGACATCGAGACCGGGCGCCAGGTCTGGCAGTCCATCGGCGGCCAGCAGCTGGGCTCGATCTGGGGCCACGGCGGCTACGTCGCCCCGGACTGGGGCGCGGACTGGCTGCACCGCGAGGCCGAGGCGATCCTCGACCTGTGGGCACAACGCGAGCATGGTGTCGACAGCTACAAGAAACTCGATGCCGCTACCCGGGCCGCCTACAGCCAACGCGTGCAGGACGTTCTGCGCCCGAACACGCACGACGCGGCCACCGGCACGATCCTTATCGACGCCGACCGCGCGGCGGCAATCCAGGCGGTTGCGGCGCACTACCAGAGCGTGTTCAGCGATGATCCGGCCACGGCCGACCTGCGCGAGGCCTATGCCATGCGCAACGACACCGTGCCCGATGCCGAGCATCGCCGGCAGATGACCGCCTTCTACTGGTGGGCGGCATGGTCTTCGGTGACCCAGCGTCCGGACAGCGACATCACCTACACCGCCAACTGGCCGCATGACGAACTGGTTGGCAACACCCCACCATCGAATCTGTTCATGTGGACAGTGTTCAGCGTGCTGTTCCTGCTTGCCGGCATCGGTCTGCTTGGCTGGCACTATGCGGCCAGCCACGGCGAGGAGATGGTGCCGTCGCTGCCCAGGTCCGACCCGCTTGCCGCGATCAAGGTCACCCCGTCGATGCGCGCCACCGCCAAGTACTTCTGGGTGGTGATCGCGCTGTTCCTGGTACAGATCCTGCTCGGCGCGATCACCGCGCACTATCAGGTGGAAGGTCAGGAAGCCTACGGCTTCGCCCTGGCCGACGTGCTGCCGTATGCGCTCACACGCACCTGGCACACGCAGCTTGCAGTGCTGTGGATCGCCACCGCCTGGCTGGGCATGGGCCTGTACATCGCCCCGGCGATCTCTGGGCACGAGCCAAAGTTCCAGCGCTTGGGGGTCAACTTCCTGTTGGCCTGCCTGGTGATCATCGTGGTCGGGTCGTTCACCGGGCAGTGGTTCGCGGTGATGCAGAAGCTTGGCCTGGTCAACAACTTCTGGTTCGGCCACCAGGGTTGGGAATACGTTGATCTGGGCCGCTTCTGGCAGTGGTTCCTGTTCATCGGCCTGTTGCTGTGGCTGACCCTGGTCGGCCGCGCGTTGTGGCCGGCGATCCGCCACGGTGGCGAGTCGCGCTCCATCGTCAGCCTGCTTTTCCTGTCGGTGGTTGCCATCGGGCTGTTCTATGCCGCCGGCCTGATGTGGGGCGAGCACACCCACCTGTCGATGGTCGAGTACTGGCGCTGGTGGGTGGTGCACCTGTGGGTGGAAGGCTTCTTCGAGGTGTTCGCCGTGGCGGTGATCGCCTTCCTGTTCACCCGCCTGGGCCTGTTGCAGACCCGCAGCGCGACCATCGCCGTGCTGTTCGCGACGATCGTGTTCATGGCCGGTGGTGTGCTCGGCACGCTGCACCACCTGTACTTCACCGGCACGCCGACGGCGGTGATCGCCCTGGGCGCGAGCTTCTCGGCGCTGGAAGTGGTGCCATTGGCCTACGTCGGTTTCGAGGCCTTCCACAACTACAAGCTGGGCAAGGCCACGCCGTGGATGGCCAGGTACAAGTGGCCGATCATGTTCTTCCTGGCGGTCTCGTTCTGGAACCTGGTGGGCGCGGGTCTGTTCGGCTTCCTGATCAACCCGCCGCTGGCGCTGTACTACATGCAGGGCCTGAACCTCACGGCCAACCACGGCCATACCGCGCTGTTCGGTGTGTACGGCATGCTCGGCATCGGCCTGATGCTGTTCTGCCTGCGTGGCCTCAAGCCGGACCTGAAGTGGAGCGACAAGTTGCTGGGCACCGCATTCTGGTCGCTCAACATCGGCCTGGCCGGCATGTCCGCCTTCACCCTGCTGCCGCTGGGCATCCTCCAGCTCAACGCCGCGGTCAACCATGGCTACTGGTACGCCCGCTCGGCCGAGTTCATGCAGCAGCCGATCGTCGACCTGCTGGTGTGGATGCGAGTTCCGGCCGATACGTTGTTCAGCGTCGGTGCGGTGGCTCTGGCCTGGTTCGTGTTCCGGCTGTGGGTGGCGCCGCGCAAGGTGCCGGTGAGGCAGGCGCTTCCGGCCAGCAGCTGACCGCCACGTCAGTTTGGCCTCGGACCGCCCGGGAGAATTTCCCGGGCGGCTTCCCCGCGAACGATTCCGCAGCCGTTTTTGCCCCCAGCCTGACATGGATCAAGGCGGAGGGGGCAGGGGGCGGCAAAACTGGCGCCATGCTTCAGGCCATTTCGACATCGCGGGTTTCCCCACGCCAGCTGGTGCAGGCGCCGCACCGGCTGATGTTCTTCATCGGCGCCGGCAACATCCTGCTCGCGATGCTGTGGTGGGCGGCATGGCTGCTGGCAGCCCGCTGGCCCGATCTTTTCCCGATGCCGCAACCACCGGTGCCGGCGGGCTGGCTGCATGCCTTCGTAATGCAGTACCTGGTGCTGCCGAGCTTCATCTTCGGCTTCCTGTTGACGGTGTTCCCGCGCTGGATGGGATTGCCGGCGCTCGAGCGCTGGCACTACGTTCCGGTGGGCGCGGGTTTGATGGGCGGGCAACTGGCGATACTTGCGGGAGCGAGCGGGTCCGAAGTCGCACTTCTCGTCGGCCTGTTGATGGCGGTGGCGGGCTGGACCACGGGATTGGCCATCCTTGGCCGCCTGCTGCTGCAGGAGACGGGGACGACCTGGCATGCGATCTCCTGTTTCGCCGCGCTGGTGCTGGGCTGGATCGGACTGCTGTCGTTCCTCGCGTACGTGCTCGGGGCGTCGCCGATGCTGGTGATGCTGAGCATCAAGCTGGGTACCGTCGGCCTGCTGCTTCCGGTCTACATGACCGTCGCGCACCGGATGTTCCCGTTCTTCGCCGGTAACGCCGTCCCCGGCTATCGGCCATGGCGACCGATGCCGTGGCTCGGGCTTGTCTGGGGATTGCTGTCCGTCCACCTGCTGCTCGAGTTGTCGCACGCATACGCGTGGCTGTGGCTGGCCGACGTGCCGCTGTTCATCGCTACCGCGTTCGCATTGTGGCGCTGGTGGCCGCGTGCGCGCATGCCAGGCCTGCTGGCGGTGCTGTTCATCGGCACCGCATGGCTGCCGGTCACATTCGCACTGTACTCGGCGCAGAGCCTCATCTATGCGTGGACCGGCGTGTTCGAACTCGGCCGCGCGCCCGCGCACGCACTGTTCATCGGCTTCTTCGGCAGCCTGCTGATCGCGATGGTCACGCGGGTCACCCAGGGCCATTCCGGTCGGCCGCTGGTGATGCCCGGCGTGGCCTGGTTCGGCTTCATCGCCGTGCAGGTCGTCGCAGTCGCGCGCGTCGCGGCCGAGCTGGTTCCGGATGCGTACGCATGGCACGCGGCCGCCACGATCGGCTGGCTCGCCGCCTTCCTGCCCTGGGTAACACGGCTCGGGTGGATCTATCTCTCGCCGCGCGCGGACGGCAAGCCCGGGTGAGGCCGGCAGGATGAAAGCGGACGGATGAAGTCGTCATGATCGAGTTCTATCTCCAGATCAAGCTGGTGCACGTCGCGACAATCGTTCTCAGCGGCGCCATCTTCCTCGCGCGCGGATCGGCTTTGCTTGCCGGCATGCGCTGGCCGATGGCCGCGCCCGTTCGCTATCTCAGCTACGGCATCGACACGGTCCTGCTGACGGCCGCGATGATGCTGCTGACCATCCTGCCCGGGGCGCTGTTCGCCAATGGCTGGCTGCTGGTCAAGGTCGCGCTGGTCGTGGTCTACATCGTGCTGGGCGTGTTCGCGTTGCGCCGTGGACGCACGCGGGCGATGCGCGCCGCCGCGTTCGTGCTGGCACTGCTGGTGTACGCGCAGATTTACTTCATCGCGCGTGCGCACCATCCGCTGGGTGCGCTGTACCTGTGGTCGTGATGAGGGCCGTTCGGGTGTTCGACCCGGCTTGACCTGTATCAATGCGCAGTCGTGATGGCGGGCCTAACGTTCACCTAACGGCCAAAGGCCTTTCACAAGGTAAGCAGACCATGATCATCAAGACCGGAAATTTGCTTGGTCACGCGCTTGCGCTCGCACTCGGCCTGGCGGCCCCCGTCGCCATCGCGGTGGCGGCGTCCGGCGAGGCGGCCATCGCCGCTCCGGCGCACACCGTACGCGCCGAGCTGACGGCGCCCCCGCACGTTCCGCCTGCCATCGATCGCAAGGAACCGGCCAGGGTGATCGTCGAACTGGAAGTCGTCGAGAAGGAAATGCAGCTCGCCGACGGCGTCACCTACGACTTCTGGACTTTCGGTGGCAGCGTGCCGGGCAGCTTCATCCGCGTGCGCCAAGGCGACACCGTCGAGTTCACGCTCAAGAACGCACACGACTCACACATGCCGCACAACATCGACCTGCACGCGGTGACCGGCACCGGCGGCGGCGCGGAAGCGACGTTCACGCTGCCCGGGCACCAGACGCGATTCACCTTCAAGGCGATGAACCCTGGGTTGTACGTCTACCACTGCGCCATGCCGCCGGTTGGCATGCACATCGCCAACGGCATGTATGGCCTGATCCTGGTCGAACCGCCGGAGGGCCTGCCCAAGGTGGACAGGGAGTACTACGTCATGCAGGGCGACTTCTATACCGAAGGCAAGTATGGCGACCCCGGCCTGCAGCCCTTCAGCCTGGAGAAGGCGATCGACGAGCATCCGACCTACGTGGTGTTCAACGGCTCGGACGGTGCGCTGACCGGCGACAACGCGCTGACAGCCAGCGCCGGCGAAACCGTGCGCCTGTTCGTCGGCAACGGCGGGCCGAACCTGGTGTCGAGCTTCCACGTCATCGGCGAGATCTTCGACAAGGTGTACTTCGAGGGCGGCACGAAGTACCAGGAGAACGTGCAGACCACCCTGGTGCCCGCCGGCGGTTCGGCCATCGTCGAGTTCAAGGCCGACGTGCCAGGCAACCTGCTGCTCGTCGATCACAGCATCTTCCGCACGTTCCACAAGGGCACGCTCGGCGTCCTCACGGTGGACGGTGAAGAAGATCCGTCGATCTACACCGGTCAGCAGTTGAGCGAAGAGTATCCCGCGCCTGCTGAGAGTGGTCACCCGCAGGGCGGGCACTGATCCACCGAAAGGAGGACAGTCCCATGGTCGCCACCTCCCTTGCGCTACTCGTGTTGCTGGCGGCGCCGTTGCCGGCAACACCGCTGGACTTCATCGAAGTACCCGCAGGCGGATTCGTCTCGGCGGTGAAGTACGAGGGCGACGACCGTGTGCAACCGGTGGCCGGCTTTGCGATGTCGCAGCGGCCGGTCACCGTCGGAGAGTTCGAAGTGTTCGTGCGTGCGAACCCGCAATGGCAACGCGACGGCGTGCCATCACTGCTGGCCGATGGCGGATACCTCGCCCGATGGCAGGACGCGGGCGTCGCGGGTGGCGGATTCGATGCCGACGCGCCGGTAACCCAGGTCAGCTGGTTCGCCGCCGACGCGTACTGCCGGTCGATCGGCGCGCGCCTGCCCGACTGGCTGGAATGGGAATACGTGGCTGCCGCCGACCCGGCGCGAAGCGACGCTCGCGACGACGCGACCTGGCGCAAACGCCTGCTCGATGACGGCACGCCACGCGCGGTGGACGCGCGTGCGGATGCGGCACCCAACGCTTACGGCATATCGGGCTTGCATGGCGCGGTGTGGGAATGGGTCGGTGATTTCTCGACCCTGCTTGGCGATGCCGACATGCGCGGTTCGGAGAACGGCGACCGCTTGAAGTTCTGCGGCGCCACCGGATTGTCGTTTGCCAACCGCGACGACTACGCGCTGCTCAAGCGGGTCGCGTTGCTGGCGGGAATGGAGTCACGCAGCACGCTGGCCAATCTCGGTTTCCGATGTGTACGGAGCTCACCATGAAACGACTGCCGTTTCTTCTCATGCTGGTCGCGGCGCTGTCCGCCTTCTCATTGCCGCTCGCGGCAGCGGACGCCACGTTGCCCGGCGACTCGGTCTACCAGGTCCAGGCACGGATGACCGATCAGGCGGGGCAGTCGCGGCCATGGCAGGAGCTGCGCGGGCGCCCGATGGTGGTGTCGATGTTCTACGCCAACTGCCACGTGATGTGCCCGCTCATCATCGCCAGCGGCAAGGCCCTGCAGGGGCAGCTGTCGCCGCGCGAGTACGCATCGCTCGACCTCGCCATGATCAGCATCGATCCGGCCCGCGACACGCCGCCGGTGTTGATGGAGATCGCGGACATGCATCGGCTGGATCTCGAACGTTGGCATCTCCTGAGTCCGGAGCAGGACGAGGTCCGCACACTCGCTGCCGTGTTGGGTATCCGCTACCGCGCCCAGCCCGAGGGCTCGTTCAACCACACCAGTGCGCTGATCCTGCTGGACAGCGACGGTCGCATCCTCGCACGCAGCGAAGTCACCGGCCTGCAGCCGGATCAAGGGTTCGTCGCCGCCGTGCGCGAGCACCTGGCCAGCGCGCGCTGATCCCCGCGTTCATCCGCCAGATTCCATCCATGTGCCCCATCCGTACCAAACCCATCAAGGAGTCATCATGAAAATCCTGTCCACATCGATCCTGCTTCTCGGTCTGCTCGCTGCCGCCGGCCATGCCCAGGCAGCCGGCAATTGCACGGTCTCGCTCAAGGGCGACGACGCAATGCGGTTCGACCTCAAGGAGGCCACGGTTTCGGCCGCGTGCCCGAGCATCACCATCGAGCTCGACCACACCGGCAAGCTGCCGGCCGCCGCGATGGGCCACAACGTCGTCGTTACCGCGACCAGCGACGTCGATGGCGTCAATCGCGACGGCATCAGGGCCGGCGTCGCCAACCACTACGTCAACAAGGACGATCCGCGGGTGATCGCGGCGACCACGCTGATCGGCGGCGGCGAGAAGACCAAGATCACCTTCCCCGGCAAGACACTGACGGCCGGCGGCGACTACACCTTCTTCTGCAGCTTCCCGGGCCACGCGATGCTCATGAAGGGCAAGCTGATCGTCACCAAGTAGTCATCCCTGGTCTGGAGGAAAGTCATGGAATTCACGATTCCGGTTTTTCGCCCCGACCCGGACCTGGATCGGATAGGCGAGGTGTTGCGCAGCGTGGATCCGGCCGCGGTTGTCGACCTGCATGACGGCCGACTCAGGGTGGCTGGAGCGTTCGACCTGCCGTCGCTGGTCGCCGCCCTGGGCGCGGCCGGGCATGAAGTGGCCTTGGATCAGGTGAGCCAATTGCCTTCCGTGTGCTGCGGCAGTTGCAGTGGTTGAGCGGTGCTGCCCGGCAACAGGCGATGGCTACCGATGCATCGCCTGCATGCCCGGACTCACGGCCACTGCATCTCGCCCTTGCTGACCTTCGCGCTCAACTCCAGCGAGGCCTCGCCAGGCAGGCCGGGGTAGCGCCGCTGCATCGCCGCGATCAGCTCCTTCGAGTCCTTGGCCTTCGCCGCTTCCTCGTCGTAGGCGCGGATGTAGTCGGCGGTGAAGCGCACCGCTTCCAGCGTGTGCGGCGCGTCAGGCGCGTAGTGCCCCGGGATCACCGTATGCGGGTCGAGTTTGACGATGCGATCGAGCGTGGCCAGCCAGTCGGCGTGCGACTGCGGAGTCTGGGTGTCGGCCATCCACACGTGCTCGCCGGCCATCACCGGAATCCCGCCGGCGACGGTGCGGAGCGACGGGATCCAGACGAAGGTCCGGTCCGGGGTCGGGCCATCCAGGCCGACGATCTCCAGTGGCTCGCCTTCCAGATCGATGCGATCGCCCTGCAGCGGCTCCGGCACCACCGTGCGTGTCGGCGCACCCGCGCCGAGCGGACCCGACCAGTAGGCGAGCTTGCCCGCGCGGCTTTTCTCGATGTAGGCGACGGTCTGCGGCGTGGCGACGATCCGCGCATCCGGGAACGCGGCCTGCAGCGTTTCCAGGCCGAAATAGAAATCCGGGTCGCCGTGGCTGATGTAGATCGTGGTCAGGCGCTTGCCCGAGGCCTGGATCATCTCGACCAGTTTCGCCGCATCCACGGTGGAGAACTGGGCGTCGATCAGTACCGCATCGCGCTGGCCGGACACCAGCACCGAGCTGACCTGGAAGATGCCGGCCTCACCCGGGTTGTAGACCTCGGTCGCGAGCGGCGCAGCAGCGGGCTCGGCTTCGGTGGCGGTAGCAGTCGCGGTGGCGGCCGTGTCCGGCGTGGTGGCCGGCCGGTCGCAGGCGGACAGGCCCAGCGTCAGCGTGGAGGCGACGGCGGCGACGAGCAGTGAGCGGCGCATGGCGGATTCCTTGGAAGGGGGTCCCGATCAAGATAGTTGCCTGAAACGGTTCAAAAAACTGCGTATAAGGCAATTATTTATTGCATAAATCGAGCAAATGGATCGTCTGACCGCCATGACCGTCTTCGTCGAAGTCGCCGAGCGCGGCAGCCTGACCGCCGCCGCCGAGGCGCTGGGCATGTCGCGCGCGATGGTGTCGCGCCACCTGGCCGCACTGGAAACCTGGCTCGGCGCCCGCGTGCTGCACCGGACCACGCGCCGGATCGGCCTGACCCCGGCTGGCGAGATCGCGCTCGAGCGTTGCCGGCGCATGCTCGCCGTCGGCGAGGAGATGCAGGCCGCCCTGGGCGACGCCGACGGCGCGCCGCACGGCCGGGTCCGCGTCGCCTGCAGCACCTCGTTCGGGGTCAGCCACATGGCGACGGCGGTGGCGGACTTCGTGCGCCGCCACCCGGGCACCGCGGTGGACGTGGTGCTGGCCGACCGCGCCGCCAACCTGGCCGAGGAACGCATCGACATCGCCATCCGCATCGCCCGCGCACTGGAGCCCGGGCTGATCGCGCGCCGGATCACCACCTGCCGCTCGGCGGTATGCGCCTCGCCCGACTATCTGGCCGCGCACGGCACGCCGCGGCAGCCGCAAGACCTCGCCGGTCACAACTGCCTGACCCACCACTATGTCGGCAAGGGCGCGTGGACGTTCGACCGCGACGGCCGCAGCGTGTCGGTCGTGGTCGAAGGCACCATCAGCGCCAACGACGCCACCCTGCTCGCGCAATCGGCGAAGGCCGGCGCCGGCATCGCCTTCCTGCCGACCTACCTCGTCGCCCCGATGCTGCGCTCCGGCGAACTGGTCGCCCTGTTGCCCGGGTACCGCCCGGAGGAAATGGGCATCCACGCCGTCTACCTCTCGCGCCGGCAGATGCCCAGGGTGGTGCGTGCGTTCATCGACTTTCTTGCCGAGCGGTTTGGGGACGTGCCGGAGTGGGATCGGGGGTGGGGTGAGGAGGTTAACGACTCATAGCAGACGCCGACTGGCGCTGGGGTGGCGCCGCTTTCGGTCCGGCTTATAGATCTGGTTGTTAGCCGGATCAAGTCGCCATAAGATCGAGTCGTATCAAGGGAATAGCGCCCCAAAAATGGCGCTTCGGACAATTTGTATAAGCGGTCCCCAAGGTCACGCCAATAGGTCGTTTGCGCTCACAATAGGAATCCGAATGTACATCCAGCTTGGAACCCCTAAAAAACTGTCAGCGCTTCGTGTCGCTCTACAAGATGCTGCTCATCTCAAGAGAAACACGCAAATCGCCGTTATTGACGATCAAGCCTTTCCAAAAGCAGAGGCATTGCGAAACCACAAGTTCAATGTAGTTGAACTTGGCGATATCAAATCTGTTGATCAGGTCGCTGCTTATCCGATTGTAGTATGCGATATCCGAGGGGTCGGCCAAGCCCTGAGCTCTGATCTGGAAGGCGCACACCTTATCTCAGAGATTAAGAAATCCTATCCAGATAAATTCCTAGTTACATACTCTGGAGCACAGTTTGATATCACCTACAATGAATCTCTTAGAGGTGTAGATGCGTCAATTGCAAAGGACGCGCCAACTGAGCAGTGGGTGTCCATTCTTGAGCGAGGTCTTGAAAAAGTAACGAATCCAAGAGAGAGATGGATCCGCCTCAGACGAACGCTTCTTGATCGCGGCGTCGAAATTCATGAGGTCTTCTCGCTTGAGCAAAGGTTCATCAAGGCGATTGAAGCCAAGGACGCCTCAAAACTAACAACAACCGGAGTCCCGGAAGAGGCTAAAGAGATCGTTGCAGCGTTCGCAAAGTATGCCCTCATTCAGATTATAGAATCGCTTGCCTCATGACTAACTATGACAAGCAGAATCGACGCTTTGAGAAGTTAAAGAGTGAGCGAGATGAAGCGCTTGCTGTCTTGCAAAGGTCGGAGGGTGAGCGATCACGCTTGTACTCAATTCTAGACGGAATCATGCATGAAACTCGCCGTCTCAACTCAGAGATTGCTTCTGCTTGCGAGGAGGTCTCTAAAAGCATTGCAAGCAAAAATTACAGCCAAGCCTCGCGTGACGCTGAAGATGCGTTCTATTCGTCTGGACTAGTTTCCTCAAGGCTTACCTTCGCTGACTTTGAGATCAACCCTGATTCCATTTCACGTCAACCAAGGTACAGTGCAGGGATCTACAAGAAATTCGACAAGGCTAGAAGAATTTTGTTTCGCGCCGCCAAGAGAAAAGGCGTGAATGTCGTAATTCAAGGTCCATCAAGGAACGAAATTGAAGTTGTTCCAGCATTTGAAATGGTGCCATTTGTCCTGATTGATAATGCGATCAAGTACTCCCCTAACAACCAAGACGTGCAAGTAAAAGTTACGGACAATCCGAGCCCGGGCACAAGGGTTCAGGTGGTCATATCATCAGTAGGCCCCATGGTCCCGACGCACGAACTGCCTACTCTCACTAAGAGAGGACAGCGTGGTAGCCATGCGTTGAAAAGCAACATCCCTGGGGAAGGCATCGGCCTCTATCTCGCTGATACGCTCATACGACTTGCAAATGGTCGCCTCGCTCTTTCATCTTCTCAGTCCAGTCTTTACAGCTTCAATGACGTTGGCTACTCCTCCTTTGTCGTAACCATCGCATTCAAGCAGTGATCGCTAACAGTTCATTCAAGCCGGCACGGTAACTCCTGCGGTTTAGTGGACACCCTGATCTAACTTCAGGAGTGTCACGATGCCAAAGCTTGGTCTTAGAACGACGTATCGATACAGCGACGCCTTCAAGGCTGCCGTTCGTCTCAGCCACTTGCCCGGTGTGTCCGTCCGGGATGTGGCCGATCGGCGCAGGCTGGCACGCGAGGGCAGATCGCGACAAAGCACATCGACGTAGATCTGACAGTCGCGTCATATTCACTACTACCCCTCGCCATGGGGCCTCTAAATGAAGGTGATGCGCGACAGGGCTGTCAGTCCTCGTGTGTCCGACTGGATCCGGATGCCGCTCGCGGGATCTTTTGCCGCCTTGAGAAGTGGGCGCTTGAGGATTCGATACGGCGACCTCCGTATGAACTCCTCGGTCTGTGGCCACGTGACAGTCTGCCCAGCAAAGGCATCGCGCAGCAAGGCCAGCAAGCCCTGATCGTGCTCGACGCTATCGTCGAGAAGTGTTGCCTGACCAGGGTCGGTCGCGTCGGAGAATCGTTCACCCCCACTACCGTCCACTTTCCATAGTGCGTCTTTCATCTTGTCGATGCCCTGCGGGTGATTCGTGGCGAAGACGAGGTCGTAGATTGGACGCTGCGATTCATCAAGCATGGAGAAAGCACGAGCGTACTCGGCGCGCCCGCAGACATCAGTGCGCGAAAGCTCCTCGATATAGAGTCGACGGAGGAAATCGACGCGCGCGTGGCCCGCCAAGTCACGGCCCTCCTGCCAACGTGGCGTACCAAAAATAGCATCCAGTGGCTTCTCGAACTCTGGCGCGGCGATGAATCGATGGGCGTAGCCCACCATGAAGTTCAACAGTACTTCGCAGCTTCGAGTAGCCAGCACCCGGCGTACCAGGTCCATGGTCAGCCCCTTTACGCCGAATGGGTCAATGAAGACGAGCGACGGCGCGAGCTGCTTGCCAGCCGTCGCCAAGTCTTCGAGCGTCTGGCTCAGGAGCGGCGCGTACTCGCCATGGACGACGCTGGCGGATGAGCCCTCAGGTAGCTGAGCCTTCAACGGTTCAATAACGCTCGCTAGCGTCTCCGAACGCTTCTTGTTGGCCTCGATGAACAGGAACATGACCTTGGCCTTGATCACGTGTCGATGCGCATGCTCAATCAGCGCCTTCATCGCGATGACCGGCGAGCCTTCCTCCCCGCCGGCATAGATGCCTGGTCCGGCAAAACCGTCAAGGAAGAGAACCTTCTGATTGCGCGATGAGATGATGGGTAACCAGGCGTGAAGATAGCGCCGGAGGATCAAGTGTTTGGCGAGGGTATGAGGCTCGAGTGACCAGATAGTCTTGGAAGGTCGTAACACGGCAAGTTCCTAACGAAACAGGAAAAACTGACGGCGCGGATGGATCTCGTCTAGCAACTGGAGGCGATCCACGTGCTTGCGCTGTCGACCGTGCTGGGTACGCATCTCAATTTCACCGGTCCGGCCGAGCTCGAACAAGACCTGCTGCACCATGTCCCGGGTAGCCGGTGTTTCGTTGGCAATCCTTTCCAGTAAGGTGCCGACGTTTGTGCCCGCGGAAAACTGGTCGTGAACCAGCTTGGGCAGGTCGTGGTGCAGCGCGGAGGAGGTCCGCTGCTGCGCAATGTCGCCAAAGTCGAATGTGTACTGAGGCGTTTCGTCCAGCCGCACGGGGTCGAAAGCGAGAATGCCTACTCCTTCGGCACCAAAGTGCATGAAATGATTGTGTTCCTGCCAGTGCAGGCGCTTCATCTCGTCGTTAGCTCGTGTGTTGTTGGCCAGATGCACGAGCCAGTATCCGCGTCGGCTTTGCCGTGGGATTACGAAGAACGGTGTGGCGTAAGCGGCGCCTGTCTGCGGAAATACTTCACGCAGTAATAAGGTCTGGATCACGTGCTTGGCGCCATGATCCTCAGCCTTGAGCTCGGTTAGCCGCTCGGCGCTGACCACCTCATCGAACCCAGTTTTCGCAAGAATTCTGCGGTAAAGCTCGCGGGTTTCCGGTGAGGCGAAGTTCGTCAGTGCATCCACCGCGAATGTCAGCACAATCTCGGCTTTAGGGAACGTCGTGAATATCGACTTCATGACCGGCAGGGTCGTCTGCGTGAAGCCGTACTGATCGAGAACGAAAATGATGCGGGGTGATCGACGGCTGTGCTTGTATGCGGTTATCAGCTGCGCGGCTGCCATATTGAAGTCGAGCTGCGTGACGTGTGTCGTCGGCGCCCATTCATTCTTTGGGCACGTCGCAAGCTGGGCTCGCAGGCTCTTGATGGCGTCGGCATCATTATCGTTTAGGTGCAGCGTCGCCTCGAGGTCAAAGGGACGATGCATTCCCATTTCGACGCGACGGGTTTGCACGAATGCCCGGCCGGCCTGCAACGCCTGTCGCAGGATCAAGGGCGACCCGAGATGCGGTTCACCGCTGGATGTTTGGTAAAGTCCACCCCCGCAAAATCCATCGACAACGACGAGCCGCAGGCATTCACGTCGGGGATTGAGGCAGAGGATCTGAATGTAGTTCTCGACGTACCGCCGCAGGACACGATGCTTGGCGATGCTGTGTTCGTCGATCTCAGGCGGAATATCGAACTTCCAATTATAGCCTCGCGCCATGAAACGCCCCCTGTCTGGACGATGCCTAGGCAGTAAGATTAAACCCCGCCGGCATCTGATCCCACGTCCTGCCTTCCAGTAAGCGGCCATTAGCTGACTTGGAGCGCTTCTTGCCGTCGGCTCCCCAACCGCCCCACTGCTTAAAGAAGAACGCTGCGCCCTGATTCTCACACTGCTCGCGGATCGAGTTCGCCCAGGAGGCATCCATAGGACGCGCCTTGGCGCCCGACTCGCCACCGACGATCACCCAGTGTATGTCTGTCAGATCGATCTCGCCGAGGTCTTCGAGCAGCGGCTCACACGACAGGAAGCGAATGCTCGCCGGCACCCGGCGCAGGGAATCAATGCGTGGCACTCCTTGCTTGCGGTTCTCCACCGATACGCCGAGCCAGGCGTTGGACGGTGCGTTGCGGCTCTCGAAGTACTTGGCCATGCGCTCAGCGCGCTTCGTTAGAATCTGGTACTGGTGCTGCGGCGTCGCGGCGATAACTTCGAAGACCCGGTCTAGGTAGGCTTCCGGAATCTTTTCGTGGAACAAATCGCTCATTGAGTTGACGAAATAGATCGTCGGTTTCTTGCGTTCGAGCGGTTCATTCAACCGCTCCTCCAGAAGGCGCAGGCGAAAGCCCATTCGATACGCCTCAACACCCATGGCCTTGAGACGTTCAGCCATCACGAGGGCATAACAATTCTTGCAGCCTTGGCTAATCTTCGTGCATCCGACCGTCGGATTCCAAGTTCGGTCGGTCCACTCGATCTTTGATTGCGTTGCCACGTGCACCTCCCCATCCAGTGTGCGGCTGTAGGTCGGATCCGGACCTGCATTGTCCAATGTAGGGTGCCATACATTTGGAAAACCCGGCAAAACCCGGGTCAGAGTGCACTTTCGGATGACTGCTTTTGGCTGTGAATTCAATCTATCGACGCAATAGATGGTCGACCTCGCAAAGAAGAGTCCGCCAACGTTTTCGCGTGCGGTCTCAGGGCGATGCTTCATCCGCGGCCCGGCACAGGGCCCGGGCCGAGGCCAGCAGGACGTCGGTCGCTTCCTCGGGTGCGAGCAGGCCTGAGCTGACGAAGGCGCCATTGACCAGCAGGGCCAGCTGGGCGCCCAGTTCGTCCGGGCGCGGTACGTCCAGTTGGCGCGCGAGGCGGGTCAGGCGCGTGCGGAGTGCCTGCATGTGGTTGCGGGCGACCTCGCGCGCCGGGTGGTCAGGCTCGGCGAACTCGGCGGCGACGTTGATCTGTGGGCAACCGCGGTAGTTGGAGCGCGACAGCCGCTCGCCGATCCAGCGCATGTGTGCTTCCAGTTCGCCGATCGGGTCGTCGGCGTGTTGTTCGGCGACCTCATCCCACAGCGACCAGAACTCGAGGTCTTCGCGCTCGAGGAAGGCCACGATCAGATTGTCCTTGGTCGGGAAGTGGCGATACAGGCTGGTCTTGGCGACGCCGGCTTCCTGGATGACCAGGTCGACGCCGACCGCACGCACGCCGCGGCGGTAGAACAGGTCCGAGGCGGTCGCAAGGATGTGTTCGCGCAGGTCCTGGGATCTGGCGCTGCGGCGGGGTTGGGACGCGGAGGCGGTGGCCATGGGCAGGGAGGCGGTTCGGGTTCGGTTGACATGATACAGACCTGTCTGTACCTTGCGCAAAACAGACAGGTCTGTATCGTCAATAACGGAGTACGCATGAACCAGCAGAACGCAGTCCCCGTCGCGGTTCCCGCCGCCCCCGCTGTCGCCGTCTATGGCGCGAACGGGCACACAGGCAAGTTCGTCGTCGCCGAGCTGCGCCGCCGTGGCATCCCGGTCATCGCGGTCGGGCGCGACCCCACCAGGCTTCCTGCCGATGTGCCTGCCCGCGCCGCCGCGCTGGACGATCCGTCGGCGCTGGAGCGCGCCTTCGCCGGGTGCGCGGTGGTCATCAACTGCGCCGGACCGTTCCTCGACACCGCCACGCCGGTCGTGGAAGCGGCGCTGCGGGCCGGGTGTTCCTACCTGGATGTCACTGCCGAGCAGGCCAGCGCCCAGGCGACGTTCGAGGCCCATGACCGTCCGGCGCGCGAGGCGGGTGTTGTCGTGATCCCCGCGGCCGGTTTCTACGGCGGGCTTGCCGATCTGCTCGCCAGCGCGGTCGCGGGCGAGGCGGCGCTGGAGGAGCTCACCACCGCCGTCGCACTCGATCGCTGGTGGCCGACCGACGGCACGCGCAGGACCGGCGAGCGCAACCGCGTGCCGCGGGTGGTTGTCGAGGACGGGCGGCTCGTGCCGATGGCGCAGCCGGGGGAGAGCCGCGACTGGTCGTTCGCGGCCTCGGGCGAGACGCTGCCGATGGCCGAGCTGCCCTTCAGCGAAGTCGTCACCATCTCGCGGCACCTGCCGGTGCGCCGTCTCCGCAGCTATCTCAATGCGGCCGCGCTTGGCGACGTCCGCGATGCAGGGACGCCGGCACCGACTGCGGTAGATGCACAGGGCCGCTCGGCCCAGCGGTTCGAGATGGAAGTCGTGGCCGTGGACGCCGCCGGGACACGACGCGCGAGCGCCCGCGGGCAGGACATCTATGCGGTATCGGCACCGATCGTGGCGGAAGCGGCGGCACGCATTCTCGATCCGTCATTCAAGCGCAGTGGCGCGTTCACGCTGGGCGAGGCCTTCGATGCCCGCGATTTCCTGCATGCCCTTGCGCGGACTCATCTGACGGTGGCGTTCGATTCCGTCTGATCCAGCCCATGCCTGGGCACAGGCGCGCAGGGTTTTCCATTTGCTTCGTCGAGACGGGCCCGGTACGAGCGGATCCCGACCAGCCGACTACCAGCGTTTGGAGAACGTCAGCCGCCACGACCGCGGCGCCTGCGGGTAGATCTGCGAGAAGCCGCCGGTGATGTAGTAGCGCTCGTCGGTGACATTGTCGAGGTTGAGCAGCAACTCCATGCCGTCGCCGAAGGCATAGCGTGCGTTGAGGTCCAGCCGCGTGTACGCGGGCAGGAAGAGGGTGTTCGCGGTCGTCGTCGCCTGTTCGCTGCCGTGGAATATGCCGCCGCCGACGGTCAGCCCGTTCAATGCACCGTCGAAGGTCCATGAGGTCCACAGGCTGGCCTGGTGGCGCGGCACGCCGGCGAGGCGGTTGCCGACGATGGTGGTGTTGGTGTCCTTGAGGATGTTGGCTTCGTTGTAGGCGTAGGACGCGACCAGGGTCCAGGCATCGCGCAGGCGCGCGGAGACTTCCGCTTCCACGCCGCGCGAGCGCAGTTCGCCGGTCTGGATGACGAGGTTCCAGTCCACGGGGTCAGCGACCACCGCGTCGCGCTTGCGCAGGTCGTACCACGCCAGGGTGGCTTCCATGCGCCCGTCGAGCAGGATCGACTTGACGCCCACTTCGACCTGGTCGCCGCGGGTGGGCTTGGGGGTGATGCCGCTTTCGAGCAGGCCGACATCGGCCTCGTTGCGGAACGAGCGCGCCCAGCTGGCGTAGAACGACAGGTCCGGCGTGGCCATGAACGTCAACCCCGCGCGCGGCGAGAACGGCGAGTCGCGACGGGTGACCGCGGGGTCGACGCCGCCGGTGTAGAACGACAGCGTGTCGGTCCATTCCTGGCGCGCGCCCAGCAGCAGGCGCCAGCGGTTCCAGCTGATCTCGTCCTGCAGGTAGAGCGCATTGGTTTCGAACTCGTAGCGGCTGTCGCCGGTGTCGATGTAGTTGTCCGGCCGGCCGGTTTGCACCGGATCGTGGAGAGCGATGGGATTGCCGAACGAGATCCTGCCGTCCAGGTAGGCCAGCCGGTCGACGTTGCGTTCGGCGCCGATCAGCACGCGATGTTGCAGCGGACCGGTAGCGAACCGGCCGTAGAGTTCGGCCTGCAGCGAGGCGTCCTTCTGTCGCTCGCGGTAGCTGACGAAATTGCGGTTGACCGTGGTGCCGTCGAGAGCGGGAAAGCCGTAGTTGAAGAACTGCTCCTCCGGCACGTGCACGTCGGACCAGAACGCACCCACGCGCAGGCGCCAGTCGGCGTCGAGCATGCGATTGAACTCCACGCCGCCGGTCCACTGCTCCTTGCGGATGCGCATGAAATCCTCGCCGTAGTTGCGGCTGATCGGCACCTGCAGGAACAAAGGATGGTTGCCGAGGCCACGGTCGAACGCCGCGTCGCGGTGCAGGTATTCCAGCCGTGCGATCAGGCTGGTGTCGGCATCGGGTCGCCATTCCAGCACCGGCGAGACGAAGGTCTGCCTGTTGTCGATGCCGTCGCGGTAGCTGTCAGCATCCTCGTGCGCGAGGTTGATCCGGCCGAGCAGGGAGCCGCCCGCGTTCAGCGGGCCGGTCAGGTCCACGCCCAGACGCGTGTAGTCGTCGGAACCGCCGGTGAGCGAGGCCTGCGCGGCGAACGCTTCCTCCGGCCGCTTGGACACGAAGTTGATCACGCCGCCGGGCTCGAAACGGCCGTAGAGGGCCGAGGCGGGTCCCTTCAGCACCTCGATGCTCTCCACGCCCTGCAGGTCGATTTCCGGTTGCGACACGCCTTGCCGGAAGCCATCGCGCAGCGTGCTGATCGCCTGGAAACCGCGGATGCGGAAGCGCTGGTTGCCGGAGAAGCCGATGGTGCGCTCCACGCCACTGATGGTTTCCACTGCCTGGCCGATGTTGGACACGTTGCGCAGGTCCAGCAGCTCACGCGGGACGATGTTCACGGTGAACGGCGTCTCCAGCACCGGCGCGCCGGACTTGGTGGCGGTCTCGCCCGGGATCCGGCCCAACTGGCGGCCGTAGACGGTGATCGTGTCGAGTTCGGTGGCTGTGGCGAAGGCGGCAGGTGCTTCCTCGGCAGCTGCGGGCATGATGAGCAGGGCGAGGGGGAGCAGCATGGGCAGGCGGGTGGACATGGCGTGTCGGGGGTCGAATACAAAAATGAAACGATATAACATTTTGGATCGACTGGTTGGCTGATGTGCTGGCCGGTTCCTCCCTGTTTCTGGAATTTCCCGATGAACCACCGTCTGTTTCTTCTCGTCGCCGCGCTGGCAACAGGATTCGTGATCGCAGGCTGCGATCGCTCCGATCCAACTGCGGTGGGAGAGGACGCCGCAGTCGTCGATGCCGGCGATCCGATTTCATTGCGGCACGCGCGCAACATGACGCTGGAGCGCCACGAAGGCTTTGTGGTGGCGAGATTCAAGGCGGCGTCGGCCACCGGGCAGGACGCTGCGCAGGAGCGTTCGATGACGGTGGTGCTGGCACCCGCCGAGGGCCCCACACCGGAGCTGCGCGGAGACCTGCGCGGCGCGACCGTGATCCGCACGCCGGTGCAGCGGATCGCCAGCAATGCCGGCTCCGACGAGGCCTTCCTGGTGCAACTGGGCATCAAGGACCGGCTGGTGGCGGTAGGTGGGCTGGGATCGTTCGACGACGACATCCGTCGCAAGGCCAGGGCCGGCGAGATCGGCCAGGTCGGCTACAACTGGCACGCGCCGCCAAATCTGGACGTGCTGTTGGCGACCAGACCCGATGTGTTCCTGATGCGCCTGAGCGATCCGGCACACACGCCGGTGATGCTGCGTGCGCAGGGACTCGGCATCGCGGTGCTGCCGACGCTGGCGGAAGAAGAGCAGGACTACCTGGCCCGTGCCGAGTGGATCCGCCTGTACGGCATCCTCACTGGCACGGAGGAGCGCGCCGAACGGATCTTCGCTGAAGTCGAGGCGCGCGTTGCCGAGTTGAAGGCGCAGGTCGCCGACCGGCCGAAGCCCAGGGTGCTGTGGGCCTATCCGAACGGCGCCGATCGCTGGATCGCCACCGTGCGTGGCGCCGAGGCCAGCTACATCAGCGATGCCGGCGGCATCAACCTGATGGCGCGGCCGGAGGATCCCGATCGCGATTCCGCCGAGACTGTCTCGACCGAGGCGATCCTGCCGTTGGGCGACGAAGCCGATGTATGGCTGATCGGCGACATCCATGCGGTGCCGCCGCGCAACCCGGCGATCGAACGCGGCTTCCGCGCCTGGCGCGAGGGGCGCCTGTATGGCAACACCGGTCGCGTCGCGGCGAACGCGAACGCCTACGACTGGTACCAGACCGCGCTGGTGCGGCCCGACTGGGTGCTGTCGGATTTCGTCAAGGCGCTGCATCCGGACCTGGTCGACGAGCCATTCCGGTTCCTCAAGCCGCTGCCGCAGGGGCAGTACCAATGAGCCGCGCCGAGACCCTGGTCGCCGCACCGCTGTCGGACAAGCGCGCGGCATTCCCGATAGTGGCCGTAGCGGGGCTGTTGCTCGCGCTGTTCGCTGCGCTGGTGACCAGCCTGTCCATCGGCCAGGTGGTGCTGTCGCCGGGCGAGGTGCTGCGCGGGCTGGCGGATTTCGGCAGCGGTTCGACCGAGTCGCGCATCGTCGTCGAGTTGCGCTTGCCGCGCGTGCTCGCGGCGGTGCTCGGCGGCGGCGCGTTGGGCCTGGCCGGGCTGCTGATGCAGACGCTGTTCCGCAATCCGCTGGCCGATGCATGGTCGCTGGGCCTGATGGCGGGCGGACAGTTCGGCGCCGCGCTGGTGGTGGTTGCCGGCGCCGTGGTCGGCCCGGCGGCGCTGGAGCTGATCACCGGCCTGGCCGGACTGGGCATCGTCGCCGGATCGATACTCGGCACGCTGGCGGTCGCGCTGGCGATGGCGGCGATGGCACGGCGCGTGCACACCGTGACCTTGCTGGTGCTGGGCTTGATGCTCGGTTTCCTGGCGCAGGGTCTGATCAGCGTGCTGCTGCATTTCACCAACCGCACCCAGTCGCGCATGTTCTCGTCGTGGAACGACGCCACCTTCGCTTCGATGGTGTGGCCGGACTTTGCGACCCTGCTGCCGTTGCTGCTGGTCGGACTGGCGCTGGCGGTGTGGCTGGCCAAGCCGCTGACCGCGCTGCTGCTCGGCGAAACCTATGCCGAAAGCCTGGGCGTGAACGTGCCGCGGCTGCGCCGGCTGGTGCTGGCCGCGACCATCCTGCTGGCCGCACCGGTCACCGCGTTCTGCGGACCGGTGGCGTTCGTCGGCCTGATCACCCCACACCTGGCGCGCGGGCTGATCGGCTCGGCCCGGATCGGCGCGCTGATCCCGGCGACCTTGCTGCTGGGTGCTTTGCTGGCGCTGGCCGCGGACTTCGTCGTGCACCTGCCATGGAGCCAGCACTTCCTGCATCTGAACGCGATCCTCGCCATCCTCGGTGCGCCGGTGGTGATCGTGCTGCTGCTCAAGTCGCGCAGCCTGCGCGCGGCGGGAGGCTGACATGTTGATCCTGGATGAATTGCAGATCGGCTACGGCCGCAAGCTGCTGGCGACGCTGCCGCCGAGGGTCCGCGTCGAGGCGGGCGAGTTCGTCTGCCTGCTCGGCCGCAACGGGCAGGGCAAGTCGACCCTGTTGCGCACGCTCGGCGGCTTTCTCGCGCCGATCGCCGGCGAGGTCACGCTGCACGACAGCCCGGTGCGCAGCCTGCGCGGCGTGGAGCGTGCGCGTCGCATCGCTGTGGTGCTCACCGAGCGCCCGCAGGTCGGGGCGCTGGGCGTGACGGATCTGGTCGAGATGGGCCGTCAGCCCTACACCGGTTGGGCCGGCGTGCTGACGGAGAAGGATCGTCGCATCGCGGCCACGGCGCTGGAGCAGGTCGGTGGTGCGCATCTGGCCGCGCGCACCGTCGACAGCCTCAGCGATGGCGAACGGCAGCGGGTGATGATCGCGCGCGCGCTGGCGCAGCAACCGGACGTGATGCTGCTCGACGAGATCACCGCCTTCCTCGACCTGCCGAGCCGGGTCACCATCATCGACACCCTGCGCCGCATTGCCGCCGAACAGGGTGTCGCGATCATCCTGTCCAGCCACGACCTGGAGCTGTCACTGCAGACCGCCGACCGGCTGTGGCTGCTGCCGGGCGAGGGCCGCTTCATCGATGGCACGCCGGAAGACGTGGCCTTGTCCGGCGCCATCGGCACGGCCTTCGACCAGGAGAACCTGATGTTCTCGCTGGATTCCGGACGCTTCGAGAGTTCAATGGCCGCCCACCGGTCGGTCTATCTGGAAGGCGACGACGTGGCGACCCTCTGGTTGGCGCGTGCGCTGCGTCGTCGTGGCTACGGTTTGTCCACTCAGCCTGCCGAAGCGGCGCACCGCATCACCCCGGTGTCGTCAGGACGATGGCGGATCGATGGCGCGCGGGAGGCCGGGACCATCGCGAAAGCCCTCGACCTGCTGGCGACGCATTGAGACCCGGAACGAAAGCCGCAGCCCGATAGAACGGAAGCCCCGCATGAGCGGGGCTTCTGATGGGACCCGGTACGGGCAGGGCGTCAGGCTTCCACTTCTTCCTTGAACGCATCCACCGGGATGCAGCTGCAGAACACGTTCTTGTCGCCGTGCACGTTGTCGACGCGTGCGACCGGCGGCCAGTACTTCTGCTGCTTGAGCACCGGCAGCGGGAAGGCGGCCAGTTCGCGCGGGTAGGCGTGGGTCCACTCGCTGCCGGCGACCATGGTCGCGGTGTGCGGCGCGTGCTTGAGCGGGTTGTCGTCGCGGTCCAGGCGGCCGTCCTCGATCGCGCGGATCTCGTCGCGGATCTGGATCATCGCGTCGATGAAGCGGTCCAGCTCGTGCTGCGATTCGCTCTCGGTCGGCTCGACCATCAGCGTGCCGGCGACCGGGAAGCTCAGGGTCGGGGCATGGAAGCCGAAGTCGATCAGGCGCTTGGCCACGTCCTCGGCGGACACGCCGGTGGCGTCCTTGAGCGGGCGCAGGTCGAGGATGCACTCGTGCGCGACCAGGCCGTTGCGGCCGGTGTAGAGCGTCTTGTAGTGCGGCGCGAGGCGCTTGGCGATGTAGTTGGCGTTGAGCAGGGCGACCTGGGTCGCCTTGCGCAGGCCGGCGCTGCCCATCAGCGCGATGTACATCCAGCTGATCGGCAGGATGCTGGCGCTGCCGTGGCTGGCGGCGGAGACCATGCCGACGGCGTTGCCCTTACCCCGGCCCTCTCCCGCAGGCGTGAGAGGGGGAAAGGCGGAGGGGAGGAACGGTGCCAGGTGCGACTTCACCGCGCATGGACCGACGCCGGGGCCGCCGCCGCCGTGCGGGATGCAGAAGGTCTTGTGCAGGTTGAGGTGGGAAACGTCCGAGCCCCACTGGCCCGGCTTGGCCACACCGACGAGCGCGTTGAGGTTGGCGCCATCGGTGTACACCTGGCCGCCGTGCTTGTGGACGATCTCGCAGATCTCGACGATGTCTTCCTCGAACACGCCGTGCGTGGACGGGTAGGTGATCATCAACGCGGCCAGGCGATCGCTGTATTTCTCGGCCTTGGCGCGGATGTCGTCGACATCGACGTTGCCGTTGGCATCGCACTTGGTGACGACCACGGTCATGCCGCACATCTGCGCGGATGCCGGGTTGGTGCCGTGCGCGGATTCGGGAATCAGGCAGATGTCGCGCTGGTCTTCGCCGCGCGAACGGTGCCAGGCACGGATCGCGAGCAGGCCGGCGAACTCGCCCTGTGCGCCGGAGTTCGGCTGGAAGCTCACCGCGTCGTAGCCGGTGATCTCGACCAGCATCTGCTCCAGCCCGTCGATCAGTTCCTGGTAGCCCTGCACCTGTTCGGTCGGGGCCAGCGGGTGGATGTTGGCGAACTCGGGCCAGGTCACCGGGATCATCTCGGCGGTGGCGTTGAGCTTCATCGTGCACGAGCCCAGCGGGATCATCGTGCGGTCCATCGCCAGGTCCTTGTCGGCGAGCGCGCGCATGTAGCGCAGCAGCTCGTGTTCGCTGTGGTGGGTGTTGAACACCGGGTGGGTCAGGAACGTCGACTCGCGGCGCAGGGCCGCGGGGATCAGCGACGGCGCCGAGGCGTCCAGCGTTTCGATCGAGGGCAGGGCACTGCCGTCACTCGCAAAGATCTTCCACAGCAGTTCGAGGTCGGCGCGGGTGGTGGTTTCGTCCAGCGAGATGCAGAGCGAACCGTTGCCACGCACGCGCAGGTTGGCCTGCAGTTCCTTGGCGCGGGCCAGGATGCGGTCGAGCTGATCGCCGGGCTCGATGCACAGGGTATCGAACGCGGTCGCGTGCACCACCTGATGGCCCAGCTCGCGCAGGCCGGCGGCGAGGATGGCGGTGTAGCGCGCGACGCGCCCGGCGATGCGGGCCAGGCCCTCGGGGCCGTGGTAGACCGCATACATCGATGCCATCACCGCCAGCAGCACCTGCGCGGTGCAGATGTTGGAGGTGGCCTTCTCGCGGCGGATGTGCTGCTCGCGGGTCTGCAGGGTCAGGCGATAGGCCGGCTTGCCCTCGGCATCGACCGACACGCCGATCAGGCGGCCCGGCATCGAGCGCTTGTAGGCGTCGCGGCAGGCCATGAACGCGGCATGCGGACCGCCGAATCCGAACGGCACGCCGAAGCGCTGGGTGTTGCCGACCACGATGTCGGCGCCCATCTCGCCCGGCGGCTTGAGCAGGGTCAGCGCGAGCAGGTCGGTGGCGACGACGAACAATGCGTTGTGGGCGTGGATCGCTTCGGCGTCCTTCGACCAGTCCGCGATCCAGCCGCTGGAGGCCGGGTACTGGACCAGCACGCCGAAGTAGTCGCCCTTCGCCAGCGCGGCATGAAAGGCATCGGTGCCGCGCGCGATCTCGACGGTGAGACCGAGCGGTTCGGCGCGGGTCTGCAGCACTTCGAGGGTCTGCGGGTGGGTGTCACCGGCGACCAGGAAGTTGTTGGACTTCGACTTCGCCGAGCGCTTGGCCAGGGTCATCGCCTCGGCGGCGGCAGTGGCTTCGTCCAGCAGCGAGGCGTTGGCGATCTCCATGCCGGTCAGGTCGGCGCACATCTGCTGGAAGTTGATCAGCGCCTCCATGCGGCCCTGCGAGATCTCCGCCTGGTACGGGGTGTAGGCGGTGTACCAGGCCGGGTTTTCGAGGATGTTGCGCAGGATGACGTTCGGCGTGTGGGTGCCGTAGTAGCCTTGGCCGATGAAGCTGCGGAAGACCTGGTTCTTCGACGCGATCGCACGGATCTTCGCCAGCGCCTCGACTTCAGTCAGCGAGCCGGGCATGGCCAATGCTTCGGCGGACTTGATGCCGCCGGGCACGATCGCGTTGGTCATCGCGTCGAGCGAGTCGTGGCCGACCACGCCGAGCATGTGCGCGATTTCTGCGTCGTTGGGGCCGATGTGGCGTTCGATGAACGCGTCGTGGTGCTCGAGTTCGAACAGGCTGGTTTCGAGCGGGCTGGTTTCGAGCGGGCTGGGGTCGCGCTGGGAGTGCTTGGACATGGGTAGGCACCTGATGATGTCGGGTGCGTCACTCCGGCTTGGGCCGGAACGACGGCATTCAGATGCCCCTCTGTCCTTTTGCCTGAGAGTTTGGAAGCTGCCTCGACGGGCGGCCGGGGGAGGGTTGCCTCCCGGAGACCTTGCTTCTTGCCCCTTCGGCGCCGGTTCCGCGCGGCCAGATCAGCCGGTGCGGTCGGTCTCTCCAGAGTTTTGGAATCCCGGGTAGTGCTGGGCCTGAGCGATTGCGGGCAGTTGCGCCTTCGGCAGCGGCTTCAGAAGTCGTCCACAGAACACTTTCACGGCTTCCGTAGCCCGGGTAAGGCGAAGCCGCACCCGGGGGCAGGATTACGTCGGCGTTGCGCGATCCCGGGTGCGGCTTCGCCTTACCCGGGCTACGTGTCGGCCGTGTTCTGTTGGTGACTCGTGGGCCGCTTCTCCCACACGGGAACCCGGCGATTATAGCCGTTCGGTCGGCTCCAGCGCGGCCGCCTCGGCCGGGCAGTCGGGGATGCTCTGGTTGCGCCGGGTTTCCCAGTACCAGAACGCCCAGGCGATGGCGGCGAACACTGCCGCGCCCAGCGCCAGCCACAGCGGGTCCCGGCTGAGCAGGGGCGAGACCACTCCGGCCACCACCGAGTGCAGGACCAGCCCGGTGAACGCCTGCAGCGACGAGGCCGAGCCGCGCTGGCGCGGGTACATGTCGAGGATGGCCAGGGTCAGGATCGGGAACACCAGGGCGATGCCGAAGGCGTTCAGTGTCATCGGCAGCACTGCCCACGGCAGCGCCGGTTCGCTGACCAGCAGGTTGTAGACGATGTTGGCGGTCACCGCCACGCCGCAGCAGGCGAAGCCGATTCCGGTCAGCCGCGCGCCGCTGATACGTCCCGCGCTGCGGCCGGAAAGCCAGGCGCCCAGCACCATGCCGCCGATGGTCGGCACGAAGAACCAGCCCAGTTGATCCTCCGCCATGCCGAGGATGTCCATCACGAACACCGGTGCCGAGGCGATGTACAGGAACAGTGCGGTGAAGTTGAACGCACCGGCCGCGGCCAGCCTCTGGAAACGTGGATTGACGAAGATCGCCGCGTAATCGCGCAGCAGCCGGCGCGGCGGTACCTTCAGTCGCGCTTCGGGCGGGTGGGTCTCGGGCAGGATGATCCAGGTGGCGGCGAGCAGCAGCAGGCCGAAGCCGACCATGAACCAGAAGATCGCCGGCCATGCGCTCCAGCCGAGGATCCAGCCGCCGATGATCGGCGCGATCGCCGGGGCGATGCCGAAGATCATCGACACCTGGCTCATCAGCCGCTGCGCATCGTCGCCATGCAGCACGTCGCGGATCACGGCGCGGCCGACGATCATGCCGACGCCCGCCGACAGGCCCTGCAGTACGCGGAACACCAGCAGGGTGGCGAGGTCCGGCGCCAACGCGCAGCCGACCGAGGCGAGGGTGAACACCGCCAGCCCGACCAGGATCACCTTCTTGCGGCCTACAGCGTCCGAAAGCGGTCCATGCACCACGCTCATCAGCGCGAAGGCGACGAGATAGGCGCTGAGCGTCTGCTGGATGCCCATCTGGTCGACCCCGAACTGGGTCCGCATCGCCGGGAAAGCCGGGAAGATGGTGTCGATCGCGAACGGCCCGAACATCGCCAGTCCGCCCAGCAGGAAGGCGAGGCGGCGCAAAGGCACTGCCGGCGCACGTGCGCTGGTTGGCATCAGGTCGACTTCCCGTCCACGCTGTCGTCGGCCGGCGCGGGCGGTCCCTTGAGCTCGACCAGGTTGCCTTCGGGGTCGAACAGGTATTGCGAGGGCCCCATGCCCTCGGCCCCATATCGGCTGCCGAACTCACTGATGCGGGCATGGTGGACGCGCAGGTGGGCGACGATGGCATCGCGGTCGAACGGCGCCACGCGCAGGCACAGGTGGTCCATGTTGTGGCCATCCTCGCCTGGCGCCGCGCCGCCCTTGCGGCCGATCCCGCCGGCCACGTCGACCAGGTCGATCAGCGAGTCGCCAGCGCGCAGCTGCACCAGACCGACCGATTCGACCACGCGCTCGACCGTGCAGCCGAGCACCTCGCAGTAGAACGCCTGCATGCGCGCCATGTCGCGCACGCGCAGGACCACGTGATCGAGGTGCATCAGCTGGAACGGCGGGGCATCGGAGGCGTCCATGGGGGATGAGCCGGCGGGGTGGGAACGCCATGGTAGCGGCCGGGCGGTCACCGGAGTGCCAGACACGGCAAAACGCTGAATCCCGGAGGTGGGCCAACTTGTCTCTCCGTCATCCTGGGCGTAGCGAGGGATCGGCTTTCCAAAGGGGTCTTTCCAGACGCAACCGGCAATGGCTTTGCAGGACCTTCCGCAACATGGATGTTGCGGATGAGCCCCCAGGGATGGGTTTACGGCGTGTCCTGCAAAGCCATTGCCGGTTGCGTCCTCAGGGGACCATCAAAGCAGATCTCTCGCTACGCCCGGCATGGCGACGGATGGCCGGACTTGTCAACGGGTACCGCCGCGGCGTCCGGGACGCCACAATCGGTCCCCTGTTCCCGCAATCGATATTCCCGAATGTCACAAAGCAGCAAGCTCTCAGCCGCCGTCGCTATCGGTATCGCCGCCCGCATCGCCGAGGAGATCGGTGCCCAGCCCGCCCAGGCGGTGGCCGCGATCGGCCTGCTCGACGAGGGCGCGACGGTGCCGTTCATCGCGCGCTACCGCAAGGAGGTCACCGGCGGCCTCGACGATACCCAGCTGCGCAACCTGGAAACGCGCCTGACCTACCTGCGCGAACTCGAGGACCGCCGCATCGCAGTCCTCGCCAGCGTCGACGAGCAGGGCAAGCTGACCGATGAATTGCGCGCCGACATCGAGGCCGCCGACAGCAAAGCGCGGCTGGAGGACCTGTACCTGCCATACAAGCCCAAGCGACGCACCAAGGCGCAGATCGCGCGCGAAGCCGGACTGGAGCCGCTCGCCGACGGTCTGCTGGCCGATCCGTCGCAGGTGCCGGAAGAAGTCGCGGCGGCCTATGTCGATGCCGACAAGGGCGTCGCCGATGCCAAGGCCGCGCTCGACGGCGCACGCGCGATCCTGATGGAGCGCTGGGCTGAGGATGCAGCCCTGGTCGGCGAACTGCGCCAGTGGCTGACCGAGGTCGGGGTGATCCGCTCGCGCGTGGCCGAGGGCAAGGAGGCGGCCGGCGAGAAGTTCCGCGATTACTTCGACCATGCCGAGCCGCTGTCTAGGATTCCCTCGCACCGCCTGCTGGCACTGTTCCGCGGTCGCCGCGAGGAGTTCCTGTTCCTCGACCTCGACCCGGGCAGCGACGCCGAGGCCGGCCACCTGCAGGGCACCGGCCGGGTGGCCGCGCATGCCGGGATCAGGGCCGCCGACCGTCCGGCCGACAAGTGGCTGCTCGACAGCTGCCGCCTGACCTGGAAAGCCAAGCTGCACCTGCACCTGATGCTGGACCTGTTCGGCCAGGCCCGCGAGAAGGCCGAGGCCGAGGCGATCGAGGTGTTCGGCGACAACCTCAAGGACTTGCTGCTGGCCGCGCCGGCCGGCCCCAAGGCGGTGCTCGGCCTCGACCCGGGCCTGCGCACCGGGGTCAAGGTCGCCGTGGTCGACCGCACCGGCAAGCTGGTCGACACCGCGACCATCTACCCGCACGTGCCGCAGCGGCAGTGGGATCAGTCGCTGCACGTGCTGCGCGCGCTGTGCAGCAAGCACAACGTCGAGCTGATCGCGATCGGCAACGGCACTGCCAGCCGTGAGACCGACAAGCTGGCCGGCGAGCTGATCAAGCTGGCGCCGGAGCTGAAGATGCAGAAGCTCGTCGTCAGCGAGGCCGGTGCGTCGGTGTACTCGGCGTCCGAGTTTGCGGCGAAGGAGTTTCCCGGCCTCGACGTCTCGCTGCGCGGTGCGGTGTCGATCGCGCGCCGGTTGCAGGACCCGCTGGCCGAGCTGGTCAAGATCGAGCCGAAGGCGATCGGTGTGGGCCAGTACCAGCACGACGTCGACCAGTTCAAGCTCGCGCGTGCGCTGGACGCGAAGGTCGAGGACTGCGTGAACGCGGTCGGAGTGGACGTGAACACCGCCTCTGCCGCGCTGCTGACCCGTGTGTCCGGGCTGTCGTCGACGGTGGCCGAGAACATCGTCGTCCACCGCGACCAGAACGGCCCGTTCGCCAGCCGCAAGGCGCTGCTGAAGGTGCCGCGGCTGGGCGACAAGACCTTCGAACAGTGTGCGGGATTCCTGCGCATCAACGATGGCGAACAGCCGCTGGATGCCTCGTCCGTGCATCCGGAAGCCTACCCGGTGGTCGAGCGCATCCTCGCTGCGTCCGGCAAGGGGGTGAAGCAATTGATCGGCGACAGCACCGCGCTGCGTGCACTCAAGCCCGAACAGTTCACCGACGACAGGTTCGGCGTGCCGACCGTGCGCGACATCCTTGCGGAATTGGAGAAGCCCGGTCGCGACCCGCGCCCCGAGTTCAAGGCGGCGAAGTTCGCCGACGGCGTCGAGGACATCAAGGACCTGCGCGAGGGCATGATCCTGGAAGGCGTGGTCAGCAACGTCGCCGCGTTCGGTGCCTTCGTCGACATCGGCGTCCACCAGGACGGCCTGGTCCATATCTCCGAGCTGGCCGACCGCTACGTCAAGGACCCGCGCGAGGTGGTCAAGGCCGGTGATGTGGTCAAGGTTCGAGTGCTCGAAGTGGATGTCGCCCGCAAGCGCATCGCGCTGAGCCGCCGCCTCGATCCGGCGACTGCCCCCCAACGTGAACCACGCGGCGCGCGTGATGGCGGGTCACCGGCCGGCGGTCGCGATCGCGGCATGAGTCGTGCCGCCAGTCAGGCCGGTCGCGCCGCGCCGCCACCGAACAACGCACTGGCGGCGGCATTCGCGAAGGCGAAAGGACAAAACTGAGGTTTTCGACTATCGCGGTCCGGTAGCCCGGGTAAGACCAAAGGTCGCACCCGGGATGGTTTCCTGGTTGCACGAGATCCCGGGTGCGCTCCGCTTACCCGGGCTACGGCGGTTACGGTAGCGGCGCCATGTCGGGCTGTTCATCCCGGCATGGCGTCGTGAGTGGCTTTGTCGCGGTCAGGAACATGATGGTGGGTTTTACGCCGACATCGGGCTGGACCAGATCGACGAAGCCCGCTTTGGCGACCTCGATCTCGTGCGTGCGCTTGTCGAGCACGCTCACTTTCGGTGCCATTCCGAGCCGACGCATCAGCCACAGCAACGGTGCAAAAGGAAGGCGCGACTCGCCGAGGCAGACCGTGGAGGCGACGAAGAATCCGCCGGGCTTGAGTAGCCGGTGGATGCGGGCCAGCGCAGCCTGCCGGTTCTCCAACAGGTGCAGCAGGCTGTAGGCGCAGATACCATCCAGGCTCGCTTCATCGAACACGGCGAAGCTGTCGTCGAATGCCCCCACGTGGAAGCTGACATTGTCGACGCGTGCATCGCTGGTCTTCCGCCGGGCGATGCGGATCATCTCGGTGGACACGTCGAGCCCGTGGACATGGCCCGCGGACGGGGCCAGGCGCAACGCCAGCGAGCCGGTGCCGCATCCGATGTCGAGGACGACGGACTGTGGCGTCATTCTCGACAGCGTGACCTCGATCTTGCGCTCGAATGCCTCAGGGTTGGCAACAGGCTGACGTGCGTATCGTTCGGCGGCTTTGTTCCAGAACCTGGCATCGCTCATGTAGTCACTCCCCTGGGTGGCGGCAGGGCACTGTACGTGCTGTTTCAGCGCCACGCAGAAGGGCCGGCAGATACCGGCCCCTTCTGCCTCACCCGAAGGACGGAAGATCAGCCCTTCGCGGTTTCGTCTCCGCTGTCGGCCTCACCTTCGGCCGCTGCCTCGGGTGCCGGCGCGACGCCCGCCTGCCAGCCGCAGGTCTTGCCTTCGTTCTGCTGCTTGAGCCAGTCCTGCAGCGGGGCGAAGTATTCCAGCACCGCCGAGGCGTCCATGCTCTCGCCGCCGGTCAGTTCCTTCAGGGTCTGCTGCCACGGTTGGCTGGCGCCCTTGCCGAGCATGGCCTGGAACCTCTCGCCGGCTTCCTTGTTGCCGTAGAAGCTGCATTCGTACAACGGACCCTCGTGGCCGGCGGCATCGCACAGTGCCTTGTAGAACTGGAACTGCAGCACGTGCGAGAGGAAGTAGCGGGTGTACGGGGTGTTGCCCGGCACGTGGTACTTGGCACCCGGGTCGAAGAACTCCTCGCCGCGTGGCGTCACCGGGGCCACGCCCTGGTACTTGGTCTTCAGGTCCCACCAGGCCTTGTTGTAGTTCTCCGGCGCGATGCTGCCGTCGAACACGCCCCAGCGCCAGCGGTCGATCATCAAGCCGAACGGCAGGAACGCGACCTTGGTAAGCGCCATGCGCATCTGCGCGTTGATCAGCGCCTGCTCGCTCTGCTGTTGCTTGCCGACCAGATCGATCGACTGCAGGTATTCAGGCGTCATCGCCAGCACGATGGTGTCGCCGATCGCCTCGTGGAAGCCGTCGTGCGCACCGCTCTGGAAGATCGGCGGCTGATCCTTGTAGAGCATGTAGTAATAGACGTGGCCGAGCTCGTGGTAGATCGTGGTGAAGTCTTCCTCGTTCGGCTTGATGCACATCTTGGTGCGTACGTCGTCGGCCATGTCCATCGGCCAGGCACTGGCATGGCAGACCACGTCGCGGTCGCGCGGCTTGATGAACTGGGTCTTGTCCCAGTAGCTCGCCGGCAGCTTGGGCATGCCGAGCGAGGTGTAGAAATCCTCGGCGAGCTCTGTCATCCCACGCGCGGTGACAAGGTCGGCACGGCGCTCCATTTCGACCAGGTCGCCGGCGTTGCGCTCGCCACGATGCTTCGCCATCTCGGCGGAGAAGTTCTGCTGCCACTGCTGTTCCAGGGCGCCGGTGATGTCGAGGCTGCCGACGTTCCGGTACGGTTCCAGGATGTGCCAGAGGTTGCTCCAGTCCTGCTGCCACATATTGCCCATCAGGTGCGCGGGCAGCATGCCGCCCTCGACCTGGCCCTTGCCGCTGCCATAGCGGGTCTCGAGGCGGGTGCGGGTGTAGCAGTGAAGCTGTTCGTACAGCGGCTTGACCTGGCCCCACAGGCGGTCGGTCTCGGCGGCGATCTCGACCGGACTCATGTCGTAGCCGGAGCGCCACATCTCGCCGGCGTCGGCGTAACCCATTTCCTGCGCGCCCTCGTTGACCAGTTCGACGAAGCGCGTGTAGTCGGCGCGCATCGGTACCGAGATCGTGTGCCAGCCCTGCCAGGCGTCGAGCTGCGCGTCGTAGTCGCGGTCGCTGCGCAATACGTCCTCGAGGTCGCCGAGCTGGCGGCATTGCCTGTCGTCGCCTTCGCCCTTGCAGTAGGTGCCGGCGCCATACATGCCTTCCATCTTCGTCGCCAGGCCGGCCAGCTCTTCCAGCTTGGCCGGGTCCTTGGGCGCCGGCATCGAGGTGCCGAGCTTGAGCAGCTGGATCGCGCGCGCGGTCTCGGGCGACATCTCCTGGCCCTCGAAGCGGCGTGATTGCTCGATCCAGGTGTTGAGCTGGGCCAGCATGCGCTCGTTCGCCTTGGAGGCGATCAGCTGGCTGTCGCTGTTGATGTAGGTCGAGGCCAGCCATTGCGCGGAAGTGATCTCCGGGTACATCGCGCGCATTTCGTTGTTGACGCGGACAACGAATTGGTCGGCGGTCTCTCCCTTGGGCGGAGCTGCGGGGTCGGCAGCATCGCCGTCGTCGCGGCCGCAGGCAGACAGGCTCAGCGTGGCGATGACGGCGAGCGCGAGCAGGGCGTGGCGTGGTTTCACGGAAGGTCCTCGGACAGGCGCCGCACGGGCGCGATGGGTGTTGAGCGGGCAGGCTAGTGCGGCCTGCGGCTCATCGCAAGCTGGCCCCGGTGGGCAAGGCGGTGCGAATCCGCTTGCGCAGGCGCTCGGCGCGGCGGGCGATCTTGCGTCGGCGCAACGCCGGCAGCTGGCGCGAAAGCGGCAGCAGTTCCTTGCCGGAGAGGGTGGATTTGGCGTCGACGCAGATCATCCGTGGCCCTCCGTCGCCATCGATCACGACAAAATTGCCGGCATTGAGGTCGAACAGAGGGATCGCATGCCATTGCAGCCAGGCTTCGAAGTCGTCCACGGCCGCGCAGAGCGCGTCGGCCGTGAAGCGTGGGGTTTCGTACAGCAATGCGTACAGGCTGGGCGCAGGGCGGCCGTCGGCATCGCGCACCAGTTCGCAGCGCAAGGCCGGGCCGGCGGGGGTTTCGATAATCCCGTGGCTGGCGGCGATACGGCCGGCCAGCGCATCCGCACCCAGGCGGGTGAACAGGCGGTGCCAGGCGCGCAGCTCGACCGCGTTTTCGCCCAGCTGCGGGAACAGGCGTGCCAGTCGACGGCGCAGGCGCGTGCGCAGGCTGCCGCTGGTACGGGCAGGGGCGGGCAGTTCCAGTTTCAGGCAGCAGCCGGGATCGGCCGGGTCGGACAGCACCATCCGGTTGGCGCCGTGGCCGAGCAGGGTGCAGCCGGACAGCCCCGGGGCGTCGGAGAGCAGGGCATCGACTGAGCAGGAAGTCGGCATCCGCCTATGATGCCCCAGGGAGCCTGTTTGCGATCCACGCGTGGCCTGCAGGCAGGCTCTCAGGCCAGTTGCAGGCGCCGTTGCGCATCGGTGAGCCCGCGCGCCTGCAGCCATTGCCAGGCGCTGTCGGCGTCGTGTTCGAAATAGGCCTTGGCCGAGCCGAGCCGGAACGTGTAACCCCAGGCATCCATGTCGGCGAGCACGCGGTCGCGGCCGACCCCGGCCAGGGCGTCGCCGAGCAGGGCCTGCAGTACGCAGACCGCGTCCTCTTCCTCGATCGAATCGGTGGCGTCGGTGTGCACGGCGGCGCGGCGTTCGGGCGGCAGCACGATCAGGTGTGCGGCTTCGTGCAGCAACGAATGCACCGGTGTGTCGCCGCGCGCATATACGTTGCAGCCGATCAGGCCGGCCTCGCAGTCGCCCCAGTAGCTGCCGGGGATCGGCGCATCATCGGCAACACGATGCAACTGCAGGCCATAGCGGGCGAGCAGGGCGGCTGCGGCGTCGAAATCGATGTCGGCGAGTAGAAGCATGAGAGCGAGAAGTGAGTGAAGAGAAGTGAGGAGTCAGAGAAGCAGGACTGGCAAGGCTTTTGCGTTTGCCCGCCTCCCACTTCTCAATTCTCTTCCCTCGCTTCTGCTTTTCAGGCCTGCGGGGCGTTCTCCGGCAGGGCCACGGAAATGTCGAGCACCTTGTTGTCGCCTTCGCCGATCAGGTCGACCTTGACCGCCTCGGCGTCGACGTTGACGTACTTGCGGATCACCTCCAGCAGCTCGCGCTGCAGGGTCGGCAAGTAGTCGGGGCCGCCGCGGGTCGCGCGTTCGTGGGCGACGATGATGCGCAGGCGGTCCTTGGCGACCGAGGCGGTCTGCTTCTTGGCCAGCAGGAAGTCGAACAATCCCATCATCAACCTCCGAACATCTTGCTGAAGAAGCCCTTCTTCTCCACGTTGGTGAATCGCATCGGCCGGGTATCGCCGAGCAGCCGGGCAACCGCGTCGTCATAGGCCTGGGAGGCATCGGACTCGGTGTCGAGGATCACCGGCTCGCCCTTGTTGGAGGCGTTGAGCACGTCCGTGGACTCGGGGATCACGCCGATCGTCTTGAGGCCGAGGATCTCCTCGACGTCGCCGACGCTGAGCATCTCGCCGGTCTCCACGCGCTTGGGGCTGTAGCGGGTCAGCAGCAGGTGCTCCTTGACCCGTTCGCCGTTCTCGGCCTTCTTCGTCTTCGACGACAGCAGGCCGAGGATGCGGTCGGAGTCGCGCACCGAGGAGACTTCCGGATTGACCACGACCACCGCCTGGTCGGAGAAGTACATCGCCAGGTAGGCACCCTTCTCGATGCCCGCGGGGGAGTCGCAGACGATGTAGTCGAAGCCGTCGTCGGCCATGTCCTTGAGCACTTTCTCCACGCCCTCCATCGTCAGCGCGTCCTTGTCGCGGGTCTGCGACGCGGCCAGCACGAAGAGGTTGTCGAAGCGCTTGTCCTTGATCAGCGACTGCTTGAGCGAGGACTCGCCGTTGACGACGTTGACGAAGTCGTACACCACGCGGCGCTCGCAGCCCATGATCAGGTCGAGGTTGCGCAGGCCGACGTCGAAGTCGATGACGGCGACCTTGTGGCCACGGCGCGCAAGGCCGCAAGCGAGGCTGGCGCTGGTGGTGGTCTTGCCGACGCCGCCCTTGCCCGAGGTGACTACGATGATTTCGGCCAAGTTCAAATCCTCCAATGGAGCGGCATCAGTCGAGTGCCGCGATTTTTAGTTGTTGGTCTTCCAGCCAGACCTGGACGGCCTTGCCGCGCAGGTCGGGGGGGATGTCTTCGAGCACGCGGTAGTGGCCCGCCACGGCCACCAGTTCGGCGTGAAACTCACGGCAGAAGATACGGGCTTTTTCGTTGCCCTGTGCGCCGGCGAGGGCGCGGCCGCGCAACGGACCGTAGATGTGCACCGAGCCATCGGCGATCACTTCGGCGCCGGCGCCGACCGAGGTCAGCACGGTCAGGTCGCGATTGTCGGCGTAGACCTGCTGGCCGGAGCGGACGGGGGCGGCCTGGATCAGCCCCGGATCTGGCGCCGGGGCGGCCGGCGCCGACGTCGCAGCGGCAGGCCGTGAGGCGGCGGGACGGGCCGGTTCGGGCGCTGCCACGGGCTCGGGCGCCGGATTGCCGCCATCGGCACGCTCGTACTGGGCGCGGAACTTGGCCAGCAGCGGCAGACCAAGCGCCTCGGACAGACGCTCGGTGGCCGTGGTGCCGTAGGCGAGGGCGACCGGCAGCACGCCGGCATCGCGCAGGCCGTCCAGCAGGCTGCGGGCGGTGGCCTCGTCGGGCACCTGCGACAGGCCGCCGAAGTCGATCACCACCGCGGCCCGTGCGAACAGCTTCGGCGCGCGCTGCACGCGCTGGCGCATTTCCTCGACCAGGCGGGAAACGTCGAGATTGCGGATACGGAGGTTGGCGATGCCGACTTGGCCGATCTTCAGTTCGCCGGCCTGTTCATAATCCATCGCCGCACTCATCGGCTGCGGGTCCCGGTCAGGCGCGGCCGGGCCGCGATCGTCTGCCGGGCGCGGACCCAGGGCTCGTCGGGCAGGCTGTCGCCGTAGGTCTCACGGACCCAGGCATGGCTGCACAGTGGCTTCATCAGCATTGCCGCACGCATGCCTGCTCCCGGCATCACGTGCTGGCCGATCTCACGGAAACCGAAACTGCCGTGGAACAGCAGGGCCGGATCGTGATCGCCTTCCAGGAACACCTCGCAAGCCATCTGCGGGTAGCGCAGTTCGGCATAGCTCTGTGCGTCGGCATACAGCGCACGGCCGACACCGCCACCACGGCGGCGGCTGGCGACCACGATACGGTCGATATAGAAGAAATCCGCATGCCGCTCGCGGAACCAGCGGAAATTGCTGCTGTCGTGTTCGGACCCACTGCCCACGCCGATCATGAAGCCGGCGAGGGTGTCGTCGCGCAAAGCAACGCGGAAATACTCGGCGGAGTCGTAAAAGTGGCGCACCCGGGCCGCGTCGAGCGGCAGGATGGCGGGGCCGGCGGCGTTGTTGAGGGCAAGGACGGAATCCAGCTCGTGCTCAAGCACGTCGCGGACGACGATCGACATTCCTGACTCCATGATGTTCCAGGCGGGCGCATAGGCGCGCCAGCGCCGTGGATTATCGCATGGCTGCCCCGTCCGGGCGACCGCACGATGCCATTCCCATGACTTTCGGGTGGCTACGCAAGTCACTGATGCGGCTAGCATGCAGGCATGTTGAATCACCTGAACCATTCCCGACTGCTCCGCTATGCGGGCTTGTTCACCTGGGTCGTGGTCGGGGTGCCGCTGCTCTATCTCTATTCATGGTCGTGGCTGCTGGACTCGGACGGGCTGCTCGAAGATGCCAGCTGGCTGGGCCGGGTGCCGTGGGGAGCGATCTGTGCCTATCTCCTGTTCGGCGCCAGTTATGCCTGGCTGAGCCGCGGACTGGGCCAGCGCCGTACCGGCGGGTTCGACCAGTTCGCGCTGCTGGTACTGACCGCCAGCGCGGTGGCGGTCAGCTACTTCACCGAGACCGGCCTGGGCAGCATCCTGCTGATGGTCACCGCCAGCGTGTTGCCATGGATGCTGCCGCTGTCGGTCGGTATCGCCTGGCTGCTGCTCAGCCAGCTGATCATCGTGCCGGTCTACATCCGCCTCGACCTGCCGATCTTCGAGGCGGTGATGCAGTCGGTGCTGTATGCCGGCTTCTCGGGCTTCGTGTTCGTGACCAGCCTGGTCGCACGGCAGCAGTCGCTGGCGCGCGAGGAGCAGCGCCGCCTGAATTCGGAGTTGCGCGCCACCCGCGCCCTGCTGGCCGAGAGCGCGCGGGTCAACGAGCGAACCCGCATCTCGCGCGAGTTGCACGACCTGCTCGGTCACCATCTGACCGCGCTGAGCCTGAATCTGGAAGTCGCCGGTCACCTGTCGGAGGGACGGGTCAAGGAGCATGTCCACCAGGCCCACACCCTGGCCCGGCTGCTGCTGACCGATGTGCGCGAGGCGGTCAGCCAGTTGCGCGAAGGCGGTGCGATCGATCTGGCGGCGGCGTTGCGGCCACTGGCCGAGAACGTGCCCGCGCTGCGCATCCACATGGACATCGAGACGCCGCTGACTCTGGACGATCCCGAACGGGCCCAGGTCCTGCTGCGCTGCACCCAGGAGATCATCACCAATACCGTCCGCCATGCCGGAGCGGGGAACCTGTGGGTGAAGGCATTCCGCGACGGCGGCACGATCGTGATGGAAGCCCGCGACGACGGCCGTGGTGCCGACTCGCCGGTGTCCGGCAACGGCCTGCGCGGCATGCGGGAGCGCCTGCTCCAGTACGGCGGCGAGCTGCAGATCGAGACCCGGCCGCAGGCGGGTTTTGCCCTGCGCCTGACGTTGCCGGCCACGGTGGTTCCCGCCACCACGTCGGGAGCGCCCGTCCCCGACACGGCCCGCGTGGTTCCACAGCGGTCGTCAGGCGGTGTTACGTGAAGCAGCGCGTGGCGGGTGACTGGATCGAGGCGCGCGCTGGCGCATGGCGGGCGCTGCCGAACCATCCGGTGGCCGCGACTGCATTGCGGCGCCATTGCCCGGCCGGGTATTGGCATACACTCCCTCAATCTTCCTTGTCCTGCAGGCCCACAGTCCCGGCGCGAGCCGTGTGGGAGCCAGGGACAGGCTCTCAAGGAGCGGTTGCATGATCCGCGTTTTGCTTGTTGACGATCAGACCCTGGTCCGGCAGGGCGTGCGCTCGCTGCTGTCGCTGGCCGAGGGCATCGAGGTGGTGGCCGAGGCCGCCGACGGCCGCCAGGCGGTGGAAATGATCCCCGAGGTCCGGCCCGACGTGGTGCTGATGGACATGCGCATGCCGGTGATGTCCGGGCTCGAGGCGCTGCAGGCGCTGGCCCGCACCGACAGCCTGCCGCCGACCATCATCCTGACCACCTTCGACGACGACCAACTGGTGCTGGCCGGGCTCAAGGCCGGGGCCAAGGGTTATCTGCTCAAGGACGTGTCGCTGGAGCAGCTGGTGGGCGCCATCCAGACCGTCGCCCAGGGCGGCTCGCTGGTACAGCCGGCGGTGACCCAGCGTCTGCTGTCGGGGCTGGAGCACATGCGCAACGACTTCGTCAGTCTCGATCGCCCCGATCCGCTGACCGACCGTGAGACCGAGATCCTGCGGCTGATGGCCGGCGGCTTCTCCAACAAGGAGATCGCCAATTCACTGGGCGTGGCCGAGGGCACGATCAAGAACCACGTGTCGAACATTCTGTCCAAGCTGGGCGTGCGCGACCGCACCCGGGCCGTATTGAAGGCATTCGAGCTGCAACTGGTGTGAAGGGGCTGTCCCGGGGCGAACGCGGCCGGGCAATGATCCCGGCCCCGGCGGAAGATTTTCCGGCGAGGTAATGCGCCGCGGCCACGTTCCTTGCTAGGATTGGAGGTCTGCGTCCCGGTCTGGTCCCGGGTCGGCCCTGGAGAAAACCTGAATGACCCGTCTGCTTGAGCTCCTGATTTCCTTTTCCATTGTTGCCGCGCTGTTCCTGACCCTCGGTGTGCTGCTGCCCGACCGCCGCCACCTTGAGGAAAGCGTCGAGACCAACCGCCGCTTGTCGATCGTCTACGACACCCTCAACAGTCTGCGTCGCTTCCAGGACTGGAACTCGCTGGTGCTGCGCGATCCTGCGATCGAGCTGAAGCGGTCAGGCCCCGAATCCGGAGTTGGAGCACGGCTCGACTACTCGTCGAAGGAGAAGGGTATCGGCGAGGGCAGCTGGCTGCTTACGGCCACCGAGCCCAACAAGAGCGTTTCCTACGAACTGACCAGCGCCGAGCGCGGCAAGAACAAGCGCACCACCTACACCCTGACCCCGACCGGTCGCGGTGGCCGTAACGTCATGATCACCCAGACCTATGACGTCGAGTACGGCTGGGATCTGCTGGGCCGTTACACCGGCATGTACGTGACCAGCAACGTCGGCCAGGACATGAAGCTGAGCCTGAGCCGTCTGTCCAACATGCTGGCGACCGTGCCGAACCACGACTACTCGGTATTCGGCAAGGACGACCCGGCCAAGGCGCCGCATCTTCGCGACCGGCCGGCCCAGAACCTGTTGTACGTGCGCGCCGCAGTGCCCCGCGACAACGAGGCCGTGGCCAGCCAGATGAAGAGCAACCAGGACTGGATCAAGAAGGTGATGGACGCCAACAACCTGGTCGCCGCCGGCCCGGTCCGCATCGTCACCAACGAGTTCGGCTCCGATACCTATTCCTTCGACGTGGTCCAGCCGGTACGCAAGAAGGGGGATGAGGGCAGCAGCAATGCCGGCAGCGATGAGGGTGAAGATGGCGACAAGGCCGAAACCACCCCGATCGTGGCCGCCACCGAAGAGCTCGACATCAAGCTCGAGGGACCAGTCGAGTCGCAGTACCTGCCGGCATCCAAGGTTGCCGCGGTGCCCTTCATCGGCCACATGGCCAACTTGTCCCAGGTTCGCGACGCCTTGCGTGCATGGGTCCTGACCCAGGGTTACGACACCGTCGACCGCCCGTACGAGGACTGGAACAACGGCCTCCAGAAAGGCTTCACCGAGGAAGGCGACTTCGTCGTCTACTGGTCGATCAAGTAAGCCTGACCTGTCCTTTGTGATGTCGGAAAGCGCCGCTTCGTGCGGCGCTTTTCGTTTGATATCGTCGCCGGACACCACGCCCGGACCATGACGGCCATGCCAGACGCTCCCTTCCCGGTTTCTCCAGCGCCGATGCAGCGCGCGCTTGGATCCGCCGGCGCGGTATTGTCGGCAGCCGCGGTCGCGCTGGCAGCCTACGCGTCGCACGCGGCTGATCCGGAAGCCCGCGGGCAGTTGCTGCTGGCTGCGGTGTTCGCATTCGGCCATGGGGTTGCGCTGGCCGCGCTTGCACCAGGCGCAGGGCATCGACTGCGGCGACTGGCACTGGTCGGCCTGTTGCTGGGCGTGCTGCTGTTCTCCGGCAGCCTGGTCGCGGCACATGGGTTTGGACTGCCGACCCGGTTGGCGCCTTACGGCGGCATCCTGATGATCCTGGCGTGGCTGGTCCATGCCATCGATGCAGCTTTCGCCCGCCCTGATGGCGCCTAGGAACTAAGCCATGCCTCGTCACGCCCGTGGATTCGATACCGAAGCCGCCTGGGAGCACCTGTTGCGTCATGACCGCAAACTCGCTGCCTGGATGCGAAGGCTTGGGCCGATCGCGCCGGACCCGCGCTGGCGCAGGCGCTTCGATCCGGTCGATGCTCTGGCGCGCGCCATCCTGTTCCAGCAGTTGAGCGGCAAGGCGGCGTCCACGATCGTGGGCCGCGTCGAGGCGGCGATCGGCAGCAAACGCCTGCACGCCGACACGCTGTCGCGCATCGACGACAGCGACCTGCGTGCCTGTGGTGTGTCGGGCAACAAGACCCTGGCCTTGCGCGATCTGGCCGGACGCGAGGCGCGTGGCGAGATTCCGACCCTGCGGCAGATGTCCGGCCTCGACAACGAGGCGATCATCGCCGCACTCACGCCGATTCGCGGCATCGGTCGCTGGACGGTGGAGATGATGCTGATGTTCCGGCTTGGCCGTCCCGATGTGCTGCCGATCGACGACCTGGGCGTGCGCAAGGGGGCCGGAGTGGTCGACAGGGCGGAACAGGCGCCAACACCGAAGCTGCTGGCCGAACGCGGCGACCGCTGGGGACCGTACCGTACCTACGCCAGCTTCTATCTGTGGCGGATCGCCGACAGCGCCAACGAGGCGAAAGCCCCGACCAACCGCTCACAGGGATGAGGGTGGACCTCGACGAGCCATTGGCTCGCAAGCGATCGGGTGCCCGGGCAGCATGCGCGGGACCGGTCTGGTGCGCGGTTCGTCAAGGACCGGGAAACCGCAGTAACGCCCTTGGGTGCGATCTGGCGCGGGTGATGTGAATCGCGGCCAAGGGCGCTACTGCAGGGACGATCAGTATTCGAGTGCGCGGGGCAGTGTCTTGGCCTGCTCGACCCACTTGTTGACCTCGGCTTCGGTCGGCACGCGGCGGGTGAGCTTCTTCTTCTCGTTGACCTCGGCCATCGCCTGGGCGAGGTTGGTGGCGTTGCGTTGCGCGAGCTCAGGCACGGTGTCTACGCCGGCGGCTTCGAGCAGTTCCGAGTACTCCGAACCGACGCCGTTGATCCGGTACAGGTCGGCCATGTTGGCGAACTTGAGGATCTGCTTTGTGGAAACGCCGGTCTTTTCGGCCAGCTCCTGGCGCTGTGCAGGGGTCTTGCTGCCGGCAAGCAGGCTGTCTGTGTCCTTGACCCCTGCGCTGCGGAACTTCTCGCCGGTAACCGGACCGATACCTTCGACGTCCTCGATCTTGTAGTTGGCCATGGGCCGTTTCTCCTGTGCATGGATGGTGCGGGGGAAAGCGGATCGGCCGAATGTAGCAGTGTTCAAGGAGCCGTCCGGTGACAGCCGGATCGGTTTCATGCCTGTGGCGGATGCCAGCACCAGTGCCAGGGTTCGTAGACGATGCCGTGCGGATTGTCGCGCGGGTAGCTCATGGTGAAACCGTGGCCGGCGGCATTGGCGGTCAGCCAGGCGAAGGCCGCGGTGTGCTCGAACGATTCCTCGGCCGGCGGTTCGCCCGGACTGCCGATGTCGAGCGCGAGGCCGGAATGGTGCTCGCTGTAACCCGGAGCGGCGTTGACCTTGAGGATCTGTTCGACGGTCTGGCCGCGCGCGAGTTTGCGTTCGAAGATGCCGAGCTGGTAGTCGTGGCTGCGGTAGCCGGAGATCGCCTCCAGCACGATGTCGTCGCGCAGCGCGGCCGCCTGCAGGTGGCGCCAGCCGCGGGCGGCATCGACATGCAGCCACATCGGGCGCCGGTAGCGGTCGAATCCGGCCAGAGCCAGCCAGTCCGGTTCGGCCACCAGTGGCAGGCCGGTGCGTTTGCCGTAGCTGCCATCCAGCCCAAGTGCCTGCAGGCGTTGTTCGAGCCGCTCCAGCGGCAGCTCGCCGACCTGTTCGATGCCGGGGCGGCGATGGCCCGGGTCGGTGTCGAGCACGTCGAGCGCAGCGTCGATGCCCGGCTCGCGTGCCAGCCGCACCACCAGCGCCAACAGGCCCTCGGGCAACTCGGCGGCGAGGTAGCGGCCGTCGCGCTTGCGCCGCAGCACCCGGTGCGCGCGGGCGAGGGCGCGCGCATCGTGGTTGCCGCGCGCGCGCAGCAGGTGCCCGGGCCAGAGCTCGATCTCGGGAGTGTTGATCAGGAAGTCGGGGCGGCCACGCATGCCCGGAGCTTAGTGCGGGACGATGGCCGCTGCCAGTCCGCGCAGCTGCGACAGCAATTCCTGCGGCCTCTCCGGGCTGAGCAGGATCAGTTTGCCGTCGCGTCGTGGAAGCAGCAACACGCGCTCGCGACGGGTCAGCAGGCAGAACGCCTTGGCCCTGTTGCGCAACCGGAAGTGCCCGGCACTGAAGCCGGGCAGGGCGTAGCCGTTGGTCTTGAGCATCGGTTTGTATTCGGTGTGCTCGGCCAGGTCGACGATGCGTGCTTTGCCGAGATCGAGGGCATCGATGGAGACCCGCTTGGTATAGAGCGTCGCCGCGACGACCAGTTCGCGGCCCTCGATGGCGATGCGGCGGCGTCGCAATGCCAGCAGCAGGCCGGTCATCAGCAGGGCGATGAAGAATGGTGTGACCAGCCAGGCCGGTGCCGGCGTGGCCTGCTTTTGCGGCAGCAGCAGCGTGCCGATCACGACGGCCACCGCCGGCAAGATCAGGGTCAGCCACGCGATGCGCCGCAGCGGGGCGAGCGGGAACTCCTGCGCGGGCATGTTCGTCCGCTTCATGGGCCAGCTCCACCGGAAACCAGGGGCGTCACCACGTGCAGCACGATGTCGGCGCTGAAGTGGGCGACGATGGCCATCTCCAGCCCACGCTTCCAGTACAGCCAGCCGAAGGCCAGGCCGGCGATCGCGTTCAACAGCAGCGTCCGCAGCACGACGATGGCGTCGAGGCCCCAGATCGTGTTCGCGACGGGGAGGTGGCCGGCGCCGAACAGCAACGCGGCGATCACGATCGCGGCCCAGTAGACGGCCGGCGGCGGCATGGACTTGCGCAGTCTGGCGACCAGCCAGACCAGCAGGGTCATCAGGAACAACCGCAGTTGCAGCTCTTCGACGATGCCGCCGTAGAACGACGCGAGCAACCCGTTGAGCGCGGACTTCGCGGCATCGGCCTCGGCCGGCGGATTGCGCATTTCGGGTAGCAAGGGGTCGATCAGGCCGGAGAGGGCGAGGATGGCCAGAGCGACCGCGATGCCGATAACGATGGCCTGCAGCGGACGTGGGCTGTCGTCTTCAAGCGGCTGCCGGTTGAGCCAATGCTGCAGCAACGGCGCGCCGAGCCCGACCCGGTGGCCCATGCGCAGGCCGGCCAGCGACATCAGGCCGAGCATCACCAGGGCTTGCACGGATTGCGCGATGGCCAGCACCGTGATTGAGACCGGCAGCTTCTCGAACTTCTCCGGCATGATCTGCACGAGGTAGGGAAACACTGCGACCACGGCCATGGCCGAGACCGCGCCCAGCAAGGCGGCGATCTTGAGGTCGTGTTTCCACGGCGTGATCGAAGCGGGCAGGGTGGTCGCGGCGGCCATCACTGCGGCCTCTTGAACACCAGAAGTGCGGGGTACATTGGCCCCGGGACGATCACGTTGACCAGTTCCCAGCCGAGTCGGCCCTGCTTGTCCATTGCTTCCTGCAGCGCGTCGGGCTTGTAGCTGCCCATCAGCGACGGCTTGACCTCGATGACCTGGTACTTCCAGTTGCTGCTCATTGACTGCCTCCTTCTGGCTTGCGCTCCCTGTCGGGCGTCTCGCCGGGCTTCGGCAGCCGGCCGGCCTTGCGCAGTGCGTCGCGCAACACGTATTCGATCTGTGCGTTGAGGCTGCGAAGTTCGTCGTCGGCCCAGCGCTGCGCCGCGGCCAGGACCTCGGCATTGATGCGCAGCGGATAGGCCTTCTTCTTTTCGCTCATCAGTGATCTCGTGGCCCGCCGCGACGCAGGTGCAGCAGCAGCGACACCAGCAGTACGTTCACCGCCACCACCATCGCCGCCACCACGGCCATGGCCCAGCCCTTGCTGTCGCCGGCCCAGTACAGGGCGAGCGCACCGATGAAGATGGCGATCGCGATCATGGCCCAGCGCAATGCCGAACCGCGGGAGTGCATATCGCCGGTGCGCAGGTTCCACCACGCGATGCCAAGTGCCGGCAGGCCGGACAAGGCGATGATCATCGGGATGAGTGCGTCGGTCATCGGGTTTCCTGAAAAATCCGCGCCTGGATACGCGATCAGTACAGCGTGCCGGCGTTGACGATCGGCTGGGTGCTGCGGTCGCCGCACAGCACCACCAGCAGGTTGCTGACCATGGCCGCCTTGCGCTCCTCGTCGAGGTCGACTACGCCGTTCTTCTGCAGCTCGCCCAGCGCCATCTCGACCATGCCGACCGCACCGGCGACGATCCGCGTGCGTGCCGCGATCACCGCGTTGGCCTGCTGCCGTTGCAGCATCGCCTGAGCAATTTCCGGTGCGTAGGCGAGATGGCTGATCCGCGCCTCCAGCACGTCCACGCCAGCCGCGGTCAGGCGCTCGTCCAGATGTTCCTTGAGGCGGTCGGAGATCTCGCTGGGATGGCTGCGCAACGAGATCTGGTCGTCCTCGTGCTGGTCGTAGGGGTAGGTGGTCGCCATCGCACGCAGCGCCGCCTCGGACTGGATGTGGACGAAGCTCTCGTAGTCGTCGACGTTGAACACCGCCTCGGCCGAGTCGACCACCTTCCATACGATCACCGCCGCGATCTCGATCGGGCTGCCGTCGAGTTCGTTGACCTTGAGCCGACCGCTCTCGAAGTTGCGCACCCGCAGCGAGACCTTGCGCTTGCTGAAGAACGGGTTGTTCCAGCGCAGGCCGTTCTCGTGCACGGTGCCGACATACTTGCCGAACAGGCTCAGCACCGCCGACTGGTTGGGCTGCACGGTGTACAGGCCGACGAGCATGAACACCACGATCGCGATCACCCCCAGCGCCACGAAGAGCAGCGGCGGCCGGCCGGTGCCGACGGCCTGGAAGGCCAGGTAGCCCGCGCCCAACACGGCCAGGATCAGCACAAGTAGCAGCGGGATGCCGGGCAGGGAGCGGATGGGATTTTCTTTCATGGCGGTGTCCTCCTTGGGATGTCGGGCAATGTGATATCAAATTGATATCAAGTCAAGTAACTGGCCGCCAAGCAGGCACGGCGCCCCCTCCGGGAAGTACCCGGAAGTCCGGTAAAGCATTGAATATCAATCAGGTACGGTTGCTTCCGCTGGAGCTTTCAACTCCGGGCGAATCCGGTACAGCGGTGCCGGAATGAACTCGCCGGTGGCAAACAGGGCGCTGCCATCCACGCTCCAGCCCAGCGCCTCGGCCTGCGGCAGCCAGGGCAGGGGACTGATCGAGGGCGGTCGCGAGACTGCGGAACTCCACTCCTCCGCGCCGAGGCGGGGGTAGATCAGCAGGTTGCCGTAGGTCATCACCGCCAGGGTGCGGCCATCGGGCGAGATGTCGGCGGCGGTGACCTGATGTTCGATTTTTGCCCTGAGCGGAGCGTTGTCGGGCAGGTCGGTGGCCGGACCGGGCGCCCCGGCAAGGGTGCCGACCGGGCTCGCGGTCAGCAGGCCTTCGCTGTCGGGACGCAGCGGCAGCATGAACAGTTCCGGCGGAGTGCGCTTCTTCGAGATCAGCAGGATCTGGCCGCGTTCGGCATCCACCGCCACCGCCTCGCAGTCGCGGGCGCCGTCGGGCCAGCGGAAGGCGATCGACCAGGCCGGTTCCAGGCGTGCGTTCTCCAGCGTGTCGGGTTCCTCGAACACATGCAGCTGCAGGCTGTGGCGCAGGCCGCCGTTGTCGCCGGTGTCGGCGATCAGCAACCAGGCCTTGCCGTCGAGCTCGAACGCGGCCATGTCCTCCCAGTCGGTCTTGGTCACGCCTTCGACACGGAAGGTGGCGAGTCGCGAACCGCTGTCGCTGACCGCGAACAGGCGCTCGGGATTGCCGCCGTCGTCGTGCATCCACAGCACGCCGGGGTGGCGGCGCGAGGCGGCCAGGCCGCTGATCTCGCTCATCTGCGGGTCCAGCAACGCACCCATGAGCTGGCTCCCCGGCGCCTGAGCATCATCGCTGCGGCAGGCGGGAAGCAGCAGTGCCAGCGACAGGCACAGCACAGCCAGGCGGGCGCGTGGTCGGGTCGGGTTGGCCGGCGGCGGCGTCATGACCGAAGCATGGCATGGTGCCGTCGGGCACCCAAGACGGTCGGCAGGGCAGGGCCCGGAAGTTAGACTTGTGGCCCGCTTCCGCAATCTCCAGGCTACGCATGACCATGACGCGCATGACAAAAATCGGTACCCCGCTCTCGCCTCATGCCTTCCGTGTCCTGCTGCTCGGATCCGGCGAGCTGGGCAAGGAGGTCGCGATCGAACTGCAGCGTTTTGGCGTCGAAGTGATTGCCGCCGACCGCTACGCCGATGCTCCGGCCATGCAGGTCGCCCATCGCAGCCACGTGCTCGACATGCTCGACGGCCAGGCGGTGCGCGAATTGATCGCGGCCGAACGGCCGAACCTGATCGTGCCGGAGATCGAGGCCATCCATACCCCGACCCTGGTCGAACTGGAACGCGAGTTCGCCGGACGCGGTTCCGATACCCGGGTGATACCAACCGCCCGTGCCGCCCGTCTGACCATGGACCGCGAGGGTATCCGCCGCCTCGCCGCCGAAACCCTGGGCTTGCCGACTTCGCCCTATCGCTTCGTCGACACGCAGGAGGAATACCGCGCCGCGGTGGCGGAGATCGGCCTGCCATGCGTGGTCAAGCCGGTGATGTCGTCCTCGGGCAAGGGCCAGAGCACGGTGCGCGGCGACGCCGACATCGACAAGGCCTGGGAGTATGCGCAGACCGGCGGTCGCGCGGGCGCCGGGCGCTGCATCGTCGAGGGTTTCATCGATTTCGACTATGAGATCACCCTGCTGACCGTGCGTCACGCCGGCGGCACCGCGTTCTGCGCGCCGATCGGTCACCTGCAGCGCGATGGCGACTACCGCGAGAGTTGGCAGCCGCAACCGATGTCGCCGAAGGCGCTGGAACGCGCGCAGGAGATCGCGCGAAAAATCACCGACGACCTTGGCGGCTGGGGCCTGTTCGGTGTCGAGTTGTTCGTGAAGGGCGACGAGGTCTGGTTCAGCGAGGTCTCGCCACGCCCGCACGACACCGGCCTGGTCACCCTGGCCTCGCAGGTGCTCAGCGAGTTCGCCCTGCATGCGCGGGCGATCCTCGGCCTGCCGATCCACGCCGATGGCGATGGCGTGGTGCCGCATGTCGGCCCGACCGCCTCCTGCGCGGTGCTGGCGCAGGGGCATGGCGTGCCGGTATTCGAAGGTGTGGATGTCGCGCTGTCCGCGCCCGGCACCCAGCTGCGCCTGTTCGGCAAGCCTCGCGTCGAAGGCCAGCGCCGGGTCGCGGTGACGCTGGCGCATGGCGACGATGTCGAGCAGGCGCGTGCCGCTGCGCGCGAGGCGGCGGACAGGTTGAAGGTTGGCTTGCGCTGAGGGCCGCTGCAGTCGTCTCCACGCGTTTCTGTCTAAGGAGTAGAGAGTGAAAGACACCCAAGGCTACGCCGTGTTCTTCTTCCCGCAGGCCGTCGAGGCGCTGGGCGGGGCGATCAAGCCCTACCTGCAGGGCGAGGAAGGTGTCGAGCACGTGATGTGCCGCGAGGTCGACACCGGCGGTGCTTTCATCAAGATGATGCTCGATGGTCACACTCCGGCCGGTGAGACGGTGTCGCTGGAGCTGATGGTGCCGTCCGGCATGGTGCGGATGATCGTGTCGGCGCGCAGCGAGGAGGCATTCGGCTTCGGGCCGCGCTGGGGGGCGCAAGCCGGAAGTGAGTGAAGGGGAATGAGTAGGGAGGAGGGAAGCGAACGCTCACTCCTCAATCCTTACCTTTCACTCCTGATTTCAACGTCCACCCACACCAGCCGATGGTCGCTGGCTTCGACCAGTTCCGCGCCGGGTTCGCCGGCCTTCGGCCAGAAAACGCCGCTGTCCTTCACCGACAGCCCGACCGAGGGCAGTACGTAGTCCAGCCGCAGGGTGCCGGTACGCGGGCCATAGTCGCCGGTGGCATGGCCGGGGTCGCCCACGCGGGTGATGCCGGAATATCGTGCGGCAGCTTCCACCGCACCCTCACTGCGCGGCGTGGCCATGCGCACGACGCGCGGGTGTTCGAGCAGTTCGAGGATGGCTTCGTGGCGGCCATCGCCATCGGCCGGATCGTTGTTGAGGTCGCCGGCGATCACGAAGCGTGCATCCGCATCCAGTCCGCCGCAGTGGCCGGTGTCGTCGCACAGCCAGGTCGTTTCCTCCGCGGAAATGTACTCTCGCCACAGCCGGATCTCATCGGCATTGCGCGCGCCGTTGCGGTCTTCGGGGCCGTCGAATACCGGTGGGGTCGGATGCGCGGCCAACATGTGCAACGTGCCGCCCGGGGTGCGCACCGGCACATCCCAGTGGGACTTCGACGACAGCCGCAGCTGAGACCAAATCTGCGGCGGGTAGTGCGGCGTGCCGGTGGCCGGGTCGCGTGGTTGCCGGGCATCGGGCATCGCGCTCCACTTCAGCAGCTGGAACGTGCGTGCTGCCTCGGTATCGATCGGATACAGCGACAGCACCAGCATGCCGTACTGGCCCGGATGCAGACCGTAGCCCCAGGCGTCGTTGCCGCGTTCGCGCCCTTCCCCGCCGATCGCGCCGTTGCCATCCAGGTCCAGCCCGCTCTGCAGGCCGGTATTGACCGGTGCGAGGTAGCGGTACGGATAGTGCAACGGCTCGCTACCGCCAGGCTGTGCGACCTCGAGATAGCGCTGCTGGAACAGATCGGCGGCGCGGTGGGATTCGTCGTAATCGAATTCGTTGAGCAGCACGATATCCGGCCGCACCCGTTGCAGCACGGCGGCGACGCTGCGCGCACCGGCGTCATCGTTCTCCAGCCGCTCGATCAGGCCGCCGCTGGTGTCGGCATACAGCGATGTGTTGTAGGTGGCGAGGCGGAGATGTGTGGTTGGAAGCATCGGTTCGGGCGGGGCCTCATGCGCTTCGCTGAGTGCACAGCCGGTGGAGAGGGTAACGAGGGCAATGGCAGCGAAGGATGCGTGGCGGAGCAAGCGGGTCATGCGTTGTCCTGGTCGATGAAGCTGTCAGGCGATGCCTTGTCCTCGTCGAAAGCATGCCAGCCGCGGCCATCGAACGCCTCCAGCGGATGAAAGCGGCGCTTGTAGTCCATCTTGGCGTGGCCGGCGATCCAGTAGCCGAGGTAGAGATGTTCGCGGCGCTCACGGCGCGCCCATTCGATCTGCTTGAGGATGGCCAGCGTGCCGAGGCCCCGGCGTGTTTCGTCGGGATCGAAGAAGGTATACACCGCCGACAGCGCATTTTCGGTGACATCGGTGACCGCAATCGCGAGCAGGCGCCCCGGACGTGGTGTGCCCGCCTCGCGCAGTTCCAGGAAGCGGCCTTCGCTCCAGCTGCCGATGAGGAACTGCTCGAATTCGACCGCGCCGTGGCCGTCCATGCCGCCGCCCGGGTGGCGTGCGCGCAGGTAGCGGCGATACAACGCGAGCTGTTCCTCGGTGCGCTGCGGCTGGCAGATGCGCATCTCGACATCGGCGTTGCGGGCCAGGCAGCGACGCTGGCTGCGGCTCGGGCGGAAACGGTCGACCGCGATGCGTACCGCCACGCAGGCGCGGCAGCCATTGCAATGCGGGCGGTAGACGATGTCGCCGGAGCGGCGGAAACCCCATTCCAGCGCCATTGGATACCACTCCGGCAGGCGCGGGTCGCGAGGATCCAACACCAGGTCGCGCGCGACGCGCTCGGGCCAGTAGCCACAGGCATGCTCGCCGGTGTGGAACAGGCGCAGGTCGTTGTCGTCAGGAGCCGGGGTCTTGCCCATGACGCCAGTCTAGGGCCTGGCAACGTCGTTGGGGCAAGCGCGACACCTCCTGTGATGGCGCTGCACGATGCTGCATGCCCGGCCGGGCGGCCTGTCCCGCGCCTGAATCCGCCATGTCCGGGAGTCAACCGGCGCCGGTGCCGGGCGTTGATGGCTACAACGGCGCGCGGCACCCGCCACGGCGCCGCCCAACCGGAGACACCCACAATGAATCGTCCCACTCTGATTACCGCCGTCGTCCTGGCCGCCCTGGCAGCCGGTACCACGGTGGCCGCCGCGCAGGACGCGCCCACCGGGAAGGGCGAACGCGGCTTGCACATCATGAAACTCGATGCCAATGGCGATGGTGCCATCGACCGGGCCGAAGCTGCCGGGTCGCCGCGCCTGGCCGAGCGCTTCGATACCCTCGACAGCAACGGTGATGGCCGGCTGACCCGCAACGAACTGCCGGGGCACAAGGGCAAGGGCCATCGCGGCCACCGTGGTGGTCATGGCGGTATCGACCGGATCATCGCCCTCGACGCCGATGGCGACGGCCGTATCAGCAAGGTCGAGGCTGCCGGGTCGCGTCACCTGGCCGAGCGCTTCGACGACATCGACGGCAACCGCGACGGTTACATCGTCCGCAGCGAACTGCGCGCGCACCACGAGAAGATGCGGGACGAGTTCAAAGTCCGCATGGACGAGCGCCAGAAGCAGAAGTTCGATGCGGCCGACACCAACAACGACGGTCGCCTGAGCCGTGCCGAGGTCGAGGCCGGCATGCCGCATCTGGCCAAGGCCTTCAACTTCCTGGACGAGAACCGTGATGGCCACCTGAGCCGCGAAGAAGCGAAGCCGATGGGCGGCTTCGGCATGCATCGCGGCGGGCGTTGAAACACCCTGTACTGCTTTGGCGCTCTCGGGGGAGCGCAGCGGGCGCCACGGTGTAGGCCGTGGCGCTTTTTTTTTTGGCTCTTCTCCCAGGTGAGGGGGAGCTCGCTTTCAGCGAAGGCGTCGACGCTGCCATTTGTGTTCGATCGCCGGTTCTCGCCGCTACCTGGCTGTCCCGACGCGACCTGCCGGCCTTGACGGCGAATGTCCCCCGGCCGCCGCCCATGGCGGCGGCCTCCTCCTTGATTTCGCCGTCAAGGCCGGCAGGCCACGTCGGGATCGCGCGGCCACGCTGGAACGCGAAGCAGACCCTCCCTGGGAGTGCGCTTTTGGAACCACCGGTCATGTCGGAACGCCGGGGGCGAAGGCCCTTGGGTGCGAAATCAGGGAGGAGGCGCCGGCCCTGGCCGGTGCCGGGGGACATTCGCATCCAAGGGCCTTCGCTCCTGGCGGCCCGGTCATCCAACAGACCCGGCGCTTTTCCCCGATTGAGCAAAGACCCTATTTCGTGCTCAGAGCGTGATCCGACCCGACGAGAACAGGGCGTACACCATGACGGCGAGCGTGAACAGGCTGGCGTATGCGACCGCCTTGCGTCCGACCATGTACTGGTAGCAGCGGACACGGTGCTGGTTTTCGGGTCGTGCCAGCATCGGCGCCATCAGCTGCTGTAGCGGTCCCAGGTACTGGTAGTTGATCACGATGAAACCGATTGCGAAGGCGGCCGTGAACGGCAGCCAGTGCGGACTGGTGCTGGCGAGCAGGATCGCGACCAGCCAGATCGCCCCGCTCAGGCTGTTGATCGTCATGAAGCGGCTGATCCGGCGTCGCTCGTCCTCGTTGCCGGCAAAGCGGCACAGGTAGATATAGGTGTAGACGAAGCCGATCGTACCGGCGATCACACCGAAGGCGAGGCCGCCCAGCGCCTGTGGACTCTCCAGCAGCTTTTCCAGCAGCAGGCCGGCTGAACCGCCGGCCACGCCGCCCGACACACCGGTGCCGACCAGCCCGCTGCTGCCGAGCTTGCCCGCGCCCGCACCGAGCACGCCCGAGCCGATCACCGCGGCGGCGCCGACTGCCGGCGAGGACATCGCCAGCATGCCCACCACCATCGCGGTGAATGCCGAGCCGGGTGCGGTGGTGCGGGCGAATTCGCCGAACCGCGCCAGCATCTCGTCGCGCACCTGCGCGCGGGCACGCGACAGCCGCTTGCGGACCGCGTCATCGCTGAGGCCGAGCAGCTCGGCTACCTGCTTGGAGCGTTGACCCTCGCGGTAGTAGAGCAGCAATGCCTCGCGGCTGTCGTCCGGCAGGGCGGAGATGATCTCGGTCGCGACCAGCTCCTCCTCGGTGCGCAGCAGCTTTTCGGTGGGCGAGGGCGCCGGGTCGGCGGCCATGTTGATGGCGACGTCGGCCCCTTCGCCGGTCATTGGCCGGTGACGCGCGGCGCGCAGGTAATCGCGGGCCAGGTTGCGGGCGATCTGGCGCAGCCACGGCAGGAAGCTGGCGTGGTTCTTCAGCGTGTCCAGTCCCTGCCAGGCCTTGAGGAAGGCTTCCTGGGCGATGTCCTCGCTGGTCGGTACGTCACGGACGATGGCCAGTGCGATCGCGGTGATCGAGTTCTGGCAGGCGGCGACGATGCGCGCGTAGGCATCGTGGTCGCCACGCCGCGCGGCGGGCAGATGCGCATGGATCAGGCTGTCGATGTCCTGCGCTGGGGCGTTGGCGGCCAGTACGGCGTTCATGGCGGTCTCCACTGTAGGGCGCGCGCTGTTGCGACGCTACAGGTCAGGACGCCCGCCGTGGGGGAATGTGACCGGCCCCGCTCAGATCGAGACGCTGCGCAACACGTCGGTGACCTGCCATTTCCCATCCACGAGCTTGACCTCCAGCGTCCGGTACTGGCCGAACATGCGGTGATGGTAGGCGTTGTACTCGACCTCGCCCGCGTCCGCTGCGGACGGGCGGAAGCCGGTGACATCGACGATCAACGCAGGCTGGCGCGAAGCCCAGTGCCGACTGCCGACATCCTCGTCGGGGTTGCGTTCACAGGCCGACGAGGGAACCAGTACGATCGCGGCCGATTCCGGCGCGGCCTTGAGGCCGGCCTGCAGCGATTCCAGCATCGGTGCCGGAATGTCGCCGCCATCGATCGACAGGCAGGCCACGTCGAGCCGGCTCGACGCCAGTTCGTGCTCGAACACCGCCTGGGCGACCGGGACCAGGACCGGTTGCACGCTGCCGTCGAACGGTGGCGAGGCTTGCTGCAACGGGCCGGGCGGTGCCTCGACCGGCGACATCGGGGCGGTTGGGGCGATCGGGGCCGGCTGGTTGCGTATCACGCCTACCGTCATCACACCGGCGGCGACCAGCAGCACCACGAGCAGGGTGTACTTGATCCGCGTGACCCGACGCCGGCGGGCGTCGCTCTGGGCGACCTGGGCGGCATCGCTGCGGAAACTGGCGACAAAGCTGTCGCGATGGCGGGTGGAGTCGATCAGGCCGGCCTCGCGCAGAATTTCGCGCGCACGGACCTGGTCGTCGGACCTCACCACCCACACTGCCGGCTTCGGCACGTCGGCGTCGCGATAGCTGAAGGTGCCGCGGCGGTTTCCGCGGTAGGAGCGTCCGTCGGTGATGCGGATCTCGATCCCGGCCTCCTCGAGCAGGCGGGCGACCCCTTCGACGTTCTCCAGACGCGGGCTGCTGAATACCTGGCGCATCAGATCGTGTCCAGGCTGGGGCTGTTGCAACAGGTCATGGGTGCGTACACGAGATCTCCGCCTAGTCCTTCGCCGGAACGTGCCGCGCGGCGGCCGCGTCCTCGACTACCCGGATCAGGCCTTCCTGCGCTGTGCTGGCGACCAGGTGGCCGCCACGGTCGAAAATCTGTCCGCGGGCGAGGCCGCGGCCGCGCTGTGCGCTGGGACTGTCGATCGAGTACAGCAGCCAGTCGTCGGCGCGGAACGGACGGTGGAACCACAGCGCGTGATCGAGCGAGGCCATCTGCACGTTCGGCTGGTAGTAGCTGATGCCGTGCGGAAAAGTCGCGGTGCCGAGCAGGTGGAAGTCCGAGGCGTAGGCCAGCAGGGCGCGGTGCAGCTCCGGTGCGTCGCCGACCTTTTCCGACAGCCGGAACCAGAACTGCTGGTAGGGCGGGCGCTTGGGCGGATTGAGTTTTTCGCGCAGGCTTTCGCCCGAGGTCCAGACGTGGCGGAACTCGAACGGCCCTTCACGCGACAGCCAGCGCTGGATCTTGGTCGGCAGCGTGGTCATGACCTCCTCCGGCACAGGCGGAGCCGGGTCGATGTCCTCGGGCAACGGCACCTCGGGCATCGACAGCTGGTGCTCGCCGCCACCCTCGGTTTTCTGGAACGAGGCGGCGAGGAAGAAGATCGGCTGGCCGTGCTGGATCGCGGTGACCCGGCGGACCGAGAAGCTGCCGCCGTCACGGGTGCGGTCGACCTGGTAGACGATCGGCGCCTCGATATCGCCGGCCTTGAGGAAGTAGGCGTGCAGCGAGTGCGCCGTGCGCGGCTCGATCATCGTTGCCTGCGCGGCCGACAACGCCTGTCCAAGCACCTGGCCACCGAACACGTACTTGGTGCCGATGTCACGGCTCTGGCCGCGAAACAGGTTGTCCTCGAGCCGCTCCAGCGACAGCAGTTCCACAAGCTCATGGACGACGGGTTCGGAGACGGCGGAAGTCATGCTCGGGGAGGTTCCTGGGGGTGCACAAGTGTAGCCCGGATAGGACCGGAGGCCGCACCCGGGAGAGCTACGGAATGCGCTGCAATGGCACTGCCGACAGTACTTCGTCCCACGGAAATAGCGGCCCCGGGTCGCGTTTGCGCCGGACAAGACGGGCCGGATCGTCGCGTGCCTGGACCTCGCCGGTGTCGAGATCCTCATGTCCGGCGATCAGCCGCAGTGCCGGCATGGTGTCGCGCAGGTGGACCAGCAGGGCGACCAGCGAGGCGATCTGTCCTGCGGTATAGGGTTCGTCCATGGCCTGGTGGCCGGCGTCGAGCCAGTGCGGCCAGCGGCCGGTGTTGACCAGTTCGATGCCGATCGCGCGTTCGTTATGGCCGCGGACGTGGTGGGCGATGCGGTCGACACTCACCCACTGCTGCACACTGCCGTCGCGGTCGATGTAGAAGTGTCCGCTGTTGCCGGTGCCGCTGGGATAGTGGATGCGCTCGCCATACTCGCGTGAAGTGGCGAGGTCGGGCAGCTCGGTGCAGTGGATTACGGCCAGGTCGACGGCGGCCAGGTCGCGCTCCTGCAGACGATCCTGGTAGGGCAGGGAGGCGTGGACGATGGGCGGGATCGGCATGGGCCGGATGCTACCATTCGCCCCCGTCCCAGCCGCGCGCCGCCCCATGCCGTGGCGCCTCCGGAGCCTGCCCATGACCCTGCCTCCCGCCGACTCCGAACTCGGCAAGCTGATGGCCACCCTGCCGCGCGCCGGACGAGTGGAATGGATCGGCCTGCGCCCCGCGCGCGATGAGCCGATGCAGGCGGTCGAGCGGGTCGAGGCCACCACCGGCGTCGGCCTTGTGGGCGATCGCTACAAGAGCGGCAGCGGCAAGCGCGGCGTGACCCTGATCCAGGCCGAGCACCTGCCGGTGATTGCCAAACTGGCCGGGCACGCCGCCGTCGCGCCGGCGACCCTGCGCCGCAACGTGGTGGTGTCGGGCATCCCGCTGGTTGCGTTGAGAGACCGCCGCTTCCGTATCGGCGACGTGGTGCTGGAAGGCACCGATGCCTGCGACCCGTGCTCGCGGATGGAGGCCGCGCTCGGTCCCGGCGGCTACAACGCGATGCGCGGCATGGGCGGATTGTGCGCGCGGATCGTCGAGGGCGGCGAATTCGCCATCGGCGACGCGGTTGAAGCCTTGCAGGCGGGGAGCTGAACATGCGCGGACATTGCATCCTGTCCCATGGTTTCGAGAGCGGCCCCGACGCGACCAAGGTCACCGCCCTGGCCGAGGCGGCCGAGTGCCTGGGGTGGACCCACGAGCGCCCCGACTACACCGACCTGGATGCGAGACGCGAGGTCAGCGAACTCGGCGACGTACCGATGCGGCTGGAACGCCTGCTCGGCCTCGCGCGCGCTGCCGCCGAACGCGGTCCGCTGGTGCTGGCCGGTTCCAGCCTCGGCGCGTGGATCTCCGGCCGCGTCTCGCTGCAGGTGCCGACCGCCGGCCTGTTCCTGATGGCGCCGCCGGTGAAGATGGGCGAGGCGCCACGGCTGGAGGCTGCCGACGTGCCGATCTCGATCGTCCACGGCTGGCACGACGAACTGATTCCGGCCAGCGAGGTCGTCGACTGGGCGCAGCTGCGCAACGCGCGCTTGCTCATGGTCGACGACAGCCATCGCCTGTCCGGCCACGTTGCGGCTTCGGCCGACGCGTTCGCGCAACTGCTGGCCAATTTATGACCGTATCGAAGTTCTTCGCCAGCTGCGGCAAGGGCCTTGAGTACCTGCTCGCCGACGAGTTGCTCGCACTGGGCTGCGCCAGCGCCAAGGCGACCATCGCCGGTGTCAACGCAGAAGGCACGCTGGCCGACGCACAACGCGCAGTGCTGTGGTCGCGGCTGGCGAGTCGGGTGCTGTGGCCGATCACCGAGTTCGATTGCCCGGACGAGAACGCGTTGTATGCCGGTGCGCGTGCGATGGACTGGCCGCAGCACCTGGATCCCGGTCGCACCCTGGCGGTCGACGCCCACGTCTCCGGCCAGGCCATCACCCACGCGCGCTATGCCGCGCAGCGGGTCAAGGACGCGGTGGTCGACGCGATGCGCGAAGCGACGGGCTCGCGTCCGGACGTCGATCTCGACAACCCCGATTTGCGCCTGAACCTGGTCGTCCGCAAGGGCAGGGCGATCCTGTCCATCGATCTTGGCGGCGGCCCGTTGCACCGGCGTGGTTGGCGCCAGCACCAGGGCGAGGCGCCACTGAAGGAAACCCTTGCTGCCGCGGTGCTGCTGCGCGGCCAGTGGCCAAAGGTGTATGCCGAGGGCGGCGCGCTGCTCGACCCGATGTGCGGCAGCGGCACGTTGGTGATCGAAGGCGCCTTGATGGCGGCCGACGTCGCACCGGGTTTGTCGAGGCATGGCGCGTTTCTTCCGAGCCGATGGCGTGGTTTCGATACCGAAGGCTGGAAGACGCTGGTCGACGACGCACGCAGGCGCGAGTCGGTCGGCATGACCGCCTTGCGTTCGTGTTTCTTCGGCAGCGACAGCGATCCGCAGGCAATCCGTGCCGCCCGCGACAACGCGGCGCTCGCCGGGCTGACCGGCGCGATCGCCTGGGATCATGCCGATGTCGCCGCATTGCCGAAGCTTCCCTCGGATCGTGGTCTCGTCGTCTGCAACCCGCCCTACGATGCCCGCCTTGCCGCCGATCCCGCTCTCTATCGCACGCTCGGCGATGCGCTGAAGAATGCGGTGCCGCAATGGCGCGCCAGCCTGCTCTGCGGCGATGCCGAGCTCGCACGCGCGACCGGCCTGCGTGCGTCGAAGGTGTACCCGATCTTCAACGGCGCGATCGAATGCAGCCTGATCACCGTCGACCCGGTCGCGCCCGCGTCTCGCTTGGATGAAGGCCCGCGCGAATTGAACGAAGGCGCGCAAATGGTTGCCAACCGTTTGCGCAAGAACCTTCGCAAGCTGAAATCCTGGCGCAAACAGGAAGGCATCACCTGTTTCCGCGCCTATGACGCCGACCTGCCCGAGTACGCCGCCGCGATCGACGTCTACGAAACCGATGAGTCGGCATCGCGCACTTTCCTGCACATGCAGGAGTATGCCGCCCCGGCCAGCATCCCCGAGGCCGACCAGCGCCGCCGCCGCAACGAGCTGCTGGCCGCCGCGCGCGAGGTGTTCGACGTGCCGCGCGAGCAGCTTGCGCTGAAGACCCGCGCGCGTGGCAAGGGTGGCAGCAAGTACGGTGCCTTCGACAGCCGCGACGAATTCCTGCCGGTGCGCGAGGGCGCGGCGCGGCTGCGGGTCAACCTGTTCGACTATCTCGACACTGGCCTGTTCCTCGATCACCGGCCGATGCGCATGCGCCTGTTCGAGGACGCCGACGACACCCGCTTCCTCAACCTGTTCGGCTATACCGGTGCGGCGACCGTGCAGGCTGCGATCGGCGGCGCCCGTTCGACCACCACGGTCGACCTCTCCGCCACCTACCTGCAGTGGTGCGCCGACAACCTCGCCGCAAATGGCATCGGCGGCCGCATGCACCGTCTGGTCCAGGCCGACGTCATGGAGTGGTTGCAGGCCGAGACCGGCCAGTACGACCTGATCTTCTGCGACCCGCCGACCTTCTCCAACTCCAAGCGCGCCGACGACTTCGATATCCAGGCGAGGCATGTCGAGCTGCTGAGCCTCGCCGTCGCCCGCCTCGCGTCCGGTGGCGTGCTGTACTTCTCCAACAATTTCCGCCGCTTCAGGCTGGACGACGAGGCCGTGGCCGCCTTCGCCGACTGCGAGGAGATCAGCGCCGACACCATCCCGCCCGACTTCGCCCGCAATCCGCGCATCCACCGCTGCTGGCGCCTTCGCCGTCGCACGTAGATGTTCTATTTTTGGAACAAATAGCCGCGATAATGAGTGGTTTGTTCTGTTCGTGTAGGTTCATCCTGTTCCCAACGCCACTCCCGGCGAGTCAGACGAGGGTCCACTGATGTCCACCACCCCCGAAATCCGCAACGCACATGCCAGCCGCCTGCTGCGTGGCCAGCCGGCTTCGGACGGTGCCGGTGTGCGCCTGACCCGTGTCATCGGCGGCCCGATGCTGCCCGATCTCGACCCGTTCCTGCTGCTCGATGAATTCGGCACCGACAAGCCGGAGGACTACGTCGCCGGCTTCCCGGATCATCCGCACCGCGGCTTCGAGACCGTCACCTATATGCTCGACGGCCGCATGCGCCACAAGGACAACCACGGCAACGAGGGCGTGCTCGTCCCCGGCAGCGTGCAGTGGATGACCGCCGGCCGCGGCCTGGTCCATTCGGAGATGCCCGAGCAGGAAGAGGGGCGGATGCGTGGCTTCCAGTTGTGGGTGAACCTGCCCGCGCGCGACAAGATGACCGAGCCGAAGTACCAGGAGTTCGCGCCCGAGCATATCCCGCAAACCGAGCCGAAGCCGGGTGTTTCGGTGAAGGTGATCGCAGGAGAGGTCGATGGTGCCCGTGGCCCGATCTCGCAGCCGGCCACCGACCCGGTCTACCTCGACATCGTGCTCGCACCGGATGCCGAGTGGGTCCACGACCTGCCCGAAGGCCACAGCGCGTTCGCCTACGTCTACGAAGGCGGCGTCACGATCGGCAAGGGTGAGGACGCCCGTGAAGTGCCGACGCAGACCCTGGCCGTCCTCGGCGGCGGCGAGCGTCTGGCATTGAAGGCCGGCACGGGGCAGGCTGGCATGGAGCAGACACGGTTGATCGTCGTCGCCGGTCGCCCGCTGCGCGAGCCCATCGCTCGCCATGGCCCGTTCGTGATGAACACCAGGCAGGAGATCATGCAGGCGTTCGTGGACTTCCAGGAAGGCCGGTTCTGAGCGATCGCATCCTGCGCCGGCAATGAAAGAGCCGCACTTTCGGGTGCGGCTCTTTCGTTCCGTGGCGCGTCCGGCCGTTGGCGGTCAGTCGTTGTTCGGCGCCAGCCAACGGTAGTACATGCCGCCGAGCATGCCACCGAGGATCGGCGCGATCCAGAACATCCAAAGCTGCGAGATCGCTCCCGATCCGGCGAACAGCGCCACGCCGGTCGAGCGGGCCGGGTTCACCGACGTGTTGGTGACCGGGATGCTGATCAGATGGATCAGGGTCAATGCCAGGCCGATCGCGATCGGTGCGAAGCCGGCCGGCGCCTTGCGATGGGTCGCGCCCATGATCACGACCAGGAACATCGCCGTCAGCACGACCTCGCACAGAAACGCCGCTGCGATCGAGTAGCCGCCTGGCGACAGTTCGCCAAAGCCATTGCTGGCAAAGTTGCCGGCCGCAGCCGGATCGGAGGCGAACGCGCTGCTGCCGCTGGCGATCTGCCACAGGATGAAGCCGGCGAACAGACCGCCCAGCACCTGGGCGAAGACATAGGGCACCAGGTCCTTCGCCGGGAACCGGCCGCCGGCCCAGAGTCCGAAGCTCACCGCCGGATTGAAATGGGCGCCCGAAATGTGCCCGAGTGCGTATGCGCCGGTCAGCACGGTCAGACCGAATGCCAGCGAGACTCCCAACAGGCCGATACCGAGCGGATTGCCGTCACCACCGAAATTGGCCGCCAGCACAGCGCTGCCACAGCCGCCCAGCACCAGCCAGAACGTACCGATGAACTCCGCACCGAGTCGCTTGATCATGGACTTTGCTCCAAAGAAGGGATGGTCGGTCGCCTGCGCATGGAAGCCGGGCAGGGCCACGGCAGACGCTAGAGCAAGCCCTGTGAACGCGTGCTCACAGACCACGCCGCCGGAAGGCATTCGCCGGGCACGACGACACCGGGCGCGGTCAATGGCCGCGCCCGGTGTCGTCGTGCAGCCCAGGCTTCAGTTGCTGCTGAGTTGCCGCTGCGGATTGAATTCCAGGCTGGATGCCTGGCGGTAGGTTTCCTGCAACTGTTCTTGGCTCCCGACCTGGACCCAGATGTGGGCGGTCCGGTTCTTGCCGAGCTCGAGCAGGGTCTCGCGGGCGATGATGTCCGGCTTGCCGGCCAGCTCGCTGCGATACCAGGTCACCTTCCGGCCGTCGATCACCCCTTCCTCGGCCCTGTCGGAACGCTTGGGCGAGAACGCCGGATCCTTCGAGATGAACATGCCGAAGGCTTCCGAACCATCCTCGCGCAGTGCGCGGCAGAAGTCGGCATCGCCCACGTTCTGATATTCCCAGGTCAGCCCCGTGCTGGCCGGAAGTGCCGGACACCCTCCCTGGACATCCTGTGCCTGCGCCGCGGCCGCGAAAAGCAGGCCCAGCACGCAGAACGTCATGTAACGTGTCCCCATCTTCATCAAAAACCCCCTGGTTGCGCCGATACTTGCGCTGATTGGCGATTGCGCCGGCATGCGGTCTCAGTAGCGACGACTTGGCATACCGGTCGTGATCACCGTCACGACCATAATGCAGAAGCGAGGGATTGACAAATCCGGGGAGATGGTTTCCGGGGTAACCGAAGTCGGCTTGCCTGGAGACTCCTGTTCATGTTTCCGGCGCGGACCGCGTTCAGGCCCGTCATCTCTCCGGCAGCGGGATGAATTCGTCGTCGCCCTCGATCTTGCCGAAAAGACCGTCCAGCCAGTCCTGCTTGGCCTGCTCGATCCGCTCCTTCGAGCTGGAAACGAAGTTCCACCACATGTGGCGCGGTGCATCCAGAGGCTCGCCGCCGAGCAACATTGCCTTGAGTGGGGTCTTCGCCCGCAGCTTCGGTCGGGTGCCGGGATCGAGGACGACCAGATGCATGGCCGGTATGTCGGCGCCGTCGAGCTGGGCTTCACCCTCCAGAATGTAGACAGCCCGCTCGGGATGGCTGTTCTCCAATACCAGCTCCGCATCCCGATCCAGATCGAGAGCGACGTACAGGGTGTCGGAGAACACCTTTACCGGTGATTCCTCGCCGAACCCTCGGCCGGCCACGATCCGCCGCTTGCTGCCGTCGCTGTGCTGCCGGGGCAGGGTGGTGGCGGGATGATGGATGAACGAAGGCGCGGTCTCCTCGTCCGGCAACGGGAGCGCCACCCAGGTCTGCATTCCGTGCAGCGGGTGCTGGCCCTTGCGCAGCATGGACGGCGTACGTTCGGAATGGGCGATGCCACGGCCGGCGGTCATCCAGTTGACGTCTCCCGGGTTGATGTCCTGCACGCTGCCGAGCGTATCGCGATGGGTCATCGTGCCGGACCACAGAAAGGTCACTGTCGCCAGCCCGATGTGTGGATGTGGGCGCACGTCGACCCCGCGCCCGGCCTCGAAGACCGCCGGGCCCATATGATCGACGAACACGAACGGCCCGACGCTGCGGGCCTGGATCGTCGGGACGGCACGGCGGACCTGGAAGCCGCCGAGATCATGGACGCGGGGGGTGATGATCGTGGCCATGGCTGTCGCTCACAAGCAGTGAAGTGGAAGCTGCAGCTTGGCACCATTGCCGTGAATGCGGAGCGCCGGAATCGCGACACACCGTTGCCGGGACGGATCAGGGCAGCGGCATGTCGGACATCCGCGCATTGCCTGCGGCATCGATGGCGATGATGAAGCGATGGTCGTACTCATCCTCACCCATTTCGCTCACCGCACATTCGCACAAGGCGGAGACGAGCGCCGGCACGGTATTGCTGTGGCCTACGATGAGTACCGTGCCGCTCCGATGCGTGGCACGCAGAGTGTCGGCGAAGTCCGTCGCCGGTTGGTGTGGGTCATACTCAATCATGTCCAGGCCGTGTGCCTGCGCAGTCTGCAATCCCGTGTCGCGGGTACGGCGATACGGCGTCGAGTACACCGCGACGAGCCGGGCATCATCGAGCGACTGTGCGAGGCGCCCGGCACGACAGCGTCCCGACTCCGTCAGACCGGGGTCATTCTCCGAAGCGCCGGTGCCGGACTGTTTCTCGGCATGGCGCACGACCACGAAGCGGATGTCGTCGGACGCCATCGCGGAAGGGGCCGGTCGAGATGCACACCCGGCGAGCATGGGCAGCAGCAACAATGCCGCGATGCAGGGGATAGTCCGTTGGATGTTCATGTCCTGTGCCATAGCTACAACAACCACATGACCTGCATCATCTGTCATGTGGTTGGTTCAGTGGAGGAAGTTCGGTTTGAACGAAGTGTCAGGCGCCAGTGTCGAGGGGCCTACCACTGATTCCTGCCGTCAAGATGGTTGACAGGAAGAGTGGCGATGTCAAAGTCATCAAACAGTCTCGCATTGACGGCAACTTGCGGCTTGGTGAAGTCGGGCCCACTCTCACCCCACGTGCACAAGACCTGGTTGTAAGCACCGCAACCGCAGATGCTGCAATGGTGATGAGCATGCGTAGTCGCGTCGCTGGTGTAAGGGGTGGTCTTGTCGGTCTTTGTGAATGACACCTGCTCTGGCGAGTAGTAAGCCCATAGCCCACCCCGCTTGAAGCAGAATGTGCAGTTGCACTCCGTGATGCTGGTGGGAGCCTCACTTACCTCGAAGGATGTGGCACCGCAATGACAAGTAGCTTTGAGAGGCATAGGCTCAAATTCTCCTTGAAGTTCTGGTATAGCGTCTAACGCCTGAATTAAGCCGAGCCGCGAAGCAACTTCGGCTTGAATGAACTGTTAGGCGCCACTAGCAGCCACATGCGCCTACCCCGGAATAGCTTTGAGTGCCTTGAGGTTTAGAGATGAGCACCCGGGCACGTACATCAAAGTACTCACACTGCTCCCCCTGTACGAGCTTTGGGCACGTGTTGGGTCCGGGAGAGTAGCGAATCTCGATGCTGCCGCCGTTATAGCGATAGGTTTCAGTCCAATACTCGCCCGCCCCGGGGCTAAAGACGTTTGTCCTAGCCCGTTCTGAAGTGGCGGCGACGGTACCCTGGCCAAAATCAAACTGCAGCGGTGAGCCATCCGCCAGCTCGTGGAAGAAATGCACGCCTCCGCTCGGACAGGTGTTTCCGGACACGATAATGCTGCACCCACATGAACTAGCAGGGATGCAAGACAATGGCGGGCTTTTTGGCTCCGAGGCCGCTGAGCATGCCGCAATAGTCGCTGCTGCAAAAAAGAGGGCAAGACGTTCCATGATCTTCCCGTGGCGCCTAACGCCAGAGTTAAGCCGACCCGCCCCGGGCCGGTTCCGAAGCCGATGTTAACGCGGAACCACCCGGGTGCAAGCTGATCCGAAGCGGGTTCGGCTTGAACGAATTGTTAGGCCCCGTTACGTTCTTCGGAGCCCGTGGACAGCGGTTGCCGGATACCCGAAGACTGGCCGTTGAGCCGGAAAGGTAACACCGATGGGAACACGAGAGGAGTGGGTCTTGCCCAGCGCCCGAAGTAGCCGGGGCATTGCTGGGAACCCCACGCCGAGAGGCTACTCCATGCGGGCCGACCAAGTGACCGAAGTGGGGAGAAGGATCAGCGGCGGGAAACCTGCTGGAGTGACGCGGCCGCAAATGCCACGGAACGGGGCCTAACGCCAGAGTTAAGCCGTGCCGCGAAGCGGCATCGGCTTGAACGAATTGTTAGGCATTGAGCTCGCGATGCACAGGCTGAAGGGTGCCGAATAATGCACCTGACCCGCCAGATCCTCGAACTGCGCGCGGTAGCGAAGATCGCTAGAGATTGGGGTGCGCTCCGGCAGATAAAGTAGGAACTGCGACTCGTCACCAGGCCCAATAGATACGGTTGCCAGAGGTAGTGGCCCATGCCCCGCAGGGCTCTGGTAGATCTGTGCAGGATCAGATTTACCACTGAGGATTGAGTAGTAGGGCCAGCCCATCCGGAAGGGCGGACCGGACCCGCTCTGTGCCCTGATACGAAGCTTTCCTGGCCCCGAGTTACGAACTGTAAGCAGGACGGACTGCTCGCGGGCAAAGAGATCGCAGCTCTCCGGGGCGGAACTGACGAGTGAAGTAACAGACGACGTCTGCGCCGGAGCATGGGCACAGCCAACCAATAGGCCTATCAGCAGCAGCGCACTTGATCTCATATGCCTAACGCCTGAATTAAGCCGAGCCGCGAAGCGGCTTCGGCTTGAATGAATTGTTAGGCAACTGCTTGCCTATGTTTAGAAAAGAAGACCGCTGCGAGGTAGAGCATGAATGCCGCCACCGCGCCGTGGGATAAGCCGCTCATTAGTGCTCCAATCAATGAGATGGAGTAAACAGGCTCAGAGCGCAAGAGGTCAATCCCGCCGACCGCTGCCACCAAGAGCACTAGACCGAGAGCAATCCAAGGGCCAATAGAACGGCCGAATGTTGCCAAGGAAGTAATAGCGACAAATGCAAATCCGCGAGCAAACTCTGGCCAAGGACTGCAATGAAGATCGAAGGCTTGGTATCCGTACTGATTGCACCCATTGAACGGGAGGCCGTAGATCGGTATCGCCGCAGCGCACAGGGTCGCTAGAGCAAGTCCAAGCAACAGTCTTATCAGACCGATAAATCCGCTTTTCCGTCCGTTTCTCGGCATGCTTGGTCAGTTGCCTAACGCTAGAGTTAAGCCGACCCGCTGCGGGCCGGTTCCGAAGCCGATGTTAACGCGGAACCACCCGGGTGCAAGGTAATCCGAAGCGGGTTCGGCTTGAACGAACTGTTAGGCTGCGCCCAGCACCCCCGCCCAAAGAGTGGGCGCGAAGGCTAGAACAAAAACTATGGCTGGGCCAATGACAGCTGCCAACCATAGAGGAATACGCTTATGTCGATAGACTGCAGCCGCGGCCAGAATACTCCCCAGGATAACGGCTCCCCAGAACGTGGAGTTGCCGTGGGCCAATGGAACATCAGGAAAAAGAAGACGAGCTGTCAGTAGGAGTGCTGCCGGCGGGAGCATGAGACCAGAAAAAAGTGCGGTAATCGAGTGGGCAACGCGCCAACGCCGTTGGACTGCCGGAAGGTCTGCTTTTGATGGCTGGTAAGGATTGCTCATGTGCAGCCTAACGCCAGAGTTAAGCCGACCCGTGGCGGGGCGGCGACTGGGTGCTAGCGTGGCGGAAAAGCACCCAGGCGGTACCCCGATACGGGTTCGGCTTGAACGAATTGTTAGGGCCCACAGCCAGTGGTTGCCAGAACGACCGCATGCTGCCGATGAACCCGGAGAACTTTGTTTGCCACGAGCAGGTTCTTGGCCGGAAGAATCAGTCCTGACTCGAAGGGACTCAAGATTAATGTTGTGACCAGGACAGGGACTAGCCCGACAGTACGAGCAGCTGGATCGATGCTGCGGCAGAGTTTGTGAACCCGAACGGTGTAGAACAGCACGGGCGGAACCGTGACGAGTGTGAGCAAGACTGTAGCTTTCAGGCCGTCCTTGTCCCATTGGAGAGAGATGAATGCACACATGACGGTGAACCACACAACATGCAGCACGTAGGTGCGGATCAGACCGGTACGTGCCTTGATGAGTTCACGAGTGAGGTGCTCTCTCATGCGGGGCCTAACGCCTGAATTAAGCCGTGCCGCGAAGCGGCATCGGCTTGAATGAATTGTTAGGCCCCACAGCCGCGAAGCCCAAGAACATACGCCCAAAATTGCGAGAAGACGAAGAACTGAAGCCAGAGAGCAAGACCTGCCACTGAGAGGGCGGCGAGCAGGAGCAATGTAGCTGCATTGGCGCGAGCCCACCAGCCAGTCGAAACCTTGGTGGCAAAGATGACTGGTGTGCCTGGTGCGGGGAACTGGCCAGAGCGCCAGACTTTTAGTCCGCTGCGGTAGAACAGAACAGCGAGGGAAAGCAGCCCTACTGCCCCTACGATAGCGACCAGCCTAATCCACGGTAGCTGAGCGCATGTGGGAAGCGGAACGACGTGGGCGGCGTACAGACAAGCAGCCAATACCAACCCACCCACAACCGCAAGCGGAGCGCCAAGCTTGAGCAGCGCAGCGACTCTGGTGCGAGCGGATGGACGGGTGGCGTGCTCTGCCATGTGGGGCCTAACGACTGAGTTAAGCCGTGCCGCGAAGCGGCATCGGCTTGAACGAACGGTTAGGCCTCACCGGCCTGTCTTGGAATGCGAACCTCACTGTAGCGCATGCGAGAAAGGTCGCCTTGGGACTCTAGCCGGCCTTGAGACACTAGTGAGATAACGCGTTGAGTATAGAAGACGTCAGGGATGCCAGGAGCCAGCTCAGGAAAGGTGCCCATGGCCGTGCCAACGACAAAAGCAACCTTCCGCCAATTACGCCCCGCAGCACGCATTACGGCCGCGTCGATTGCTTGAACTTGCTCCGGCCGAAGAGCTGCGATCAGCTTGAGCGCTTCGGCATCCGGCGGTGGATCAGAAAACTCATGATCTTCTGAAGTTGTCATGACGTTCCTTGTGAGGCCTAACGCCAGAATTAAGCCGAACCGCGAAGCGGTTTCGGCTTGAATGAATTGTTAGGTGGCGACCTATGGCAACTGTACATGCGCCACCCACTTGTCCGCGGTGAAGCCGAGAATAAGTCCGACCATGACAGCCAGAATGTAACCCTCCGATATGGCACCAAACAACGCGGCTATGGCGCACGCCATGGCAACACCCAAGAGTGTCTGGCCGGACAGGGTCAATGAGCGCTTCTTGTCCGACGTGCCGAAGATGACGATGGCGCAGTACAAGCCGAACAAAAATGCAGCAATGACGCCGCGGATGGTTTGTGAATCAACTACGTCGACGCGCCAGAACGCGAAGAGAGCGAAGACGCCCCCAAAAAGGATTGCACCAAGTAGCGACCAAAGTCCCATAGCCACCTAACGCCAGAGTTAAGCCGAGCCGCGAAGCGGCTTCGGCTTGAACGAATTGTTAGCCCTCATTGTGCGGCCGTAAACCAACGCTTGGTAGCTTGATGGCGGAGGATAGACCACAGAACAACGGCACACGTGCCAATTTCAACAGCGGATAGTGCCTGGGCGATGACGGTGTACCGCCCGTAGTACTCACTTGTTGGAAAGAAGAACGCATTGATGAGAATGCCAAAGAAGGAGACCCAGAGCATATAGGGCCAAGCCCGCTGTTTGCGGCGAATGAACGACAAGGCGATTGCCACGAACGATAAGCATAGTGCAGGTGTAACAACCCGCCAAATGCCGGTCTCATAGAAAGGAGCGAGCGCAGCCTGTGCAATTAGTGTTGCGATGTAAATGAAGAAGGACGCGCGGAGATACTGTGACATGAGGGCTAACGCTTGAGTTAAGCCGAGCCGCGAAGCGGCTTCGGCTTGAACGAACTGTTAGGCGGCAACCGACGCGCCCGAAGGAACGCAAGAAGACCGCCGAGAGCACAGCCGGCGAGCCAACCAAGTGCAGATGCTACGACAGGCCCGCCCAAAGCGGTGAGCCCCCAGGCAATCTGCACAGCGTCACGGGGAGCAGATGCTGGGGCTGACGAACTGTCCAACACAACAAATCCAAGCGCCAGCAGCCCGATAAGCACGGCGTTGGCGACGATGAACCCCAGTGTGGCCCACAGCGAGATGCCTAGAGCATAGGGGTAGATAGGCGCAAGGCGCGGAACTAGCCTGGCCGTAAGGATCGCCGCCGCGGCAGCAAGCAGCCAGAGAATAAACGCAGGTAGGATGATGAAGTACGCCATTTGCCGCCTAACGCCTGAATTAAGCCGCGCCGCGAAGCGGCGTCGGCTTGAATGAATTGTTAGGCCTAGCCGCTATAGAACGACCAGGCAAGAGATACGATCTTGCCGTTCTTGTGCAAGATTTCTAGCGTTGAGCCGCTCTCTCCGAGGAGGAATACAATGCTGCCCGGTTGGCGCTGAGATGGTTGGCCGAGCGCCAAAATTGCGGACTCTAACGAAGCGCCAACCTGTAGAAAACCGGGCACTTCTGCTGTTGTACCATGCACATAGACGTAGAGAACAATTCCATTTGGGTCTGTGGCAAGCGGAGAGTACAGGATTTGCGACTCTCCAGCGCTGCATGAGACCGTCTCTATCTGCTCAGTCGCTTCCGGGTCGTACAGCGACGGCCTGAATGATTGCACCTTTGTGGCCACGTCAACCGAGCAGAGGGTGCGTGAAAGGGATTGACCCAGAGCATAGATGTCTGCAGGAGCGACGGCAGAGCCTAAGCTAGTGACAGCCGTAAGAAGGGAGAGTATCAATGCGCTCATGTAGCTCCCAGCTAGGCCTAACGCTTGAGTTAAGCCGCGCCGCGAAGCGGCGTCGGCTTGAACGAATTGTTAGATCTCTCCCGCGTCATGCAATTGCCCCATGATGACCAAATAGTGATTGGCTATGAGATCGAAGCCGAATGCGAAGTCCAGGACGGCAAAGTTGCACGGCTTGCCGAAGACAGCTTGGAAAAGCGCATCCATGCTGTTTCCGTGCGTATCGAAGCTCGCAACCCGATACGTGAAGTAGAGATAGCTCAGCTTGTCACCATGATCGTTCGCGGCTTGGGCGAGCATGCTATTTACGTCTTTCGGGCGAGGCAGCGCGGCCCAGTCAGGGTCAGCCGCCTCCAAGCTTTTCTTTCTTGGAATTATTGGCTCATTCCAGAATTTTCCGTACTCTCGCTTGAAGGCGTTTATTTTTTCTTCGAAGCGGGTAGCTCGCTTGGCTGGGTCATCAAAGATGTAGATGAGCCAGAAGAAGCCTTCGAGCAAAGACCTTCCCAAGATGTGCGAAATCTGACGCTCAGCCGCTGATGCGTTCTTGAGCATGTCATTTTCGCGAAGCGTCCCGGCTATCGAATAGAAGCGCAATGCTTCTTGTGCAAAATAGCTGATCTCACCCCGATCAGAAGGGATGGCTTCGAGTGTTGCAAGCTGCTGCTTCAGGAGTTCGAAATGATCTACTGAGTTGTCCATGAGATCTAACACCTGAATTAAGCCGACCCGCGAAGCGGGTTCGGCTTGAATGAATTGTTAGAGGTGGTCACTTGATGCTACAGGTGCGAGATTGGGGGCTGCCCGGCTTGACGTAGCTGGCAGTGTTGCCGGTCTTGTCGCTGTGCAAAAGCAGCTTGTCGAATCCTGAGGAGGAGGTTAGCTCAATGGGAATGGCGTACCCATTTGCGTTGGCGAGCAGGGATACGGACTGTCCAGAGTGCTTGTGCAGGAACTCGACGTTGCCCTTGGCGCGAATGACTAGGCCGGTGCCATCTGCGTTGAACTGCAGCGAGTCCTTTGGACTGTTGTCGGGGTCCTCGCAGAGCACCCAAGTGCCGAAGAGCCAACCCGGCGCGGGCGCTGGGTTTTGGGCAGCCGCTGTCCCCAAAGTGGCCAGAAGTGACAGCAGTCCAACTATCAGCTTGCGAGAACTCATAACCACCTCTAACACCTGAGTTAAGCCGGGCCGCGAAGCGGCCTCGGCTTGAACGAACTGTTAGGTTGCATTGCCGGGGCGTGCGCCATGTTGCTCTAACAGCTCGATCTTGTCGCCATCCTCGCGTGATACCGCAATGTCCAAAGCAGTTTGCCCGGAGTTGTTTCTGGCGTTCACGTCAGCCCCCAGCTCCAACAGCTTTTCCATGACCTCGATAAGTTCAGGGTGTTCGGTTGCCGCATGCAATGGAGTGCTGCCACTCGAATCGCGTGATTCTAGGTCGGCACCCTTAGCGACAAGTATCTCAACCATTTCCGGGTAGGCCGCCAAGTGAAGTGGCGTGGTGCCGCTATCGTTCTTGGCGTTGACGTTGGCTCCATTGGCGATGAGAAGTCTAGCCATATCAAAATAGTGCTCTCCCACCACGCCATGTAGAGGGGTGAAGCCATACTCATCGGTAGCGTTTACGGAAGTAGGATGCTGCTTTAGTATGGCATCGACTTTCGAGAAATCTCCGAACACTGCCGCGTCGTATATTTCAGGTGCTTCCATGGATATCTCCGCGCCATGAGCGGCGCACGTTAGCGAAGTTAAGAGCAAAGTAACGATTGCGACGAACTTGATCATGCAGCCTAACGATTGAGTTAAGCCGAGCCGCGAAGCGGCTTCGGCTTGAACGATTTGTTATGCGCCTTGGGCAATGAGCGAAGTCGCCACCGCCCCCGACGCGACCATGATCGGGAGCCTACCATCACTGTCCCGAAGGCCGGTAACAGATCGAGGCCAGCGCTTGACCAACCGAAGCCCGGGCGCCGCCGACCCGAGAGCCGGCAAACTAACCGCGACAGCGAACCGCGCCGCAGGTCCGGTAGCCGACCAACTCTGTGCCTCAGCGGCGCGAGAACCGCCGGCGGTGCAACGCGAACCCGCCAGAAGCGGGCTGTGCGAAGCGTCAGTGACGGTGGGAACGGGCGAGGTGGTGCGGAAGTAGCAGCGCCACTTTGAAACCGCTAACCCACGCATAACGCTTGAATTAAGCCGAGCCGCGAAGCGGCTTCGGCTTGAATGAATTGTTAGCGCCCGGCAACAGAAACACCAAGCGCTCGCATGATGGGGCCAGTGACAAGTGCCCCAACGATTGAACACGGAGTACCCCAAAGAATCACTGCGACATAGATCATTGACGCCCCACCGCCAGTATATGGGCGAACACAATCAGTGTAGTAGGCCAGAAGGAGCCAGGGCACAACAAGAAGACAGGCACCTAGGGCCCTCAACGGGTTGGCTGTTGCCAGCGAGATAATCGCGGGCAGCAAGGGGATGAGCAGGAAGATGCCGAGGGCAGCCAAGAAAGACGAGAAGTCATGGCTGTAACAGGCAAAGCTATTGAACGCCTGAATGGCGATAACCGCAGCAATGGCGGCGCTTCCCGAAAGAATGGCTCGGCTACGACTGACTACCATAGGGCGCTAACACCTGAATTAAGCCGAGTTGCGAAGCAACTTCGGCTTGAATGAATTGTTAGGCCGCGTCGCCACGGCTGTTGTCCGACTAGCCCTCATGAACTGCAAGGAAGTCGGAGGCACTAAGACCGTACTCATGCTCGGCCTGCATAAACGCTGCGTCCAAGTCCTCATGCCATGTGTCACCACAGAACTCTCCGGCCCGAGTGTACCGATACATCATGCAGTGCTCACTACCTGGCTCAGGTTCAATCTCGACGCGGTCGGGCAGCGGCATTGAATCTCCTCTCACCGTTTCCTCGCCAGAGATGTGCCCGATGGTATGTATATCGGGACGCCTGAACTCTCGAGGTCGTGCGACGTACTTCATAGCGGCCTAACGCCTGAATTAAGCCGCGCCGCGAAGCGGCGTCGGCTTGAATGAATTGTTAGGCCTACGGTACCGCAACTGCAGTGCCCGTACCTGTGTCGATCTGCCAGGTGGCCACCGTAGCTCCATCAATCCTGTAGGTAACGACGAACATGTGAGTTGTATCTAGGGTGCCGGGCGCCACTGGTCGCTTGACCGACCAAGAGCGCTCTTTTGTGTCGTGCCACCAGCTGTCAGGACTATCAACAGCCCGAAAAGTCTCCTGCTGGGTGTCAAGGACCACTTGAATGGCAATGGAGGGAGAAAGTTCTGGCGAATCGAGTGCTGAAGCTGGGAGCGCCGAGATGGTAAGAAGACAGACTGACGAGATGAGGCTCAATGATTGGCGCACGATGAACTCTCCACGTAGGCCTAACGCCTGAATTAAGCCGCGCCGCGAAGCGGCGTCGGCTTGAATGAATTGTTAGGGCGCAGCCGGTCGAGCACGAAAACAACCAATGGCAGCGCCAAGAAGAGAACTATGAGGTCTAGCGACAAAGCTACTTGGGTAAATGGAAGTTGGCCAGAAAACTGTATGTGATATGCGTCAAAGGCAGCGGCAATCAACGAAATGGCCGCACCAGCCAACACAGATCGCCGCCGAAAGAGAAGCTTGACCGGAGCAGAAAAAATGATTCCTGCGAGAAGCCCGCACAAGATAGCCCCCAACAGAACGCCAGTCAGGCGAAAGGGTCGAGCCGAGAACATGTCAGGCACCCACTGAACCCATACCGCGAGTTCACTATGCGCGTACCAGTAGCCAAGAAGTATGGGCAAGAAGAGAAGAATCTGTGCTGCCAAACGCATAAGACTCCCCCTGCGCCCTAACGCCTGAGTTAAGCCGACCCGCCCCGGGCCGGTTCCGAAGCCGATGTTAACGCGGAACTACCCGAGTGCAAGGTAATCCGAAGCGGGTTCGGCTTGAACGAATTGTTAGGCGGCGCCTGCCTCTGCGGTACGGTGCAGTTTGAGAAGAAGTCGCCGCTCTTTTGCGGAGCGGTCAAAGATGGCCTCTCCAGCTAGCGCACTGCCTATGGCTGTAGCTAAAAATGGATGAGCGATGCCGAATACGAATGGAAGTGATGGGCTTGAGCTGCTTTCAGTCAACGTAATGGAATACACAACGAGAGATAGCCCTGCTACAAGTTGAATCCATCTGGCGTAACGCCAGAAGCTGAGCCCACGCTCAACTCGTTGGATGATTGTGGTCTCGGAATCGTTCAGTTTTGGTTGCATGTGTGATCCCCAACGCCGCCTAACGCCTGAATTAAGCCGTGCCGCGAAGCGGCATCGGCTTGAATGAATTGTTAGGCGGCACTACCACGCGACACCACGAGCCGCCTCAACGCGGGACCAGATGCTTGGTGTGCTACTGGCCCAAACACCGCCAAGCATATGACGGAACGCCGGATCGCGACGAGCTTGAAGCTCAATGCGCTCAATGAACTCGGGACCAGAAGCATCTATGAGATCCTCAAGCGGTCCAGCTGCGAGTGCGCCAATGACTGATTCTGGCGGGTTGCGTGACAGGATCTCTAGGATTGCAGCCCAGCAATCCTCGGCGCTCGCCGAGTCTCCAGGAAGCATAAAATGCTCTGCCGCCCAGAAAAGTGGGTGACCCTCAAGGGAACGACCGCTGTCCTGCTGGAGAGCGATGTATGAAGTTGCCCAGTCTTTGATGGCCTGCGAGTCCACGTCTGTGCCGCCTAACGCCAGAGTTAAGCCGACCCGTGGCGGGATGGCGACTGGGTGCTAGCGTAGCGGAAAAGCACCCAGGTGGTGGCCCGATACGGGTTCGGCTTGAACGAATTGTTAGGCCCCAACTGGAAGCCATTCAAGAGCCACACCTAAGAGAGCCATCCACGGCAGTGGGACCAATTTTGAGCTGAGCCAGACCGTTCCGGCCAATGAGAGTGAAAGACGGGGGCAATGAGTCGTCGCCAGGGTTACGAAACTCTAGATGGACCGTCGCTGTCTTTTGACTGAAATGTTCCAGCGAGTAGTTCTCAGACGACAGCGTGATTCGCTTGCCGGAGCCATTCACCGTGGAGCTAAAGACGATCATTGGATTGATGTCATCGTAGCCAATGAACTCCAACTCGTAGTATTCCGGATCCTGCCCGCTATCAAAGAAGCACGCGGTCTGGGAAGCAGAGGCGGGCTGGCCAGCCAAGGCTAGAAGGGTGATAACGGGAGTGGTCCATTTCTTCATGATGGGGCCTAACGCCAGAGTTAAGCCGACTACCGTAGCGGAGGCAACTACATGGCATGCTCTACCTGCCATGTGGTTGGTGTAGCGAAGGTAGTTCGGCTTGAACGAATTGTTAGGCGCAAATCAGGATTGTTTGACGCCTTGCCACTAGCCCAGACCTTATGGCCTTGGGCCGGATACGCCGAGAATACCGTGTCCTTGACTGGAATTGCACATAGCCAGGTTCAAAGGTCCTACTCAGCAGAATGACTGCCTGGGCGTGACTTCTGCGCACCGTATCTGAATTGCACCGACAAGGTTACCAACGCTTGACTTTGATGCGAGCAGAAAGCCATGGCGCAAGGAGAAAAGCCAAAACGTAGATTGGAACAAGTAGGTAGGGGCTATCAATCAGATCAAACGCAGATATTGGCAGGATGGCTATGCCGTCCGCGGACCCCAAGGCAATCAATAGGCTCACCACAGCCCCAATAACGATCGTTACGACGAGAGCATAACCGGCGCGTTGCAAATGAGTCATGGGTGGCGGAGATGTTGTCATTGGCGCCTAACGCCTGAATTAAGCCGAGCCGCGAAGCGGCTTCGGCTTGAATGAATTGTTAGGCATCGCACAGAGGGCGCAGCAAGGCTATAGCTTCTGCATACTTGTCTGATACGAGGCCTGCGTCTGGATGGTGGCGGAACCCAGAATGATCACGACTTGCAGCCTCAAGGGCGAGCCTGGCATGGGTGCGAGCGTCCACTAGGTTTGCTTGGGACGCGAGAATGAGCGCCTTTGTTGCATGAAACACAAAGTGATCCATGGCGAACATGAGGCGCGCCTCGGCTTGTGGCGAGAGTAGCGCCATTGCTTGCTCGTAGCGATGAGTACTGCCCGATAGGGCGATTTGATACGGCAGATCTAAGTACGCACCGGTGCGCAGGTTTGGAAACTCCTCCTCGCGTTTGAGAGCGGCCTCATAGGATGTGAACGCATCCTCTGTGTGGCCGATAGCTAGGTACGCTCTTGCACGATCGACGTGAGCTTGGGCATGGTCAAAGTCGTCGCCAAGCTCAAAGTACCGATCCAACAGCTCTAGGGCTACGTGCGGATGGGTTTGTGTGAGGTGGCCGGATTGAATCCGAAGATACTGGCTTTTGCGACGAACACGTCGCAGCTTCTCTTCAAAGGCAGAAGCGATGCTGGAATCCCAGCTCGTGTTTCGAAACCAGCGATCATCTGTCATGCGATGTCTAACGCCTGAGTTAAGCCGACCCGCCATGAGCCGGTTCCGAAGCCGATGTTAACGCGAACCCACCCGCGTGCAAGCTGATACGAAGCGGGTTCGGCTTGAATGAATTGTTAGGTTGCAGCCTGCCCTAGGTTGGTGGTTGGCTCTTGGATGAATCTCTTTGGCCGATGCCAAAGTGCAGGAATAACGGACGAAGAACGAAGATGCCAAGAGCAAACACAAGTGCTAGGCCAGTTCCGCGATCTACAAGTGACTGATGAGCGGGAAGTCGCAGCACAAGAAAATCGCGAAGTTGTGCTGCCACAAAGGCAATTAGAAGTCCCAGGCTAAGCCAGAACGCTACTGTTTTTGAAAGGAGCTTTCCCATGCCGGTGGCTCTGCAACTTAATGCTAGAGTTAAGCCGACCCGCCCGGGCCGGTTCCGAAGCCGATGTTAACGCGGAACCACCCGGGTGCAAGGTCATCCGAAGCGGGTTCGGCTTGAACGAATTGTTAGGCCGCGGGCCCGCTACCCAAAGTGAGAAAAGCATGCCTAGGCCTGAGGCACGACGCGGGCCGAGGCGCCGAGCTGCTGGAGCGACGCAGCCAGATCAGCAGCGACAGGAGGCGAAACCTTGATCCTCTGGGTCTCTCCATTGAGAAGTGCGTCCGTTATGCCTTTTGCCTCAGCCAGCCCGATACCCGCTACGGAATGCAACAGCTCTGTGCAAGATACTTTCCGGAACCCGAGATGCCAGCTTGTAATCTCAACGATCGCCATAACTTGGTAGTGCTCTTAGCGGCCTAACGCCTGAATTAAGCCGACCCGCGAAGCGGGTTCGGCTTGAATGAATTGTTAGGCGCGCAGCTACTCACGCCAATCAATGGCCTCGTAGTAGAGGTCTCCGAAGCCACACTCAATCATGTTGCCGTAGATCTTCCAGACGTCTGACTCATAGTCCGCCAGGCTGTTGGGTTGGCGGCGGCGAGACTCAGGAACCTCAATTGGCACCGAGACAACCTTTTGCTTTGCGTCATAGGGCAAGGCGTCCAGTCCAATTGGGAAGGTGACAGCTTTGAAGGTGGCAGCCTTTATCTGCTCTGATACCTTCTTTGTCCGGCGCTCCCGAAATAGGGTTGGCGCCTGAAAATGAAGCACAAAGCGCCATGACGGGAGATTGTTGATCTGGTCTGGCGGAAAGAGATAGTTGATACCGGTTTTTGCCACGCGCCCCTCAGTCTCAGATTTGCACGGATGTGAGTCTCCGGCCAAGGCCGAGCCTGAGCCGGAAAAGCCGATGATAAGTACCGCAGTTGCTAGCAAATGTCTCATGCGCGCCTAACACCTGAATTAAGCCGAGCCGCGAAGCGGCTTCGGCTTGAATGAATTGTTAGGGCCCAGGCGAGTCGCCTGCAAGAGACGACTCTTGGCTTGGGTCCGCGAGGAGAAATGTGTCTCCGTTGGTGGCAGTGATGCTGCCGGTGCCCATGTTACGAATCTCCCAATGCCAAGTGTCGTAGCGGGTCTCCAAGGTGCCTCGGGCGGCGCATGGGCCATGCAGGAAGAAGTCGTGCTGTTGCCGCCCGGAGATCAGCACCGCCTTGTCAAAGAAGGCTCGGATCTGATTCGGTGTTACGGCGAACGAAGCGCAGCCCTCGTTCTTGGGTCCGACACCTGTCTCTGTTACGACGATTTTGGTAATGGGACCGATTGGGGTGGCTAAAGCCATGGCTGGGAATAGCAGGCTGGTAAGCAACCCTAAGTGCACGAGGTGTTTGGTCATGGGCCCTAACGCCTGAATTAAGCCGTGCCGCGAAGCGGCATCGGCTTGAATGAACTGTTAGGCCCCATTTTGCACTACGAGCATCTGCTGAGGCTCTAAGCCCAACGAGTGTGAGTCAGCAAGATCCTCACCCCCATGCCACCATTTCTCTACCCAAGCTTGTCCCCACTCATCCACCTCGTAGACCTTGAAGGTCTCGCCGAGCATGGACAAAACTCGATCCCTTTCCGGTTGGGATAGGGGGGCAACGATGGACTCATGGATATCAGTGACGCGGACAAGCGTGCCTATGCGAACGGGCTGACCTACGCTGTCGGTTGTCATGTGGTCTGTCATGGGGCCTAACGCCTGAATTAAGCCGAGTTGCGAAGCAACTTCGGCTTGAATGAATTGTTAGGCGCTGAGGTTACCCCAGAATGCCCCGGGGCTGGCAACTGCCGCTTTGAAGGCGCCCGAAACCTGGGCAACAGTTCGCGCCCGATGACCTGTCCGCTGTGCGCCGCCCGAAGTGGGCTTTACCGACAGCCCGGCCGTGAGCTTGGCCTACGTCCGAAGCCGACAGACTGCCCGCGACCCCGTGTGAGCGCGCCTGGCAGCGTGTCCGAAGCTGTGTCCGACGCGACGAACCCAGCCGCGCGCGAAGCGGGCGGCGGTGAAAGCACGATGGTTGTGGCTAGTGACCTGGAAACGCTAGCAGCGGAGCCGTGCGCAGCGCGGACGGCGGAGCGGGGCAGCGAAGCCAGCAACGCAAACTGCTTTTACAGCGCCTAACACCAGAGTTAAGCCGACCCGCTACGGGCCGGTTCCGAAGCCGATGTTAACGCGGAACCATCCGGGTGCAAGCTGATCCGAAGCGGGTTCGGCTTGAACGACCTGTTAGGCGCACGGTGAAAGGCGGCGAAGTGGAATCGTACCCGTACGCGCAGCAGTGAGCCCGCCGATCAAACCCAAAGAAGGCCGACAGCAGTCGGTGGCATGGACTCGATTGACCGAAGCCAGGAGCGCCGCCCCCAAACCCGAGTTTGACCGATCCCTGTGCCGCCCGTCTGGGCTTGGCCAACTGCCCCGGAGGCCGAGCGGCACAATGGCCGCGGCGGTGCAGCAAGGAACAACCGAAGGCGGCTTTTGACGCGAGGGAATGCCTGACCGGGCAGGGCGGCTCGGCAGTGGGAGCGCAATTTTGAAAGCGGCATGCCCACGCCTAACGCCTGAATTAAGCCGACCCGCGAAGCGGGTTCGGCTTGAATGAATTGTTAGGCGGCGCCACTCGGAGTGGGTGCGCCGGGTTGTCTCGGATGAACGCCTCAACGTCCGCTAGCCTATCAGGCAGTGACGGTCCGGAAGTGCTGCGATAGCTAAAGAACCGGAAGCCAGCTGCGAAGAGGGCCTGGACCTTTGTCCATTGCTCAAGATCTTTGGCGGGAGGCGCTTTGAACGAGCGACCCATCTCATAGATTGTCCCGCCGCAGCTTGGGCAGACGGCAACTGAGTCTGGGCGGGGTGCGACCTTGAAGCTCTTGCGGCAGTCAAAGCAGGCATGGGCAATCAAGTATTGTGGACTTGGCATACGATTGACCTGCATAGGCGCCTAACGCCAGAGTTAAGCCGAGTTGCGAAGCAACTTCGGCTTGAACGAATTGTTAGGCCGCACCTCAGATGGGCCCCAAACCGAGGCCGAGGATACCGCCAAACTCTTGCCCAGTGAGCTTGGTTGTCCGCTCAGTGAGCGTTGCGTGGGCGAGAACAAGAACGCCTGCAGCAGTAATGGAGAGCGTAACAGACGCGACGGATAAACGCTTTGTCAAGCTTGTCCCGCGCCAACTAAGTAGCGCCGACAAAGCGCCAATTGGCAAGACAACGGCTAGGCCAACTATAGTGATGATGGCATTTACGCCCCAAGTGTCCACGAAGGATTGCTGGATTTCAGCGTCCGTGAAAGGCGGGAAAGCTAGCGAGTAAATGGCGAACGCGCTAACGATGGCAAAGAGCCCGATGAAACCGACAAGGATTACTACACGTAGCTCTGTCATGTGTTGTGCGGCCTAACGCCAGAGTTAAGCCGACCCGCCCCGGGCCGGTTCCGAAGCCGATGTTAACGCGGAACCACCCGGGTGCAAGCTGATCCGAAGCGGGTTCGGCTTGAACGACCTGTTAGGCGCACGGTGAAAGGCGGCGAAGTGGAACCGTACCCGTACACGAAGCAGTGAGCCCGCCGATCAAACCCGACGAAGGCCGACAACAGTTGGTGGCCCGGACCCGATTGACCGAAGCCAGGAGCGCCGCCCCCAAACCCGAGCTTGACCGATCCCTGTGCCGCCCGTCTGGGCTTGGCCAACTGTCCCGGAGGCCGAGCGGCACAATGGCCGTGGCGGCGCAGCAAGGAACAACCGAAGGCGGCTTTTGACGCGAGGGAATGCCTGACCGGGCAGGGCGGCTCGGCAGTGGGAGCGCAATTTTGAAAGCTGCATGCCCACGCCTAACGCCAGAGTTAAGCCGACTACCGTAGCGGAGCCAATCACATGGCATGCTTTACCTGCCATGTGATTGGTGTAGCGAAGGTAGTTCGGCTTGAACGAATTGTTAGGCGCCAACCGAACTGTTTGACGCCTTGCCGCTGACCCAGACCGCATGGCCTTGAGCCAGATGCGCCGAGAATAGCGTGCCTTTGGCTGAAAGTGCACAAAGACCCAGCCCATAAGGCCGCATTCACGGGAACACCGTCTGGGTGCACGAATGTTCCGAGAGGTGCCCGAGGAACATGGCGGGCAGGGGAGTTGGGGTGCCGATCATGGCCGAGGGCGGGACGACCAGGCCGTGCCGGCATTGGAAGGTCAACGCAGCCGATGTTTGTTGAAGCTGCGCGAGCACCCAGCCACGCGCGTAGCGGGTGGCGGACTGGGCCGATGGTTGTGGCCTGCTTGCCGACACCAATCGGGACGGAGCCATGCGCACAGCGGATGGCGTAGCCACTGCGGTGCTGACCGAACAACGACCTGGCCGAATTGGCGCCTAACGCCAGAGTTAAGCCGAGCCGCGAAGCGGCTTCGGCTTGAACGAATTGTTAGGCGCCAATGCCCGCATCACTGGACACCTGCATCTGGCAAGTACGGGCTAGTGACGGGCGGACTGATCGCCTTAGCCTCCAATGCCAGAGCGATGACCAGACAAAGTCCGTTGTGCTCTACGCCAAGCTTCCGCCGCTCCTGACCCTTGCGCACGGTCGAAGCAAGTTTAAGTGCTTCGACGACTAGCGCCTTTTCGTCCGACATGCTGTCAGCCAGCAAGATGGACATGTCAGCACCTTTCTCATCAAGCCACTCGATGATGCGACCGGCTTGTATTGCACCATGTACTTCGTCGAATGAGGCGGTGAGACCATCATCCAACAGCATGTTGACGCGGAGAATGACGTCATCGAGGTAGATCTGACGATGGTCTGGCATGGAACTCTCCTTGGCGCCTAACGATTGAGTTAAGCCGAGCCGCGAAGCGGCTTCGGCTTGAACGATTTGTTATGCGCCACGGACACTGAGCGAAGCCGCCATTGTCCCCGACGCGACCATGACCGGGAGCCTACCACCACTGTCCCGAAGGCCGGTAGGAAATCGAGGCCAGCGCTTGACCGACCGAAGCCTGGGCGCCGCCGATCCGTGAATCGGTGAACTGACCGTGGCAGTGAACCGCGCCGCCGACCCGGTAGCCGAACAGCTCTGTATTGCAGCGGCGCGAAGACCGCCGGCGGTGCAACGCGGATGCGGCAAAAGCGGGCTTTGCGAAGCGCCAGTGACGGTTGGAATGGTGGGGTAGTGCGGCGCCGGTAGCGCTACTTTGAAATCGCCAACCCACGCATAACGCCAGAATTAAGCCGTGCCGCGAAGCGGCATCGGCTTGAATGAATTGTTAGGCGGCATGCGCCACCAACGGGACAGAACGATAGTACAACCAGAGCTCAAACGAGACGCCGGCGACTATGCCAACGGTAGGGAACAACCACCACGTTGCGGAAGAACTATTGGTGATGGAAATGGCCAAGAGGCAAAAGAAGAGCGGTATGACGCCGAGCGTCAGCAGATGAAGCGCGCTGCGGTACTTTGAGACTGAGACAAGCCCACCGCAACTCTGACATTGGCGCTTTCGTCTCGGACTGAGCGAAATCTTGGCCCAGAACCCAAACTGGTAGTTTTTGCAATGTGGGCACGTGTTGACGCTCATCCAATGCCGCCTAACGCCTGAATTAAGCCGCGCCGCGAAGCGGCGTCGGCTTGAATGAATTGTTAGGTCTCACCCGCGAATGCGAGCAAGCCAGCCACATTGGCCCGAAAGGTCTCCTTGGGGTCAATGACCGGCTCACCTGGCGAGGTGAAACCCATGTACTGATGGTACAGCTGCTTATCGATCTCCCTACCATCGGGCCCCAAGCGGTAGATGAACCATGCACGGTCGTAGGAATGCCGAGAATGCCAGGGGACATAGGGCCGAAACTCCGCAACCGCCTGTTGAAGAATTGGGAAGACCTGCCGCAGATGCGAGTCAATGTTGCTGGGCCAGTTGGAAGGAACTGGATAAAGTCCGGTCACGGCGCCCAGCAGCGAGGAGCGGAACTTGGCTGCGGCAGTGCGACGAGCGTTCTTGCGATGAACGTACAGAAGTAGAAAGCCGCCGAGCAGTGCAGCAAGGAGTGTTGCTAATTGGACTGGAATGCTCGGCATGCTCGTTGTGAGACCTAACACCAGAGTTAAGCCGACCCGCCCCGGGCCGGTTCCGAAGCCGATGTTAACGCGGAACCACCCGGGTGCAAGCTAATCCGAAGCGGGTTCGGCTTGAACGAATTGTTAGGCCTCTGACCGGTAGTCTCGGATGGCAACTACTACTGTTGAGATCAGCGACCCAGTCGTTGTCACGCCGGTTGCATAAAGGAAAAAGAAAACGAGTTGCCCCTCGTATCCAGGACGTTTGACCCAAACTTGCATAAACGCATCAAAGTATGCGACCACGAGACCAAGTAAGCAGAAGAAGCCGGCACCGCCACAAATCGTCGCTACATTATGGGAAATCCCATGACGCTCGTGGCCAGCACAAAGAGCTGCAACATTTACGATCAGGATTATGGCCACTACCGCAATAACAATCGCCAGTCCCATGAAAGTTGCCTCTGAGGCCTAACGCCTGAGTTAAGCCGACCCGCCTTGGGTCGGTTCCGAAGCCGATGTTAACGCGAAACAACTCGGGTGCAAGCTGATCCGAAGCGGGTTCGGCTTGAACGAACTGTTAGGCCCCACGCCCACGAATGATATCCACCCACAGTGAGCGAAGACCTGATGCCAGACCAGATGCTAGCGCGTAGATTACGACTGCTGTAAAGGTTGTTACTGCGATATAGAAGGCCCAAAAAGGCCAATGCGAACGCGAAACCAAAGGGGTATGGCTTTGGCCGGGAGCAACCAGGCATTGCATTGTCGCGCTGTGGAAGCTCCCGCCAGCGTCGGCGCAAGCGTCTCCCTCTAGGAATACGAGAGCAGCCCAGGCGGCCAGAGCTACAGCAAAGATGGCAATGGCTAACTGCGCGACATGCTTCATGTGGGGCCTAACACCTGAATTAAGCCGAGTTGCGAAGCAACTTCGGCTTGAATGAACTGTTAGGCGGTACGCGCCACCAACGGGACAAAGCGATAGTACAACCACAGCTCAGCTGCAACGCCAGCGAATATGCCGCCTACAGGAAGCGCCCAAGAAAGCCAGTTTGATAAGTCAAGGAGAGTAATGGCTAGCAGGCAGATGAAGAACGGGATGAACCCCACCGTCAGCAGATGAAGAGAGCTTTGCAACCATGGAACACTCACCATGCTTCCGCAGGATTGGCACCTTCTCTTACGAGCTGGGCCGAGTGAAACCTTGGACCAGAAGTCCATGCAGTGGTTACCGCAATGTGGGCAGTGGGTGGGATGCATCTTGCGCCGCCTAACGCCAGAGTTAAGCCGACCCGCCCCGGGCCGGTTCCGAAGCCGATGTTAACGCGGAACCACCCGGGTGCAAGCTAATCCGAAGCGGGTTCGGCTTGAACGAATTGTTAGGCCTCTGACCGGTAGTCTCGGATGGCAACTACTACTGTTGAGATCAGCGACCCAGTCGTTGTCACGCCGGTTGCATAAAGGAAAAAGAAAACGAGTTGCCCCTCGTATCCAGGACGTTTGACCCAAACTTGCATAAACGCATCAAAGTATGCGACCACGAGACCAAGTAAGCAGAAGAAGCCGGCACCGCCACAAATCGTCGCTACATTATGGGAAATCCCATGACGCTCGTGGCCAGCACAAAGAGCTGCAACATTTACGATCAGGATTATGGCCACTACCGCAATAACAATCGCCAGTCCCATGAAAGTTGCCTCTGAGGCCTAACGCCTGAGTTAAGCCGACCCGCTATGGGCCGGTTCCGAAGCCGATGTTAACGCGGAACCACCCGGGTGCAAGCTAACCCGAAGCGGGTTCGGCTTGAACGAACTGTTAGGCCCCACCGGCTAAAGACCTGAGTTGCTGCTCTTTGTGCCTACGAACCCAGAGCACAATGCCACGATGAATGACTCGAACAAGACTGCCGACCGTAAGTAAGGAAATAAACAGTCCAATGAGTGTGGAATTTTGCCCCTTGTCGTAGTGAATGGACTCGTGTTGCGAAAGATAGAAGAACGAGAGCCAAGACCCAAACCAGACAATCAGCCAGACATAGAGGCTCGGCTTACACCATGGAGAGAGCAGTGGATAAAAGAGCGCAAGGGCAAGAGCGCATGCGATCAGGATAATTGTGGCCACAAAAAATACCTCCATGTGGGGCCTAACACCTGAATTAAGCCGCGCCGCGAAGCGGCGTCGGCTTGAATGAATTGTTAGGCCGACCGTCCGCGCTTGAGCGCTGATGAGCCAACCCATGACCAGTATGCAATTACAGCGGCCAGCCTAGCAAAGCCGAGATTGAGGCAGTTCTTGATATAGCCAAACCACTCAAAGGAGTTCCCAGGCTGTTGCTCGAGCAGGCGCGGCCAGCCCTCAACTTGCCAGAAGTCGGCGAATAGCCATATGGCCAACCATATAGGTGCGACCCAGCCAGAAGAGAACGCGATAAGAAGTACTTGTTTCAGATTGCGCATGGTTCCCCGGCGGCCTAACGCCAGAGTTAAGCCGACCCGCCCCGGGCCGGTTCCGAAGCCGATGTTAACGAGGAACCATCCGGGTGCAAGCTAATCCGAAGCGGGTTCGGCTTGAACGACCTGTTAGGCGCACGGTGAAAGGCGGCGAAGTGGAATCGTACCCGTGCACGAAGCAGTGAGCCCGCCGATCAAACCCAACGAAGGCCGACAACAGTTGGTGGCCCGGACCCGATTGACCGAAGCCAGGAGCGCCGCCCCCAAACCCGAGGTTTGACCGATCCCTGTGCCGCCCGTCTGGGCTTGGCCAACTGTCCCGGAGGCCGAGCGGCACAATGGCCGTGGCGGCGCAGCAAGGAACAACCAAAGGAGGCTTTTGATGGGAGGGAATGCCTGACCGGGGCAGGGCGGCTCGTTAGTGGGAGCGCAATTATGAAAGCGGCATGCCCACGCCTAACGCCAGAGTTAAGCCGAGTTGCGAAGCAACTTCGGCTTGAACGAATTGTTAGGTGCCAGCCAGCTCACCGGTAGGTGGCTCCTGGCGCCCAGTATTCCTCGAGTGCAACTTGAGCTGATTCTTGCCATACGGACTGATCTGAGAAAGCGAGCTTGTCGAGGACTGCCACAACCACTTGCTCCTCAGCGACAGTGAGAGATCCGAAGCGAGGTGGATCGCGGTCAGGTGGTCGGAGCGAAGACAGAAAGGAATCCGTAGCATTGGAATGGGGGTTGGCGGTATTTTTTAGGGCGTAGCCCAGCAAATGAGGCAGGTAGAAACGCCAGGACTGAGTGTCTAAGTACGAGATGCCCCAGAAGTAGGTCTCTAGATACTCAGGTGTGATCCTGTCCAGCTCCGGGTCAAAGGCTGGAGCCGCCTGATAGTCATCAAGGGAATTTCCACCTCGGAGCGACATGGGTGGACTGGCAGGAAGGTCGCCAAAACTTTTGTTCAAATTCGCGACGATGCTTTCCATGGCACCTAACGCCTGAGTTAAGCCGACCCGCAGCGCGAACGGTGGGAGCACGACGCGCTGGCAGAGACGACAGGTTGGCCGAAGCCACGAAGCGGGTTCGGCTTGAACGAATTGTTAGGTCCCACCGGCTAGAGACCTGAGTTGCTGCTCTTTGCGCCTACGAACCCGCAGCGCAATGCCACGACTAATGGCTCGAATAAGACTGCCGATTGTAAGAAACGCAATAAACATTCCCACGAATGTGGAATCTTGTCCCTTGCTGTAGTCGGCCGACTCAAGTTGGGAGAGATAGAAGAATGAGAGCCAGGAGCCAAACCAGACAATTAGCCAAACATAGAGGCTGGGCTTGCGCCACGGCACGACTAACGGATAGAAAAGCGCAAAGATCAGAGCGCACACGACAATAATTGCTGTGGCCACAAGTTAACTCCATGTGGGGCCTAACACCAGAGTTAAGCCGACCCGCTATGGGCCGGTTCCGAAGCCGATGTTAACGCGGAACCACCCGGGTGCAAGCTGATCCGAAGCGGGTTCGGCTTGAACGACCTGTTAGGCGCACGGTGAAAGGCGGCGAAGTGAGGTTGTACCCGTGTGCGTAACAGTGAGCCCGCCGATCAAACCCAACGAAGGCCGACAACAGTCGGTGGCCCGGACCCGATTGACCGAAGCCAGGAGCGCCGCCCCAACCTCAAGTTTGACCGATCCCTGCGCCGCCCGTCTGGCCTTGACCCACTGTCCCGGAGGCCGGGCGGCGCAATGGCCGTGGCGGCGCAGCAAGGAACAACCGACGGCGGCTTTTGACGCGAGGGAATGCCTGACCGGGCAGAGCGGCTCGGCAGTGGGAGCGCAATTTTGAAAGCTGCATGCCCACGCCTAACGCCTGAATTAAGCCGCGCCGCGAAGCGGCGTCGGCTTGAATGAATTGTTAGCCTTGCGGATCCGATGCTTGTACAAGGTAGCAGCCTGTCATTAGGCGTACCGCGTCTGACTCGTTGGTGTTGCGCCATGTCATGCTTGTAGAAGATGTGCCAACCGTAATTGGTCCGACTGGAATGATGCTGAATGAGCCGTCGATGTCCAACAGATAGAACTGCTTTTGGCCAGACTGCGCCTTGAATGAGATAGGCTCTGGCGTCTGAGAGAACGATGGTGACGAGGTGGTTGAGACTGTGTACTCGCCGGGCGGCAGGTATGCGTAAGTGAAGGAGCAGTTTGGCAGTGTTGCTAGTTGCCGATTATTTAGATTTGCGTGAATTCTGACACCGCCACCAGTGAAGTTCTTTGGCCGGTAGAGGTAGACAAGGGCAGAATCATTTCGCGTGGGTTCGACGCCTACGAACGCAGGGTTTTCGGTTGGAATGGTGGAACAGCCGACAAGAACGGTCAGTAAGCTTGCGATGAGAACCATCCTGCTGATCATGTCCGCCTCCATTGATGTGTCCAAGCAGGGCTAACACCTGAATTAAGCCGAGTTGCGAAGCAACTTCGGCTTGAATGAATTGTTAGGCGCTGAGGTTACCCCAGAATGCCCCGGGGCTGGCAACTGCCGCTTTGAACGTGTCCGAAGCCAGGGCAACCGTGCGCGCCCGACGACGTATCCGCTGGATGCTGCCCGAAGCGGGGGCTTTACCGACAGCCCGGCCGCGAGCTTGGCCTACATCCGAAGCCGACAGACTGCCCGCGACCCCGTGTGAGCGCGCCTGGCAGCGTGTCCGAAGCTGTGTCCGACGCGGCGAACCCAGCCGCGCGCGAAGCGGGCGGCGGTGGAAGCACGATGGTTGTGTCTAGTGACCTGGAAACGCTAGCAGCGGAGCCGTGCGCAGCGCGGACGGCGGAGCGGGGCAGCGAAGCCAGCAACGCAAACTGCTTTTACAGCGCCTAACACCTAGTAGACCCCGAAAGCGGGGTGGTATCGAATCTTGGCCAAGCCGAGTCGCAGCGTCAATCGGAGTATTCCTACCAAGAATCAAGGACTTTTCCGATGGTGCGGGGATCTAGACTAGACCATCCTCCCCGGATATCTGACGAATTGGGGGTGCTATGGAAGGCGATGGGGTGGTATCTGGTGCGGAAAGCCCGGCAGGTCAGGATAGGGGGGCGGGCAAAGGCCGCCGTAAGCGGTTCTTCCAGAACGTGGGGCCCGGTATGCCATCGAAGCTGCTAGACATGGTCCGTGCGCGCTGCCGTGTGATGCACTACAGCATCCGAACGGAGCGAGCCTATGTCGACTGGATCAAGCGTTTCATCCTGGCCAACGGCAAGCGACACCCGCGAGACATGGGGCGTAGTGAGGTGGAGGCCTTCCTGTCGAACCTGGCGACGCAGGGTCAGGTGGCGGCCAGTACGCAGAACCAGGCGTTGTCGGCGCTGTTGTTCCTGTATCGGCAGGTGCTGGATGCCGAGCTGGAGTGGATGGAGACGGTGGTGCGAGCGAAGCGGCCGTCGCGGTTGCCGGTGGTGCTCTCGCGCGATGAGGTGGCGAGGTTGCTTTCGCGGCTCGATGGACAGGCCTGGCTGATGGCGGCCTTGATGTACGGCACCGGGATGCGCTTGATGGAGTGCCACCGGCTGCGGGTCAAGGACTTGGATTTCGAACGCAACGAGATCTGCGTTCGCAACGGCAAGGGCGGCAAGGACCGGCGGGTACCGCTGCCGCAACGGTTGAAGGTCGACCTGCAGCGCCAGCGTGACCGGGTGAAGGTCCTGCATGGGCAGGATCGGCTCGAAGGGGTGGCTGGCGTGTATCTGCCGCACGCACTGGCGAAGAAGTATCCGAATGCGGGCTTCGAGCTCGGCTGGCAGTACCTGTTTCCCTCACCGCGGCTTTCGCGGGACCCTCGTACGAACATCCGTCGCCGACACCATGTCGACGAGGCGGTGCTGCAACGGGCGGTCAAGGCGGCGAAGGCGAAGGCCGGCATCGACAAGCCGGCCAGCTGCCACACGCTGCGCCACTCGTTCGCGACCCACCTGATCGAGGCCGGGCAGGACATCCGCACCGTGCAGGAACTGATGGGTCACAAGGACGTGACAACGACGCAGATCTACACCCATGTGCTCGGACGTGGCGCGGGTGGCGTACTCAGTCCGCTTGACCGGCCGGGCGTGGCCGAGCGTCGCGCACGCTATACGATCGAGGGATGTCTGGCCGAGATGCCGGCAAGGGAAGCGCCCACGGTCCTCAGTCCGGCGTGCGCCGCGGCTTGAGTCCGCTCAGCCGCCCTTGCCGAGCATCAGCAACAGTCCCTTCGCCGCGGCCAGTCGCGTCGCGGCGTCCGGCAGGTCGAGCGTCATCCGCAGCTTGTCCGGCCCATCCATCCGGTACGACTTTGGCTGACCCTGGATCAGCTTGATGATTGCCATCGGATCGACGTTGGGTTTTTCGACGAACTGCACGCGGCCGCCATTCGCGCCGAGGTCGAGCTTGCGGATACCCAGCGCGGTCGCGTCCAGCTTCAGTTCGGCGACGGCGAACATCTGCTTCGCGGTCTCCGGGAGCAGGCCGAAGCGGTCGATCATCTCCACCTGCATCTCGCGCAGCGCCTCCTTGTCGCGGGCACTGCTGATGCGCTTGTAGAGGGTCAGGCGGGTGTGCACGTCGGGCAGGTAGTCCTCGGGGATCAGCGCGGGGATGTGCAGCTCGATCTCGGCACCGCGCGCTTCGGCTTCGTCCGCATCTGGCAGCTTGCCTTGTTTGATCGAGCGTACGGCGCGCTCCAGCAGCTCGGTGTAGAGGCTGAAGCCGACCTCGGCCATCTGCCCGCTCTGGCCTTCGCCGAGCAGCTCGCCGGCGCCGCGGATCTCTAGGTCGTGGGTGGCGAGGGTGAAGCCGGCGCCGAGCTCGTCCATCGATGCGATCGCGTCCAGCCGCTTCTGCGCGTCCGGGGTGATCGAGCGCTTGTCGGGAATGACCAGGTAGGCGTAGGCGCGATGGTGGCTGCGACCGACACGGCCGCGCAGCTGGTGCAGCTGGGCCAGGCCGAACTTGTCGGCGCGGTTGATGATGATGGTATTGGCGTTGGGGATGTCGATGCCGGACTCGATAATGGTCGAGCACAACAGCACGTTGAAACGCTGCTTATGGAAGTCGAGCATTACCTTTTCCAGTTCGCGCTCGGGCATCTGGCCGTGGGCGATGCCGATACGCGCATCCGGCACCAGTTCCTGCAGTTCGCGCTGCATGCGACCGATGCTTTCGACGTCGTTGTGCAGGAAGTAGACCTGACCGCCGCGCGACAGTTCGCGCTGGAACGCCTCGCGCAGCTGGGCATCGTCCCAGGGCACGACGAAGGTCTGCACGGCGAGCCGGTGCGCGGGCGGGGTGGCGATGATCGACAGATCGCGCAGCCCGGCCATCGCCATGTTGAGCGTGCGCGGGATCGGCGTGGCGGTGAGGGTCAGCAGATGCACGTTCGCGCGCAGTGCCTTCAGCGCCTCCTTCTGGCGCACGCCGAAGCGTTGTTCCTCGTCGACGATGACCAGGCCCAGGTCCTTGAAGCGCACATCCTTCTGCAGCAGGCGATGGGTGCCGACAATCACGTCGATCTTGCCTTCGGCGAGCTTGTCGAGTTCGGCCTTGATCTCCTTGGTCGATTTGAAGCGCGACAGCACCTCCACCCGCAGTGGCCAGTCGGCGAAGCGGTCCTGGAAGTTGCGGTAGTGTTGCTCGGCCAGCAGGGTGGTCGGCACCAGCAGCGCAACCTGTTTGCCGTTTGCGGCGGCGACGAAGGCCGCGCGCACGGCGACCTCGGTCTTGCCGAAGCCGACGTCGCCGCAGACGACCCGGTCCATCGGCTGGCTGGAGCCGAGATCGCGGATCACCGCTTCGATCGAGGAGTGCTGGTCGGGCGTTTCCTCGAACGGGAAGGCCGCGGCGAACGGCTCGTACATCGCGCGGTCGACCTCGATCGCGAGCCCGGCCCGGGCCTGCCGCTTGGCCTGGATCTCCAGCAGTTCGGCGGCGACGTCGCGGACTTTCTCGGCGGCCTTGCGCTTGGCCTTCGACCACTGCTCGCCGCCGAGCGAATGCAGCGGCGCGGTTTCGATCGCAGCGCCGGAGTAGCGGTTGATCAAGTGCAATTGCGCGACCGGCACGTACAGGCGGTCGCCCTTGGCGTACTCGATCTCGAGGTATTCGCCAGGCTGACCGCCAGCCTCCAGTACCACCAGCCCGCGGTAGCGGCCAACGCCGTGGTCCTCGTGGACGATCGGCGCGCCTTCGGTCAGTTCGCCGAGGTCGCGGATGATCGCTTCGGGTTCGCGGCCGGCACGGCGGCGCCGGCGTGGCTGGCTGACGCGCTCGGGGAACAACTGGCGCTCGGTGAGGATGGCGATCGCCGGTTGGGTCAGGGCGAAGCCATCGTCGAATGGGGCGACGGCGATCGCGAACCTGGTATCGCTTGCGGCAAATGCGCCCCAGTCGGATTCGACGTCGGGTTTCAGTGCGGCCGCATCCATCACCTCCAGCAATGCCTCGCGACGGCCGGGTGAATCCGCAGCGATCAGCACCCGGCCGGGATAGCTCGACAGGAACGATTTCAATGCTTCAGCCGGTGCGGCATCCTTCGCTGCCAGAGGCAACGACGGTGCGGGCTGGTCGCCAAGAGCGGCCGCGCGTTCGCGTTGCGGATGCGATTCGCCGCAGACCTCGATCCGGTCGCCCCTGTTCAACGCCTCGCGCAACATGTCAGGCGACAGGTACAACTCGGCCGGCGGCAGTACCGGGCGTTCGATGTCGTGACGGCGCTGCTCGAAGCGTTCGCCGGTCTGTTTCCAGAACGCTTCGGCGGCTTCGTTCACACCGTCGCCGACCATCGGCAGGACGTTGTCCCCGAGATAGTCGAACAGGGTCGCCGTCGTTCCGGAAGCATCCCCACCGAAGAACAGAGGCAGGTAGTACTCCACGCCGCCGGGAGCCACGCCGGCCTTCAGATCCTGGTATAGCGCGCTGTTGCGGGCGTCGAGGTCGAAGCGCTCGCGCAGGGTGTCGAGCGCGCGTCCCCGCGCGGCCTCGTCCAGCGGCATCTCGCGGCCGGGCAACATGCGCACTGCGTCGATTCTTTCCAGCGAACGCTGGGTCTCGGGGTCGAAGCCGCGGATGGTGTCGATCTCGTCGTCGAGCAGCTCGACCCGGAACGGCTGCGTCGCGCCCATCGGGAACACGTCGAGCAGGCCGCCGCGTACCGCGAAATCGCCCGGGTCGAGCACCTGCGGCACATGCCGGTAGCCGGCCGATTCGAGCCGGCGCTTTTCGGCATCGAGGTCGAGGCGCTGGCCGACCGCGAGATCGAAACTGCCACCGATCACGTGCCGCTTCGGTGCCAGCCGCTGCATCAGCGTCTGCACGGGTACCACCACGATCCCGCGCTCCAGCGTTGGCAGTCGGTGCAATGCGGCCAGCCGCTGGCTGACGATGTCCGGGTGTGGGCTGAAGACGTCGTAGGGCAGGGTTTCCCAGTCCGGGAACGGCAGCACCGGCAGGGTGCCGTCGTCCCCGATCAGGGTGTGCAGGTCGGATTCGAGCTGGTGCGCGCCGTGGTTGTCGCGCGTGATCGCCAGCAGCGGACCGCCATGCGCGCGCGCCGCCGCGGCGATGTGCCAGGCCAGCGCGGATGGCGATGCAGGTGCGCGCCACCAGGCGCGTTGCTGGCCGGTTCGGGGCAATGGCGGGGTGGGGAAGGCAGAAGCGGGATCGTTCATCGGCACCGGACACAAAACAGCAACAGCGCCGGACACGGCAGTGCCCAGCGCGACAAGGGAGGTCTCATGGACCCGTAATCCCCCAATGGCCCGTCCTGCCCGTGCAAGCTGGAATCAGATGCCTTGGTTTTCAATCGGGGGAAGTCGCCGGATCCCCGCTTTCACGGGGATGACAGCCGGACGTCGGGTTTCCGAGGCTCCCGGAAGGACGCGCATTCTAGCAAGCGGCCTCGGCTCAGGCGGCCTTCAGCGGCGGATTGAGCTCCAGCACCACCCGCACCAGCCCCGGCGAGTCGTGCTGGTGTTCGCGCACGAAGCCCAGCGACTTCGCCAACTGCAGCATCGGCTGGTTGTCCTCGAATACATCGCCGTAGAGGCGCTGGACCTTCTTGCCACGCGCCCACTTGACCAGCCGTGTCATCAGGTAGCGGCCCAGGCCCATGCCGGCGATGTAATGGCTGACCAGGATCGCGAACTCGGCATCATGGCCGTCGGGATCGATGGCGATGCGCGCAACCGCCCCGACCAGCGCCTGGCCCGGCGGCAGCGGTTCGGCCGCGACCAGGGCGAACTCGGTTTTGGGGTTGATGCGGGAGAAGCGTTCGGCCGCTTCCGGGGTCAGTTCCTTGACCGAGTGGAGGAAGCGCTGCCGGACCTCGCCTGGCTGCAGCAGGCCGAAGCCCTCGCGCAGTGGAACCGCGTCGTCGGGCCGGATCGGGCGTATGAGTACTTCGCGCCCGTTGGGCAGGCGCTGGTATTCATGCCAGGGCGGGAGCCGTTCACGCGAGGCCATGCGCGGATATTCGCATAACGGAGGGGGATGTGGTCTTCATGCGGCTATCACGCCCGCTATCCGTTGGACCGGTGGCCAGCAGGAACGGGCAAGTGGGCCGGCACCGCCTGGTCGGAGTGCATGCCCCCGGCCCTCCGCCTATACTCGCGCGCCTTGTTTCAACGGTAATGATGCGATGGCTGCCGGCAGTGACTCGACCCGCGCGATCCTGTTCGCCCTCGGGGCCAATTTCGCGATCGCCTGCGCCAAGGGGGTGGCGGCGTTCTTCACCGGCTCCGGCGCGATGCTGGCCGAGACCGTCCATTCGCTGGCCGACTGCGGAAACCAGGGCCTGCTGCTGCTGGGGATGAAGCGGTCCAGGCGCCCGGCTTCGACCGAGCATCCCCTCGGTCATGGCAAGGCGGTCTATTTCTGGTCGTTCCTGGTAGCGGTGATGCTGTTCACCGTGGGCGGGATGTTTTCTCTGTACGAGGGCATCCACAAACTGCAGCATCCCGAGCCGATCAGGCAGTGGGGGTGGGCGGTCGGCGTACTGGCGTTCGGCATCGTGCTCGAGGCGGTCTCGATGCGCGCCTGCCTGCAGGAGGTCAACAAGGTCCGCGGCGACCGCAGCCTGTGGCGCTGGTTCCGCGAAAGCCGCCAGAGTGAGCTGGTGGTGATCTTCGGCGAGGATCTGGCGGCGCTGCTGGGGCTGGCGTTCGCGCTCGCAGCGGTGGTGCTGGCGGTGGCCACCGGCAACCCGGCCTGGGATGCGATCGGCACGATCGGCATCGGCGTGCTGCTGATCGTGATCGCGGTGCTGGTGGCGGTCGAGGTCAAGGCGATGCTGATCGGACAGAGTGCCGATCCTGAACGCCAGCGGCAGATCCTGGCGTTCCTCGAGGCGCGTCCGGAGGTCGAGCGGGTGATCAACCTGATCACCCTGCAACTGGGCGATGAAATGATGGTGGCGGTGCAGGCGCAGATGCGCGGGGGCGGGGACATGCCGGTGCTGGCAGGACGGATCGATGCCGTCGAGCAGGCGATGAAGCAGGCCTTCCCGGACGTACGCTGGAGCTTCTTCGAGCCGGACCTGGCCACCGACCCATGACGTGGCTCACCGGTCCCGGGTCCGGCGCTGCGATCAGGCGGCGGCCTTCAGCCAGTCCAGGCGCCAGGAGGCACCCGGCTCGCCCAGGGCCGCGACCAGCGCCGGCAGGGTGGTCTTCAATGCGATATCCAGTCGCCAGGGCGGATTGAGCAGCAGCATGCCGCTGCCGTTCATGCGCAGCGGCGAGTCGTCCGGGTGGACCATCAGCTCGGCGACGAATGTCGATCTCGCCGGCAGGTTGGTCGCCCGGCGCAGGAACGGCTGCAGCGAGCGCCGTCGCTTGATCGGATACCACAGGGCGTAGGTCGCCTGCGGCCAGCGTTCCAGCGCCGATCGCAGTGCCGCCAGGGCATGATCGAACTCCTCCAGCTGCGCTTCGTAGGGTGGGTCGATCAGGACCAGCCCGCGGCCGAAGCGGGTGTCGCCGATCCTCGGCGGCAGCAGGGCCTTGAGTGCTGCGTAGCCGTCGCGGGCATGCACGGCCACGCGGTGATCGCCAGCGAAGGTCTGCCGGAGCGCGGCGGCTTCCTCCGCTTGCAGTTCACAGGCCGCGATCCGGTCCTGTTCGCGCAACGCGTGCGCCAGCAGCCACGGCGAGCCCGGGTAGGCGTGCGAACCATGCGCCATCCGGCAGGCCTGGACCGCCCGCAGGTAGCGCTCCAGCGGCGGGCACTGGCGGCCGAGCTCGATCAGGCGACCGATCCCGCCCGCGGCCTCGCCGGTGCGGCGGGCAGCGTCATCGTCGAGCCGGTACAGCCCGCGCCCGGCATGGCTGTCGAGCACGAACACCGGCGCCGGCTTGGCGGTCAGCGCGTCGCAGATCGCCAGCAGCGCGACATGCTTGAGGACATCGGCATGGTTGCCGGCGTGGAAGGCGTGGCGATAGTTCATTGATCGGGGCAGGGGCGGGAATCGGACAGCGTATCCTGTCACCCCGGGCGCAGCGAGGAATCCGCTTTGATGGTTCGCGGGTGATGCAGGCGGGCATCGCTTTGCAGGACACGCCGTAAACCCATCCATGGGGGCTCGACCGCGGCATCCATGCCGCGGACGGTCCTGCAAAGCGATGCCCGCCTGCATCTTGATACATCATGGAAAAGCGGATTCCTCGCTGCGCTCTGGGGATGACGGCAATCCATCATTCCCCATTCCCCATTTCCCGTTCCCGCTCCTGCTTTCCCATGCGCATCCTGCTCGTAGAAGACGAAACCGATATCGCCGCCACCGTGCAGTACGCACTGGAAGCGGCGGGATTCACGGTCGATCACTGCCTGACCGGCGGTGACGCGGAGCGGCTGGCGGCAGGCGGGCAGCACGAGCTGGCGATCCTCGACATCGGCCTGCCGGACATGAGCGGGCTGGACCTGTGCCGTACGCTGCGCCGGCAGCGCGACCTGCCGGTGATCTTCCTGACCGCGCAGGATGGCGAGATCGACCGCATCCTCGGCCTCGAACTCGGCGCCGACGATTACGTCACCAAACCATTCTCGCCGCGCGAGCTGGTGGCGCGGGTACGGGTGGTGCTGCGGCGCGGCCAACGCCAGGCCGGACCGGTGGCGACGTCGGGCGGGTTCGAGCACGATGCCGAAGGCCGCCGCATCCGCTACCACGGCCGCTTGCTGGACCTGACCCGCTACGAGTACGGCCTGCTTGCTGCGCTGCTGCAGCGGCCGGGTGCGGTGCTGTCGCGGGCACAGCTGATGGACCGGGTCTGGGGCGACGCGCTGGAAAGCGGCGATCGCACCGTCGATACCCACGTCAAGACCGTGCGTGGCAAGCTGCGCGAGGTGCGGCCCGATACCGACCCCATCCGTACCCACCGCGGGCTGGGCTATTCCATCGACATCGATGGCGGCGGCGATGCCGGCGCGGTCTGAGCGGGCGCTGCAATGAAGATCGGCCTGCGCATCTTCCTCGGTTACTTCCTGATCGTGGCCCTGGCCGCGCTGCTGCTGACACGGGTGTTCCTGGCCGAGGTCAAGCCCGGTGTGCGACAGGCGATGGAGGACTCCCTGGTCGACAGCGCCAACGTGCTGGCCGAGCTGGCTGCCGATGACTTCCTCGCCGGCCGTATCGATGACGGCCGCTTTGCCGACCGCATCCGCGCCCTGGGCAGTCGCGACCTCGGTGCCGAGATATGGGGATTCGGCAAGCGCACCGCGCAGTACCGCGTCTATGTCACCGATGCGCAGGGCATCGTCGTCTTCGACAGCAGCGGACGCGACCTCGGCAAGGACTATTCGCGCTGGAACGATGTCTACCTGACCCTGCGCGGTCGCTACGGTGCCCGCTCCAGTCCGGAAAATCCCCATGACCCGGATTCGACCGTCATGCACGTCGCCGCGCCGATACACGATGCGGACGGCCACATCGTCGGCTCGCTGACGGTGGCCAAGCCCAATCGCACCATCGCGCCGTTCATTGCCCGCAGCCAGTCGGTGGTGCGGCGCTGGGGCCTGCTGCTGATGGGGGTGGCGTTGGGCGTGGGCGTGGTCGCCGCGTGGTGGCTGTCGCGGCAGGTGCAGGGCCTGCAACGCTACGCGCGCGCGGTGACCGCCGGCGAGCGCGCCACCCCGCCGCGGGCGAGCGGCGAGTTCAGGGCGCTTGGCGAGGCGCTGGAAACCATGCGCACGCGGCTGGAGGGCAAGCAGTACGTCGAGCAGTACGTGCACACGCTGACCCACGAAATGAAGAGCCCACTGGCCGCGATCCGTGGCAGCGCCGAACTGCTCGAAGATGGCAGTGCAGATGACGCTCCGCCGATGGCAGACGCCGACCGCGCCCGGTTTGCCGCCAACATCCGTCGCCAGAGCGAACGACTGGCGCAGATGATCGACAAGCTGCTGGCACTGGCGGCGGTGGAACATCGCCAGCATCTGGAGGATCCGCAGTCGTTGGCACTCGACGATCTGCTCGCGGAAGCCGTCGAAATGGCCCGACCATGCCTGGAACGGGCCGGCGTGACCTGCCGGATGGAAGTCGAGCCATCGCTGCCGGCCGTGCGGGGTGATGCCTTCCTGCTGAGGCAGGCGGTGGTCAACCTGATCGAGAACGCCGCTGACTTCGCACCGCGCGGCACTGAGGTTGAAGTCGCAGCCAAGCGCGATGGCGAGGGTGTCCGCATCGAGGTCCGTGACCGTGGTCCCGGCATCCCCGGCTACGCGCTCGACCGCGTGTTCGAGCGCTTCTACTCGCTGGCCCGACCGGACGGCGGCAGCCGCAGCAGCGGGCTGGGCCTGAGTTTCGTCGCCGAGGTGGCGGCCCTGCACCTCGGCCGCGCCACACTCGCCAATCGCGAAGACGGCGGCGCCGTCGCCAGTCTCAGGCTGCCGGTCTGAGGTCCATCTCTTTTCGATTTCTCCCGGGGTGGAGACCCCGTTCCAACTGTTCCCGGCAGATCGAAAGCCACCCGACTTCACACTCGCTACACAACAACCCCATCCTCCCCCCGCATCGCCCCCCGATCCTGTCGCCACTACAACCGACAGGAGAGGGTGATGCGACTCTGGGTGAAGATACTGGTGGTGATCGGGATGACCCTGGCCATCCTGATACCACTGCTGATGATCCGTGGCGTGATCAGCGAGCGGCAGGCCTACCGTGCCGACGCCGTGCGCGAGGTCGCCCGCAGCTATGCCGGCGCGCAGGCGTTCTCGGGGCCGGTGCTGGTGGTGCCGTACACCGAAAACGTACTGGTCGAAGAGAACGATGCCGACGGCAAGCCGCGGCAGGTCGAGCGCGAACAGAGCCATCAATGGGTGTTCTTCCCGGAAAACCTCGATGTGCGCGGACAACTGCAGCCCGACACACGCAGGCTCGGCCTGCACGAAGTCCGGGTGTACGAATGGGAGGCGACCGCGAAGGCGGAATTCAAGGCCGTGATTCCGGTCGATGAAACCGGCGCCCGCAACCGGCGGATCGGCCAGGCCTGGCTGAGCTACGGGATCGCCGACGTGCGTGGCCTGCTGGCACCGCCACGGATGCAGTTGAACGGCGAGCCGCGCGAGATTGCGGACGGGCTGGGCCATGCAAGCGGAGCCGGCGTGCATGTCCGCCTGCCGGCCCCTTTGCCTGGCGAGGAGCTGGTGCTCGATACCCGGCTCGACTTCACCCTTGGCGGCACCGAGTCGCTGTCGCTGGTGCCGCTGGGCAAGCACAACGACTTCGCCATCGATTCGAGCTGGCAGCATCCCCGCTTCAGCGGCAGTTTCCTGCCGCGCAACCGCGATATCGACAGCAACGGCTTCAATGCGAACTGGCAGGTGGCCTCGGTGGCGACCAATGCACAACGGCAGTATCTGGGTGGCGACCGGTTGCCGATGACCGGGCTGGACGACGCCAGCGCCCTGCGCTACTTTGAGCATTCCGGTCCGCTGGATGCGGTCAAGGTCTCGCTGGTCGATCCGGTCAACGTTTACTCGAAGGCCGACCGTGCGACCAAGTACGGCCTGTTGTTCGTGCTGATCACCTTCGTCGGCTTCTTCATCTTCGAGCTGGTCAGGCAGCTTCCGGTTCATCCGATCCAGTACGGCCTGGTCGGGCTTGCGTTGTCGATCTTCTTCCTGTTGCTGGTCAGCCTCAGCGAGCACATCGCCTTCGGCTGGGCATACCTCACCGCCAGTGTCGCCTGTCTCGGCTTGATCGGTTTCTACCTCAGCGCGGTGCTGCGCAGCGTACTGCGCGGACTGGGTTTCGCGGCGATGCTGGGCCTGTTGTACGCGGCGCTGTACGGCCTGCTGGTGTCGGAAGACAACGCACTGGTGCTCGGCTCCGGCCTGCTGTTCGTGATTCTGGCGGCGCTGATGACCGTGACCCGCAAGGTCGACTGGTACCAGCTGGCGGGGCGGCCCGCTCCGCGCGCCTGAGGACCGGTTCGCATGGACGGTACAGGGCCCAGGGAAGGGCCGCCTGCCGCGACAACGGTCGATCCGGCGGCACGGAAGGTCCTCCGCGGCCCGCGATAGCTTCTAGAATTCCGCCATGGACATGCATGCATCCCCCGGCATCCGCGTGGTCTCCGGCACGGCGATCACCCCCTACATCGATGACCTCGCGTCCCTGCGCACCGAGGTCTTCCGTAGTTGGCCCTACCTCTACGATGGCGACGCCGCCTACGAAGCCGATTACCTCAGCGTCTATCTCGACTCGCCGTTCAGCGTCGTCGTACTGGCGGTCGACGGAGACGAAGTGGTCGGTGCCTCGACCGGCCTGCCGCTGATGGATGCGGACGCGGCTTTCCGCGCACCGTTCGCCGAGGCTTCGATCGATCCGGTCGAGGTGTTCTACTGCGGTGAGTCGGTGCTGTTGCCGCGGTATCGCGGGCGCGGCTTCGGCCACCGCTTCTTCGAGGCGCGCGAGGCCCATGCGCGTTCGCTGGGCGGGTTTGCCTGGACCGGATTCTGCGCGGTCGAGCGCAGCGACGACGATCCCAGGCGCCCCCCATTCCATCGCGAACTCGGCGCGTTCTGGCGCCGGCGCGGTTACAGCCCGCACCCGCGGCTGTCGGTGGAACTGCCGTGGCGCGAACCCGGGGTAGGCGAAGTCGGCCACGTGCTGCGCTACTGGCTGCGGCCGCTGGAGCGGGTGCTTTGAGCAAGCCGGGCGGGCCCTTGCGGGTCGCGGTGGCCAGATACCGGATCGAGCCGCGACCATCGGGTTTCGGTTTCGACGCCTTCGCCCGCAAGCAGGCCGACTGGCTCGGTGAGGCGCAGAAGCTCGGCGCGCGGCTGGCCGTGTTGCCCGAATACCTGTCGCTTGAACTGGCAGCGGCGTTCCCGCCGGCCATTCATGCCGACCTGCAGACTTCGCTGGAGGCCATCCAGGCCTTGCACGAACCATGGATGGCGCTGTTCTCGCGACTGGCGAGCGAACTGGACATGCACATCGTCGCCGGCAGTTTCCTGCTTGCGAACGGACGCGGCGGCTATCGCAACCGCAGCTATCGCTTCGCCCCGGATGGCCGCCACGGCTGGCAGGACAAGTTGCAGCTGACCTGCTTCGAGAAAAAAGCCGGTCAGGGCGGGGCGGGGGTGATCGAGCCGGGCGATGCGCTGGGCGTGTATGAAATCGATGGCGTGCGCACCGGCACCGCGGTCTGCTACGACTGCGAGTTCCCGTTGCCGGTACGCGCACAGCGCGAGGCCGGCATGCAACTGCTGGTGGTGCCGAGCTGCACCGATACCGATGCCGGCGCGACCCGGGTCCGGGTCGGCTGCCTGGCCCGCGCGCTGGAGAATCGCTGCTTCGTCGCCCAGGCGGTCACGGCCGGCGAGGCGCCGTGGAGTCCGGCGCTGGACGCCAATACCGGCGAGGCGGCGGTGTACGCGCCGATGGATGCCGGCCTGCCGGACGACGGCGTGCTCGCGATGACCCGGGGCGAAGAGCGCTGGGCGGTGGCCGAACTGGACTTCGCCGCGCTGGAGGCCAGTCGCGAACGCGCCCAGGTGGCCAACGACCGCGACTGGCCCGGCCAGCTTGCACCGGCCATCGCCCGCGCGAAGTTCGACCCGTAGAAGCGGCACGAGCCGCAATCGGCTCAATGCTGAGCGGGGCCGGGGCCTGCGCCGGCTATGCCGGCCGGGTCAGCGTTTGCCGAACAGCGAACCGCACAATGCCTCGGCGCCCTGTACCAGGGGCGATGATGACAGGGGCAACATCCACTCAATCGGGGTCGCGGTAGACCGGCAGCTCGGTGTTGCGTCGGAAATCGAAGATCAGCTGGGTCTGGATGTGCGCGACTTCCTCGCGCTCGGTGAAGGCGGTGAGCGCGAATTCGCGAAGGTGGTGGCTGTCACGCACGCCCACGTGGACAAGGAAGTCGTCCGCGCCGGCCAGGTGGTAGAACGCCAGCACCTCCTTCAGCCCCAGCAGGTGCCGGTGGAAGCTGTCGACCAGTGCGCGTGAATGGCGTGCGAGCCGCACCGCGACCATCGCCTGCAGGCCGATGCCGATGGCCGGTGGAGCGACTTCGGCGTGATAGCCCTGGATGGCGCGCGATTCATGCAGGCGCCGGACCCGCTCGAGTGCGGTCGACGGCGCGATGCCGGCCTTCTCGGCCAGAGTCTTGTTGGGCAGCCGCGCATTCTTCCGCAGCAGCCGCAGCAGCTCGAAGTCGATTCGGTCAAGCATCGTCGATTTCCTGTTTGATCGAATAATGTTCGGAACTGATTCTATCAGTCGCATGTTCTTCTAGAGTTTGCCTCTGAGTCGACAGAGGATTGCCATGAATCGCTTCGAGACCGCACTTGTCCACGCTGGCCGCGACGACTTCCGCGAGGCCGGCGTCCACGCCCCGCCGATCGACCTGTCGACGACCTACCCGGTCGCGGACCTCGACCAGGGGACGGCCAGTTTCGATGCGTTGGTGGCCGGGCAGGCGAGCGCCGCGAATCCGATCTACGCGCGCCTGCACAACCCGACCGTGGCCCGCACCGAGTCGGCGCTCGCCCGGCTCGAGGGTACCGAGGCCTGCGTCGCGTTCGGCTCCGGCATGGCGGCGCTGACCGCGGTGCTGATGGCGCGCCGCGCGCACGGCGGACACGTGCTGGTGGTGCGGCCGCTGTACGGCACTTCCGACCACCTTCTGGCAAGCGGCCTGTGCGGGATCGAGGCCGAGTTCGTCGATGCGGACGAGATTGCCGCGCGCCTGCGTCCCGATACCGCCCTGGTCATCATCGAAACGCCGGCCAACCCGACCCTCGACCTGGTCGACATCCGTGCGGTCGTTGCGGCCGCCGGCGCGGTGCCGGTGCTGGTCGATTCGACCTTCGCCACGCCGGTGCTGCAGAACCCGGCTGCACTGGGTGCGCGCTACGTACTGCACAGTGCAACCAAGTTCCTGGGCGGTCACGGTGACGTGATTGCCGGTGTCGTGTGTTGTGAAGAGCCGCTGGCCCAACCGCTGCGCACGGTGCGGGCGGCGACCGGCGGCCTGTTGCATCCGCTGGCGGCCTACCTGCTGCACCGCGGCTTGCCGACGCTGGCGCTGCGGGTCGAGCGCGCACAGGCCAATGCCCGGGAGATCGCCGCGCGTCTGGCCGCACATCCGCAGGTCGCGCGCGTGTTCTACCCGGGGCTCGGAACCGTGCGCAACGCCGCGCTGGCGGAAACACAGATGCGTGGTCCGGGCGCGCTCATGGCCTTCGAGATGGTCGGCGGCCATCGTGCCGCGGCGATGGTGATGCGTTCGGTCGCGTTGATGACGCCGGCGGTGAGCCTGGGGTCGGTAGACACCCTGATCCAGCACCCCTCGGGATTGACTCATCGGGTGGTCAGTGCAGCGGACAAGACCGCCAATGGGATTACCGAAGGTCTGCTGCGCCTGTCGGTGGGCATCGAGCACGTCGAAGACCTGTGGGCGGACCTGGCGCAGGCGCTCGATCGTGCCGCCGCCGACGGCTGCCAGAAGGCAGCCTGAGCCGCACGGGGCCGAGCGACCGGGAGAAAAACGACCCCGCGGTATTGCTGCGGGGTCGGATGATCAGCTGGCCGGCGGTCGCCCGCCGGTTTCATGCAGGTCCGGGAGGTCAGGCCAGGTCGAAGCGATCGAGGTTCATCACCTTGTTCCAGGCCGCGACGAAGTCGTCGACGAACTTCTGCCCGGCATCGGAACTGGCGTAGACCTCGGCCAGTGCACGCAGCTCCGAGTTCGAACCAAAGACCAGGTCCACGCGGGTGCCGGTCCACTTCTTCTTGCCCGATTTCCGGTCGTGTCCTTCGAACAGATCCGCGGCCTTCGATACCGGCTTCCACTCAATGGCCATGTCGAGCAAGTTGACGAAAAAGTCGTTGGACAGTGCACCCGGACTGGAGGTGAGCACGCCATGCCGGCTGCCGTCGAAGTTGGTGCCGATCACGCGCATGCCACCGACCAGGACGGTCATCTCGGGCGCGGTCAGGGTCAGCAGTTGCGCCTTGTCGATCAGCATCGCCTCGGCCGGGATCGGCAGCTTTGCCCTGATGTAGTTGCGGAAGCCGTCCGCGAGCGGCTCGAGCATGTTGATCGAGTCGACGTCGGTCTGCTCCTGCGAAGCGTCGCTGCGTCCCGGCGAGAACGGCACGGTCACGTCGAAGCCGGCATTCTTCGCCGCCTGCTCGACACCGGCGCAACCGGCCAGCACGATCAGGTCGGCCAACGAGACCTTCCTGCCACCGGCCCCCGACTTGTTGTAGTCGGCCTGGATGCCTTCCAGCGTCTTGAGCACCTTGGCGAGCTGGGCCGGATTGTTGACTTCCCAGTCCTTCTGCGGATCGAGGCGGATGCGGGCGCCGTTGGCACCGCCGCGCTTGTCGCCGCCGCGGAAGGTCGAGGCAGAGGCCCAGGCAGTCGAGACCAGCTCGGCCACCGACAGGCCCGAATCCAGCACCTTGGCCTTGAGCGTGGCGATGTCCTTGTCGTCGGCCAGCGGGTGGTCGACGGCCGGGACCGGATCCTGCCAGGTGAACTCCTCGTCCGGTACTTCCGGGCCAAGGTAGCGGGCGCGCGGTCCCATGTCGCGGTGGGTCAGCTTGAACCAGGCGCGGGCGAACGCATCCGCGAACTGGTCCGGGTTCTCCAGGAAGCGCCGCGAGATCTTCTCGAAGCCCGGGTCCAGGCGCAGCGACAGGTCGGTGGTGAGCATCGTCGGCACGAGCTTCTTCGACTTGTCGTATGCGTGCGGGATCGTCGGCTCGGCGTCTTTCGCCACCCACTGGTGCGCGCCGGCGGGGCTCTTCGACAGCTCCCATTCGTGGCCGAAAAGGATCTCGAAGAAGCTGTTGCCCCATTGCGTCGGCGTCCGCGACCAGGTCACTTCCAGGCCACTGGTGATGGTATCGGCGCCTTTGCCGCTGCCGAACGCGTTGGCCCAGCCGAGGCCCTGTTCCTCAAGGCCGCCTGCCTCGGGTTCGGCGCCGACATTGTCGGCCGGGCCGGCGCCGTGGGTCTTGCCGAAGCTGTGGCCGCCGGCGATCAGGGCGACGGTCTCCTCGTCATCCATCGCCATGCGGCCGAAGGTGTCGCGGATGTCCTTGGCGGCGGCGATCGGATCGGGATTACCGTCCGGGCCTTCGGGGTTCACGTAGATCAGGCCCATCTGCACGGCCGCGAGCGGGTTCTCGAGATTGCGGCTGTGGATGTCGCCATCGGCGTCGTCGTCGGAGACGAGAACGGCTTCGTCCTCGCCTTCCACGACGCCCGGCGAGCCGTGAGCGTAACGGACGTCACCGCCCAGCCAGGTGGTCTCGCGACCCCAGTACACGTCCTGGTCCGGTTCCCAGGTGTCCTCGCGGCCGCCGCCGAAGCCGAGGGTCTTGAAGCCCATCGATTCCAGTGCGACGTTGCCGGCGAGGATCATCAGGTCGGCCCAGGAGATCTTCTGGCCATATTTCTGCTTGATCGGCCAGAGCAGGCGACGCGCCTTGTCGAGGCTGACATTGTCCGGCCAGGAATTGAGCGGGGCGAACCGCTGCTGGCCCCGGCCTCCACCGCCGCGGCCGTCGCCGACCCGGTAAGTGCCGGCGCTGTGCCACGCCATGCGGATCATCAAACCGCCGTAGTGGCCGAAGTCGGCCGGCCACCAGTCCTGAGAATCGGTCATCAGTGCGTGGAGGTCCTTTTTCAACGCGTCGTAGTCGAGGCTCTTGAACGCTTCGGCGTAATTGAAGTCCTCGCCCAGCGGATCGGACCTGGAGGAGTGCTGGCGCAGGAGGTCGACCCGCAACTGGTTCGGCCACCAGTACCTGTTCGAAGTACCCTCGCCGGCGGCGTGCTTGAACGGGCACGTTGCTTCGGATGACATCTGTGCTCTCCTCTGGCTGTTCGTGCCCGCATTCGTCCAGCTCCGGGATCGCGGGCATCGAGTTGATGGAATGGCTGTCTTTGCAGGAGCGGCTGGAAGTTGTTGAAGCCGTGCCATTACCGTACGCCCGGCCTGTTGATTTCTGAAATTGAATGTTCCTAGCGAACCAATAGCGCGTGGCTATCTGCGTGAAAGCGGTGTGTAGAGCACCCTTTTCCGGGAATGCAAGCAGGGATACAGAAGGGCGCCGACCATCCTGCGCCGCGATCGATGACGAAATCGTTCATGCGGCGGGGAGTTCGAGATGGGTGGCAATCTCCTGTTGATTGCTGACAACCGATGGCAGCAGCCCCGGTGCAGACTGCGGGTTCCCTTGAACGGAGTCGCGCCATGAAAGACAAGTTGATCTTCCATACCCACCCGATGTCCCGCGGTCGGGTTGCCCGCTGGATGCTGGAGGAAACCGGACTGCCCTACGAAACCGTGGTGCTCGACTACGGCACCACGATGAAGGCGCCGGAGTACCGGGAGATCAACCCGATGGGCAAGGTGCCGGCGCTGAAGCACGGCGATACCGTGATTACCGAGAATGCGGCGATCTGCCTGTACCTGGCCGACCTGGTGCCGGACAAGCAACTGGCGCCGGCGCCGGGTTCGAAGGAGCGCGGCAGCTACTACCGCTGGATCAGCTTCATGGGACCGCTGGAACAGCTGATGATCGCCAAGTCCACGGGCAAGCTGGCCGAACCGGCCCAGGCCGGCTACGGGACCGAGGCCGACGTGATCGCGACCCTGGAATCCGCCATTGGCGACAACGACCACCTGGTCGGCGACCACTTCACCGCCGCCGACCTGCTGGTGTCGGCCTACATCGGCTGGTACCTGCAATTCGAGATGCTGGAAGCTCGTCCGGCCTTCGTTCGTTTCGTCGAACTGCACAGGCAGCGGCCGGCAGCGTTGCGCGCCAATGCCATCGACGAGGCGTTGGCGCAGGAGCATCCGGTTCCGGGTGGTGGCTGAACGCCGCCCCTTCGGCTGCCTTCTACTGCAGTGACTTGAGCCGGTACAGGGCTTCGAGAGCCTGTTTCGGGGTCAGCTCGTCCGGGTCGAGTCCGGCCAGCGCCTCCATCGCCGCCGACGGCGCCCCGAACAGGCTCGCCTGGCGCGGGGCTTCGAGTGTTTCGGGGAGCAGGGGGGGCGCGGCCGGCGTGTCGTGGCCGCGCTGTTCGAGCTCAGCCAGCCGGCCCTTGGCTTGTTGCACCACCGCCTTCGGCAGACCGGCCAGTGCAGCGACCTGCAGGCCGAAGCTGCGGTTGGCCGGACCGTCCTTGACCGCGTGCATGAACACCAGCCGGTCGCCGAGGACCTTGTCGTGGTGCTCGACCGCGTCCAGGTGCACGTTGGCGATGCCGCTGCCCGGCCCGGCGAGTGCGGTCAATTCGAAATAGTGCGTCGCGAACAGCGTCCAGGCGCGGTTCTTCTCGGCGAGATGGCGCGCGCAGGCTTCGGCCAGGGCAAGGCCGTCGTAGGTCGAGGTGCCGCGGCCGATCTCATCCATCAGCACCAGCGACTGCTCGGTCGCGTGGTGGAGGATGTAACTGGTCTCGCTCATCTCGACCATGAAAGTCGACTGGCCCTTGGCCAGGTCGTCGCCGGCGCCGATTCGGGTCAGGATGCGGTCGATCGGCCCGATCACCGCGCGCGACGCCGGTACGAAGCTGCCGATGTGGGCGAGCAGCACGATCAGCGCGTTCTGGCGCATGTAGGTGCTCTTGCCGCCCATGTTAGGGCCGGTGATGACCAGCATGCGGCGGCCGTTGCCGCCGTCGGCGTCTTCGCTTGCATCCCCAGGACCAGGTCGTTGGGCTCGAACGGATCGTCGCGCACCGCCTCGACCACCGGGTGGCGGCCGCGTTCGATGTGCAGCTTCGGCGCGTCGGTCAGTTCCGGTCGTGCCCAGTCCAGCGCCTGCGCGCGCTCGGCCAGGCCGGCGAGCACGTCGAGCTCGGCCAGCGCGGCGGCGCAGGTCTTCAACTCGGGCAGGCGCTCGTTGAGCATGTCGAGCAGTTGCTCGTACAACAGGCGCTCGCGGGCCAGTGCACGTTCGCGCGCCGACAGCACCTTGTCCTCGAACTGCTTGAGTTCCTCGGTGATGTAGCGCTCGGCATTGGTCAGGGTCTGCCGGCGGGTGTAGTGGGTCGGTGCCTTGCCGGCCTGCGCCTTGCTGATCTCGATGTAATAGCCGTGCACGCGGTTGTAGCCGACCTTGAGGGTCGGGATGCCGCTGGTCTCGCGCTCGCGGATTTCCAGGTCGATCAGGAACTGGTCGGCGTTTTCCGACAGCCGTCGCAGCTCGTCGAGTTCGGTGTCGTAGCCCTCGGCGAATACGCCACCGTCGCGCGCCAGCACCGGTGGCTGCTCGACGATGGCGGAGGCGAGCAGGTGGGCGTGTTCGTCGTGCTCGCCGAGTTCGCCGACCAGCTCGGCCAGGCGCGGCGCGTCGAGCGGGCCGAGCAGGGTGCGTACACCCGGGATCAGGCCGAGCCCGTCGCGCAGCGTCGACAGGTCGCGCGGGCGCGCGCTGCGCAGGGCGATACGCGACAGGATGCGTTCGAGGTCGCCGAGCGCGCGGAACGATTCGCGCAGATCGTCGCCGGCCCGCGACTCGATCAGCGTCTCCACTGCCTGGTGGCGCAGACGCAGGGTGTCGCGATCGCGCAGCGGACGGTGCAGCCAGCGCCGCAGCAGGCGCCCGCCCATCGGTGTGACCGTGCTGTCGAGCACGCCGAGCAGGGTGTTGCGGGTGTCGCCGTCGACGCGGGTGTCGAGTTCGAGATGGCGGCGGGTCGCGGCATTCATCGCGATCGCGCCATCGCCGGACTCGACCGCAATCGAGCTCAGGTGCGGCAGGCGCTGCTTCTGGGTTTCCTCGACATAGCCGAGCAGGGCGGCGGCGGCGGCGATCGACAGCGGGTTGTCGTCGATGCCGAATCCCGAAAGGTCATGCAGGTTGAAGAACTTCAGCAACTGCCGGCGGCCGCTGTCGGCATCGAACAGCCACGGTGCGCGCCGGCGCAGGCCGCCACGCTCGAGCACGAAGTCCGGCCAGCCGTCCTCGTCGGCGATGAGGGTCTCGGCCGGTTCCAGCCGTGCGAGTTCGGCTTCCAGTGCGTCCTCGCTGGCGACCTCGTTGACCATGAAGCGCCCGGCGGCGAGGTCGGCCCAGGCCAGACCGTAGCCATTCCTCATCCGCGAGATCGCCAGCAGCAAGGTGTCGCGACGCTCGTTGAGCAGCGCCTCGTCGGTGACCGTGCCCGGGGTGATGATCCGCACCACCTTGCGCTCGACCAGACCCTTGCTCGCGGCCGGATCGCCGATCTGCTCGCAGATCGCCACCGACTCGCCCAGCGCGACCAGCCGCGCGAGGTAGCCCTCGGCCGAATGGTGCGGCACCCCGGCCATCGGGATCGGCGCCCCGCCGGAACTGCCACGCTGGGTCAGGGTGATGTCGAGCAGCCGTGCGGCCTTGCGCGCATCGTCGTAGAACAGCTCATAGAAGTCGCCCATCCGGAAGAACAGCAGCACGTCCGGATGCTCCGCCTTGGCGGCGAAGAACTGCTTCATCAGGGGAGTGTGTTCGGGCGTCTTGTCGGCGCTCTTGGACATCGGGCTCGCTGGAAGTGTCATGGCGCGGGCAGGGGACCCGGCGCGGCCGTCGATTGTAACGGGTGGTCGCGGACGGGCGGCGCGACCGACCAGCCTGGACCGGCAGTGCGGGAGTTTCCGGATCCGTCGCGCAAGCGCATCAGGTCGCGCCCGTCGATCCCGCCATCGACCATGCCACGGCGCATGCCAGCAACAGGCCGGTTGCGAGCCAGCGCCAGCGCATCATGCCTCGCCAGGCCAGCGGCCACGGGCGCGGCGGGCCGGCATGTTCCGCCGCCGCGGGGTCCCGACGACGGGCCGAGCGCAGCGCATCGGCCGCCCGCAGTCCATAGAGATAGGCGCCGGTCAGGCTCAGCGTGGTCAGCAGGGCGCCGAATGCGAACCAGACCAGCTTGACCGGCAATCCGCCGAAGTTGCCGAAATGCAATGGATCGGCCATCTCGGCGATGCGCTGGTGCACGCCCATGTCGCGGGCCTCGTTGTGGCCGAGCCAGTGGCCGTCGGTGGCATCGAACGCGATCACGTTGGCGCGCGGCCGCACCAGCACGGCCTCGGCCTGTCCGCGCAGCAGCAACAGGCCGTCGGCACTCCACGGGAAGACCTGGCGGATCTCGAACGCCGGCCAGCGCCTGCGTGCCTCGGCAACGGCGCGGTCGATGGCGGCGGGGCTGGCATCGATGGGCGTTTCAGCTATCGCGAGGCGCTCGGGTTCGGGCAGCGACGGCAGCCGGGCCCCGCCACCCAGGGCTTCGACCAGGTACCAGGTGCCGGTCAGTGCGATCAGGGCGACGAAGCCCAGGCTCCAGACCCCGGCCAGGCGGTGGATGTCGCCCCACCAGCGGCGCGGGCGATCGCCACGCGGGCGGACGAAGAACCCGCGCCACCAGTGACGGTAGATGTAGAGGCTGCTGAGCAGGCTGATCGCGAGCGGGATCGACAGTGCCGCCACCAGCGGCAGGCCGATGTACAACGGCAGCATCAAATGGCGATGGGTGTTGCGCAGAAAGCGGTGGACGTTGAAAAAGGCGGTGTCGCCGGTGACCGTGCCGCGGTACGGGTCCACCCAGACGAAACGGCGCTGCCCATCCGGCGTCGTGACGCGAACCCTCGCGGCGAAGCGCGGGCCTTCCGGCGCTTCAGCAAAGTCGATCCGCCAGTCCGGATGGGCGGTACGTGCGGCGGCCAGCACCGCGCCCCAGCTCGCGTGCGTGGGCGCGGGCTCAACCCGCATCGGTGGATGCAGCAGCCAGTCGATCTCGTGCGCGAGCACTGCCAAGGTGCCGGTGAGGCAGACGAAGGCCATCAGCACGCACAGCTTGAGCCCGACCCAGCTGTGCAGGTCGAACCACAGCCGGCGGCCACGCGGCTTGCGCGTGGCGTCGTTGGAGGCTGGCATCGGCTGGCCCATGCGTGCGCTCAGAACCTGTAGCGCGCCTGCAGGTAGAACCGGCGCGGCTCGCCCGGGAAGTGGCCGGTGCGGTCGATGAAGCCGCTGGCGGCATAGACCTTGTCGAACAGGTTCTTGATGTTGGCCTGGAAGTGCCAGCCGTTCCACTCGGTCTGCCAGCTCAGGTCGTAGATGGTGTAGGGCTTGACCCGTTGGCCGCTGAGGCTGAGCCGTTCGTCGACGTAATCGGCGCCGAAGCCGATCGCCGAGCGCAGCGCCGGAAGCTCGTAGCGCGTCCACAGGCCGAAGGTGTTGCGCGGCGCGTTGGCGAAGCGGTCGCCGACCGAGTTGGTGATGCCGCTGACGCCGGCGTCGATCACCCGCGCGTCGTTGTAGGCGTAGGACGCGTTGAGTACCCAGTGCGTGGTCAGGTCGGCGAGCAGGTCGAGCTCCAGGCCGTCGCTGCGGACCAGGCCGAGCGGGGCGAGCTGGTTGACCCCGTCCACCGTCTCCCCGGTCGCCTGCAGCACATTGCTGCGTTCGATCCGGTACAGCGCCGAGTTCAGGGTCACGCGGCCGTCGGCGAACGCGGTCTTGAGGCCGATCTCCTGCTGCCGGCTGTGCTCGGGATCGAACGGGCCGCCGACGGCCGTGCCCTGGTTACCCGCGCTCTGCGGCTTGAATCCGCTGGCGACGTTGGCATAGGCGTGGACCTCGCCGGTCAGCGCCCACACCGTGCCCAGGCGCCAGCCGAGGTCGTCGCCGTCGACGCGGCCGCCGTTCGCGCGGTCTTCGTCCTCGAATCCGTCCCAGCGCAACCCGGCCAGCAGTTGCCAGCGCGGTCCGAGTTCGATCTGGTCCTGCAGATAGATCCCGTAGCGGGTGCCGCGCACGCGGGTGCTGCGCCAGGGGGTGAAGTCGTAGTCGGCGATCGAGGCCAGGCCGTACTCGGGATCGAACAGGTCCACGCCCGGCACGGTGCCGCCCGCGATCACATCCAGGCTGTGGGCCGTGCGGCCGAAGAAGTCGTTGTCCTCGCGGTAGCCGTCAACGCCGAACAAAACGGTATGGCCGAGCCCGCCGACCTGGGTCCGCCAGACGCCGTTGAAGTTGGCGGCCAGCCCCTCGACATGGCGGGCCTGGTCACGGAACTGCCGGGTCATCCACTCCTCGGTGCCGTCGCCGTCGCGGTCGATCAGCCCCCAAGGCTCGTGATACTGCTGGCGCTCGTCGTTGTAGAACCAGCGCACCGCGGCGTCGATGTCGAGCGCGGCGGTCGGCGAGGCGGTATAGATCGCCAGCGCGATCCGCGCGTCCATGTCGAGGAAGTCACTCGCCTCGTTGTGGTTCCAGCGGCGATCGGTCAGGAAAAGACCGTTGTCTGTCACCGGCACGCCGCGCAGGCGGTTGCCAGCCTGGTCCTGCTCGATGTCGGTGACCTTGAAAGTGAGCGTGCCGGTGCTGCCGACGTCGAGCGAAAGCGCGGCGTCGCCCATGCGCACTTCGTTGTCGGTGTTCCAGCGGAACGGCTCGGCCGTCTCGCCGTAGACGCCGACGCGGTAGAACAGGCGCTCGCTGCCGGCCACCGGCCCGGTGGACTGGAACGAGCCGGCGAGGAAGTCGTAGTTGCCGGCCTGCAGTTCGATGCTGGTCCCGGGCGTGCGGCGGGGCTTGCGGGTGATGTAGTTGATCACCCCGCCCGGGTCGCCACCGCCATACAGAGCGCCCGCCGGCCCCTTCAGTACCTCGATGCGCTCGATGTCGAACAGCTGCGGCACCGAGAAGCCGGCATAAGGGTCGCCGCGCAGGCCGTCGTAAAGCACGTTCTCCTGGCGGAACCCGCGCAAGGTGACGCCGGCGTAGCTGAAGAAGCTGATGCCGCTGATGCTGCGGTACAGGTCGGTGACCTGGTGCGCGGCCTGGTCGTCGATCAGTTGCCGCGGCAGCACCTGCACTGCCTGTGGCACCCATTCCAGTGGCGTCTGGGTGCGGGTTGCGGTGGTGGAATCGTCGACCTTGTACAGACTCTGGGCCCGGCCGACGACCTGCACGCTGTCGAGATCGGTCACCGACGGGTCCGTCCGGTCGCCTGCGGCATCGGCCTGCTGGGCGGCGGCAAGGCCGGGCAGGGACAGGGTCATGGCAAGTGCGATGGCGTGGCGGCGGGCGGTGCGGATGGCACCGGCCCGGATGGGCCCGATGGGCATGGTTTCGATTCCCCGAGTTGTTAAATAAGAATCATTCTCTCATGAGAAAGATTCTCATCAACCCCAGCGCCGGATTTCAACATGTGTGCCTTACCCCGGATGGACGACCCGTGGGGCTTGTTGATGTCACTAACATTCGATTATTCTGGATATATGGAAATAAATGACGCGACCCTGGCATTGTCCGCGCTCGGACAGTCCACCCGATTGTCAGTGTTCCGACTGCTCGTCGAGGCTGGCCCGGAAGGGCGGATGGCCGGCGACATCGCCGAGGCCCTGTCGTTGCCTGGCGCGACTTTGTCCTTCCATCTCAAAGAGCTGGGCGCAGCCGGCCTGATCAGTGGCGAACAACGCGGCCGCTGCATCTGCTACCGCGCCAGGTTCGACACGATGAACGCGCTGATCGAGTTCCTTACGCGCAACTGCTGCGGGGGAACGGTCGAATGCGTGCCGAAGGCAGCATGCAAGTGAGCAGCTCCTTGCCATCGAAATTCCCCGCACAAGCGAGCAGACCCCAATGACCATCAAGACCGGCATCAACGGATTCGGCCGCATGGGCCGCCTGACCCTGCGCGCGGCGCTGCAGCGCGATGACCTCGCGGAGCTGGAGTTCGTCCGCATCAACGACCCCAGCGGCGATGCCGCCACCCTCGCGCACCTGCTCAACTTCGACTCCATCCACGGCCGCTGGACGCATGAAGCCCGCCACGACGGCGACGACCTGCTGATCGGCGACCGCCGGATCCCGGTCACCCGAAACACCGCCATCGCCGACACCGACTGGTCCGGCTGCGATGTCGTGATCGAGGCCAGCGGAAAATTCCGCAGGAAATCGGTGCTGCAGCCCTACCTCGACCAGGGCGTGCCGCGCGTCGTGGTCACCGCGCCGGTCAAGGAAGCCGGCGTGCTCGACACCGTGGTCGGCGTCAACGACCACCTGTTCGACCCCGCCACGCACCGCATCGTTACCGCCGCTTCCTGCACGACCAACTGCCTCGCGCCAGTGGTCAAGGTGATCCATGAAGGCCTCGGCATCCTCCATGGCAGCATCACCACCATCCACTCGCTGACCAACACCCAGGTCATCGTCGACGCCGCCCACAAGGACCCGCGTCGTGCCCGTGCCTGTGGCAGCAGCCTGATCCCGACCTCCACCGGCTCGGCCACCGCCATTGCCGAAATCTTCCCCGAACTGCGCGGGCGCCTCGACGGCATCGCCGTGCGCGTGCCGTTGACCAATGCCTCGCTGACCGACTGCGTGTTCGAGGTCGAGCGCGCGACCACGGTGGAGGAGGTCAACGGCCTGCTGGAGGCGGCTTCGAAGTCGACGCCGCTGGCCGGCATCCTCGGCTACGAAACTCGCCCGCTGGTGTCTATCGACTACCGCAGCGATCCGCGCTCTAGCATCGTCGATGCGCTGTCCACCCGCGTCATCCACGGCACCCAGGTCAAGATCTACGCCTGGTACGACAACGAATGGGGCTACGTGAGCCGCACCGCGGAGCTCGCCCTCAAGGTGGGTTCGGCGAGCTGATGGACGCGGCGGACCACAAGGCCGCGCTGCGCCAGTACGCGCTGATCACCGGCAATTACTGGGCGTTCACCCTGACCGACGGCGCGCTGCGCATGCTGGTGGTCCTGCACTTCCACCAGCTCGGCTACGGCGCGCTGCAGATCGCGCTGCTGTTCCTGTTCTACGAGGTGTTCGGCGTCGTCACCAATCTGGTCGGCGGCTGGCTCGGCGCGCGCATCGGCCTCAACCGGACCATGAACATCGGCCTGGCGATGCAGGTCGTTGCCCTGTCGATGCTGGCGATACCGACGGTCTGGCTGTCCGTGCCCTGGGTGATGGCGGCGCAGGCGCTGTCGGGCATCGCCAAGGACCTCAACAAGATGAGCGCCAAGAGCAGCATCAAGCTGCTGGTGCCGGACGCGGGTGGCGCGCTGTACCGCTGGGTGGCGGCGCTGACCGGTTCAAAGAACGCACTCAAGGGCGTCGGCTTCTTCCTCGGCGGCGTGTTGCTGGCCGCGCTCGGCTTCCGCGGCGCGGTGCTGGCGATGGCGGCGATGCTGGCCTTGGTGTGGCTGGGCAGCCTGGTCTGGTTGCGCCGCGATCTCGGCAAGGCGAAGGCCCGGCCGAAGTTCAGCCACCTGTTTTCCAAGAGTCGCCCGGTCAACGTGCTGTCGGCGGCGCGGCTGTTCCTGTTCGGTGCACGCGATGTCTGGTTCGTGGTCGCGCTGCCGGTGTTCCTGGTCGCGACGCTGGGTTGGGACGACTGGCAGGCCGGTGCGTTCCTGGCCGCGTGGATCATCGGCTACGGCATCGTGCAGGCTTCGGCGCCACGCTTCGTGCGCGGACGCGACGGGCATCCGCCGGGGCGCGTCGCCGCGTTCGCGTGGGCGGCGGTGCTTTCGCTGGTGCCGGCGCTGATGGCGTGGCAGCTCGCAACAGGGCAGCCCGGCGATGGTGTATCCGCGCAGACGGTGCTGCTGGCCGGGCTGGGCATGTTCGGCGTGCTGTTCGCGGCCAATTCGGCACTGCACAGCTACCTGATCGTCAGCTATGCGCGCGAAGACGGTGTCTCGCTCGACGTCGGCTTCTACTACATGGCCAACGCGATGGGCCGGCTGGTCGGCACGGTGCTGTCGGGCTGGGTCTACCAGGCGAGCGGGCTGGTCGCCTGTTTGTGGGTGTCGGCGGCGTTCGTCGCGGTGGCCGCGGGGGTGGCGCTGCTGTTGCCTGCACACGAATTTAAAGGAGAAACCTGATGACCCTGATGCAGGCCCCGGCCATCGCGCGCCTGCGCGAACTGCGTGACCCCGACGTGCTGCCCGCACTCTGCCGCGAGCACGTGCAGCCGTCAGCGATCGACGGCCATCCACCGCGAATTCTGCTGCTGTACGGCTCGCTGCGAGAACGCTCGTACTCACGGTTGGCGGTGGAGGAAGCGGCACGGCTGCTGCAATTGTTCGGCGCCGAGACGCGCATCTTCGATCCGCGCGACCTGCCGTTGCCCGACCAGGTGGCCGGCGACGACCACCCTGCCGTGCGCGAGCTGCGCGAACTTTCGATGTGGTCGGAAGGGCAGGTGTGGTGCTCACCCGAGCGCCACGGCCAGATCACCGGCGTGATGAAGGCGCAGATCGACCACCTGCCGCTGTCGATGGGCGGCGTGCGCCCGACCCAGGGAAGGGCCCTGGCGGTGATGCAGGTGTCCGGTGGCTCGCAGTCGTTCAACGCGGTCAATTCGCTGCGCCTGCTCGGCCGCTGGATGCGGATGTTCACCATCCCCAACCAGTCCAGTGTCGCCAAGGCCTGGCAGGAGTTCGACGAGGGCGGACGGATGAAGCCGTCGTCGTACTACGACCGCATTGTCGACGTGATGGAGGAACTGGTGCGGTTCACCCTGTTGCTGCGTCCGCACACGCAGGTGCTGACCGACCGCTATTCGGAACGAAGGGAAGCGGCTGCCAAGTTGCAGGCGACTGCCGCGCTGGCCGAGGTGGGCACCAAGGGCTGATGTGCATCCGCAGGAGCGGCGCGAGCCGCGACGAGGCTTTCCCATGAAAGCCCGATCGCGGCTCGCGCCGCTCCTGCGGGGCCGTCCGATCGATGGCCTCAGCGCAGCAGCAGCACCGGGATCGTGCAGCTGCGCAGCACCTGGGTGGTGGTGCTGCCGACGATCAGCTGGCGGATCTTCGAGTGGCCGTAGGCACCCATCACCAGCAGGTCGATGCCGTGTCCGGTGACCTGCGCGGCGATCACCGCGTCCGGGTTGCCCGGTGCGACAACAGCCTGGATATCGAAGCCGGCCTCGCGCAATTTTCCGGCCGCCTCGTCCATGCCCGCGGGCGCGCTGTCGCCGGCCGCCAGCAGCACACCGGGTAGACCCTTGAGCAGCGGACTGGCGATGACCATCTCGACGCACTTGCGGGTGGTGGCGCTGCCGTCGAAGGCGATCATGAAGCGCTGCACCGGCTTGAAGGCACGCGATGCGACCAGCACCGGCCGGTGCACGGCACGGACCACGCGCTCGAGGTTGCTGCCCAGGTGGCCCCTGGCGAAGTCGGCGTGCTCGCCGCGCTTGCCGACCACGAACAGCCGTACTTCCTCCTCGGCATCGAGCAGGGTGTCGACCAGCGCACCGTGGCGAAGCCGGGTTTCCGCCTGCAGGCCGAAGCGCTCGGCGACGTGCTCGGCGGCGTGGGCGAGCAGGGCGCGGCCCTGCTCCTGGGCCAGTTTCGCGCGTTCGGCATCGATGGTGGCGAGCTGCTCCAGCAGCGCTTCGCGGCTGCCGAGGGCGAGGTTGCCGCTCAGGTCCTTGCTGGAGCCGACGTTGTCGCGATCCAGCGTGTGCAGCAGAACGAGCGGGGCACCCACCCGCGAGGCGGCCCAGCCGGCGTGGTCGGCCACGCTGTCGGCGTAGGTCGAGGGGTCGAGCGCGGCCAGCACACGGCCATCGGTCTTGATCAGTGAGGTCATCGCATCGATTCCTAGCTTGTCAGTGGCCGCCCATCAGGCGTTCGGCATCGGGTTTGTCGTGCACGCCAAGGCGGTCGACGATGGTCCTGCTGGCTGCGTTCAGGCCGACGATATCGACCTGAGTGCCTTCGCGGCGGAACTTGATCACGACCTTGTCCAGAGCGCCGACCCCGCTCAGGTCCCAGAAGTGCGCGTCGGACACGTCGATGACGACCCGGTCCAGCGCCTCCTTGAAGTCGAACGCCGCGATGAAACTCTCGGACGAGGCGAAGAACACCTGGCCGGTCACCGTGTAGGTGCGTTCGCGGCCATCGCCGCTGGCCTGTGAACCCACGTGCAGCACATGGCCGACCTTGCGGGCGAAGAACAGCGCCGACAGCAGCACGCCGGTCAGCACGCCCTTGGCGAGGTCGTGGGTGAACACGGTGACCACCACGGTGCCGATCATCACGATGCTGGATGTACGCGGATGGGTGCGCAGGTTGGTGATCGAGCTCCAGCTGAAGGTGCCGATCGAGACCATGATCATCACCGCGACCAGCGCCGCCATCGGGATCTGCTTCACCCACGGCCCGGCGAACACCACCAGGATCAGCAACACCACGCCGGCGACCAGCGCCGACAATCGGCCGCGGCCGCCCGACTTCACGTTGATCACCGACTGGCCGATCATCGCGCAGCCGGCCATGCCGCCGATGAAGCCGGTGGCGATGTTGGCCACGCCCTGCCCGGCGCACTCGCGGTTCTTGTCGCTTGGGGTGTCGGTCAGGTCGTCGACGATCTGCGCGGTCAGCAGCGATTCGAGCAGGCCGACCACCGCCAGCGTCGCCGACACCGGCGCGATGATCTTCAGCGTTTCCAGGTTCAGCGGTACGTCCGGCAGCAGGAACACCGGCAGGCTGTCGGGCAGCTCGCCCATGTCGCCGACGGTGCGGATGTCCAGCCCCAGCCAGATCGCCACGCCGGTGAGCGCCACGATCGCGACCAGCGGCGACGGCACCGCCTTCGTCAGCCGTGGGAACAGGTAGATGATCGCCAGCCCGGCCGCGGTCATCGCGTAGACATGCCACGACACCCCGGTCAGTTCCGGCAGCTGCGCCATGAAGATCAGGATCGCCAGCGCGTTGACGAAGCCGGTGACCACCGAGCGCGACACGAACCGCATCAGCGAACCGAGCTTCAGCACACCGGCGATGATCTGGAACACACCGGTCAGGATGGTGGCGGCGAGCAGATATTGCAGGCCGTGGTCCTTGACCAGCCCGACCATCACCAGCGCCATCGCGCCGGTCGCGGCCGAGATCATGCCCGGACGACCGCCGGTGAAGGCGATGATCACGGCAATGCTGAAGGAGGCGTACAGGCCGACCTTGGGATCGACTCCGGCGATGATCGAGAACGCGATCGCCTCCGGGATCAGGGCGAGGGCGACGACGAGGCCGGCGAGCACGTCACCGCGGATGTTGGAGAACCATTGCTGGTGGAGGGTAGTGGGCATGAAAAGGTCTCGCCGCGCACGAGCGCAGCACGAAAGGCTTGGGGGAGGGGAGAAGGAAGGCAGGTCCGCGGAGCGGGTCGGTCAGGTGTGCGGCCGCGGGCGCGGCGTGCGGCGCAGCGGGGGCGCTAGGGCGGACTGACCGGGGCGTGGGGGACGTGCATGGCGCGCAATGATACTGGAAGCGGACATGGCCCGCAGTGCCGATGACGCCTCATACGGGCATCTGCTGCAATGCGTCATGTATTGCCCCGTGGACATGGTAGCTTCGGCACCGTTCCAGGCCGTATGGCCTGCATGTGCGGCACGGGGTGGGGACCCTGGCAGCGCGGAAGCCGGAAGGCAGACCGCGGATGCCATCGAGCGATGCGCGCCATGCAAGGCAACACCAGTTTGGCCAGGAAAGGTGTATTGACCGCCCATCAAATCTGACATCTCCGGGGAGGAGTGCCGTGAATGCAAGCAAGCCCATATCGAGTCTGCTGGCCATCGCGATCGGCAGTGCCGTCGCATCCATGTCCGCTGCTCCGGCACAGGCACAGGAGGCCGAGGCCGCTGACGAGGAGCGGGCCACGACCCTGGCCGGCCTGGTGGTGACCGCGCAGAAACGCGAGGAGATTCTTCAGAACGTCCCGATCTCGGTGACCGCGCTGGACCAGCAACTGATCCAGGACACCGGCGTGCGCGACATCAAGGACATGCAGATCCTGGTGCCGGGCCTGACCGTGACCAGCACCCAGAACGAAGCCATCACCACCGCGCGCATCCGCGGCATCGGCACCGTGGGCGACAACGTCGGCCTGGAGTCGTCGGTGGGCATCGTCGTCGATGGCGTGTACCGGCCGCGCAACGGCGTTGGCTTCGGCGACCTTGGCGAGCTCGAGAGGATCGAAGTGCTCAAGGGGCCGCAGGGCACGGTGTTCGGCAAGAACACCTCGGCAGGCGTCATCAACGTGATCACCAAACGTCCGCACTACCAGCAGAGTGCCGAGGCCGAGATCACCGCAGGCAACTACAACGCACTGGGCGTATCGGGCAGCTACAACGACGCCCTCGGCGACAATGCGGCTTTCAGCATCTTTGCGGCCAAACGCAAGCGCGACGGCTGGATGGACGTGCGCAGGGGCAATGGGCCGCGCACCGAGGACAAGGACTACGACCAGAATTTCCACACCCTGCGCGGCAAGTTGTTGCTGGAGCCGTCGGATGACCTCGAGATCCTGTTCTCGGCCGACTTCACCAGTCGCGAGGAGAACTGCTGCACAGCGGTGCAGACCACCGTCGGTGCGACCTCGGCGATCCTCAACGCGCTGGCCGGTGGCCAGGCGGTGGCCGCCCCGGGCGATGATCCGTTCGACCGTGTCGCCTACAGCAATCGCGCAACCACCCAGGACATCAAGGACAAGGGCGTATCGGCTGAAGTCAACTGGAATACCCCATGGTTCGGCGGCGCCACCCTGACCTCGATCACGGCGCATCGCGACTGGCAGGCGATCAACGGCCTCGACTTCGACTTCAGTACTGCCGACCTGCTGTATCGCAACGCCGACAAGGATGAATCGTTCTCCGGATTCAAGACCTTCAGCCAGGAGCTCCGCCTGACCGGCTCCACCGATCGCATCGACTGGATGGTGGGCATGTTCTACTCGGACGAGGACCTGCGCCGCAACGAAACCTATCGCATCGGTCCGCACTACGAACCCTATGTCTCCACCCTGGTCTACCAGCTGGTGGGGCAGAGCTTGGCCGCGGCCGGCATCCCGCTGGACAACCCGATGGGCCTGTCGCCGGCCGCGTTCCTGGCCCAGGTCGGCGGGACCCCGTTCGGCACCGGTTTCGCCGGGTTCGGCGCGCATGACCGCTACGAGCAGAACGCCAAGAGCATGGCGTTGTTCACCAACAACACCTGGCACGCCACCGACGCGCTCGACATCACCGTCGGCCTACGCTACACCCGCGAGGACAAGGAGCTGGACTCGCAGTACAGCAACCCGAACGGCAGCCTGGCCTGTACCGGCGCCCTGACCGACCAGAATCCCGCCAACCCGAACCGCTATACCAACCTGAGGGCGGCGCTGAGCTCGCGCAGCTCGGCCTTCGCAGGGCTGCCAGGCCCCGTGCAGGACGCGATCATGGCATCGGCCGGGCCGCAGATCGCCGGCTACATGTGCCTGCCCTGGGCCAACGTCCTGCACAACGGTCGCGCAACCTTCCAGGAAAGCCAGGAGAAGGAGTGGTCCGGCACGCTCAAGGCGGCCTATCGCTGGAACGACAGCGTCATGACCTACGCTTCGTTCGCGCGCGGCTACAAGGGCGGCGGCTTCAACCTCGACCGGGTGCAGTCGGCGGACGGCGACTCGGCCAGCGGCGCCGGCATCGCGCCGGTCAACGACACCTCGTTCGGCGGCGAGTTCGTCGACAGCTATGAGCTGGGCGCCAAGACGACCTGGGCCGACGGCACCTTGCTGCTGAATGCCACGGCCTTCTATCAGGAGTACGAGGACTTCCAGCTCAACAGCTTCCTCGGCACCAGCTTCGTGGTGCGCTCGATTCCGAAGGTGACCTCGAAGGGGCTCGACGCAGAACTCCTGTGGCAGCCGCGCGCCGTGCAGGGGCTGATGCTCCAGGGCGGCCTGATGTATGCCATCACCAAGTTCGGCAACGACATCCCGGGAGTCGACTTCGAGGAACGGACACCGCTGAGCACTTCGGGGGCCCTGTACAAGCTGCCGGGTGCGACCATGCCGTTCGCACCGAAGTGGTCCGGCTCGCTCTCGGCGACGTACGAATGGGACTTCTCCAGCAACCTCATGGGCCGCTTCAACATCGGCGCGAAATACATGGGGGACTACAACACCGGCTCCGACCTCGACGTCGAGAAGCACCAGGACTCCTACACTGTCGTCAACGCCCGCTTCGGCTTTGGTGCCAGCGACAACAGCTGGATGGTCGAACTGTGGGGTACCAACCTCACCGACACCGACTACGTGCAGGTCGGGTTCGATGCTCCCCTGCAGGGCCTGTTCCCGGATCCGGGCAACCCGTTCAACACCTTCAATGCCTTCCCCGGTGCGCCGCGGATGTATGGCGTGACCCTGAGGGTGAGGTACTGAGGCAAGCTCCGGACAAGTCGATCCATGTCTTGTCTGGACCGGCTCCCGCGGAGCAGGGTACTTGCGTGCCCGATCCGCGGGCAGCCTTCCTGGATTGTGGAGCCTCTGAATCCGTTCGGAGGCTTCTTCAGGAAGGACCTCGAAGTCTTTCGAAAGGCCGCTCCCGACCACGACGTCCCGGCCGCGGGACGTCGTGGTGTCGGGATGGAATCCGGTTGGGGGCCGGTATAGTGGCGCCATGAACGCAGACATCACCGACACCGCCCTGAGGCAGCTGGCCGAACAGGTCGCCAGCACCGCAATCGCCCGACATCACCGCCTTGTCACCGCAGAGAGTTGCACCGGCGGCTGGATCGCCAAGTCGCTGACCGACATCCCGGGCGCCTCCGACTGGTTCGAAAGCGGCGTTACCGCCTACAGCTACGAGGCCAAGCAGGCCCTGCTCGGTGTGCATCCGCATACGATCGAGGAGCATGGTGCGGTCAGTCGCGAAACCGTCATGGAAATGGTGTCCGGCGCACTGGTCCACTCCGGCGCCACCGCGGCGGTCGCGGTGACCGGCATCGCCGGCCCGACCGGCGGCAACAAGGACAAGCCGGTCGGCACCGTCTGGATCGCCTGGAAGAAGCGCGGCGGCTACCCGACGGCCGTGGTCTTCCATTTCGACGGCGACCGCGACGCGGTCCGCCGCCAGAGCGTGGCCGCGGCGTTGCACGGGCTGATCGAACTGATGAACTAAGCGGCTTTGAGCGGGGGCTTGACGCTGGCGGAATTTAGTTAGTAGCATTGCTACTAATGGACATCACCGATACCCAGCACACCATCTGGCACCTGATCGCCGAGCGGATCGAAGTCGAGGGCATGCCACCCTCGCAGACCGAGATCGCGCGCGCCATGGGCTTCAGCAGCGTCAGGGCGGCCCAGTACCACCTGGAGGCGCTGGAGCAGGCCGGCGTGATCGAACGGGTTCCGGGCCGGGCCCGTGGTATCCGCCTGTGCCAGCTGCCGCCGGGCAGGGCTGGGGAGACCGGTGCCGCCGCCGCTCCGGCCAACGATGATGACGCCCTGCGCCTGCCGGTGCTTGGCCAGGTTGCGGCCGGGGTGCCGATCGGTGCTGACATCGGTTCCGACCAGGTGGTCCTGCTTGACCGCAATTTCTTCTCGCCCGCACCGGACTACCTGCTCAAGGTCAAGGGCGACTCGATGCAGGACGAGGGCATATTCGACGGCGACCTGATCGGCGTGCACCGCACCCGCGATGCACGCTCCGGCCAGATCGTGGTCGCCCGCATCGACGACGAGATCACCGTCAAGCTGCTCAAGCTCGGCAAGGACCGGGTCCGTCTGTTGCCACGCAACCCCGACTACGGGCCGATCGAGGTCCAGCCTGGGCAGGACTTCGCCATCGAGGGCCTCTACTGCGGCCTGGTGAGGCCGAGTCGCTGATGGTTGCAATTGTGGCCACCCCTACCGTGAGCCTGCCGCATTCGCGGCCATCGGAAATTTCCTACCCACCAAGGCGGCCTGGTCCCATCTCCTGCCGGCCTTTCTCCCGAATGATCCGGTGCCTGGCAGGTGCCAACCTGACGCAGTGGCGACGGTTCTCAACCTGTGCGAACGCCACCTCCTAGACTGATTCCATACCTCAGCGACCTACAAAGGACTCCACGATGGACGAGAACAAGAAGCGCGCCCTTTCCGCCGCCCTGGGCCAGATCGAGAAGCAGTTCGGCAAGGGCTCGGTCATGCGCATGGGCGACCGCGTGGTCGAAGCGGCCGAGGTGATCGGCACCGGCTCGCTGATGCTCGACATCGCGCTCGGTATCGGCGGCCTGCCCAAGGGCCGTGTGGTCGAGATCTACGGGCCGGAGTCCTCGGGCAAGACCACCCTGACCCTGCAGACCATCGCCCAGTGCCAGAAGGCCGGCGGGACCGCCGCCTTCATCGACGCCGAGCACGCGCTCGACCCGATCTATGCGGGCAAGCTCGGCGTCAACGTCGATGAGCTGCTGCTGTCGCAGCCCGATACCGGCGAGCAGGCGCTGGAGATCGCCGACATGCTGGTGCGTTCGGGCGCGGTCGACATGGTCGTGATCGACTCGGTCGCCGCGCTGACCCCGCGCGCCGAGATCGAGGGCGAGATGGGCGACCAGCTGCCCGGCCTGCAGGCCCGCCTGATGAGCCAGGCGCTGCGCAAGCTGACCGGCAACATCAAGCGCAGCAACTGCATGGTGATCTTCATCAACCAGTTGCGCATGAAGATCGGCGTGATGATGCCGGGCCAGAGCCCCGAGGTGACTTCCGGCGGCAACGCGCTCAAGTTCTATGCCTCGGTGCGCCTGGATATCCGCCGCATCGGCTCGATCAAGAAGGGCGACGAGATCATCGGCAACCAGACCAAGATCAAGGTGGTCAAGAACAAGCTGGCGCCGCCATTCAAACAGGTCATCACCGAGATCCTGTACGGCGAGGGCATCTCCCGCGAAGGCGAGCTGATCGACATGGGCGTGAACGCCAAGCTGGTCGACAAGGCCGGTGCCTGGTACAGCTACGGCGACGAGCGGATCGGGCAGGGCAAGGAGAACGCCCGAAACTACCTGAAGGAGAACCCGGAAGTGGCGGTCAGGCTCGAGGAGGCCCTGCGCGAACAGTTCGTCCCGGCCGAAGCCAACCGTGACGGGGATGATGACGCCGAGGGCTGATGCCCTGGAGTCCTACCGGAACCATGGAGTCGATCCATGCATGACGAGCACGACCGGCCGGGCTCCGGCAGCGCGGCGACACCCGCCGGTCGCCGAGGCACCCGGGCGCGCCAGACCCCGACCCAGCGAGCCCTGGGCCTGCTGGTTCGACGGGAGCACTCTCGCAAGGAGCTGATCGAAAAGCTTTCATCCCGCGGGCTCGAACGCGAGGAAGTGGTCGCGGCAGTCGACCGTCTTGCCGGCGATGGCTGGCAGGACGACGCCCGTTTCGCCGAGCACCTGGTCCGCGGCCGTGCCGGCTCCGGCCATGGCCCGATCCGGATCCGGGCCGAACTGGCCACCCATGGCCTCGACGGCGAAGCCATCGAGGCGGCCATGGACACCTTCGATGGCGACTGGAACGAACTGGCACGCGACCTGGTCCGGCGGCGCTTCGGCGCGGGAGGCGCCCTGTCCGACCTGCGCTCTCGCCGCAAGGCCGCCGACCTGCTGGCCCGCCGCGGTTTCCCCGGCGATGTCATCCGCACGGCGACCCGGTTCGACCCCGACGACGCCTGCGACTAGCGAACAGCACCGGGGGGGGCAGCCTGGACGGCTGCGCTCCAGCACGAACAACCCGGTCTGATCCCATCGAACGGCTGTCCCGCCGCGCCCCTCCACCCTTCGGGACGGCCTGTTGGTCGGCCGGGGAGATACACGCGGTATCGATGCCTGATAGGCTATCGCGCTTTCCCGTTCGGTTGCCTGCCCGGATCGCCGCCTCCATGCTTGGGTCGCGGCGGGTCATGGCGGCCCGGCCCAGCCCCGATATCCAGCGCCAGGCATGAGCAAGACCCCAGATAACAGCGGCAAGTCCGGTACCCAACAGGTCCGCAGCGACTTCATCGAATTCTTCCGTGGCAAGGCGCACACCATCGTGCCGTCCGCGCCGCTGGTGCCGGCCAACGACCCGACGCTGTTGTTCACCAACTCGGGGATGGTGCAGTTCAAGAATGTGTTCCTCGGCAGCGAAAAGCCGGGCTACGTCCGTGCGGCCGACGTCCAGCGCTGCCTGCGTGCCGGCGGCAAGCACAACGACCTCGATCAGGTTGGCTATACCGCGCGCCACCATACCTTCTTCGAGATGCTGGGCAACTGGTCGTTCGGCGACTACTTCAAGGAAGACGCGATCGTCTGGGCCTGGGAACTGCTGACCGGGGTCTGGAAGATCGACCCGGCGAGGTTGCTGGTCACCGTGTACCACACCGATGACGAGGCCTACGCGATCTGGCGCGACAAGGTCGGTGTGCCGGCCGAACGCATCATCCGCATCGGCGACAACAAAGGTGCGCCGTACGCCTCCGACAACTTCTGGCAGATGGCCGACACCGGACCTTGCGGTCCCTGTACCGAGATCTTCTACGATCACGGCCCGGACATTCCCGGCGGCCCGCCCGGTTCGCCGGACGAGGATGGCGACCGCTTCATCGAGATATGGAACCTGGTCTTCATGCAGTTCGATCGCCAGCCGGACGGCACCCTGCTGCCGCTGCCTGCACCGTGCGTCGATACCGGCATGGGCCTTGAACGGGTCGCCGCGGTGCTGCAGGGCGTGCATGGCAACTACGACATCGACCTGTTCCGGAACCTGATTGCCGCGGCCGGCAAGCTGACCGGCACGGCCGATCTGGACAACAAATCGCTGCGGGTGATCGCCGACCACATCCGAGCCTGCGCGTTCCTGATCGTCGACGGCGTGTTGCCGAGCAACGAAGGTCGCGGCTACGTGCTGCGCCGGATCATCCGCCGCGCCCTGCGCCACGGCTGGATGCTGGGCCAGAAGGGGCCGTTCTTCCACAAGATGCTCGTCCCGCTGATCGATGTCATGGGCGAGGCCTACCCGGAACTGGCCGGGAAGCGCGAACTGATCGAGCGCGCGTTGCTTGCCGAAGAGGAGCGCTTCGCCGAGACCCTCGATGCCGGCATGCGGATTTTCGACGAGGTCGCCACAAAAGCCGGTGGCGCTGCTTCCGGTGGTGTGATCCCCGGTGCCGATGCGTTCCGCCTTTATGACACCTACGGCTTTCCGGTCGATCTGACCGCCGACATCGCCCGCGAGCGTGGCCTGAGCGTCGACATGGTCGGCTTCGAGGCGGCGATGGAACAGCAGCGCGAAACCGCGCGCGCCGCCGGCAAGTTCGGCAACACGGCCACGATGCCGGCCGAGCTGGCCGCGCAACTGCCGGCCACGCAGTTCCTCGGTTACGACCGCCTGACCGAAGGCGGCCTGGAGGTGCTGGCCCTGCTTCGTGACGGGACCCCGGTCGACCGGCTCGATGCCGGCGACGAGGGCGTGGTGATCCTCGATCGCACCCCGTTCTATGCCGAGAGCGGCGGCCAGGTCGGCGATGCCGGTGAGCTGGACGAAGCCGGCACCCGCTTCATGGTCGCGGACACCCTCAAGTTCGCCGGCCAGTTCCATGGTCATGTCGGCCGGCTGGAAGCTGGCAGCCTCAAGCGCGGCGACCGCATCCTCGGCGCCGTCGACGAGGCGCGTCGCGCCGCCACCGTGCTCAATCACTCTGCGACCCACCTGCTGCACGCCGCGCTGCGTTCCGTGCTCGGCGAGCACGTGACCCAGAAGGGCTCGCTGGTCGCGCCGGACCGCCTGCGTTTCGACTTCTCGCACTTCCAGCCGGTTTCGGCGGCCGAACTTGCGGAGATCGAGCTCCGGGTCAACGCCGAGATCCGCCGCAACCACGCCGCCGAAGTCCGCCACATGGGCATGCAGGAGGCGCTCGACTTCGGCGCCCTGGCCCTGTTCGGCGAGAAGTACGGCGACGAGGTCCGGGTACTGCGGATGGGCGATGCCTCCACCGAGCTGTGTGGCGGCACCCATGTCGCCCGGACCGGCGACATCGGCCTGTTCAAGATCGTGTCCGAAGGCGGCGTTTCGGCCGGCGTGCGCCGGATCGAAGCGCTGACCGGACAGGGCGCGCTCGACCATGTGGCGCAGGAAGAGGCCCGCCTCGACGAGGCTGCGCGCCTGCTCGGCGGCCAGCCCGCCGAGGTGGCCGACAAGCTGCGCAACCTGATCGAGCGGCAGAAGAAACTCGAGCGTGAGCTGGAGGCGGCCAAGGCCAAGGCGGCCGCGGGCGCGACTTCGGATCTGGCCGGATCAGCGTCGGAAGTCCGTGGTATACGAGTGGTGGCCGAGCGTCTGGAGGGGTTCGACGCCAAGGCGCTGCGCGAGGCGGTGGACCGTCTCAAGCAGCAGTTGGGGGATGCGGTGATCGTTCTGGCAGGAACCGCCGGGGGCAAGGCCGCCCTCGTGGCCGGAGTCAGCGGCAACGCCGCCGGCCGGGTCAAGGCGGGTGAACTGATTGGTCATGTGGCCGGTCAGATCAATGGAAAGGGCGGTGGTCGTCCGGACATGGCGCAGGGAGGCGGGGAGGATGGCCCATCGCTGGTAGCCGCCCTGGCCGGGGTGCCGGGCTGGGTTGAACAGCGCCTGAGTTGATTGGCTGTCCGGGAACATTCCCGCTTGTGATTGGTCCCGGGCAATAGGATAATTGTTGATCGTGTTTTCACTGGAAGCGTCACCTGTTTGTCACAGAGATGGCGCAATCGCCGGCCCGTGCCGGCATGAGGAGATTTCTCAATGCTGATTCTGACGCGTCGCGTCGGTGAGACCCTGATGATCGGCGACACGGTGACCGTCACCGTGCTCGGCGTGAAGGGCAACCAGGTGCGTATCGGCATCACTGCGCCGAAAGATGTAGCAGTGCACCGTGAAGAGATTTACCAGCGCATCCAGCGCGGGGAAGGTGCCCCGAACGACTCGGACAAGGCGGCGGGCTGATCAAAAAAAGTTTGCTGCGCGGAGAGGGAGCCGTTATGCTCTCCGCCCGCACAGGCTTACGTGCCGCGGAGAGTTGCCCGAGTGGCTGAAGGGGCTCCCCTGCTAAGGGAGTATAGGGTTTATAGCTCTATCGAGGGTTCGAATCCCTCACTCTCCGCCATTTTCCAACGATGCTTTTCCTGCCCGTGATCGCCGCTCACCGGGGTTCATGAAACAGGAAGAGTGCGTTCGATGCACAGGCTCAGGTCATGGAATCGTGACCATCCAGGGCTCCGTGTAATCGAGAATGGAACTTTTGTGGAGCCATCTTGCGATGGCTGGGCCGTGTTTCCGGCATCGACTGGACCCACTGCCTGCCGATGACATTTCATCGGTGAAGCTTCAGAAAAATTGTTGACGGTCAGATGATTTGAAGTCATAATTTTTCGACTACGCGCCCGTAGCTCAGCTGGATAGAGCACCAGGCTACGAACTTGGGGGTCGGAGGTTCGAATCCTTCCGGGCGCGCCATTACAAAGACAGAAGGGCCGACGAGTCACAACCTCGTCGGCCCTTCTGCTTTTCAGGCACAGCGGACAGGCATGGCCGGATGGCCGTGCCCGCTGCGTTGTTCGTGGGAAGCCAGAAGGATCGTTCCGACGCTTCCGACGCAATCGCTTCCGACGCAATGCCCACGACTTCGCTCGCCTTCGAAATATCCCCACCTGCAGGCCGGAAACTGCATGCCGCATTCGAGCATGCGATGAAAGGCGCGTTCGGTCCGGCGGGCCGGGTTCCGGTGACGAGCGTGGCGGTATTCCGGCTCGAGCACTGGGCGCGATGGCTGGACGCCTGCGAAAGCCTGCTTTCCGCAAGCGAGTCTGCACGCGCGGCGCGGCAACGTCGGCCGGGATTCGCGGCGATGCTGCGCATGGCCTATGCATTGCACCGGCTTGTCCTCGGCTACTGGATGGGAGTCGCTCCGGAAAAGGTGCCGCTATGGCGCGATTCCAGGGGATGCCCCAGGGTGGGCATGGACGGCTGGCATACCAGCCTGAGCCATGCCGACGGGCGGGTCGCGGTGGCGGTGTCGCGGTTGGGTCCGGTGGGCGTCGACATCGAACTGCGTGGCAAGGCCGGGCTGATGCCCGAACTGGCGGAGCGTGTCTGCACGCCGCTCGAAAAGCTCATGATCGAATCGCTGCCCGAGCATGCAAGGGCGCTGGCCCTGCTGCGGCTATGGGTACGCAAGGAAGCCTTGCTCAAGGCGGCCGGGGTCGGCCTGGCCGAGCCGATGGAGCGCACGCATGCGCCGGAAGCGGATTGGCTCCGTCTACCGGCAGGCGATGCCAGGGTGCGGATCGAAATGTGCGATGTGCTCCCGGAGTGCGTGGTGGCGGTGGCTCACGGCGACGATGATCCCTGTCTGGCCGCATTTCCCGTCGCGGCCCGCGCTGGACGACTCGCCCTGGACCGGCGGCCGGATGCCTGACGGATTCGCGTTGTCACCGGGGTAGGCAATCCGTACTCCACACGAACGGGTGGACATGAAGATGGATCCGAAGGGGACGATGCAGGCGTCACCGGCTGTGGCGCGGCACCGGCAGGGCGCGGGCATGACGACGATGCATGATGAGGCGACGTGTGCCGCCGTGCCGTGCGGGCGGAGGCATTCGTCGTGAGCCGTGTACGTGCAAGCGTGAAGAACCGCACCCTGCTGGCGGTGTGGGTGTTGGAGGTCGCGCTGCTGATGCTGTCGGTACTGCTGGCTGCGGTGCTGCGGTTCCGGCACGATCCGGTCGGGCTCGAGGTGTTCTCGCAGGGAATGGCGTTGCGCGCAGTGCTGGTCGCGCTGTGCATCACCGGGGCCATGGCGGCATTCGGCCTGTACCAGGTCCATCTGCGCCATCGCTGGACCGACCTCGCCCTGAGGCTGATGTTGTCGTTCGGTTTCGGCGGCATCGGCCTGCTGGTGCTGTACTACGTGTTGCCGTTCACCTACATGGGTCGTGGCGTGCTGTTGATGTCGCTGGCGACCGGCTTCGCGGCATTGCTGCTGTTCCGCGTGCTGCTGTTCCACGTGCTCGCGACCGACGTGTTCAGGCGCCGGGTGCTGGTGTTCGGTGCGGGCGAGAATGCCGACCTGATCAATCAGCGCATGCGCCGACGCAGCGACCGGCAATCGTTCGTGGTCGTCGGTTTTGTGCCGATTCCGGGACAGGCGCTGCACGTGGATTCCAGCCTGCTTGCCTCCGGCGAGGATGGCCTGGCCGGGCTGGTGGAGCGCCTGCAGGTCGATGAGATCGTGGTGGCGCCCGACGAGCGTCGTGGGGCGCTGCCGATGGACGCGATGCTGGCCTGCGCCCAGCGCGGGGTCGCGGTGACCGACCTGTCGACGTTCTTCGAGCGCGAGGCCGGGCTGGTGACGTTGAAGATCGCCGATCCGTCATGGCTGGTGTTCTCGGGCGGCTTCGACCATTCGCTGCCACGGCGCCTGAGCAAACGCTGCTTCGACCTGGCCGCGGCGCTGTTGCTGCTGGCGATCGCGTGGCCGGCGATGCTGGCCGTGGCGGTCTGTATCTGGTTCGAGGATGGGCGTCCGCTCTTCTACCGGCAGACCCGTGTCGGTGAGGGCGGCCGCAACTTCGACCTGATCAAGTTCCGCAGCATGCGTACCGATGCCGAAGCCGATGGCGTGGCGCGCTGGGCCAAGGCCGGCGACGATCGCACCACACGGATCGGACGCTTCATTCGCCTGACCCGGCTCGACGAGTTGCCCCAGCTGTTCAACATCATCCGGGGCGAGATGAGCTTCGTCGGGCCGCGCCCGGAGCGACCGCAGTTCGTCGACATGCTCGACCAGCAGCTTCGCTACTACTCGATACGTCACAGCGTGAAGCCCGGGCTGACCGGATGGGCGCAGTTGCGCTATCCGTATGGCGCCTCGGTGCAGGATGCCGAGGAGAAGCTCAAGTTCGACCTGTTCTATGTCAAGAACCAGCGACTGCTGTTCGACATGATGATCCTGCTGCAGACGGTCGAGGTGGTGGTGTTCCAGCGTGGGTCGCGGTGAGGCGTCAGCGTCCGGTGGAGGGCGAGGCCTCCTGCGGCACCGTTGCGCCACGGCTGCCGGGCGGCTCGTCCGGCGCAGGCAGCGAGGCTTCCACCACGATCATCAGCACGAGCACGATGAACACCACTAATGCGGCAAGTGTCGTCCGGCGATGTGATCCCATCGCGTCCTGGACCGGAAGCCGTACCAGATCGCCGCGCCTGCGTTGCGGCGCCAGGGGGCCATCCCGGAGTTGGGAGGGCGCCTGTTCGAAGTGCATCGGCACGCGCGTGCGCGACGACGCGCCGGGCAGGCGCCCGTGCTGGCGATGGAAGCGTGTCGCGGTGGAGTACAGCGAGGTCAGTTCGGACAGCGGCATGTCGTTGGCCGACAGTCGATGCGGGTGTTCGCACCGATCCGGATGCAGTTGCGCGACCCGCCTCCGGTATGCGCGCTTGAACTCTTCCAGCGTGCATTCCGGACGAAGGTCGAGCCACGCATACAGCCGCGCGAAATCGGATTCCATCGAATACCCCCTGCATCAGTCCAATCGGCCCGGCGTCGCCGCTCCACGGCACCGCTCCATGGCGCCGCGCGATGGCCGTATCTATAGCTGAGGTACGTATTCGTCGGGGTGAACAGGACATTTGTCGACGACATGACGGGGTTGCCGGGGTGAATGCGTTCCAGGAGCAAGAACGGTACTGGAGGGACGTGCTGTCCGGGGCATCGTTGCGGATGGAGTTGCCGACCGGCTGCGACGACGCTCACCGGCGTCCGGATACCGGCGGAATCGCGGGGGATCTGCATTCGCTGTTATCGCCCGCGACCGTGACCGGGCTGGAGACGCTGTCCTCTCGCAACGGCTGCAATGTTCCCGAGCTGGTGTTGCTGGCCTGGATGACGCTGGTGGCGCGGACATGTGCACGCAGCGATGCCTGGGTGGCGGTGGCTGACACCATGGCCGTGGCGGATGGGCGGAGCCTCGACTGGTGGCCGATCCATGTCGAGCTTGCCGACGTGGAGGGGAGCGGGGCGGCGATCGTGGCGCTGGGACAGGCGCTGGCCGCGGCGCGCGACCATGCCGGGCTGCCCATGGCCCGTTTTGTCGAAGCCTGCCTGCCGCCATCGGGAGACGATGGTGCGCCGCCCCTGAACATCGGTTTCGCGGGCCCGCTTTCGGCCGTCGACGAGGGCGGCGAAAAGGCGGCAGGACCGATCGAGGGCTGTGATCTCACATTGTGCATGGGCCGTGACGAGGACGCGCGATGGAGCCTGTCCGTCCACGGTTCCACCTACGTTGAACAGCGCGGACTGGCGCAACGTCATGCGGCATGGCTTGAACGCTTGCTCGCCGGCATGGTCGAAACGCCGGCAGGGCCGCCACTCGCGCTGGCGTTGGTGGCGCCGGCGGCTATCCACGGATTGCTTGCGAAGGGGAGCAAGGCGCACGGGTTGCCCGCAGGGATCGCCCGGGTCCATCAGTTCTTCGAGGTGCAGGCCGCGCGCCGCCCGGACGCGGTTGCGGTCGTCGATGGCGCGCGTACCGCGACCTATGCCGACCTCAACGCGGAAGCGAACCGGCTTGCACGCCACCTGATCGGGCTCGGAATCGGCCGGGACGACCGGGTCGCGCTCTATCTTGAACGGCGGCTGGAACTGGTCGTCGGCGTTCTCGCCGTGCTCAAGGCCGGCGCCGCCTACGTGCCGCTGGATCCGGCATATCCGCCAGAGCGGCTGGGATACACGTTGTCGGACAGTGAGCCGGCGGCACTGCTGACCCAGTCGGACATGCCGGGCGACTGGCGCGCGATTGCCGGTGAAGCGAGGCTGGACTGCCCCGTGCTGATGCTCGACGACATGGATGCGCCGTGGTCGGCGCAGGCCATCAATGACATGCCCGTGTCAGCGGAAAACGGGCCGTCGGACGATCTGGCCTACGTGCTCTACACCTCCGGTTCGACCGGTAAGCCCAAGGGCGTGGCGATGCCGCATGCGCCGCTGGTCAACCTGATCGACTGGCAGATGCGCCAGCCGGGACACGAGGCGCCGTTGCGCACGCTGCAGTTTGCCGCGCTCGGTTTCGACGTCGCTTTCCAGGAGATATTCGGCACGCTGGCGACCGGCGGCACCTTGCACATGATCGATGCCGACACCCGCCTGAGCGGCGACCGTCTGCTCGACTTCGTCGTCGAACATCGCATCGAACGCCTGTTCCTGCCGTACTTCGCGCTGCAGATCCTGGCCGAGGCGGTCGACAACCGGCTGGCCGTGCAGGACGCGACGCTGGACTGCTGCCTGAAGGAAGTGGTGACGGCCGGCGAGCAATTGCGCATCGAACCGAAGATCCGGCATTTCTTCCAGCGCCTGCCCGGCTGCCGGCTGCACAACCACTACGGACCGACCGAGACCCACGTGGTCACCGCGCTGGCGCTGCCGGACGATCCGGCGACGTGGCCGAGCCTGCCCACGATCGGCATGCCGATCGACAACGCGCGCGTGTACCTGCTCGACGACCGCGGCCAGCCCGTGCCCGAGGGCGTGGTCGGCGAACTGTACCTGGCCGGGCCGGTGGTCGCGCGTGGTTACCTCAAGCGCGACGACCTGACCCGGGAGCGCTTCCTGGACGATCCGTTCGTGGCAGGCGAGGACGCGCGCATGTACCGCACCGGCGACCTCGGCCGCTGGCGCGACGACGGTGCGCTCGAGTTCCTCGGACGCCGGGACAGCCAGGTCAAGATCCGCGGTTTCCGGGTCGAGCCGGGTGAGATCGAGGCGCGATTGATGGCCTTCCCCGGCATCCGCGAGGCCGGGGTGATGGCGCGCGAGGACACGCCGGGGCTCAAGCGCCTGGTCGCGTACTTCGCACCGCGCGATCCGGCCGTGCCGGTCGACGTCGACGCGCTGCGCCGCGACCTGGTGTCGCAGTTGCCGGACTACATGGTGCCGGTGGCCTACGTGGCGATGGAATCGCTGCCGCTGTCGCCGAACGGCAAGCTCGACCGCGCCCGGCTGCCTGCACCGGACCGGGGCAGGCCGGACTGGATCGGCGAGTACGCACCGCCGCGCGACGAACTCGAACGCGCGCTGTGCCGGATCCTGGCCGGCGTGCTCGACCTGGAGTCGGTTGGCCGCGGCGACAATTTCTTCGAGCTGGGCGGCAGTTCGCTTCTGGCGATCCGCGCGTTGCAGCTGATCCGCGACGAGCGGGTCGGCGAGCCGTCCGCGATCGCGCTGTTCCAGCACCCGACGCCGGCGATGCTGGCGGATGCGTTGCGGGCGCAGGACGGCGAGCCGGCCGGGCGCATGCGCACCGTGCGTGGGCACCGGCGCGGCCGCGACGATGACCCGATCGCGATCATCGCGATGGCCGGCCGCTTCCCGGGCGCGTCCGACGTCGAACAGTTCTGGCGCAACCTGTGCGAGGGCCGCGACAGCATCAGCTTCTTCGATGCGGCCTCGCTCGATCCGGCGGTGCCGGCCGCCGACCGCGAGGACCCGGCCTATGTCCCGGCACGCGGCGTGATCGACGGTGTCGAGGACTTCGATGCCGCGTTCTTCGGCATCAGCCCGCGCGAGGCGGAGCTGATGGACCCGCAGCAGCGGATCTTCCTGGAGCTGTGCTGGGAATGCATGGAGCGCGCCGGCCATGTCCCCGGTGCCGATGGCGACGGCCCGGTCGGCGTGTTCGCCGGGATGTACAACGCCAGCTACTTCCAGCATCACGTGCTGTCGCGGCCGGACCTGGTCGAGCGCCTGGGCGCGTTCCAGGTCATGCTCGACAACGAGAAGGACTACATCGCCACCCGCGTCGCCCACAAGCTCAATCTCACCGGGCCGGCGATCAGCGTACATACCGGTTGTTCGACCTCGTTGGTCGCGATCGCGCAGGCGGTCGACGGCCTGCGCGCCGGCCGCTGCGACATGGCCCTGGCCGGCGGCGCCTCGGTGACCTGCCCGCCGCGCAGCGGCTACCGCTACCAGGAAGGCGCGATGTTCTCGCCCGACGGGCGCACCCGGGCCTTCGACGAGAAGGCGGCCGGCACGGTGTTCTGCGACGGCGCCGCGGTGCTCATGCTCAAGCGGCTGTCCGATGCGTTGGCCGACGGCGACCCGGTGCATGCGGTGATCCGCGGCGTCGGCGTCAACAACGACGGCAGCGACAAGGCCAGCTTCACCGCGCCCAGCGCCGCCGCGCAGGCGGTGGTGATCGCACAGGCGCATGCGGATGCCGGCGTACCCGCGCGCAGCATCGGCTATGTCGAGGCGCATGGCACCGCGACTCCGCTCGGCGACCCGATCGAGGTCGAGGGCCTGACCCGCGCGTTCCGCTTCGATACCGGCGACACCGGTTTCTGTCGCCTCGGTTCGGTCAAGAGCAACGTCGGCCACCTGCTGATCGCCGCCGGTGCCGCCGGGGTGATCAAGACCGCGCTGTCGCTGGAGCGGGAACTGATCCCAGCCAGCCTGTATTTCGAGTCGCCGAACCCGGCGTTGAACCTCGACACCTCGCCGTTTGTGGTCAACGCGGCAAACCAGCCGTGGCCGCGAGCGGACGAACCGCGCCGTGCGGGCGTGAGTTCGTTCGGCGTCGGTGGCACCAATGCCCATGCGGTGGTCGAGGAGGCACCGGAGCGGCCGCTATCCGATCCGGCAGAGGGGCCGCAACTGCTGGTGTTGTCCGCGCGTACCGCGTCCGCGCTTGAAGTCGCCGCGACGCGGCTGGCCGATCGTCTCGAGTCGACGCCGGATGCGAACCTGGCCGACGTGGCATGGACGCTCGCCACCGGACGCAAGGCTTTCGCGCACCGGCTCGCCGTGGTCGCAGGCGATGCCGCTGAAGCTGCCGAGATCCTGCGACGCGCGGAGACGCTCTCGGCAGCGCAGCGCAGCCGGCCCGCGCGCGGTGGTGAGTGTGTGTTCCTGTTCCCGGGGCAGGGCTCGACCTATCCGTGCATGGGGCGGCAGCTGCATGCCGGCGAGCCGGTGTTCCGCGAGGCGCTGGAGACCTGCATCGCCGCGCTTGGCGACGGGTTCGGTTTCGATCTGCGCGAGCGCCTGTTCTCGGACGACCCCGAGGCGTTGCTGCCGACCGCGGTGATGCAACCGGCGACCTTCGCGATCGAGTACGCGCTGGCGAGATGGTGGATGGCGCAGGGGCTCCGGCCGGCGGCGATGATCGGCCACAGCGTCGGCGAGTTCGTCGCCGCGACCCTTGCCGGTGTGTTCGAGGTCGGCGATGCGATCCGCCTCGTCGCCCGCCGCGGCGCACTGATGCAGGCGCAACCGGAAGGGCGGATGCTGTCGGTGCGGTTGCCGTGGGAGGCGCTGTCCGTGCGGTTGCCCGAGGGTTTGTCGATGGCCGCGGAGAACGCGCCGGGCGCCTCGGTCGTCGCCGGACCGGAGGGCGCATTGTCGGCCTTCCAGACCGTGCTCGAAGGCGAGGGCGTGGCCTGCCGGATGCTGCGCACCTCGCACGCCTTCCACTCGTCAATGATGGAGCCGGCGGTTGCGCCGTTCCTTGAAGCGGTGGCCGCCATCACGCGCAAGGCACCGACGCTTCCGATCGTTTCCACCGCGAGCGGCGACTGGCTGCAGGCCGAAGAGGCGGTATCGGCCGATTACTGGGCCCGTCATCTGCGCGAGCCGGTGCGTTTCTCGAAGGCGTTGTCGAAGGTCATCGACACCCCGTCGCGGGTGTTGCTGGAAGTCGGCCCGCGCACCGCGCTGTCGAGCCTCGCGCGCATGCATGCGCCCGTACAGAAACAGAAGCTGACCGTGCTGGCCACGCTGGCCGACGACGCCGGGGCCGAACATGCGTTGCTGCGCAACGCGCTCGGCCAGTTGTGGGCGGTCGGCGTGGACGTCGACCCGTCCCGGCTCGATCGTCGCAGCGTGCGTCATCGCCTGTGCCTGCCGACCTATCCGTTCGAGCGCCAGCGCTGCTGGATCGAGGCGCCTGCCGCGACCCGGCCACAGATCACGTCCCCGGCCACCGACAACGTGGTCCAGCATCCGGCCGTGGTGGCCGTCCAGGAGAACACCATGCAACAACCCGTGACGCCCGTTGCCGCCCCGGCCAACCGCAAGCCGCGCCTGCTGGCGCAGCTGCGCGAGTTGATCGAGGACGTTGCCGGTTTCGACATGGACGATGCCGATCCGCAGGCGAACTTCATCGAGCTCGGCCTCGACAGCCTGGTGCTGACCCAGGTCGCGCTGCAGGTGCAGAAGAGCTTCGGGACCCGGGTGACGTTCCGCCAACTGATGGGCGACGCGCCGACACTTGAGGCACTGGCGGCGTTGCTGGACGCACAGCTGCCGCCGGAGGAGGCCGTGCCGCCGGCGCCTGCGGTCGAGGCGGTACCTGTTGCCGTCGCCCCCGCGCCTGCTGTCACTCCCTCCGTCGCGCCCGCCGCCACGACACCGGCGACGATGCCCGCGATGCAGACGATGCAGGCGACAGCGCCCGCGGCAGGCGTCGACGGCGGCCTGCTGCAACAGGTCATCGCCCAGCAGATGCAGCTGATGTCGCAGCAGCTGGCCTTGTTGTCGGGCACCACTGCGGTCGCTCCGGTACCCTCCATTCCGATGCCCGCGCCGGCCGTGTCCATGCCCGCTCCGGCAGCGGCAACGTCCGTCGAACCGCCTCCCACGCCCGCGCAGCCTGCCGCGACTCCCGGCCCGGCTGCCACCGACGATGGCGACAACGACGCCGAGGTCGCCCATACCCGCTACGACCCCAGGAAGGCTTTCGGCGCGATCGCCCGCATCGACAGCAGCGGCCAGCTGGCGCTGGATGAAAGGCAGCGTTCAAGGCTCGATGCCTTCATCGAACGCTATGTCGCCCGCACACCGAAGTCGAAGGCCTACACCCGCGAGCACCGCCCGCATATGGCCGATCCGCGCGTGGTCAACGGCTTCCGCCCGCTGACCAAGGAGATCGTCTACCAGATCGTGATCGAGCGATCCAAGGGCGCGCGGATGTGGGACATCGACGGCAACGAGTACGTCGATGCGCTCAACGGCTTCGGCATGAGCCTGTTCGGCTGGCAGCCGGACTTCGTCGCCGACGCACTCCGCCGCCAGATCGATCTGGGCCTCGACATCGGCCCGCAGCATCCGCTGGCCGGCGAGGTCGCGCGGCTGGTCTGCGAGCTGACCGGCCACGACCGCGCCGCGCTGTGCAATACCGGCTCCGAGGCGGTGCTCGGCGCACTGCGGATCGCCCGCACCGTGACCGGACGCGAGACCGTGGTGATGTTCAACGGCTCCTACCATGGCATCAACGACGAGGTCATCGTCCGCGGTACCCGCAAGCTGAAGGCGGTGCCGGCCGCGCCCGGCATCCTGCGCAACACCGCCGCGCACGTGCTGGTGCTCGACTACGGCACGCCCGAGACGATGGCGATCATCCGCGAGCGCGCCGGCGAGATCGCCGCGGTGCTGGTCGAGCCGGTGCAGAGCCGGCGGCCGGACTTCCGCCCGATCGAGTTCCTGAAGGAACTGCGCCAGCTCACCGCTGATGCCGGCGCGGCGCTGATCTTCGACGAAGTCATCACCGGCTTCCGCGCGCATCCGGGCGGTACCCAGGCGATGTTCGGTGTCCAGGCCGATATCGCGACCTACGGCAAGGTGGTCGGCGGTGGCCAGCCGATCGGCGTCATCGCCGGCAAGCGCGAATTCATGGATGCGCTCGACGGTGGCCAATGGGACTATGGCGACGATTCGGTGCCGACCGTCGGCGTGACCTATTTCGCCGGCACCTTCGTCCGTCACCCGATGGCACTGGCCGCGGCCAGGGTCGTGCTCGACGAGATGAAGCGCCGCGGCCCCGCGCTGCAGGAAGACCTCAACGCCCGGATGGGCGCGATGGCGGCCGAGATCAACGCGTTCTGTGCCAGCCGCGGTGCACCGGTCGAGGTGCGCCATTTCGCCTCGGTGTGGAAGACCTTCTTCCTCGAAGACCATCCGCTGCAGGATCTGCTGTTCGCGATGATGCGCAGCCGCGGCATCCACATCCTCGACAACTTCCCGTGTTTCCTCACCGCCGCCCATGGCGAGGCCGAGTGCCGCGCGATCGTCGAGGCGTTCAAGGACTCGGTGGTGGAGTTGCAGGAGTGCGGTTTCCTGCCGCGCCACGCGGCGACACCGGCGACGGTGATGGACGCGTCCAGGCCGCCGGTGCCGGGCGCGCGTATCGGTCGCGATCCGGATGGTCGGCCGGGGTGGTACGTGGACAGCGCCGAACGTCCCGGACAGTACGTCAAGGTGGGCTGATGCGATGGGTGGCGGCATGAGCACGGTACGTTGTGCCAACAAAGGGAGCCCGCGTGCCGTGGTCGATTACGACCCGTTCGCCGGCGGCCTGCTGGAACGCGTCGTGCCGACAACGGAGCCGCAGCGCGAGCTGTGGCTGGCGTCGCGCCTGGGCGACGAGGCTTCGCTGGCGTTCAACGAGTCGGTCTCGCTGCACCTGCGCGGCACTCTGGACGTGGAGGCATTGCGTCATGCCCTGCAGTCGGTCTGCGACCGCCACGACATCCTGCGCGCGAACTTCGGTCCCGATGGCGAGACGCTGTGCATCGGTTCGCAGCGGCCGCTGGAAGTCGAGCTGCGCGACCTGTCCGGACTTGACGATGATGCGCGCGAAGCCGGCGTGCAGGCCTGCCTGCGCCATTCGGTGGAAACGCCGTTCGATCTGGGACACGGGGCGCTGTTCCGCGCCACCTTGTTGCGGCTGGACCCCGGACATCACCAACTGGTGCTCAGCGCCCACCACATCGTCTGCGACGGTTGGTCGTGGTGGGTGCTGGTGCGCGAGCTGGGCGTGCTCTATGCGCAGGTGCTGGGCAAGGCGGCGACCGGGTTGTCCGAGCCCGGGCTGCCCGAACCGGAGTCGTTCACCGACTACGCGCTGGAACAGGCGCTGCACCCGGCGTCTTCGACCTTCGCTGACGACGAGGCGTACTGGCTGTCCTGTTTCCGCGAACCGGCCCCCGTCCTGGAGCTTCCGCTCGACCGGCCGCGTCCGCAGCGCCGTAGTTTCGCCTCGCGCCGCTACGACCACGTACTCGATGCCGAGCTCGTCGCGGCAGTGCGGCGGATGGGGGCGCGGCAGGGTGCCAGCCTGTTCGCGACCCTGTTGGCCGGCTTCGGTACGCTGGTATCGAGACTGTCGGGGCAGGCTGATGTGGTGGTCGGTATTCCGGCGGCGGGGCAGTCGGTCGACGGCCACGACCATCTGATCGGTCACTGCGTGAACCTGCTGCCGCTGCGCTTCGACATGGCATCGCAGCACAGCTTCGGGCAGGCGCTCGCCGGCGTGCAGGGAACCCTGCTCGATGCGCTGGATCACCAGCGCTACACCTTCGGCAGCCTGCTCAAGAAGCTGCGGATCGAACGCGACCCGTCGCGGCTGCCGCTGGTCAACGTGGTGTTCAACATCGACCAGGCGCTGGACCAGGAGAGCCACGCCTTCCCCGGCCTGTCGCTGGAGTTCGACTGCAATCCGCGCAGCGCGGAGAACTTCGAGCTGTCGATCAATGCCGTGCAGGTCCAAGGTCGGTTGCGGTTGGAATGCCAGTACAACCGCGATCTGTTCGACGAGGTGACGGTACAGCGCTGGATATCGGCCTACGAGGCCCTGCTGCGCGCCGCCGCGGCCAACCCCGGGGAACGCCTGGCATCGCTGCCGTGGCTGGACGATACCGCCACCGCGGAACTGCTCGCGCTGCAGCCCGGCCCCGTGGCGTACGACCGCACGCGGCTCATGCACCAGGCATTCGAGACGCAATGCGACCGGGCCCCGCATCGCATCGCCGTGCGCGCCGGCGGCGAGGCATGGTCGTATGCGGAGCTGGACGCCCGCGCCAATCGCATCGCCCGCCTGCTGCGCACGCACGGTGTGCATCGCGGCAGCCTGGTCGGACTGGCCTTGCCGCGCGGCACCGGCATGCTGGCAGCGCTGCTCGGCGTGCTCAAGGCCGGGGCCGGTTACGTGCCGCTCGATCCGGGCTTTCCGGCGGACCGTCTGGCCTACATGGTCGGTGACGCCGGGCTCGCGGCCCTGCTCACCGATTCGGATCACGCCGACGCCTTCGACCTGCGCGGACGGCCGGTCCTTGCCCTGGACACGCTCCACGAGGAGCTCGCCGCGCTGCCGGCCGAGCGACCTGGCAAGGATGCCGATGCCGCCACGCCGGAATCGGTCGCCTACGTGATCTACACCTCGGGATCGACCGGCCGGCCCAAGGGCGTGCAGGTGCCGCACCGCGCGGTCAACAACTTCATCATCGCGATGCAGCGCGAGCCCGGCATCGATGCCGACGACCGCCTGCTGGCGGTGACGACGCTGTCGTTCGACATCGCGGTGCTGGAGCTGATGCTGCCGCTGAGCACCGGCGCCGAGGTGGTGATCGCCCGCCGTGACGATGCGATCGACGGCCATGCGCTGAAGGCATTGCTCGCGTCCAGTGCGGCGACCGTCATGCAGGCCACGCCGGCGACCTGGCGGCTGCTGGTCGAGGCCGGCTGGCAGGGCATGCCGGACTTCAAGGCACTGTGCGGCGGCGAGCCGATGCCGGCCGACCTGGCCGCGCAACTGCTCGATCGCTGCGGTTCGCTGTGGAACATGTATGGTCCGACCGAGACCACGGTGTGGTCGACCTGTACGCGTGTCGAACCGGTCGCCATCGGCGAGCGGCCCGACATCCACATCGGCCGCCCGGTCGCCAATACCCGCGTATGGATCCTCGATGGCCAGGGCCTGCCGTGCCCGCGCGGCGTGCCGGGCGAGATCTGCATCGCCGGCGACGGCGTCACCCTCGGTTACCTCGATCGCCCGGAGCTGACCGCCGACCGCTTCGTCCCTGAATCGCAGGTGCCGTTCGCTGCCGCACCGGAAGGAGCGCTGCTGTACCGCACCGGCGATCGCGGCCGCTGGCGCCCGGACGGCAACCTCGAGCATCTCGGCCGGCTCGATTTCCAGGTCAAGGTGCGCGGTTACCGCATCGAGCTGGGCGAGATCGAGAGCGTGCTCGCGCAGCATGCCGGGGTGGCGCGGACGGTGGTGACGACCCGCGAGGACCGCCCCGGCGACGTGCGCCTGGTGGCCTACGTGGTGCCGGCCGATGCCGCACGCTTCGACGAGGCGGCGCTGCTGTCGCACCTGCGCGGCGTGCTGCCCGAGTACATGATCCCGCACCACCTGATGGCGATACCGGTCGTACCGTTGCTGCCGAACGGCAAGATCGACCGCAAGGGCCTGCCTGCGCCGGACGCGCATGTGTCCGGACCTCGCGAGCCGATCGCGCCACGTAACGCCACCGAGCGCGCCATCGTGGATGCGATGGAGGAGGTGCTTGGCGTCGACGGGCTGGGTGTCGAGGACGACTTTTTCGCCAACGGCGGCCACTCGCTGATCGCGGCCCAGGTCGTGTCGCGGATCAATCGCGACCTGGGCGCCGCATTGACGCTGCGCTCGCTGTTCGATGCGCCGACCGCCGCACGCCTGGCGCATCTGCTGGGCGATGCGGGAAGCGCGAAGACCATTGCGCGGCCGCCGATCGTGCGGCGTGCAGACCAGCACAGTGCACCGCTGTCATCGATGCAGCAACGGCTGTGGGTGCTGGAACAGATGCAGCCGGGACGGGTGACCTGGAACACGCCTTCGGCGCACCGGCTGCGCGGCCCGTTCGACCGCGATGCGTTCGGGCGCGCGTTCCAGGCCATGGTCTGTCGCCAGGCCTCGCTGCGCACCGTGATCGTCGAGGAAGGCGATGGGCCGGTGCAGCGGGTGCGCGATGACATCGACGCATCGCTGCCGTTCGAGGACCTCGGCCATATCGACGAGGCCGAACGCCTGCCCGCGCTGATGCAACGATTGGAGGCGCTGATCGCCACGCCGTTCCGGCTCGACGAGGGCCCGCTGTTCGTCGCCCGCCTGTACCGGATGGGCGAGGACGACCACGTGCTGTTCTTCATGACCCATCACATCATCTGGGACGGCTGGTCGTTCGACGTGCTCTACAAGGAGATGTCGGCGCTGTACGAAGCCTTCAGCACCGGCCATGCCTCGCCGCTGCCCGAATTGCACGTGGGCTATGGCGATTTCGCCGAATGGCAACTGCAATGGCTGCAGGGCGGCGAGCTGGCGCGCCAGCTGGACTTCTGGAAGCGGCACCTGACCGGTGGTATCGAGCCGCTGCAGTTGCCGCAGGACAGGCCACGGCCGCCGGAAGCGACCGGGGAGGGCAGCATCGAGTGGCTCAGTGTCGGGCGGGGCACCGTCGATGCGATGCGCACGCTGGCCAAGCGCTCGGACGCGACGCTGTTCATGGCCCTGCTGGCCAGCTACTACATCCTGCTGCACCGGCTCGGCGGCCAGCGCGACCTGGTGGTCGGGTTGCCGGTGCGCAACCGCGACAGCGAGGATACGGAAGCCATCATGGGCTTCTTCGTCAACATGCTGCCGACGCGGTTGAAGCTGGCCCCATCCGATTCTTTCCTTGACGTGCTGGCGAAGGTCCGCGCCGCCGTGCTCGATGCGTTCTCGCATCCCGACGTGCCATTCGATCACCTGGTGCGGGAACTGGACGTCCCGCGCGATCCGTCGCGTGCACCGCTGTACCAGGCCACGTTCTCGTTCCAGGACGTGCGCGCGCGCAATACGCGCTGGGGCGAGCTCGAGCACGAACACCTGCTCGTATTCCAGAAAGCGAGTGCCGGCGACCTGGGCCTGTGGTTCCTGGAGCACGGTGAAGGGCTGTCGGGTGTGCTGAGTTACAACACCGACATCCTCGCCGCGGCCTCAGCGCAACTGATCAACCAGCGTTATGCGACGTTGCTGGACTCCGTGCTTGCGCGACCGGAAGCATCCATCGGCGAGCTTCCGATCGCCGGCGAGGCGGAGCGGGCGGTCCATGACGCGTTCAACGCGACACGGATGGAACTGCCCGCCGTGCAGACCGTCAACGCGCTGCTCGCCGCTGAGGCCACGCGGTCGGCCGACCGGATCGCCCTGCGCCACGGCGCCGCTGTAGTCGATTACGCATCGCTGCACGCGCGCGCGGGCCGCATCGCCGCCTGCCTGCAGGCGCGTGGCGTGTCGGCGGACAAGCGCGTCGGCATCTGCCTCGATCGCGGCATCGACCTGGTCGCGGGGATGCTCGCGGTGATGAAGCTGGGCGCGGCCTATGTCCCGCTCGACCCGGCGTATCCGCCCGACCGGCTGCGGTTCATGGTCGAGGATGCGGGCCTGGCACTGGTCGTCACCGAAGGCGAACTCGCCGATCCACTCGGGCTGGAGCCGGAGCGGTTGTTCCGTCTCGATCAGGAACGCGCGGCCCTGGATTTCGTCGAGCCGTTGCCCGTAGCCACCGACCTTGCCACGCCGGAGTCGGCCGCCTACGTGATCTACACCTCGGGTTCGACCGGCAAGCCCAAGGGGGTGCAGGTGCCGCACCGGGCGGTGGTCAACTTCCTGTGCAGCATGCGGCGCGAGCCGGGGATGGTGCGCGACGAGCGCATCGTCGCGGTCACCACCACTTCGTTCGACATCGCCGTGCTGGAACTGTTCCTGCCGCTCAGCGTGGGCGCGGAAATCGTGCTCGCCGGCCGAGAGACCGCGATCGATGCCTTCGAGCTTGCCGCGCTCCTGCGCGACTCCGGTGCCGGCGTCATGCAAGCCACGCCGTCGACCTGGCGGATGCTGATCGATACCGGCTGGTCTCCAGACCGGCCGTTCAAGGCGCTGTGCGGTGGCGAGCCGCTCGCGCCCGATCTCGCACGCGCACTGTGCGAACGCTGCGACGAGGTCTGGAACATGTACGGGCCCACCGAAACCACGGTGTGGTCGACCTGCACGCGGATCATCGCCGCCGATATCGACGACATCACCATCGGCCGGCCGATCGCGAACACCACCGTACACATCCTCGACGACGCCCTGCAGCCGTGCCCGCTGGGGCAGGCCGGCGAGATATGCATCGGCGGCATGGGGGTGGCCGTGGGCTATCTGGGCCGCCCGGAGCTGACCGCCGAACGTTTCGTGGCCGACCGCTTCGACGGCCAGGCCCGGGTCGGTGGTCCGGGCCGGCTGTACCGCACCGGCGACCTCGGTCGGCTGCGCGGCGACGGGAAACTGCAGCATCTCGGTCGTGCCGATCACCAGGTCAAGCTGCGCGGGCACCGGATCGAGCTGGGCGAGATCGAGGCCGCGCTGCTGTCGCACCCGGCAGTCGCGCGGGCAGTCGTCGTCACCCATGAGGTGAACGCGGGCGATGTCCGCCTGGTCGCCCATGTCGTGCCACGTGCCGGTGCCGCGCTCGAACCGGTGGTGTTGTTGGACCACCTGCGCCGCGACCTGCCTGCGTACATGCTGCCCCAGCATGTGGTGGCGCTGGATGCGCTGCCGCTGCTGCCCAACGGCAAGGTCGATCGCAACGCATTGCCTGCCCCGGGGCTGGAGGCGGCCTCCCGACAACCGCTTGTTATGGGACAGGTCGTGGTGGAGCGCGACCCGGCAGCGTCGACGCCAATCGATACAGCCGGGGCGAGCACGCCTGTCGCCGTCGTGCCGGCCGTTTCCGACCCGAGGATCCGTTATCTGATGCAGGTATGGAGCGGATTGCTTGGCATCCAGGCGTCGCCCGGCGACAACTTCTTCGACCTCGGGGGCATTCGATGCTGGCGGTACAGATGGCCAACCGGGTCGCCCGCGATACCGGCGTGCGGCTCAAGCTGATGCGACTGGCCACGCTCACGCTGGAACAGGTCGCGCTCGAACTGCCTCACCCCGTCCCGGCAGAGGAGCGGCGGACGACACTCGCATCGCGTGTGGTCAACGCGCTCAAACGCGTGATCGGGCGTGGCGAGGCGGTCGTGCCATGACCGAGCCGTTCTACTTCGGAGAACTGCCGCGCTCGCTGTTCGGGGCGTTTCATCCGGCGCTGGGCCAGAAAAGTCCGGATCACGACCGTCAAGCGTTGCTGGTCTGTCCGCCGTTGCTGCAGGATGCGATCCGCAGCCATCGCGCGCTATGGAGACTGGGCGAGACCCTGTCCGAGGGCGGCGTCGACACCCTTCGGTTCGATTGGTTCGGCACCGGCGATTCAGCCGGCGACGATGCCGATGTGCTGTTCGAAGGCCTCGTGGACGATGTCGGAATGGCCAGCGAGATGCTCGCTTCGATGACCGCGGCCACGCGCATGCGCCGGTTCGGGCTGCGCAGTTCGGCGCTGCCGCTGCTCGCCCATGCGGCCCGGCAGCGTGGCCCGGTCGACCTGGTGTTGTGGGATCCCTGCCTGGACGGTGGTGCCCTGGTCGAGGGATGGCGTCGGCAGCAGCAGGAACAGATGACGGTCGCTGGCCGCTATCCGTACGGCGCACCGACGCCGGATGACGACGAACTGATGGGCTTTGCTGTCGCCGATGTCCTGTGCGATGCCCTGTCCGGATTCGATGGGCGCAAGGTCGTGCTGCCTGCCGGAAGTCGCCTGCTGCTGGCCGAATGGAGTCCTTCTGTCGACACCGATGCCTTCGTCGCGCACCAGCTGGCCGCGGGCGTGCAAGTCGAGCGCCTGTTGCTGGATCCGGACGAAACGCCGCCGTTCGACCAGCCGCGGTTGTTCGAATCGCAGCTGTTCCCGCGCCGCAGCGTGGCCCTGCTGGCCCGGCGCATTGTCGGAGGCGGTGGCGAGTGAACGCGATGATCGACAGACCCGGCGAGCTGCAAGCGCCCGAACGCCGCATCAGCAATGGCCTGGGCGAGAGCGTGCATCGCTTCGGCGCCGGCCTGATCGGCGTGCTGCACCGGCCGCATGCGCAGGCGCGGGGAGGCGCGCGCAACACCGCGGTGATCCTGTTCAATGCCGGGCTGGTGCACCGGGCCGGGCCCTACCGTGGCTATGTACGGTTGGCACGGGCACTGGCCGCGGCGGGATTCGCGGTGCTGCGCTTCGACCAGGCCGGACGCGGCGACAGCCCGACAGCCAGTCCGTCGACCGGCGACCGTCACCAGCGCGAGGCGCAGGCGGCGATGACCCTGATCGGTGCGGAAACCGGTGCGATGCGTTTCGTGCTCGGCGGCATCTGCTCGGGTGCCGACGATGCGTTCCATATCGCGGTGCGGGACCGGCGCGTGGCTGGTGCGATCCTGCTCGACGGTCCCGGCTACCGTACCCGAGGCTTCTGGATCCGCCATCTGCTGCCACGACTTTTCTCCCCGCGCCGCTGGCTGTCGCTCGCACGCAGATTGCGAGCGGAAAAAACGCCGGGATTGCTGGATTACCGCGACTTCCCGGAGCGGGCGGATGCAGCACGGCAGCTGGCCGGGCTGGTCGATCGCGGCGTGCGCCTGCTGTGCCTGTACACCTCCGGCAGCTACTACTATTTCAATCATGCCGGGCAGTTCGCCGCCGCGCTGGGCCGTGCCGGCCGCGCGCCGCAGGTCAGGGTCGAACTGTGGCGCGACTGCGAACACACCTTCTACCTGCGCCGCGAGCGCGAGCGGCTGGTTGCCCGGGTGACCGACTGGATGCTGGAGGAATTTCCCGCGTCGTCGTCGGAGCGGACCGCGAACGCGGGGCCATGAGCCAGGGCAGTACCGGCGTAGGCACCCACTACCGGCGTTACGCCACAGGCAATGCGTTGACGCTGCTGGCGGGGCTGGTTTCGTTTCCGCTGCTCACGCGTGCGCTCGACAACACCCAGTACGGGATGTTCGGCTACTACGGTGCCTGGCTGCTGATGGCGGTAGCGGTCGGCAAGTTCGGCGCCCAGCATGCGATCCAGCGTTTCTATCCGCACGACGGCGACGAGACGCGCCAGCGGGCGTTCTCGACCAACCTGTTCTACCTGCCGGTCGCGCTCGCGCTGGTGGTCTGGGCGGTGCTGGTGGTGGCGATGCTGCTGGTGGATGTGTTGGCCGGCGTGCGCCAGAGCGCGATGTTCTGGCTGGTGGTGGCGATGGCGCCGCTGGCGATCTTCTCCAGCCTCGTCGACACGGTGCAGAAGGTCACCGAGCGCTCGCAACTGGTCATGCACGTCCGGGTCAGCAGCCGCTGGATCGAACTGGCGCTGATGCTGGGCGCGGTGTTCCTGATCCAGGCCAGTGCGGTCGCCGCCTACTGGGGGCGACTGTTGACCTCGATCCTGTTCGTGGGCTTTTACCTGCATTGGGCGCGACGCCACCTGGGTTTCTCGCGGGGCGCGGTCGATACCGCCGAAACCCGCGCGGCGCTTCTGTTCGGCCTGCCGATGGCGGCCAGCGAGATCATCTCGGTGACTCTGGTGTCGCTGGACCGCTGGATGCTGAAGAGCATCACCGGCGAGTTCGCACTGGTCGGGGTCTACAGCATCGGTTCGTCGCTGGCGATGCAGGTCAGCCTGTTCATGAATGCATCGGTGTTCGAGGCCTTCCTGCCGGTGGCGAACCGCGTCTACACGACCGAGGGCGAAGCCGCGCTGCGCGACCTGAAAGCGAGGGTGCTGGTGCCGATGACCTATGCCGCGGCCGGGATCGCGCTGTTGTTCGGCTGTTTCGGCAGCGATCTGATCCTGGTTGCGAGCGGTGCGGACAAGGCCGGTTCCGGACCGGTGTTCGCGCTGCTGGCAATGATCTGCGTGTTGCAGCCGGTGCTGCTGCTGGCCGGTTACGGCCTGCTGCTGGAGAAGAGGTCGAAGGCGGTGCTCGGCCTGACCTTCATCACCCTGCTGGCCAATGCCGTGCTGAACTGGTTGTGGATCCCGCGTTTCGGCGTGATGGGCGCGGCCTGGGCGACGGTGTGCAGTTCGGCCCTGCTGGGCATCGCACACTGCATCTGCGTGAAGCGTTCGCTGTTGAAGCTGCCGGACGCGCGTTGTCTGCTGACGGCATTGCTGGCCGTGCTGGTGGCCGGCGGTGTGGCCTGGGCACTCTGGGGGCTCCAGGCCGGATGGTCGCGCCTCCTGCTCGGAGGAGGCGCGACCGGACTCGCCTATCTGGCCGTGTTACTGGGTCTGGACGGCCGCGTACGCGACCTGGCCGGCAGCGCGGCTGTCGCCCATGTCGTCAGACGCATCAAGGGTGTAGTGGCGCACTGAGCTGATGATCTGCCAGGTGATCGGGGTTTTCGCGTGAGTCCCGGTCCGCCTGGACGGTGCGACTGGCGCTGCAGTGGACTGTGGTGCACTGACGGTGACCGGTGCCGCCGTCGCCGGTCGATTCGAAGCATTGCTTCGGGTGCCCTCGGCGCGCTCGTTTTCGTCTTCCTCGTCCAGCATCGCGATGCTGTCCGTGATCGGCGCCACGCGGCGGGCGGACGACGTCGTGGCAACGTACCAGGATGAATCCGCAGCCTGCCTGGCGCTTCCGTAGTGCCGCGTATCCGTGGCGGAGAAATGGCCGGAGTGGTCAAAAAGCTGTTGCGGACCATCCACCGAAGCCAGGCGAATCAGGCGGCGATTGTCGAAACCACCCCAGAACGCGCCGGATACGCCATCGCTCCCGCTCTTGTCGTCACTCGAGCTGTACAGGCGCACCGAGGCCACGGTGTGGCTGGCAACGGCGCTGGCGCTGTGCACGCTGCCCACGCTGCTCGTGGTACGGGCACTGATGTCGTAGCTGCCAGCCGAGGTCGTGCGCTGCGAGTTCACCCGCAAGGTGGTGCTGCCACTGGCACCTGCGGCAAGCCGCAAGCTCGACGCGTCAAGGGTGCCGGTCCAGCCGGACGGGACCGTGCGGGCCAGGTTGAACGTGGTGCTGCCACAGGCACCGCTGTCGCGATTGGTGATGGACAGGGTGTAACGGGCGGGATTGCCGGCACGGGACGGGCGGCTCGATCCGGTCAGCCGTACCGTTGGCTTGGCGCGCGTGCAGCCGGGGGCCGGCGGCGCGGTCTGGCTGGCCACGGTGTAGGTGGCAGACGCATTGGCGGTGTGGCTGCTGCCCACGCTGCTGCTGGTCCCGGCACCGATGTTGTAGCTGCCGGCGCTGGCGCTGGTCGGCGAGGTCACGCGCAAGGTGGTGCTGGCACTGGCGCCCGGGGCCACGCTCAGGCTGCTGCTGCCGAGAGTGCCGGTCCAGCCGGAGGGGACGGTGCGGGCCAGGCTGAAGCTGGTGTTCTGGCAGGCGCTGCTGTCGCGGTTGGTCAGGCTCAGGGTGTAGGTGATCGCGGTGCCGGCAGCCACTGCACTGCCGCCACCGCTCAGGCTCAACGTCGGTGCATTGCGGGTGCAGGTCGGGGTCGGGCTGCCGCCGCCGGACTGGAGTTCGATCGCACCGATGTCGGGTGCGGAACCGGACGGGCGGGGGTTGGTGTAGAAGTCGTTGGTGATGCCGCTCAGCGCCGGAGCCTTGTTGACCAGCGGGCTGTCGGAGAGCGGGGTGGCGTCGAAGCTGGCGAGGGTGGTACTGGCCAGCCGCGGGTTGGTGCAGATGCTGCCGCTGGGGCACTGTCCCTGCTTGACGTTCCAGAACGCATTGCCCGAGAAACTGACCTGGGCGCTGGAATTGTCGGCGTAGTGACCGCAGCTGAGCTCGAACGGCTGGCGCCAGTCGGTCTGGCCGACCAGGGCGTTGTTCTGGATGCTCAGGCTTGCGCTCGAGCCACCGCCGCTGCTGAGGATGAGGCAGTCGCCCTCGCCGGTGATGGTGTTGTGCCGCAGCACGACCGGCTGGCTGTTGACCATGCCGACGGAGACGACGTTGCCCAGGGCACGGCACTGGTCGCCGGACTGCATGGAGTCGCGGCCGTCGAAGAAGGAACAGTTGCCGATCACCACCGAGTTCTCGATGGTGGCGCGGCCGTTGGTCTTGAGCTGGTTGCCGGCATTGCCGACGGCGTGGGTGCGGCGGATGGTGACCGAGGAGTTGCTGCCGCCGTCCATGTACAGCAGGTCGATGCCGTCGGAGGTGTTGTGGTGGATGTAGCTGTCCTCGATCAGCCAGTGGCCGCCGGTGGTGGCGGTGCCCAGGCCGTCGCCGTAGCCGCCGGCCTGCTGGGCCCAGCAGGCCCAGGGCTGTCGGGTCTGCCAGCGTTCGCCGCAGCCGTTCCAGCCGATCTCGACCTCGCGCAGGACGATGTTGCCGCTGTTGGAACTGCCCGATCCGATGTCGCCGTCCCAGCCGGCCCAGCCGTTGCCGACGAACTTGACTCGTTCCACGGTCCAGTCGGTGAGGCCGCCGGCCATGATGCCGCGGTTGGCCAGGCCATGGATGTCGAGGTCGTGGAGGTGGACGTTGCGCGAGTTGGAGGCGGAGATGCCGACGCTGGCCCACTGGCCGTAGGGGGCGGAGTTGCGCTCGCAGCGGGCGCTGGAGTTGGTGTGGAATTCAACGCAGTCGCTCTTGTCGGTGATCTCCAGGTGTCCGATCTCGACGTTGGAGCTGCCGTTGAGGTTGAGCATGGACTGGACGCGTTCGGTGCCCCAGAGCTTGGGCGGGCGAGCGGGGTCGAGGCCGAGGATGCGGGTCTTGCTGGTGGCGCTGGGGCCGGAGGGGATGGGCGGCAGGTAGCAGTCGTAGCGGCCGCCGGAGTAGCAGCGTCCGCCTTCGGCGCCGGGGGCGCCCCAGCCGATCATGTATTCGCCGGGAGCGATGTAGACGGTATCGCCGCCGTTGATGCGGGCGGTGGCGCCGATGGGCAGGGCCTGGTGGAGGGAGTTCCAGGCGCAGGCTTGATTGGAGCCGGAGCCGGGATAGGCGGCATTGTTGGTGCCGGTGCACTGGGCAGCGCTGCCGCCGTCGGTGCGGACGTAGTACGTGGCGGCGGTGGCCGAGCCGGCGGCTGCGAGGGCGGAAAGGGCGAGGAAGGCGAGCAGCAGCGAACGGGGCTGCAGGAAGGATGCTCGCCGCGCGAACGGGCGGGAAGAGGTGCCAAAAACCACGGAGTGGGCTCCAGAATTTTGTGTGCAGGGGGAGTGGGCGTACTGCTTCCCTGCTGACCCGGAGCGGATTTTTGGCGTTTTGGGGGTCTGCTTCTGCAGCGTGGGCCACAAATACGGCAATTTTGGTGGCATCAAAGAAATCTGCCGGGATGTTGTTGGCAGATGTTCATGTCGCGATATGGGCAAGATGCATGACGATCGCCCCGCGTTCATCTGGCGGATCGGCATTGTCGGTCGCAGGCTCCAGCGACCAAACAGCCGCCTGTCTTCGGCACTTGATGAGAAACCATCCGAAGCGACACGCCTTCACGCTCGCGAAAGGCCACCCCCACCCCGACGGGCGGCGACTCCTGCCGAAGCCGCTCTCCCCGGAGTTGGGAGAAGAACCTTATTTTCGGTTCTTCTTCCAAGTGAGGGGGAGCGCGCTTTCAGCGAAGGCGTGGACGCTGCCGATTGCGTTCGATCGCCGGTTCTCGCCGCTACTTTTCGCCGCTACCTGGCTGTCCCGACGCGACCTGCCGGCCTTGCCGGCGAATGTCCCCCGGCCGCCGCCCGTGGCGGCGGCTTCCTCCTTGATTTCGCCGTCAAGGCCGGCAGGCCACGTCGGATCGCGCGGCTACACCGAAACGCGAAGCCGGTCCTCCCCGGGATTCTGCTTCTGGAACTACCGGCCATGTCCGAACGCCGGGGGCGAAGGCCCTTGGGTGCGAAATCAAGGCGGAGGCGCCGGCCCTGGCCGGTGCCGGGGGACATTCGCATCCAAGGGCCTTCGCCCCTGGCGCCCCGGCCATCCAGCAGACCTGATGCTTTCCCCTTGATTGGGAGAAGAACCTTATTTTCCGGGTGCCTCGATCGCGCCCGGCGTCGAGGGCTGGCCCGCGGGGCGGAGGTTGCCCTTGAAGTCGCGTTCGTCCCGGTCCGGAACCGGGCCGCGGCCCGCGATGCGGCTGTCGGGTCGCGGTACCGGGTCGAAGTGGGCCAGGCGGGTATCGGACAGTCCCGGGTCGATGCACAGGCTGTCGCCCGGGCAGCGATGGCGCTTGGTGTTCCAGACCACGTTGCCGGAGAAGCGGGTCACGGCAGTGGAGTTGTCGTGGTAATGAACGCAGCTGAGTTCCTGCTGCCGGTGCCAGTCGGTCTGGCCAAGCAGCACGTTGCCGGTGATGTCGAGGCGGGTGCTTGCATCACCGCCGCTGCTGAGGATGAGGCAGTCGCCCTCGCCGGTGATGGTGTTGTGCCGCAGCACGACCGGCTGGCTGTTGACCATGCCGACGGAGACGACGTTGCCCAGGGCACGGCACTGGTCGCCGGACTGCATGGAGTCGCGACCGTCGAAGAAGGAACAGTTGCCGATCACCACCGAGTTCTCGATGGTGGCGCGGCCGTTGGTCTTGAGCTGGTTGCCGGCATTGCCGACGGCGTGGGTGCGGCGGATGGTGACCGAGGAGTTGCTGCCGCCGTCCATGTACAGCAGGTCGATGCCGTCGGAGGTGTTGTGGTGGATGTAGCTGTCCTCGATCAGCCAGTGGCCGCCGGTGGTGGCGGTGCCCAGGCCGTCGCCGTAGCCGCCGGCCTGCTGGGCCCAGCAGGCCCAGGGCTGTCGGGTCTGCCAGCGTTCGCCGCAGCCGTTCCAGCCGATCTCGACCTCGCGCAGGACGATGTTGCCGCTGTTGGAACTGCCCGATCCGATGTCGCCGTCCCAGCCGGCCCAGCCGTTGCCGACGAACTTGACCCGTTCCACGGTCCAGTCGGTGAGGCCGCCGGCCATGATGCCGCGGTTGGCCAGGCCATGGATGTCGAGGTCGTGGAGGTGGACGTTGCGCGAGTTGGAGGCGGAGATGCCGACGCTGGCCCACTGGCCGTAGGGGGCGGAGTTGCGCTCGCAGCGGGCGCTGGAGTTGGTGTGGAATTCAACGCAGTCGCTCTTGTCGGTGATCTCCAGGTGTCCGATCTCGACGTTGGAGCTGCCGTTGAGGTTGAGCATGGACTGGACGCGTTCGGTGCCCCAGAGCTTGGGCGGGCGAGCGGGGTCGAGGCCGAGGATGCGGGTCTTGCTGGTGGCGCTGGGACCGGAGGGGATGGGCGGCAGGTAGCAGTCGTAGCGGCCACCGGAGTAGCAGCGCCCGCCTTCGGCGCCGGGGGCGCCCCAGCCGATCATGTATTCGCCGGGGGCGATGTAGACGGTATCGCCGCCGTTGATGCGAGCGGTGGCGCCGATGGGCAGGGCCTGGTGGAGGGAGTTCCAGGCGCAGGCTTGGGGTGAACCAGCGCTCGAGCCGGAGCCGGGATAGGCGGCATTGCTGGTGCCGGTGCACTGGGCAGCGCTGCCGCCGTCGGTGCGGACGTACCAGATGGCGGCATCCTCGCGGACTTCGCCGTCGGCGCGCGCATCGGGCGGGCGCGGGCCATCCCCATCCACGGCTTCGATGGCCGAAGGGCTTCCGCAGGCCGGGACCAGGGTCAGCGCAAGCAGGATGCCGAGGTCGCCTCCCCGGTTGCGGATGCCGGAGCTAGCCGTTGGCATGCATCGTTGCCTCGGTCCGTGCCGGCGTGTCGGCGGACGACGGCGAGGCAGCCGCCGTGCCTTCGCCAGAAAGATCGGTGCGCTCAAGACATTCGAGGGGCGAGATCCTGATCGCTGCGCCGACGACACGCATATGTGCGGGCACGTCTTTGGTGACGACCGTGTTGGCGCCGATGAGCACGCCATCCCCGATCGATACGTCGCCGATCACCTTGGCGCCGGCACCGATGTAGACGTCGTCGCCCAGCCGCGGCCAGCGCGTGGACCGGCCTGCACCCTTGTAGCCGAGGGTGACGTCCTGGGTGACGCTGAGGTTCCGGCCGGCATCGCAGTGCAGGAAGATGCCGCCGAAGTGGTCGATATACAGCCCGGGTCCGATGTTGGCATTGCCCGAGATGTCGATCCCCAGCAGCAGTTCCACCGGGATCTTGAGGATTGCGTAGATCAGCTTGAACGGAAGCGACAGCCAGCGTGGCCGCAGGGTCCGGGTCCAGCGCCCGTAGCGATGCAGGCACACGGCGATGAAGCCGTAGCGCAGGCAGGCGCGAAGACGGGCCAACCTTGGGCCGGTCGTCAGGGCGACGCGGTGATAGCGCTGGAAGTCTTGTCGCAGGGTTTCGAGCATGCGCGGTGTCGCCGCCGGAATATGGATTGGCTACTGACTGTTACGCACTGTGCCGTCGGAATCGGTCATGCGAGACTGTCCGCATGGGGTATCTGCTGCTCTCGCCGCTGACCTGGGGGCTGCTGCTGGCGCTGGCGCTTTGCCTGGCGTGGCGGCGTCTGGGACGGCGGTTGCGGCTGGCGGGGCTGGCGATGTCCGCGTTGCCGCTGGTGCTGTGCACGCCGTTGGGTGCCAATGTGCTGGTGCGGCTGGCCGAATCGGGAAATGGCGCTGCAGAGAATTGCCTGCAGGTGGAAGCGTCATCGCCGATCGTGGTGCTGTCCGGCGGGTTCCTGCGGTCGCCCGGCGGCATTGATGACTACGCTGCGTTGAATCCGGAGAGCTGGCGTCGGCTGTATGCGGCGGTACGGCTGTGGCAGCGCGAAGGTGGCGAGCTGGTGATCGCCGGCGGAGGTCCGTACGCCATCGCCGAGAGCGAGATGCTGGCCTCGCTTGCGCGCGGGTGGGGCGTGCCGGACAACGCGCTGCGGACCGAGACGGAGTCGGCCACGACGTGGGAAAACGCATTCGCCCTGCGCGATCACGGCTCGTCCCGGATCCGTCTGGTGACGTCCGCATTGCATATGCCACGTGCGAGGGTCGCGTTCGGTGCTGCGGGTTTCGATCCCTGCGCTCATCCCAGCGGCAGTGACTATCAGCCGCCTGGTGGCTGGGGGTATTTCGTCCCGCAGTCGTCGGCGCTGGTCAAGAGCGAGCGTGCGCTGCATGAGCTGGCCGGGACGCTGGCCTATCGCTGGCGTGCGCGGCGGGTGGGGCCGTCGTAGTCGCCTGGCGGGAGTGGATGGAGTGATTCCGCCAGGAACAGGAGGCTTTGCGAGGCAGCCGATGCCCATGCCTTTGCGGGACACGCCGTAAACCCATCCATGGGGGCTCATCCGAAACATCCATGTTTCGGAAGGTCCCGCAAAGGCATGGCCACCGGCTGCTGGATAGTTGGCTGGCGCGCATGGAAAGAGTGTCCGACCTCACCGAACGTCATCGTGTCCGATGCACAGCAAGGTTGGCACGGGTGTGTCCACCATCGTCATTGCCGGTGGAGCGGGGAATGAGTGCTCGCCCCTGCGTGTGACGCGTGTAGCAGGCCGCTTCAGGCCCCGACCCTGCGGCGCCAGACCGGTTGTTTGCCGTCGACCACTTCGATGTCGCCGAGGCGGGCGTAGGTGTGGCAGCCGTCGAGTCCGGGTGCCCATTCCGGTGCGAGCCGGCCCAGCGGCTGTTCGTGGTAGTGGCGGGCGTCGAGTTCCTCGACCCGGTGGAATACGAGGGCGTTGCCGTATCCGCGGGCGCAGTCCTGTGCCGGCCGGATCAGTGCGCCGTTGTGCGTGAACAGGCGGCCGGCCGGGCGTGCGCGGCGCACGTCGGAGACGATCGGATTGCAGGGGTGGGGCATGAATGGCCCCAGCGGGGTGTCGGCATGGAACAGGAACAGTTCGTCGTAGGTGCCGCCGCCCGATTCGCAGATGTTGGCGAACAGGTACCAGCGGCCATTGTGTTCGTGCAAGGTCGCATCGACGGCGCGATGGCCGTGCAGCAGGTCGCAGACGTATTCCCACTGGTCGGGAAAGCGGCGTGCGCGGTACAGGCTGACCCGGCGCGCGGCCGCGGACTCAGGCACCATCCAGGTTTCGCCGCGCCATTCGAATACGAATGGGTACGAGAGGTGCACGTCGAGATCGAGCACCGGGCGCGCGTCGCCGGCCGGGCCCTGGTCCGACCAGGGCAATGCGACCAGTGAGCCCTTGCCGAGCCGGTAGTCGAAGTCCTCGACGAACAGCCACGGCTCGTCGCGGTGCATGTGCAGCATCGGGTCGGCATAGAAATGCCCGCGCGGACAGGGCAGTTCGCGCATGTTGGACAGTGTGGGCGCGCCCGGGTCGAGCGGTTCACGAGTGTGGCGCCAGGCGACATGCCAGTGCGGCACGCGCAGCCGGTCGTCGACCCACCTGCGCGCTTTGCGCAGGTGGGTCCGGGCCAGGAAATGGGCCATCTTCAGGTTGCCGGGCGTGCGGTAGAGCGGTTTGTCGCAGCGGCCGGGCGGTGTTTCCCGCAACGGCTCGCCGGCGGCCAGACTGCGCAGGCAGCGCATCACGAAGGACGAGGCTTTCCAGTAGGCCGGTGCGCGGTTGAGTTCGAGCGAATGTGGGTGGGTGGCCGCGTGCGAACGGTACAGGACTGCGCCGGCGTCGAGTTCCTCGCTCAGCCGCTGCAGCACGGTGCCGGTCAGCGGGTTGCCCTCGTGGATTTCCCAGAACATCGCCGGCCCGCCGCGGTACTCGGCACTGTCGTCGTGGTGATAGGACCACACGCCGTGCCGCGGCAGCTGCAGGATTCCCCCGCGCAGGATGTTGAAGCCGAAACGCAGCAGCAGGTCGGGCCGGGTGGCGTTGATCCGCTCCAGGTCCGCAGACTCGATGCGGTGGACGAAGCCACGGCGCTTTGGCCGGACCTCGAACCATGGCACTTCACCGATCAGTGGGCGCAGTTCGCGGGCGTGGAAGGGTGAATCAGGACCACGTCGGCGGCGGCTGTCGCGCTGATAGTACTGTTGCCAGGCGAAGTGGCGCAGCCGCGTGCGGATGCGCGCGCGCAGGGACAATCGGCGTGGCCGCTCGTTGTTGCGGACCACGACCACGATCCTGGCGAAGCCGCTGTTGCCGATCTGTTCGACGATCCGCGCGACCCACGCCGGCACGTGGTCGCCATCCACCAGCAGGCCGATCCGCAACGGGTCGGCTATCGGGGCGACAGGTGCGTACAGCGGACTCGTGTTACCCCGGCTGTTGGGAAACGGCGGCGAGGGCAGGTTCATGTGGTCACCACGTTGCGCGTCGTTGCCGATCGGGATGGCGGTGGTGGGGCGTCGGGTGGCGAAGTGCAGTCCAGCAGAGTGTCGTAGTCGCGGAGCAGGCCCAGGCCGATCGCGTCCCAGCCATAGTGGCGCTCGGCGCAGCCGCGGGCGAACGAACCCAGCCGTGCGATCTTCATCGGGTCGTCCATCAGTTCCAGCACCGCCCTGGCGAAATCACCGGCATCGTCGGCGAACATCGCATCCTCGCCATCGCGCAGAGCAATGCCTTCACTGCCGATGCGGGTGGTGACGATCGCCTTGCCCAGCGCCATCGCCTCCAACACCTTGAGCCGGGTACCACTGCCGGCACGCAACGGCACCACGTAGATCGCTGCGTCGTGGACGATCGGCCGCAGGTCGGGGACGAAACCGGCCAGGGTCACGTGTCGGCGCAGGTTCGCCGGGACCGCCAGTCCCTCCGGCTTGCCGACCAGCACGAAATCGGCGTCCGGGCGGGCAGCGACGATGTTCGGCAACACCTCGCCCATGAACCACTCCACGCCGTCGCGGTTGGGGAACCAGCCCATCTGACCGACGAAGACCATCCGTGCGCCATGCGCCGGAGCGGTCGTGGCCGGGGCATTGCCGTCGAGATCGACCCCGTTCGGGGTGACACGGATGGCGGTGTCGGGCGCCAGTGCCTGGAGGCAGGCGGCATCGTCGGTCGAGCAGGCCAGGATCAGCTGCGCGCGTCGGCAGGCGGCCCGCTCGAACGCGCGGAGCCGGCCGATCTGGGTGGCGATGAACCAGCGCCGCAACGGGTTGGATTCGATACCCAGTCGCTTCTCCAGCAGCACGTGCTCGACGTTGTGCGCGTTGAGCACGGTCGGCACGCCGTCGGGCACGCAATCGACATGGGCGAACAGCGGCAGCATGTCGAAATGAACCGCATCGGCGTCCACGGCCAGCTGTCGAAGGGTGTCGCGCATGGCGTCAGAGGCATATTTGGCGACCACGAACGGATCCGCTCCGCCGACCCCGCGCAGAAGCGCGCGGGCGCGCGAGACACCCGAGTGCTCGCTCGGGATCGGGAACACATGGACGGCCTTGAAGGTCTTGCGCAGACAGTCGAGGCCGGCGAGGTCGTCATCCCGGCGTACGAAAGACAGCAGGGTCACCTCGTGCCGCGCGGCCAATGCCTTGAGCAGGTGCCACGAGCGCAGTTGGTGGCCTTCCCGGGGCGGGAACGGCAGGCGGCTGGTCAGGGCGATGATGCGGGCCATGGACGTCCTGTGGATCAGTGCTTGCGCCAGAGTCGGGACGCGTCGCGGGTGAGTGAGGCCGGCAGCGACAGCAGGGCCGCTGAGTTGAGCATCAGGAAGGTGCCGGCCGCGGGCAGCAGCGGAATCCGTGCCGCCGGGCGCGGCATCGCCCAGGCCAGCGCGGCGACCGCATAGCCGGCGAGCTGGGCCGCCAGGGCGATGCGATAGAACGCGCCGTCGGCCAATGCCGAGGCGATCAGCGCGGCTAGCAACGCCCAGGGCACCACCAGGCGCAGGAACTTGTGCGAGAACCAGGCCAGGAACACCGGGTTGCGCAGCGGGTCGGCGAGCACCGGCAGCCGCGCCAGCAACTGCCAGTTGCCGGCCAGGGTGCGCAGCTTGCGGTGGAATTCCTCGCCGGGGGTCGCGCTGGCCACATCGAGCGCGACCGCGTCGCGTGCCATCCATACCCGGCGACCGGACAGCACCACGTTCAAGGGCAGCCACATGTCGTCGAGCACGGTGCCGGGCGGCATCGGCTTGAACAGTTCGCGCCGCATCGCGTGCACCGCACCGCTGACCCCGTGCAGCCAGCCCAGCCGTGCTTCGTCGAAGCGCAGGGCTTTTTCCATCCGCCAGTACAGGCCTTCATCACCTGCGCCTTCGATCACCAGCTCGCCGCTGACCGCACCCACCTGCGGGTCGGCGAACGGCATCAGCAGGGCTCGCAGGGTGCCGGGAACGAATCGCTGGCGGGAGTCGGCAAACACCAGTATTTCGCCTTCCGCCATCGAGGCGGCCAGGTTGAGGGCCACGGCCTTGCCGCCATTGGGCTGCAGTTCCACCACCCGCACACGCGGGTCGCCGATGTCGGCGGCCCAGGCGGTACCGTCGCTGCTGCCGTCGCTGACCACGATGACCGACAGGCGATCGGCCGGATGCTCCTGGGCCAGGATGTCGAGCAGGCGCGAGGCGATGCGTCGGGCCTCGTTGTGCGCCGCGATCAGGACCGTGACCCGCGGCGCCTGTGCATCGGTCGACATGATCGGCGTGGTGGCGCGCCGTGACGCCAGCCATCGCACTAGCAGCGGATAGCCGAGGTAGGCGTAGCCGACCACGGCCGTCGCGAGCCAGAACAGCATGGCCATCGCGGCGCTCATGGCAGCCGTTCCCGCAGCGGTCTTTGCCGCAGCAGTCTTTGCCGAAGTGTGTCGTAGCCGGCGTTGCCGAGCAGACGCTTGGGAATGCTGAGAGCAAGGTGGCGCGCGAGGACAACCCACGGCGTCATGCCCTGCCAGCGGACCAGTTGGCGAAAGTGTGCGTCGGACAATTTTCGGGTTACCGCGATCCGTTCGATCCAGCCTCCGCCCGGATGACGGTTGGGGCCTGGTACCGAACCGAGCAGATGCCTGTATCCGAGTGCGGCGGCGACCACGAGCTCACGTCGGCCACCGCGTCCGCCGGGCAGGGCCAGGGCATCGACGCGTTGTCCGCTCCAGGCTTCGAGCCGTGCCCGGCTTTCGCGAAGCTCCAGTTCCATGGCGTCCGCGTCCAGGTCTTCCAGGAAACGGTGGCTGCGTCCGTGCGAGCCGATGCCCATGCCATGGCGGGCGAGAGTGCGGACATCGTCGATGTCGAGCATGCCCGGCTCGCCGACGAAGTCGCTGGTGATGAAGAACTCGGCGACCATGTCGCGTTCGAGCAGCAGTGGCAGCGCGATCTCGACATTGGACACGTCGCCATCGTCGAAGGTGATCACGACACGCCGGCCGCAAGCAGTGCCGTCGACACCGCCATCGGCAAGGTCGTTGAACCGCACGCTGCGGTAACCGCTCTTGCACAGCCAGTCCAGCTGGCGGGCGAAATTGTCCGGGTGGACGCTGTAGACCGGGTCGAAACGGCCTGGGGCGCCGGTGTCGGCGTGAAGCCCGTGGTACATCAGCACCGGCAGCATGTCAGTGCCTCCCCCGGGTGCGCAGCCAGCACAGCAGGCCACTGGTGTCGCTGAAGAACAGCGCGGGTGACAGCCGCCCGAGGGGCGACAGGTAACGCGACTCGTGGACGTTGTGGCGCAGCAACCGGAACGGGTCCACGCCGCGCCGGTTGATCCCTTCGATGGTGGTGGCAGCGGTGGCGTAGCCGGCTCGCTTCACCATCAGCATGTCGCGATCGCCGAAGTCGTGGACCGTACCGTTGGGGTAGGCGAAGTGGCGCGGCGGCATGTCCAGTGCGTCGGCGATGTCGCGGCTGCAGCCGAACACTTCATCGTGGGCGGTCTGCTCGTCCACCTGGCTGAGCAGGACGTGGTTGCGGGTGTGACCGCCGATCTCGATGCCCTTGTCGTGCAGGGTGCGGACATCGTCCCAGCCCAGCATGGTGCGCTCGTTGTCGACCGGGCCGGGATCCAGTCGGGCGAGTATGCCGGCCAGGCAGGCCTGCATGCTGTCGTCCGGAAGCGTCTTCAGCCAGCGGGGGATCTGCACCAGCGCACGCCGGACTTCATCCGGATCGGACAGATCGTAGTTGCCCAGACCGTGCGGGCCAAGCGTGAGCAGGTCGTTGCGTCGGGCATGGATGGCGTCGGCCAGCCGGTAGGCCCAGATCGGCTCGGCACCGATGTGACGGGTGGCGAGATAGAGCACCGCCGGCACCCCGGCGAGCCGGCCTTCGAGCATCCGCAGGTTGTCGCGGTAGCCGTCGTCGAGGGTGATGGCATAGGCGGTGGAGCGGGCATCGGATTCATCCAGTCGACGCAGGCCATCATCGAGGCTGAGCAGAACCTCGCGCTGCAGCAGCCAGTCGACCAAGGTCGTCAGCGTCGTTGCATTGATGCTGAGCGGGTAGGGATCGTCGTCGTCGCGGATACGATGCAACATCAGCAACACCAGTCCGCCACCGGAGAGCCGGCGGTACAGCAGGTCCAGGCCGCTGTAGTGAACCGCCAGCGCGAACAGGTATCGCAGCCATTGCCGGCAGGTCGCGATCATCGTGGCGGGGCCTCCGGGGGCAGGTGTCTCCCCTTTACCACCATGGCCACGTAGACCCAGAAGAAAGCAATCATCGGGTAGTGGGTGAAGCGGTCGCCGGACAGGTTCCCGCACACCAGCGCCATCCAGGCGCCGATGAGCCCCAGGGCCAGTGCGTAGCGCAGGCTGCCGGTGGGTGAGCGGGTCAGTTCGCGCCTGGCGGTCGTGAATACCGACAGCAACACGCCCAGCAGCAGGGTGAAGCCGATCAGTCCGCCTTCGCTCAGCGTCCTCAGGTAGAGGTTATGGGTGTCCATGCCGTACGGGTTGTATTCGGGGTGGGTGAAGGTGTGGAAGCCGGTGCCGACAACCGGGTTGCGCTTGAAGTTGTCCCATGCCAGTTCCCAATAGACGAAGCGCATCTCGGTGCTTTCGTCGCGCTCACCCTCGTCGACGGAGGTGCTGTCGAAGCGTTCCATCACCGATTGCGGCAGCGCACCGGGCAGCAGCGCCGCCCCGAGCAGCAGCGGCAACATCAACTTCCAGCGTCCACGCCAGGCCAGGATCACCGTGACCAGGCCGAGCAGCAGGGCGATATAGGCCGTGCGCGAATAGGCGTAGAGAACGCCCAGCACCATGCACGCCACGCCTGCCGCCAATGCGATCCGCCAGCGGTTCGGCATCCGGGCCGCGATCAGCACGGCGAACAGCACCACTGCCACGGTCACGCAGAACGCTGCGAACTCGTTGGCGCCGAGCATCGAGAAGGTACCGCTGATGCGCAGGTCGTCGGAGTAGTGCCAGCGGGAAACGCTGTTGTGCTGCGACCAGATCACCCGGGCGATGTACGGCAGCGGCAGCAGGGTGACCAGCAGCACGCGGCGGGCGGTGCTCCAGTCGCCGACGCTCATCTGCACCAGGTACAGCACGAACAGGCCGATCAGCTGATCCTTGAGCATCTGGAAATGGTCGCCGGCATCGGCCACATGGGCCGAAGCGACGAACAGCGAGACGACGCCGTACAACGCATAGGCCAGGACCCAGCGGTTGACCGGCTCGTTGCGAGCCAGCCGGGCGCCGGAGAACCATGCCCCGACCCAAGCCAGCAGGAACATCACATTGAGGAAATTCAGGCCTGCCCCGATGTTGGGCAGATAGCCGGTCTGGAGGTTCTGCAGCGGGATCAGGAACAGGAACAGGTAGAGCGGCCAGTTCTGCGGGTGTCTCCGTTGCGTGGAGGCGGGCGTGGCCGATGCCCGGGTTGGCCCGGCGGGCGCCTGCAACCGCGGACGCAGCGGCAGTGCCCGCTCCGCCAGCGGGAAGCGGACGGAGCCGGGTACAGCGCTGGGATCAGGCCGCCTGGGGTTCATCGACCGACTCCGTCAACGAGCGGTACAGGGCGGCATGGCGCACGGCCATGGCGGCAGGTGAATGGTGGGTCTCGACATGGCGGCGGGCGCGCGCATCGCGTTGTCCGCGACGGAGCAGGGCGTTCCGCATGGCAGCGACAAGTGCATCGCGGTCGGCCGGGGGAATCAGCTGTCCATGCTCGGTCTGCGCGAGCAGGCGCGGGATCTCGCCGACATCGCTGGCGATTACCGGTATCGCATGCGCCATGGCTTCCAGCACCACCAGTGGCATGCCCTCGGTCAGCGACGGCAGGACCAGGCAGTCGAACAGCGGGTACACATGCTCCATGTCGTCGCGCAAGCCGGTGAAGTGGACGTGGCGCTCCAGGCCCAGCGCATGCACCTGCTGGCGCAACCCGCTGGCATCGGGCCCATCGCCAACCAGCAGCAGGCGGCTGTCGGGCTTGTCTTCGGCGACCGCTGCGAATGCATCCACCAGCAGACCCAGGTTCTTCTCCGGCGAGAAGCGGGCCACGGCCGCGAACACGAACTGGCCATGATCGAGGCCGAGTTCCCGGCGGATCTCCGCGGTCCGCAGTGGCGACGGCGATGGCCATTCGATCGCGTTGTCGATCAGGTGGATCCGCTGACCTGGAACTCCGGCCTTCCCAAGGGCCTCGACCTGACGCGCGGATACTGCGACCAGTGCATCGAAGTGCCTCAGCAACGCCAGTTCGATCCGGTTGTACAGGCGCAGGCTGCGGGTGCCGTCGACCTGGCCATGCATCGTCGCCACGCACCGCACCGCCTGGCCACGGGTGGCGAGCCAGGCGTAGAAGGCGCTCTTGTAGTCGTGCACGTGGACGATGTCCGTGCCACGCCGGCGAAGTTCGCCTGCAAGCCGGGCGATGGTGGCCAGGTCGATCCGCCGCCGGCACGGCAGCAACGCGGCATCCTGCCGCCGGTCGGTTGCGGCCTGGTGCAGCGCCTGTTCCTGCATCCGATAGTTGTTGATGCACAACAGGCCGCTGTCGATACCTGCATCGTCGAGCGCGCCGTTGAGCGCCAGCACGACCCTGTCGGCACCGAACAGGCCGGCACTGGAACGCAATTGCAGGATCTTGAGGCGCACGCCCATCTCAGCCGCACCCCAGAAGGCGCCTGTACAGGGCGTCGTAGGACTGCACCATGTTCGCCAGCGAGAAATCCCGCTCCACACGCTCGCGGCTGTGCCGGCTCATCTTTTGGCGCAGGAGAGGCGATCCGGCCAGCCGTAGCATGGCCTCGGCGGTGGCATAGCTGTCGCCGACCGGCACCTGCAGGCCATTGCCTTCGTGCCGGACCAGTTGCCGGTTGCCACCCACCGCGGTTGCGACCACCGGCAGGCCGCAGGCCATGGCCTCGAGCAGGGCGTTGGACATCCCCTCGCTGGATGAAGTGAGTACGGCCACGTCCATCGCCGGAAGCAGTCTGTCGATATCGTTGCGGGCGCCGAGGAAGTCGACCGCGGCATGGATGCCGAGTGCCCGGGCGCGCGCTTCGAGTTGTTCCTGCAACCCGCCCTGGCCGATCAGCAGCAGGCGCGCGTTCGGTTGCGAGCGATGGACCTGCGCGAAAGCCTCGAGCAGCATGTCGTGGCACTTCACCGGGTAGAAGCTCGCCACACAGGCGAAGGCGATATGCTCCGGCGACAGTCCAAGCGCATCGCGGCATTCGCGACGCAGATGCTCTGGCGATGGCCGGTAGCGTTGGGTATCGACACCGTTTGCGATCCAGAACATCGAATGGGCCGGCAGGCCCTCGTGCGAGGCCAGCACGGAGAGGATTTCCGGTGCCGGTGCGATCACGCCGTCGTAGCGATGGTTGACCAGCCGGAACAGTGTCCGCAGACGCCAGTTCTTCTTGAATCCCATGTCGCGCCGGTTCGACAACCGGAGCGGTGGCGACGGTTGACCGCGGACCAGGGCGTTGAGCAGGTCCGATTTTTCGTGCTGCGACTGCACGATGTCGAACCGTTCGGTGCGCAGGAGCTGCCGCAGGCGAGCCATCGCTCTCCAGCCACCGGCACCGTAAACGCGGCCGACCGGCCAGTTGATGATTCGCACGGGCGGCTCCCCGGCGAGTGTCCGCAGGCATGCTTCAGGCCCGGAGAAGGCGCCGAGCTGGACGAGGGTGATCCGGTAGCGGTCCGCGGGAAGGCCGGCGATCAGGTTGCGCAGGAAGCGTTCGCTGCCCCCGGTGCTGGCGACCGTGGTGTCGGTCAGCAGCAGGAGACGGATCGGGTCGTGCCCTTGCTGTCTGTCCAAGGGCGCGCCGATACCGCTGGAATCAACGTTCCCGGAATCTGTGCCCGGACAGTCAGCGCCGATAGATGACGCTGACAATGACGGCATTGTCGTCATGGCTCAAACCCGGGGATGTGCTGTTGCGGGAGATCCGCCTGAGATCGAAGCGGCCGATCCAGTGGCGCGTGAACTGTCTGGAAACTCCGGCCGTGAGCACCGTGTCGCGGTCGCGGCGATCGAGATTGTCGAACTCGCGCCGCTGGTGGAACGCGGATGCCGACACGGTCAGCAACGGACGGATGCGGTATTCGTAGTTGATGTGGGCGCCGCTGACGTCGTTGTCGAAGCTGTCGTCACCGATATAGCGGGAGCGGGTGCGGTAGACGCCCACGTCGAGCGTGGACACATCGTCCGCCTGGTGCCAGGTCGCGCGTATGTCGCGTTGGCGGTAGGTGTCCGATGAAATGACGGTGCCGCCCGGGTCGATGTCGGTGCCGACCGGTGCCTCGGGCCCGAGCGAAAGTTTCGACAGGGCCTGGGTGGCATCGGAGAATTGATGGTCGGCGTGCAGGCTCAGGGTGCCGAAGGCGGTCGCACGCCAGTTGAAGTCGGCTCGGAACAGGGCGCTTGAGTGGTTCGAGTGGTCGCCGCCGATGCCGTCCCGTTCGAGCCGCGAGTAACCGGCATCAAGGCTGAAATCTATGCGATTGAGGTTGCGCTGGAAGTTGAGGTAACCGTCGTGGCGATCGTAATCGACCGAACTGCCGGCTTCGTCGAAGTCGACCCGGGTCGATTCGAGGTTGAGCGAGCCGCGGGTGGTCGCGCTGAAGTCGCGCAGCACGCGCAATGCGGCATTGTAGCGATGGCCGTTGAAGTCCGTGGTTTCCTCGGCGTGGCTGCGGCTGTAGCGCAGGTCGAACTGGCCGCGGGTATTGCCGTTGAAACGCAGGTACAGGGTGGGGCCGCCGGTCACGATATTGACTCGCTGGGTGTTGTTCGGGGCGAACGAGGACAGAATGTCGACCGGCTGCTCGCTCAGGTAGTCCTCGGCGATGAAATCCAGCCGCTCCGGAATGACCCGCCAGCGCAGGTGCCCGGTGAACTGGCCGCGGAACTCATCGTCGAAGCTGTTGCCGGTGTAGTGCAGGTAGCGCACGTTGCCGCGCCCTGCCAGTTCCAGCGTCGCCCCTTCCTGGCTTACTTCGAAGGCGATGCCGGGCGAGATCGTGGTCTCGCTGATTTCGTCGGTCTCGGACAGGGCGATGTTGGAGTTGTGGATGACGCCGAGGCTGGCCTCGTACTCCAGGTCGATCGCGCCCGCCACCTGTGGCAGCAGCGATGCCAGCGCCAGGAACAACAAGGTATGCCCCGGTGTGCCGCGTCGAGTCCCGGTGTCCATGCCGATCTCCTTACACGCCCTGGTTGAATACGACACCGGCGAACTTCTCAGGGTCGAAGTTGGCGGCGGCCTGGGCGATCGCCTGCGGCGTGTTCCGACCGTAGCCGGCGACCAGCACCACGATGTCGGCCAGATCGGCCAGGATCCGCGCTTCGGGCGAACCGAGAACGGGGGGGCTGTCGAGGAACATGTAGCAGTCCGGATGGCGGCTGCGGATCGAATCGAGCATCAACCGCATCCGCACCGAAGAGAAATATTCGATGCCGGCCTCGCGCATGGCCCCGGCCGGCATCAGGTTCAGCCCTGGTACGCCGGTCTGGTAGAGCACGCTTTCGAAAGACAGCTCGCCGCGCTCGTCGTCCGGGTTCTCCAGGTAGTCGATCAAACCGCCCGAAACCGGTTCGATGTGCATCGTGGCGTGCTGGGAAGGGTGGCGCAGATCGCAATCGATCAGCAGCGCGGTCTTGGTCTCGTCGAAGGCCATCGCCGCCGCGAGATTGCGGGCTACGAAACTGCCGCCACAACCGGCGCTGACCGGGGCGACCAGGGCGACGAAGTTGTTGGTCGTCATCGCCAACAGCCGGGTGCGCAACTCCCGGAACGCATCGACGTCGGGGCGGGCCACCGAGGAGCGGCAGATCAGCGAGCGGTCCTCCATCTGCTGCGGCGTCAGCATGGTGCTTTCGTGTCGCAGCGAAAGCGAGCGCGAGCGTCCGGAGGAAGGCTGCGGAGCGTGGTCCTCGTGACCGGACTGCCTGTTCGGGAAGGAGAGTGTGCTCATGCCTGGACCAGTTGCGTGATCAGGACCAGTCCGTAGACGACCGGGACCAGCAGAAGAAGGAGGGCCGCGGCAGCGATGCGCCGGCGATGGTGGTGTTTTGCCGTGCGGTAGTGTGGAACGATGCCAAGCACGGGCAGCCCGCCCTGACGTTCTATCTGCGGAGCGCTTCGGACGCGAGGATCGAACTTGACCAGTACCAGCAGCAACAACAGCGGCGTGGCCACGGCCATGCCCAGGCCGCCGCCAGCCACGTGCATCAGCCGCAATCCATTGCTCCGCAACGGAAACGTTGCCGGCTCCTGGATGCGGAAGTTGAGGCCGCGCTGTTCCGAATCCAGACTCATCGAGACGCGGGCGTTCTCGCGGCGCTTGAGCAGGTCCTGGTAGAGGTCGCGGTTGACCTCGTAGTCGCGGGTCAGTTCGGCCAGCGCGCTTTCCGAGGCGGCGATCCGTCGGCTTCGCGCAAGTTCTTCCTCAAGCAGTTGTTGCGAGGTCGAGATGCGGCTGGCCATGGCCGCCGATTGCCGACGGGTCTGGGCCAGCTTGCTCTTGAGCTCGGCGTACAGCGGGTTGTATTCGGCGCTGTTGCTCAGCCGGTCGGATGACGATGGTGCGCGCGTGCGCCGCAACCCGTCCTCGTTACGCAGTTGTTCCTGCAGGTCGTCGATCTGGTGCTGGACGCGAACGACATCCGGATGCTGGCGGGTATAGCTGAGCAACAGGCGATCCTGCTCCTCCTCCAGTTCGGCCAGGCGGGCGATCATCTGCCCGGTGCGGCTGCGTACGACTGTGATTTCGTTCTCGCCCGACAACTGCGCCTGCAGCGCGGTTTCCTGAGAGCGCAGGTCGTGCAGGTCCATGCGTGCCGATTCCACCAGCCGACGCAGTTCGCCGATACGCGCATTGACGTCGACCTCGATGCCGGGGCGCGCGTCGGGATTGGACTTGCGATATGCCTCCAGGCGGGACTCGGCATCGGTCAGTTTGCCGTGGTATTGCTTTACCTGCGAATCGATGAAGTCGTAGGCGTCCCGGCTCTCGCGCTCCTTGGTACCGAGGCTTTCCTCGATCACCAGATCGGCGAAGCGCCTGGTCACCTCGAAGGCGCGGCGCGGGTTGGAGTCGGTGTAGGAGATCTGGATCAGGTTGTCGCGTGGATTGTCGATCCGGGTGCGCTTGGTGATCTCCTCGATCAATCGTTCCTGTTGTATCGGCGTGGGGTTGTCATCCATCCAGCCACCGGTGCCGAGGATCTCGTTCATGACCTTGCGACTGAAGGCCACCTGGCGGGTGATGCTGGCACGGTTGGAGATCGCGGTTGCCACCGCCCGGCCTTCCATCAGCGGACGGATGATGTTGGTGTCCTCGACCAGGATCGTGGTCGAGGATGTGTACTTCTTCGGCAGCAACAGGCCGGCCCCGAGTGCAAGCAGAGCGATGGACGTGAAGATCACGGCCAGCACCAGATGGCGGCGCTTGAGCTCCTCCAGCGCGATCGGGGCCAGCGCCATCATCGAAGCGGGCGGCTCCTGCCCGCTCCATTCCAGGGTCGGGATATTCACAGGATGCGCTCGGGTACGGTAATGACGTCGCCGGGGGCGACCTTGAAGTTGGTGCTCAGGTCGCCACGATCGAGAATGCGGTCGAGCTTGACCGCATACCTGCGTGTGTTCTCGCCGTTGCTGCGGTACAGCTCCGACCGCGATGGCGAGGCGAACTCGGTGACCCCGCCGGCGGCCAGTACCGCATCGAGCACGGTCATGCCCTGGCGGTAGGGGATCGAGACCGGCTGCCGGACCGCGCCGGTCACCCGCACCCGCGACAGGTACTCATGGCTGCGCAGATCGGTCAGGATCACCGCGACCTGCGGGTCGCGCACGTAGGCGGCCAGCCTGGTGGTGATGTCGGCGGCGACTTCGTCCGGGGTCAGCCCCCCCGCCGGCACGTCGCCGACGAGCGGCACCGAGATCTTTCCGTCCGGCCGCACCGGCACCGTGATGCCGAGGTCGGGGTTGCGCCACACCGTGACCTGGACGATGTCGTCGACGCCGATCCGGTACTGCTCTACGGCAGCCGGCGCTTCGTCCGGGGGGCGCGCGCCGGAAGTGCCCGGGGTGCTTGCACAGGCGGCCAGCAGCAGGGCGAGGAGGACGGCGGGAATGAGGGCTATCTTGTGCATGACTGGAGTCCCCTGGGGGTCAGCTGTAGACAACGCGGTTGGGAGGCAGGGCAGGCCAGCAAGGCGACGCCGGCGTACCGGCTCAGACGCGGTAGTACGCCCGGTACCAGTCGATGAAGCGGCGCACTCCGGTCTCCACCGACGTGGTCGGGGCGTAGCCGACGTCGCGACGCAGCGCCTCGACATCGGCATGCGCTTCGGGCACGTCGCCCGGTTGCAGCGGCAGCAGGTTGCATTCGGCCTTGCGGCCGAGGCAGTCCTCGATCAGGCCGATGTACTTCATCAGCTCGATCGGGCGGTCGCTGCCGATGTTGTAGAGCCGGTACGGCGCCGCCGAGGCGGCCGGGGTGGCATGACCGAAGTCGTAGTCCGGGTCCGCGGCCGGGACACGGTCGAGCACGCGGACCACGCCCTCGACGATGTCGTCGATGTAGGTGAAGTCGCGACGGTGGTGGCCATGGTTGAACACGTTGATCGGCTTGCCTGCGAGGATGTTGCGGGTGAACAGGAACAGCGCCATGTCGGGTCGTCCCCAAGGCCCGTATACGGTGAAGAAGCGCAGGCCCGTAGTTGGAAGTCCGTAGAGATGGCTGTAGGTGTGCGCCATCAGCTCGTTGGATTTCTTGGTTGCCGCGTACAGGCTGACCGGGTGATCGACGTCATGGTCGACGGCGAACGGCAGCCGGGTATTGGCGCCGTAGACCGAGCTCGACGAGGCGTAGACCAGGTGCTCGATCGAGTGATGGCGGCAGCCTTCCAGGATGTTGATGAATCCGACGATGTTGCTGTCGATGTAGGCGCGCGGGTTCTCGATCGAATAGCGCACGCCGGCTTGTGCGGCGAGGTTCACCACCCGCTCGGGCTTGAACACCCGGAAGGCCCGCTCCACGACTTCGCGGTCCTCCAGCGATGCCCGCATCAGGCCGAAGCCGGCGTGTTGTTCCAGCCGTTCCAGCCGTGCCTCCTTCAGCGTCGGGTCGTAGTAGTCGTTGACGTTGTCGAAGCCCAGCACCTCATCGCCGCGCTCCAGCAGTCGCTGCGAAACGTGGTAGCCGATGAAGCCGGCGGCACCGGTGACCAGAATCCGCATCCTCATTCCTCCCCGGTCACAGTCGTCCGTCCACGTCGGCTTTCGGAAGCGCGCCCTTGACGTCGAACAGGGGCGTGCCCGGCTTGCCGAAGGCGCGCAGGCCCGGTGCACCCGGGGACACGAACTCGCGATGGGCAACGGCCAGGATCACGGCGTCGTACCCCCCGTGCGCGGGATCGGTCACCAGTTCGATGCCGTAGGCTTCGCGTGCCTGCGCGGCATCCACCCACGGGTCATGCACGTCGACACCGACCCCGTAGTCCTGCAGTTCATGCACGATATCCACGACCCGGGTGTTGCGCAGATCGGGGCAGTTCTCCTTGAACGCCAGCCCCAGTACCAGCACCCGGCAGCAGGCCGGGTGGGTGTCGTTTTTCTGGATCAGTCGCACCACCCGGTGCGCCACGTGCTGGCCCATGCCGTCGTTGATGCGACGCCCGGCCAGGATCACGTCGGTGTGGAAGCCGACCTGCTGTGCCTTGTGGGTCAGATAGTAGGGATCCACGCCGATGCAGTGCCCACCGACCAGCCCGGGGCGGAACGGCAGGAAGTTCCACTTGGTGCCGGCCGCGGCCAGCACCTCCTGGGTGTCCATGCCGAGGCGGTGGAACAACAATGCCAGTTCATTGACCAGGGCGATGTTGACGTCGCGCTGGATGTTCTCGATGACCTTGGCTCCCTCGGCGACGCGGATGCTCGAGGTCTTGTGGGTGCCGGCGGTGATGACCGAGGCGTACAGTTCGTCGACGAAGTCGGCCGCCTCCGGGGTCGAGCCGGAGGTGACCTTGGTGATCGTCTCCAGCCGGTGTTCGTGGTCGCCGGGATTGATCCGCTCAGGGCTGTAGCCGACGTAGAAGTCGCGGTTGAACACCAGCCCCGACTCGCGTTCCAGGATAGGCACGCAGACTTCCTCGGTCGCGCCCGGATAGACGGTGGACTCGTAGATCACGACGTCGCCGGGCGACAGCGATTCGCCGACGGTGCGGCTGGCTGCCTCCAGCGGGCGCAGATCGGGGCGTTTGTACTCATCGATGGGGGTCGGCACGGTGACGATGTAGACGTTGCACTCGTGCAGCCGCCCGGCATCGGTACTGAACTGCAGTCTCGACGCCTCGCGCAATGCCTTCCCGGACACTTCCAGGGTGTGGTCGTGATGCCGCTCGAGTTCGTTGACGCGGATGAGGTTTACGTCGAAGCCGAGCGTCGGCAGTTTGCGGCCAAAGGCCACGGCCAGCGGCAGTCCGACATATCCCAGTCCAACGACGGCCAGACGGATCCGGTCCCGTTGCGGCAGCGGGGCGCTCATGGGGTTTCAGGCTCTCCAGGCTGGCAGGGGTGCGAATGGCCGCTCCGGTATCCGGATACCTGCCCGGCTCGCGGGCGAAGTCCCCCTTCTGCCCAGCTACAACGCAAAGCCGTGGCGAATCCGGCAACGCCGGGCGGTTTCGCGTACTCGTGAAACGACCGGAAGCAGCACCGAACCTCGGTTGCCGGTCATGCCGCCCTTTCGCGTTGACCCCTACAGCGAACGGTCAAAGCGGGGCGACGATGCGGATTCTGGTTTCCGGGGGAGCGGGCTACATAGGCGCGCACGCCTGCGTGGTCCTGGCCGAACGCGGCCATGAAGTCGTCATCGCCGACAACTTCTGCAACAGCTCGCCGGCGGTGTTGGCGCGCCTGCAGATGCTGCTGCCGCGACCACCGCTGCTGGAACGGGTGGACATCCGCGACCGCGTGCGACTGGCCCGCGTGTTCGAGCGGCACCGCTTCGACGCGGTAATCCACTTCGCCGCGCTCAAGGCGGTCGGCGAATCGTGCCAGCGTCCTCTCGATTATTTCGACAACAACATCGGCGGCACCATCGCCCTGCTGCAGACGATGGTCGAGGCCGGAGTGAAGCGGTTGGTGTTCAGTTCGTCGGCAACCGTCTATGGTCTGCCCGACTCGGTGCCGGTGCGCGAGGACGCGGCGCTGCGGGTGACCAATCCCTATGGCCGCACCAAGCTCGTGGTCGAGCAGCTGCTGGAAGACGTCGTCGCCTGCGATCCGGCATTCAAGGTCGCAAACCTGCGCTACTTCAATCCCGTCGGCGCCCACGTCTCCGGCCTGATTGGGGAGGACCCCTGCGACACCCCCAACAATCTGATGCCCTACGTCTGCCAGGTCGCGATCGGCCGCCGTGAGCGGCTGCAGGTGTTCGGCGACGACTACCCGACCCGCGACGGCACCGGTGTGCGCGACTACATCCACGTCGTGGACCTGGCGCGCGCGCATGCCGATGCGCTCGACTACCTGCAACGCGAGAAGCAAGGGCTGACCGTGAACCTGGGCACCGGCCGCGGCATCAGCGTGCTGGAGCTGGTGCGCGCGTTCGAAGCCGCCAGCGGTCGTGCAGTTCCCTGTGAAATCGTCGCCCGCCGCCCCGGCGATGTCGCCGAGGTCTATGCCGACCCCTCGCTCGCGCACGAGCGGCTCGGCTGGCGTGCGCAACTGGGTATGGAGGCGATGTGTCGCGACGCCTGGCGCTGGCAGTCGATGAATCCGGCCGGATACCAGACCCCGGATGCCACTCCGCGCGCCGCCGTCGCCTGACCCTCATTCCCCCGGGAAGCGGCACAAGCCGCGGTCAATCTCTACCGACCGGACCATCCAGCCCGGACAGAGTCCTGGCGACCGTTTCCGGCTGCTTCATCCATGCGAAGTGATCGGCCTGCGTGCCAAGTGTCGAGTTGTCAAGCAACGCGTGATGCACCCGCGGCCGATCGAACTTCGACAACAGGAAGTCCAGTGAAGAACGCGGCGCCAGCCAGTCGTGGGCAAGGGTGACGGCACGCACCGTCGGCGACAGGCTCGCCATGCCCGTTTCGAGATCGGTGTCGAGGTGGCGGGCGCGATATTGCCCGCTCAGCGCACTGCGCGACCAGTCGTCGATCAGGCCGCGTGCTTCCTCGCCGCCAAAACCGATCCGGCGGCCGGGCAGGGCACCGCGCAAGTTTGCCAGCCATGGCAGGAAGCGGTAGACCATCGGCAACCACCAGCGCGTTGGCGACGGGAATGCGCGCCAGTACGGCGCACCGCTGGCGACCAGCCACAGTTGGCCGGCTGCGTCGGGCGCCATGCCCAGCCGGCAGCAGGCCAGCTGCCCGCCCAGGCTGTGTCCGCCGAGGATGCGCCCGGTATCCGGGAACGCTTGGGCCACCGCGGCTTCCGTCACCGGCAGGTCGGCAGCGAGCAGCTGCGCATAACTCCAGTCCGTGCTCCGGTCGGGGCGCAACGAACTGCTGCCGCTGCCACGCCATTCGTGGATCACCGTCGCGATACCGTGCGCCGTCAGCGCCTCCGCGAATGGCAGGTAGTGGCGCGCGGCCACACCGAGTGCCGGCAGCCAGGTCAGCACGGCGCGCGGCATGTCTGCGGGGCGACGCACCAGCAGCGACCAGCGGTGTCCATCGGCGGCATCGCAGGACAGCTCAGCCTCGGTCGTCGTCAAACCGTTGGGGATCGCACTCATTCCGCCTCCGCCGCACCGAAGTGGTCCAGCACCAGGACATCTCCACGTCCCGGTCGGTAGCCACCGCGCAGGGCCCTGTGCACGTATCCGGTGGCGAGTTCGCAGGCCTCCGGCAGCGCATGCCCGCGGCACAAACGTGCCGTGATCGCCGAGGCCAGCGTGCAGCCGGTGCCATGGGCATCGACGTCGAGGCGGTCATGGCCGTACTGGGCGACGCATTCGCCATCCCAGTAGCGGTCGATGACAAGCGTGTCTCCCGGTCCGTCGCCGGGCAGATGACCGCCCTTGAGCAGCACCGCGCGTGCGCCGAGATCGTCGACGAACTCGGCCAATGCCGACTCGGCGGCCGCTGCCCCGGCGATCGGGTGGCCGAGCAACAGTTCGGCTTCGGGGATGTTCGGGGTGACGATGCTGGCCAGCGGCAGCAACCGCGTGCGCAACGCATCGAGGGCGTCATCCTCCAGCAGTTTGGCGCCGGAGGTGGCGACCATCACCGGGTCGAGCACGATATGCGCGGGCCGGCTGGTTTCCAGTGCATCGGCGACGGCGTGGATCACCTGCGCGTTCGCCAGCATCCCGAGCTTGACCGCGGCGATATCGAAATCGTCGAAACAGGCGTGGATCTGGGCGCGCAGGAACGCCAGCGGCGGCACGTGCACGGCGGTCACGCCGCGGGTGTGCTGGGCGGTCAGCGCGGCGATCGCACTCAACCCGTGCACGCGGTGTGCGGCGAAGGTCTTCAGGTCGGCCTGGATGCCCGCGCCGCCGCCGGAGTCGGAGCCGGCGATGGTCAGGGCGGAAACGGTGGAGGGAGTCGGCATGCTGACATTGTGCCGCGAACCATACGCTGCCGTCAGGAGGGGTGGATTGCGGGAAATCTGTTTTGGTGGATCTGCGTTGGGTCGCGGGCGGGGTTGCCTTTGCAGGACACGCCGTAAACCCATCCATGGGGGCTCTTCCAAAACATCCATGTTTTGGAAGGTCCTGCAAAGGCAACCCCGCCCGCGACCTGGACAGATTGCTGGAAAACAGATTTCGCGTGATGTATGGGGCAGGTGTCAGGTGTCGGAGCGGGCGACGATCGCCTCGGCCAGCTTCACCGCACGGTCGAAGTTGGAGACGAAGTGCAGCTCGCCATCACGCTCCTGCAACTGCATGTTCGAGATCACCCGGTTGGGCTGCTCCTGCAGGCCGGAGATCACCAGCGCGATGCCCTTGCGCTGGCAGCGCTCGGCCAGCTTCTTCAACGCATGCACGCCACTGGCGTCGATCACCGGCACCAGCCGCATGCGCAGGATGAACACCTTCGGCGACTCGAAGAACTGGTCGAGCAGGTTGTCGAGCCGGTTGCTGCTGCCGAAGAACAGCGGGCCGCTGATCTGGAACGCCTCCACGCCCTTCGGCAGCTTGGCGCGCTGGTCCTCGTCACCCTGCGCCATGCCTTCCCGCAGCAGGTCGTCGTCGGTCGCGCGGATGCCTGAGCTGACCTCCATCGCCTCCGACATGCGGAACATGAAGACGAATGCGGCGACCACGATGCCGGCCTGGATCGCCACCGTGAGGTCGAGGAACACGGTCAGGAAGAAGGTCAGCAGCAATACCACGCGGTCGCCGATAGGCGCCGACATCGTGCTGCGGAAATTCTCGACCTCGCTCATGTTCCAGGCCACCACCAGCAGTACCGCCGCCAGCGCGGCAAGCGGCACATGGCCCATCAGCGGCGCCAGCAGCAGCATGAAAGCAAGCAGGAACACCGCGTGCAGCATGCCGGCAACCGGCGTGCGTCCTCCGGAGCGGACGTTGGTGGCGGTGCGCGCGATCGCACCGGTCGCCGGCAGGCCGCCGAACAGCGCCGAGCCGACGTTGGCCACGCCCTGCGCGACCAGTTCGCCGTTGGAGCGGTGGCGTCCGCCGGTCATGCCGTCGGCGACCACCGCCGACAGCAGCGATTCCACGCCGGCGAGGAAGGCGATGGTCAATGCACTCGGCAGCAGCTCGAAGGTGCGCTCGAACGGGATGTGCGGGAACTCGAACGTCGGCAGTGCCGATGGCAGCTCGCCGAACTTGCTGCCGATGGTCTCGGCCGGCATCGCAAAGCTGGTCGCAACCAGGGTGCAGGCCAGCAGTGCGATCAGGAACCCGGGCCAGTTCGGCCTCCAGCGGCGCAGGCCGACGATCACCGCCAGCCCCAGCACGGTCAACGCCACCGCCGTTGGCTGGGTCGTCGCGATGTGCTGAGCGTAGGCGCTCCAGCGCGGGATGAACTCGACTGGCACCGATCCCATCTGCAAGCCGAGCATGTCCTTGACCTGGCTGGAGAAGATGCTGACCGCGATGCCGGCAGTGAAGCCGGTGATGACCGGCTGCGGCATGTACTTCATCAACGTGCCCAGCCGCAGCAGCCCGGCGGCGATCAGCATCAACCCGGCGAGCAGGGTGCACAGGATCAACCCGCCGTAACCGAATTTCTGGATCACCACGAACACGACCGGGATGAAGGCTGCGGTCGGCCCACCGATCTGCACCCGCGAGCCGCTGAACATCGAGATCAGGAAGCCGGCGATGATTGCCGTGTGCAGGCCTTTTTCCGGCGTGGTACCCGATGCGATCGCCAGCGCCATTGCCAGCGGCAGCGCGACCACCGCCACGGTCAGCCCGGCGATCAGGTCGCGACGGAAATCGGTGAAGCGGTAGCCCTCGCGCAGCACCGTCAGCAACTTGGGCTCGAACATCCGCAAGTACTGGCGGTGATCGAAGTGCATGGACATCACTGCGATTCCTTCAACCGCACCCCGCGCCCGAGACCCTGGCTCGGTTGCCCCGGACCGATCAGTTCTATGCCGGCGGCATCCAGCGCATCGATCACCTTCATCAGTGTCCCGACCACGGCGCGGACGGTGCCGTCACTGGCCTCCATCCGCTGGATGGTCGGCAGGGAAACACTGGCCATCGCGGCCAACTGGCGCTGGTCGATCCCCAGCAGGGCGCGTGCGGCCCGCATCTGTGTGGCGGTGATCATGGTGGCGCGGGGCAGGGAGGTAGAAGCCAATTCTCCCCGCTTAACCATGTAGATTCAATTGCTGAACATTTAACTTGATGTTTTGAACATCATATCTGTTCAGCTCATCGCCACATGCTACGAATTAGCTGACCCAAAGCAGGAAGTCTCGGGTGACGGTCCAGCCGTCGGCTGTGCGAGACAAGTAATACAAAGTACCTGTGCCGCACAGCCCATCGCAGGAATGGGAGATATAGACCAGAGCATTTTGCCGATCTTTGGTCAGAACGGGCATGCTGGCTTGGACCCACCCGGCTGTTTGAGGAAATTGTTCGTAGAAGCCTTTCCAGAAGCGTGAAGTAAGCAATGCCTTCACTTCAGATGGGTCCACAACCTCTGTATTCGGCAAGCCTTTCAGGTCAAGTGGCCGTGGATTCGCATTGGCAAGGATCAATTCCTCGCGCAGTTTTCGCGAAGCAAAACCGTCGAGCTCAACCGCCTGCACTGAGTCAGCGGGATAGGCCATGCAATGAGGGCTTTGAGGAGCGTGCTCGGCTCTGAAACAGACAGATACGGCCGATACAACCAAGTCCCGTTTTTCCTTTACCCTGATCGTTTTGCCGTTTTTGGGAGGTGGGAGCGGCAGACCATGATAGTGATAGTTCTTCTCGGCCAGCACCGTGGCAATGATCTGGCGGGCTTCCTGCGGGTTAGCGAGTACAGGAGCTGGCTCTTCAGCCCGTCGTTGCAGCTCGGACCGAACCCAATGCGATGCCGGTATCGCGAAAGTCGCAATGCCTCCCACGACGGCAAGCACCAATGACAGCACCAGTATGCGTTTCAGTTGCATCTGTCATTGTCCTTGACAGGGCTACAACACTTCAGACGCATAGTCCGCCAGCCTCGAGCGCTCACCGCGCCGCAGGGTCACGCTGGCGCTGTGCTCCCAGTGCTTGAAGCGGTCCACCGCGTAGGTCAGGCCGGAGGTGGTCTCGGTCAGGTACGGGGTGTCGATCTGTTCGACGTTGCCGAGGCAGACGATCTTGGTGCCGGGGCCGGCGCGGGTGATCAGGGTCTTCATCTGCTTCGGGGTCAGGTTCTGCGCCTCGTCCAGGATCAGCCAGCGGCTGAGGAAGGTGCGGCCGCGCATGAAGTTCAACGAGCGGATCTTGATCCGGCTGGCGAGCAGGTCGTTGGTCGCCGCGCGGCCCCAGCTGCCGCCGTCCTGGTTGTGGGTCAGCACTTCCAGGTTGTCGGTCAGCGCGCCCATCCACGGGGTCATCTTCTCCTCCTCGGTGCCGGGCAGGAAGCCGATGTCCTCGCCGACGCTGACCGTGGCGCGGGTCATGATGATCTCGCGGTAGCGCTGCTGGTCCATGGTCTGGGCCAGGCCCGCGGCCAGCGCGAGCAGGGTCTTGCCGGTGCCGGCGGTGCCGAGCAGGGTGACGAAATCGACCTCCGGGTCCATCAGCGCGTTGAGGGCGAAGTTCTGCTCGCGGTTGCGCGCGGTGATGCCCCACACCGCATGCTGGCTGTGGCGGTAGTCGTCGACGATCTGCAAAACCACCTTGTCGTCGCTGATGCGCACGACCTTCATTTCCGACTCGTCGTCGCCGGGCAGGTACAGGAACTGGTTGTGATGCCAGGGTTCTTCGCCGTCCTCGATCTCGGGACGGTTGATTTCGTAATAGGTGCGGCCCTTGTCGGTCCAGGACTTGAGATCCTTGCCGCAGCGCTGCCAGAAATCCTCGGGCAGGGCGGTGGCGCCGGCATAGAGCAGGCTGAAGTCGTCGAGCGCGCGGTCGTTCTCGTAGTCCTCCGACACGATGTTGGCGATCGAGGCCTTGATCCGCAGGTTGATGTCCTTGGAGACGAACACCACCGGTACTTCCGGCTGCGCTTCCTTCAGCGCCAGGATCGCGCCGAGGATCGCGTTGTCAGGCACGACCGCGCCGAAGCGCTTGCCGGCGTCGAAGTTGTCGGTCTGGAACAGCAGCCGCCCACTGCTGCGCTCGCCGCGCAGCTGCAGGCCGGTCGGGCGCCCGAGGTCGATGCCCTCGTGGATGTTGGCCTTGCTGCCCTGGGCTTCGATCAGCTCGTTGAGGAAGCGGCTGACCTGGCGGGCGTTGCGGCTGGCCTCGGAGGTGCCTTTCTTGCCGTTGTCGAGTTCCTCGATGACCTGCATCGGCAGGAACACGTCATGTTCCTCGAACTTGAACAGGGCGGTCGGGTCGTGCATCAGGACATTGGTGTCGAGCACGTAGATACGCTTGCTTCGCGTCATTCGGACTACCTGGCGAGTGGTCGGGTTGGAAAACGGGATGGGGCGATGAGTTCCCTGGCCGAAAGCCTGCATGCCGAAAACGCGCACGCCAAAGCCGCCATGACCCGCAGGGCGGGACGGCGGAGAAGGTGGCTGGCTGGGTGGATCACTGCGTGGTGAGTTCCTTGAGCGCGTCGAGGACGGCCTGGGCATGGCCGGGCACTTTCACCTTGCGCCATGACCGCGCGATGACGCCCTCGGGCGAAATCAGGAAGGTGCTGCGCTCCACGCCGACATACTCGCGGCCATAGAGCTTCTTCGGCTTGATCACATCGAAAGCCTTGCACAGCGCCTCGTCGGGGTCGCTGACCAGCGGGAACTTGAATCCTTGCTTGGCGCAGAAGTTGTCATGCGACTTGATCGAATCGCGCGACACGCCAAGAACGCTGGCGTTCAACTTCTTGAACTTCGGCAGCAGCGCGTTGAAGTCCAGGCCTTCGGTGGTGCAGCCCGGAGTGCTGTCCTTCGGGTAGAAATACAGCACCAGCCATTGGCCGGAGTAATCACCAAGTGAAGCGGCGCCGAGGGTGGTGCTGTCGCCGCCGGACAGGGCCAGCGGCAGCTTGAGGGTCTTTGCGGGGAGCTTCTTGCCGTCTTCAGCCATTGTCAGAATTTCATCGGGTCCATGATGGCATCGAGGTTCAGGTGGTCGCAGAACTCCAGGAAGTCGTCCCGCAATGCTGCGATGTGCATGTTCGAGGGTACGCCGATCGTGACCTGGGCGGAGAACATGTCGGCGCCGGTCTGCATCGCACGGTAACGCGAGCAATGCAGGCTTTCGATGGTGATGCCCTGGCGGTCGAAGAAGTCGGCCAGCTGGAACAGGATGCCGGGCTTGTCGGCCGCGACCACCTCGACCACGTAGGGCAGCAGGTTGGACTGGATCTGCTTGGCGCCGGTGCGGTACCAGATCAGCTTCAGGCCTTCCTCGCGCTCGAGCCGGGTCAGCATCGCCTCGAGCTTGGCCACCGAGTCCCACGAGCCGGTCGCAAGCGCAGTCACCGACACATCACGACCCACGGTCGACAGACGGGCATCGACGAGATTGCAGCCGCTGTCGCTGATCCGTCGCGTCACCGACAGCAGCGGCGACTCCGGATGCGTCGTGTAGGCATTGATCAGGAGGTGGTTTTCGGTCGGCGACGGCCGGGAAGCGGTATCGGTCAAGGCGGCGCCTGCGTGGGAAACTGGAGTCGGGGTTGCAACTGGTGCTGAAGGGCAGCCGTATGGTGCGGTGCCATGGGAGGCAGCATACTTGCCCGTGCTTTCGCGCCGCAAGTAACATCGGCCTGTGCCCGCGCCCGCTGCGTGGCGCCGGTTCCATCCTCCATACCCCAGCAAATCAGGTTCCTCCTCTTGCAACTATCCGGCAGCATCACCGCCCTGGCGACGCCGTTCGACGCCGCCCGCGAGCTCGACATCGACGCCTGGCACCGCCTGTTGGAAATGCAGCTGGAGCGGGGCACCCAGGCCATTGTCGTGGCCGGCTCCACCGGTGAGGCCGCGGCCCTGTACGACGCCGAATACGACCTGCTGCTGCGCAGCGCGGTCGAATTCATCGCCGGCCGCATCCCGGTGTTGGCCGGTACCGGCCAGTCCAACACCGCCAAGACCATCGAACAGACCCGCCGCGCCGCCGCACTGGGTGCGGATGCAGCACTGGTGGTGACGCCGCCCTACGTGCGCCCGACCCAGGCCGGGCTGGTCGCGCACTACCGCGCGATTGCCGACGATGGCGCACTGCCGGTGGTGCTCTACAACGTGCCGGCCCGTACCGGCGGCGACCTGCTGCCGGAGACCGTGGCAGAGCTGGCCGGGCATCCGCGCATCGTCGCGATCAAGGAGGCTTGCAACGAGCCCGAGCGCATGCAGGCCCTGCTGGAACTGCAGTGCAAGGACTTTTCCGTGCTCAGCGGCGACGACCCGACCGCCTGCCGCGCGATGCTGGCCGGGGCGCGCGGGGTGATCTCGGTGGCTTCCAACGTGTTGCCGGCGGGGTTCCGTCGCCTGTGCGACCTGGCACTTGCCGGAAAGGGCGACGAGGCCCGGGCCTGGGACACGCGTCTGCGGCCTGCCTGTGATTTCATGGGTATCGAGCCCAATCCGATCCCGGTCAAGGCGATCCTTGCCCTGCAGGGCATCGGCCATGAGTTGCGCCTGCCGTTGCAGGTACTGCCCGATCGCCATCGCGAGGCGGCTGCCGCGATGCTGGCTTCGATCGAAGCGATCGAAGAAGAATGCCTCAGGCTGCTTGCGGCCTGACCCCGAAACTTCCCATCCAGCCAGCCACGGGCTGCCCATCTGGAGAGCTCCATGATCCGAACCGTTCCGACTTCCCGTGCCGCGCTGGCCGCCGCCGTTCTCGTGGCCCTGGTCGCGACTTCCGGCTGCGGCTGGTTCCGCAAGGGCAAGGACCTGTATCACGATGATCCGGCCCAGCGCCCGCTGGAGGTGCCACCGCCGATGCAGGCCGCCACGGAAACCGCGCCGGAGGCCGGCGGGGTCACCGCCAGCTCGGTAGCCTCGGCGCGCCGTCCGGCCACGTCTGCGGTCGGCTTCACCATCCCCGGCTCCCGTGAGGAGGCGTTCAACCGGGTCGGTACGCTGCTGGAAAGCATCGATGGCGTGAACATCACCAGCCGCGCCCAGCTGCTGGGTGTCTATGACATCGACTACCAGGGCAGCAATTTCCTGGTCCGGGTCGGCGACGCGCCGGGCGGTGGAGTGATGGTCGAGGCGGTGGACCCGCGAGGCGTGCCGGCCTCGGGCGAGGCCCCGGCCCGGTTGATCGAGGCATTGCAGCGGGCGATGCAGGGCGACTGAAGCAGCAGGCTGATGCATGAAATGGAAAGGGCGCCGATGGCGCCCTTTCTGCTTCAGGTTGCGGCTTCCGGCTTCCGGCTTCCGGCTTCAGCGTTCCAGCTGGTCCAGCTTGCCGGTCTTGTTCTCCCATTCCTTGGCGTCCGGCAGCGGATCCTTGCGCGCGGTGATCACCGGCCAGGCCTGCGACAGTTCGGCATTCAGGGCTACGAAGCCCTCCTGGCCGGCCGGCACGTCGTCTTCCGGGTAGATCGCGTTGATCGGGCATTCCGGCTCGCACAGGGTGCAATCGATGCATTCGTCCGGATCGATCACCAGGAAGTTCGGGCCTTCATGGAAGCAGTCCACCGGGCACACCTCGACACAGTCGGTGTACTTGCACTTGATGCAGTTTTCGGTGACGACGAAGGGCATGGCATGTTCCTTGGCTGGCGCCGGGCATTCTATCCAGAGGGGAGGGGGAAAGAAAAAGGTTCTTCGCCCAATCTAGCGGAAAGCGCCGGGTCTGTTCGATGACCGGGGCGCCGGGGGCGAAGGCCCTTGGATGCGAATCTCCCCCGGCACCGACCATGGCCGGCGCCTCCTCCTTGATTTCGCACCCAAGGGCCTTCGCCCTCGGCATTCGGACATGACTGGTGGTTCCAGAAGCGGAATCCCGGGGAGGACCGGCTTCGCATTCCACAGCGTGGCCGTGCGATCCGACGTGGCCTGCCGGCCTTGACGGCGAAATCAAGGAGGAGGCCGCCGCCGCGGGCGGCGGCCGGGGGACATTCGCCGTCAAGGCCGGCAGGTCGCGTCGGGACAGCCAGACAGCGGCGAGAACCGGTGTCGAACGCAAACGGCACCGTCCACGCCTTCGAAGGCGTGCTCCCCCTCACTTGAGAGAAGAACCAAGAAAAAAGCCCGCGCATCGCTGCGCGGGCTTTTTCGAGAATATGGCGCTCCCTAGGGGATTCGAACCCCTGTTTTAGCCTTGAGAGGGCCACGTCCTAGGCCTCTAGACGAAGGGAGCTGGGACCGCCGTGGCCCATTCAGGACCGCGGCGGCCTGCTAGTATAGTGGGCTGTTGCCGTTCTTGGCAACGATTCGCAACCACACTTTACCTTCCGTTGAACTGCGGCAAAGTCCGCCCGAATGCCAGCCGATCTCGACATTTCCAATCCCGCCCCCGGTATCTCGCTCCGGGTCATTCCCCGCGACCAGCACTGCGTCTCGCGCAAGGACATCAGTTCCAGCGCGCTGAGGGTGCTGTACCGCCTGCGCGACGCGGGCTATGCCGGCTATCTGGTCGGTGGCGCTGTCCGCGACCTGCTGGTCGGCGGCCACCCCAAGGACTTCGACGTCGCCACCGACGCCACTCCGGAGCAGGTCAAGCAGCAGTTCCGCAACTGCCGGCTGATCGGTCGCCGCTTCCGCCTCGCACATGTGGTGTTCGGCCGCGAGATCATCGAGGTCGCCACCTTCCGCGCCAACAGTGATGACGGCAGCGGCGACCGCGAGGTCGAGGGCGGCCGGCTGGTGCGGGACAACGTGTACGGCTCCATCGAGGAAGATGCGATCCGTCGCGACTTCACCGCCAACGCGCTGTACTACTCGATCGAGGACTTCTCGGTCCGCGATTATGTCGGCGGCTTCGATGATGTGCAGAACCGCCTGTTGCGCCTGATCGGGGACCCCGAGACCCGCTACCGCGAGGATCCGGTGCGGATGTTGCGTGCGGTCCGGCTGGCGGCCAAGCTCGGTTTCGAGATCGAGCCCGCCACCGCTGCACCGATCCGCGAGCTGGCGCCGCTGCTGGCCGAGTCGGCGCCGGCGAGGCTGTTCGAGGAGTGCCTGAAGATGTTCCTGTCCGGGCACGGGGTCGAGAGCTTCCTCGGTCTTGAACGCCACGGGTTGCTGCCGGCGCTGCTGCCGGAAAGCGCGGCCGCGCTCGCTTCCAACCGCAGCGGCGCATTGCGGCGGATGCTGCTCGAAGGCCTGCGCAACACCGACCTGCGGGTGGCCAACGATGAGCCGGTGTCGCCCGCATTCCTGTTCGCGCTGCTGTTGTGGCCGGCCTATTGCCGCACGCTGGCGCAGTTGCAGGTGCAGGGCGTGCATGTGGCCGAGGCCCAGCGCCGGGCTGCCGACCGGGTGACCGTGCACCAGCTCGACACCGTTGCGTTGCCACGCCGGTTCTCGTTGCCAATGCAGGAAATCTGGCTGCTGCAGTCGCGCTTCTCCAGCCGCCAGCGCAAGCGGGTGTTCCGCCTGCTCGCGCACCCGCGCTTCCGCGCCGCCTTCGATTTCCTCAGCCTGCGCCTGGCCGCATCGCAGGAACACGCCGATGACGTGGTGTTCTGGCGTGAGGCGCAGGAGAAGCCGGGCGACGCCCTCGCCGCCCAGCTCGATTCCAGCCGGGAAGTGGCGGATGGCGATGAAGCGGGGGAGGGCCCGCCATCGCGCCGTCGTCGCCGTCGCCGGCGCAAGCCGGCCTCGGAATGAGCCTCACGCAATGAATTCTCCTGTCGTCGCCTGCATCGGCCTGGGCGGCAATGTCGGCGACGCCGCAGGCACCGTGCGCGCCGCCTTCGACGCGCTGGCCGGGTTGCCCGGCAGCCGCCTGCTCGCCACCTCGCGGCTGTACCGCACGCCGGCATGGGGACTGACCGACCAGCCCGACTTCATCAATGCTGCGGCGGTGCTGGAAACCACGCTCGCGCCACAGGCCCTGCTGGCGGCAATGCTCGGGGTCGAACGCGCCGCCGGTCGTGACCGCAGTGACGACATGCCGCGCTGGGGACCGCGTACGCTCGATCTCGACCTGCTGCTGTACGGTGACGCGGTACTCGACCTGCCCGGGTTGCAGGTGCCGCACCCGCGGCTGCTCGAACGCGCCTTCGCGCTGGTGCCGCTGGTCGAGGCCGCGCCCGATGTGCTGATCCCGGGCATCGGTCCTGCACGCGATGCATTGGCAAGGATGGATGCGGGCGACATCGAAGCGTTAACGTATCCAGAGCCCGATGTGGCTCCCTGACCCCACTGCCGAGCCCGACATGTACAACGGAATCCCCGCCGACAAGCCCTGGACCGTGCCCGCCTTGCGCGAGGCCAAGCAGGAGGGTCGCAAGCTGGTCATGCTGACCTGCTACGACGCCGGTTTTGCCCGAACCCTGGATAGCGCCGGCATCGACCTGGTGCTGGTCGGCGATTCGCTGGGCATGGTCGTGCAGGGCTGCGACAGCACCCTTCCGGTTACCGTCGAGGACATCGCCTACCACACTGCCTGCGTCGCCCGTGGTCTGTCGCAGGCACTGCTGGTATCCGACCTGCCGTTCGCCGCCGATGCCGACCCGCAACGTGCGCTGGACGCTTCGGTCGCGTTGCTGCAGGCCGGCGCCGGCATGGTCAAGCTGGAAGGCGCGGGACACAAGCTCGAGGTGATCCGATATCTGGTCGAGCGCGAGATCCCGGTCTGCGCACACCTGGGCCTGACCCCGCAATCGGTGCTGCGGCTGGGCGGTTTCAAGGTGCAGGGCCGCGATGAGGCCGCCGCCGCGCACCTGCGCGAACAGGCCCGCGAGGTCGAGGCCGCCGGTGCCAGTCTGCTGGTACTCGAATGCGTGCCGACCGCGGTTGCCGCCGCGATCACCGCCGACCTCTCGATCCCGACCATCGGCATTGGTGCCGGTCCGGAATGCGATGGCCAGGTGTTGGTGCTGCACGACATGCTTGGTCTCGACAGCGGCCATCGCCGGCCACGCTTCGTCAAGGACTTCCTCGCCGAGGGCGGTTCCGTTGCCGGTGCCTGCCTGGCTTATGCCGACGCAGTACGCGAAGGACGGTTCCCGGATGCCGCGCATTCGTATGCATGACATCAGCATGCGTGGCCTCGAAACCTTCACCGGACTCGACGCCCTGCGCGCCCGTATCGACGACTGGAAGCGCGCCGGCCTGCGCGTCGCCCTGGTCCCGACCATGGGCAACCTGCATGCCGGCCATCATTCGCTGGTGGAGCTTGCGCTGCAGCATGCCGACCGCGTGGTCGCCAGCGTGTTCGTCAATCCGACCCAGTTCGGTCCGAACGAGGACTTCGCCCGCTACCCGCGCACGCCGGAAGGCGATGCCGCCGGGCTGGAGGCAGCCGGCTGCCATGCACTGTGGCTGCCTTCGGTCGAGACCACGTACCCGTTCGGCATCGAAGGCGCGGTGCGGGTTGGCGTGCCGGGCGTGACCGCCGTGCTGGAGGGCGCGCATCGCCCGGGTCATTTCGATGGCGTCGCCACCGTCGTCGCGCGGCTGTTCAACCAGGTCCGGCCCGATGTCGCGGTGTTCGGGCGCAAGGACTACCAGCAGCTGGCGGTGATCCGCTACATGGTGCGCGAGCTGGCGTTCCCGGTCGAAATCGTGCCGGCGCCGATCCTGCGCGAGCCGGACGGACTGGCGATGAGTTCGCGCAACCAGTACCTCTCGGCCGACGAACGTCCACGCGCAGCGGAAATCCACACTGTGCTGCAGGCCATGCGCGAGGGTGCCCGGGCCGGGCGACCTCGTTTCGAGCTGGAAGCCTGGGCGGAGCAGCACCTGGCCGCGGCTGGTTTCGAGGTCGATTACGCGGTGGTCCGCCGCCCCGACCTGTCCGAACCGCCCGAATACGGAAACGGCGCCCGCGTCGCCCTGATCGCCGCGCGGCTCGGGCGCACCCGGCTGATCGACAACCTCGAATTCGAGGTCTGAGCGGAACACAGCGTTTTGGTGCACGGGTGCCTGAACGGCGTTTGGGGCCGGGGACGGTTTCATCGGTTCCGGTTGTGTTGCAGCGCGCCATGGACTGCTAAAATCCAACGTTCACGCCAAACCCCGTCGCCCGACGGAGACACGACATGCTGCTGAACCTGCTCAAGGCCAAGATCCACCGCGCCACCGTCACCCACGCCGAGCTGCACTACGAAGGCTCGTGCGCGATCGACGGCCGCCTGCTCGACATCTCGGGCATCCGCGAGTACGAGCAGGTGCATATCTACAACATCAACAGCGGCCACCGCTTCTCGACCTACGCCATTCGCGCCGAGGAAGGCAGCGGGGTGATCTCGGTCAACGGTGCCGCCGCCCACTGCGCCCAGCCGGGCGACCTGGTCATCATCTGCGCCTACGGCCAGTGCGACGAGGCCGAGGCGGCCAGTTACAAGCCGACCATGGTCTACGTCGACCGCGACAACCGGCTCACCCACACCAACGATTCCATCCCCGCGCAGGCCGCCTGACGACACGATGACTGCCACTGACCGGATCGACGAAGCCCTCCGCGCCCACCAGGCCCGCCTTTCCGGCCAACGCACGCTCGATCTGGTCGCCAACGACCCCGGGCGACCGCAGGCAATGGCGCTGCGGGTCGGCCCGATCTACGCCAACTTCGCCCGCCAGGGTTACGACCGCGATGCATTGGCCGCACTGTTCGGCCTGCTGCGCGACGCCGGTGCCGAGGGTCGCGTTCGCGCCCAGTTCGACGGCGAGAAGATCAACCTGACCGAAGGCCGCGCGGTGCTTCATACCGCGTTGCGCAGCGACCTGTCGCGGGCGCCGGTTGCACGCGAGGCACACGCACAGGCTGTCGAGGCCCGGGCCCGCATGCGCGGGCTGGTCGAGGCGCTCGAGGGCAGCGGCATCACCGACGTGGTCAGCGTCGGCATCGGCGGTTCCGACCTCGGTCCGCGGCTGGTGGTCGACGCGCTCGCCGTGCCCGACCGCCTGCGCGTGCACTTCCTGTCCAATGTCGACGGCCATGCCGCCCAGCGCGTGCTGGCGGGTCTCGACCCGGCGCGTACCGCCGGCATCCTGATTTCCAAGACCTTCGGCACCCAGGAAACCCTGCTCAACGGCCGCGTGCTGGCCGACTGGCTGGGCGAGGGTGCGGTCGACCGCCTGTACGCGGTGTCGGCGAACGTCGAACGTCCTGCCGAGGTGTTCGGCATCCCGCCCGAGCGCATCCTGCCGATGTGGGACTGGGTCGGCGGCCGTTATTCGCTATGGTCGGCAGTCGGCTTCCCGATCGCGCTGGCGATTGGCATGGACGCGTTCGAGGACTTCCTCGCGGGTGCGGCCGAGGTCGATGCGCACGTCCTGAACACGCCGCTGGAGCAGAACCTCGCGGCTTGGCACGCGATCACCGCGATCTGGAACCGTAACGCGCTGGGCCTCGCCACCCACGCGGTGCTGCCCTACGACGACCGTCTCAAGCTGCTGTCGAACTACCTGCAGCAACTGGTGATGGAGAGCCTGGGCAAGTCGACACGCCGCGACGGTTCCCCCGTGGCCGGCGACACCGTGCCGGTGTGGTGGGGCGGGGTGGGGACCGATACCCAGCACAGCTTTTTCCAGGCCCTGCACCAGGGCACCTCGATCGTGCCGGCCGACTTCATTGGCGTCATCCATGCCGATTCACCGTATGTGGAGAATCACCGCGCGCTGCACGCCAACCTGCTCGCGCAGACCGAGGCCTTCGCCAATGGCCAGGCCAGCGACGATCCGCACCGTGCCTATGCCGGCGGTCGTCCGACCACCACGATCCTGCTCGACGCCCTGACCCCGCGCGCGCTCGGTGCGCTGCTGGCGCTATACGAGCACAGCGTCTACCTGCAATCGGTGATGTGGGGCATCAACGCCTTCGACCAGTTCGGCGTCGAGCTCGGCAAGCAGGTGGCCAACCGCCTGCTGCCGGCCCTGGCCGGCGAAGCGGAGGCGGACGATCCGGTAACCCGCGAGCTGATCGCGCAGCTCAGGGACGCATGAGCGACAGTATCCGCGTCCGCCATGCGGAGCCGGTCGATGCGGCCGGCCTGTACGCGCTGTTCTCCGAAGCAGAAGCCTATGGTGGCACCTTGCAGCCGCCATTTCCGTCGCAGGCGGCCTGGGAACGGGTGCTGGCCGATCCGCCCAGGCACATGGTGCAACTGGTGGCGATCGATGCCGACGGCTGTCTGGCCGGCGCCGCCGGATTCGAGGTGTTCAGCAACCCGCGTCGACGCCATGCCGCCAACCTCGGCATGGCTGTGGCGAAGCGGCGGCGGGGACAGGGCATCGGTACGCGGTTGCTGCAATCGGTGATCGAGACCGCCGAGCGTTGGCATGGCGTGCGGCGGCTCGAACTGGAGGTCTACACCGACAACGCGGCTGCCATCGCCCTGTACGAACGGCACGGCTTTGTCCGCGAGGGCCATGCACGCGGCTATGCCCTGCGCGATGGCGCATATGTCGATGTCTATCTGATGGCGCGGTTGCGCGACAGGGTCTGATCCCGTCGATGTTGTAGCCCGGGCAAGGGCTACTGGCCGTGCTCCCGCAACGCCCAGTCGATGTGTTCGCGCACCATCGGGCTGGCGGTGTCGCGGCGTGAGCGCAGCGCGTTGACCGTTTCCGGCGTGGTCGGTGCGTTTCCCAGCGCGATGGCGATATTGCGCAGCCAACGCTCGTGGCCGCTGCGGCGGATCGCCGAGCCCTCGCTGCGTTGCAGGAACTCGTCTTCGTCCCAGGCGAACAGCTCGGCGAGCGTTGCCTTGTCGAGGTTGTTGCGGACGCGGAAGTCCGGCTCGTCGGTGCGCCGGGCGAACTTGTTCCACGGGCACACCAGCTGACAGTCGTCGCAGCCGAAGATGCGGTTGCCGATCGGCTTGCGGAGGTCTTCGGGGATCGGGCCGTCATGTTCGATGGTGAGGTAGGCGATGCAACGACGCGCATCGAGCCGGTTCGGTGCGACGATGGCCTGCGTCGGGCAGATGTCGATGCAGCGCGTGCAGGTGCCGCAGTGCGCGGTCGCCGGCGGATCGATGGGCAACGGCAGGTCGACGTAGATCTCACCGAGGAAGAACCACGAACCGCCGTCCTTGTCGATCAGGCAGGTGTGCTTGCCGATCCAGCCCAGCCCGGCGTTGCGCGCGAGCGCGCGCTCGAGCACCGGTGCCGAGTCGACGAACACGCGGTGGCCGAACGGACCCACCTCCTCGGCGATGCGCGTGGCCAGTTTCTGCAGGCGGTTGCGCATCAGCTTGTGGTAGTCGCGGCCGAGCGCATAACGGGCGACGTAGGCGCGCCCGCCATCGTCCAAGGTCGCCCAGGCCTCGTCGGGGTCGCGGCCGTAGTCGAGCCCGACCGAGATCACCCGCAGCGTGCCGGGGATCAGCTCCGCCGGGCGCGAACGCTTGTCGCCGTGCCGTGCCATCCAGTCCATCGAGCCGTACAGGCCTTCGGCCAGCCAGCTGTGCAGGTGCGTTTCGTCCTCGCCCAGTTCGATTCCGGCGATGCCGCAGCGCTGGAAACCGGCCTCGCGCGCGAGTTCGCGCACGCGCAGGGCGAGTGAGGGGTAATCGATATCGCGGGCGGTGGACGTGTTCACGGCTGTGCCAAGTATAGAATCGCGCGATGCAAGACGATTACGCCCTGGGCGATCCGCTGTTTGCCGTCGATGCGTTGCGCCGGATCGAGACGCAGGCCGCGCTGCGGCTGGGCGATGCCGCCGAACTGATGCGGCGCGCCGGCCAGTCGGCCTGGCAGGTTCTGCTTGCGCATTGGCCGCAGGCACGACGCATCGTGGTGGTGTGCGGCCCCGGCAACAACGGCGGCGACGGTTATGAGCTCGCCTGTCATGCGCATGAGTCCGGCCGGGATGTCACGGTCGTGCGCCTGCCTGCGCACGCGCCCCATGGCCGGCTCGCGATCGATGCCGCAGGGCGTTACACCGGAACGGGTGGCCGAGTCGTCGACTCCGGCGAGCGGTTGTCGGAGGCCGATCTCATCGTCGATGCGATGTTCGGGATCGGCCTGTCACGGGCGCCCGAGGCGGATGCGGCCGGGCTGATCGATGCGATCAATGCCGCTGGTGTTCCCGTGCTCGCGCTCGATGTCCCCAGTGGGGTCGATGCTGACAGCGGTGCTGTGCCGGGTGCCGCGGTGCGTGCCGAACGCACGGTGGAGTTCATCGTCGCCAAGGCCGGGCTGGCGACCGGGCGGGCGCTGGATCATGCCGGCATATGCAAAGTGGCCGGGCTCGGCCTGATTGCCGACGACTTCGCCGGCACCTCGCCGCGGTCCACCCGCCTGCAGGCAGCCGATCTCATGCGCTGGCTGCAGCCGCGCCGGCGCGATACCCACAAGGGAGGCAACGGACGCGTGCTGTGCATCGGCGGAGATCATGGCCATGGTGGTGCGATCCTGCTCACGGCCGAAGCGGCGCTGCGCTGTGGCGCGGGCCTGGTCGATGTGGTGACCCGCCCGACCCATGTGCCTGCCTTGCTGGCGCGGCGGCCGGAGGCGATGGTGCATGGTGTCGACGATGCGGCTCTGTCCGACAGTCTGCTCGATGGCTGCGACGTGATCGCGATCGGACCGGGCCTGGGACAGGAGGGCTGGGGCCGCCGGCTGTTCGAGCAGGCCCTGTGCAGCGACCGTCCTCTCGTGCTCGATGCCGACGCACTGAACCTGCTTGCGCGAAAGGAGGCAAGGCCAGGCGCGCAGGCCGTGCTGACCCCGCATCCTGGCGAAGCCGCACGGCTGCTCGGCCGCACGACGCAGGAGGTCCAGGCCGATCGTTTCAGGGCGGCGGAAGAACTCGCCTGTCGCTACGGCTGCGTTGTGGTGCTCAAGGGTGCCGGCACCGTGATCGCCGCCCCTGGCGAGCGGCCCCGTGTGCTCGCTGCCGGCAATCCGGGCATGGCGGTTGGGGCATGGGGGACGTGTTGTGTGGCGTGACCGCGTCCCTGTGCGGGCAAGGACTTGCACCGTTCGATGCCGCCTGTTGCGGCGCGCTGTTGCACTCGGCTGCAGGCGACCGTGCCGCGGCCGAGGCGGGCGAGCGTGGCCTGCTGCCTTCGGACCTGATGCCATGGCTGAGACGATTGGCCAATCCGGAGATCTGCAGATGACCTCGGCGACCCGAGAACTGTATCTGGCCGACCCGGCCGCCACCGAGGACCTCGGCCGCGAACTGGCGCGAACCCGGCCGGCGCGGGCCGTCGTGCATCTGCGTGGCGACCTCGGCAGCGGCAAATCGACGTTGGCCCGAGCGCTGCTGCGGGAACTGGGAGTGACCGGCACCATCCGCAGCCCGACCTATACCCTGGTCGAACGCTATCCGCTGGCCGAGGGCGGTGAAGCCTGGCACCTGGACCTGTACCGCATTGCCGATGCCGGCGAGCTCGAGTATCTGGGCCTGGACGCCGACGGTGTCGCGCTGTGGCTGGTCGAATGGCCGGAGCGGGGCGCCGGAGCGCTGCCGCCGGCCGATCTGCTTGTCGAGTTGGCGATGGAGGGCGAAGGCCGTCATGCCCATCTGGTCCCGGCGTCGGCTGCCGGGGCGAGCTGGCTGGCCAGATCGTCTGCCGACGGCTGAGCCCGCAAACCTGAACCGGCAGTTGCCGTCCACTCCTGAACGAATCCGAAGGAAGTGGCGGCAGGTGCCCGATTTGCAAGGAAAAAACGCTTGCAAATCCTTGGGGCTGGTGCTTGACTAGCGTCCATGCGAGTCAGGGGCGCCACCGTACAGAAATTCCTGCTGGCCATGGCGCTGCTTGGCGCATTGGCCTGGAACCTCGCGCACGCCTCGCAAATCAATGACTTGCAGCTCAGTTCAGGTGCCACCGGGACCCGAGCCGAGATCTTGCTGGACACCGAGGGCGAGATCCGCACCCTCAGCCTGTCCGGGCCGGACCGGCTGGTCGTCGACCTGCCAGGCTCCCAACTGGCCCGCAATCTGCGCTTGCCGGCCGGTGCCGGCGTGGTCAAGGCCGTGCGTACAGGCCAGCCGGTGCCCGGCACCACCCGTATCGTGTTCGATCTTGCCCAGCCGGTCGCCGTGCTCAAGCCAAGGCTCGAACCGGGTGCGAAAGGGCCGACCCTGGTGCTGGAATGGCCGGACGACGGCGCTCCGGTGGCATCGCAGAGTGCAGCGACACCTGTCACCCCGGCTTCCGCTACGCCGGTGCAACATACGCCTGCACAAGACACGCCCGCACAAGCGGTTCCGGCCACGACTCAAGGCGCTCCTGGTCCGGCCACGGTGAACGACGCCGCTGGCGCGCAGGCGAATATCGATGCCGCCGCTTCCGCAGCCGCGACGACCCGGTTGATCAGCGAGTTGGCCGCCAAGGCTGCCACCGCCGAACGACAGGCGCAGACACCTGCCGCGGCGGCGCCTTCGGCCGTCCCGCCTCCAACGCTGGCCAGCGCTGATCCGGCCACGCGGCCGCCGCTGCCGGTGACTCCGGCGCCTGCCACCAGCGGCCAGCCGCAGGGACTGCCGCGTGGCGGACCGATGCGTCCTCTGATCATCGCCATCGATGCAGGCCACGGCGGCCAGGACCCCGGAGCGATCGGCCCCAACGGCAAGCGCGAGAAGGACGTGACCCTCGCCATCGCCCGTGAACTAGCGCGTCAGGTCAATGCCACCCCCGGCCTCAAGGCCTACCTGACCCGGGACAGTGACGTATTCATTCCGCTGCACCGGCGCACCCAGCTCGCCCGCCAGGCCAAGGCCGACATGTTCGTGTCGATTCATGCCGATGCCGCCGAGAACCGCAATGCCAAGGGGTCCTCGGTCTACGTGCTTTCGCTCAAGGGCGCCTCGTCGCAGCGCGCACGTTGGCTGGCCGACAAGGAGAATGCATCCGACCTGATCGGTGGGGTGAGACTGGAGCAGACCAACAGCACCCTGGCCAATGTCCTGCTCGACCTGACCCAGAGCGGCCAGATGCGGGCGTCCGAGGATGCCGCCATCCAGGTGCTCAACGGGCTCAAGCGTATCGGCAACAACCACAAGCCGAATATCGAGCGCGCGAACTTCGCCGTGCTGCGCACCTCCGACATGCCGGCGATGCTGGTCGAGACCGCCTTCATCTCCAATGCGGATGAAGAGCGCCGCCTGATCGACCCTGCGTTCCAGCGCCAGCTCGCGCGTGCGATGCTCGATGGTGTCAATACCTACTTCGTGCGCCAGCCGCCGCCCGGAACCCTGTACGCAGCCCGCGCCAGTGCCGACTCGGGCGGTGGGGGTGATACTGGCGGTGCCGGCGGCAGTCCCTGAGCGCCCGCAGCCTGCAAAAACGGTTCTTCTCTTCGACCTCCGGTGGATCGGCTGCCAGGCAGAGGCCCTCGCATCCGGATGAAGGGTCACAAAAAACCGGCGCTACCGTTATCATTCGTGCGGTGACGATCCGCCAGCTCCCCGACACCCTCATCAACCAGATCGCTGCCGGCGAAGTTGTCGAACGGCCGGCCTCGGTAGTCAAGGAACTGGTCGAAAACGCGCTCGATGCCGGCGCGACCCGCGTCGACATCGATCTGGAGGAAGGTGGCGTCCGCCTGATCCGCATCCGCGACAATGGTGGAGGCATCACTCCCGACGAGTTGCCGCTGGCGGTGTCGCGGCATGCGACCAGCAAGATCGCTTCGCTGGACGACCTGGAGGGTGTTGCCACCCTCGGGTTCCGCGGCGAGGCGCTGCCGTCGATCGCATCGGTCAGCCGTTTCTCCCTGTCCAGCCGCCGGGCCGATGCCGGCCATGGCAGCGTGCTCGAGGTCGATGGTGGCCGGGTCGGCGAGATCACGCCCAAACCGCATCCGCAGGGCACCACGGTCGAGGTACGCGACCTGTTCTTCAACGTGCCGGCGCGGCGCAAGTTCCTGCGCGCCGAGCGCACCGAACTCGGCCACATCGAGGAGTGGCTGCGCCAGCTCGCGCTGGCGCGACCGGATGTCGAGCTGCGCGTGACCCACAACGGCAAACCGTCGCGGCGCTGGAAGGGCGAGGGGGATCTGCTCTCCGGCACCCGGCTGCACGAAGCCCTGGGCGAGGAGTTCGCGCGCAATGCCCTGCGCGTCGACCACGCCGCTGCCGGCCTGCGCCTGCACGGCTGGATCGCGCAGCCGGCCTACAATCGCGCCAGCACCGACCAGCAATACCTGTTCGTCAACGGCCGGGCGGTGCGCGATCGCAGCGTCGCCCATGCGGTCAGGCAGGCATATTCCGACGTGCTGTTCCACGGCCGGCATCCGGCCTATGTGCTGTTCCTCGAACTCGATCCGCGCCGGGTCGATGTCAACGTGCATCCGGCCAAGCACGAGGTGCGGTTCCGCGATGCTCGCCTGATCCACGATTTCGTCTACCGGACCCTGCACGAGGCGCTGGCCGATACCCGCGCCGGCATCCAGACCGGCACGGGCATGCCGGCCGGCGACCACGCGGCCACTGCGCTTTCCAGCGGCATCTCGTCCGGCCATGCCTCCAATACCGGCTACATGCCGCAGTCGCCGCTTGGCCTGCAGGTAGCGGAGGCACGCGCAGGCTACGCCGCGCTCTATGGCAATGGCGCGGCATCGACCGCAGCACCGGCGATGCCGCTGTCGCAACCGTTGCCGGCCAGCGACGACGCCACCCTGCCGCCGCTCGGCTACGCGCTCGCGCAACTGCACGGCATCTACATCCTGGCCGAAAGCGTCGAAGGCCTGATCGTGGTCGACATGCATGCCGCCCACGAGCGTATCGGCTACGAGAAGCTCAAGGCCGCGCACGACGGCGAGGGCCTGCGCACCCAGCCGTTGCTGGTGCCGGCCACGCTGGCGGTGTCCGAGCGCGAGGCCGACGTGGCCGAGCGCGAGGCGGCGACCCTGGCCGAGCTGGGTTTCGAGGTCACCCGCAGCGGCCCGCAGTCGCTCACCCTGCGCAGCGTGCCGGCGCTGCTCGCACACGGCGACGTCGAGGCGTTGCTGCGCGACGTGCTGGCCGACCTGCGCGAACATGGCGAATCCAGGCGGGTGGCGGCGGCGCGCGACGAGCTGCTGTCCACCATGGCCTGCCATGGCGCGGTCCGTGCCAACCGCCGTCTCACTCTGCCCGAGATGAATGCCCTGTTGCGGGAAATGGAAGCCACCGAACGTTCCGGCCAATGCAATCATGGGCGTCCGACCTGGGCGCGCTTCAGTCTGCCCGAGATCGACAAGTGGTTTCTGCGAGGACGCTGACGCGTCTGCGAAGACGGGGAGTCGAGGGGATGATGAACAAGTGGATGATGGCCGGGGTATTGGCAATGAGCATGATGACGGGTGGATGTGGCGGTTCCGGCACGACCGGGAGTGATGCGGCAGGTGTGGACGCCGGTGTGGCCGACCCGGCGTTCGTCGCCGAACAGCAGCGCTGGCGTTCGCAGCGTGCGGCACGGCTGACCGCGCCCGATGGTTGGACCACCCTGGTCGGCTTGCACTGGATCGACACCGGCGCGCACTACCTCGGCAGCGGCGCCCGCAATGGCATCCGCCTGGCGGTCGGGCCGGAACATCTGGGCATGCTCGAACTGACCCGCCAGGGCCGGTTGCGCTTCGTGCCGGAACAGGGAGTCGAGTTGACCCTGGATGGCGAGCCCCTGATGACCGGTGAGGTGATGCTTCGTGCCGACGACGATGCCGAAGGCGCAAGCGTGATCGGCTTCGACGAGGACAGGGGGCAGGCGATGGTGCTCAAGCGTGGCAATCGTCATGCGCTGCGGGTGAGGCACGCCGATGCAGCGACCCGTACCGGCTTCAAGGGCATCGACTACTGGCCGGTCGACGGCTCGTGGCGGATCCCGGGGCGCTTCATTGCCCATCCGCGAGGCAAGACGCTGCCGATCGTCAACCTGGTCGGCACCACCGACGAGATGTCCAATCCCGGCGTGGTCGAGTTCGAGCGTGGCGGCCAGACCTACCGCCTGGAAGCGCTGGACGAGGGCGGTGAACAGCTGTTCCTGATCCTGGCCGACCGTACCAGCGGGCACGACAGCTATGGCGCCGGCCGTTACCTCTACGCGGCCAAGCCCGACCCCCAGGGACGGGTGACGCTCGACTTCAACCAGGCCTACAACCCGCCTTGTGCGTTCACCGCGTTCGCGACATGTCCGCTGCCGCCGCACGAGAACCGCCTCGACCTGGCCATCACTGCCGGCGAGAAGGCCTACAGCTTCTCCACCAACTGACCCGAAAGGAATCCACATGCGCATGCCCCAATCCCTTGTCCTGCTGGCCGCGCTGTACGTGTCCGGGATCGTCCCGGCTGCCGCGGACGGACCTGTCGGCGGGGGCGTGGGAATGCAGGCCGTGGAGGCAGAGATAGAGGCGCCTGCATCGCCGGTGCCGCTGTTGTGGAAGGTGTCGGACGAGGACAACTCGGTCTACCTGCTGGGCTCGTTCCACCTGCTCAAGGCCGATGACCATCCGTTGTCGGAGGACATCGAGGTTGCCTTCGAGGATGCCGAGCGCCTGGCATTCGAGGTGCCGCCGGAGCAGGTCGACGATCCCGCCAACGCAACCTTGTTCCTGCAGGCGGCGGCCTACGCGGATGGTCGCAGGCTGAGCGATGTGGTGCCGCCCGAGGCCCACGCGAAGCTGGTCGCGATGCTGGACCAGGCCGGGATGCCGGCCGCTGCGTTCGAGACCTTCGAACCGTGGTTCGTGAACCTGACACTGGTGCTGGGCATGGCGCAGCCCATGGGCTTCAGCGGCGCCCATGGGCTGGACCAGCATTTCATGAAGCGTGCGAAAGCAGCCGGAAAACCGTCGATCGGCCTTGAAAGCATCGAACGACAGGTGGCAGTGCTCGACGGCACGCCGATGGACGAGCAGGTGGCCAGCCTGGTCGAGCTGGTCGATGACCCGGCCGCGCTGGCCGAGCAGCTCACGAAACTGCACGAGGCCTGGCGTAGCGGCGACGCCGCGACGCTGCAGCAGGTGGCCATCGACGAAATGAAGGAAAAGACACCGGAGTCGTACCGGATGATCAACGTCGAGCGCAACCAGGCCTGGCTGCCGCAGTTGCGGGCGATGCTCGACGAATCCGACAGCGATGACGTGCTGGTCGTGGTCGGTGCCATGCACCTGCTCGGCGAAGACGGTCTGGTCGAGGGGCTGCGCGACGCCGGTTATGGAGTGGAACGGATCTGTTCGGCGTGTGAGCAGGGGATGGGTGAATGACGAACGAGGCAGGATGCCCATGAACCGTCTGCTCGAAATCCGCTCCTACAAGCTGAAGCCCGGCGCCGGCGGTGATTTCCACCGCCTCGTCTCAGAGCGGAGCGCCCCGCTGCACGCCGACTGGGGTATCGATGTCGTTGCTTTCGGTCAGTCGCTGCACGATCCGGATGCGTATTACCTGATGCGCGCGTACAAGGACCAGGCGGACCTGGAGGCGTCGCAGGCGGCGTTCTACGGCTCCGCCGCCTGGCGCGAAGGGCCGCGCGAGGCGATCGTTGCCTTGATCGAGTCCGATGCGAATGCCGTGATGTGGCTGGACAACGACGCGATAGCGCTTCTGCGCGACGCTCGCGGCGCCGCGCTCTGACATCCGATCAGTTCGCCGGCTGTCCGCTCGGGCAGGCATCCACTAACACGATGCAGTCGACCGGGCAGGCCGGCACGCACAACTCACAACCGGTGCACAGCGGTTCGGTCACGGTGTGCATCAGCTTGCTGGCACCGATGATCGCGTCGACCGGGCAGGCCTGGATGCACTTGGTGCAGCCGATGCAGTCGGCCTCGACGATCAACGCGACCGGCGGCGTGGCGTGGTGCTGGCCGCGGCGGCGGTCGAAAGGCTTCGCCGGCACGCCGAGCACGCAGGCCAGCGCGCGGGCGCCGGCATCGCCGCCGGGCGGGCAACGGTCGATGTCCGCCTCGCCCTTCGCCATTGCCTCGGCATAGGGCCGACAGCCGTCGAAACCGCACTGCCGACACTGGGTCTGCGGCAGGATACGGTCGAGGCGTTCGGCGCGGTCCATTCAGCGCACCGGCATTCCCGGCTGGGCGCCGTCGTCGACGTCGAGCAGGGCCAGCGTGCCGCCGTCGAAGCCGGCCGACAGGATCATCCCCTCGCTGAGGCCGAAGCGCATCTTGCGTGGGGCGAGATTGGCGATGAACACCACGCTGCGGCCGACCAGCTTGTCCGGCTCAGCATAGCTGGCGCGGATGCCGGAGAAGATCTGGCGCTTGCCCAGCTCACCGGCGTCGAGCTCGAAACGCAGCAGCTTGTCCGAGCCTTCCACGAATTCGCACGCCAGCACCTTGCCGATGCGCAGGTCGAGCTTCGCGAAGTCATCGATCTTGATCGTCGTGGGGGCGTCGGTGGTTCCGCTCGTGGCCTTGGCGGGCACGGTGTCGGTGGCGGGTTTGAGGGAGTCCCTGGAAGCTTCGGTCATGGCGTCGATCAGTTTCGGGTCGATACGGGTGAACAGCGGGGTGTAGCCGGCGATGCGGTGGCCGAGCAGCGGGGACTTCACCTCGTCCCAGTGCGCGACCGGCGCGGCGAGGAAGGCTTCGGCTTCTCCGGTCACGCGCGGCAGCACCGGCTTGAGCGCGGTGTTGAGCACGCGGAACAGGTTCAGTGCCTGGGTGCAGACGGCGTGCAGTTCGGCATCCATGCCCTCTTGCTTGGCCAGCACCCACGGCTTGTGTTCGTCGATGTACTTGTTGGCCTCGTCGGCCAGTGCCATCGTCAACCGCAATGCGGTCGCCGCTTCGTTGCGGGCGTAGGCGGCGGCGATCGGCTGCAGTTGCTCGACGAAACGGGCGTACATCGCCGGCTCCGGCAATGCGGTCGCGAGCTGGCCGTCGAAGCGTTTGCCGATGAAGCCCGCGCAACGGCTGGCGAGGTTGGCGAACTTGCCGACCAGGTCGGAGTTCACCCGGGCGATGAAGTCGGAGAGGTTCAGGTCGATGTCGTCGACGCCGCCGCTGGTCTTGGCCGCGTAGTAGTAGCGCAGGGCTTCGGGGTCGAGGCCTACATCGAGGTAGGTACGCGCCATCACGAAGGTGCCGCGCGACTTCGACATCTTGGCGCCGTCGACGGTCAGGTAGCCGTTGACGTGCAGTCTCGTCGGCGCGCGATGGCCGCTGCCGTGCAGCACCGCCGGCCAGAACAGGCCATGGAAGTTGACGATGTCCTTGCCGATGAAGTGATGCAGTTCGGCCGGGCTGTCCGGCGACAGGTAGCTTTCGAAGTCCAGCCCGCGCTGCTCGCACAGGGCCTGGAAGCTCGACAGGTAGCCGATCGGGGCGTCCAGCCAGACGTACAGATACTTGCCAGGATGGCCGGGAATCTCGAAGCCGAAGTAGGGCGCGTCGCGGGAGATGTCCCAGGCGCGCAGGCCGCCATCGGCGTCCAGCCACTCCATCAGCTTGGCCTTGACCCCGGGCAGGGCGACGTCGTCGGCCATCCATTCGCGCAGGAAGGCCTCGAACCGGCCGACCTCGAAGAAGAAGTGTTCGGATTCGCGCAGTTCCGGCGTCGCGCCGCTGAGCACCGAACGCGGTTCCTTCAGGTCGGTGGGTGCGTAGGTCGCGCCGCAGTTCTCGCAGTTGTCGCCGTACTGGTCCGGCGTGCCGCAGTTCGGGCAGATGCCCTTGACGTAGCGATCGGGCAGGAACATGCCCTTCTCGGGGTCGTACAGCTGTGCCACCGAGCGCCGGCCGATATGGCCGGCCGCTTCCAGCTTGCGGTAGATCGCCTGTACCAGCGTCCTGTTGCGAGCCGAGTGGGTCGAGTCGTAGTGGTCGAAGGCGACTCCGAATGCGGCGAAGTCGCGCTCGTGGCTGGCCTGGATGCCGGCGATGAAATCTTCCGGCGTCTTCCCGGCTTTTTCCGCGGCCAGCATGATCGGCGTACCGTGGGTGTCGTCAGCGCAGACGAAGTGCGCGGTGTGGCCGGCCAGGCGCTGCGCGCGCGACCAGATGTCGCCCTGGATGTAACCGACCAGGTGGCCCAGGTGCAGGTGGCCATTGGCATAGGGCAGGGCGCAGGTGACGACGAACTCGCGGGACATGGGGGCTGGCGGAGATGCTTGCGGGAAAGGGCGGGATTATCGCATGAGTGCCCGCGTGGCCACGGCCCGGAGCGGGAGCTGGAGTGGAATCCGGACTGGAGATGCACAGCGCGCGGAGACCGGAAAAAGAAAAGGCCCGGTGGAACCGGGCCTTGGTGCGGTCGGGAGGGGGTTACTGCCGGACCCAGACCTGCGACTTGCAGATGAAGGCGACACAGCCGGAAACCTTGAGCTTGCTGCCGCCCTCGATCAGCTCCATCTTCGACTTGTAGACCTTGCCCTCGTCAGGCTTGAGGATGGTGCCGCCGCTGAACTCGGTCGCGTTGTCGGCCTTCATCCCGCGGATGATTTCCATCCCTGTGATCGGCTGGTTCTTGCGGTCGTCCTTGCACTTGTCGCAGGTCGGATTGGGCCGGCTCGGGTTGAGCAACTCGGTGATCCGTCCAGTGTAGATGCCGCTGCTGGAGCGGGTGATCTCGACGATCGACTTGGCTTGTCCGGTCTGGTCATCGATGGTTTTCCAACGGCCAGTGGCTTCGGCGGCGCTGGCGCCGGACGACAGTGCCAGCAGCAGCGCGGCAACCGGGATCTGAAGCAGTTTTGTGCGCATGTTCCCTCCCAGGAATGGCGTGCCGGCGATGGCGCCGGCCGGTTTCTCGATCTGCCTCTTTATACCGCATCCGGGGGCGTATGGAAGGAGGGCCGCCGTCTCATCGACAGGATGTGGGCAGTGGCCCCTATTCGGTCACTCAGCTTTAGACGGTGCGCTGGACGTGGCCCTGCCACCGATGTGCCGGCCGAAGAACGCCAACATCTCGGTATATAGGTTGACTCGGTTGTCCACATCGTAGAAGCCGTGCATTTCGCCCGACTGGATGATCATGCCTTCCGGTGGATTACCTGCTTCGATCAGTGCTTTGTTCATCAGCTCGGTCTGTTCAGGCGGGGTGCGTACATCGCGCGCTCCGGCCGCCAGGTAGACCGGAATCCCGACCTCACCTGCGCGTCGTGCTGGGGAATTTTCGGCCCACATCTTGCTGTCCGTGCCATGGGTGCGGCGCAGGAAGCGCAGGCCCGATTCGCGCTGCGGTATATCGCCTCGCTTGAACATCATGTCGATGTCGTACACGCCGACGTAGCCGAACGCGCACTTGAACAGTCCGGGTGCACGGATGGGCGCCATCAGGGACGAATAGCCACCGAAGCTGCCGCCATAAATACAGATACGGTCCTTGTCGGCATGGCCCTGTTGGATCGCCCAGTTCGTCGCGTCGATGATGTCGTTCTGGATGCCTTGTCCCCACTGCATGTGTCCAGCGTCCTCGAAGCCTCTGCCATACCCGCCTGAGCCGCGGAAGTTGACCTGAAGCACAGCATAGCCTCGGCTGGCGAATAGCTGTGCTTCCGAGTTGAAGCCCCAATGGTCGCGCGGACCAATCGGGCCGCCATGTGGGTTGACGATCAAAGGCAGGTTCCTGCCATTGGAGCCGTTCGGAATCGTCAGATAGCCGTGGATGAGCTTCCCATCCCGGGCTGTAAAAGTGAATGGCTCGACAGAAGCCATGTCTTCCTTGTCCAGCTGGGGACGGCTCTGCATCAAGAAACTGGCCTTGCCGGTTTCTCGGTCGTACAGGTACAGTTCGCCCGGATTGCTGTCGCTGTATACGGAGATGGTGATCTTGCTGCCATCCTGCGTATAACTAGAAAAATTCACCATCTGGCCCGGGAATGCGGCTGCCAAGGAGGCGAGCAACTGAGCGTCACGGTGTGATTCATCGATCAGGGTGACATTTGGTGCCCCCGCTTCCGTGACCACGCCAATCAATGTCTGATCATCCGATGACCAGATGGAGCGGGTGATGTCGGCCACCGGATCTTGGTGAAGTTGGGTGAAGTTCCCACTTTCGATATCCAGCGTGCCGATCGCTCCAGGGGATTGGTCGTCACTTTCCATTGCGTAGACCGTTCCGTTTGTCGTGGTGCGGATGACACGTAAGTGTTTGCCATCGGATTCAGAAGCATTTACCAAGGTCCAGCTTCTGCCATCGAGACGGTACAGCTCAGTATGCTGGTCATATTCTCCGTCTTCACCTTGGCTGGATGAGCACACGGCAAATCGTGGCTGCTTGTCATGATCAAGGGCGATGCTGCAATTTTCCTTGGGCGCTCGAGCAAGAGTGGTGCGTCTGCCTGTGAAGGTGTCAACCATGACGACCTGGGACCCGGCTCCTTCGGAAGAACGGGGGTATAAGGCCAGCATGAGCACATTCCTGCTGTCGTCCTTCATGGTGTTCAGTATCGAGAAGGACTCGTTGTGCACGGTTTTATTGCGCTGTGTGGCGTCACGGGTTCCGTAAAAAATAACGGGTTGTGGCCGTGAGCCATCGGCATTGACTGCATACCATTCACCAAGCATGAACGGTTGCGCGTATCCGCCGATCTTGCGGACTGCGTTGAAGATTAGCCGGTCCGGTCCTGCCCAGTAGAACTGGCCAACGCTCTTCTTGTCAGGGAGCTGGTTGATTTTCAGTAGTTTCAGGTCTTCAGTGCGCAGTACTGTCAACACGTCCTGGTCGCCACGCTCGACTGTAACGGCCAGGTACTCGCCATTCGGCGATATCTTTGCGTCGGTAAACGTTGCGTGCCTGACGAAGTCCTCGATCGAATATGTCGTGGAATGTCCGGGTAAAGCAAGCAGGGCTGCAAGAATGATGGTTGCTTTTTGCAAGATCCGAATCATGAGGTCCCCCCGATTACATCTGGCTTCTTACGATGTGAAATCATGGCTGTGTCGGTGATCACAAATGTGGCAATGGAAGCTTTTTTTGACAGATCCAGGAAAAAACGAGCCCGGACATGCCGGGCTCGCAACACAATCTATCTCCAAAGCGGGAATCAGAACTTGTAGTTGATGCTGAAGTGGAAACGGCGTCCAAGCGGATCAGCACCGAGCCATGGGTTGTAATAGGGATAGGCCGTGTTGCCTGGGTCTTCGCGGAATTGGTTGTCCAGTACGTTGAGTACCGAAAGCTGGGTCACCAGGTTTGCGCCGAACTTCTTCTCGACCGAGAGGTTGTGCCGGATATAGGGCTTGAGGCGACGCGAATAGCAGACATGTTCATTGTCGCCTGTCAGACAGCCATTTTCCTCTTGGTCGCCCCAGGCTGAGCCAAACCGTGTTCCCGCCCATGTGAATCGCCAGTCATCCTTGGACCACCCAGCTGACCAGCGGGCACGGCTACGCTCGGGGTTGAAGAACGTAGGCGGCAGGTCCCTGTAATCGGTCACAGGCTCAAAATCGAACTGGGCGTACTTGTTGGTCAGGACCAGGGTGTACTCTGCATTGGCGAAGAAAGTGCCCATCCGGTCGGTTACATGGTTGAACCGGAATGAGGCATCGATCCCGCTGGTGTCCTGGATTGCGGTGTTGATGTAGGCCGAGTTGATGCTTTGCAGTCGGCCATCGCCCGGTGTCCCGGGAGCCTGTAGGCGGGTTACGAAGGACTCGATGTTGCTGCAGAATTCATCGCTGAGATCGGGGCGCGGTGCACTGCTGCTCCAGCTGCCCAGTCGACAGGCGGCTTCGGCTTGCAGGATGAAATCATTGCCGAGTTGGGACGCAGCGTTTTCAAGCTTGATCCGGTAGTAGTCCGCAGTAAATGAAAGGCCGTCGATGATGTCCCAGACAAAACCCACCGTGTAGGATTTGCTTTCTTCCTCCTCCAGCAAGGGGTTGCCGGCGATTCGGGTCTGGGTTTGGTAGATGGTGGGGTCGCCAGATTGGTTGCATTCTGCGCGCGTACGTGGCCCCTGCCCTTCGCCTGGTCCGGTTCCGGAGCGGCAGGAGTACTCGTCCAGTACGCTTGAGAACGATGCAGCGCCTTCTGCGAACACCAACTGCATGTCCGGGGCCTTGAAGCTGGTCGCGACTGTGCCACGAAGCAACAAGGATTCGAACGGCCGGAATTCAAGGCCAAGGTTGTAGGTGAAGGCATCATCCACGCTGGTGATGTCATCGTACTTGTCGTAGCGGCCGGCCAGTTGCGCGGTCAGCATGCTGGTAATTGGCACCCGGAACTCGGCGCCGACGGCATAGCGGTCACGCTCGCCACTAGTGCGTCCGGAACTGACCAGGTTGTAGACGGTGTTCTCGTCGAGCGGCCGGGTTACGTCGAGGCGGGGGTCGCTGCGCAGATCGGTGGTCTGGCGAACTGCTTCGATGATGCCCGCGAAACCGACGGGGCCGGCAGGCATTTCCCACAGATCGCCGGTGAGGGTGAAATCGACCGAGGAAGAAGTGGTCTTGCCCTCATTGATGACGCGAGTCGAGATTGCTCTGTATTGCTCAGGTGTCAGTGGAGTTGACCAGCGATCCAGGTCCAGTTCGTAGACGGGATAGAAACCGAAGAACGGATCCAGCCCGAGCTGCTCGCCGAGGAAGTACTCATGCACAGCCTTCGAGAGCAGGCGAGGGCGGTCTGCAGTGTAATCGTAACGAGAGTAGGCGGCCGAGGCCTCCCAGTCGAATCGATCAGCGATGTCACCACGCAGGCCGCCCTGGACGCTCCATGTGGTCTCGTCATACAGCGTGCTGGCCGCTTCGCTGCCACCCAGTTCGAAGGGGTTGAAGACACGCTGGAGCTGGAGGATCGTGCCAATATTCGGATCGTAGAAGAACGGGGTTTGCCCGCCAGCGGCTGTCTGATTGAACTGGTCACCCGCCGTACCCCAAAATTCGGTGCCAGAGCTGGATTTTCCATCGCTGGTGTAATACGTGGCTGAACCGAACAGTTGGATGTCATCTGTGGCATCGAATGTGGCGTTGCCATAGCCGGAGTAGGAGCGTCCCTTGTTCCAGATCGAGCGCGATCCGACCTGAGTATGAGAGCCGCAATACAGGCCGCGTGCGGCAGTGGTGACCGTACGGTAGCCGAACTGATCGCAGACGTCCTCGCCTGGGTAGATAGCGTTGTGGTTGGGGGCTACCACGACACCGAGTGCGTCGATGGCGACAAGTGAGAGCGAAGGGTTCACGACCAGGCCATAAGGGTTCTGGCGGGTGTCCGACAGCCAATCGCGCTGGCTCGCGAATACGGGTTCGTTCGCGGAGTACTGGAAACCGAATGTCGTGTGCCAGCGCTCAGCGGACCTGCCGCCGGCATATTCCAGACTGACGCTGTCACCACCGCCATTGGAGGTAGTACCCACCGTGGCGCGGATTTCATTGCCCTCGAAGTTTTTCCGGGTCACGATGTTGACGACGCCGGCGACAGCATCCGAGCCGTAGATTGCTGAGGCTCCGCCCGCCAGTACTTCGACACGCTCGATCAGCGATGAAGGCAGTGCCTTGACGTTGACCACATTGTTGTCACGGTTGTACGGCTGAGGGTACTGGGCAGGGCGCTTGCCGTCCAACAAGACCAGGGTGTACCCCGGGCCGAGATTACGCAGGTTCACCACCATGGCATTTGGGCTGAATCCGGTCACACCCAAGTCGCCGGTGAACGAACTGGCCGTGTTTTGCGATAGCACCTGCAGCACATCCGCAACGGTCTGATAACCTTCACGCTCGATATCCGCACGAGTCAAGACAGTTACGGGCGCGGCGCTTTCTATCTGAGCGCGCGAGATGCGGGAGCCTACGACAACGACCTTGTCGATGTCCGTGGTCTGGGTGGTGGAGGTTTGTTCTTGTTCCTGAGAGTCCTCGCGCTCCTCCTGCGCAAATGCGCCGGTTGCGACCGGCAGCAACATTGCAGCGAACAGGGCGGTGCTCAAACGGCTGCGCAGCAGCCTACGACTTTTCACTACCATGGTGATCCCCCAACTAAGGCTGTATTTCTGCTTGAGTTCTTTTGGGCGTCCGAGCCGATCCCCTATTGCTCATCAGTTCCGTTGATGAGCCTGAACTTAACATGGCATTAACGCGGATTCCACATTCTTCTACGCCCGCCAGCTTTGCTGAGCCTGTCGTTTCATGCCATTTCCTTGCACCCAGAGGTCATTCCGTGCCCCAGAACCTTCAACTCCGATTGCAGTCCATCACCCTACCCGGGCTGGACGTTCCACTTGAACAGACAGGCGCCCGGGTCAGAGTCGTGGAGCAGGAAGGGCGCGCGGCGGTCGAGATCACTCTCGGCATACCTGCAGCTGGATTGGAGGTCTCGTTGAGGGAAGCCGTCGTAGCCGTGCTGGAGGAGCAAGGACTGACGCTGGCCAAGCTGGTGCTGCAGCAGCGGATCGACGCCCACGCGGTACAGCCCAACCTCTCCCCGCTCCCGAACATCCGCAACATCATCGCGATCGGTTCCGGCAAGGGGGGGGTCGGCAAGTCGACCACGGCGGTCAACCTGGCGCTGGCGCTGGCGGCCGAGGGGGCGCGGGTCGGGGTGCTCGATGCCGATATCTACGGGCCGAGCATCCCCGCCATGCTCGGATTGTCCGGGCGGCCCGACAGTCCCGACGGCAAGACGATCGAGCCGATGCGGGCGCACGGGGTGGAGGCGATGTCGATCGGTCTGCTGGTCGAACAGGACACGCCGATGATCTGGCGCGGACCGATGGCGACCTCGGCGTTGACCCAGTTGCTGGAGCAGACCCGCTGGGGTGACGGGGAGGCCCTGGACTACCTGATCGTCGACCTGCCGCCCGGGACCGGCGACATCCAGCTGACCCTGTCGCAGAAGATTCCTGTCGCGGGTGCGGTAATTGTCACCACCCCGCAGGAGATCGCCACCCTCGATGCGCGCAAGGCATTGAAGATGTTCGAAAAGGTCGAGGTCCCGGTGCTGGGACTGGTCGAGAACATGGCCGTGCACGTCTGCTCGAACTGCGGCCACGCCGAGCATGTGTTCGGCAGCGGTGGAGGCGAGCGGATGGCCGCGCAGTACGGCGTGCCGCTGCTGGGCAGCCTGCCATTGGACGTGAGCATCCGCGAGCAGGGTGATGCAGGAACTCCGATCGTGGCCGCAGCGCCCGACTCGGCCGCGGCACGGGCCTATCGGGCGGCGGCACGGGCGCTGGCCGCGGAACTGGCGAAGCGGCCGCGCGCGGCGGTGCCGATCGCCGCCTCTCTGCTCGGGGAGTAGCGGCCGCCTAAGCGGCATCATGTCGAAGTGGAACCGGATCGGCCATCTGTGGGGGTTTTCCCGGATAGACGCCCCTCTGTCCCGATGACAAAACCCGGAAGTGATCCCGAGGGTCACATCACGTTCACATTTCCGGGAGAGCTACATGAGTCGTACCTTTCGTCGCGCCGCACTGACCGGCGCGGTTCTGGTTTCGCTGGGCTTGTCCTCCACCGCCGTTGCCGGCGGTCGTCTCGATCTGGTGATGAAGGGGCTGAACGCCGGCACCCCGCACGTACCTGGCGAACTGCTGGTCAAGTTCCGCGACGGCACCAGCCTCGACCAGCAGGCCGCGTTGCCAGGCAAGCTGGGCGCGCAGAAGCTCGAAACCCTGAGCCGGGGCAATGGCAAACAGGGCGAACTCGCGCTGCTGCGGCTGGGGGGTGGGCGTGATTTCGCCTCGACCCTGGTCGCGCTGAATCGTCATCCGGCCATCGAGTACGCCGAGCCGAACTGGGTCTACCAGCACTCCGCCACCTCCAACGATCCGTACTACACCAACGGCTCGCTGTGGGGCATGTATGGCGATGCCACCAGTCCGGCCAACCAGTACGGTTCGCGGGCCGGCGAGGCCTGGGCGAAGGGGCACACCTCTTGTGGGGATGTCTGGGTCGGCATCATCGATGAAGGCTACATGTACACCCACGATGACCTTGCCGCGAATGCCGGGGTCAACCCGGGAGAGATTCCCGGCAATGGGATCGATGACGATGGCAACGGCTATGTCGACGACGTCTATGGCTGGGACTTTGACGGCGGCGACAACAGCGTGTTTGACGGCGTCGATGATGATCACGGCACCCACGTGGCCGGTACCATCGGCGGTGTCGGCGGCAATGGCACGGGCGTGGCCGGCGTGTGCTGGTCGGTCAAGCTGTTCGGCGCCAAGTTCCTTGGCAAGCGCGGCGGCACCACCGCCAATGCGGTCAAAGCGGTCGACTACATGACCGACATGAAGACCCGCCATGGCCTGAATCTGGTGGCGACCAACAACTCCTGGGGCGGCGGCGGCTTCTCGCAGGCGTTGCAGGACGCGATCGAGCGCGCCAACCAGGCCAACATCCTGTTCATCGCCGCGGCCGGCAACAGCAGCTACGACTGCGACAGCAGCCAGAACTGCTATCCGGCCGAATATCCGAACAGCAACATCGTCGCGGTGGCCTCGATCACCAGCAGCGGCGCGATGAGCTCGTTCTCCAGCTACGGCGCGAACACGGTGGACATCTGCGCGCCGGGTTCGGCCATCTACTCCACCGTGCCAAGGCGCCAGCAGGGGCAGGTGGTCTCGGGCTATGCCAGCTACAGCGGCACCTCGATGGCCACCCCGCACGTGGCCGGCGCAGCGGCGCTGTACAAGTCGTCGCATCCGGGCGCCAGCGCGGCCGATGTCAAGGCCGGAATCATGGGCTCTGCGGTGACCACCGCTTCCTGCCAGGGCAAGGTGGTCAGCAATGGTCGTCTGAACGTCAGCGGGTTCTGAACCTTCCACGACGGCGTCATCCGAAGGCCCGGCCCAGCCGGGCCTTCGTTTTTTGTGCCCCGGTGCCGTTAGAATCGCCCTTTCCACAGATCTGGATGAGCCCCACCGCATGAGCATCAAGTCCGACCGCTGGATCCGTCGCATGGCCGAGCAGCACGGCATGATCGAGCCGTTCGAGCCGGGCCAGGTCAAGACGGCGGCCGACGGCCACCGGATCGTCAGCTACGGCACCTCCAGCTACGGTTACGACGTGCGATGCTCGCGCGAGTTCAAGGTGTTCACCAACATCAACTCGACCATTGTCGACCCCAAGCATTTCGACAGCGGCAGCTTCGTCGACATCGAAAGCGATGTCTGCATCATCCCGCCCAACAGCTTTGCGCTGGCACGGACCGTCGAATACTTCCGCATCCCACGCGATACCCTGGTGGTGTGTCTGGGCAAGAGCACTTATGCCCGCTGCGGGATCATCGTCAACGTGACCCCGCTGGAGCCGGAATGGGAGGGGCACGTCACGCTGGAGTTCAGCAACACCACGCCGCTGCCCGCGCGCATCTACGCCAACGAGGGCGTCGCGCAGATGCTGTTTTTCCAATCCGACGAAGTCTGCGAAACTTCGTACAGGGATCGCGGCGGCAAGTATCAGGGGCAGACCGGGGTCACCCTGCCGCGAACCTGAGAGACCATTCACCACGGCAGCTATTGCAACCAAGGAACAGGAGGGGGACATGCAGCAAGACAACAATCCATACCAGAGCCCGCAGGCGGACGTCGCCGATGCACTTTCGCTGGATAACCTTGCCGGTCGCGGCGAGCGGCTCGGCGCCGCGATCATCGACGGTCTGATCATGCTGGCGGTGATGCTGCCGATAATGTGGATCGGCGGTTACTTCAGCCAGGTCATGGTTGCGGCGGCCAGCGGTGAGCAGCCATCCTTCGTTTCCCAGCTGATGTGGGTCGTGATCGGCTTTGCCGTGTTTGTGGCGGTCCAGTACTACCCGCTGAACGCAACTGCCCAGACCTGGGGCAAACGCCTGGTCGGGGTCCGCATCGCCAATCTCGACGGCAGCCAGCCCGGCATCGGCCAGCTGATCGGCAAGCGCTACCTGCCGGTCCAGGTCGTCAGCAGCCTGCCGTTCGTGGGCTGGCTGATCGGCCTGGTCAACGTGCTGCTGATCTTCCGTGAGGACCGCCGCTGTGGCCACGACCTGGTCGCCGGCACCAAGGTGGTCAAGGCCAACTGAACCGGTTCCGATCCGGTCCGTACGATAAGCCCCTCGCCTCGGCGCGGGGCTTTTGTTTTCAGCCCTCTTGCGGAGAAGGTGGAGGGGCGATGGTGATGCCGTCCGCCTCCAGCGCTTCGCGCAGCGCACCTGCGAACGCGGCGGCGTCGGGCCGGTCGCCGTGCAGGCAGAGAGTGTCGGCTTGCAGCTTCAGCGTATCGCCACCAGCCAGTTCCAGCGTGCCGGTGGTAGCCAGCGCGCGTGCCTGCGCGACCGCAGCCTCGACGGTCTCCAGCACCGCTCCCGGCACCCCGCGCGGGAGCAGTCGGCCGTCGGCACCGTAGCCGCGCTCGGCGAACACCTCGTGGGCGACGCTCAGGCCGTTGTCCCGCGCGACCTCGGTGAGTGTCGAGCCGGACAGACCGTACACGATCAGCGACGGATCGAACCCGGCCACCGCCTCGGCGATCGCCCCGGCGATGTCCGCATCGCGTGCGGCCATGTTGTAGAGCGCGCCGTGCGGTTTGACGAAGGCCAGCCGCATGCCTTCATCCGTGGCGATGCGGGCCAGCCGGCGCAGTTGCGCGGTCACCAGCAGGGTGACATGGCCGGGCGTTACCGCCATCTCGCGGCGGCCGAAATGTTCGCGGTCGACGAAGCCCGGATGCGCGCCGGCGGCGACGCCATGCTCGCGGCATAGCCGCAGCGTGCGGCGCATGGTGTCGTCGTCGCCGGCGTGGCCGCCGCAGGCGATGCTGGCCGAGCTGATCAGCGGGATGATCGCGGCGTCATCGCCGCAGTTTTCGCCGAGGTCGCAGTTGAAGTCGATACGTGGCACGAGGGCTCGCGAGTGGTGTGGATGGTTACAGGGTACTAAGCCGCTCGTCGAGCAGGCACATCAATCGACGCCATTGCGCGCGCCGCGCCTGCCACAGCGCACGCGACTGGTGGGCATCGACCGCCTGCCAGCGCAGCGGCATGCCCGGTGCAAGCTGGGCCAGTCGCGGCATGTCGACGGCGGCGACATGGCCAAGTCGCGGGTAGCCGCCGGTGGTCTGGGCGTCGGCCAGCAGCACGATGGGCCGGCCATCAGGGGGCAGCTGGATCGTACCCGGTGCGACCGCGGCCGAGATGATGTCGCCCGGCGCCACCTCCAGCGCGTGGCCGTGCAGGCGCAGGCCCTGGCGGTTGCTGCGCGGGTCGACTTGCCAGTGGCTGGCGTCGAGTCGCATTGCGGCCGGATGCGACGAGGGCAGGTAGCGGATCAGCGTTTCGGCCGGCAGCGGGTCGTCGAACTCGACCCACCAGGCAGGTTGCGAAGGCACTTCGGCGGCCACCCCGGATGGTGCGCGTAGCACCAGTGCATCGCCGCGTGCCAGTGCCCGCCCATCGAGTCCACCGAAGCCGCCGCGCAGGTCGGTGCTGCGGCTGCCGAGCACTTCGGGGACATCGAAACCGCTGGCCACCGCCAGCCAGCCGCGAATGCCGAGCCGGAGCCGGCCGATCCGCAACTGTCCCGGCGGCAGTTCGACCGGACGGCCATGGCCGACCGCGGTGCGGGTGCCATCGACGGCGACGTGCAGCGCATCGGTCAGCGCGCCGCACAGGGCGATCCGTAGCGGCGAATCGAAGGCGAGCGTCGGCCCGGTCAGGGTGTATTCGAGAACGGCCTCATTGCCGGTATTGCCGACCAGCCGGTTGGCGAGCGCGGCGGAATCCGGATCGAGTGCGCCGGCATGGGCCACGCCGACATGGCGCCAACCATGGCGGCCGGCGTCCTGCAGCGTGGTCAGCGGGCCCGGCGCGATGACCTTGATGTGGGGAGCGCTCACCTGTCGCTCCGAAGCAGCCGTTCGAACCGGTCGGTGTCGATCGGCACGAACCGTACCCGGTCGCCGGGTTGCAGCGGGACCGGCGGTTCGCGGCCGGCGTCGAAAAGCTGCAACGGGGTGCGGCCGAGGAGGCGCCAGCCGCCCGGACTTTCACGCGGATAGATGCCGGTCTGCACACCGCCGATGGCGACCGTGCCGGCGGGCACGCAGGTGCGCGGCGTCTCAAGCCTAGGCAGGGCCAGCGCCGGATCAAGGCCGGCGAGATACGGGAAGCCCGGGGCGAAGCCGATCATCGCGACGGTGTAATCGCCGCTGGCGTGCCGCGAGACCAGCGTGTCGGGATCAAGTCCGAGTTCGAGGGCAGCGTCGATGAGGTCGGGGCCATACTCGCCGCCGTAGGCGACGGGAATCTCGATTGTCTCGGCCGTTGTCATGGAGCGCCCACCGCCGGCCTCGGCCTGCAACTGTTCGCGCAACCAGTCATGCACCGCGTCAGGCGCGGCTCGTGCAGGATCGAAGAACACCCCCAGGCTGGCGTAGGCCGGGACCAGGTCGAGCAGCCAGCCGGGCCTGGCCAGTTGCAGGCGGGCAGCCAGGGCGTGCACGTGCCGGAGGGTGGCGTCGTCGATGCCGGTGCCCAGCTCGATCAGCCAGGCATTGTCGGCGAGGGGTTCGATATGGGGCAGGGTGGTCACTCACCAAGTGTGCCGCGCAGGCGGGTGATGCGCTCGACCAGTGCCTCCGGGGTGTAGGGCTTGGCGGTGGCCGAACCCCACACCGGCCGTGGCCAGGCGATGTCGTTGTGGAAACGGGCGATCACATGCACGTGCAGCTGAGGTACCAGGTTGCCGAGCGCAGCCACGTTGAGCTTGTCGGGCTTGAACAGTTGCAGCAGCAGGCGGCTGGCGGCATCGATTTCGCTGCTTAATGCGGCCCGCTGGGCCGGTTCGAGGTCGACCAGTTCGATCGCATCCGGTACCCGCGGCACCAGGATCAGCCAGGGGTGGTTGGCGTCGTCCATCAGCCGCAGTTCGCTGAGTTTCAGGTGGGCCACAGGGTGGGTGTCATCGGCAAGCTGCGGGTGCAGGTGCCAGTTGGAACCTGTGTTCATCGCAGGCCGTCCTCGAAGAAGGCAAGGGTGCGCGGCCAGGCTTCGGCGGCGGCGGTTGGCGAGAAGTCGGTGCGCTGGTCGCAGTTGAAGCCGTGGCCGGCGTCGTATACGTGGATGCGCGCGGTCGGCTGCCTGTCGCGGTGCGCCTGGATCGCTTCCGGCGGGATGCTGGCGTCGTGCTCGCCGAAGTGGAACATCATCGGCGCCCGCAACGGCTCGCCGAGGAAGGGCAGGGTGCGCGCACCGTAGTAGCTGACCGCAGGCAGCCCGAGCCGTGTGTTGGCGAGGAACGCCACGCTGCCGCCCCAGCAGAAGCCGACCGCACCGGTACGCTGGCCTTCGCTCTGCAGCAGGTCGGCGGCCTCGGCGGCGATGTCGACGGCGCGCTCGAAGCCGAGCGCGTTGCGCAACTCCACTCCACGTGCCGCGTCATCCGCCCCGTAGCCCAGCTCGACGCCGCGTTCGACCGGGTCGTACAGCGCGGGCGCCACCACCGTGTAGCCGGCATCGGCAAAGCGCCCGGCGACCGAGCGGATATGGCTGTTGACGCCGAAGATCTCCTGCAGCAGCACCAGCCCCCCGCGCGGGATGCCGACCGGATCGGCACGCCAGGCACTGACCGGGCCGTGCGGGGTTTCCAGATCGATCCAGTGGGGCATGGGGCGTCTCCCTGTTCAGGTCCATGGGCCGGCCGGGGCGCGGTCGTTCGGAATTGATTCTAGCGCCGGCGGTATAATCTGCGCCCCGCCCCGTCATCCCGAGCGCGGCGAGGGATCTGCTTTGAGCCTTTGTGGCAGGACGCGGCCGGAAAGCAGATTCCTCGTCGCGCTCGGACGACTGGTTCCCGAGCTTCAGAGTATCCATGCCCATCGCCAATCCCAAAGTCGGCTTCGTCAGCCTCGGCTGTCCGAAGGCCCTTGTTGATTCAGAACGCATCCTCACCCAATTGAAGGCCGAGGGGTACGACCTCGTGCCCAGCTACGACGATGCCGACGTGGTGGTGGTCAACACCTGCGGCTTCATCGACTCCGCCGTGGCCGAGTCGCTGGATGCGATCGGCGAGGCGATGGCCGAGAACGGCAAGGTCATCGTCACCGGCTGCCTGGGCAAGCGCGAGGAGGTGATCCGCGAGGCCCATCCGGGCGTGCTCTCGATCAGCGGCCCGCAGGACTACGGCAGCGTGATGGGGGCGGTGCACAAGGCGCTGCCGCCGAAGCACGATCCGTTCACCAGCCTCATGCCGCGGCGCGGATCGACCGAGGACGACATCGGCATCAAGCTCACGCCGAAGCATTACGCCTACCTGAAGATTTCCGAGGGCTGCAACCATCGCTGCAGCTTCTGCATCATCCCCTCGATGCGCGGCGACCTCGTCAGCCGCCCGGTCGATCAGGTGCTGCGCGAGGCCGAGAAACTGGCGATGGGCGGGGTCAAGGAGTTGCTGGTGATCTCGCAGGACACCTCGGCTTACGGCGTCGACCTCAAGTACGCCGAGCGCGAGTGGCACGGCAAGGCGTACCAGACCCGGATGAAGGCGCTGTGCGAAGGCCTGGCCGAACTCGGCCTGTGGACCCGCCTGCACTATGTCTACCCGTATCCGCACGTCGACGACATCATCCCGCTGATGGCGGACGGGAAACTGCTGCCGTATCTCGACATCCCGTTCCAGCACGCCAGCCCGCGCATCCTCAAGCTGATGAAGCGCCCGGGGGCTGTCGACAAGACGCTCGAGCGCATCCAGCGCTGGCGCGCCATCTGCCCGGAACTGACCATCCGCAGCACCTTCATCGTCGGCTTCCCGGGCGAGACCGACGAGGAGTTCGAGCAGTTGCTGGACTTCCTCGAGGAGGCCCAGCTCGATCGCGTCGGTGCGTTCGCCTACTCGCCGGTTGAGGGCGCCAAGGCCAACGCGCTGCCGGATCCGGTGCCGGAAGAACTCAAGCAGGAGCGGCTGGCACGGTTCATGGAACTGCAGGCCGATATTTCCACTGCCAGGCTGGAGGCCAAGGTCGGCACCACCCAGCGCTGCATCGTCGACGCGCTCGACGGCGAGCTGGCCATCGCCCGCTCGATGGCCGACGCGCCGGAGATCGACGGCCTGGTGCAGATCCAGAACGGCTTCGAGGCCGGTCTGAAGCCGGGCGAGTTCGTCGACGTCGAGATCATGGGCAGCGACGAGCACGACCTGTACGGCGAGGTCGCGTTCGAGGGCTGACGGATCGCATCGGGCCGTCACCGGCATGCCCGCCCCACAGTCATCCCCACCGGACATCGCGGTTGCGAGTTGTTCCGACAGACGGTCGTTCGCCTCTACAGGGCTGTAACGGCGGTCATGTTGTGATGATCGCAGCGCAACTGCCGGTTTTCACGACCCGGCAATGGTGCAGGGTCGGACGCATGCGTTGTGCGAGGAGGGGTCATGCCTACCACCTTCGACCATTTCGACAAGCGCGACCACAGGCTCCACTTGACCGTGCCTGGTGCGCACATCTCGATGAAGGCCGTGGCCTGCGCTGCCGTCGCGGCCGGCATCGTGTTCCTTGCGCTGGAACTGATCCTGACACCGTTGCTCATGGGTTTGAGCAGTTGGGTGCCGATGCGGATGATCGCCGCGATCACCATGGGCCACGTCGTGCTGCCGCCGCCGGATACCTTCGACAGCAGTGCGGTCAGTGCCGCGGTGGTGGTCCACTTCCTGTTGTCGCTGATCTACGCGCTGGTGTTCGCGCTCATCGCCAAGGGGCGTTCGTTGGCCACCGATACCGTGCTGGGCGCCGTCTTCGGCCTGGTGCTGTACGGGGTGAACTACTACGGCTTCACCTATCTGTTCCCGTGGTTCATCGAAATGAGGCACTGGGTGTCGGCACTGATCCACCTGGTGTCCGGTGGCGTACTCGGTTTGACCTACGCGCTTGCCGCGGCGCGCTTCGGGCCATTGCCGGATCATCCCGTGGCTGGCGCCCAATAGTGCGTCGTTAAGTGCATGCCGGCGGCCGTGTCAGCGCTCGCGGCTGCCGGGGTATTCGACGCCGGCGATTACGTACCTGGCGATGCCGCCTGGCAGCTGCGCCTCGAACTCGTCGTCGCAGCGCTTCTTGAGCATCGCCCGTGCCAGCGGCGAGTCGATGCTGATCCAGCCAAGTCCGGCGTCTGTCTCATCAGGGCCGACGATGCGGTAGCGCCGGCATTCACCGCTGTCGAGGTTCTCGATCTCGACGACGGCGCCGAAGAACACTGCTTCAGGGTCGGCAGGCAGGGTATCGACTACCTTCAGGGCGGGCAGCCGCTTGCTCAGGTAGCGCACCCTTCGATCGATTTCGCCGAGCTGCTTCTTGCGGTAGGTGTATTCCGCGTTCTCGGAACGGTCGCCCTCGGCCGCAGCCGCGGCCAGTGCCCGGACGACCTCCGGTCGCTTCACCCGCCACAACTCGTCCAGCTCGGTGCGCAGGCGCTCGAAACCGGCTCGGGTGATGATTGCCGTCGACCGGGGCGGAGGCGGGCGCCAGCGCGACATGTATCAACCCGCCGGAATGTAGTTCAGCGGCGCATCCGGGCCGATCGGCCAGCCAGCCAGCATCCATATGGTGAACAGCACGGTCCAGCCGATAAGGAATGCGATCGAGTACGGCAACATCGTCGCCACCACGGTACCGATGCCGGCCTTCGGCTCGTAGCGCTGCAGGAAGGCGATGATCAGGGCGAAGTAGCTCATCATCGGCGAGATGATGTTGGTCACCGAGTCGCCGATGCGGTAGCCGATCTGGGTCAGCTCCGGCGAGTAGCCCAGCAGCATGAACATCGGCACGAACACCGGGGCCATCAGCGCCCACTTGGCCGAGGCCGAGCCCATGAACAGGTTGGCCAACGCGGTCAGCAGGATGAAGGCGATGAACAGCGGCACTGCCGGCAGATCGACCGCCTTGAGGAAGGTCGCGCCCTCCACCGCGAAGATCAGCCCCAGCTGGGTCCAGTTGAAGAAAGCGACGAACTGCGCGGCGAAGAAGGTCAGCACCAGGTAGGTGGCCAGGGTCTCCATCGACTTGCTCATGCCACGGATCACATCGGCGTCGCTGCGGATGGTGCGGGCGCCGATGCCGTAGGCGATGCCGGTGACCACGCCGTAGGTGAAGATCAGCGCGACCACGCCGCGCAGGAACGGCGATTTGAGCAGGTCGCCGTCCGGGCCGCGCAGGAAGCCGTCGGCCGGCACCGTACCGAGCAGCACCAACGCGGTCAGTGCCAGCGTCGCCAATGCGGCGAACAGCAGTCCGCGCTTTTCCTCCGGGTGCATGCGATCGATCTGTTCGCCGTCGCCAGCGCTCTCTGGAGGTGCGGGGAAACGCTTGGCCACCACCTTTTCGGTGACCACGGTGCCGAGCAGGGCGATCAACGGGGTCGAGGCGATCATGAACCACCAGTTGGCGGCCGGGTTGACCGTATAGTCGGGGTCGATGATCCGCGCCGCCTCCTGCGACAGGCCGGCCAGCAGCGGATCGATGGTGCCCAACAGCAGGTTGGCCGAATAGCCGCCCGACACGCCGGCGAAGGCTGCGGCCATACCGAGGATCGGATGGCGGCCGGCGGCAATGAAGATCAGCCCGGACAGCGGCACCAGCAGCACATAGCCGATTTCGGCGGCCATGTTCGACATGATCCCGGCGAACACCACCACGAAGGTCAACAGCCGCCGCGGTGCCGACAGCACCAGCAGGCGCAGAGCGGCACCGATCAGGCCGCTGTGCTCGGCCACGCCGATGCCGATCAGCGCCACCAGCACGGTGCCGAGCGGGGCGAAGCCGGTGAAGTTGGTGATCAGCCCGTCCATGATCCGGTGCAGGCCTTCGACGGTCATCAGGTTGACCGGCCGGATCTCCTCGCCGGACACCGGGTGGGCGACCGCCAGCGAGAACTGGGAGGCGATCCAGGACAGCACGACGACCGCCACGGCCATGATCGCGAACAGGGTGACCGGATGCGGCAGCGCGTTGCCGCCCTTCTCGACGATGTTGAGGAAGCGGTCGATCGCTGAACGCTTGGCGGGTTTCGGTGCGTCTTGGGTCATCATGCGGACTGCGTTTTCGTAGGGCGTATTGCGGGTTGTCGCGGTGGCGGAAGGCAGGCCGTTCCACCACCGCAAAGCGCGCGACTATACCCCAGCCCTGCCTCCGGCCGCTGTGCGCCCGCAGCATCGCCCGGCCTCGGCCCTGCGCGTCGGGCTCCGGGTGTCCCTGTTCAGCGTTTGCTGCCCAGCAGCCCGCCAAGCACACCGCGCACGATCTGCTGGCCGATCCGGCTGCCGACGGTGCGTGCGGTCTGCTTGGCCATTGTTTCGACCATGCCTTGCCGCCGCTTGGTGCCGAATACCGCGTCCTTGATCGCCTGGCCGAAGCCGCCATTGCCGGCATCATCCTGTTCGCGGGTACGCGCCGGTGGCGCATCCGCCTTTTCCGCCATGGCCTTGGCGTGCGCGGCCAGCATCTCGGCGGCGGACTCGCGGTTGACCGGCGTGTCGTACTTCATCCCGACCGGGCTGCCGGCACGCACCTGGGCGCGCTCGGCGTCGGTGATCGCGCCCATCCGGCAGCGCGGTGGGCAGATCAGGGTGTGTTCGACCGGCATCGGAATGCCCTTGTCCTGCAGGGTCGAGACCAGCGCCTCGCCGGTACCGAGCCTGGAGATCGTCTCGCTCACATCCAGTGCCGGATTGGCTACGAAGGTCTGGGCCGCGGTCTTGACCGCCTTCTGGTCGCGCGGGGTGAAGGCGCGCAGTGCGTGCTGCACGCGATTGCCAAGCTGACCGAGGATCTCATTCGGCACGTCGTCGGGGAATTGCGAGCAGAAGTACACGCCCACGCCCTTGGAGCGGATGATGCGCACCACCTGCTCGACGCGTTGCCGCAGCGCGGGCGGAGCATCCTTGAACAGCAGGTGGGCCTCGTCGAAGAAGAACACCAGCTTCGGCTTGTCGAGGTCGCCGACTTCCGGCAACTGCTCGAACAGCTCCGACAGCAGCCACAGCAGGAAGCTGGAGTACAGGCGCGGCTTGAGGATCAACCTGTCGGCGGCAAGAAGATTGATCATCCCGCGACCGTCGTGGGTGGTCCGCATCAGGTCGGCCAGTTCCAGTGCCGGCTCGCCGAAGAACAGATTGGCGCCATCGCCCTCAAGCCGCAGCAGCGCGCGCTGGATGGCGCCGATCGACTGGGTGCTGACCAGGCCGTACCGGGTCGAGATTTCCTTGCGCTCCTCGGCGGCAAGGTTGAGCAGGGCACGCAGGTCGTCCAGGTCGAGTAGCAGCAGGCCGCGGTCGTCGGCGAGCTTGAACACGATATCGAGCACGCCCGACTGGGTGTCGTTGAGTTCGAGGATGCGGCCCAACAGGGTCGGGCCCATCTGGCTGACCGTGGTTCGTACCGGGTGGCCGAGCTGGCCGAACAGGTCCCAAAACACGGTCGGGCTGCCTTCGTTGGTATAGCCGTCGATGCCGATCCTCTCGATCCGCTCCTGCAGCTTTTCGTTCGCGGTGCCGGGCACCGCGAGACCGGCGATATCGCCCTTCACATCGGCCATGAACACCGGCACGCCGATTCGCGAAAAGCCCTCGGCCAGCACCATCAGAGTGACCGACTTGCCGGTGCCGGTGGCGCCTGCGACCAGTCCGTGGCGATTGCCCAGGTGCGGCTGCAGCACCACATGTCCAAGGCTTTCCGGTAGTCCATCTACGGTGGTGATGGCCTTGCCGATGAGGATCGGATCCATGTCCAGCTCCATTCAGGTGTCCGGGGATTCTAGACCGCGCGACGGCGGTTGTACGGGCGCGCGTGCAGACGATACTCTGCGGCTTCGTCCTGCCACATTTTCTCCTCGATGCCTTTCATTGCCCGTACTGCCGGTTGCTCCACCTCGCGACCGGCGCCCCGTCGCATGCTTCCTGTCGTGCTGTCCGTTTCCCTGGCCACGCTGCTGGCCTCCGGCGGCGCGGATGCGCAGTCGCGCCGCGACCAGGCCGCCATCGACCAGATCAACCAGCGGATGGACGCGGCCGAAGCGCGATATCGCGAAGCGATGGTGATGGTGGGCAATGCCGACCCGGAGGGGGTGGCGCAGGCCGACCAGGCGCTGGAGGACATGGAGGACGTGATGGCGGACTGCGCCGGGCAGCGCGGCTGCTCGCCCACGACCCTGCTGGCCAGCTACAAGCGCCTGCTCAAGCTCAATGCCGACGCCCGCGATCCGTACGCCGAGGACCTCGACCCGGCCGACGCCGACCCGGATCACCGGGAACTCGCCGAGGGCGAAACCGATCCGCTGGCCGCCGACGTGCCGGAAGCGGCACAAGCCGCCGCACTGCTCGACGACCCGCGCCATCGCTTCGACGAAATGGTCAAGTACAACCCTGCGGTGCAGGCCGGCATCCGCCGTTGGCTGACCGACATGCGCCCGTCGCTGATGAACAGTTACGAGAACTACCAGTACATGCGCCACCTGATGTGGCCGCACTACGAGCGGGCCGGTCTGCCGGAGGCGCTGCTGTTCGGGATCATGGCCAAGGAATCGAACGGCCGCGTGCATTCGCGTTCGCGCGCCGGCGCGGCCGGACCGATGCAGTTCATGTACGCCACCGGCCAGCGCTTCGGCCTCGGTCCTGACGGCACCGGTTTCGACACCCGTTTCGACCCCTATGCCTCCGCCGAGGCCAGCGTGCGCTACCTCAACGAACGCATGCGCGAGCTCAACAGCAACATCGAGTTGGCGCTGGCCGCCTACAACGGCGGCGAGGGCCGCGCCAAGCGGGTCTACGAGGCCAACGGCGGCAAGGATTTCTGGGACGAGTCGGTCTACAACCAGTTCCCGGCCGAGACCCGCGACTACGTTCCGATGGTGATCGCCGCGGCCTGGCTGTTCCTGCACCCCAAACAGTACGGCATCGAATTTCCGAAGGTCGATGCGCATCCGGCAGCATTGACTCTCTCGCAGCCGGCCTCGATCTACGAGCTGACCATCTGCCTCGGCAACGGCGGTACCCGCGACGGCTACATGCGGGTGCTGCGTAACCTCAACCCGCGTTATGAGGCCGACAGTCGACTCCCGGCGGGCACCACGCTCAACGTCACCCATCGCATGGTCGGCCTGTACAACCGCTGGTGCACCCGCGGTGCCCGCGCCGAGCTCGCCCGCACCCTGGTGCTCAGCGACCCCGACCGCGCCATCGTCCGCTCCGGCCCGGCGACGCCGGTTGCTCCGGCCCGGGCCGCCGCTCCGGCCGCGAAACGCCTGCGTATGCACAGGGTCCAGCGTGGCGAGACCCTGAGCTCGATCGCGCGCAGGTTTTCCTGCGGGACCCGTGAGCTGGCCCGCGCCAACGGCATCCGTCCACCGAGCTACATCATCAAGCCGGGCCAGCAGATCAAACTGGAAGGCTGCCGCGGCTGAACCGCACGGGAGCGTCGTCGTGCTCCGGTAGCCCACGGGTAAGCGGAGCGCGCCCGGGTTCGTTGGCCGCCCATCCCGGGTGCGCTCTGCGGGCTTGCCCGGGCTGCATCAAGTCCGCAACGCCAGCGCCTGGCCAAGTCGCACCGGTGACTCCGCACCCAGCCCGGGGGCCAGTTCGGCCGTGCCCGGTGGCAGCAGCACGATCACGGTCGAGCCGTAGTTGAAGCGGGCCATCTCGGCGAAGCGCTGCAGGCGGATGCGTTGGTTGCGCTGGTCCTTGCGGGTCACCTTGTCGGCATAGGCCGGGATCTCGACGCCGCTCCAGACCGTCTCCACGCCGGAGACCAGCAGCGCGCCGACCATCACTACCGCCATCGGTCCGAAGTCGGTGTCGAAATGACAGACCAGCCGTTCGTTGCGGGCAAACAGGCGTGGCACGTTGCGTACCGCGGCCGGACCGACGCTGAACAGGCGGCCGGGGACATGCACGGTCTCGCGCAAGGTGCCGGTCCACGGCATGTGGACGCGGTGGTAATCCTTCGGCGACAGGTAGACGGTCGCGAAAGTGCCACCGTGGAAAGCGGCCGCAGCATCCGCGTCGGCCAGCAGTTCGGCGGCGCTGAACGATTGTCCCTTGGCCTGGAAGATGCGGCCGTCGGCCTCGATCGTGCCGCACTGGCTGATGCGGCCGTCGGCGGGCATCAGCAGGGCATCGGGGTCCGGATCCGGCTCGCGTGCGCCCGGCTTCAGCGCGCGGGTGAAGAAGCTGTTGAAGGTCGGGTAGACGGTCGGGTCGGACTCGGCCGCCTCGTTCAGATCGACGCCGAATTTCCGCGTCACCGTGTCGATCAGCCACTGCTTGATGCGTGGGTTGTCGGAATAGGCCAGTGTTCGTGCGGCGGAGGACAACAGGCGGTGCGGCAGCGCCCAGGTCAGCGCGGTGACCAGGCTCATGGAATCGCAGCCCCGCTCAGCGCCGCCATGTCGGCGGCGATCTTCGCCGGTTCCAGCGGCGGCCGGACCAGGCCGGCCATGTGACCCTGCGGGTTGAGCACCGCGATCGTTGCGCTGTGGTCGATCGAGTACTGGTTCTCCGGCACGCCTTCCGGCGGCGGGACCTTGGCGAACACCATGCTCAGCGAACTGGCGAAGGCTTCCAGTGCCGGCAGGCTGCCGGTTGCGGCGAGGGTGTCCTTGTGGAAGGCGTGGGCGTAGCGGCCGATCAGTTCCGGGGTGTCGCGCTCGGGATCGACCGATACGAACAGCACCTGCGGGCGGCTTGCCTCGGGAATCGCTTCCCATTCCTTCTGTGCACGCGACAGCTCGGCCAGGGTGGTCGGGCAGATGTCCGGGCAGTGGGTGAAGCCGAGGAACACCAGGGTCCAGTGGCCCTGCAGGTCCCCGCGTTCGAGCGTGCTGCCGTCGGAGCGGGTGAGCTCGAAGGCGGGCAGGGCGCGCGCCGGCTGGAACAGGCGTACGACCTGCAGTTCCGGTTCGCGTTCGTCGGGCTCGAAGAAATGGCTGGCGGCCCACAGGCCGAGGGCCGCGGCGAACGCGGCGATGAGGATATAAACGGTGGTCCGGTTGAACATGACGGATCGCGATCTGGATGCCGCGCCATGATACCGGGCCCGGGCGCTTCCGGCCGCTATAATCGCCGGCCGTACCGATCTTCGCGAATCCGCATCCATGACCGCAGGCCCCCTGACCGCCGCCAGCTTCAAAGAAGCCATGTTCGAGCAGGTCTCCATCATCGACCTGATTCGCCACGGCGGCAGCCTGTTCGCCGAAGCCGGGCTGACCTTCGGCCACAGCTACGACAACGCGCTCGACGAGGCGACCCAGCTGGTGCTGCACGCGCTGCACATGCCTCACGACCTGAGCCCGGTCTATGGGCAGTCGCGGGTGACCACGCAGGAGAAGGCGAAGGTGCTGGCGTTGTTCGAGCGCCGCATCCGCGAGCGCATCCCGGCCGCCTACCTGACCGGCGAGGCCTGGTTCGCGGGGCTCAGCTTCAAGTCCGACCCGCGCGCGCTGGTGCCGCGCTCGCCGATCGCCGAGCTGATCGAGGCCGGCTTCGAGCCCTGGCTCGGCGGCCGCGAGGTCCGTCGCGCACTCGACCTGTGCACCGGCTCGGGCTGCATCGCGATCGCCACCGGTCACTACCACCCGGACTGGGAGGTGCACGGCATCGACATCAGCGACGACGCGCTCGCGCTGGCGGCCGAGAACAAGGCGCGCCTGCATGCCGACAACGTCGAGTTCCGCAAGTCGGACCTGTTCGGTTCGCTGGATGGCGAGGTCTACGACCTGATCGTCACCAATCCGCCCTACGTCACCCACGACGAAACCGACGCGCTGCCGCCCGAGTATGCGCACGAGCCCGAACTCGGACTGCGCGCCGGCGACGATGGTCTCGACCTCGCGCTGAAGATCATGCGCGACGCCCCCGACCACCTCAGCGAGCACGGCCTGCTGATCTGCGAAGTCGGCGAGGCAGAACGTGCTCTGGCGCAATTGTTGCCCGAGGTGCCGATGGCCTGGATCGAGTTCAAGGTCGGGCAGATGGGCATCTTCGTGGTCGAGCGTGCCGATCTGGTCGAGCATCGCGAACGCATCAAGGCCCTGGCCGATGCACGAAACTGAATGTAGCCCGGGTAAGGCGAAGCCGCACCCGGGATGGCCGATGTCTGGCCCCGGGCGCGCTCCGCTTACCCCGGCTACGTGTTACGAACGACTTGTTCCAGCAGCAACCAGTTGGCATTGCTAGAGTTCCGTTCTTTCCTCGTCCTCGATGATGCGACCCCGTGTCCAGTAACAGCTTCGGCAAGCTATTGACGGTTACCACCTTTGGCGAGAGCCACGGGCCGGCGATCGGCTGCGTGGTCGACGGCTGTCCGCCGGGGCTGGCGCTGGCACCGGAGGACTTCCGCCACGACCTCGACCGCCGTGCCACAGGCAAGACCCGCCACACCTCGGCGCGGCGCGAGGCCGACGAGATCGAAATTCTCTCCGGCGTATATGAAGGCGTCACCACCGGCACCCCGATCGGCCTGCTGATCCGCAATACCGACGCGCGCAGCAAGGACTACGGCCGCATCGCCGAACAGTTCCGTCCTGGCCATGCCGACTACACCTACTGGCAGAAGTACGGTATCCGCGACCCGCGTGGCGGCGGCCGTTCCTCGGCGCGCGAGACCACGATGCGTGTCGCCGCTGGCGTGATCGCCCGCAAGTGGCTGGCCGGGCGCCATGGCATCCGCATCCAGGGCTGGCTGTCGCAGCTCGGGGAGGTCGCCCCGGCCGGCTTCGACCTGTCGGCGGTCGAGGACAACCCGTTCTTCTGGCCGCATGCCGCGCAGGTGCCGGAACTCGAGGCTTATATGGACGCGCTGCGCAAGTCCGGCGACTCGGTCGGCGCGCGCGTGGACGTCATCGCCGAAGGCGTTCCGCCGGGCTGGGGCGAGCCGGTCTACGGCAAGCTCGACGGCGAACTGGCCGCGGCGCTGATGAGCATCAACGCGGTCAAGGGCGTGGAGATCGGCGACGGTTTCGCTTCGGTCGCGCAGACGGGCAGCGTGCATCGCGACGAGATGGCGCCGGAAGGCTTCCTGTCCAACCATGCTGGCGGCGTGCTCGGCGGCATCAGCAGCGGGCAGGCCGTGCGCTGCTCTGTCGCGTTCAAGCCGACCTCGAGCCTGCGCCTGCCGGTCGACGGGCTCGACATCCATGGCAACGTGGTCGAGGTGGTCACCACCGGCCGTCACGATCCCTGCGTCGGCATCCGCGCGATCCCGATCTGCGAGGCGATGGTCGCCCTGGTGCTGATGGACCAGGCGCTGCGTCACCGCGCCCAGTGCGGCGATGTCGGCGAAATGTCGCCACGGATCCCGGCCGAGGCGCCGGCGAAAAAACGATAGCGGCCAGTCGCCGAAGGCGCATGATGCGCCAGACTGTGCCGCCGTCTTCAGTATTCATTTCCAGCCACGGATTCACGCGGATCAAGGCAACGCCAAGAAGGTCGTCACCCTGGCGCCGGTGCTCTACAGCAGCCGAAAGGCTGATCGCGCCGGGGTGCAGCCTTCCGACAAGCGCCTGAGAAGATTGGACCCCGGCTTTTCCCGGGATGACGAGTTTGATTCGTTCAGCGTTGCCCCGACCCGATTTTCAGGAACCCCACACAATGAGCAAGAGATTCAACGTCGCCGTCGTCGGCGCCACCGGTGCGGTCGGCGAGACCATGCTTTCCATCCTGGCCGAGCGGAAGTTCCCGGTCGGGCAACTGCACGTGCTGGCCAGCGAGCGCTCGGCCGGCGGCACCATCGAGTACCGCGGCGAGGAGTACATCGTCCAGGATCTGGCGACGTTCGACCCCGCCGGTGTCGACATCGCGCTGTTCTCGGCCGGCGGCAGCGTGTCGAAGGAGTACGCGCCGAAGTTCGCCGCCGCCGGCGCGGTGGTGATCGACAACTCCTCGGCGTTCCGCTACGACGACGACGTGCCGCTGGTGGTGTCCGAGGTCAACCCGGAGCAGGTGGCCAACCGTCCGCGCGGGATCATCGCCAACCCCAATTGCTCGACCATGCAGATGCTGGTCGCGCTGGCGCCGCTGCATCGGCATTCGAAGATCGAGCGCATCAATGTCGCCACCTATCAGTCGGTGTCCGGTGGCGGCCGAGCGGCGATGGAGGAACTCGGCCGCCAGACCGGCGCGCTGCTGAACTTCCAGGACCCGGAGCCGAAGCGTTTCCCGGTGCAGATCGCGTTCAACCTGATTCCCCACATCGACGACTTCCAGGACAACGGCTTCACCAAGGAGGAGATGAAGCTGGTCTGGGAGACCCGCAAGATCCTCGGCGACGACTCGATTCTGGTGAACCCGACCGCGGTGCGGGTACCGGTGTTCTACGGCCACTCCGAGGCGGTCGCGATCGAGACCGCCGCGAAGATCACCCCGGAGCAGGCACGCGAGCTGCTGGCTTCGGCGCCGGGCGTCGAGGTGGTCGACGAGCGCAAGGCCGGCGGCTATCCGACCCCGGTCACCCATGCCTCCGGCAACGACGCGGTCTACGTCGGCCGCATCCGCGAGGATCTGTCGCACCCGCGCGGCCTGAACCTGTGGATCGTGTCCGACAACATCCGCAAGGGTGCCGCCCTGAACGCGGTGCAGCTGGCTGAACTGGTGGCTGCGGAACCGGTCTGACGGCCACTGCGAGCCGTCGTCGCATTGCATGGCAGTGGCGACGGCGGCTACAGTCGCGGGTCGGGGACTCATGACAGGTACGTTGGTGAAGCAGTTCGTACGTTGTGCATTGGCATTGGCGCTGGCGGTGGCCAGCGGCGCGGCCAGCGCGCTGGGCCTGGGCGAGATCGTGGTGCGGTCGAGCCTCGACCAGCCGTTGCTGGCCGAAATCCCGATCATTTCCAGCGATCCGGGCGAACTGGAACGCCTGCAGGCGCGGCTGGCCTCGCCGGAGACCTTCGCCCGCGTCGGCCTGCAGCCGCCGCAGGGTGTGGTGTCAGGCCTGCGCTTCATGGTCGGGCTGGACAATGCCGGCAATCCGGTGGTCCGGGTCACCAGCAGCGAGCCGGTGAACCAGGCCGCGCTCACCTTCCTGGTCGAGGTCGACTGGGGACAGGGAAGGCTGGTACGCGAGTATTCGGCCCTGCTGGACGCGCCGCGTACCGTGGCCGCCCCGGTGCAGCCGCCGATCGAGGCGCCACAGGCCGCGCCCTCCAACATCATCGAGCGCGAACCGCTGGCCACCGCCGTGGAGCCGGCGCCGGAAACGGATGAAAGCGCATCCGAGCCGATGGTGGCGGAGATTTCGGTCTCTCCGGAGCCCGAGGCACGGCTCATCACGGCCGAGCCGGCGCCCGTACCGCGTCCGATCGCCACCGCGCGCCCAGCGCGACGGGTAGAAGGCGACAGCTACCAGGTCGCCGGTGGCGATACCCTGTCCGCCATCGCCGCCAGCATGCCGGGCGCGCGCGGGTTCAGCCTCAACCAGCGCATGATCGCGCTGCTGCAGGCCAATCCCGAGGCCTTCATCGACGGCAACATCCACCGGCTCAAGGCCGGTGCGGTGCTGCGGATTCCGGGTGCGGATACCATCGGCGCGCTCGACCGCGCCGAGGTCAATGCCCTGGTCCGCGAGCAGACCCGCCAGTGGCGGCAGCCGGTGGCTGCGGTCCCGCAGCCTGCCGAGGCCGGTCGGATCGGGGCTGCCGCATCTGCCGATGGTGCTTCCGTCGATGGCTCGTCCACCGGCCCCGCCGTGGCCGACGCCCGGCTCGAGATCGTCCCCCCTGGTGCCAGCGATGCCACCAGTGCGGGCAACCAGTCCGGCATCAGCGCCGGAGGTGAGGGAAACATGCTTCGACAGGACATGCAGGCGCAGGAGAACCTGGCCGCCCGCGAGGCCGAACTGGAAGAAATGAAGGCTCGCGTTGCCGAGCTGGAGACGCTGCAGGAACAGCAGCAGAAGCTGATCGAGCTCAAGGACAGCGAGCTGGCCGAGGTGCAGCAGCGGCTCGCACAGTCGCCGCAGGAGGCGGAGGCCTCGGTCCTGCCGTGGTTCTTCGGCGGCTTCGGCCTGTTGCTGGCCGCTCTGGCCGGTGGCTGGGCGTTGCGCCAGCGCAAGCCGAAGCCGGTGTTCCGCGCGCCCGATAGCGATCGCCGCGCGTCGCTGGCGGCCGGTTTTGCGACGAGCGGCGCCACGGCTGCAGCAGCCGGCGAGGGTGAGACTGAAGTCACGCCCGAACCCGAACTCGCCGGTGCCGCCATCCCCGAGGCTCCTGTCGTGGTCGAAGATGCGGCGGCGCCAGCGGTCGAAGCCGACGGAGCCGACGGAGCGGACGAGGGCATGGAGTTCGAACCCGCCGCGACCTGGCAGCAGCCTGCCGTCGCATCGTCCCCGGCCTGGCATGGACCCGCCGACCGGACCCTGGCCGAAGTCACCGCCACAGAAGCTGCTGGCAGCGACAGCGGTGGTGGCGGCAACGAACGCCTCGAACTGGCCCGTGCCTATATCGCTCTTGGCGACCACGACAGCGCCCGCCAGTTGCTGGCCGAGGTACGCCTGCACGGCGACCTGGCCGCCCGTCAGCAGGCCATGCAGATGCTGCGCGAGCTGGAATGAGCGAACGACATGGGCCGGCGCGGGATGATCGCCGCCTGGCGATGGCGATCGAATACGACGGCAGTGCGTTTTCCGGCTGGCAGAGGCTGACCAAGCCCGGCGAGGAGGAGCGGCGCAGCGAGCCGACCATCCAGGCCGCGGTCGAGGAGGCTCTGTCCTTTGTGGCCGGGACGCGGATCGAAACGGTCTGTGCCGGCCGCACCGATGCCGGCGTGCATGCCCGCGCCCAGGTCATCCATTTCGACAGCCCGGTCGAGCGCGACCCGCGCGGCTGGGTACTGGGCACGACCACGCGCCTGCCGCCATCGGTCTGCGTGCGCTGGTGCGTGCCGGTGGCGGCGGACTTTCACGCCCGTTTTTCGGCCCGCGCGCGCCGTTACCGCTACCGGCTGGTCAACCGCCCGGTCCGGCCGGCGCTGATGCGCGAATACCTGGGCTGGGAACGCCGTCCACTCGACGCCGAAGCCATGCACCGCGCCGCACAGGCGCTGGTCGGTGAGCACGACTTTTCCGCCTTCCGCACCGTCCATTGCCAGGCCCCTCACGCACGTCGCAACTTGCACGAGATCAGCGTCCGCCGAGACGGCGAGATCGTCGACATCGAGGTCCAGGCCAATGCCTTCCTGCACCATCAGGTCCGCAACATCGTCGGCAGCCTGCTGGTGGTGGGGCGCGGCGAGCAACCCGAGGCGTGGATCGCCGAACTGCTGGCCGGCCGCGACCGCACCGTCGCCGGGCCGACCGCGCCGGCGTCGGGATTGATGTTCCTCGGGCCGAAGTATCCGGCCGAGTGGGGGTTGCCGGCCGAGGTCTGCTTGTAGGATGGGTTTCGCTGCGCTCCACCCATCCTGCGCGACTGACAACTAGCCTCATGACCCGGATCAAGTTCTGCGGCCTGACCCGGCCCGAAGACCTCGACCTCGCAGTCGAACTCGGCGTCGACTGCATCGGCCTGGTGTTCGCTTCCCGAAGCCCACGCCGGCTTTCGCTGGATCGGGCGGCCGGGTTGCGTGCGCGGATTCCCGGCGACATCGCCGCGGTCGCGCTGATGATGGACAACCCGGCCGACGAGGTCGGTGCCGTGGTCGAAGCGGTCCGTCCCGACATCCTGCAGTTCCACGGTGCGGAGCCGGATGCGTTCTGCGCCGGCTTCGGCCCGCCATACTGGAAGGCGATCGCGATGGGCGGTGATCCGCAGGGCGCGCTGGCCCGGCTCGGCGATTTTCCCGGTGCCGCGGCCTTCCTGTTCGACGGCCATGCCGCCGGCGAGCCTGGCGGCAGCGGCAAGTGTTTCGACTGGACCCGGTTGCCGGCCGCGCTGGATCGTCCGTTCCTGCTCGCGGGTGGGCTGGATGCCGGCAACGTGGCTTCCGCGATCCATACCGCGCGGCCGTGGGGGATGGATGTCTCCAGTGGCATCGAAAGCGCACCGGGCGAGAAGGATGCGACCAAGATGCGCGCCTTCGTCGAAGCGGTCAGGCGCGCGGATGCCGCCGGCCCGTAATGCTGTAAAGCACGAGCGCCGGCATGACGGGCTTCGATTCACTCGGCGTTGCCTTGGTACACCTCGAAAAACCTGCTTTTGATCGTCATGCCCGCGAAGGCGGGCATCCATGGACTTTGCTTTTCGATGGATTGCAGGTCCCTGGAGGCCGCTTTCGCAGGCATGGCGGGGTTATTCGAGGTCCTCTTTGGCCGGGGTGACGAACTTGGGCTTGTTCGAAGGTGCACAGGTGGCCTCGAAGTCCTTCGGGGTTCCATGTACGATCCTGGACAGCCATGAACAACCGTCGCCCGCCCGCTCCGTTTGGCCGCTCGCTTCGCCGCTGGCGCCGTGTCCCTGCGGCTGCCGTTCGATAACCGGCCCGGACCCAGCACCGCTGTCCGCGAACCTTGTTCGCGGGTGTCACTTCGGTTCCGGAGAACGCCCTTGGCTACATCCAATCCCCCTGCCGCGCCCGGCGCGGCAATCGATTACACCCAGTATCCCGACGTCAACGGCCACTTCGGTCGCTTCGGCGGCCGCTTCGTCGCCGAGACCCTGATCGGCCCGCTGCAGGAACTGGCCGCGGCCTATGACGCGGCGCGGGTCGATCCGGCCTTCATCGAGGCCTTCGAGAACGACCTCGCGCACTACGTCGGCCGGCCCAGCCCGATCTATTTCGCCGAACGACTCAGCCGCGAGGTCGGCGGCGCGCGCATCCTGCTCAAGCGCGAGGACCTCAACCACACCGGCGCGCACAAGATCAACAACACCATCGGCCAGGCCCTGCTCGCCAGCCGCATGGGCAAGACCCGGATCATCGCCGAGACCGGTGCCGGCCAGCACGGCGTCGCCAGCGCCACCGTGGCCGCGCGTCTGGGCCTGGAATGCGTGGTCTACATGGGCGCAACCGACATCGAGCGGCAGAAGATCAACGTCTACCGGATGACCCTGCTCGGGGCGAAGGTGGTGCCGGTGTCCAGTGGCTCGGCCACGCTCAAGGACGCGCTCAACGAGGCGATGCGCGACTGGGTCACCAACGTCGCCGACACCTTCTACATCATCGGCACCGTCGCCGGCCCCGACCCGTACCCGCGCATGGTCCGCGACTTCAACGCCGTGGTCGGGCGCGAGGCGAGGGCGCAGATGCTGGCCGAGCATGGCCGCCTGCCCGATGCGGTCACCGCCTGCGTCGGTGGCGGCAGCAACGCGATCGGTGTCTTCCACGCCTTCCTCAACGACCGCGACGTACGCCTGGTCGGCGCCGAGGCCGCGGGCGACGGCATCGACACCCCGCGCCACGCCGCTTCGCTGGCCGCCGGACGTCCTGGTGTGCTGCATGGCAACCGCACCTACGTACTGTGCGACGACGATGGGCAGATCATCGAGACCCATTCGATTTCGGCCGGCCTCGATTACCCCGGCGTCGGCCCCGAGCATGCCTTCCTCAAGGACACCGGCCGCGCCGAGTACGTCGGCGTGACCGATGCCGAGGCACTGGCCGCCTTCCACCAGCTCACCCGCACCGAGGGCATCCTGCCGGCGCTCGAGTCCAGCCATGCGATCGCGCAGGCGATCAAGCTGGCCCGCGAGCTGCCGGAAGACGCGCTGGTGCTGTGCAATCTGTCCGGCCGTGGCGACAAGGACGTGCACACCATCGCCGCGCGCGAGGGGCTGTCGCTGTGAGCGCGGCGATGTTCCGCGGCGGCGTGCTGTTGCTGGCCCTGGGCCTGGCCGCCTGCGACAAGGCCGCCGACGCGGCCGGCCAGGCCAGCACTGCCATGCACAAGAACGAAGCCGCCCGGACCACCGCTACGCCGGCCGTCCCGGCCGAGCCGACGGTCGCGGTGACGCTGGGCGAGGTCGCCGGCGTGCGCATCGGTCAGGCGTTCGACGAGCTGAAAGGCCTGGGCGAATGGGAGTCCCACGGCATGACCGAGGTGATCGGCGAGGGGTGCGAGTACTACGACGGCGGCCCGCTGCCGGCCTCGATCTCAATGATGGTCATCGATGACAAGGTTGCCCGCTTCGACCTGGGTGGCACCGATCCGGGACAGCCGCTGGCCCAGGCCGGCCCGTTCGGGCTGCGCATCGGCATGACCCGGGCCGAGGTGATGGGCCTGTTCCCCAGCCCGCCCACTTCCAGCCCGCATGCCTACGACGGCGACCAGGGCGAGTACCTGACCTGGCGCCAGCCCGGCACCGCGCTGGGACTGCGCCTGGAGATGTCGGAAGGCAAGGTCGCGCTCATGTACTGGGGCAACGGCGAAGAAATCCAACTGATCGAAGGATGTGCCTGAGATGTCCCTGTCCCGACTCCAAGCGTGTTTCCAGGGCCTGCAGACGCAAGGTCGCAAGGCGCTGATCCCCTTCATCACCGCCGGCGATCCGTCGCTGGAGGCGACGGTTCCGGTCATGCACGCGCTGGTGGAAGCCGGTGCCGACGTGATCGAGCTGGGCGTGCCGTTCTCCGACCCGATGGCCGACGGGCCCACCATCCAGCGCAGCTCGGAACGCGCGATCGCACGTGGCGCCGGCCTGTCGTGGGTGCTGGAGGCGGTGCGCGAGTTCCGCCGGCGTGATGACGAGACTCCGGTGGTGCTGATGGGCTACCTGAATCCGGTCGAGATCCGCGGTGCGGAGCCGTTCGCCAGCGAGGCTACCGGAGCCGGCGTCGATGGCGTGCTGCTGGTCGATCTGCCGCCGGAGGAGGCGGCGGACTTCCGAGCCGGCTTCGACGTCCACGGGCTGGCGCTGGTGTTGCTGGCCTCGCCGACGACCTCGGCCGCGCGTATCGAGCAACTCTGCGCCGAAGGGCAGGGGTATCTGTATTACGTCAGTTACGCCGGCGTGACCGGCGCCGATCGTCTCGATACCGGTGCCGCCAACGACCGCCTGCACGCGATCCGCGCCCGCAGCCGGGTACCGGTGGTAGCCGGATTCGGGATCAAGGACGCCGCCAGTGCCGCCGCCATGGCGCAGGAAGCCGATGGCGTGGTCGTCGGCAGCGCCCTGGTCGCAGCCCTCGCGGATGCCACCGATCCTGCCGCCGCAGCCCAGGCCTTTCTCGCCCCGCTGCGCGAGGCGCTGGATCGCCGAAGCGTGGAGCCCGGCTAAGCGCAGCGCACCCGGGGCTTTCCGGGGGGCACGAGGCTCCCCGGGTGCGGCTGGCGCCTTGCCCGGGCTGCAGGAGCTGCATGGGAACCTCCTGGTCGCATTGACGGTACCCGGAAGTACCTGTGCAGCAGCTTTTGGGGTTTACCGGGCCCTGCTTGGTAAACTCCCCCGCTCGGCCGGGTCTGCTCCGGTCCTCCTTGTGGCTGAACGGGAAGTACCAACGCATGTCCTGGCTCAAGAAACTCATGCCGTCCGGCATCCGCACCGAATCCGGCAACGCCAAGCGGCGTAGCGTCCCTGAGGGGTTGTGGGAGAAGTGCGACCAGTGTGGAGCCGTGTTGTACCGGCCCGAGCTGGAGGAAAACCTGGAGGTCTGCCCCAAGTGCGGCCACCACATGTCGATCCGGGCCCGGGTCCGCTTGAAGGCCCTGTTCGATGCCGGCAGCACCGGCGAGATCGGTGCCGAACTCGGGCCGACCGACGTACTGCACTTCAAGGACCAGAAGAAGTACTCCGACCGCATCAAGTCCGCCCAGCGTTCCACCGGCGAGCGTGACGCGATGGTGGCGATGTCCGGCACCCTCAAGCAGCGCCCGCTGGTCGCCTGTGCGATGGATTTCGCCTACATGGGCGGCTCGATGGGTTCGGTGGTCGGCGAGCGCTTCGCGCTGGCGGCAGAAGCGGCGGCCGAACAGGGCTGTCCGTTCGTATGCTTCGCCGCGACCGGCGGAGCGCGCATGCAGGAAAGCCTGTTCTCGCTGATGCAGATGGCCAAGACCTCGGCGGCCCTGGCCCGTCTGCGCGCGAAGGGGCTGCCTTTCATCTCGGTTCTGACCCACCCGACCTTCGGCGGTGTGTCGGCTTCTTTCGCCATGCTGGGCGACATCAACATCGCAGAGCCGAAGGCGCTGATCGGTTTCGCCGGCCCGCGCGTGATCGAGCAGACCGTGCGCGAAAAGCTGCCGGAAGGCTTCCAGCGTTCCGAGTTCCTGCTCGAACACGGCGCGATCGACCAGATCTGCGACCGTCGCGAGTTGCGTGATCGTCTGGCCCAGTTGCTGGCACTGCTGATGAAGCAGCCTGTGCCGGAGGACGACGTCGAGGCTGCCGCATGAGCCGCCGCAGCATTACTGTTTTCGGCGACCTGTCATCCTGGCAGGCTGCCGAACCGGCAAGGCCGGGCAAAGCCCGGTCTTGTCGCCGTCTCACCTGCGCCGTAGCGCAGGCGCACGGGCGGCACATCCCTGTGCCGCGTAACGTCGTTCATGCGGAGGTATCTGCATGAGCCGCCGTTACTTCGGCACCGACGGCATCCGCGGCCGGGTCGGCGAGGGCGCGATCTCGGCCGACTTCGTGCTCCGGCTCGGCAACGCCTACGGCCATGCGCTCAAGCAGAACGCCGAGGGGCACAAGCCGTCGGTGGTGATCGGCAAGGACACCCGCATCTCCAACTACATGTTCGAGGCCGCGCTGGAGGCCGGTCTGGTCGCCGCCGGCGTCGACGTGCAGCTGATGGGGCCGATGCCGACCCCGGCCGTTGCCCATCTGACCCGTTCGCTGCGTGCCGACGGCGGCATCGTCATTTCGGCTTCGCACAACCCGCACCACGACAACGGCATCAAGTTCTTCTCCGCCAGCGGCGAGAAGCTCGACGATGCCACCGAGCTGGCGATCGAGGCCGCGCTTGATCTGCCGTTCCGCACCGTCGAATCCGACCAGCTTGGCAAGGCCGTGCGCACCCGCGACGCGGTCGGCCGCTACGTCGAGGCGTGCAAGAACTCCATCCCGCGCGGTTTCGACCTCAAGGGCATGCACATCGTGATGGATTGCGCCCACGGCGCGACCTACCAGATCGGCCCGCTGGTGTTCCGCGAGCTGGGCGCGCGGGTCGATGCGATCGGCGTCGATCCCGATGGCACCAACATCAACGATGGCGTCGGTTCGACCCATCCCGAAACCCTCGCGGCCGAGGTCAAGGCGCGTGGCGCCGATCTGGGCATCGCCTTCGACGGCGACGGCGACCGGGTGCTGCTGGTCGACGAGCACGGCAATGTTCGCGATGGCGACGACCTGCTGTTCCTGCTTGCCACCGACTGGCGCGAGAACGGTCGCCTGCAGGGACCGGTGGTCGGCACGCTGATGACCAACTACGGCCTGGAACAGGCGTTCGAGCAGCGCGGGATCGGCTTCATCCGCGCCAGCGTCGGCGACCGTTACGTCCACCAGCAACTGGTCGCCCACGGCGGCATCCTCGGCGGCGAGACCTCCGGCCACCTGCTGTGCCTGGACCGCACCAGCACCGGTGACGGCATCGTCAGCGCGCTGCAGGCGCTGGAAGTGCTGCGGCGACGCGGTGTCCGCCTTGGCGAAGCGCTGGCCGGGCTGACCAAGGTGCCGCAGAAGACCGTCAACGTGCGCTACAACGGCGATGCCAGGCCGGCGGAGGCCGCCACGGTGAAGGCTGCGCTGGCCGAGGCCCAGGCTGCGGTGCAGGGGCGAGGGCGCGCGTTCCTGCGTCCATCCGGCACCGAGCCGGTGGTCCGGGTCACGGTGGAGGCCGACGATGCCGGATTGATGCAGGTCACCCTCGATGCGCTGTCCGCTGCGGTCCGTGCGGCGGCCGGCTGAAGCCGACCGGTCCAACCGGGGCGGCTTGAACCGGGTCATCTGAACCGAGCCATTTGAGCCGGGTCAAACTGCCACTCCCGCAATAGCGCACACTCTCGCGACACCAAATCAATTCATTTGCCACGATGAGCCAATCACGAATCCCGACCCTCGACATCCGCCGATTCACCGATCCTTCCTCGCCGGCCGACCGCGACGCCTTCGTAGCCGAGCTGGGCGACGCATACCGGGAGTGGGGCTTCGCCGGCATCCGTGGCCACGGCATCGGCGACGACCGTACCCAGGGAGCCTATGACGTCTTCCAGAAGTTCTTCGCCCTGCCCGAGGCCGTGAAGATGAAGTACCACGTGCCTGGCAGTGGCGGCGCGCGTGGTTATACCCCGTTCGGCGTCGAGACCGCCAAGGATTCCAAGCATCACGACCTCAAGGAGTTCTGGCACGTCGGCCGCGAGATCCCGGACGATTCGAAGTACCGCGACGTGATGCCGCCGAACCTTTGGCCGGAAGAGATCGAGGGCTTCCGCGAGCAGGCCTATGGCCTGTACCAGGCGCTGGACGATCTCGGCAGCACGGTGCTCGGTGCGCTGGCCCTGCACATCGGGCTGCCGGAGGACTGGTTTCGCGACAAAACCGATTCGGGCAACTCGATCCTGCGCCCGATCCACTACCCGCCGATCACCGCCGACGACATCCCCAACGTACGTGCCGGCGCGCACGAGGACATCAACCTGATCACCCTGCTGGTCGGCGCCAGCGCGGCAGGCCTGGAAGTACTTTCGCGCAAGGGCGAGTGGGTCGCGTTCACCGCCGACGCCGATACCATCGTCGTCAACATCGGCGACATGCTGCAGCGACTGACCAACCACGTGTATCCGTCGACCACCCATCGCGTGGTCAACCCGAAAGGTGAGACGGCCCGCCAGCCGCGTTATTCGACGCCATTCTTCCTGCACCCGAACCCGGATTTCCTGATTGACGTGCTGCCGTCCTGCGTCACCGCGGACAATCCCGCCCGCTATCCCGAGCCGATCACCGCACAGGGCTATCTCGAAGAGCGGCTGCGCGAGATCAAGCTCAAGTAGGAGGCGATTCCCGGGCCATGCCCTGACTCGGTGGAGCGACTCCGTTCCATCTGCAGGGTGCCCGCCGGGCACTACGGGTGAGCGGGGACAACCCTGGCCTCCGCCAATGCTTCGCGCCAGGCGGCCAGCTTCATCGTCGCCGGTTGTGAGGCATTGGCCGGACTGGTCGACGGTAGCCGCCGATAGCGCAGCCGTCCGGCGAGGCCATGCTCATGCAGTGTTGGCATAACCAGCCGGGCGAAGGTGGCCTCGGCCTTGATGCCGTTGAACAGCAGCGTCCGCACGGACATGTGCGTGGTGAGGAACCCCGTGAAGTCGTTGACCTCGACGTCGCGGATCGCGCTGTCGAGGCTGCCCTCGCGCCGGCAGCGGCCGATTACGTCCCAGACCGCGATGCCGGCGCCGGCCAGCCTTGCAACCCTCTCGGGGTAGGTCAGGGATGGCAGCGCACCGACCAGTTCGCCCATGAACGGCCAGAAGCGATTCTGCGGATGCGCGTAGTACTGCCCGGCCACCAAGGACGCGGCGCCGGGCATGCTGCCCAGGATCAGAACCTTCGCATCCGGATTGGCTATTGGCGTGAGGCCTTGGAGGAGCGATGTGGGGGCTCGGGTTCGCACATCAGGATTCTAGGCCACACCGCTTTTGCAAGGTTTTGCTTGCGGGTGAGGAGGAGTTCGCCTTTGGCGAGGGCGTGGACGCTGCTGCTTGCGTTCGACCGCCGGTTCTCCCGCTACCTGGCTGTCCCGACGTGACCTGCCGGCCTTGACGGCGAATGTCCCCCGGCCGCCGCGGCGGCCTCCTCCTTGATTTCGCACCCAAGGGCCTACGCCCCAGCGTCCCAGTCCACCCAACCGACCCGCCGGCTTCCTCCGCGACATAACCGTCTGCGTTAGAATGCGCGCCCCATGACAGATGGAGCCGACATGCGCCGCAGAATCGTTGCCGGGAACTGGAAACTGCACGGTGACCGCAAGTTCGCCGCTTCCCTTCTGGACGCCGTGGTCGCCGCCGGGACACCGGCCGGCGTCGAACGCATCATCCTGCCGCCGTTCCCCTATCTGGGTGAGCTGGTTGCCAAGTATGCGGGCAAGGGACTGGAGTTCGGCGCCCAGGACGTCAGTTCCAACGAAAAGGGTGCCTACACCGGCGAAGTCTGCGCGGCGATGCTGGCCGATGTCGGCGCCCGCTACACCCTGGTGGGCCATTCCGAGCGCCGCCAGTACCACGCCGAGGACAGCGCCCTGGTGGCGCGCAAGTTCATGGCCGCCAAGGCCGCCGGCGTGACGCCGATCCTGTGCGTCGGCGAAACCCTGGCTGAACGCGAAGCCGACCGGACCGAGGCGCGCCTGCGGGAGCAACTCGCTCCTCTATTCGAATCGGGTGGCGCCCAGGTCTTCGACGGCGCGGTGGTCGCCTACGAGCCGGTCTGGGCGATTGGCACCGGCAAGACCGCCACCCCGGAGCTGGCGCAGCAGGTTCATGCGTTCATCCGTAGCGAAATCGCGGAACACGATGCTAGAATTGCGGGCTCGCTTCCGATTCTTTACGGCGGAAGCGTCAAGGCCGACAATGCCGCCGCGCTGTTTACCCAGCCCGACGTCGATGGCGGCCTGATCGGCGGGGCCTCGCTGGCTGCCGCCGATTTCATCGCCATCGCGGAAGCGGCGGCACCCTGAGGACAGGTCGGTTTTCCGGCCGTCCATGAATTTCAAGAGTCCCTGATCGATGCTGTTGATTCTCAACGTCATCTTCGTGCTGGTCGCGATCGCCATGATCGCGCTCATCCTGATGCAGCGTGGCACGGGCGCCCAGGCCGGTTCCGGCTTCGGTGGCGGTGCCTCGGCGACCGTTTTCGGCGCGCGCGGCTCGGCCAGCTTCCTGACCAAGGCCACCAAGTGGCTGGCGGTGATGTTCTTCGTGATCACCTTCTTCATGGCCTGGCAGGCCACCCAGGGTGCGCGGGTCGAAACCGAAGCCGTGGATGCCGATCTCGGGCTGATGTCGGAGATCCCGGCTGCGCCGCGGGCCGACTCTGCCGTGCCGGCCGCACCCGAGGCCGAGGCGCCGACTTCCGGAGACTCTGCGGTTCCGGTCGCCCCCGAGGTCGAGGGCGAGGCTGCTGAAGCCACCCCGGACGGGGAAGGCTGACAGCGGAGCGGCCTTGCCGCATCAGTCCAGTTTGACGTCCGGCACGGAAGGCAGGGCGACGATCGGTCTCGTGATCGGTCATAATTAGCAGGCGGTCGGTCGATATGCACGGCTGCCAAGTCAGGAAGACATCTAAGCCCAGGTGGCGGAATTGGTAGACGCACTACCTTGAGGTGGTAGCGACTTAGGTCGTGGGGGTTCGAGTCCCCCCTTGGGCACCATTCATTTCGAGTCTTCCCGCGGCCGTGCAGGGCGCGTCCGGAGGGAAGGCGCGGCGGCGCTGCGGCGCCGAGCCAGGCCGCGTTCGCGCAGCCATAGCCGAGAGAACACCGTGCTGGCCGAATACCTGCCGACCCTGTTGTTCCTGATCGTCGCCAGCGGCATTGGCGTCGCCCTTCTCATCGTTGGTCACGTCCTCGGGCCCAGGCGCCCGAGCGCCGAGAAGCTCTCGCCCTACGAGTGCGGCTTCGAGGCGTTCGAGGACGCGCGCATGCAGTTCGACGTGCGCTACTACCTGATTGCCATCCAGTTCATCGTCTTCGACCTGGAAATCATCTTCATCGTGCCCTGGGCCACGGTCTTCCGCGACCTGGGCATCGTCGGCCTGATCGAGATGGGCCTGTTCGCCGGCATGCTGCTGCTCGGCTTCATCTACGTTTGGAAGAAGGGGGCCCTGGAATGGGAGTGATCCAGACCATCCAGAAGGTCGCCGATTTCGCCAACAACCCGCTGCCGGAAGGGCGACTGGACGACATCCTGCTGCCTGAGGACCAGAACCCGGTCATGCAGCAGGGCTACGTCACCACCAGCCTCGACGTGCTGTGGAACTGGGCCCGCACCGGCTCGATGTGGCCGATGACCTTCGGCCTGGCCTGCTGCGCGGTGGAAATGATGCACGCCGGCGCCGCGCGCCTGGACCTGGACCGCTATGGCGTGGTGTTCCGCCCGTCGCCGCGCCAGTCCGACGTGATGATCGTGGCCGGCACCCTGGTCAACAAGATGGCGCCTGCGTTGCGCAAGGTCTACGACCAGATGCCCGATCCGAAATGGGTGATCTCGATGGGCAGCTGCGCCAACGGCGGCGGCTACTACCACTACTCCTATTCGGTGGTGCGCGGTTGCGACCGGATCGTCCCGGTCGATGTCTACGTGCCGGGCTGCCCGCCGACCGCCGAGGCGCTGGTCTACGGCATCCTGCAGTTGCAGAAGAAGATCCGTCGCGGCACCAACTTCGGCGACAACAGCCAGCCGGGCGCCTCCCGGTGGGCTGCGCAGGAGGCTGGTCACGTGCACGGCAAGAATGAGTGAGGGAGTGTATGTCGATACAGGACCGAACGATGCCGCAGCACTGCGAGCGAACTGACCTGACGCAGACTGCCGGGAAGTGCCTGGCCGGCTCTCAACAGGGCGTGCGCTGACATGGATACGACGATTGCCAGTTTCGTCGAGCGCCTGCGCGCCCGTTTTTCGGGGGAGGGCTATCCAGGCGTCGAGATCGCTGTGGCCGAGCCTCGTGGCGAGGTCAGCCTCGACGTCCCAGCTGATGTGTGGCTGGAGGCCGCGAAAGCGCTGCGCGACGAGTTCGGTTTCGAACAACTGGTCGACGTCAGCGGCGTCGACTACCTGAGCTACGGCAGCGACGAATGGGACACCGACGTGTCGTCGGAAGGCTTCTCGCGCGGCGTGGATGGCAAGAGCGCGGGCCGCTTCGCCTGGGGCGAGCAGCCCAATGGCGCCGCCGCCGTGCCGGCGCGCCGCTTCGCCGCCGTCGCCCACCTGCTGTCGGTGCAGCACAACCGGCGCCTGCGCCTGCGCACTTTCGCCGAGAACGACGACCTGCCGGTGGTGGCTTCGCTCACGTCGGTGTGGGCGGGCGCGAACTGGTTCGAGCGCGAGGCATTCGATCTTTACGGCATCATCTTCGAGGGCCACCCGGACCTGCGCCGCATCCTGACCGACTACGGTTTCGTCGGTCATCCGTTCCGCAAGGATTTCCCGCTGATCGGCAACGTCGAGGTCCGCTACGACGCCGAGAAGAAGCGCGTGATCTACCAGCCGGTATCGATCGAGCCGCGCGTCGGTGTGGCCCGCGTGATCCGCGACGATGCCCGCTACCTGACTGCCAGGGGCGAGGCCGCGCAGCGTGCTGCTGAAAGGCATGCAGAGGTGAAGAAGTGAACGCCGTGCCAGCTGCCAACGAGAGTGCTCCCAATAATACCTCCGGCCTCGGCAGGGGCGCCGAGATCCGCAACTACACGCTCAACTTCGGCCCGCAGCACCCGGCCGCGCACGGTGTGTTGCGCCTGATCCTGGAGATGGACGGCGAGGTCGTGCAGCGCGCCGATCCGCATGTCGGCCTGCTCCATCGCGGTACCGAGAAGCTGGCCGAATCCAAGCCGTTCAACCAGTCGATCGGTTACATGGATCGGCTCGACTACGTGTCGATGATGTGCAACGAGCACGCCTATGTGCGTGCGATCGAAACCCTGATGGGAATCGAGGCGCCGGAGCGTGCGCAGTACATCCGCACGATGTTCGACGAGATCACCCGCATCCTGAACCACCTGATGTGGGTCGGGTCCAACGCGCTCGACCTCGGTGCGATGGCGGTGTTCCTGTACGCGTTCCGCGAGCGCGAGGAACTGATGGACTGCTACGAGGCGGTGTCGGGCGCGCGCATGCACGCGACCTACTACCGCCCGGGCGGCGTCTATCGCGATCTGCCGGACCGGATGCCGCGCTACAAGGAGTCGCCGTGGCGCAAGGGCGGCAAGCTCAAGCGCTTCAACGAATGGCGCGAAGGCTCGATGCTGGACTACCTCGACGCGTTCGCGGACGACTTCCCGAAGCGCGTCGACGAGTACGAGACGTTGCTGACCGACAATCGCATCTGGAAGCAGCGTACCGTCGGCGTCGGCGTGGTTTCGCCCGAGCAGGCGCTGGCCTGGGGCATGACCGGGCCGATGATCCGCGGCTCCGGCATCGCATGGGATCTGCGCAAGAAGCAGCCGTACGCGAAGTACGCCGAGGTCGACTTCGACATCCCGGTCGGCGTCAATGGCGACTGCTACGACCGCTACCTGGTGCGCGTCGCTGAAATGCGCGAGTCGACCCGCATCATCAAGCAGTGCGTGAAGTGGCTGAAGGCCAACCCCGGCCCGGTGATCGTCGACAACTTCAAGGTCGCTCCGCCCAGCCGCGAGGACATGAAGGACGACATGGAAGCGCTGATCCACCACTTCAAGCTGTTCTCGGAAGGCTATTGCGTGCCGGCCGGGGAAACCTATGCCGCGGTCGAGGCGCCCAAGGGCGAGTTCGGCTGCTACCTGGTGTCAGACGGTGCCAACAAACCGTTCCGCGTCAAGCTGCGCGCGCCCGGCTTCGCCCACCTCTCGTCGATGGACGAGATCGTCAAGGGCCACATGCTGGCCGACGTGGTGGCGATGATCGGTACCTATGACATCGTGTTCGGTGAGATTGACCGATGAAAGCGACAGGAAATTTCGAAGCCTGCCGGAACGTGGATCCGCAGGTCGCCCTCAGCGACAAGACCCGCGCCCACATCGACCACTGGCTGACCAAGTTCCCGCCGGATCGCAAACGCTCGGCCGTGCTGCAGGGCCTGCATGCGGCGCAGGAGCAGAACGGCGGCTGGCTGAGCGATGAGCTGATTGCGGCCGTGGCCAGGTATCTGGACCTGCCGCCGGTATGGGCCTATGAGGTCGCGTCGTTCTATTCGATGTTCGAGACCGAGAAGGTCGGCCGCAACAATGTCGCCTTCTGCACCAACATCAGCTGCTGGCTCAATGGTGCCGAGGATCTGGTGAAGCACGCCGAGAAGAAGCTGGGCTGCAAGCTCGGCGAGTCGACCTCCGATGGCCGCGTGTTTCTCAAGCGGGAGGAGGAATGCGTGGCTGCATGCTGCGGTGCCCCTGTGGTCGTGATCAACGGCCATTATCACGAGAAGCTCGACACCGCGAAGGTCGACGAGCTGCTGGACGGACTGGAGTAAGGCGGACGCGATGGCGCATCACGACTATTCCAAGGGCTACGGACCCGTGGGTCCCGCTCCGCAGGAGCACAGCGTCGTCTACACGACGCTGCACTACGACACCCCGTGGTCGTACGAGAACTACCTCAAGACCGGCGGTTATGCGGCCCTGCGCAAGATCCTGAGCGAGAAAATCCCGCCGGCCGACGTGATCGAGATGGTCAAGCTGTCCGGCCTGCGCGGCCGCGGCGGCGCGGGCTTCCCGACCGGCCTGAAGTGGAGCTTCATGCCCAAGGGCAGCGAAACCCAGAAGTACATCCTGTGCAACTCGGACGAGTCCGAGCCGGGCACCGCCAAGGACCGCGACATCCTGCGCTACAACCCGCATGCGGTGGTCGAGGGCATGGCGATCGCCTGCTACGCGACCGGCTCGACCGTGGCCTACAACTACCTGCGCGGCGAGTTCCATCATGAGCCGTTCGAACACTTCGAGCAGGCGCTGAAGGAAGCCTACGAGCACGGCTGGCTGGGCAAGAACGTGCTCGGCAGCGGTGTGGACATCGACATCTACGGCGCGCTCGGTGCCGGCGCCTACATCTGCGGCGAGGAAACCGCGCTGATGGAGTCGCTGGAGGGCAAGAAGGGACAGCCGCGCTACAAGCCGCCGTTCCCGGCCAACTTCGGCCTGTTCGGCAAGCCGACCACGATCAACAACACCGAGACCTATGCCTCGGTGCCGGCGATCATCCGCAACGGCCCGGAATGGTTCCTCAATCTCGGCAAGCCGAACAACGGTGGCGCCAAGGTGTTCTCGGTGTCGGGCCATGTCGCCCGTCCGGGCAACTACGAGATCCGCCTCGGCACTCCGTTCGCCGAGCTGCTGGAGATGGCTGGTGGCATGCGCCCGGGCCGCACGATCAAGGCGGTGATCCCGGGCGGTTCGTCGATGCCCGTGTTGCCGGGCGAGACGATGATGGGTCTGACGATGGACTATGACGCAATCCAGAAGGCCGGTTCCGGCCTCGGCTCGGGCGCGGTCATCGTGATGGACGATACCGCCTGCATGGTCCGCGCCTGCCAGCGCATCGCGCGGTTCTACTTCAAGGAAAGCTGCGGGCAGTGCACGCCGTGCCGCGAGGGCACCGGCTGGATGTACCGCATGCTGACCCGCATCGTCGAGAAACAGGCCACTCTGGCCGATCTCGAGATGCTGCGTTCGGCCGCCGGCCAGATCGAGGGTCACACCATCTGCGCGTTCGGCGAGGCCGCCGCGTGGCCGGTGCAGGGCTTCCTGCGCCACTACTGGGACGAGTTCGAGTACGCGATCGTGAACAAGCGTTTCCTGGTCGACGACCAGGCTGCGGGTACGGTGGTGCCGAAGGAGGCAGCGGCATGAGTGCGCAGCCAGCCAACCCCAACGTGCCGCCTGCTGTCGTGCCGGATGGACACGTCGCCATCGAAATCGACGGCGTCGAGATGTTCGCGCCGAAGGGCTCGATGATCATCCAGGCTGCCGACAAGGCCGGCATCCCGATCCCGCGCTTCTGCTACCACGACAAACTGTCGATCGCGGCCAACTGCCGCATGTGCCTGGTCGAGGCGGAGATGGGTGGCCGTGCGTCGCCGAAGCCGTTGCCGGCCTGCGCGACCCCGGTCGCCGACGGCATGAAAGTGTTCACCCGCAGCGAGAAGGCGCTGAACTCGCAGCGCAACGTAATGGAGTTCCTGCTGGTCAATCACCCGCTGGACTGCCCGATCTGCGACCAGGGCGGCGAATGCGAGTTGCAGGACCTGTCGATGGGTTATGGCCGTTCGGTCAGCCGCTTCTCCGAGCGCAAGCGGGTGGTGCCGGACGAGGACATGGGGCCGCTGGTCGCGACCGAGATGACCCGCTGCATCCAGTGCACCCGCTGCGTGCGCTTCACCGCGGAGATCGCCGGCACCTACGAGCTGGGCGGCATGAGTCGCGGCGAGAATCTGCAGATCGGCACCTACGATGGCAAGCCGCTGACCACCGAACTGTCAGGCAACGTGATCGACGTTTGCCCGGTCGGCGCGCTGACCAACAAGGTGTTCCAGTTCAAGGCCCGTCCGTGGGAGCTGACCGCGCGCGAGTCGCTCGGCTATCACGATGCGCTGGGCAGCAATCTGTACCTGCACGTGCGCCGCGGCAGCGTGCTGCGTGCGGTACCGCGCGACAACGACGCCGTCAACGAATGCTGGCTGTCGGACCGTGACCGCTATTCGCATCAGGGCCTGTACGCAGCCGATCGCGCGACCGTGCCGATGGTCAAGGACAGTAACGGCGAGTGGCAGGAAGCATCGTGGGATGTTGCGATGGCGCGTGCCGCGGCGATCCTGCGCGAGAACGCCGGCGACGAGCTCGGCATCCTCGTGCATCCGGCGAGCTCGAACGAGGAGGGCGCGTTGCTGGCCCGCCTGGCCGAGGCGCTGGGTACCGGCAACCTCGACCACCGCATCGGCCAGACCGATCTGACCGATGCTGCGGTGGCCGAAATCTTCGCCATGCCGGTGACCGACATCGAATCTTCCGAGTTGATCGTGATCGTAGGCTCCAACCTGCGTCACGAACTGCCGCTGGTGCACCAGCGTGTGCGCAAGGCCTGGCGAAACGGCGCCAAGATCGTGGTGGTCAATCCGGTCGACTTCGACTTCACGTTCGACGTGGCCGACCGCAAGATCGTTCCGCCGTCGCAACTGGCTTCGGTGCTGGAGGATGCCGGCCTGCGCGCTGCGCTACAGGACGCCACACGCGCTGCAATCATCGTTGGTGCGGTCGCCGAGAATGGTCTGCATGCCGCCGCGATCCGCAAGGCGGCAAAGCTCCTGGCCGAGGCGACCGGCGCCCACCTGTGCCGCATCCCGCAGGGCGCGAATGCCATCGGCCTGGCCGACTACGGAGTGCTGCCGACTTCACGCGATGCGCGTTCGATGCTGTTGGAGCCGCGCCAGGCCTATCTCATCCACGGTATCGAGCCAGGGCTCGATTTTGCCGCCACGGGCAGCGCGATGAAGGCGCTGGGTGCGGCCAAGGTCGTTGCGCTCAGCCACTTCGCCTGCCAGTCCACCCGGGAGGTAGCCGATGTGATCCTGCCGATCGGCGCGTTGCCGGAAATCGAGGCGACCCTGACCAGCCTCGACGGCCGCGAACAGCTGACCCAGGCTGCCGGCAAGCTGCCGGGCGAGGCGCGTGCAGGCTGGCGCGTGCTGCGCGCCCTCGGTGGTGCGCTGCAGGTACCGGGATTCGACTTCACCGATCTGGATGGCCTGCGCGAAGATATCGCCAAGCGTGACATCACCCCGATTGCCGGCCTTGCACCGTACCTGCAGGGGGAGGGTCTTGAAGTCGTCGCCAGCCCGGCGATCTACCGCAGCGACGCGGTGGTGCGACGCGCGGCCGCACTGCAGAGCCATCCGCTCAATGTCGGCCCGCGCGCGATTCTGCATCCGGACGATGCCGCCGCGACCGGCCTGGAAGACGGCTCGATCGGCAAGTTCACCGCCAATGCCGGCACCGCCACGCTGCCGGTCGTGGTCGACGATCGTGTCGCCCGCGGCTCGGTCTGGATCGAAACCGGCTATGGCGCGACCGCGCCGCTCGGTACCGGCCGTGTCGGTGCGGGGAGGGCCTGAGCATGGAGAACATGGTCATGTTGGGCAGCTTTCTTGCCACCTTCATCGATCCCGTGCATGAGTGGCTGGTCTCGTTCGGCAATGCCGGAGCGGCGGTCTGGATCGTGCTGAAGATCCTCGCGATCATGATGCCGGTGATCATTACCGTCGCCTTCTATGTGGTCTGGGAGCGCAAGCTGATCGGCTGGATGCATGTCCGCCACGGACCGATGTATGTCGGCATGGGCGTGCTGCAGGCGTTCGCCGACGTGTTCAAGCTGCTGTTCAAGGAGGTCATCCAGCCGACCCGCGCCGAGCCCTTCCTGTACAAGCTGGCGCCGCTGTTGGCACTGGCGCCGGCATTCGCGGCCTGGGCCGTGGTGCCGTTCGATGCACAGGTGGTGCTGTCGAATGCCAACGCTGGACTGTTGTACCTGCTGGCGATGACCTCGCTTGGCGTGTACGGCATCATTCTCGCCGGTTGGGCATCGAACTCGAAGTACGCCTTCATCGGCGCGATGCGCGCCGCTGCGCAGGTGGTGTCGTACGAGATCGCGATGGGCTTTGCCATGGTCGGCGTGATGGTCGCCGCCGGCAGCCTCAACCTCAGCGAGATCGTGATGGCGCAGTCCGGCAACGCCGGCCTGTTCGAATGGTTCTGGCTGCCGTTGCTGCCGCTGTTCGTCGTCTACTTCATCTCCGGTGTCGCCGAGACCAACCGCGCACCGTTCGACGTCGTCGAAGGCGAATCGGAGATTGTCGCCGGTCACATGGTCGAGTACTCGGGGTCGGCGTTCGCGCTGTTCTTCCTCGCCGAGTACGCGAACATGATCCTGATCAGCTTCCTGGCCTCGATCTTCTTCGTTGGCGGGTGGTTGAGTCCGTTCCAGGGCTGGGACATCCCGCTGCTGTCGGTCGATGGCTGGTGGTGGCTGTTCGCCAAGGTGTTCTTCTTCGCCAGCTGCTTCATCTGGTTCCGCGCTTCGTTCCCGCGCTACCGCTTCGATCAGATCATGCGGCTGGGCTGGAAGGTGTTCATTCCGATCACGATCGCGTGGATCGTTGTCGTCGCGCTGATGGCGTACTACGGCGTGTTCGAGCCGGGGCAATAAGGCAGAGGCATGAACAAGATCGTTTCCTACTTCAAGAGCCTGCTGCTCCTCGAGCTGGCGCAGGGACTCTGGCTTACCTTCAAGTATCTGTGGCGGCCGAAGTACACCCTGATGTACCCGATGGAGAAGACGCCGCAGTCGCCTCGCTTCCGCGGCATCCATGCACTGCGCCGCTATCCGAACGGCGAAGAGCGCTGCATTGCGTGCAAGCTCTGCGAGGCCGTGTGCCCGGCGCTGGCGATCACCATCGATTCGGACAAGCGCGAGGATGGCACCCGTCGCACCACGCGCTACGACATCGACCTGTTCAAGTGCATCTTCTGCGGCTTTTGCGAGGAGTCGTGCCCGGTGGACTCGATCGTCGAAACCCACATCCACGAATACCACTTCGATCAACGCGGACAGAACATCGTCACCAAGCCGCAGCTGCTGGCGATCGGTGACCGCCTCGAAGCCGAGATCGCCGAGCGCCGCGCCGCCGACGCGCCGTTCCGCTGAGGAATGCCCATGGACCTTGTAACGATCGCATTCTTCGTCTTCGCCATCGCGGCCACGCTGTCCGGCATCGCCGTGATCACGATGAAGAACCCGGTGCACGCGGCGCTGTCGCTGGTGCTGACCTTCTTCTCGGTGGCCTGCGTGTGGATCATCGCCGGTGCCGAGTTCCTCGGCGTGGCGCTGATACTGGTCTACGTCGGCGCGGTGATGGTGCTGTTCCTGTTCGTGGTGATGATGCTCGACATCGACGTAGCGCCATTGCGCGAGGGCTTCGTACGCTATTTGCCGGTCGGCCTGGTGGTCGCGGTGGTAATGCTGGTCGAGATGCTGATGCTGATCGGTGTCAAGGCGATGACCGAAGTGCCACTGGCGGCCAATCCCGCCGAGCTCGAGGGGCTGTCCAACACGGAATGGCTGGCGCGGACGCTGTTCGTCGAGTACCTGCTGCCGTTCGAGATCGCGGCGGTGATCCTGACCGTGGCGGTGATCGCGGCGGTCATGCTGACCCTGCGCCGCCGCGATGGCGTGAAGCACCAGAACCCCGGCGAGCAGTCGCGCGTACGTGCGAGCGACCGGGTCCGCATGGTCCGGATGGATGCAGTGCGTCCCGCACCGGTCGCCACGGACGACGCCACCGGCAGTGAGGAGGGCAAGGCATGAACTTCGCGACCAGTCTGCTGACCGGCCTGACTCCGGGCCACTTCCTGACCCTGGGCGCGGTGCTGTTCTGCATCAGCGTTGCCGGCATCTTCCTCAACCGCAAGAACGTGATCGTGCTGCTGATGTGCATCGAGCTGATGCTGTTGGCAGTGAACATCAACTTCATCACGTTCTCACGTCAGCTGGGCGACGCGTCCGGTCAGGTATTCGTGTTCTTCATCCTGACCGTGGCCGCGGCCGAGGCCGCCATCGGCCTGGCAATCCTCGTCACGCTGTTCCGCAACCGGCGCACGATCAACGTCGCCGAGATCGACACCATGAAGGGCTGATCCAATGCCGGGTACGGAAGTCGTCATTTCCAAGTCGGTGCTGCTGGCCATTGTGCTGGCGCCGCTGTTGGGCTCGATTGTCGCCGGCCTGTTCGGCCGTCAGGTCGGGCGCGCCGGCTCGCACTGGATCACCATCCTCGGCGTTGCGGCCAGCTGCCTGCTGTCCGGCCACGTGTTGTGGCAACTGGCAGGGCAGGGCGCGGCGCCGTTCAACGAGAACGTCTACACCTTCTTCGAGATCGGCAACTACTCGGCCCACGTCGGCTTCATGGTCGACAAGCTGACCGCGATGATGATGGTGGTGGTCACCTTCGTGTCGCTGCTGGTGCACATCTACACCATCGGTTACATGGAAGAGGACCCGGGCTACCAGCGTTTCTTCAGCTATATCTCGCTGTTCACCTTCTCGATGCTCATGCTGGTGATGAGCAACAACTTCCTGCAGCTGTTCTTCGGCTGGGAAGCGGTGGGCCTGGTGTCGTACCTGCTGATCGGCTTCTGGTTCAAGCGTCCGACCGCGGTGTTCGCCAACCTCAAGGCGTTCCTGGTCAATCGTGTCGGCGACTTCGGTTTCCTGCTCGGCATCGCTGCCATCTTGTGGGTGTTCGGTTCGCTGGATTACTCGGTGGTATTCGCCAACGCACCGGACATGCTCGGCGACCGGACCATCAGCATCATTGCCGGCCATGAGTGGGAAATCGCCACGGTAATCTGCATCTGCCTGTTCATCGGCGCGATGGGCAAGTCGGCGCAGGTGCCGTTGCACGTGTGGCTGCCTGATTCGATGGAAGGCCCGACCCCGATCTCGGCGTTGATCCATGCCGCGACGATGGTGACTGCGGGCATCTTCATGGTCGCGCGCATGTCGCCGCTGTTCGAGCTGAGCGAGACCGCACTGCAGTTCGTGCTGTTCATCGGTGCGACGACGGCCTTCTTCACCGGCCTGATCGGCATCGTGCAGAACGACATCAAGCGCGTGGTCGCGTACTCGACCCTGTCGCAGCTGGGCTACATGACCGTCGCGCTCGGCGTGTCGGCCTACAGCGCCGGCGTGTTCCACCTGATGACCCACGCCTTCTTCAAGGCGCTGCTGTTCCTCGGTGCCGGCTCGGTGATCATCGGCATGCACCATGAGCAGGACATGCGCCGGATGGGCGGCCTCAGGAAGTACATGCCGATCACCTACTGGACCATGCTGATCGGCACCCTGGCCCTGGTCGGCACGCCGTTCTTCAGTGGCTTCTACTCGAAGGACACCATCATCGAGGCGGCCGGCCATGCTGCCGCCCAAGGTGGCTGGGTCGCGAGCTACGCCTACTGGGCGGTACTGCTCGGCGCCTTCGTGACCGCGTTCTACAGCTTCCGCCTGCTGTACCTGACCTTCCATGGCAAGGAACGTTTCCACGACCCGGTGCCGGATCACTACGTTGCGCCGGAAGCGGATTCGACCGAGCACGAGGAGGCGCTGTCGCACGAGCATGGGGCGCATGACGAGCACGGCCATGGAGGCCACGCGCACACTCCGCACGAGTCTCCCTGGGTCGTGACCGTTCCGCTGGTCCTGCTGGCGATCCCGTCGATCCTGATCGGTTTCTTCACTGCCGGTCCGATGCTGTTCGGTACCGACTGGGCGGGCCATGACAGGCAACTGCCGTTCTTCGCCGGTGCGATCGACCTCGCCGCGGCGCGCGATACGGTGACTCTGCTTGGCGAGCAACTGTGGCATGGCCCGGTTGCGTTCGCCCTGCATGGCTTCCAGGCGCCTGCGTTCTGGCTCGCCTTCGCCGGTTTCGCCCTGGCGACGGTGATGTACCTGCTCAAGCCCGAACTGCCGGACAAGGCGCGCAAGCTGTTCGCGCTGCCGGTGCGCGTGCTCGAGGAGAAGTACGGCTTCGACAGGCTCTGGATCGACGGTTTTGCCGGTGGCGGCGTGATGCTGGGCAAGGTCTCGCGCATGATCGACAGCAAGCTGATCGATGGCGTGGCGGTCAACGGCAGCGCCCGGGTCGTTGACCTGGTGGCGAACATCGCCCGCCGCCTGCAATCCGGTTACCTCTACCACTACGCTTTCGCGATGATCGTCGGCCTGATTGTATTGCTGGCCGTGCTCATCCGGGCCCTGACCTGACAAGGACCGCGACGTGACCCCCGAGCCCTTGAACGGCCTGTTTGTGAACAGCAACTTCCCCTTGTTGAGTCTGGTGATCTGGCTGCCGATCATCGGCGGTCTGCTGACTCTTGCGTTCGGTAACGGGCGCGCCAACGCGGCACGCTGGTTCGCGACCGCCATCGCCGCGCTGACGCTTGCCGCGAGCGTGTTCCTGTTTGCCGGTTTCGACATGGCCAGCCCGGCGATGCAGTTCGTCGAGCGTCATGCCTGGATCCCGGCCTACGACATCCAGTACGCCATCGGTGCCGATGGCATCTCGGTTGCATTGATCGGTCTGACCACACTGACTTCGTTGCTGGTGCTGATCAGCGCCTGGGGTTCGGTCGACAAGCGCGTCAGCCAGTACTACGCCGCGTTCCTGATCCTCGAAGGCCTGATGGTCGGCGTGTTCAGCGCGCTCGACGCGATGCTGTTCTACGTCTTCTTCGAAGCCATGCTGATCCCGATGTTCATCATCATCGGTGTCTGGGGCGGTCCGCGCCGGGTATACGCCTCGGTGAAGTTCTTCCTGTACACCTTCCTCGGTTCGGTATTCATGCTGATCGGCCTGATCTACCTGTACCTGAAGGGTGGCAGCTGGCAGCTGGCCGACATGTACCAGTTGCAGCTCGACGCGACCGAGCAGATGTGGCTGTTCTTCGCCTTCCTTGCAGCGTTCGCGGTCAAGGTGCCGATGTTCCCGGTCCACACCTGGCTGCCGGATGCACACGTCGAAGCGCCGACCGCTGGTTCGGTAGTGCTGGCGGCGATCATGCTGAAGATCGGCGGCTACGGTTTCCTGCGTTTCACCCTGCCGATCGTGCCGGACGCAGGCACCGAGTGGGCGTGGCTGGTGATCGTGCTGAGCCTGATTGCGGTGATCTACGTCGGCCTGGTCGCGTTGGCCCAGGACGACATGAAGAAGCTGATCGCGTATTCGTCGATCTCGCACATGGGCTTCGTCACCATCGGCATCTTCATCGCGTTTGCGCTGATGCGCGACCATGGCAACTCCGACGCCGCCCGTCTCGGCCTGCAGGGCGCGATGGTGCAGATGATCAGCCACGGCTTCGTCTCAGGCGCGATGTTCACCTGCGTCGGCGTGCTCTACGACCGCATGCACAGCCGCATGATCAAGGACTACGGCGGCGTGGTGAACGTGATGCCGTGGTTCGCGGTCTTCGTGGTGCTGTTCGCGATGGCCAACGCGGGCCTGCCGGGGACGTCGGGCTTCGTCGGCGAATTCATGGTGATCCTGGCCAGCTTCCAGAAGCATCCGTTGATCGCCTTCGCCGCCGCGACCACCCTGGTCATCGGTGCCGCCTACACCCTGTGGCTGGTCAAGCGCACCATCTGGGGCGAGGTCGGCAATGCTCATGTCGCCGAGCTGAAGGACATCAACGCACGCGAGGGCTTCGTGCTCGGCGTGTTCGCTGCCGGTGTGCTGCTGCTGGGCCTGTGGCCAAAGCCGCTGACGGACCTGATGGAGCCGTCGATCGCGAACCTGGCGACCCAGATCGCCATGTCGAAGCTTTGAGGTTTGAGGTCGAGGATTAAGAACTCATGATCATGCCTGTACGTACCGCCGCCGACCTGCTGCCGCTGCTGCCCGAACTGGTGCTGGTGTCCGGTGCTTTCGCGCTGCTGATGTTCGACCTGTTCATCGGCGAGAGCCGCCGCGTGCTGACCCACCTGTTCGGCATGGCGCTGCTGGTCGTGGTGGCCGTGATGATCGCCAGCGGTGTCGGTGGCCAGGGCGAAGTGCTCAGCAGCATGTTCCTGCGCGACACCACCGCCGACGTGCTCAAGGTGGCGATCCTGGTCGTCTCGACGCTGGCGATGGTCTACAGCTGGCAGTACCTGCGCGTGCGCGATCTGTACAAGGGTGAGGTGACGGTGCTGATGCTGTTCGCGACTCTCGGCATGATGCTGCTGGTGTCGTCGAACTCGCTGGTGATGGTCTACGTCGGCTTGGAAATGCTGTCGCTGTGCTCCTATGCGCTGGTCGTGACCGACCGCGACAGCCCCCTGGGTTCGGAGTCCGGCATCAAGTACTTCGTACTGGGTTCGCTGGCTTCGGGTCTGCTGCTGTACGGCATGTCGCTGATCTATGGCGCCACCGGCACGCTCGACCTGGAGTCGATCGCTGTCGCCGCCCGTGAGGTCGGACCGTCGACGATGCTGGTCACCGGCGTGGTGTTCATGGTCGCGGGCGTTGCGTTCAAGTTCGGTGCCGCGCCGTTCCACATGTGGCTGCCGGATGTCTACCAGGGTGCGCCGACCCCGATCACCCTTTTCATCGGTTCGGCGCCCAAGCTGGCGGCGTTCGGCATGACCTACCGTCTGCTGGAAACCGCAGCCGGCCCGTTGGATGACCATTGGCGGATCATGCTCGCCGGTCTGGCGGTGTTGTCGCTGGTGTTGGGCAACCTCGGTGCGCTGGTGCAGGGCAACTTCAAGCGTCTGCTCGCGTACTCGACCGTCTCGCATGTCGGCTTCATGTTCATCGGTTTCGCTGCGGGCGGTGCCCAAGGCTTCACGGCAGCGATGTTCTATGCGATCAGCTATGCGCTGATGTCGGCCGCAGCCTTCGGTGCGATCGTGGTGTTGTCGCGTCGTGGGTTCGAGGCCGACCAGATCGACGATTTCAAGGGCCTGAACGCACGCAGCCCGTGGTTGGCAGGTCTGGTTCTCTGCATCATGGCCTCGCTGGCCGGCGTGCCGCCGTTCCTCGGCTTCTGGGCCAAGCTGGCGGTGCTGCGTGCCGCGCTCGATGGCGGCCTGATGTGGCTGGCGATCGTCGGCGTGGTGTTCGCGGTAATCGGCGCGTTCTACTACCTGCGCGTGATCAAGGCGATGTACTTCGATGTGCCGGAAGGGCGGGCACAGGCAATCGAAGCGGGTCGGCCACTGCGCGTGGTGTTTGGCGTCAATGCGCTGGCGCTGCTGGCGCTGGGCCTGGCCTGGAGCCCGATCATGGCTTGGTGCCAGAAAGCCATGATCGGTGGCTGAAGCCTGTCCCGGCTTTCTTCTTGTTCAGAGTGAATTGTTCGGCGTGAAACAGGGCTTGCGGATAGACGTTTCACTGCTATAATAGGCGGCCTGATGCGGGGTGGAGCAGTCTGGCAGCTCGTCGGGCTCATAACCCGAAGGTCGCAGGTTCAAATCCTGCCCCCGCTACCAATTTGAGCATCAGCGAAAACGGCGGCCCCGGAAACGAGGCCGCCGTTTTTTGTTGTGGATGGTTGCGGGTGGCTGAAGAAGGGCAAGTTGATGGTCACCCGTAACGCGGATTGCGCCGTCCCGGAATGAAATCGGCTCTGCCGGGGCAGCCACCGCACGCACCGGCACGGCCTGAATTGATCCAGGTCAAGTGGCCCCTGTAGCGGGCTTCCTAGAATTCCCTTGGCCCGACCAAGCTCAAGGGATTCACATGCAGACACTCGACAGGCCAGTGCCCGGCGCCCAGGCTCTGGCCGATACCTACAACGACAAGGTAGTGCGCCAGTTCGCGGCGATGACCGTGGTCTGGGGCATCGTCGGCATGGCCGTGGGGGTGTTCATCGCCGCGCAGCTGTCCTGGCCGGCACTCAACTTCGACATCCCCTGGCTCAACTATGGCCGCCTGCGACCGCTGCATACCAATGCGGTGATCTTCGCGTTTGGCGGCAGCGCGCTGATGGCGACCAGCCTGCATGTGGTTCAACGGACCTGCCACGTGCGGTTGTTTTCCGACCGGCTGGCGGCATTCGTGTTCTGGGGCTGGCAGGCGGTCATCGTCGCCGCCGCGATAACCCTGCCGATGGGCCTGACCCAGGGCAAGGAATACGCCGAACTGGAATGGCCGATCGACATCCTGATCACCCTCGTATGGGTGGCCTACGCGGTGGTGTTCTTCGGAACGATCGCCAAGCGCCGGGTCAGGCATATCTACGTCGCCAACTGGTTCTACGGTGCCTTCATCATCGCCGTGGCGCTGCTGCACATCGTCAACAGCCTGGCGATGCCGGTGACTCTGGGCAAGTCGTATTCGCTGTACACCGGCGCGGTCGATGCGATGGTGCAGTGGTGGTACGGCCACAACGCGGTCGGCTTCTTCCTGACCGCCGGCTTCCTCGGGATGATGTACTACTACGTGCCCAAGCAGGCACAGAGGCCGATCTACTCCTACCGGCTGTCGATCGTGCACTTCTGGGCGCTGATCGCGGTGTACATGTGGGCCGGACCGCACCACCTGCATTACACCGCGCTGCCCGACTGGGTGCAGTCGGTCGGCATGGTGTTCTCGCTGATCCTGCTGGCGCCGAGCTGGGGCGGTGCGATCAACGGTGTCATGACCCTGTCCGGCGCCTGGCACAAGCTGCGCACCGACCCGATTCTCAAGTTCCTTATCGTCGCCGTCAGTTTCTACATGATCGCCACCTTCGAGGGGCCGATGATGTCGATCAAGACAGTCAACTCGCTGTCGCATTACACCGACTGGACCGTCGGCCACGTGCATGCCGGCGCGCTGGGCTGGGTCGCGATGATCAGCATCGGTTCGCTGTATGCGATGTTGCCGCGCCTGCTCGGGCAGAAGGAGATGTATTCGACCCGGGCCATCGATCTGCATTTCTGGATCCATACCATCGGCGTGGTGTTCTACATCGCATCGATGTGGATTGCCGGCGTGATGCAAGGGCTGATGTGGCGCGCCACCAACGATGACGGCACGTTGACCTACACCTTCGTCGAGGCGCTCAACGCGACCTATCCGTACTACCTGGGGCGCCTGGCCGGCGGCGTGCTGGTGGTGGCCGGCATGCTGCTGATGGGTTGGAACGTGCTCAGGACCTGGCAACGCGCGCCGGCCCGGCTGTCGATCCCGGTGCTGCAGCCGGCGCTGCAGCCAGATCGCGCCGAAGCCGCCGCCTGAGGACATACGCATGAGCCATTCCCACGAGAAAGTCGAAACCAATGTCGGCCTGATGGCGGTGTTGATCGCGGTGGCCGTGTCGTTCGGCGGCCTGGCCGAGATCGTGCCGCTGATGTACCAGGCCGAGGCGATCGAGCCCCTGCCAGGGGTGAAACCGTATCCGGCGCTCGAACTGGTCGGTCGCGACGTGTATGTCCGTGAGGGTTGCTACAACTGCCACTCGCAGATGGTCCGGACCCTGCGCTTCGAGACCGAGCGTTACGGCCACTACTCACTGGCCGGCGAGTCGGTCTACGACCGTCCATTCCAGTGGGGCAGCAAGCGCACCGGGCCGGACCTGGCCCGGGTCGGCGGCCGCTATCCCGACGACTGGCATCGCGTGCACCTGATCAATCCGCGCGACGTGGTGCCCGAATCCAACATGCCCGGCTTCCCGTGGCTGGAGAAGGCCAGGGTCGATGGCGAGCTGGTCGAGAAGAAGATGCGCGCCCTGCAATTCATCGGCGATCCCTACACCGACGAGGAGATCGCGGGCGCACGCCAGAACGTTGCCGGCAAGACCGAGCTCGATGCGCTGGTGGCCTACCTGCAGGGCCTGGGCCGGCATGCGCCAAGGGGAGGAAATTGAGATGATTTCAGGAATCGTTTCCGTACTGCTGCTGGCGCTGTTCGCTGCTGGCTGGTTGTGGGCGTGGAGCCCGAAGCGCAGGCAGGACTTCGAGGCGGCCGCACTGCTTCCGCTGGAGCAGGATGAGCCCGCGCTTGCCGACAGTGTGCTTCCCCCGGAGATGAAGCCATGAGCGCCGGCTGGTCATGGTTCGTGATCGCACTGATCGTGCTGAATGTGCTCGGCTGCGTCTGGCTGATCTGGTGGACCGGCCGACGGCGCCCGGGCGACCCGGCACCGACCGACACCAGCCATGTGTGGGACGACGATCTCACCGAGTACAACAAGCCGATGCCGAAGTGGTGGATCAACCTGTTCTATCTGACCATCGTGTTTTCGATCGGTTACCTGATCTGGTATCCGGGGCTGGGTGCGTTTGCGGGCATCAGCCGATGGACGTCGGCAGGTGAGCACGGACTGCAGAAGGAGAAGTTCGATGCACGTCTGGAGGAGACATTCCGTCCCTATGCCGGCCAACCGATCGACGTGATCGCACGCGACCCGGTCGCGCTCGAACTGGGGCGCTCGATCTTCGGCAACACCTGCGCGACCTGTCACGGCTCTTCGGGCAAGGGCGCGATCGGTTATCCCGACCTGACCGACGGCGTCTGGCACTGGGGAGGCTCGCCCGAGCGCATCCTCGATAGCGTGCTCGACGGCCGCGAAGGCGTGATGACGCCGTGGGGCATGGTGCTGGCCGGGATGAAGGGCGACAACGCGGTCGACTACGTGGTCGCCTACGTGCGCTCGCTGCCCAATCCTGCAGGGGTTGAAAACAACTACATGGCCGCGCAGGGCAAGAGCCTGTACGAGGGTGTCTGCATCGCCTGTCACGGAGCCGATGGCAAGGGCAACCAGGATCTCGGCGCACCGGATCTGACCGACGACTACTGGCTGTACGGCAACAGCAAGGCAAGCCTGTACGAATCCATCGCCAACGGCCGCCATGGCGTGATGCCGCCGCATCGCGAGCTGCTGGGCGAGACCCGCTCGCGCCTGGTGGCGGCTTATGTCTGGTCGTTGTCGCATCCGCCGGACGGCGCGGTCACGGAGTAAACGCGTGCCGGATTTCACCAGCCCCCGTCTCGACCATCCGCCGCGCCCGCTGGCGCAGCGGATCGGTGCCATCCTGTGGCCGAGCTTCTTCACAGCCGGCATCTGCACGATGGTGTTCTTCGCCCACGTCGATCCGATCGAGCTGCGCGACATGAGTTTTCCCGGTCTGCCGATGACGCGCCCGCTCGGTTACACCCTGGGCTTCTTCATGTTCTGGCTGGCGACTGCGGCTTCCAGCCTCTTCACCTGGATCCTCCTGCGTCCCCCGGGTCGCTTCAACCGGCCATTGCGGCGGGATTGAAGGTGATCATGAAACATCGGAAGCGCCTGCCCAGTCATTCCCGCGAAGGCGGGAATCCATGAAAAAGGTCATCGACATCGAAGTCCTCGACGACGGCGGCAATGCGTTGTACGTCAGCGAGCGCAAGGTCTATCCCCGCGACGTCGAAGGCCGCTTCCAGAGCCTGCGCAAGACGGCGGTATTCGTGCTGCTGGGCATGTTCTATCTGTTCCCGTGGTTGCGCTGGGATGGACGCCAGGCGGTGCTGTTCGACCTGCCAGCGCGAAAGTTCTACGTGTTCGGGCTGAACTTCTGGCCACAAGATTTCGTCTTCCTGGCACTTCTGCTGGTCATCGCCGGCATGGCGCTGTTCTTCTTTACCGCGCTGGCCGGACGATTGTGGTGCGGCTATGCCTGTCCGCAAACGGTATGGACCGAAGTGTTCCTGTGGATGGAGCGCTGGACCGAGGGGGACCGCCACCAGCGCATGAAGCTCGATGCCGCACCATGGAGCGGCGAAAAGCTGCTGCGCAAGGGCGGCAAGCACATGCTGTGGCTGGTGTTTGCGCTGTGGACCGGCTTCACCTTCGTCGGCTTCTTCACCCCGATCCTCGATCTGGGCGCGCGGGCGCCATTTCGCTGGGGCGGCTGGGAGGTGTTCTGGGTACTGTTCTACGCGCTGGCCACCTGGGGCAATGCCGGCTTCCTGCGCGAGCAGGTCTGCAAGTACATGTGTCCGTACGCGCGTTTCCAGAGCGCGATGTTCGACCGCAACACCCTGCTTATCGCCTACGATCCGATGCGCGGCGAACCGCGCGGTCCGCGTCGTCGCGGGTTGGCCAGCGTGCTCGAGCGCGTGCGCGGACTGCTCGACATGGCAACCGCCACCGATTACGTGTTCCGGGCCGCCCATGGCGCCCAGAAGGTGCAGGCGGCCGGCACCACCTCGATCGTCGACGAGGGGCTGAAGGCCGAACCGCTGCCGAAGTTCGCACCCGAAGCGCTGGGCGACTGCATCGATTGCACCCTGTGCGTGCAGGTATGCCCGACCGGCATCGACATCCGCAACGGCCTGCAGTACGAGTGCATCGCCTGCGGCGCCTGCATCGACGCCTGTGATCGGGTCATGGACAAGATGGGTTATCCGCACGGGCTGATCCGCTATTCGACCCAGAACGCGATCGATGGCAAACCGACCCGGGTGCTGCGTCCGCGGATGCTGGTGTACGGTTCACTGCTGCTTGTCCTGTGCATGGCATGGGCCTGGGGCGTGGGTAACCGGAGCCCGCTGATCGCCGAGGTGCTGCGCGATCGCAATACGCTGTATCGCGAGGCGGGCGATGGCCGGATCGAGAACGGCTACACGCTCAAGCTCGTCAACAAGACGCTCGATCCGCAGCGCTACGGCCTCGCCGTGCAGGTGCCGGAAGGCATCGTTCTGTCCGGCGCCCCTGCCGTCATCGAAGTCGGCGCTGAAGAGGTGTCGAGCATCCCGCTGGTGTTGTCGGCGGAACAGGGCCTGCGCGGACGCCACGCAGTCGTGTTCGTGGTCGAGTCCATGGACGGAAGTCTCCGTCAGCATGTCGAATCCAGTTTCTTCGGGCCAATCGAATGATCAGACGCCATCCCCTTCGTGAACCCATGGTCTGGCTGGTGATCGCGCTGCCGGCGCTGGCGGTCGTCGTTGGCATCACCATGCTCGTCATCGCGATCCGCAGCGGTGGTGACGACGCGGTGATCGATCCGGTCCAGCGTACCGCGCAGATCCAGACCATTTCGCTGGGGCCTGATGCACGGGCGCGAGAGCTGAAGCTGTCGGCGGTGCTGCAGGTCGACGGCGGGCAGGTGCTGCTCCTGCCCGCGACCGGCGAGTGGGGGCAGGGCACGACCATTGCGGGTCCGGCCGGTGCCAATTCTTCCGGCGGCGCGAAAGCCGGCGACGGCAACCATGAGCAGCCGCTGACGCTGCTGGTGTCGCATCCGACCGATGCCGGGCAGGACCTGCGCCTGCAACTGCAACCGACGGAACTGGGCTGGCGCATCGAACTCGAAGACCCGCTGGACCTCGGCCACGACTGGTTGCTCCAGCTGACACCGCCGGATGGTTCCTGGCGCCTGCACGGACGCCTGCCGGCGACCCGGAACGCGGTACGCCTCGGCCCGGCGCTGCCGGAGAATCCATCCTGATGGGTGTCGCCATCCTCCAATCGCATGTCGACGACCGCGCCGGCGAGTCCAGCGCCAATGGCGTGGCCGGACAATGCTGCTTCCACTGCGGCGAGCCGCTGCCTGCCGATGCGGTGAACGAAGCCATTGCCGGCCAGGCACGCGCTTTCTGCTGTGCGGGCTGCGCTGCGGCCGCGCAATGGATCACCGGCGCCGCATTGGAGGATTACTACCGGCTCCGCCAGGCGCCGGCGGGTCGGGTCGGCGGCGTGTCCGCAGACTATGCGGCTTTCGATCGCGACGTGGTGCTGGCCGAGCACAGCCGCGCCGTGGAGGGGGGGCGCGAGATCACCGTGCTGACCGACGCGATGCGCTGCGCAGCCTGTGCCTGGCTGATCGACCGCGCCCTGCGCCGTGAACCCGGTGTGCTCGACATCACTGCCAACGCGGTGACCGGGCGTATCCGGCTGGGCTGGGATCCGGACCGCATCGCGCTGTCGTCGTTGATGACGCGGCTGGCCGCGCTCGGTTATCGGCCATGGCTCGCGACCGGCGAGGCGCGCGAACAGGCGCGTCGTCGCGAGAACCGGCGCTGGCTGCTGCGCCTGGGCGTGGCCGGGCTCGGCGCGATACAGGCGATGATGCTGGCCGAGGCGCTGTATCTCGACGTGCACCAGACCATGCCGGTCGCGACGCGCGACTTCTTCCGCTGGTTGACCATGCTGGTCTCGACACCGGTGGTGTTCTATGCCGGCTGGCCGTTCCTGGAAGGCATGTGGCGCGAGCTGCGCGGCCGACGGCTCGGCATGGATACCCTGATCGGTGGCTCCACCCTGCTTGCGTATTTCGCCAGCGTGCTGGAAACCTTCCGTGGCGGCGTGCATGTCTGGTACGACGCCGCGGTGATGTTCGTGTTCCTGCTGCTGGTCGCGCGCATGCTCGAGCAGCGCGCGCGCGGCATCGCCAGCGCCCAGATCGATGCGCTGGCCCGTGCCCGTCCCGCATTGGCCACGCGGGAATGCGCCGGGGCCGGTGACGGGCAGAGAATCGAGCAGGTGCCGCTGGCCGAGCTCGCGCCTGGCGACGTGGTCCGGGTCGCTCCGGGCGAGGCGGTGCCAGCCGATGGCGTCCTGCTCGACCATGCCTCGGCCTTCGACGAAGCCCTGCTCACCGGGGAGTCGGAGCCGGTGGCACGCCGTGCCGGCGACACGGTCCTGGCCGGCAGCCATTGCCACGAGCGGCCGGCGCGGATGCGCCTGACCCGTACCGGCAGCGACACCCGCCTGTCGCAGCTCGCGCAACTGGTCGATCGTGCCCAGGCCGAGCGCCCGCGGCTGGCGCAGGTCACCGAGCGCATCGCCAGCGTATTCGTGGCGGTACTGCTGGTCGTGGCCGCGGGCGTGTATGCGTGGTGGCATGTGCATGAGCCCGCGCGTGCGCTCGAGGTGACCCTCGCGGTGCTGGTGGTCAGTTGCCCCTGCGCGCTGTCGCTGGCGGTGCCGGCGGCGTTGACCACCGCGCACGGCGCGCTGGCGCGGATCGGCGTGCTCGGCCTGCGCGGCGACGCCCTGGCCGTACTCGCACGCGTCGACCACATCGTGTTCGACAAGACCGGCACGCTCGGCGATGGCCAGCCGACGCTGGGGAATGTGCAGGTATATGGCGGCTTGGACATTGCTGGTGCCCTGCGGATCGCTGCTGCGCTGGAACGGGACAGCCGGCATCCATTGGCGCGCGCGTTCGCGCACGTCGTCGACGCGCCGCGCGCCGTCGATTCGCGGTTCGAGCCCGGTGCCGGCATCGTCGGCCGGGTCGACGAACGTGAGTGGCGGTTGGGACGGGCGGGTTTCGCGTGTCGTGGACATGACGACGGCGCGCTGTGGCTGGGCGATGGCGAGCAGGCTTTTGCACGGTTCGAGGTGCGGGAAACACCGCGTGTCGATGCCGCGGTCGCGATCGACGCGCTGCGAGGGCAGGGGGTCGGAATCGAAATCTGCAGCGGCGATGCCGACGGCACGGTTGCCCGGTTCGCGGAACAGCTCGGCATCGACGCGTTCCGCGCGCGACAGACGCCGGAGCAGAAGCTCGCCCATGTACACGAACTGCAGGCGGAGGGGCGCATCGTCGCGATGGTTGGCGATGGCCTCAACGACGCGCCGGTGCTGGCCGGTGCGGACGTCTCACTGGCGATGGCCGACGGCGCGGCATTGGCCCAGCGTGCAGCCGACTTCGTGGTGACCAGTCCGTCGCTGTCGCGGATCCCGCAGGCGATCGGGCTGGCGCGTCGCACGCGGACCCTCATCCGCCAGAACCTTGCCTGGGCGCTGGGCTACAACGTACTTGCACTGCCACTGGCCGCGAGCGGGCTGGTGACACCGTGGCTGGCGGCACTGGGCATGGCGTTGTCCTCGCTGCTGGTCACGGTCAACGCTCTGCGCCTGCTCCGGCAGCGACACCGGGCGGATCCACAGTCCTTCGCGGGAAGGAAGGCACCGGCATGAACATCCTGCTTCTGCTCATCCCGTTGAGCCTGGTGCTGCTGGCCGCGGCGATCGCCATGTTCGTATGGGCGGTGCGTCGCGGCCAGTTCGATGACCTCGATGCCCCGGCGCTGGACATCCTGCGCGACGAGCCCGGACCGCTGCCGCCCGGAGGTGGAAAGGAGCCACCCGAAGATGCCGATTGACTGGCTCACCCTCGGAGCGGCGTTGCTGACAGGCCTGCTCGGCGGCGTGCATTGCGCGGCGATGTGCGGTGGCATCGCGACCGGCTTCTCCGCGATGGCATTGCCGGCCGGCGCGGGGCAGGGCCGTCGGACGTGGGTGTCCTGGCAGACGGCGCTGGACAGCAACCTGGGCCGGGTCGCCGGCTACGTGCTGGCCGGCGCCATTGCCGGTGGCGTCGGTCGTGGCATCGTGCAGGCCGTACACATGGAGGGCCTGGCCACCGGCCTGCGCATGCTGGTCGGGGCGGTACTGGTGCTGGTCGCGCTGCGCCTGCTCGATCAAAGCGGCCGACTCGCTTTTCTCGGCCGTGGCGGTCAGCGCTTCTGGCAGCTGCTGCGGCCATTGCAGCGGCACCTGCTGCCGGCCGACACCCGGGCCAGGCGGCTCGGCCTGGGCATGTTGTGGGGATGGCTGCCGTGCGGGCTCAGCACCACGTTGCTGGTCGCGGCCTGGCTGCAGGCGGATGCAGTCAACGGGGCCTTGACGATGGCGGCTTTCGGGCTCGGCACCTTGCCGGTCATGCTGCCCTTGACCTGGTCGGGAGTCCGGCTGGGAAAGCGCCTGCAGGATCCGCGTTGGCGAAGGATCGCGGCCGGACTGGTGTTGATGGCCGGGGTGCTGACGCTGGCCGCGCCGTGGTTGGTGCGGGTGCCGGCCCTGCACGCATTGTTGTCGGTGCTGGGCTGCGGCAGCCTGCCAGGTTGACTGGGCTCAGGCCGGGTGGTCAGCCGCGGCGGCGCTGCCGTGCCGGCTCGCAGTCCTCTTCACCCTGGGCCAGCCTGGCCAGTTCGTCAGGGTCAAGGATCTGGATCTGCCGCCCATGCACCGCGATCACGCCGTCGTCCTGCAGGCGGCCCAGCCCACGGCTGACGGTCTCGAGCGCCAGGCCGAGGTAGCGGGCGATATCCTCCCGGCTCATCGGCAGCCTGAACCGATGCCCGTCCTGGCCGATCTGGGCGTAGCGCTGGCCCAGCCCCTGCATGAACAGCGCGATCCGCTCGCTGGCCTGGCGCCGTACCAGCAGGCTGGTGTGATCGTGGTCGCGGTCGACGCCCTGGCCGATCACGCGCAACAGTTGCCGGTGCAGGCTCGGCAACTGCATCGCCACCGCACTGAGCTGATCCAGCGGCACTTCGCAGACCTGGGCGTCGACCAAGGCCTCGGCTTCGCACCGATGCGCACCCTCGCCGAGTCCGTCCAGGCCGATCAGCTCGCCTGGCAGGTGAAAACCCAGCAGGGTCTCCTCGCCGGACTCGTTCAGGCCGACAGTCTTGAACGCACCGCTGCTGGCGACGAACACGGCACCGAGCGGGGTGCCGACACGATACAACCGTTCTCCGCGCTGGACCGGCCGCGACCGCCGGACGATGCGTTCGAGCTGCTGCAGTGCTGCGGCATCGATGCCGGCCGGAAGACATAGCTGCTGGAGCGAGCAATGTGCACAGCTATGACGCAGACGGCCCAGGTCGAGCGGGGTGGGGGTGTTCATGGCCATGTATTCTCGCATGTCGCCGGCGTGCGCCGGCCTTCTGGCCAACCTCTTCTGCCGGGGCCTGCGCGGCTTCAGTGGACCCGAGCTTGCGCGTGACCGGGACTCCCCCTACAATTCGGGAGCTTGGTGGGACGCAGATGCTTGCATCGATCCGGTTCTGCCGCCAGCTTCGACCTCCGGGTCTGCGCCATGCGCGGAATCGGAAGCGAGCCTCGGAAGAGGCTTTCTTTTTGGGTCAAGGCCTGGGCTTTGTGATCGCGCGCTGCTTGCGCGGCCACACCGAAATCCAGCAGTGCCGGACAAGGGGCCCATTCGGGCCCTTTGCTGTTTCCGGGGCAACCCGGAATGCAATAGGCAAGTCGAAGTCGCACAGAGGTCGAACGCGTTGATGGACAAGGCAGCCGAAATCTCAGCTTTGCTGGCCCCGACAGTGGCCTCGCTCGGAGTCGAGCTGCTGGGCGTGGAATACCTGCCGGCGCCCGGTAGCGCGGTGCTGCGCCTTTATATCGACGTGCCCGAGGGCGAGAGTGCCGCCGAAGGCGAGGACGTGCGCGCGGTCGGTATCGACGAGTGCGAGGCGGTCAGCCGCGAGGTCTCCGCCCAGCTCGATGTCGAGGATCCGATCAGCGGCAACTACACGCTGGAAGTGTCTTCGCCCGGGCTGGACCGCCCGCTGTTCACCGCGGCGCACTACCAGCGCTTTCAGGGCGAAGAGGCCAAGGTCGTGCTGAAGCTCCCGCAGGAGGGCCGGCGCCGCCTGCGTGGCAGGATCGGTGCGGTCGCCGATGGCGGCGTCACCTTCAATGTCGATGGCGGCGACTTTACCGTTGCCATCGACAATATCGAGAAGGCGCGCCTGGTCCCGGACTGGGCCGCGTTGGGACTGGCCCCGTCGAAGCCGGGCAAGAAGCCGGCCGGTCGTCCTGGAAGTACGAAGCAGACAGGAGATGGCGGGTGAGATGTCGAAGCCGTTTCCGCAGCGCCCTTGAGTCGAGGGCGCGGCCGGCCTTGGAAGGGGCCGGCGGGGGACATGGGGCATGCGTTCCCGTGTCCGAAGTCGAATAACTACAAGTTTTCAGGGTATATCCGAATGAGCAAGGATCTGTTGCTGGTCGTCGACGCGGTCGCCAATGAAAAGGGCGTGCCGCGTGAGGTCATCTTCGATGCGATCGAGGCCGCGCTGGCGTCGGCGGCGAAGAAGCGCTATCACGAGCAGGACGTGCTGGTCCGCGTGGCCATCGACCACAAGGATGGCAACTACGAGACCTTCCGCCGCTGGGAAGTCGTGGCCGATGACGTGGTCATGGAGTCGCCTGACCGGCAGATCCGCCTGATGGATGCGGTCGACGAGGCCGAGGGCGTCGAGGTCGGCGACTACATCGAGGAGCAGATCGAGAACCCGGACTTCGGCCGCATCGCTGCCCAGGCGGCCAAGCAGGTGATCGTGCAACGCGTGCGCGAGGCCGAGCGCCAGCAGGTCGTGGACGAATGGAAGGACCGCATCGGCGAGCTGGTCACCGGCATCGTCAAGCGCGTGGAGCGTGGAAGCATCTATGTCGACCTGGGCGGCAATGCCGAGGCGATCATCCAGAAGGACAAGGGCATCCCGCGCGACGTGCTGCGTGCCGGCGATCGCGTCCGTGGCTACCTCTACGACGTGCGTACCGAGCCGCGTGGCCCGCAGCTGTTCATCAGCCGTGCCGCGCCCGAATTCATGATGGAGCTGTTCAAGCTCGAGGTGCCGGAAGTCGGCCAGGGGCTGGTGTCGATCAAGGCCTGCGCCCGCGATCCGGGCGACCGCGCCAAGATCGCCGTGCTCGCCCACGACAACCGCACCGATCCGATCGGCGCCTGCATCGGCATGCGTGGTTCGCGTGTGCAGGCGGTGAGCAACGAGCTCAACGGCGAGCGGGTCGACATCGTGCTGTGGTCGGACAACCCGGCCCAGTTCGTCATCAATGCGATGGCGCCGGCCGAGGTGCAGTCGATCATCGTCGACGAGGAAAAGCATTCGATGGACCTGGCCGTGGCCGAGGACCGGCTCGCCCAGGCGATCGGCAAGGGCGGTCAGAACGTGCGTCTGGCCAGCCGCCTGACCGGCTGGCAGCTCAACGTGATGACCCAGGACCAGGTCACCGCCAAGTCCGAGGCCGAGCAGAACGCCGCGCGCGAACTGTTCCAGGAAAAGATCGAGGTCGACGAGGAGATCGCCGGCATCCTGGTCGCGGAAGGCTTCACCACCGTCGAGGAAATCGCCTACGTGCCGGTCGGCGAACTGCTGGCGGTGGAAGGCTTCGATGAGGATATCGTCGAGGAGCTTCGTGCAAGAGCGCGCGACGCGCTGCTCAACGAGGCGCTGGCCGCAGAGGAGGAGCTCGACGAGCACCAGCCGGCCGCCGACCTGCTGGAGGTGGATGGCATGGACGAGGCGACCGCGTTCGCGCTGGCCGCCCGTGGCGTGGTCACCCGCGACGACCTCGCCGACATGGCAACCGACGAAATCACCGACATCGAGGGCATCGACGAAGCACGTGCCGCCGCGCTGATCATGGAAGCGCGCAAGCACTGGTTCGAATGAGTGCCTGAACACCGGCTCCGTGAATGGGGCCGGTATCGCAGCCGCGGCCATGCCGCGATTGCGGACGGGCCATTCAGGCCATGCATGGCGCCGGGTTGCCCGGCTGCGATGCGGGACTAGAATGGCGACACCCTGCGCGGGGCCTGTCCCGCGCCACAAGACACGGAAACCGAATGTCGCAACAAACCACCATCCGCAAGCTGGCCGAACTGGTGAACACGCCGGTCGAGAAGTTGCTGGAACAGCTGGCCGAGGCCGGCATGGCGTTCAGCGACCCCGACCAGGTCGTGACCAGTACCGAAAAGGTCAAGCTGCTCGGCTTTCTGCGTCGCACCCACGGCAAGGACGAAAAGTCCGCCGAGGGCGGGGCGTCGCCGAAGAAGATCACCCTCAGCCGCAGCCGCAAGCAGGAACTGACCGTAGGCGGCGGCAAGAGCCGCTCCACGGTGGACGTGGTGGTGCGCAAGAAGGTCACCCTGGTGCGTCCGGCCGAAGCGCCGACCGATGCCGCCAAGGCAGCCGATGCCGCCGAGGCCAATGGTGATACCGAGCGCGCCGAGATCCTGCGCAAGCTCGAGGAGTCGCGCCAGCGCAACCTGGACGAACAGCAGCGCCTGGCCGAGGCCGACCGCCGCCGCGTCGAGGATGCCGAGCGCGCCCAGCGCGAGGCCGAGGAGGCTGCTGCCGCAGAGGAAGAGCGCCGCAAGGCCGAGCAAGCGGCTGCCTCTCCCCCCGCCCCAGCGCCCGTCCCAGCCCCGAGCCGGAGGCCGCGCAGCACAAGGCAGGTGGGCACGGCCATCCGAAGGCTCCGCCGCGCGAGGACGACCGCTCAGCCGGCCACCGCAAGGGTCGCGGCCATCCCGTTGCTGGCGATGCCGAAGGGGCCAAGCGTTTTGCCGGGCAGATGCACCTGAGCGCTTCCGAGCGCGCGCGTCGCAGCAGTGCCCGTGGCAAGCCGAAGTCGCGCCGCCAGGCCGAGCAGGCTCGCGCCGGCGCCGGCCCGCACGGCTTCTCCAAGCCGACCGCCCCGGTCGTGCGTGAAGTCGCCATCGGCGAAACCATCACCGTGGCCGAACTGGCACAGAAGCTTGCGCTGAAGGGCGGTGAGGTGGTCAAGACCCTGTTCAAGATGGGTGTGATGGCCACCATCACCCAGAGCATCGATCACGACACCGCGGTGCTGGTGACCGAGGAGCTCGGCCACAAGGCAGTCCGCGAGACCGGCGACGATGCCGAGGAGGCACTGCTGGCCCACGTCGACAAGGCGCAGGGCGAGACCACCCAGCGCCCGCCGGTGGTCACCATCATGGGCCATGTCGATCACGGCAAGACCTCGCTGCTCGACTATATCCGCCGTACCAAGGTCGCAACCGGCGAAGCCGGCGGCATCACCCAGCACATCGGTGCATACCATGTCGAGACCGACAAGGGCGTCATCAGCTTCCTCGACACCCCGGGCCATGCGGCGTTCTCGTCGATGCGTGCCCGCGGTGCCAAGCTGACCGACATCGTGGTGCTGGTCGTGGCCGCCGACGACGGCGTCAAGCCGCAGACCATCGAGGCCGTCCAGCATGCCAGGGCAGCCGGTGTGCCGTTGGTGGTGGCGATCAACAAGATCGACAAGCCCGACGCCGACCCGACCCGGGTCAAGACCGAGTTGATGGGGCAGGAAGTCGTGGCCGAGGAGTTCGGCGGCGACGTCCAGTTCGTCGAGCTGTCGGCCAAGACCGGCGACAACATCGACGCGTTGCTTGACGCCATCTCGCTGCAGGCCGAAGTGCTCGAACTCAAGGCTGTCGCAGAAGGGCGCGCCAACGGCGTGGTGATCGAGTCCTCGCTCGACAAGGGCCGCGGCCCGGTCGCGACCGTACTGGTCCAGCAGGGCGCACTCGAGAAGGGCGATTACCTTGTCTGCGGCGTGCAGTACGGTCGTGTGCGTGCGTTGTTCGACGAAACCGGCTCACAGGTCGACAAGGCCACGCCATCGATCCCGGTCCAGGTACTCGGCCTGTCCGGCGTGCCGGACGCGGGTGACGACTTCGTGGTGGTCGATGACGAGCGCCTGGCCAAGGAGGTCGCCCAGCAGCGCGACACCAAGCGCCGCGAATCGCGCCTGGTTGCCCAGGCCGGCAACCGGATGGAGGACATCCTTGCCCAGATGGGCAGCGGTGAAGGCCAGCTGACCCTGAACCTGGTCGTGAAGGCCGACGTGCAAGGTTCGGTGCAGGCGCTGCGCGAGGCATTGACGGCGCTGTCGACCGAGGACATCCGCATCAACGTGATCGGCGGCGGTGTCGGCGGCATCACCGAGTCCGACGCGACCCTGGCGGCCACGTCGAAGGCGACCATCATCGGCTTCAACGTCCGTGCCGATGCCTCGGCGCGCAAGGTCATCGAGACCCACGGCGTCGACCTGCGTTACTTCTCGATCATCTATGACGTGATCGACCAGGTGAAGCAGGTGGCATCGGGTCTGCTCGGCGTGGAGATCCGCGAGGAGATCATCGGCATCGCCGAGGTCCGCGACGTGTTCCGCAGCTCCAAGTTCGGCGCGGTCGCCGGTTGCATGGTGGTGGAGGGCGTGGTCAAGCGCTCCAAGCCGATCCGCGTGCTGCGCGACAACACCGTGGTGTTCGAGGGCGAACTGGAATCGCTGCGCCGCTTCAAGGAGAACGTCGACGAAGTGCGCAACGGCACCGAGTGCGGCATCGGCGTCAAGGAATACAACGACGTCAAGCCGGGCGACCAGATCGAGTGCTTCGAGCGCATCGAGGTGGCGAGGACGCTGTGAAGACCTTCCACCGCTCCGACCGCGTATCCGCCCAGCTCCGTCGCGAGCTGGGCACGCTGGTGCGCGAGGCCGTACGTGAGCACGGCCTGCCGTCGGTCAGCGTGTCAGACGTGGAGGTCACCCGCGATCTTGCCCATGCCAAGGTGTTCGTCACCGCATTGCAGGAAGAGCGCTCGACCGAAGCGGTCAAGGCGCTGCGCGAGCTCGCGCGCGAGATCCGCTACAAGCTGGGGCGTGCGATGAAACTGCGCCATGTCCCCGAACTGCATTTCCACTACGACGACTCGGTCGACCGCGGCGAACGCATCGACAAGCTGCTGCGCGACCTGCAGCCGCCGAGCGACGATTCCGACCAATCGTAGGAGCGCCCCTGGGCGCGATTCCCGGGCACTGCCACACCCCCATGCGGCACGAATCGCTCCCTGACTCAGGGGGGACGTTCACCAAGCTCCGCTTGGTAAACCCCAAAATCCGCCATGCGGATTTCGGGCCCCATCAATGCGCTTCCACACCCCATTCGCACCTGTGGCGCGAATCGCCCCCTGACTCAGGGGAGGACGTTCACCAAGCTCCGCTTGGTAAACCCCAAGATCCGCCATGCGGATTTCGGGCCCCGTCAATGCGCTTCCACACCCCCATTCGCACCTGTGGCGCGAATCGCCCCCTGACTCAGGGGGGACGTTCACCAAGCTCTGCTTGGTTAACCCCAAAATCCGCCATGCGGATTTCGGGCCCCGTCAATGCGCTTCCACACCCCCATTCGCGCCTGTGGCGCGAATCGCCCCCTGACTCAGGGGGCTGGGTTCTCCGTTCGGTATTCTTTGTTTGGTCATGCCAATCGCGGTCAAGGCCGCTCCTATAGTTGATGTCGAAGAAAATATCCTTCCGCCAGCTCGATGGCATCCTGCTGCTCGACAAGCCGTCCGGGCTGAGTTCCAACCAGGCCCTGCAGCAGGCCCGTCATCTGTTTCGCGCCGCCAAGGGCGGCCATACCGGCAGCCTCGATCCGCTTGCGACCGGCCTGTTGCCACTGTGCTTCGGTGAGGCGACCAAGATTGCCGGCCTGCTGCTGGGCGCGCGCAAGGCCTACGAGACCACTGCGGTGCTCGGCCTCACCACCGACAGCGACGATGCCGATGGCGCGCCGCTGCTCGAGCGTCCGGTGCCGGATTTCGACGATGCCACGCTGGAGGCTGCGCTGGCAGGGCTGCGCGGACCGCTCCATCAGCGTGCGCCGATCTATTCGGCGCTCAAACAGGGTGGAGAGCCGCTGTACGCCAGGGCCCGGCGCGGAGAATCGATCGAAGCGCCTGTGCGCGACGTTGTCGTGCATCGTTTCGAGTTGCTCGAACGCGATGGTCTGGCGTTGCGTCTGCATGTCGAATGCGGTTCCGGCACCTATGTCCGCAGCCTGGTCCGCGACCTCGGCGAAACACTGGGTTGCGGCGCCCATGTCGCCACCCTGCGCCGACTCTGGATCGAGCCGTTCAACAAGCCGCGGATGTTCACACTGGATGAGTTGAAGGAGAGGGCCGGGGAGGGCGAGGCGGCCCTCGATGCCTGCCTGCTGCCGCTGGAGACAGGATTGGTCGGGTTTCCTGAAGCAACTCTCGACGCCGATGGCTGCCGCCGGATCGGGCATGGCCAGCCGGCCCGACCGGTGACCGAAGTACCGGCCGCGGCGTCCGGCAGCCCGGTCGCGATCTTTGACTCCGCCCGGCGCTGTCTCGGCATCGGACGCCTGGGCGACGATGGCCAGGTCGAACCGCAGCGGTTGTTCCGCTGGGCGGTCGCGGGCAGTTGAGGACATGAAGTCGGCAACCCGGCTGGCCGCGGCAATGGCCGGTAGCCCGGGATCAGCCTGAACAGGCTGTTCCGGAGCCGACGGGAGGGCGGTTTCCGGGTCGCAATCCCCCGGTCGGACTGTTACAATTCCGCCGCTTTCCGAAGCACTCCACATATATTTCGACCACAACGGCGGGCCAGGCGGTACGCCGGCACGATGCTGCTGAGCGGCAATGCTCCGTCATTGCCACCCCGCTTCATCGCTCCGGACGTGTTTCTGCGGGCCGCGCGTCAAAGAGGCAACCCATGTCCATCGATACCCAGAAAGTCATCCAGGAACACGCCCGCGGCACCAACGACACCGGCTCTCCGGAAGTCCAGGTCGCGCTGCTGACCGCCCGCATCGAACTGCTTACCGGGCACTTCAAGCAGCACAAGCAGGACCACCACAGCCGTCGTGGCCTGTTGATGATGGTCAACCGTCGTCGCAGCCTGCTCGACTATCTCAAGCGCAAGGACAACGAGCGTTACAAGGCGTTGATCGAGAAGCTCGGCCTGCGTCGCTGATCCAGATACCCGCCGCGGCGCTCTAGCGCCGCGGTTTGTTTTTGTGGGTCGTGCGAAACGGACACGACCCGCAGGGCTGCCATCCTGCAGCCAACCGGACGGGGCAGGGGCCTCGCACGGATCGCAACGAAAATCGACAGGAAACCAACGTGGCAAAAATCACCAAGACCTTCCAGTACGGCAACCACCAGGTGACGCTGGAAACCGGCGAGATCGCCCGCCAGGCCGGCGGCGCCGTCATCGTCAAGATGGACGACACCGTGCTGCTGGTCTCCGCGGTCGCGAACAAGACCGCGCGCGAGGGCCAGGACTTCTTCCCGCTCACCGTCGACTACCAGGAGAAGTTCTACGCCGGCGGCCGCATCCCGGGCGGCTTCTTCAAGCGCGAAGGCCGTGCCACGGAGAAGGAAACCCTGATCTCCCGCCTGATCGACCGTCCGATCCGCCCGCTGTTCCCGGAAGACTTCAAGAACGAGGTCCAGATCATCGCCACGGTGATGTCGCTGAATCCCGAGATCGATGGCGACATCCCGGCCCTGATCGGCGCTTCGGCGGCGATGGCCCTGACCGGCGCCCCGTTCCAGGGACCGATCGGCGCGGCCAAGGTCGGCTACAAGAACGGCCAGTATCTGCTGAACCCGACCGCGAGCGAGTTGGCCGATTCCGAGCTCGAGCTGGTCGTCGCCGGTACCGAGCAGGCCGTGTTGATGGTCGAATCCGAAGCCAAGGGCCTGTCCGAGGACGTGATGCTCGGCGCGGTGATGTTCGGCCACCAGCAGATGCAGACCGCCATCCAGGCGATCAACGAGCTGGTCGCCGAGGCCGGCAGGCCGAAGTGGGACTGGCAGCCGCCGGCCAAGGACGAGGCGATGATCGCCGCGCTGAAGGCCGCCGTCGGCAACCGTCTCTCCGAGGCCTTCCAGATCCGCGACAAGCTGGAGCGTCGTGACGCCATCTCGGCGCTGAAGAAGGACGTCCTGGCGGGACTGGAGTTGCAGATCGAGGCCAATGGCTGGAACGCCGGCGACATCTCCAAGGAATTCGGCGAGCTCGAGTACCAGACCATGCGCGGCGCCGTGCTGAGCACCAAGGTCCGCATCGACGGCCGCGCGCTCGACACCGTGCGCCCGATCAGCTCCAAGGTCAGCGTGCTGCCGCGTACCCACGGCTCGGCGCTGTTCACCCGCGGCGAGACCCAGGCGATCGTGGTCGCCACCCTCGGCACTGCGCGCGACGGCCAGGTCATCGACGCCGTGTCCGGCGAGTACAAGGAACACTTCCTGTTCCACTACAACTTCCCGCCGTACTCGGTCGGTGAAGCCGGCCGCATGATGGGCCCGAAGCGCCGCGAGATCGGCCATGGCCGCCTCGCCAAGCGCGGTGTGCTGGCGGTGATGCCGTCGATGGAGGAGTTCCCGTACACCATCCGCATCGTCTCGGAGATCACCGAGTCGAACGGCTCCTCGTCGATGGCGTCGGTCTGCGGTTCGTCGCTGGCACTGATGGACGCGGGCGTGCCGATCAAGGCACCGGTCGCGGGCATCGCGATGGGCCTGGTGAAGGAAGGCGACGACTTCGTCGTGCTGTCCGACATCCTGGGCGACGAGGACCACCTCGGCGACATGGACTTCAAGGTCGCCGGCACCGAGAACGGCGTGACCGCCCTGCAGATGGACATCAAGATCCAGGGCATCACCGAGGAGATCATGAAGACCGCGCTGGCCCAGGCCAAGGCCGGTCGCCTGCACATCCTCGGCGAGATGGCGCATGCGCTGACCACGCCGCGCGACGAGCTGAGCGAGTTCGCGCCGCGCCTGCTGACCCTGAAGATCCATCCGGACAAGATCCGCGAGGTGATCGGCAAGGGCGGTTCGACCATCCAGGCGATCACCAAGGAAACCGGCACCCAGATCGACATCCAGGACGACGGCACCATCGTCATCGCGTCGGTCAACGCCGCCGCTGCGCAGGCCGCCAAGTCGCGCATCGAGCAGATCACCTCGGACGTCGAGCCGGGCCGCATCTACGAAGGCAAGGTCGCCAAGATCATGGACTTCGGTGCGTTCGTGACCATCCTGCCGGGCAAGGATGGCCTGGTGCACGTCTCGCAGATCTCCAACGAGCGCGTCGAGAAGGTGGGCGACAAGCTCAAGGAAGGCGACGTGGTCAAGGTCAAGGTGCTGGAAGTCGACAAGCAGGGCCGTATCCGCCTGTCGATGAAGGCCGTCGAGGAAGGCGAAGGCGTCACCGCCGAGTAATTCCCTGGTTTCATCGCAACAACAGCAGAAAGCGGGCCTCGGCCCGCTTTTTGTTTGGGGCTTCTCCTAAGAGAGAGCGGGAGCTCACCCTTAAGCGAAGGCGTGGCTTGCGTTCGATCGCTGGCTCTCGCCGCTACCTGGCTGTCCCGACGCGACCTGCCGGCCTTGACGGCGAATGTCCCCCGGCCGCCGCCGATGGCAGCGGCCTCCTCCTTGATTTCGCCGTCAAGGCCGGCAGGCCACGTCGGGTCGCGCGGCCACACTGGAACGTGAAGCAGACCTTCCCTGGGAGTGCGCTTCTGGAACCACCGGTCATGTCGGAACGCCGGGGACGAAGGCCCTTGGGTGCGAAATCAAGGAGGAGGCGTCGGCCTTGGCCGGCGCCGGGGGACATTCGCATCCAAGGGCCTTCGCCCCCGGCGCCCCGGTCATCCAACAGACCTGGCGCTTTCCCTCGATTGGACGAAGAGCCTTATTAGTGTGTGCAGTGTCTGCTGTTCCGGCCGGAAGCGAGCGCCGTGGTTCGGCTACTCGACACTGACGCCTGGAATCGCGCCGGCCGGTCCCTTGATGCCGTCGCGCACGGTTTCCCACCATGCGCCGTGCTCGTCGCTGGCCAGGTAGCCGGCATAGGAAACGTCGGACATCGCGTCGATCGAATAGTCGCCGCGGCCTTGCGCCAGCAGTGCGCACATCGCGCGCAGGATCGGCATCGTGGGAGCGGCCTGCTCGAGAAACAGGAACTGGCCTGCCTGGTTGACTTCCAGGAAGTGTGGATTGCCGTCGCCATCGATCGCCAGATCGACGCAACCGAAGACGATGCCGAGCTCGCGCATCAGGCGATGCAACATGTCAAGAAACCCCGACGGCAGCTCCGCCGGCCGGGCTCGCATGGTCTCGGCGAGTGAGCCGATCCGCCAGTCGACGAAATCGCCCTGTGCTGGCGTGTCGAGACGGATCGGGAAGGCGTGATCGCCGATGATCGTCACCCGTACATCGTGGTGCTTGTCCACCACCTGCTGGTAGATGCCAGGGCATTGGCGGAGGCTGGCATCGTCGTGCAGCATGTCCGCGTCGACGATGCGCGCATAGGTGCTGAACATCTTGCCGCTGGCGCTGTCCTGCCAGGTGTGTGTCTGGAATGGTTTGTACACGACGCGGCGGTGTGCGCCGACGAAGCGCCTGATCTCGACAGGATCCGAAGACATCAGCGTGGCGGGGAACGGGAGGCCCACGCGCTTGGCGGCATGCAGCTGAACGAGCTTGTTCTCGGCATCGATCGCCGCTGCGGGATGGTTGACCCAGAGGGCATCCGTAAACTTGGCGGCCAAGGCATGAATGTTGTTGGTGAATCGCCCCCACTCGTTGCGGAGGAACGGCAGATCCGCCTCATGCGCATGCGGGAACACGTCGGGGTTGCGTGGCCTGCGGAACCAGACGCTGCCAATCTCGGCGTCCGCGGGACCACCGCTGGCGCGAACGCCGGACTGCGGGTCGCAGTGCAGCGACAGAGGCGGCATCGCGGGGTCCGCCCAGGAGCGGATCCAGAGCGGCGTCAGGCCGTGCCTCTGCAGGCCCCAGACGACCGCGGCGGCATGGACGTCATGGGCGAGGCCCGAAAGAATCAGTGGATGTCGATCTGCCATGGATCAGAGGTGTCGGGTCGGAAGGGTGGAGAGGCATGCGGGATGCCAGAGGCGTACGAGCGCGCGCCCCGCGGTTGCGGGGCGCGCATCGTTCAACAGTCGTGAGGTGGCGAGCCGTGTCCGTTTCCCAAGAGCCGGACAGGGTCTTGCACCGGAGTGTTGCTCGTGCAGGGCTGTCCGGATCAGATGCCGGGATCGGCAGGATCGTCGCCGTTGGGCCCGGTGGCGTGCGTGGTATCGGGTTTGCCACCTGCTACCGCCTCGATCTCGGCGGCAGTAAGTTCACGCGCCACCTGGCGTGCAAACGGACGCGCGGTGTCGGTGTCATGAGCGGTGAAGGTGTCGGAACGCTGCTTCATGGAATTCTCCTGTTGGCATTCTGGTTCATGCGGGAAGCCGGTGGAGGTGAAGCAGGAAACGCGCGGCTTCCAGTGAACGCGTTTCCTGTCAGTCCCTGACCGGTTCGCTGCAGTCGAGCCGGAGGGAAACGCTGGGCAGAATCAGACGTTGGTGCCCGGATCGGCGGGGTCGTCTCCGTTGGGGCCGGTTGCATGCGTATTGCCGGGAGCGCCCCCTGCAATGGCTGCGATCTCTTCCTCGGTCAACTCGCGCGCAGCTGCGCGGGCGAACGGGCGGACTTCCTTTTCGTGCTGTTGTTTCATCGATGTCTCCGATGATGGTCCGGAAATCGTCTCGCCGTTCCGGATTCGGCGTAATGCCCGATGCTAGCGAATTGGTCGCGCAGAACTGTTATTGGCGTCTTAGTTCGGGGCCCGCGGCTGCGGATGGTTTTCGCGTTGCGATCTGTTCACGATCTTCATCGGACAGCTCGATGCGGCCGTTCCGCAGGGCAATGACCCGATCGGCGCTGCGGATCGTCTCCGGGCGGTGCGCGATCACGATCCGCGTCATCGGAAGCGAGGAGATGTTGTGGTTTATCTCGCGCTCGCGCTGCACGTCGAGGTGGCTGGTGGCCTCATCCAGCAGCAGGATCGCGGGCTTGCGGAACAGCGCGCGCGCGAGCAACACCCGCTGTTTTTGTCCCCCGGACAGCGACGATCCCATGTCGCCGACCAGCGATTCGTAGCCCATCGGCATTGCCACGATGTCGTCGTGGATCTGCGCGGCGCGGGCCGCGTCCTCGATCGCCTCCATGGAGGCGTCGCTGTCGAAGAACGAGATGTTGTCGGCGATCGAGCCGGCAAACAGCGCGTCCTCCTGCATCACCGCGCCGAGCAGATCGCGATAGGCGGACAGGCCGAAGCGTTCGATGTCGATGCCGCCGATGCGGATCGTGCCCGCATCGGGACGCAGCAGCCCGAGCAGAATCTTGGCCAGCGTGGTCTTGCCGCAGCCGGACGGCCCGACGATGGCTACGCACTCGCCAGCCTCGATCGTGAACGTACAGTCGCGCAGCACCCATGGGTCGTCCTCCGCATAACGGAAGCTGATGTTCTCTACCTCGATCCGCGGTTCCGGTGGCGGCCCGGCGTAGGTGCTGGCTGCATGTGCCTCCGGCGGCTCCAGCGCGATATCGGCGATGCGCGCGCCGTGCATGCCGAGCAGGCGGAACTCCACCAGCTTGTCGATCAGGCTGCCGCCGCGGGTGGCGAACAGCTCGGCGTAGGCCACGAACACCACCAGCATGCCGGCGGTGAACTGTCCGCGCAGCACCAGCCAGGCGCCGATCCAGATCAGCAGGATGCGTTGCGTGCCGAAGATCAGCCGCGACAGCGCCGAGAAGGTGGCGGTCACCCGGTTGATCGCCGCCTCGCGGTTGGCCACCTCGATGGTGGCGTTGGCGACCCGCGCGCGGCGCTCGCCCTGCTTGTTGGCGAGCTTGATCGTCTGTACGCCCTCGATCGACTCGATCATCTGACTCTGCTGCCGGCCGAGGTGAACCAGCTGCTCTTCCTTGAGTTGCTGCAGTTTGCGGTAGCTGATCCAGCGCAGCGCGGCGTAGAGCGCGAAGGCAGCGAGTACCAGTAGTGTCAGCGGGCCGCTGTAGATCGCCAGCAATGCCAGTACCAGCGCCACGGTCAGGCCGTCGAGGATCGCTTCGACGAAGCTGCCGGTCACCGTCTGCTGGATGGACTGCACCGAGATGAAGCGCGACAGCACGCCGCCGACACTGCGCTTCTCGAAGTAGTCCAGCGGCAGTCGCAGCAGGTGGCCGAACAGGTTGCCGATCCATTGCGCGCTGAGCGAGGCACCGAGTTCGGCCACGATCCAGCCGCGCATCATCGCGATCGCCGACTGGAATACCACCACGGCCAGGAAGCCGATACCGATCAGGGTCAGCAGATCGAGGTCGGCCGAGACCAGCACCAGGTCGATCACCCACTGCAGCGCCAGCGGCAGGGCGAGGGTAAAGACTTCCAGCGCCAGCGCCAGGAGCAGGATCTGCGTTGCCGCCCGACGCACCCCGTGGACCTGCCCGATCAGGCCGCGCAGCGTGATGCGCTGCCGTTCCCTGACCGGTGCAAAGCCGGCCGCGGGTACAAGCTCGAGCACCACGCCGGTGAAGTGGCGGCCGAATTCTTCCAGCGGCATGGTCACCGCCCCGCGCGCCGGGTCGTGGATCTCCGCCTTGCCGCGATGGATGCGCTTGAGAACGACGAAGTGGTTGAGGTTCCAGTGCAGGATGCACGGCAGCCGCAGATCGGACAGGTGCTCGAGCTCGGCCCGCAACGGGCGCGCGTCGAAGCCGAGGTGTCCGGCGACCGTGATCAGGCGCGACAGACTGGCGCCCTTGAGCGAAACCGGAAAGCGCCGCCGCAGCCCGGCGAGATCGACGTCGTGCCCGTGGTAGCGCGCGATCATCGCCAGGCAGGCCAGCCCACATTCGGCGATCTCGTTCTGCTGGATCACCGGCAGGCGCCCGGACATGTGTGCACCGCCGAAGCCGGATGCCGGGCTCATGGCGTTTGCTCCTGCGGTGGGGGCTCGGCCGGCGGCACAGCCCGGAGCGCGCCGAGCGGCGCGAACAGCAACTGGTACAGGCGACGGCGCTCCAGCAGCAGGTCGGCGTCCAGGGACATGCCGGCGCGCAGCGGCAAGGCGCCGCCGCTGCCGTCGATTTGCTGACGCTGCAGCGCGACCAGTACGCGGAAGGCGGGTGCGCCCGGGTCGATGCCGGTCCGCGCGCGCACTTCGTCGGCCGAAAGCGGGCTGGCGGCTATTTCGACGATGCGCCCGTACTGTTGGCCAAAGGTCTGGTAGGGGAAGGCGTGGTAGCGCATCGCAACCCGGTTGCCGGGTGCGATCGTGCCGACAGCGTGCGACGGCGCCCATAGTTCCGCTTGCAGTTGCGCCTGGGCCGGAACGATCGACAGCAGCCGTTGGCTTTCGCGCACCGCATGGCCGCGGTCGACCGCAAGGCCAGAGGCCACGCCCGCCTCGGGGGCCCGGATCACAACGGCCCGCTGTGCCAGATTGCGCGCCGCAGACTGCGCGATTTCGGCCAGTGCGCCCTCGATGTTGCTGCGTAGCGCGGCGGTTTCCAGCGGCAATGCCTCGTGCCTTTCGCGCGCTTCGGCGAGCGCGGTTTCGGCATCCAGGCGGTTTCGGATCGTCAGTTCCAGTTGCGCCTGAGCGTTCAGCGCCTGGTCCTGGTACTGCTGCACCTGCACGTCGCTCACGATGCGCTGTTCATGCAAGGGTTTGATGCGCTCCAGCGTGCGTTCCGCCGCGGCGACCTGTCGGCGCCGGAGTGCCAGCTCGGTTTCGGCCGAGGCCAGGCGCCGTTGCTGAGCCTGGATACGCTGCCGCAATGCGACAGCCTGCTGACGCTGCGAGGTTTCCAGGTCTTCCAGGTCCTGCTGCAGGCGCTGCCGCCGCTGTTCGAGTTCGGTGGCGATGCGTTCGCCGACCGCCCCGCCTGGTTCGGGACATCGATGTCCGGTGAAATCTCGACCAGCGGCTGGCCTGCGGCCACCGTTTCCCCTTCGGTTACCAGCAGTCGCGTCACCACGCCTGGAGCCACTGCGGCCACGTCCGGCAGGCCGCCGATGGGCACCAGCCGCCCTTGTGCAGGGGCCTTGCGGGTGTAACCGCCGAACGCCACGATGAGTACCACCGCAAGGATCAGGGTGCCGGCCAGGATCGCCATCGCCCAGCCCAGGCGCGTGGTCGACAGGTGCACGCTGCCGAGCCAGTCCTGCTTGCGCGCTTCCAGGGCTTCGCGCCGAAACAGATCTCCGGTCACCGCCACCTCGCGCCTGCGTGCGTCGGCGTGCGTTGCATGTGCCGGGAATGCGTAGCGATGTCTGCGTGACGGCCGGTCATCGGGATCCGGGAATGGACGAGCGCATCATCATAGGCGAGTTGCCGGGTCGCAAAGGGTTGCAACGGGGCCCCTTCAGACGATGTTCTTGACTCTGTACGCCCCTATTCCGAAGGGTTCTCCTTCAAGGTGTGACGAACGTACCGATGAGGGCATGGCACACGGCGCAGGCGCTGTCGGCACAGGAAGCATTTCGAGCTTTCCTGATGTTCACGAGGCTTTCCGCCGCAGCAGGTAGATCACTGCGCCCACGGCCACCGCGATGCCGGCGGCGATCAGGTTCCTGGTGCCGGCACTGGCGACCAGGGCCAGCGAAAGCAGCAGGGCGGCGAGCGGGATCAGGCGCCCGCCGGGGAGGCGGAGGGCTTCGGGCCGGTCGCCGTAGCGCGGCTGCAGCACCAGCAGCGAAGCCGAGGTTCCGATGTAGGTGCACAGCCGTGCTACCGCCGACAGCAGGGCCAATTGCACGAACGACCCGGTCAGCGCCAGCGCCAGCGCCAGTACGGTGGTGACGACGACTGCGACGGCCGGGGTACGGAAGCGCGGATGGATCCGCGACAACGACGCCGGGCCGTAGCCGTCGGCGGACAGCGCGTACAGGTAGCGCGGGCCGAACAGCATCGTGTTGCTGTTGCTGCCCAGGATCGACACCGCCGCGCCCACGGTCAGCAACAGCGCGGCGGCGGGGCCGCCGAAGGTCCGCGCGGCATCGGCCAGCGGGGTTTCGGAGCCGGCCAGCCCCGGCAAGGTGCCCTGTGCGACGACCTGCACACCCAGATAGATCAGGGTAACGATGACGATCATCGTCACCAGCGCGAACGGTACGTCGCGCCGCGGATTGCGGTACTCGCCGGCCGCGGCCGGAGTGTTCTCGAAGCCGGCGTAGGCGAACAGCAGCAGCAGTGCGCCTTCGCCGAGGTGGCCCATCAGCGGTGCGCCGATATCGATCGCACGCGACCAGTCCACGAAGAACACGCCGACGCCGATGAAGAACAGCAGCGGCACCAGCTTGATCAGCACCAGGGCAACGCCGGTGCGGGCCGCCGCGCGCACGCCGACGATGTTGATCGCGGCCAGGGCCAACAGCGAGCCGGCCACGATCATCGTCCAGCCCCAGCCATCCTTCGCTGCCGGCCAGAAATGCGAGATCGCGAGCGCGAGGCCGTTGCTGAGTGCTGCGGCGGCGGCGACGCGGGTCAGCCAGGTCATCCAGCCGACCTCGAAGCCGATGAAGCTGCCGAACGCGTCGCGCGCGTACAGGTAGCTGCCGCCAGGCTGGTCGTAGTAGCTGCCGGCCTGCGCGTAGCACAGCACCAGCAGACCGACCGCCAATCCCGCCAGCAGCACCGCCCACAGGCTGGCCGGGCCGAGCAGGGCGGCGGTGGCGGCCGGCAGCAGGTAGATGCCGCTGCCGATCACGTCGTTGATCGACAACCCGACGATCTGCCAGCGGCCGACCGCTCGCACCATGCCGGTGCTGCTGTCGATGGCGCTCCGGTCGATGGCTGCGGTGTCGCGGCCGGCGATCTTATCGGTCATGCAGGATGTCCTGGGCGTCGGTGATCGGGGGCAGACGCCAGTCTGCCTGCAGGCGGGCGTATTCGGCATCGGGCAGCAGCACGAATACCGGGCGGGCATCCGTTCTCAGCCAGCCCAGCAGCGCACTCATTTCGTCGGCGGACATGGCGGTGCAGCCGGCGGTCGGTACGTCGGGCGCTTTCCAGACGTGGGCGAAGATGCAGCTGCCTGCAGGACTTTGATGGGCCGGGTTATGCCGGATCACGAAACCCTGTGCGTAGCGATGGTCGCCGTCGGCGTGGATGTCGCGACGCATCGGTTCGGTCGAGCCTTCCGCCGCGGCGGCGCCGACTTCGCCGGTATCGACGATGCGGTTGTACAGCGGCGAGCCGGGCACGTCGATGCAGTAGTGCGATGCCTGCATCGGCAGGTAGTCGAGCGCGGTGTCGATACGCTCGGCGTAGCCGAAGGCTTCGCCGATGGCGAACACGCCGGCCGGACTGCGGCCGTCGCCTTCGCGCTTGATCGGGGCGCCGGTGTCGGCCTGCGGATCGGGATGCAGTCCCAGTCCCCAGGCACTGCCGCTGCGTCCGACCTGTACCGGCTGGACCGGGCCGAGCGGGTGCCAGTCCGCGTCCGTGCGCTCGAAGCGTCGCAACTGCCCTTCACTGGCATCCCAGTCGGCCGTGGTCACGACGATCATCTGGCGGGCGCTGTCCCAGGGCCGGGGGATCCCGGTTCGGGGGGCGGTCGAGGTGCAGGCCGTGGCAATACCCACAAGCAGGAGCGCAGTGAAACCACGCCGGATGCGTTCGTGCGGAAGGCTGGCGGAAAGGTGCATGGCGGGCGGCACGGCGGAACCTCGGAGATGGGCGTCAGGGGTCCAGCATCTGCTGGATATGTTCCAGGCTGCTGCGATAGTGCGCGGCGTATTCGGATGAGTGCTGGCCGACCAGCACCAGGATCAGGTCGAGCATGTGCTGCAGGGCGGCCTGGTACAGCAGCGGTTCGACGTGGGTGCGTTCGTCGTGGGCCGAGACCAGCAATGCGGCGTCCGCGCTCGCTCGTAGCGGATTGGCGCTGTGGCGGGTGACCGAGATGATCCTGCCGCGCCGCTCGCGGAACTGGCGGCTGATATGGCACAGCTCCGGTTGCTTGCCGTGCTCGGAGAACACGATCAGCACGTCGCGCGGGCCGGCCGAGCAGACGCTGGCCGCCATCAGCACCGGGTCGGCATGCTCGACGGTGGCGATGCCGATCAGCGACAGGCGCAGGCCCAATCCGCGTGCGTGGATGCCGTCCTGGCCGAGGCCGCAGATGAAGACACGCTCGGCGCCGCAGATCGCCTGCACGATGGCGTCGACCTGCTCGACCGGGTTGATCAGGCGGGTTTCCTGCTCGGCCTGCGCCTTGGCACACCACAGCGATTCGGCGAGGGCCAGATGGGGTTCGACATCCGGCTCGCGGTCGGGCGCCTGCGGTTCGCCGGCGCCCTCGCGTGCGAGGGCCTCGCCGATGCTGAACTTCAGGTCCGGGTAGCCCTTGAAACCGAGCTTCTGGCTGAACTTGACCACGCTGGACTGGCTGATCCCGAGCGCGCTGGCCAACTGCTGCGACGAGTAGTCGCGCAGCAGATGGGCGTTGTCGAGCAGGAAATCCGCGATGCGGCGTTCGATCGCCGACATCTGGTCGCGTTCGGCGCGGATCTTGAGCAGGGGCGACATGTCCGGAAGCATACCCTTGATGCGCTGCGGGGACGGGGCCGTGGCGGCCCTCATCCGGGCAGCATCTCCAGCCCGCGGACCTCGCGAATGCCCAGGCCCGGAGCGTCGATGATCGAGATTTCGGATTCGTTGAAGATCACCCCGCCATCGACCGGGTCATATTGGCACAGCGACGGGCCGTCGAGGTCGACCTTGGTGATCACGTCGGCCTTGGCCACCGCCAGATGCACTGCCGCGGCGACGCTGATGCTGGTCTCGATCATGCAGCCGATCATGCATTCCACTCCGTACAACGCGGCGATGTCGGCGATGCGGATCGCGTTGGACAGGCCACCGGTCTTCATCAGCTTGATGTTGATGATGTCGGCGGCGTGCATCTTGATCAGGTCGATGACCTCGGTCGGGCCGAACACGCTCTCGTCGGCCATCACCGGCGTGTGCACGCGGTCGGTGACGTACTTCAGTCCCTGGATGTCCTGCGCCTTGACCGGCTGCTCCAGCAGTTCGAGCCGCACGCCTGCGTCTTCCAGCGCCTGCATCGCGTAGACCGCCTGTTTGGCGGTCCAGCCCTGGTTGGCATCGAGGCGGAGCAGGGCGCGGCCCTCGACCGCGGCGTGGATCGCCTTGACCCGCTCGATGTCGACGCCGATGTCCTTGCCGACCTTGATCTTCAGCGATTCGAAGCCGCGCTCCACCGCACCCAGCGAATCGGCGACCATCTTGTCGATGTAGTCGACGCTGATGGTGATGTCGGTGGTGATGACCGGGTCGCCGCCGCCGAGCAGCTTGTAGAGCGGGGCGCCGTAGAGCTGGCCGAACAGGTCGTACAGGGCGATCTCGACCGCGGCCTTGGCGCTGAAGTTGCGTTCCAGCGCGGTCTGCACGACGCAGGTGTTGCGGTTGAGGTCGGCGATGTCGGCGCCGACCAGGCGCGGACGGATGCAGGTGCGGATCGCCTCGATCATCGAGCCGTGGGTGTCGCCGGTGATCACCGCGGTGGCGGCGGCCTCACCGTAGCCGACGTGGCCGCTGTCGGTATGGATCATCACCACGATGTCCTCGACCGTATCGACGGTGCGCAACGCGGTCTTGAACGGGGTCTTGAGCGGCACGCGCAGCATGCCGATCCGGATGTCGGTGATTTTCACGGTCTGATTCTCTGGATGCTGTAGATGCGGTCGACGATCGTGGCCGTCTCGCCGGCCTGCAACGGCTCCAGCGGCGTCACCGACACCGCATTGAGCTGGACCCGGCGCAGCGTGCCGTCCGGTTCCCGGTAACTGACGCCTGTAACGTCGTGGATCACGTAGGGCTCGCCCTCGTACTGGCCGATCACCATCATCACGTGGCCTGGAATGTAGACCAGATCGCCCGGTTGCAGCGTGCGCAGTACCGCGAGCCTGGCCTCGCGGTCGTCGTCCTCGTCGAAACGCACGGTGTTGTAGACCGGGCTGACGCCCTGGGCACTGGTATTGCGCGGCAGCTGGAGGCCGAACGAACGGTAGACCTCGGACACGAATCCGCTGCAGTCGCGGGCGTTGTACGAATGCCCCCAGCCATAACGCTCGCCGAGGAACTTGAAGCTCTGCCGCAGCAGGTTGGCCTGGGTGAGCGGCAGGTAATCGGTGGCGATGTCCTGGTTGCGCGGCAGCAGCGCCGGCGCGAAGCGCAGCCGGCCGCGATCATCGCGGATCGGCAGCTCGATCACGTGAGCGGTGTAGGGGTGCTGGCCATTGACCGGACGGTCGGCGGGCCAGTCGGCGAGCAGCGGAATGCGCACGCCCATGTCCAGCTGCAGCTCGGAGACTTGCGGAACCTCCGGGGTGTACACGGTGCGCGCGGTGGCACCGGTCACCACCAGGTAGGGGGCCTTGCGGCCGTAGCCGAGCACCTCGTCGCGCGTGCCGACCGCGACATGCTGCTTGCGTATCCAGGCCGCGTAGCGCGGGCTGACCGCGAACCACCACTCGCCGTCGCGGCTTTCATGCAGGATCGCCAGTGGCGTGCCCGGAAACAGTGCGGTTTCCTGGAAACGGTCGATGTCGGTGTCGTCCGGGCTGCCGAATACCCGGGTCGCGGTCGGCCAGGTGCGCATGTCGGCGCGGTGGACGACCAGACCATGGCGGACGTCGACGGTTGCCGGAAGCCGTTCCAATGCCAGATTCGATTCGAGTGTGTCGATGCCATCGAACGTTCGACCGTCGGCGGTATACAAGACCCGTTCGGGCGGCGATGACAGCTCGCGGATCCACTTGGCCGCCTCGTCACGTGCCAGCCGGGAAGGGAACGCGTCGAGCCTGTGGACCGAGCCGTCCTCGGCGAAAAGTCGTTCGTTGATCCGCTCGATCGCGTCGCGATCCAGCACCTCCCGGTCGGGTTGCGGCAACAGGCGGGTCCAGAGTGCCGGGTCAAGGTGATGCGCTTCCACTCCCGGCAGACCGGAACCGGAATCGGAACCGGCTGCCGAGGGGCGGGGCGTCGGCGATTCGAACGCAGCCGCCGGGTTCGCAACGGCCATCGCAACAGCCAGTACGGCCAGCACGAAAAGCCGGGGCAGGAAGCCCGAAGGATGGGGTCGGAACGCGCGTGCTTGCATGGCTTGCACCTCTGGTCTGCCGGCTCCGGGGGCAGGATGTGACGCCCTCCGGCCCGACGTGGCGGACCGGCTGGCAGCCGTGCCCGCGTCGCACGAGAATACTTGTTTCTTAAATTTGATCAAACAGGAATAAATTATTGACCGAGGGTGTCGGTCGTGTTACACCGGAGACATGCTCACCCGGCAGGGGCAGTGTCGTGGCGATTGGCTGGTTCATTGACGAGTGGAATGGCGGGCGACCCCGGTCGAGGCCTGCCGTCGGCGCGCGTCGTGCGGCCTGGCCGGTGGTGGTGGCCGTACTGGTTCTCGTGAACGGGTTGTCCATGCTCCGGCCTGCTTCCGCGAACTCCGACGACACCGTACGTGAAGTGGTGGCACTGGTCGATGCCGGACGATTCGGCGAGGCCGAGGCTCGCATCGCGACGGAGCTGGATGTCGCCGATCATGCCGCTGCGACCCGCCGGGCACTGGCCTTCGAGCGCGAGCGGATGCGTCGCATCCGCCTCGACTTCCCGCTCGACGGGGACCAGTTGCGGGCCCAGTTGCGTAAACGGATTCCCGATCTTGGGGCTGGCGAGTGTACGGCCTGGGAGGCGTCCGGAGCGCTGGAACATATGGTCATCGATGGCGAGCGACGCTACTTCGCCCGGGCCGTGCCCAACCTGTTCCGGGTCAATGCCGAGGCGGCGGCACGACGGGCCGATCCCGGTCCGGTCCGCCGCTACGGACCGATGGAGCAGCTTGCGCCGCACCATGCGGAGGTGCGTGATGCCGCACTGGCCTCGGACAGCGTTTCCGTCGCCCCGCGCCGGATCCGTGCCCGCCAGTCGCTGACCGTCGATGCCGATGCAGTGCCGGCCGGCGAGGTGCTGAAGGCATGGATTCCGTACCCGCGCGCCATTCCCGGACAGCAGGAGGACATCCGCTTGCTGGCGACGGTACCGGCCGGGCACGTACTGGCCCCGGAATCGGCGCTGCAGCGCACGGTCTACATGGAGCAACCGGCGGTTGCCGGCGAGCCGACCGTGTTCTCGGTCGAGTACGAACTGACCGTGCATGCGCAGTACCACGACATCGACCCGGCCCGGGTCGCTGCGACGCCGGACCAACCCGGGCTGGCCGAATTCCTCGCCGAGCGCCCGCCGCACATCGTCTTCAGCGACGACATCCGCCGTTTCTCGCAACAGGTGGTCGGCGACGAGACCGATCCCTGGCGCATCGCGCGCAGGCTGTTCGCCGCGGTCGACCGGATCCCGTGGGGCTCGGCGCGCGAGTACTCGACCATTTCCAACATCAGCGAACATGCGCTCAAGGCCGCGCACGCCGATTGCGGCCAGCAGACCCTGCTGCTGATGACGCTGCTGCGGCTCAACGGCATCCCCGCGCGCTGGCAATCGGGGATGGTCTATTCCGATGACGACTACGACAACCTGCACGACTGGGGCTGGCTGTACCTGGCCCCGTATGGCTGGGTGCCGATGGACGTGAACACCGGCCTGCTGGACAGCGACGACGAATCGCTGCGCTGGTTCTATCTCGGTGGCCTCGACGCCTATCGCATCGCATTCAACGACGACTACTCACGGGAATTCTTCCCGCCCAAGCAGCATTTCCGGTCGGAGACCGTGGATTCACAACGCGGCGAAGTGGAGTGGCAGGGGGGCAACCTCTACTTCGACCAATGGGACTACGCCTTCAGCGCGCAAGTCCTGAAAGGCAATGACGGCGCGAGATAGCAGGGACGCCACGAACCTCAACCACATCAACGCTCGGGGAAAACGACTATGTACGGCAAGGCTTTGCGGAAAACGGCGCTATGCGTGGCAATGGGGATCGGGCTGGCTTCGATGGCACCGGGCGCGGTGTTGGCGCAGAGCGCCACCGGCGCGGTCGCGGGCCGTGCCAGTTCCGGCGACCAGGTCATGTTGATCAACGAGGCTACCGGCCAACGTCATACGGTAACCGCCGGCTCGGATGGACTGTATCGCCTCACCCGGCTGCCGGTTGGCGATTACAGCCTGCAGGTCGTGCGCGATGGCCAGCAGGTGGGGCAGCCAGTGGCGGTCAGTGTCCCCCTGGGTGGTACCACGACCGTCAACCTCGGTGCCGATGGCGGCGTGATCAATCTGGACTCAGTGCAGGTATACGGTTCCCGTGTGGTCAATCGGGTCGACGTGTACTCGACCGAAGTGGCGACCAATGTCACGCGCGAGGAGATCGCGCGTCTACCGGTGGAGCAGAGCCTCGGGTCGGTGGCGATGCTGGCGCCAGGCGTAATTGGCGGAAACTCTTCATTTGGCGGTATCTCCTTTGGCGGTTCATCGGTCGCGGAGAACTCGGTTTTCATCAATGGCCTCAACGTCACCGACTTCTATCGGCGGCAGAGCTATTCGAGCGCACCGTTTGCTTTCTACCGTGAGTTCCAGGTCAAGACCGGTGGCTATTCGGTCGAGTTCGGCCGCAGTACCGGTGGCGTGATCAACGCGGTGACCCGTTCGGGCAGCAATGAACTCAAGGGTGGCGTGGAGGTGACCTTCGAGCCGAATGCTTTCCGGGCGAGCGCGGACGACCATCAGTTCGAGGATTCCAACGGGACCCAACACTACCGGGCCAGCAGGGACAGGCAGAGTTTCACCAAGGCCAATGTCTGGGCATCGGGCCCGTTGATCAGGGACAAGCTGTTCCTGTTCGCCATGTACGAACAGCGTGACAACAGAACCAAGAATACGAACAACTCGGGCAGCACATGGACGGACGGCGACTCGGATAACGGGTTCTGGGGCGCCAAGCTGGACTGGAATCTGAGCGACAATCATCAGTTCGAGTTTCTCGCCTTCTCCGACGAAGGGGAGGCGGGCTATAGCGTCTATGCCTACGATTGGGACCGTGCCGAACTCGGTGATCTGACCGGAACAAGGACGGTTTCCAGTGGCGGCGACAACGGAGCGCTCACGTACACCGGCCGCTTTGGCGAGAACTTCACCGCCAAAGCCATGTACGGCATCAATCAGTCCAAGAGCTATTCCCGCTCACCTGCCGATGCGTTGTGCGAGCAGGTGACGATTGACAGCTCCTACCGCAACGTCTATGAGGCGATGGGTCAGCCGACGGTCGGCTGCTATCCGGGTACGTCAACGGTGGTTTCGCACGATGACGAGCGTGAAGTGGCGCGACTGGATTTCGAATGGACCCTGGGCGACCACATGCTGCGATTTGGTGTGGATCGTGAGGTGATGACCACCGAGCGGACCACCTTCTACCCGGGTAACGGCAACCGTTACACCGCGTTTGGCGTGTCCGAAGGAGATCCGCTGGACAACGGCGCCACGGTGCCGGCGGGGGTTGACGCCATCCTGATGGCGCGCCGGCGGATCGATGGCGGTACTTTCGAAACCACCGCCAATGCCTGGTACATCGAGGACCTTTGGAACGTCACCCCCAACCTGCTGCTCACCCTGGGTGTCCGCGTCGACAATTTCGACAACAAGACCGCCAGCGGAGACAGCTTCATCAAGCTGGACAACCTGATCTCGCCGCGCGTCGGATTTTCCTGGGACATGAAGGGCGATGGCATGACCAAGCTGTTCGGCAACCTGGGACGCTACTACCTGCCGGTGACGAACAACATCAACTACACCTTTGCAGGCGGTCTCATCGACGAGCGTACGTTCTACGCGCTCGACGGCTGGCGCGAGCAGGTCAATCCGGTGACAGGCGCTTCGTATATGGAGCCGATCATTGGCGCGCAGATCGGTGGTGTGGACGATTCGTACAACATCAGCGCAGGCGATCTGCGCCAGAGCGTCGATCGCGATCTCGACGCGGTTTATCAGGATGAGGCGATTTTGGGCTTCCAGTCAGCCCTCAGCCAAGCCTGGTCGTGGGGCGTCAACGCCACCTATCGCAGAATGAAGAATGCGCTCGATGACGTCCGCATCAATCACACGCCATGCGGACCTGTGGGATTCAACCTGTGGCCGATCGCCAACCCGGGCAAGCCGCTCACCATCTGGGGTGACGCAAGCATCGGTTGTGAAACCGAAGGCTGGATCACCATCGACACATCGCGCGATGGTTACATCAAAGGCGGTAGCGGTGAGGTGGTCGGCTACTCCGAGCCCAAGCGTACCTATAAGGCGCTGGAGTTCCAGATCGATCGCGCCTGGGATGGCAAGTGGGGGTTCAACGCGTCCTATCTGTGGTCCAAGTCCGATGGCAACCATGAAGGCCCGGTCAACTCAGATACCAACTACGGTGATACCGGCATGGTCCAGCATTGGGATCACCCGGCCAACAACCAGGATTACGGTCCGCTGTTCAACGATCGCCGGCATCAGTTCAAAGTGCGCGGCAGCTATGCGTTGAATGACCAGTGGCTGTTCGGCGCGTCCCTGACCGCACAATCCGGTGGCCCGATCACGGCGTTCGGCGTGACATGGCCAAACGACACCACCGGTGCCGGCAGCTTTGTGACCGAAGGTTCCGGTGGAGGATCGTTCTGGCACTGCGTGCAGAACTGCAGCGGGCCTGTCAATGAGCGGGTGTACGAGTACTCGCCGCGCGGCGCCGCCGGACGTCTGCCCTGGACCTACAACCTCGGGGCCAACGTCACATGGACCCTGCCGGTGGAGGATGTCGACCTGAAGGTACGTTTCTCTGTCTTCAACCTGCTCAACGAGCAGGAAGTCATCAACGTCCGCCAGCGCTACGAGCGCGGCCCGGGTGAGGTGCGGGAGCTCCATGGCACCGGCACCCGCTGGCAGTCGCCGCGCTACGCGCAACTGGTCGTGACCTGGAACTTCTGACGGGCGCAAGAAGGTCGTCGTCCCGGCACCCCGGGGCGACGGCCATGCAGTCTCCATACTAGGATGTCGGGCTATCAGCCTGGCCGGAGAGGGCGAATGCCTGTAGTTCTTGATCGTCCCCGTTTTCTTGCGCTCGCATGTCTTGCGTGCATTGCCTATGTTGGAACGTCTACGACAGTGGCAGGAGCTTTTGCCGCGGACCGGCCATTGTTCCTTGACACCCACGTCGACATTCCGAGCACCTACATGGTCGAGCCGCGTTTCGATAGCGGTACTGACACCGAATTGCAGGTCGATCTCGGCAAGATGGAGCGGGGAGGGCTGGATGCGGCTTTCTTCATCATCTACACGGGGCAGGGTCCGAGGACCGCGGAAGGCTATGCCGAAGCCGTCGCCGAGGCCGACCGCAAGTATTCCGCCATCCACAAGATGGTCGAAATCTACCCGGAGCGGATCGCGCTGGCGACCACGCCTGACGCAGTGGTGGCGAACAGGGCGGCGGGCCGGCTGTCGGCGATGATCGGGATCGAGAACGGCTATTCGCTCGGGCGCAGCCTGGCCAATGTCGACCGGGCGTTCGAGCGCGGCGCCCGTTACCTCGGACTGACCCATTTCGGCCACAACGCCCTGTGCACCAGTTCCGGCGCGATGCCGGAGCTGGGCGATGACCCGGACGATGCAAGCGGACTGACGGGCTTCGGGCGCGCGGTGGTGCAGCGGGCCAACCGGTTAGGGATCATGGTCGATGTGTCGCACTCGTCCGATGCCTGCGTACGCGACGTGCTTGCTTTCTCGCGGGCACCGATCATCGCTTCGCACTCGGCGGCACGTGCGCTGGCGGATCATCCGCGCAACCTCACCGACGACCTGCTGCGCGGCATCGCGGAGAAGGGCGGGGTGATCCAGGTGGTCGCTCTGGACGCGTACGTGAAGCATGATCCGGCGCGTTCGGAGGCCATCAAGGCGCTGGAGGCGGACGTGGCCCGGGCGGCCGGCGCGGATGCGTTCGACCATGATGTCCATGGAGAACTGCCGGATTACGTCGAGGGGCTCAAGCTCATCGATCTGCAGTACCCGCCGGCCACGCTCGACGACTACCTCGACCATGTCGAGCACATCGCCCAGGTGGCCGGTATCGATCATGTCGGCCTGGCTTCGGACTTCGACGGCGGCGGTGGCGTTGTCGGCTGGCGGGATGCCTCGGAAACGCAGAACGTGGTCGAAGGCCTGCGCAGGCGCGGCTTCAGCAGGAAGGACGTGGCGAAGATCACAAGCGGCAACCTGTTGCGGGTTTGGCGCGAGGTGGAGGCGGTCGCGGCGGAGCTGCGCGACCAATGAAGGGCATGCGCTTTCTCGTCGCTGCCGCGTGGGTAGCCGTCCTGACGGGTGGTGTCGCATTCGAGGCCATCGCCGCCAAGACTGCCGCCGAGTCACGCGACCAGGCCGTTCTCGACCGCATTTTCGACGATGCGATGGAACGCTATGGGCTGCCCGGCATGGCGATGGGCGTGATCGAGGACGGTGAAGTCACCTATGCCCGAGCGAGTGGCGAGACCGTGGCCGGTTCCGGGGATCCGGTCACGCCGGCCACGCTGTTCAAGATCGCGTCCAACAGCAAGGCGATGACTGCCGCGGTGCTGGCGCGCCAGGTCGATGCCGGCAAGCTGCGCTGGGACGACCCGGTGGTGAAGCACCTGCCGCAGTTCCGCATGCATGACCCGTGGGTGACCCGGGAGATGCAGGTGCGCGATCTGTTGATCCACAACAGCGGCCTGCCGGAAGGCGCGGGCGACCTGATGCTGTGGCCCGAGCCCAACCACTTCGACCGCGACGACATCATTGCCGGGCTGGCCCATCTCAAGCCCGAGCGCAGCTTCCGCTCCGGGTATGCCTACGACAACCTGCTTTACGTCGTCGCCGGCGAGGTCGCAGCAGCGGTCGGTGGCAAGGACTACGAATCGCTGGTGCGAAGCGAACTGTTCGAGCCGCTGGGACTGTCCGATTGTCGGGTCGGCGAATGGTCGCGCGATGAGGCCGGCAGCGTCGCCCAGCCGCACATGCGCACGGACGAAGGCAATGTCGCCATCCGTGTCGACGGCGAAACGGTGCCGGCGATCACCTCGGCCGCGGCCGGCGGGGTCCGCTGCAGCCTGGACGACATGCTGGCCTGGGGGCGCAACTGGCTGGTGCCGACGCGCGAGCAGCTTCGCTGGTTGTCGTCGAAGCAGCGCGAGGCGATGTGGACGCCGCACACGATCCTGCCGTTGCCGCGCCGCAGCCGCGAGTGGGACGGCACCCATATCCGCGCTTACGGCTATGGTTGGCGGTTGGCCGATGTCGACGGCGAATGGACGGTGTCGCACACCGGCACGCTGTCTGGCATGTACTCGGTACTGATGCTGCTGCCGGACCGACGTTCCGGTTTCGTGGTGATGATCAATGGCAATGGCAGTGCCGCGCGCACCGTGCTGACCTCCACTCTGCTCAAGTATTTCACCCGGCGCGATGAGACGGTCGATGTCGCTCATTACGCAGGATTGCTGGAAAGCGACCGTTCCGGTGCCGGTGCGTCGCGGGTACCCGATACGTCATCGCGCAAGCCGGCGCGGGTGCTCGACCTGCAGGCCTACCTCGGCACCTGGCGCGATCCCTGGTTCGGCGAAGTCAGGCTGTGCAGGCAGGACGACGACGTCCGCTTCGTTTCGTCCAAATCACCGCGACTGTCCGGACGCTTGATGCGGGTGCGCGAACGGCACCTGGTCGAGTGGGACGACAGCACCGTCGACCTGGAGCCCTGGGTCGACTTCAAGCCTCCGGGACCGGGACGGTCGGCGCGGATGACGATGGCCAAGGTGGATCCGGACGGTGATTTCAGTTCCGACTACGAGGACCTGGATTTCGTCCGGGTCGGTGGTTGTGGCTGAGTCCCGGCGGGGATTCCCTGCGACAGTCGCGGTGACCCTGCTGTTCGCCGCGGTAATGGCCACGACCGCGGCGTGTCGTTCCCCTGGCGTGAAGCCGTCGCCGGTGTTCTCCGATGCCGCCACGCCTGCACAGGCCGGCCTGGTCGACATCCGCGAGCGGGTTCCCGATGTCGACCTCGATATCCACTATGCCGGCCCCGACAACTTCACCGGCACCCCGGTGGAGGGCTATCGGGCACCACGCTGCTACCTGCTCGGACCGGTCGCCGATGCATTGCACGATGTCGAACGGAATTTGAGGATGCAGGGCCTGCGCCTGCGCATCTTCGACTGCTACCGGCCTGTGCGGGCCGTGCGCCACTTCATGCGCTGGGTCGCGGACGATGGCGACACGTCCACCAAGCCCGCGTACTACCCGAATCTCGACAAGGCGGCGTTGCGTGGCGAATACATCGCGCCGCTGTCCGGGCACAGCCGCGGGGCGACGGTCGACCTGACCCTGCTCGACTGCGATGGCGATGACTGCCGGCCGCTCGACATGGGCACGCCGTTCGATTTCTTCGATCCGTTGGCAAACACGGATTCGCCCGACATCACACCGGCGCAGCGCGACAACCGCCAGCGGCTGCGCGAAGCGATGGAACGCCACGGTTTCCGCAACTATCCAATGGAGTGGTGGCATTACACCTTCCAGCCGGAGCCTTCACCGGACATCTACCACGACGTGCCGGTGGAGTAGTCGAAACACAGGAGGAGCCTGACGATGCGTGCAGCCTGGTATGCCCTTGCAATCGTGCTGTGGCTGGGGGCGTGTGCAAGGAACGGCCAGGATCCCGCCGCCGATGCCGCACCCGATCCCGGGATGGCGGAACAGGTTGACGCGCTGATGGCGCGCTACCAGGGCGACGTGCCCGGGGCCGCGCTGCTGGTCATGCGCGGCGGCGAGCCGGTCATCCGTCGCGGTTATGGCCTGGCCGAACTGGAGACCGGCCGCGCCGTCACCCCGTCGACGAACTTCCGCCTGGCGTCGATCACCAAGCAGTTCACCTCGGCGGCGGTGCTGTTGCTGGCCGAGGACGGCCGCATCGGGCTGGACGATCCGGTGAAGCAATGGCTGCCGGGCCTGCCTGCCGCGGCCGACGAGGTGACCATCCGCCACCTGCTGACCCACACCTCGGGCCTGGTCGATTACGAGGACGTGATGCCGGCCGGTCTCGATTCGCAGCTTCGCGATGTCGACGTGCTTGCGCTGCTGGAGGGGCAGGACCACACCTACTTCGCGCCCGGCACGGACTACCGCTACAGCAACAGCGGCTACGCGCTGCTGGCGTTGATCGTGGAACGGGCGTCCGGGATGAGCTTCCAGCAGTTCCTGCATGAACGCATCTTCGACCCGCTGGGCATGGACGGCACCCTGGCCTACGTGGAGGAAGGGCCGGACGTACCGCACCGTGCCTATGGCTACAGCGAGGAGGATGGCGGCTGGACTCGCACCGACCAGAGCCTGACCAGTGCGGTGCTCGGCGATGGCGGCATCTACTCGTCGATCGACGACCTCGCACGCTGGGACGCGGCGCTGCATGACGACCGCCTGTTGAGCGATGCCTCGCGCGAACTGGCCTTTGCCGCGGCAACGCCAACCGATGATCCCGGCATCGCCTACGGCTTCGGCTGGCGGATCACCGGCGACAGCCTGTGGCATTCAGGCGAGAGTATTGGCTTTCGCAACGTGCTGATCCGCTACCCGCAGCGGCGGCTGACCGTGATCCTGCTCAGCAACCGCAACGATCCGGAACCGCATGAAACCGCGCTGCGGATCGCCGAGCTGTCCGGTGCTGATGGCGGCGGCTGATGGGGGTGCGTGCCCTCACGAAAGCTGCATCGCGTCGAGGCCGAACAGGTCGCTCTGCGCCGCCGCATCGACCTCGGTGAACCCCGACAGGCCGACGCCGACCAGCCGGTAGAGGACGCTGTCCGGCAGATCGACCCGTCCGCGCAGTTCGCAGGCCACGTCCGCCAATGCCTGCGCGTTGTCCGGCAGCACCGGCAGGGTCAGGCTGCGGGTCAGGGTACGGAAGTCGGCGGTCTTGAGTTTCAGTACCACGGTGCGGGCGACACGGTGCGGGTCGCGCGTGCGCTCGCGGCAGTAACCGGCCCAGGTCTTTTCGGAAAGGCGGCGGATGTGCGGTTCCAGCGCATCCAGCGGCAGGTCTTCGGGAAAGGTGTCCTCGGACGAGACTTGCATGGTCGGGCGCTCGGGTTGCACCGGGTTGTGGTCGATGCCGAGCGAGAGTTCGTGCAGACGTGTCCCCCAGCGGCCGAACATCGCCTCCAGCCGCTCCGGGCCGAGGCCTCGCAGGTCGCCGACGGTGGCGATGCCAAGCGCGTCGAGTTTCTTTTCGGTCACCTTGCCGACCCCGGGCAGGCGGCCGACCGGCAGCGGCACCAGGAACGCCTCCACATCGCGCGGGCGCAGTACGAACTGGCCGTCAGGCTTGCGCCAGTCCGAGGCGATCTTGGCCAGGAACTTGTTCGGCGCCACGCCGGCCGAGGCGGTCAGCCCGGTTTCCTCGCGGATCGCGGTGCGGATCGCTTCCGCGGTCGCGGTGGCCGACGGCATGCCGGTGCGGGTCTCGGTGACGTCGAGATAGGCCTCGTCCAGCGACAGCGGTTCGATCAGGTCGGTGTGGCGGGCGAATATCTCCCGCACCTGCCGCGACACCGCCTTGTAGCGGGTGAAGTCCGGCGGCACGAACACCGCCTGCGGGCACAGCCGCTCCGCGCGCAGCGCCGGCATCGCCGAGCGCACGCCGAACTTTCGTGCCTCGTAGCTGGCCGCGCAGACCACCGAACGCGCGCCACGCCAGGCCACCACCACCGGCTGACCGCGCAGCGACGGGTCGTCGCGCTGTTCCACCGAGGCGTAGAACGCGTCCATGTCGACATGCACGATCTTGCGGAGCGGAGTGGACAAGGCGGGGCAGTACAGATGGAGTTAGTTAAAATACTAATTCATGTGTACGCCGGACGACTACCCCGTGCGACCCGAGCCATCGACAACCGATATGGGCGTCACAGCGGGCTTGTCTGTACAGGGAAGTGGACTGAATGGCTGTGGCAATCGGGGCCGGAATGCGCTCATATCGAGTCACCCAAATTCAGGATGGCACTTTGGACAGGTTTTCGCCGACCCACCTCACGTTGATGCTCGCTTCCGTTTCCGGACTTCCGTTGTCGTTGCAGGCACAGTCCGTCGATGACGCGGCCACTCTCGATACGGTCCGGGTGCTCGGCGAGACTCGACCCTTGTCGGCGTTTCCGGGCGCGGTGACCGTGGTCGAAGGTGAAGCGCTGCATCGCGGCCAGCAGCAGGTCAGCCTGGCCGAGCCGCTGGCGCGGGTGCCGGGTATCGCCGTACTCGACCGCCACAATTACGCGCAGGACTTGCAGATCCAGAGTCGCGGTTTCGGTGCGCGCTCCACTTTCGGCGTGCGCGGACTGCGGTTGCTGGTCGACGGTATCCCGGCGACCGCCGCGGACGGGCAGGGGCAGGCGGCCACCTTCCCGCTCGGCAGCCTCGACCGCATCGAGATCCTGCGCGGACCGCTGGCGTTGCAGTACGGCAACGCGGCCGGGGGCGTGATCGTCGGCCATACCGACCTCTCGCTCGATCCGAGGACGGGTGTCGAAGCATGGATGGACGACAACGATAGCTGGCGACTTGCGGCGCGGGCCGGTGGCGGCGACCAGACCCTGCGCTGGCGCGTCGGCGGCAGCCGGTTCGATAGCGATGGCTACCGTCCGCATAGCGCGGCCGAGCGCATGCAGGGGGAGGTCGTTGCCGAATGGATGCCGCGCACGGACCAGCGCCTGCGCCTGGTCGCCAACAGCCTGGTCCAGCCCTGGACTGAGGATCCGCTCGGCCTGACCCGCGAGGACTGGGAGCTCGATCCACACGCTACCGCTCCCGCCGCGTTGCTGTTCAATACCCGCAAGAAGATCGACAACCACCAGTTCGGCCTGCGTTGGGAGCGCGATACCACCGCTGGCGGCAGTTGGGTGGGCGGCCATGCGATCGATCGCGACATCGTCCAGTTCCTCGCAATCCCCGAGGGCGCGCAGCAGGCTCCGGGCAGTGGCGGTGGCGTCATCGACGTGGCGCGCCGCTCGTACGGCTTCGATGCGGGGCATCGCTGGCGCTGGCAGGCGACGTCGTTGGCGGTCGGTGTCGAGGTTTCGCGCCTGGACGAGGCGCGCGAGGGCTACGAGAACTTCGTGGTTGCGCCCGATGGCGAGGTCGTGCGCGGTGTGCGTGGCCGTCCGCGCCGCGACGAGGACAACAGGATCGAGACGCGCGAGGTGTACGCGATCGCGGACCGTCGCTTCGCCGGCGACTGGACCGTGCTGGGCGGTGCGCGGCTGGCGTGGATGGATTTCGTATCGGTCGACCACTACGTGGCGCCCGGCAATGGCGACGACAGCGGGCGCCTGGACTATCGCGAGCATGCGTTATCGCTGGGCGCATCGCGCGCGTTCGCCGGCGGGGGATCGGATGACGAGACCTTCAATGGCGAGGTCTTTGCCAGCTTCGGTCGTGGATTCGAGACTCCCACGGTCACTGAACTCGCCTATCGGCCCGATGGCAGCGCCGGGTTCAACACCGCGCTGGTGCCGGCCCGCTACCACTCGGGCGAGCTGGGCCTGCGCTGGCGCGTTGCCGGGCACGAGGCCACCGCCACCGCATACCGCGTGGAAGGCGAGGACGAGATCGTGCCTGCGCAGAGTCAGGGCGGGCGTGCCAGCTTCGCCAACGCCGGGCGTACCCGTCGCAACGGGGTCGAACTGAGCCTGGCCGGGGACTTCGGCGGCCACTGGTCGTATGCCCTGGTCGGCAACTGGGTGGATGCGCGCTTCATCCGCGACTTCAGCTACGCGATCGTTCGTGGAACCGACGCCGAGACGCGTACCGTGCCCGCCGGCAACCGGGTCCCGGGCATTGCACGCGCGTCGGGTTTCGGCGAACTGGCCTGGCGGCGCGCGGACGACCGCCTCGGCGCGGCGATGGAAGCCCATGTCGCCGCCGCGGTGCCGGTCGACGACCTCAACAGCGACAGTGCACCCGGCCAGGCGAGGCTGGCGCTGCGTTTCGACTGGCAGGCCAGCGGCGGATGGCACGGCTTCGCCCGCATCGACAATCTGTTCGATCGCGACTACATCGGTTCGGTGATCGTCAACGAGGGCAACGGCCGCTTCTTCGAGCCCGGACCGGGACGCACGTTCACGCTTGGGCTTGGCTGGCAGATGCATTGATCCTGCTGTAGCCCGGAGAGCATGAAGTAGCCCGGGTAAGGCGCAGCCGCACCCGGGGCTCCCGTTGCGGAAAACCCCGGGTGCGGCTGCGCCTTACCCGGGCTACGGATACCGGATCCGAAGCGGCCCTTGTCCGGCGGCGGCAGATCCGGGGGGCTACACCAGCCCGGTCGCGTAATACAGCCCGATGACCAGGAACACCGCAACGGTCATGATGATCGTGGTCACCGCGAAGATGTCCTTGTAGCTCTGGCGGTGGCTCAGGCCGGTGACCGCGAGCAGGGTGATCACCGCGCCGTTGTGCGGCAAGGTGTCCATGCCGCCCGAGGCCATCGAGGCGACGCGGTGCAGCACTTCCATCGGGATGCCCGCGGCGTTGGCATTGGCGACGAAGGTATCGGCCATCGCCGCCAGGGCGATGCTCATGCCGCCGGATGCCGAACCGGTGATGCCGGCCAGCGAGGTCACCGTGATCGCCTCGTTGACCAGCGGGTCGGGCACCGACGACAGCGCATTGGCGACGACCAGGAAGCCGGGCAGGGCGGCGATGACCGCGCCGAACCCGTACTCGGAAGCGGTATTCATGCCGGCCAGCAGGGCGCCGCCGACGGCGGCCTTGCTGCCCTCGGCAAACCGGGCGGCGACCGGCTTCCATGCGAACGCCAGCACGCACAGGATGCCGACCAGCAGCGCACCTTCCACGGCCCAGATCGCGGCGATCCTCGAGGTTTCCTGCACCACCGGCGCGGCCTGGCCGATCACCGCCGGCACGAAACTGTGGCTGTCGCCGTAGAACTTCGGGATCCACAGGGTGAACAGCTTGTTGCTGACGCCGACCAGCACCAGCGGCAGCAGCGCGACCAGTGGGTAGGGCAGCTTGCCGCCGCTGAACGGCGCCGGCTCGTTGAGCAGGGTGGCGGGGTCGCCGTAGCCCTCACCGGCCCTTGCGGCGACGCGGCGGCGCCACTCCAGGTAAAGCATGCCGACGGCCAGCACGAACACGCCGCCAAGCGTACCGAGCAGCGGTGCGGCCCAGGCGTCGGTACCGAAGAACGCGGTAGGGATGATGTTCTGGATCTGCGGCGAGCCCGGCAACGCGCACATGGTGAAGGTGAACGCACCCAGGGCGATCGTGCCCGGGATCAGCCGTTTGGGAATGTCGCTCTGGCGGAACAACTCGGCGGCGAATGGATACACCGCGAACACCGCCACGAACAGCGACACCCCGCCATAGGTCAGCAGCGCGCAGACCATGACGATGGACAGCATCGCCCGCTTCGCGCCGACGACCCGAATCGTCGCCTTCACTATCGACCTGGAGAAGCCGGACAGTTCGATCACCTTGCCGAAGATCGCGCCGAGCAGGAACACCGGGAAGTACAACTTGATGAAGCCCACCATCTTGTCCATGAACAGTCCGGTGAACATCGGCGCGACCAGCGACGGGTCGGTCAGCAGCACCGCGCCCATCGCCGCCACCGGCGCGAACAGGATCACGCTGTAGCCGCGGTAGGCGACGAACATCAGGAAGCACAGTGCAGCCAGCACGATCAGGAATGACATTGCGGTCCTCGGTAGAAAGGAGGGCGGCGGTTGCCGCTGTGACCAGAATCGTCGTTCCCGCGCAGGCGGGAATCCATGGACGTTGATCACATGGAAGGCGAAGTCCATGGATCCCCGCCTTCGCGGGGATGACAGGATCCCGGTTTCGCTGCAGTCTCGGCCCGTTGGGTGTCTATCGGCATTGTCCGAAGGTACAGATGCCCCCGCCCGGTCCCCCACCTAGGCTTGCTGGCATGGCGGGGAGGGCCCGTCGAACACATCCCGCTTCCGGCATGGCCGGCGGGCGACCACACGATGGGGAGGAGCGGAACACATGACCAAGCACACACACCTGAGCATTGCCATCGCCTGCGCGTTGCTTGCGCCCGGCGCATGGGCACAGGACGGTGCCGCGGCGCAGGGCGGACAACCGCCTGCCACGCAGGCCTCGACCACGCTCGACGCGGTCACGGTCACTGCCCGCAAGCGCGAGGAAACCCTGCAGGAAGTGCCGGTCGCGGTGACCGCTTTCACCGCCGACGCGCTGGACAAGCTGGCCGTCGAGGATCTGTCCGACCTCGGTGCGCAGGTGCCGAACCTCACCGTCTACGCCGCACGCGGTTCCAGCAGCACGGTCACCGCCTACATCCGCGGCATCGGCCAGTCCGACCCGCTGTGGGGCGTGGATCCGGGCGTGGGCATCTACCTGGACGACGTCTACATTGCCCGTCCGCAAGGCGCCTTGCTCGACGTGTTCGATGTCGAGCGCGTCGAGGTGCTGCGCGGTCCGCAGGGCACCCTGTACGGCAAGAACACCATCGGCGGTGCGATCAAGTACATCTCGCGCGGCCTGCCGACCGGGCTTGACGGGTTCGCATCGGTCACCGCCGGCAACCACGGCAAGCTCGACGTCAAGGCGGCCGTCGGCGGTTCCATCGCGTCCAATGACGTGTTGCGCGGCCGTATCTCGGTCGCCAGCCTCAACAGCGACGGCTACGGCAGGAACCAGGTCACCGGCCAGAAAGTCAGCGACAAGGAAGTTCTGGCACTGCGCGCACAGCTCGGCGCCTATGTCGATGAAGACCTCAACTTCCAGTTCGCCTACGACTGGATGGATGACCGCTCCGGCGTGCGCGGCGCGAAGATGCTCGCGCCCAACCCGTTCAATGCAGCACTGTTCCCGCAGTACGGCGAGTTTCCGCCGCTCGATAGCCGCTACGACGTCCGCAATGGCATGCCCAACGTCAACGACACCGAGATGAAGGGCGTCTCGGCCACCATGAACTGGCGCATCAACGACGACTGGTCATTCAAGTACGTGATCGCCAAGCGCGAGTCCGATACCGAGACCAACATCGATTTCGACCTGACCACCGCCCCCATCGTCGACGTCAAGGCCTTCTACAGCGACGAGCAGGTCAGCAACGAGGCCCAGCTCAACTACGACGCCGGCGGCCGCGCACGCGGCGTGATGGGCGTGTACCTGTTCGACGGCGAGGCCGGCGGCCAGGTGCTCAACAACTTCATCGGCGCCCTGTTCGGCGACACCCAGGGCAAGGTCCTTACCGAGAGCATCGCCCTCTACGCCGATTGGACCTTCGACCTGACTGATCGCCTGAGCCTCGACGTCGGCGCGCGCTACACCGACGAGGACAAGCGTGCGATCGTGCTCAATCGTTCCTACAGCGACGGGACGTACACTACGCCGATCGCGACCGTTTCCGACTTCGACAAGACGGTCAGTTTCAAGAACACCTCGCCGAAGGTCGCGCTCGATTTCCAGGTCACCCCGGACATCATGGTCTACGGTTCGGCGTCGCGGGGCTTCAAGTCGGGTGGCTTCAATATCCGCGCCAATGCCACGGCGGTGCCGCGTTCGGCCGAACCGTTCGATGACGAGGTCGTCGACAGCTACGAGATCGGCAGCAAGATGGCCTTCCTCGACCAGACCCTGTTCCTGAACCTGGCCGCGTTCCACAATCGCTACAAGGACATCCAGTTGTCGGTCTTCACTGCCTACGACTCGGATGGCGATGGCGTCGACGATGCCTTCTTCGGCGATTTCACCAATGCCGGCAAAGGCACGGCCAACGGTGTCGAAGTCGAGTACCAGTGGCTGCCGAACCCGCACTGGGCGATCACCGGCAACCTTGCCTGGCTGGATACCAAGTACGACGAGTTCATCACCAGTGGCGTCGATGTCGCCGACAGCCAGAAGTTCACCAACGCGCCCGAGTTCTCCGGTGCGGTAAACGTCGAGTACCAGATGCCGTTGGCCAACGGCGGCGATTTCTCCGCACGTGTCGGCTACAGCTACCAGAGCGAGGTCTACCCGACCACCGACCTGTCGGAGGAGATCAGGCAGCCCGGCTACGGCCTGCTCGATGCCGGCGTCAACTGGCGCATGAACGACAACTGGAGCTTCGCCCTGCAGGGCAAGAACCTGCTCGACGAGGAATACCGCACCACCGGCTACAACATCGGCGTGCTCGGGGTGCTGACCGGTTTCTATGGCCCGCCGCGCGAGTACTGGCTGACTGCCCGGTACGACTTCTGATTTGCAGGAGCAGCACATTTCGTAGCCCGGGCAAGGCGAAGCCGCACCCGGGACATGATGCTGATATCCCCGGGTGCGGCTTCGCCTTACCCGGGCTACATGCTGGTTGAATACCCGTTACAACTTCTGAGGCCACGCTCCCTCCCTCAGCAGGAGTAAAGCCCCAACACTGCTGCGCTATCCTGCGCCGATGCCGCGTCCAACCTTCCCATGCTGAGCCTGACCGCCGTCGCGCTGGCCAGCCTGGTCTGGCTTGCGTTGATGTTCGGCGCCGCGTTGTACGCCGAGCGCCGGCCCACCGCCTGGGCCCGTCACTGGCACCACGTCTACGCGCTGTCGCTGGCGGTGCATTGCACTTCGTGGACGTTCTACGGCACGGTGACCCAGGCCGCGCGCTATGGTTGGCCGCTGCCGCCGACCTTCCTCGGCGCGATCCTGTTCTACGCGCTGGCGGTGGGGTTCCTGGTGCGGCTGGTGCGGCTGGCTCGCGAGACCAACGCGACTTCGCTGGCCGACCTGATCGCCACCCGGCTGGGCAAGGATGCGTGGCTGGCCGCCACCGTGACCCTGGTTGCCGCACTCGGGCTGGTGCCGTACATCGCCCTGCAACTCAAGGCGGTGGCGATGAGCTTCCAGATGCTGACCGCGCGCGCAATGGTCGTGCCTGCAGCCGACGCCGGTGCGCTGCCTGCCTGGCAGGACAGCGCGCTGTACGTGGCGCTGGCGATGGCGCTGTTCGCGATGCTGTTCGGCACCCGCCGGGCCAGTGCGGCCGAGCACAACCGCGGACTGGTGCTGGCGATGGCGTTCGAGTCGCTGTTCAAGCTGGTGGCGATGCTGGCGATCGGCGTGTTCGTCTGGTTCGGGTTGAAGGAGCTGCCCGCGGTGACGACCATGCCAGTCGAAGCCCTGCCGCCCGCCGGTGGCGGTTTCGTGCCGCTGGTGCTGCTGGGGGCGCTGGCGATGTTCATCCTGCCGCACCAGTTCCACATCGGCGTGGTCGAGTGCCGCAACGAGCGCGACGTGTCCACCGCACGCTGGTTGTTTCCGCTGTACCTGGTGCTGATCGCGCTGCCGGTGCTGCCGCTGGCAAAAGCCGGCGGCGCGTTGCTGGGGGGCGCGGTGCCGTCGGACCTGTACGTGCTGGCGCTGCCCTTGTCGCAAGGCCATGACGGCTTGGCGCTGCTGGCGTTTCTCGGCGGCCTCAGCGCGGCCACCGGCATGGTCGTGGTCAGCACGCTGACCCTGAGCCTGATGATCGGCAACCACTGGTTCGCGCCAGGTCTGCTGCGCGGAGCATGGTCGCGCAACGACGGCAGCGATCTGCGTGGCCGGGTGTTGGGGCTGCGCCGGGCCGGCATCGTGGTGATCATGCTGCTGGCCTGGGGTTACAGCCGGCTGGTGGCCGGCAACGACGCACTGGCCGATGTCGGTGCGGTGTCGTTCTCGGCGTTGGCGACATTGAGTCCGGCACTGGCGTTCGCGGTCTGGCGTCCGCAAACGCCGCCGCGCGCGGCGACAGCCGGCGTACTGGCGGGCTTCGCGGTCTGGGCCTGGGTACTGCTGGTGCCGATGTTCCTTTCCGCACGCGGGCTGGCGCCGGACTGGTTGGCGGTGGGGCCGTTTGGCTGGCAGTGGCTGGCGCCGGATGGCCTGTTCGGATTGACCGGCTGGAGCCGGCTCGGTCGCGCGGTCGGAGCGAGCCTGTTTGCAGGGGCTCTGGTGACGGTGCTCGCCGCGCTGCTGCGCCGCGAGGCGCCGCGCTCGGTGCGGCGCGGACTGGATGCCCGCGCACTGCGCGAGGCGAGCCTGCGCTTTCTGTCCCGCGAGCGCGTTGCGCAACTGTTGCACGACGTACCGGCCGAGCGCGTGGTACCGGCGCGGGTCGAGGATGCCGTCGAGCGCGAGCTGGCGGCGGTGCTCGGATCGGCCTCGGCGCGGGTCCTGCTCGACGCCGCGCGCCGCGATGCCGGAAGCGGCTTCGACACCGTCGCCCAGATCGTCGGCGAAGCCTCGGCCGACCTGCGCTTCAACCAGCGCTTGCTGGAGGCGGCGCTGCAGAACATGAGCCAGGGCATCAGCGTGGTCGATGCCGACCTGCGCCTGGTGGCGTGGAACCGCCGCTACGCTGAGCTGTTCGGCTTTCCCGAAGAGCTGCTCCAGGTCGGCCGGCCATCGCCGACCTGGCCCGATGGGCGATGAAGCAGGTGCCGCCAGACGGTGACATCGAGCGTGCGCTTGGACGCCGGCTGGCCTACATGCGTGCCGGCACCGAGCACCTCAGTGAACGTGTGCTGCCCGACGGCAGCATCGTCGAGATCCGCGGCAATCCGATGCCGGGTGGCGGTTTCGTAGCCACCTTCACCGATGTCACCGAGTTCCGTCGCGCCGAGGCCGGCCTGATCCAGGCCAAGGAAACGCTCGAACAGCGCGTGGCCGAACGCACCACCGACCTGGAAGCCGCCAAGCGCGAGGCCGAGCGAGCCAACGAGGCCAAGAGCCGCTTCCTTGCCGCGATCGGCCACGACCTGATGCAGCCGCTGCACGCCGCACAGCTGTTCACCGACGCGCTGGAGCCACAGGTCGCGCCAGGCCAGCGCGAGACCGTGCGCCAGATCAGCGGCGCACTCGATTCCACCGGCGACCTGCTCACCGGGCTGCTCGACATGTCGAGGCTGGAAGCCGGCGGACTGGTGCCGCAGCCGCGCGACTTTCCGTTGGCCGAAGTGCTGGAGCCGCTGGCCTCGGAGTTCGGTGCGATCGCCGCCGCACGCGACCTGCGTTTCCGGTTCGTGGCCTGCAACGCCTGGGTGCACAGCGACCCGCAGCTGCTGCGGCGGGTACTGCAGAACTTCCTCGCCAACGCAGTACGTTACACCGCGACCGGCAGCGTGCTGCTGGGCGTGCGCCGCGACCTCAATGGCCTGCGCGTCGAAGTGCACGACACCGGTCCCGGGATCGAGGCCGCGCAGCAGCAGGTGATCTTCGACGAGTTCCGCCGTGGCGACGACGCGCCGGGGCAGGGACTGGGTCTCGGGTTGTCGATCGCCGACCGTATCGCCCAGCTGCTGCACGTGCCGATCAGTCTGCGCAGCGTGCCGGGTGTGGCACGGCGTTCGGCGTGCGGGTGCCGCGTGTCGCCGGTCCTGTCGCGGTTGCCGACGCACCTTCAAGCGGGACAGGGCAAGGCCTGCCGGTGCTGGTGGTCGACAACGACCCGCAGGCGCTGGCGGCGCTCGCAGGCGTGCTCGATGGCTGGGGCTATGGGGTGGCCACCGCGCGCGACGGCAAAGAAGCGGCCATGGTCCTTGAGGCGGCGCCTGTGTCGCTGTGGCTGTTCGACTACCACCTCGACGACGGCGATACCGGCGTCGCGCTTGCCGGGAGACTGGCCGATCGCCATGGTGCGCGGCCGACCCTGATCCTCAGCGCCGACCGCGGTGGGACTGTTCGCCGCGCCGTGCATGAAGCCGGCCTGTCGCTGATCGCCAAGCCACTCAAGCCATTGGCGCTGAAGTCGGTGCTGGACCGCCTGCTGGCGGCGGTAGGAACAGGGGCTCCCCCTAGGGCCTTCTAGCGAGACGTGGCGCGAGTACCGGAGCTCTGTCCCGGGCTGTACGCGAAGTCCGGGTGGAAATCATCCATGGCGCCGTGTTGAGCGCTGACGGCCATACAAGCGTGGCGATGCCAGCCGGCAACTATCACATCGCATGCACATTGACGGTCCGACGATCGCATCGGGGCAGTACCGACTTGGTTGCGGTCCGTACGGCAGCCACGTCCACATCAAACAGGGGACTGGTATGAACCATGTATTCCGCGTCATCTGGTCCCAGGCGCAACGCGCCTGGGTCGTCGTTTCCGAGCTGGCCTCGCATCGGGGAAGGGCGGGGGTGTCGACAAGCGGAGGCGTGCCACCGATGTCGTGCTTGATCGTGATGCGGTCGAGGGGTCGCCGCCAGCGACAGCCTGGCCGCTGCGCATGGGGATTCTGGTGGTTCTGTGGGGCGTGGTGTATGTGCCTGCGATCGCCGCGGACCGGTGGTGGGATTCCAACAACACCGCCATCGGTTTCGGCGGCACAGGTATCTGGAGCACCACCGATCCTTTCTGGAGCCCCAACAATGACGGTGTGAGCGGCCCCTACAGCGCCTGGAACAACGGCGCCCTGGACGACGCCTTCTTCGGCGGCACCGTCGGCACCATCACGCTGGGCGAGCCGATCACCGTCCATAACCTCAATTTTGTGAGCGGCAATGGCTGGGTGCTCAACGGCAGTACGCTGACACTCGACGGCACGGACCCCACGATCACCAATGCCGGGACTGTCACCATCAATTCGGTGGTCAACAGCACCAGCGGGCTGATCAAGGCCGGTGGCGGCATCCTGACCCTGAATGCCAGCAACACCTTCAATGGCGGGATCGAAATCAACGGCGGCCGGCTTACGTTGAATGCCGCCAACACCTTCGTCGGCGATATCAACGTCAACAGCGGCGCGCTGTTTGTCAGCGGCGACACCGCCCTGGGCGACGTCGGCAATATGCTCAATATGGCCGCCAGCACCACGTTGAACGCCGGAGACACCGGCGGCAACCTGGACAACCGCATCGTCAATCTGACCGGCGTGGGGCAGGTCACCGTTAGCGGAGCCGGGCTCGGCAGCAACTTTTTCACCGGCACGGGCGGCATTTCTGTCGCTTCGAACATGCTTCTGGATAATGAGGGCAATGACTACACCGGCAAGACAAGTTTTGTCAGTAGTGCCTCCTTTACCTCAATAGGCAACCTGGGCGAGACCAGTTCACTGGGGGCGCCCACCACGGTTGCCGATGGCACCATCGCCGTGACGGCCGGGAACCCCGGGACCCGGGTCGTCAGCTACGTAGGCGACGGCGATACCTCCAACCGCAATTGGACTTTCCAGAGCTTTAGCAGTGCGCCGTTTCTCGTCAATAGCGGCACCGGCACCCTGACGCTAACTGGAAATATTGCGGTGGCTTCGGGGTCGCAAAACCAGCCAGCCCATTTCAACGCGACGACGGCGGACCTGGAATTGCTGGGTGTGATCAGCGGTTCTCATCTCTTTTTCAATGCCGCCGCCGGGCAGACCGTGACGCTGGGTGACAACAATACTTATAGCGGCAACATCACGATTGCTGGCGAAGGGCAGGTGCTGGTCGGCACTCTTGCCAATTACGGTATGGCCAGCTCGCTGGGGACGGGGGGAGTGTCGGCCAACATCGCCATAAATAGTGGCACCCTGAGCTACACCGGCAGCGGGGACAGCAGCAACCGCAACTGGTCGCTCAGCAACGGCACCCTGAGCAATGACGGCACGGGCGCCCTCACCCTGAGCGGGACCATGGCGATCGGCAACACCGCCAGCCTCGGCGGCAGCTTTACCGGCGCCGACAACGTCTACTCCGGCGTCATCGCCGGCGCCGGCAACCTGAGGAGCGTCGGCGACGCCACCTGGGTGCTGAACGGCGCCAACACCTATACCGGCAACACCATCGTCGACGGCGGCGTGCTGCGCGCCGGCACCACCGATGCCTTCGGCGCCTCGGACAATATCGAGATCAACGGCGGCGTGCTGGATTTCAACGATATCTCCTTCAACTTCCCCACCCTGAACGGCAGCGGCGGCACCCTGGATCTGGGCAGCGCCACCCTGACCCTGGAGGCCGATGAAGGCACCAGTGCAAGCTACGCCGGCAGCATCATTGGCACTGGTGGCCTGACCAAGCTGGGCGGCAGCGAGCAGACCTTGACCGGCGCCAGCAGCTACACCGGCGACACCACCATCGGCGGCGGCGCCCTGAACCTGGACTTCAGCGGTGCCGGCGGGCCCACCAGCAATATCATCGGCAGCGGCTCCACCCTGAACATGAGCGGCGGCACCCTCAACGTGATCGGCGCCGATGGCGAGAGCAACACCCAGACCTTCGACGGCCTCAACGTCACCGCCGGCATCAACGCCATCGACATCAGTTCCGGCACCGGCGGCAGCACCACCCTCAACCTGGGTGCCATTACCCGCACCGGCGGCCTGTTGAACTTCGAGCTGCCGGACAGCGGCAGCATCACCACCAGCAACGGGGACATGTTCCTGGCCTGGGCCATTGTCAACGGCACCGAATACGCCAAGGTGGAGGGCGGCTTGGTGCTGGCCTTCGAGGAATCCGACTACACCGACCAGGACGACGCCTCCCTGTGGATGAGCGGCCAGGTCATTTCCGACAACGACGGCGATACGGACGGCTTTTTCGGCACGGTGACCGGCAGCGTGCAATTGGGCGGCCTGCAGTACACCCAGCCGGTGGCCACCACCGTGACCGTGAACCCCGGGGAGACCCTGGGCGTGGATGCCCCCATCATCGTCTCGCCCTCGGTGTTGAATAACGACCAGCTGATTCAAGGCGGCATGATGACCGGCGGCAGCGGCACAGGCGATTCGCTCTCCATCCAGCAGAACAGCACCGGCAACTTCACCATCGATTCGCAGATAGTGGACAACGGCAACAACTTGGGCTTTTTCAAATCCGGCGAAGGTTTAGTGACACTGGGCAGCACTGCCAGCACCTATACCGGGCCCACGGTGATCGCCGAGGGCACCCTGGCGATCACCAGTGTCGCCAACGCCGGCGTTGCCAGCAGTATCGGCGCCGCCTCCACCGACCCGGCCAACCTGGTACTGCAGGGCAGCAAGCTCCAGTACACCGGCACCGGCGACAGTAGCGACCGCGGCTTCACCTTCAGCACCTCCGGCGCCATCCTCGGCGTCGAGCTGGAAGTCACCGATCCCAACGCCAACCTCACCTTCAGCGGCCTGGTCACCAGCCCCGACGACGCCAGCTTCACCAAAAGCGGGCCCGGCACCCTGACCCTGGCCAACCCCAACAACGACTATGTGGGCATCACTACCGTCACCGGTGGATTCATCTCGGTAGATACCCTGCCCAATGGCGGCGTGGTGAGCCCCATCGGCCAATCCAGCAGCGACCCCGCCAACCTGGTATTGGACGGCGGCGGCCTGCGCTACACGGGTGGCACCGCCAGCACCGATCGCGGTACGACCCTGGGCCCCAACGACGGCACCATCGACGTCACCAATGCGGCTACCGAATTGACCGTCAGCGGCAACATCGTTGGCACCAACAATTCCCTGACCAAGGAGGGCGACGGCACCCTGATATTGTCCGGCACCAACACCTACACCGGTGGCAACACCGTCAACGGTGGCGTGCTGCGCGCCGGCTCCACCCAGGCCTTCGGCGGCTTCACCGGCCAACCGACCACCCTGGCCGACGTGGCCGGCGTCACCCTGGACCTGGACGGCTTCGACAACATGATCGGCCCCCTGAACGGCGGCGGCGCCAATGGCGGCAACGTCACCCTCGGCTCCGCCACCCTGCGCATCGTCGGTGGCAACGGCGACTATTCGGGCGTAATCAGCGGCACCGGCGGAATCTGGCGCACCAACGGCGGCACCCAGACCTTTAACGGCTGCAACCACACCTACACCGGTGTCACCAATCTGCAGGCCAACCTCCGCACCGACTGCCTGCTCGACGGCGGCCTGGCCAGCGGCATCGGCGCCTCCAGCGCCGGCTCCACCAACCTGCAGTTCAACGGCGGCACGCTGATCTACACCGGCGGCAGCATCGCCATCGATCGCGGCTTCCAGTTGCTGGGAGCCGGTGGCATCCAGGTGACCGAAGCCGCCACCACCCTGGAGTTCGAGGGGGATGCCATCGGCGGTGGCTCGCTGAGCAAGAGCGGCGCCGGTACCCTGGTGCTGTCCGGCACCAATACCTATACCGGCAACACCACCGTGGCCGGCGGCGTGCTGCGCGCAGCGGCAACCAACGCCTTTGGTCCCCAAGGCCATATGATCCTGAACAACACCGCCGGCGTGCTGCTGGACCTGGACAGCTTCGATACGGTGGTGACCTCGCTGATCGGCGGCGGCGCCAATGGCGGCAACATCGACCTGGGCAGCGCCACGCTGACCCTGAACACCGTCGACAACCGCACCTACGCCGGGGCCATCACCGGCACCGGCAACCTGGTCAAGAACGGCAACACGCTTCAGGCGCTCAGCGGCTGCAACAGCGACTACACCGGCACCACCACCATCAATGCCGGCACCCTGCAAGTCACCTGCCTGGAGGACGGCGGCCTCAACAGCTCCATCGGCGCCTCCACCAGCGACCCCGCCAACCTGGTGATCAACGGCACCCTGAACTACGTCGGCAGCGGCGGCAGCACCAATCGCGAGTTCACCCTCGGCACCAGTGGCGGCACCATCGGCTCCAACGGCAGCGGCGCCATCGATTTCAGTTTTGCGGGCCCGGTGACCCTGGCCGGCACCGACACCGCGCGCACCCTGACCCTTACCGGCAACAATACCGGCACCAATATCTTTTCCGCGCAGCTGAACGACAACGGCACCGGCGCCACTTCGTTGACCAAGACCGGCAACGGCCTCTGGCGCCTGACCAGCGCCACCAGCAGCTACACCGGCGTCACCACCATCGATGGCGGCATCCTTGAGGTCAACGAGTTCGCGGACGGCGGCATGGCCAGCAGCATCGGCGCCGCCAGCTCCGACCCCGCCAACCTGGTGATCGGCAATGAGTCCACCCTGCGCTACACCGGCGCCGGTGACTCCAGCGACCGCCAGTTCACCCTCGCCCCCGGCGTGTCCTTTATCGAGTCCTCCGGCACCGGCGCCCTGCAGTTCACCAACACCGGCGCGGTGGGCCTGAGCGGCACCGACACAGCGCGCACCATGGCGCTGGGCGGCACCAACACCGGCGACAACACCTTCGGCGGCGCCATCGGCGACAACGGCACCGGCGCCACCACCTTGGCCAAGAACGATTCCGGCACCTGGATTCTCACCGGCAACAACACCTTCACCGGCAACACGGTGATCAACGACGGCAACCTGATCATCGGCAACGGCGGCACCACTGGCAACGCCGGCGCCGGCGACGTGATCGTGGCCAACCCCACCTCCACCCTGTCCCTGAACCGCAGCGACACCTTCACCTTCGACGGCACTTTGAGCGGTCCGGGCACCTTGGCGCAGATCGGTTCCGGCACCAGCATATTGACCTCTCTGGACAATGCGATAGGCGCCACCACTATTGAGAATGGCACCCTGCAGGTGGACGGCGGTCTGGAAACCCCCACCGTCGACATGACCGGCACCTCCGAGCTAAGCGTGAACGGCACGGTGCAGGCGGATGGCCCCACCCAGACTGTGATCACCGGCGATGCCGGGGACCAGACGATTACCGTCGGCGCGGGCGGCACCCTGCTGGCCAATGGCGACCTGGGCGACGGTAACGACACCATCGATCTGACCGGCACCCTGGACACGGGCACAGGCACCCTGGCCTTGGGCGATGGCGACGACACCCTGATCCTCAACGACGGCGCGCAGATGCTGGGGGCCGGTGTGAACGCTTCCGGCGGCAGCGGCACCGACACATTGGTGGTCAACACCGTCCTCGGCTTCGTCCTGGACGGCGGCGAGATCGACACCTTCAACATCCTGACCAAGCAGAACACCGGTGAACTGACCCTCACCGGCGACCACGACTTCGATACGGGCACCCAGATCGAGGACGGCACCCTGACCGTGGACGGCGCCCTGATCACGCCCACCCTGTCCATGGACAACGACACCACCCTGAACGTGGACGGCCTGGTGCAGGGTGCCGGCGAGACCCAGACCACCATCACTGGCAGCGCGGGCGACCAGGTCATCAACGTGGGCAACGGCGGCGCCCTGCTCGCCGCTGGAGACCTGGGCGACGGCAACGATAGCGTGACCCTGGCCGGCCTCCTGGACACCGGCGCCGGCACCCTGAACCTGGGCGACGGCGACGACACCCTGACCCTCCAGGACGGCGCCGTGATCGAGGGCACCGGCGTGGACGCCGGCGGCGGCAGCAACGACACCCTGATCCTGGACAACGCCAACGCGCTGGCCTTCGACGGCGGCCAGACCGCCGGCTTCGAGTTCCTGCAGAAGGACAATGCGGGCGAAGCCACCATGACCGGCAGCCAGAGTTTCAGCGGCGGTACCGACCTCAACGAGGGCACCCTCACCATCGCCGGCGACCTGGAGACCCCCACCGTCGACATGGCGGACGATACCGTGCTGAATGTGGACGGCACACTGGAAGCGGGCTTTGGCGGCCCCGCGCTGATCAATGGCAGCGCCGGCGACAACACCGTCACCGTGGGCGCCGGTGGCACCCTGATCGCCAACGGCAACCTCGGCGACGGCAACGACATACTGGATGTGGCCGGTACCCTGGATACCGGTGGCCTGGTCTTCGAGCTGGGCGACGGCGACGACACCCTGACCATCCACGATGGCACCAACATCATCGGCACCGTGGACGGCGGCGGCGGCACCAACACCTTCAACACCAATATCAACACCGTCGCCGACCTGGGGGCGGTGCAGAGCTTCCAGGTCCTGAGCAAGACCGGCACCGGCGTGCTCAACATCAACGGCCTGCTGGACTCGGATTTCCATACCGTCGAGGTGCTCGAAGGCACTGTGGACGTCACCGCCGGCGGCAGCGTGGTGGCGCCGCCGGGCGAGACCCTGGACACCGTGGTGGCCAGCGGTGCGACCCTGAACGTGGACGGCAGCTACACCGCCAGCGACTTTGACGACACCTTCGAGGTGTCCGGCACCGTGTCCGGCACTGGCACGATCGACCTGGGCGACGGCGCCGATACCCTGACCCTGAACGACGGGGCCGTGCTGGCCAACGCCATCGACGGCGGTGCCGGCAGCGATGACACCCTGGTGCTCAACAACGCCCAGGATCTGACATTCGATGGCGGCAACACCAGCGGGTTCGAGTTCCTGCAGAAGGACAACGCGGGCGAAGCCACGATGACCGGCAGCCAGAGTTTCGTCGGCGGGACCACGATCAACGAGGGCACGCTGAGCGTGGCCGGGAATCTGGAAACTCCGACCGTGGCCATGGCCGACGACACCACGTTGAATGTGGACGGCACCCTCGGCGCCGGTCCCGTGGACCCGACGATCATCACCGGCAGCGCCGGAGCCAACACCCTCAACGTGGGCCCGAGCGGCACCCTGTGGGCCAGCGGCGACCTGGGCGATGGCGACAACGCCGTGGTTGTTGAGGGGCTGATGGACACCCTGGGCGGCGACTTCGTCCTCGGCGCCGGCACCGACACCCTGGACGTGTCCGGCACCCTGGACCTGGGCGGCGGCACCTTCTTCCTGGGCGATGGCGACGACAACTTCATCGTGCACGACGGCACGGTGGTGATCGGCACCGTGGACGGCGGTGACGGCTTCGACACCCGCACCTACAACATCAACACCAGCGCCGATCTGGGCGCGCTGGTGAACTTCGAGGGGGTGACCAAGACCGGCACCGGTGTACTGAACATCACCGGTCCGGGCGCGACCGACCTGCAGCAGGTGGAGGTGCTGGAGGGCACGCTGGACGTGCACGCCGGCGCGAGCATCGTGGCCACGCCGGGCGAGTCGCTGGACACGCGGGTGGCCGCGGGCGCGACCTTGAACGTGGACGGCGAGTTCGGCTGTGGCGACCAGGCCGACACGATGGACGTATCAGGCACAGTCTCTGGCAGCGGCACGATCAACCTGTGCGGCGGCGATGACGTGCTGGTGCTCAACGACGGCGCCGACCTCAGCGGGCTGGCCAACCCGATCGACGGTGACGCTGGCGACGATCGCGTGGTGCTCAACAACGCCAACGACTTCACCCTGGACGCGGGCCAGGTCGCCAACTTCGAGGTGCTACAGAAGGACAACACCGGCGAGGCGACCCTGACCGGTGTCCACGAGTTCAGCGGCGGCACCGAGTTGAACGCGGGTACGCTGACCGTGGACGGCGCGCTGTTCACGCCGACCGTGGCGATGGGCGATGACACCGTCTTCAACGTCGAGGGCTTTGCGGCCGGCAGTGCCATGGCGCCGGTGCCGATGGACATCCAGGGCTCCGCCGGCAGCAACACGGTGAACATCGCCCAGGGCGCGGTGCTGATCGCCAGCGGCGACCTGGGCGACGGCGAGGACGTGCTGGATGTTGCCGGCGTGCTGGACACCGGCGGCGGTGTCTTCTCGCTCGGCGCGGGCGACGACACCCTGACCATCCACGACGGCACCAACATCATCGGCATCGTGGACGGCGGTGCCGGCACCGACACCTTCAACCCGAACATCAACACCAGCGCCGATCTGGGCGCGCTGGTGAACTTCGAGGTGCTGAGCAAGACCGGCGTGGGCGTACTCAATGTCAATGGCCCCGCGGTATCGGAGTTCGAGACCGTGAATGTGCAGGAGGGCACCCTGAACGTGGCCGCCGCCGGCGGCATCCAGGCGCAGGACACCACGATCTTCAGTGGCGCGACCCTCAACGTGGACGGCACTTACACGGGTACCGGCGGCGACGACACGTTCACCGTGGCCGGCACCGTGACCGGCAACGGCACGATCGACCTGGGCGACGGCGACGACACCTTCACCATCCAGGACGGCGCGGACCTGTCCGGCCTGGCCACCCCGGTGGACGGTGGCGCGGGCAACGACACCTTCGTGGCCGACCTGGCCGGCGAGGCGACCCTGGGCGGTGCGATCAACTTCGAGACCCTGACCAAGACCAACACCGGCACCTTGCACGTGGACGGTCCGGCCGAGTCCGAGTTCTCCACCGTCAATGTGCTCGGCGGCCTGCTCGACATTGGTGTCGACGGCGAGATCGCGGGCGTGCGGGACGCGACCGTGGCCAGCGGCGCGACTCTCAATATCGACGGCAACTTCCTGTTCACCGAGGATGACGATGTCTTCACCGTGGCCGGTACGGTCAGCGGCCTGAGCGACATCAACATGCTCGACGGCAACGACACCCTGGTCATCCAGGACGGTGCCGACCTGTCCGGCCTGGCCGGGCCGGTGGACGGCGGCGATGGCGACGACACCCTGGTCACCGACATCGCCGGCACGGCGACCCTGGGCGGTGCGATCAACTTCGAGACCTTGAACAAGACCAACACCGGCACCCTGATCGTGGCCGGCCCGGCCCAGTCCGACTTCACCACGGTCAACCTGGACGGCGGCACCCTGGACATCGGGCCGCAGGGCGACATCAGCGGCGTGGTCACCACCAACATCGCGGCCGGTACCGTGTTCAATGTCGACGGCAACTACGCCGGCTCCGACGGCGACGACACGATGACCGTGGCCGGTGCGGTGACCGGCAGCGGCCCGATCGGCCTGGGCGACGGCGACGACACCCTGACCCTCAACGACGGCGCCGACTTCGCCGGCTACAGCGGTGCTTTGGCCGGCGGCGCCGGCAACGACACGGTGGTGCTCAACAACAGCGGCGACTTGGCCTTCGGGGCCGGCAGCATCACCGGCTTCGAGACCCTGCAGAAGAACAACGGCGGCACTGCCACCCTGTTCGGCGTGCACGACTACAGCGACAGCACCGAGCTCAACGGCGGCGCGCTGGTGGTGGCCGACCGCCTGACCACGCCGGTGATCGGGATGGCCGGCGGCACCACCCTGACCGTGGACGGCCAGCTGCAAGGCCCCGCCGGCAGCGCGGCAGAGATTGTCGGCGGTGCCGGGGACAAGACCCTGGTGATCAACGGCAGTGCGCTGGCCCATGGCGACCTGGGTGAGGGCAACGATGTGCTGGATGTCGTCGGTGTGCTGGACACGCAGGGCGGGGTGCTGTCGCTGGGTGGTGGCGATGACACCTTCATCATCCACGATGGCACGACCCTCATCGGGACCGTGGACGGTGGCACAGGCACCAACACCTTCAACACCAACATCCATACCAGCGCCGACCTGGGGGCGGTGACCAACTTCCAGGTGCTGGACAAGACCGGCGTGGGCGTGCTCAACGTCAACGGTCCGGGGGTGTCGGACTTCAACACCGTGAACGTCAATGAAGGCACCCTGTACATAGGCCCTGACGGCAGCGTGATCGCCCCCACCGGCGGCACCCTGGACACCTTCGTCGCCAGCGGCGCGGTGCTCAACGTCGATGGCGCGTACGGCTGCGGCGACGGCAACGACACCCTGACCGTGGCCGGCACCATCCGCGGCAGCGGCACCGTGGACCTGTGCGCGGGCGACGACACCCTGGTGCTGCTCGACGGCGCGGTGCTGGAAACGGTGATCGACGGCAACGTGCCCGAAGAGGGCAGCGACTGGGTGATCATCAACAACACGATCAGCCACGAGTACGACCTCGACATGATCGTCAACTTCGAGCACCTGGTGAAGGAGAACAGCGGCGAGGCGATCCTGGTGGGCAGCGGCCAGTTCACCGGCGACACCGCGATCGAGGGCGGCACGCTGACGGTGGCCGGGCAACTGGGCACACCGATCGTGGCGATGAGCGACGACACGGTGCTGAACGTGACCGGGACGCTGGACGGCGGTGGCGGTGCGGCGGCGACGCTGACCGGCAGTGCCGGGACCAACACGGTCACGGTGGGCGCGGGCGGCCGGCTGGTCGCCAGCGGCGACCTGGGCGACGGCGCGGATGTGCTGGATGTGGCCGGGACCCTGGATACCGGTGACGGCGTGCTGACCCTGGGCGATGGCGATGACACCTTCATCATCCACGACGACACGGTCGTCATCGGGACCGTGGCTGGCGGCGCCGGCACCGACACGCTCAACGCCGACATCGCGACCCGGGCCGACCTGGGCGCGGTGCAGGAGTTCGAGGTGCTGACCAAGACCAACGCCGGCGTGCTCAACGTCAACGGTCCGGCATCGTCCGACTTCATCGCGGTCAACGTCGAAGGCGGCACCTTGCATGTGGCCGAAGCCGGCCGCGTGGCGGCGCAGCACACGACGGTCGCGGCCGGCGCGACGCTGGACATCGCCGGCAGCTACACCGGCACCGACGGCGACGACACCTTCACTTCGCGCGGCACCGTGAACGGTGCACTGGCGTTCGGCGGCGGCAACGACACCGCGCACTTCATCGGCGGTGACATCAGCGGCCTGACCGCGATCGACGGCGGTGCCGGCGACAACCTGCTGCGCTTCAGCACGCAGGACCTGAGTGATGGAAACCTGGCCGTGGTCAGCCAGTGGCAGCGGGTGGAACTGCTGGACAACACGACCCTGACCCAGGGCCGCGCCTTCGATCTGGCCGGCGGCACGCTGTTCATCGACCCCACCTCGCAGTGGATCGCCAACGCCGGCGCCGCACTGGCCGGCAACGTCGAGAACGCCGGCCTGATCCAGGTCGGTGGCAACCGCCTGGCGATCGGCGGCAGCTACACCGGCCTCGACGGTGCACTGCAACTGACCGTTTCGCCCGGCACCCTGAGTGCCGGTGGGCTGGACATCGACGGCGACGTGCGCGGCACCACGTTCGTGCGGTTCGAGAGCGACGGCAGCGAATTCACCGGTGGCGGCCTGGCGTCGATCCTGGTGATCGCCAGTCCGAACGACGACCTGGGCACGGCCGGCGGGTTCGCCCCGGCCGAGGGCGGCAGCTTCGTGCGCCTGGACGGCAGCATCCTGCCGTGGAGCTTCGGCCAGGAAGAGGACCGCAACTGGTACCTGAGCGCCGAAGCGGGCGTGTTGCCGGAAGTGCCGGCCTACGGCGTGCTGCCGAGCCTGGCGCTGCTGGCCGCACAGGACAGCGACCGCCTGATCCACCAGCGCCTGGCCGGTGTGCGCGGCGGCGAGCTGCCGGAGTGCGGCATCCGGCCCGAATGGCCGGTGGAGCGGGCCGGGACCGGGGTGATCGACGATTGCCGCGGGGTCTGGACGGCGGTGACCTACAGCGACCTGGACCTGGGCGCGAACCCGGGCTTCGAGGTTTCAGGTGAAAACGTCGGCCTGTACGTGGGCGTCGACAGCGCTTTCGATCGCGAGGGCCGGACCCTGCGCGGCGGCCTGTTCCTGGGCTACCGCCACGGCAACTACTGGACCACGGGGGTCAACTCCACCGACCTGCCCGGGTCGGGGATCGCCAATGTCGACATCGACACCGCGGTCGGCGGCATGTACCTGAGCCACACCTGGGACAGGGGCGGGTATGTCAACTTCGTCCTGACCGGGCAACTGCCGCACGCGGACATCCGCACCCCTGACGGGTTCAGCGAGCGCATCACCGGCAACACCCTGACCCTGAGCACGCGCGCGGGCCACCGCTATCAGTTGAATGACGGCTGGTTGCTGGAGCCGCAGGTGCAGGTGGAGGTCAGCGCGGTGAGCTGGGGCGGCAAGGTGGATGCGTCGGGCAAGCAGGTGATGTTCGATGACGACCTGGTCAGCACGGCGCGGGCGGCGCTGCGGGTGGAGAAGACGATCGAACGTGGCAACGGCGCAGTGATCCGGCCGTGGGCGACGCTGGGCGTGCAGCGGGTGATGGGCGAGAACGAGAACAGCGTGACCCTGGCGACGCCGGGGGCGCTGGACAATGGGCTGGCCTTCCCGAACCACGACCTGGGCACGTCGGCGACGCTGGACCTGGGGCTGGAAGCGACGATCAACCAGCGCCTGAGCGCCTTCGGCGTGCTGTCGATTGGCCGGGAACTGGACGGGACCGACTACGAGCAGCGCGGGGCCTATATCGGCATACGGGCGAGGTGGTGAGTCGCGACGACCCCTCACCTTCACTGGACTCGAACCAACGGGTCTCCGGGACTCTCGGGCGGCCCAATCAGGGGGAGGGGTTTTTTCGGGCGTCCGCCTTGTCCGGCAGGTGCCGGCTCGGGTCGCTGAGTTCCAGTTCACGCAGCACCACCCCGGCCTGGGTACGGTTGCGCACGCCCAGCCGCTCGAAGATCGCCGACAGATGAGCCTTGACCGTGCGTTCCTGCACGTCCAGGCGGTCGGCGATCTGCTTGTTGAGCAGGCCCTGCGCGACCAGGGTCAACACCCGGAACTGTTGCGGCGACAGGCTGGCGAGGCGGGCGGCGAGGTCGGCGTCGGCGCGCGCGCTTTCGGTGCGGGCGACGGCGGCGCGCAACGCGGGCGGCAGCCATTGTTCGCAGGCGAGCACTGCGCGGATTGCGTCGCGCAGTTCGTCCAGGCCGGCGCTCTTGGGCAGGTAGCCGGCGGCGCCGTGGTCGAGCGCGCGGCGGACCACCCGCGGGTCGTCGTTGGCCGAGACCACCACCACCGCCACGCCCGGGTGCTGGGCGCGGATCGCCGCCAGTCCGGCCAGGCCATGGTTGCCGGGCATGTGCAGGTCGAGCAGGACCAGGTCGGTGTCGGGTGCGTCGTCGAGCGCTGCCAGCACCGCCTCCAGCGTATCGGCCTCGCGGACCGTGGCGTCGGGCACGGCGTCGGCCGCGGCCTGGCGCAAAGCGGCGCGGAACAGTGGGTGGTCGTCGGCGATGAGCAGATTCGACATCGGGGCAGGCTCGGTAGCGGTGCCAGCCTATCAGGCAGGCACGGAAATCGTGCGGTGCGGACGGTCGTACCAACGTACGATGGGCCGGACGGCGGGTCTTGCTAGGCTGTGGGGCATGAATACGCCAACACTCGCCCTTGTCGCCCGGGCTTCGGGCCTGGCCGCGGCATTGACGCTGGTCGCGTGCACCACCAGCACGCGATCTTCCGACCAGGAGATGTCGATGGCGGCCATCACCACTGCATTCAGCGCCGAACTTGAGACCTTCCATCACGACGACGACGACCTGCTGACCGCCGGCCTCGGCCTCGACGGCCTGCGCGTGATGGCACCGCCGGCCTTCGCCGATGCCGCTCGTCCTACACTCTCTGAACTGCGTCGCCGTGCGATCTGGAGCAACTGGCGTGGCATCGCCGATCTCGTCCCTGGCGGCGGTTACGGCGACCTGTATGGCAGCACGGCCGATGTGCCCGGACGCGAGTTCAGCGCCTTCGCGCGGATCGATGGAGCGCGCCAGCCGCACCGGCTGCTGGTGCAGGTCCCCGATGATTTCGATACCGGCAAGCGTTGCGTGGTGGTGACGGCTTCATCGGGCTCGCGCGGCATCTATGGCGCGATCGCGGTGGCGGGCGCCTGGGGCCTGCCGAAGGGATGCGCGGTCGCCTACACGGACAAGGGCGCGGGTACCGATTATTTCGATCTCGATGCGGGGAAGGGCATTGCGGCCGACGGCACCGTTGCCACGGCAGGCGAGGCCGCACTCGCGTTCGCACCCGACGCCCCGGCCGGTGAGGCGACGGCGCGCGGCGTTGCGGTCAAGCATGCCCACTCGCAGGACAACCCCGAGGCCGACTGGGGTCTCCATGTACGGCAGGCGGCCGAGTTCGCCCTGCACGCACTGGACAAAGCGCGTCCGGGTGAGGCGCCGTTTACTTTCGACAACACCCGGATCATCGCAGTCGGCATTTCCAATGGTGGCGGTGCGGTCCTTCGTGCCGCCGAGCTGGAGGGGGACTGGCTCGATGCAGTCGTCGCGGGCGAGCCGAACATCGACGCCGAAGGTGGCCGCAGCCTGTACGACTACACCACCGAGGCCGCACTGCTGATGCCGTGCGCGCTGCTCGACCAGACGCTGGCGCCACTGCCGGCGGCAGCGGGTTCGGCGGCGTCACTGGGGCGTTGTAGCCGACTGCGCATGGCGGGCCTGGTCGAGGGAGACGATGCCGCTGCGTGGGTCGTCGATGCCCACCGCCGGCTCAATGCCAGCGGCTGGAGCGACGAGGCGTTGAAGGCCGGGGCGTTGTCGTCCGGCTTCGACCTGTGGCGTGCGATCGCGGTCACCTACGCGTCCGCGTATGGCCGTTACGGCGTCGGCCAGCATCCCTGCGGCTTCGGTTTCGCCGTGCTCAACGAGCCTTTCTCACCGCGTGCTTCCTCCGATGCCGAACGCGCAACCTGGTGGGCCGACGGCAGCGGCATCCCGCCCGGTGCCGGGGTCGGCATCGTCGAAATGCCGACGGCCGTGCCGGATCCGACCTTCGGCGGCCTGCAATGCCTGCGTGCGCTATGGACCGGCGAAGGAGACGCCGCTCACCGCGTCCGCGCAGGCGTGGCCGAAGTCCGCGCCGCGCCGCCGCGTGCGGGCCTGCCGGTGGTCGTGGTCCACGGCACCGACGACGGCCTGGTGCCGATGGCTTTCAGCAGCCAGCCCTATGTGGCGATGGCGAAAGCGGCCGGCCGCGACGTGCGTTTCTGGCAGGTCCGCAATGCCCAGCACTTCGATGCCTTCCTCGGTCTGCCGGACTACGCCGCCCGCTACCTGCCGCTGCTGCCTTACGTGTACGAGGCGCTGGACCGGGTCGAAGCCCATCTGGACAATGGCGCGCCACTGCCGGCCGATGCGGTGATCGAAACCACGCCGCGTGGGGGCAGCCGTTGACTGCCGGCCATCTGGCGATTCCGTGATAACTCCTCGCGGTCATCCACGGCGGAAAAAAGGTTCTTCTCCCTAGTGAGGGGGAGTTCGCTTTCAGCGAAGGCGTGGACACTGCCGTTTGTGTTCGATCGCCGGTTCTCGCCGCGACCTGGCTGTCCCGACGCGACCTGCCGGCCTTGACGGCGAATGTCCCCCGGCCGCCGCCCGTGGCGGCGGCCTCCTCCTTGATTTCGCCGTCAAGACCGGCAGATCCCGTCGGATCGCGCGGTTACGCTGGAACGCGAAGGCGGTCATCCTCGGGATTCGGCTCTTGGGACCATCGGTCATGCCGGAACGCCGGGGGCGAAGAAGCGAAAAATGGGGCGATGCAGTTGCCTCCCGCTCATCGCCTTGGCACGCTGGCGCTCCTTCCACCCGCAGGGCAGACCATGTCCGATCCGCGTCCCAGACCGCGCCACTTCTCGATGCTGCGCGAGTTCCACCTCGCCGACTGGTTCACTCTTGGCAATGCGGTCTGCGGCACCGGCGCGGTTTTCGCTGCGATGCGCTACCTGCAGAGCAACGAGCTGCGCGACCTGATGGTGGGGATGGCGCTGATCCCGCTGGCCTTCATCTTCGACGCACTCGACGGTCGCATTGCGCGCTGGCGCAAATCGTCCTCCACCCTCGGCCGCGAACTCGACTCGCTGGCGGACGTGATTTCCTTCGGTGTCGCCCCCGTCGCGCTGGCCTGGGCCTGCGGCCTGCAGGGTGGCTGGGACTGGCTGGTGCTGAGCTACTTCGTCGGCTGCGGGGTCAGCCGGCTGGCCCGCTACAACGTCACCGCCGAGCAGCTTGCCGGCGATGACGACAAGGTCAGCCATTTCGAGGGGACCCCGATCCCGACCAGCCTGGTGCTGGTGATCGTGCTTGCGGTGGCAGCCTGGCAGGGGGCGACCGGTCCGGATATCTGGTTCGGTTCGATCCAGCTTGGCCCGTGGCAACTGCATCCCTTGGTGCTGATGTTCGCCGTGTCCGGCTCGCTGATGATCAGCAAGACCCTGCGCATCCCCAAGCCTTGAGCACGTCGATTGAACATGCCATTGCTATGATCGGCCGGAGAAGGAGGGATCATGGCAAACAACCCGTTCGGCGGTGACTTCGAGTCGCTCGCGCGGCAGTACTGGAACCAGTGGGGCGAGATGATGCGTGCCGGCGCCGCGCCCGGGCCGTTCGCGGCACCGTCCGCATCCGCTACGCCGGAGATGCCCGGCTGGGACGAAGCGATCAATTGGTGGTCCCGGCTCGCCGCAGGCGGCGGCCAGTCCGACGTCAACGCCGCGGTCGGTCGTTTCGACCGCCAGGCACGCGACTGGTTCGGCCGCATCCAGCAACTCGCCGCCGGATTTGCCGGTCAGAACCCGGCCGTATCCGAGGTCGTCGAGGCCTGGAAGAAGATGCTTGGGGGTGGCAACGCCAATCCGTTCGACGATGTGTTCGCCGGCATGGGCGGGCACGGGCTGCAAGGCTTCGACCAATGGTTGCAGCAGGCTGCGCCGTTCATTTCCGCCCTGCAGGGCGAGGGGCGCAGCTGGCTCGGCATGCCTGCGTTCGGTTTCGCCCGCGAGCATCAGGAGCGTTGGCAGCGCATCGCCCAGCTCCACATCGACTACCAGCAGCGCAGCCAGGCCTGCCAGACGCTGATGTCCGAGGCCAGCCAGCGTGCCTTCGCACATTTCGAACGCAGGCTGGAGGAACACGCCGAGCCCGGCCGCCAACTGACGTCCGCACGCGCGCTGTTCGACCTCTGGATCGATGCAGCCGAGGACGCCTACGCCGAAGTGGCGATGTCGCCGCGCTACCGCGAGGACTTCGGCGAGATGGTCAACGCGCAGATGCGCCTTCGCGCGGCCCTGCAACACGAGGTGGAACTGACAGCCGGCCTGTTCGGCATGCCTTCGCGCACCGAGATCGACTCCGCCCATCGCAAGATCGTCGAGCTGGAGCGCGAGTTGCGGCGCCTGCGTGAGCGAATCGGGCAGGTGGCCTCGGAACAGGCTTCAGAAAAGCCGGCTTCAGAAAAGCCGGCCCCGGAAAAGCCGGCTGCGAAGAAAGCCCGGGCAAAGAAGGTTGCGACGAAGAAGGCTGCGACGAAGAAGGCCGCCGCGAAGAAGGGGGCTCGCTGACATGGGTCGCATCGATATCAACGCGCCACTCAAGTTCACCGCCGAGTCGCTGGCCAAGGAGGCGATGGCGCTGCAGACCAAACTGCGCGCCGGACTGGAAACCCTGCGCCAGGTCGAGGACGTCAACTACGGTGCGACCTCGAAGGAGGAGGTCTGGCGCGACGGCCGGGTGGTGTTGTACCGCTTCCGTGGCGAGCGCGAACCGACCTCGCAAGTGCCGCTGCTGATCGCCTATGCACTGGTCAATCGGCCGTACATGACCGACCTGCAGACCGACAAATCGATCGTGCGCGGCCTGCTCGAACGCGGCGAGGACGTCTACATCCTCGACTGGGGCTATCCGGATCGTTCCGACCGCTATCTGGAACTGGAGGATTACATCCAGCGCTTCCTCGGTGACGCGGTCGATCATCTGCGCGAATCCAGCGGGCAGGAGGCGATCAACCTGCTCGGCATCTGCCAGGGCGGCGCGTTCTCGTTGTGCTATGCCGCGTTGAATCCGGACAAGGTGCGCAATCTGGTCACCATGGTGACTCCGGTGGATTTCCATACCGACGACAACATGCTCTCGCACTGGACCCGCAACATCGATGTCGACCAGTTCGTCGAGACTGTCGGCAACGTTCCGGCCGATCTGATGAACTGGTGCTACCTCACCCTGAAGCCGTGGCGGCTGTTCGTGCAGAAGTACGTCGGACTGGTCGACATCCTCGACAACAAACAGGCGGTCGAGGACTTCCTGCGCATGGAGAAATGGATCTTCGATTCGCCCGACCTCGCCGGCGAGGCCTTCCGCCAGTTCATCAAGATGTTCTACCAGGGCAACGGCTTCGTGCGCGGCGACATCCGTATCGGCGACCGGCTGGTCGATCTGGCGCGCATCACCATGCCGGTATTCAACATCTTCGCCCAGCAGGACCACCTGGTTCCGCCCGCAGCCTCGCAGGCGCTCGGCGGTCTGGTCGGTACCGACGACTACACCGAGCACTCCTTCCGTGGCGGCCACATCGGCATCTATGTGTCCAGCCGTGCCCAGCGCGAGGTGCCGCAGAGCATCCACGATTGGTTGCATGTTCGCTGACGGCGGGATGGACGCGGGGGCAGGCCACAACGCAGCCATCACGGCGGCTGGACAAGACTCGACCCATTACCGTTCCGGAGCATTTCCGTCATGAGCGAGACCTCGCGACCATTCACGCGATCACGTCATGACCGCATGATCGCGGGCGTTGTGGGCGGTATCGCGCACCGGTTCGGCTGGAATGCGACCCTGCTGCGCATCCTCTACGTGATCGTCTCGATCGCATCCGCCGCCTTCCCGGGCATCATCGTGTACCTGATCCTGTGGCTGCTGATGCCGGAAGAAACCGACTGAGGCCCGACCTGCGCACGTTGTTGTTTGCGCTTGGGCTGGTCTGGACCCTGCCCAACAGCCTGGTCGGATTGTTGGCCGGCACCGTCGGCATCGCCTTCGGTGCGCGTGCCCGCCTGCGCCGGGATGAACGCGCTCTGGTCTTCCACGCCTGGCCATGGGGGCCGGGCGGGGCGATCACCTTCGGCAACGTGATTCTGCACACCGGTGACGATCTCGATATCTCCTGCCTGACCTACGCCCATCGGGCCGGCCATTGCGAAGAGCCCGCGATCCGGCTCGGCGACCACGAGCGCGCCCACGTCTACCAGTACATGGCGCTCGGCCCGTTGTTCCTGCCGCTGTACCTGCTCTGCGGCGGCATCAGCGTCCGCAACCGCTTCGAGCGCGCCGCCGACCGCTATGCCCTGACCGGCCGCGGCTGGTGGCCGTGGGCCTGACCCTCCACCCGCAGGCGCGGCGTGAGCCGCGATCGTGCAGAAGCGGGAGTGAAAAGCGGCTCCCGCCACTGCTACCGGGTCGTGCCGATCACTTCCGATCCTTCCCCAAGCACCACGCCCTCCGGCCCGAACCGACGCTCGAAGAAAGTGATGCATGCATCCTCCACCAGCACCACCGTGCTGCAGCGGGTGCCGTAGTGCTCGCCGATCACGAAGGCAGGCGAAAGCATCCGCTCCAGTTCCAGTCCGACGCCTGTATCCGGCAGCTCCGCGTCCGGTGCCGGCGTGGTCTCGGCCAGCGCCGCCAGCAGTGGCGCCAGGCTGGCGATGTCGTCGCGCTCGCGATCCATTGCCGCCGGCGTATCCAGCCATTCCTGCAGCGCCCGCGTCGCGTGCCCGCTCTTCGGCCAGGATGCATCGAAGGCGCCGTTCGACATCGCATGCAGTCCCGGCGCGACCGTCGCCCGCGTGAACGCCGGGTGGTTGCTGGCAAAACCCAACGTGTCGCCGTCCCAGGCCAACAGGTTGAAGCGGCCATGGTCCGGCGCCTCCGTGGCCAATGCGTCCAGCCAGTCGTCCGTCGACGCGGTGCTGTCGGCAAATCCGCGCACCAGCGCGCCGCGCGAGCGCGGTGCCGGTGACGCGGCCGGGCCGGCACGGACGTTGGTGACAGCCGCCAGTCGCCGCCGTGTCGACACCATCAGCCAGCCGCCACCCTGCACCAGGTCGCGGCCGCCGTAGACATCCGGCAACTCGGGATTCCAGCCTGCGGCGGCGGACGGCCGCTGGTGGAATTCATCGCGGTTGGCGATCAGCGCCAGCCGGTAGCGGGGGTGGGCCTTCCAGGCCAGGGCGATCAGGCACATGCGGGAATGGTAAGTGAGTTTTCCTCCGTCACTTCCTCCAGCACCTTGTCCCGCTCGGCCTTCGGCCGCCTCGCCAACGCCTCGACCCCGGCGCGGAACGCCTCCCAGTCCCCATCCACCTGCCGGAACAACGCCTCGAACGCCGGCACCCAGCCGTCGTACAGCCCCAGCGGCACCAGTTTGGCGTTGTTGATCGGCTCCGAGACCCAGCGGTCGAAGCGTGGATCGTCGGGCCAGCGCGTCCGCCGGGCCTCGGCATGCCACGCGCGGAACGTTGCGATCGCCGCCTCGCGTTCGGTTCGCATCGCCTCGTGGGTAATCGGGCGCCGGTAGATCGAGGCCAGCGTTTCGCGCAGTTCCAGCGCACGCTCGGTGAAGGCCCGTTCGTGCGCGTCCCGTTCCCGGTCCGGCGGTGGCTCAGCACGCGTTTGTCGCCACTCCGCCAGGCCTTTCCGCGCGACAAAGGTCGCCAGCGATTCGTTGAAGGCGGTGTCGTCGCGCACGTACAGCCACTGGTGCGCCAACTCGTGGAACAGCAAGCCGATGGTGTCGTCGCTGTTCGTGCCGATCATGGTGCTCAGTACCGGGTCGGCGAACCAGCCGAGGGTGGAATAGGCCTCCGCACCACCGATCCAGGTCTGGTAACCACGCGCCCGCAGCCGCTCGGCTTCCCGTTTCGCCTTGTCCGGGTCGAAATAGCCGCGATAGGCCACGCAGCCGGCGACCGGGAAGCAATGCGTCAATGCCTCCACCGAGAACTCCGGCGCGGCGAACACGTTCCAGGTTACGTAGGGCGCGTCCAGGGCGACATAGCGGGTATAGCTGCGGTTGCGCGGCAGCCCCAGCCGCTCGGAGGCGAACACGCGTGCCTCGCGCAGCTCGGCCAGCTGTGCGCGCAAGGCCGGCTCGGTAACCGGATCCGCGATCAGGAGCTCGATCGGCTCGCGCCTGGCCATCAGGGCCAGTTGCCCGTGGCTGACATGGGCGTAGTAGCCCAGCGTCCGGCAGCCGGCCAGCAGCAGGACCAGCATCGACAGGGTCAGCAAAGCGGTGGAGCGGGGCAGGCGTGGGAACACGGGCGTGAGGGCATCGGGTGACAGGCGGGATTTCTCGGGCCGACGGGCGGCACCTGTTCATTCACATCCATGTAACGACAGTCAGGGCGGAGCGGCATAGCATCATTCCACCGGACGGGATGGTGACAGGCAAGCACGACACACGCACAAGCCTGCGCAACTCGCCCGGCCAAGAAGGCCCGGCCGACCAAGCGACGGAGACTTGGAAGACCGGGTCTTCTCATTGCCCGACCTCCGGTGGCCCAAACACATTCCCGTGCCGCATTCACTCGGCTATACTGCCCGGCCGCGCCGGAGTGGCGGAATCGGTAGACGCAGCGGATTCAAAATCCGCCGCCCTTAAAAGCGTGTGGGTTCGAGTCCCACCTCCGGCACCATGTGCAGTAGCGGCAGAGTGCGTGCCGCAGACAGGAAGCCCGCTTCGGCGGGTTTTTTCATGCCTGCGTGCCGGGGCGTTCCCGATGCGCGGATGCATGGCGATGCATGGTTTTGTCAGGCGTCGCCACTGCGGTGTATGAGGTGCGATTGCGTGGGCTGCAGCAGATCCCACATGTTGCCGTAGAGATCGAGGAATACGGCAACGGTCCCGTAGGGCTCGTCCCGCGGCGCGCGGACGAATGTCACGCCCTTCGACCTGTAGGCCTCGTAGTCCCGCCAGAAGTTGTCGGTGTAGAGGAAAAGGAATACCCGGCCGTCGGTCTGGCTGCCAATGCGGCTCTCCTGATCCGGAATTCGAGGCACGTGCAAGCAGGAGCTGACATTCAGATGCGCCCGGAGGAGAGACGACCACCCATCGCTTGGATTGCTCGGGTACGAACGTATCCTCGACGAGCCTGAAGCCGAGCGTGCCGACAAAGAATTCGATGGCTTCGTCATAGTCGCGGACGACGAGCGAAACGAGGCCGAGCGATTGTTTCATGGGATACCGGCTCCGGTGCGGGGACCGGCCGCGCAGCGGCTACGGTGCGACGCGGTCGATCAAAAGCGCAGCCTTCACGCCCTCACCATTTGTCACCCGGGTGGTCTCGGAGGTGAAATCCCCGCTCGCCGGGGTGGCATTGCCGCTGGCGGAAATACGGGCGACGAGTTCGACGGTGTCGAGTTGGGAGAGCTTCATCGTCGGCATCGGGCCGTCGCCGTCGCCGAGGGTGATGATGATCGGGAACTGGGTGACGGGCAGTTTCTTCACCGCGACCGGCATCGGCGGGCCGTCGGGCTGGCGGGCGATGACGAACAGGGTGGCGCCGGGCGGCAATCGCAGGCCGAGTTCGGGGTCGAGGGATACCGCGATGGTGATGCCGGTCTGATCGGCTGCAGTCGGGGCTTCAATCGGGGCTTCCGGCAGTGGCTCCATGCCGGCGTCGGCGCGGGCAAGGTTGATCTGTTCGCGCAGGGCCGCGGCGGTAGCGGCCTCGACCACGCCAAGCAGGGGCTCCCAGGCCTTCACCGCCTCGGCCGGCTGTTCGGCCTGGCGGTGGGCGATGCCGAGGAACCAGCGGGCGCGCTGGTGCATGGGATCCTGTTCGAGGGCGCGGTCGAGCAGGGCGATGCTTTCGTCGTCGATCCGACGGCCGGGCGTGGTCATGGCACGGGCTTCGACCAGTTCGGTCAGCAGCCCGGGGTCGTCCGGTACCAGCTCCAGTGCCTTGCGATAGGCCTGTTCGGCGCGTTCGCCCTCGCCGAGGGTGATCCAGGTGTTGCCAAGCAGGCGCCAGCCCTCGGGCTGGTCGGGGTTTTCCGCGAGCCGGGCTTCGAGCTGGGCGATGGCGTCGTCGAGGGTTTCCGGGGCGGCGCGGCGCGCGGGGTCGAGCGCGTCCGGGGTACCGAGTACGAAATACAGGGTGCCGGACAGCACGAGCAGTGCGATGGTGAGGGCGGCGCCGGCAACACGTGCATCCTTCCACAACGGGCGCAACACATAGCCAAGCGCGAGCACGGTCAGCACCGTGGCAAGAGTGATGAAGAGGGCGACGGTGGCGGTCATTACCACTCCTGCGAATCGTCAGGCGGCACCGGCGCGTTGCCGGAGCGGCGGCGGACGATGATGGTGATTCCGATCGCGCCGGCCAGCAGTACCAGCGCGGGACCGAACCACAGCAGCCAGGTGTGCGATTTCACCTGCGGGCGGTAGAGCACGAACTCGCCGTAGCGGGCGACCAGGAATTCCTTGACCTCAGCGTCGTTCTTGCCCTGGCGAATGAGCTCGAGCACTTCGCGGCGCAGGTCGACGGCGATCTGCGCGTTGGAGTCGGCCAGCGACTGGTTCTGGCACATCACGCAGCGCAGTTCGAGGACGAGGTCGTGGAAGCGCTGTTCCTCGGCGGGGTCGCGGAACTCGAGCGGGGCGGGGTTGGGGTTGGACTGTGCCAGGGCGGGAACGGCCACCGATGACAATGACAGGAGCAGGGCAAGGACGGAGGCAAGGATGACTCTCATTGCGCCCTCTCGATCCGGTCCAGCAATGGCACCAGTTCATCGCGGATCACCGCGTCGGTCACCGCGCCGACATGCTTCCAGCGGATGATGCCGTCGCCGTCGACGAGAAAGGTTTCCGGGGCGCCGTAGATGCCCCAGTCGATCGCGTGCCTGCCGTCGTAGTCGACCAGCACCAGCCAGTACGGATTGCCGAACTGCTCGAGCCAGCGCAGTGCGTCGGCGTGTTCATCCTTCCAGTTGTAGCCGATCACGCGTACGCGCTTGGTTTCGGCGAAGCGGGTCAGCACCGGGTGCTCGACCCGGCATTCGGGGCACCAGCTGCCCCAGACGTTGAGCAGGTACGGCGCGCCGCGCAGGTCGTCGGAGGAGACCAGCCGGCCGGCCTCGTGCAGGACGGGCAAGGCGAATTCCGGTGCCGGCTTGCCGATCAGCGGCGAGGGCAGTTTTTCGCGGCCCGGATCGCGACTGAGCCAGACGCCGGCGGCGAGCAGGGCGCCCAGCAATGCGACCAGGCCCAGCGGCAGCCAGCGCAGGATCGAGCGGGACGGACTCGGGGTACCGGTCATGCGGAGTTCTCCATCTGGCGGGCTGACGGCATGGTCCGGAATCGTCGGTCGGCAGCGGTGACCAGACCGCCCAGCATCATCAGCAGCGCACCGGCCCAGATCCAGCGCACGAAGGGTTTGACGTGCGCCCGCAGCGCCCAGCTGCCGCCGCCGAGCGGTTCGCCGAGCGCAACATACAGATCGCGGGTGAAACCGCGCTGGATTGCCGATTCCGTCATTACCTGACCGCCACTGAGGTAGGTGCGCTTTTCCGGATGCAGCACGCCGAGACGGCGCTCAGCCGGGCCCTCGCCCTCGAACACGGTGACGGTGCCGTGGTCGGACATGTAGTTCGGACCAGGCACGCGTTCGACCTTGTCGAAGCGGAAGCGGTAGCCGCCCAGCTCGACCGATTCCCCCGGCGTCACTGCGACTTCGCGCTGGGTGCTCAGGCCCTCGGTCAGCAGTGCGCCGACCAGGAATATGGCGACGCCGAAGTGCGCCAGCGCCATGCCGGCCATCTCGGCGGTCAGCCGGCCGCTGGCCTTGAACCGTGCCCAGACGAAACGCAGGGTGCCGAAGCCGACCCAGGCTGCGCCGGCGATGCCTGCGGCGACCTTCCACTGCCCCTGCGGTGCGGTGAAGAATGCGATCGCCCCCATCACCAGCGCCAGCCCGAACCATGGCGCCAGCATCGCCAGCGGTCTGCCGGCCTGCTCGCGCTGCCATCGGGTCAGCGGGCCGAATGGCAGCAGCAGCACCAGCGGCGCCATCAGCAGCATGAACATCAGCGCGAAATAGGGCGGGCCGACCGAGATCTTGCCCATGTCCAGCGCGTCGGCCAGCAGCGGATACAGGGTGCCGAGCAGGACCATCGCGCAGGCGGTCGCCAGCAGTAGGTTGTTGAGCAGCAGCAGGGTTTCGCGCGAACTGGCGGCGAAAGGTTTGCCATCGGCAGGGCGGTCATCTTCGGCGGTCGACGGCGCGCGCAGCGCATACAGCAGCAGCGAGCCGCCGATGACGATGGCGAGGAACACGAGGATGAACACGCCGCGCGCCGGGTCGGCGGCGAACGAATGCACGCTGGTCAGCACACCCGAGCGGACCAGGAACGCGCCCAGCAGCGACAGCGAGAACGTGGCGATGGCCAGCAGCAACGTCCAGCTGCGGAAGCTGCCGCGCTTCTCGGTCACCGCCTGCGAATGGATCAGCGCGGCGCCGGCCAGCCAGGGCATGAAGCTGGCGTTCTCGACCGGATCCCAGAACCACCAGCCGCCCCAGCCCAGCTCGTAGTAGGCCCACCAGCTGCCCAGCGCGATGCCGAAGGTCAGGAATGCCCAGGCGATGTTGGTCCACGGCCGTGTCCAGCGCAGCCAGCGCGCATCCACCTTGCCGTCGATCAGCGCCGCGACCGAGAACGCGAACGACACCGCGAAGCCGACATAGCCCATGTAGAGCATCGGCGGGTGGATCGCCATGCCCGGATCCTGCAGCAGCGGGTTGAGGTCGTGGCCCTCGGCCGCCGCCGGCAGCAAGCGCGTGAACGGATTGCTGGTGAAGATCAGGAAAGCGAGGAAGCCGAGTGCGACGATGCCCATCACCCCGAGTACGCGGGCGATCACGGTGTCCGGCAGGCGCCTGGAGAACAGTGCCACTGCCGCGGACCATAGCGCGATCACCAGCACCCACAGCAGCAGCGAGCCCTCGTGCGAACCCCACACCGCGGTGATGCGGTAGCCCAGTGGCAGCAGGCTGTTGCTGTGCTGCTGGACATAGGCGACCGAGAAGTCGCCGATGATGAAAGCGTGGGTCAGGATCGCGTACGCAATCGCGACCAGCACCAGCTGCGCGTAGGCAGCCGGCCGTGCGATCGCCATCCATGCGGGTAGTCCCCGATGCGCGCCGAGCAGGGGCAGGGCGGTTTGCAGGGCGGCGACCAGCAGGGCGAGGATCAGGGCGACTTGGGCGAGTTCGGGGAGCATGAGGATCAGAATCCGTCATTCCCGCGAAAGCGGGAATCTCGTCTCTTGGCATTCGTTCCGGGAAGCGAGATTCCCGCTTTCGCGGGAATGACGATATCGGAGTTCAAGGTGACTTTCCTGTGGCGGGTTGTGCCGGCACATCATGCTTCTCGTGCGCCTTGCCCATCTTGTCGGCGACTTCCTTCGGCATGTAGGTCTCGTCGTGCTTGGCGAGGATCTCCTCGGCGACGAAGGTATCGCCTTGCATGCGGCCGGTGGCGACTACCGCCTGGTCCTCGCGGAACAGGTCCGGGAGGATGCCGCTGTAGCGGACCTCCATTTCGGCATCGCCGTCGGTGACGCGGAAGTTGGCTTCCAGCGAGCCCTCTGGGCGATTGAACGATCCCTTGGCCACCATGCCGCCAAGGCGGAAACGGGTCTCGCCGGAACTGACACGCTCGCCGGCCTCGCCGCTGATGATCTCGCCAGGCGTATACAGGTAGGCGATGTTGCGTTGCAGGGCCATGGCCACCAGTGCCGCGGCAATGGCGGCGGCGGCGACCAGGGCCAGTACCCAGATCAGTCGGCGGCGGCGTGTTGGATTCATTTCTTGATGGACTCAGCGGGTCAGTTCTTCGGAGGGTGCGCGGCTTGCCTCGCGCTGCGCGTGCGCGGTCCGACGGGCGGCACGCAGCCGGACGCGACGCAGTTCGCGGCGGAGCTGCAGCTGCGGCGACAGCCAATCCCAGACCATCACCAGCACGAATACCGCGTAGGCGGCGACCACGTAGCCGAGATAGCTCATCTGTGGTCCCCGGCGATGGGTGAATGCGTTGGGGGGGCGCTCGTGGCAAGCGCGCCGACCCAGGCCTTGTCGGCCTCGCGGCGCAGGTTGTCGGCACGCGCGCGGGCCAGCAGTGAGCCGAGGAACCAGAACTTGGTGCCGATCACCACCCACCACAACGGCCACATCATGCTCGAATCCATGCTCGATTCGCCGAACAGGCGGATCGTCTGGCCCTGGTGCAGCGAGTTCCACCACACCACCGAGTAGCGGATCACCGGCAGCAGCACCACGCCGACGATCGCCAGCAGTCCGGCGGCACGGGCGGCGGCGCGGCGGTCGTCGATGGCGTGGTAGAGGCCGATCACCCCCAGATACATGAACAACAACACCAGCTCGGTGGTCAGGCGCGGATCCCAGTCCCACCACGTGCCCCACATCGGCTTGCCCCAGATCGAACCGGTGGCGAGGGTGATGAAGGTGAAGCCGGCGCCGATCGGCGCGCAGGCCATCGCCAGGATCTCGCACAGCTTGATTCGCCAGATCAGCGCGATGGCGGCGTAGAAGGCCATCGCCGCGAACACCGCCATGCTCATCCATGCGGCCGGCACGTGGATGTAGAGGATGCGGAAGCTGTCGCCCTGCTGGTAGTCGGCCGGCGCCATGAACAGGCCGCCGTACAGACCCACCGCCATCAGCAACAGGCCGATGCCGTAGCTCCACGGCGCCCAACGCGCGGCGAAGCGGTCGAAGTAGGGCGGCGATCCGAGTTTATGGAACCAGAGGATGATTGGGCTCATTTGCTTCTCCCTCTCCCGCTTGCGGGAGAGGGCCGGGGTGAGGGGCTCAACTCAAGGCGATGCGGATGGCGGCGGCAGCGGCGATCGGCGCCAGCACCACCGCCAGGACCAGTCCCGCGGCCAGCAGCAGCATCGCGCCCACGACATCGTGTCCCTGGGCGGCGGCGGTGACACTGCCCGCGCCGAACACCAGAATGGGCACGTACAGGGGCAATGCCAACAGGGCGACAAGTATACCGGAGCGCCTCATCCCGATCGTCAGTGCGGCGACCACCGCGCCGACCAGACTCAGCAACGGCGTGCCCAGTGCCAGCGATCCCATCAGCACCGGCAACTGGTCGTGGGGCAGGTGCAACATCTCGCCCAGCACCGGCGCGGCGATCAGCAACGGCAGCGCGGTGGTGGCCCAGTGCATGAACGTGCGCACACCGACCAGCCAGGCCAGCGGCACGGGTGCCAGCATCCACTGTTCCAGCGAGCCGTCCTCGGCGTCGCCGCGGAACAGGCTGTCCAGTGACAGCAGCCCCGCCAGCAGCACCGCCAGCCACAGCACCGCCGGGGCCACCTCGGCAAGAGTATTGGGCTCGTTGCCCAGCGCCAGCGCGAACAGCACCACCATCAGCAGCGCGAACAGGGCCGGTTGCAGGGCGTCGCCCCGGCGCCTCCAGACCAGCTGCAGGTCGCGGGCGACCAGCGCACGAGCGGTTGTGAACAGGGTGGGTGCGGCGCTCATGCGGCCTTCCCGAGTTCGAGCAACCGGGTCCGTACAGGCGGCGCGGCATAGGCGCCATGAGTGGTGACCAGCGAGGCACCGCCGTCGTCCAGATGCGCGCGAACCATGCGGTTGACCAGCTCGATGCCCTCCAGGTCGAGGTTGGCGTAGGGTTCGTCCATCAGCCATAGCGGCGCTGGCGACAACCACAACCGGGCCAGCGACAGCCGCTTCTTCTGTCCGGCCGAGAGCTGGCGGGCGAGGGCGTCCTCGTAGCCGGACAGGCCGACCACGGCCAGGGCGCTTTCGATCGACTGGGTGTCGCGCTGCCCATGCAGGCCGCACAGGTGGTGCAGGTTCTCCAGCACGCTGAGGTCGGCCTTCAGTCCCGGCAGATGGCCGAGGTAGGCGATCGCGCGGGCCCGGCGCAACGGTTCGGCGGGCTGCCCCCCGATCGCGATCTCGCCGCTGTCGGCGCGTAGCAACCCGGCCAGCACCCGCAGAAGGGTGGTCTTGCCGGAGCCGTTGTCTCCCTGCACCAGCAACGCTTCGCCGGCCGAAACGCTGAAGTCCAGCGGTCCGAACACCGGCAGCTCGTTGCGCGAGAACCCCAGGTTGTGGACTTCGAGCAATGTGGAGGAAGAGACGGGTCGGCTCATCGGATCAGCGCGGACGGCCATGCGGCCGCGGAGCCGACATTCTACGCGGGTCGGGGCGTCGTCCGGAGCTTGCGAAAGTTTCCCTCGGCATGAGCCGTTGGCCGTGCGCTCAAAGGCAACTCTTCAGGTTGCGATACTCGCGCGGGGTCATGCCGACGGTGGCCTTGAACTGCCGCGCAAACGCGCTCTGGTCGCTGAAGCCGCACTGCTGTCCGATGCTGGCGATGCTGTCCTCGCCGTGCAGCAGCCGCATGGCCAGTTCGATCCGCAGCTTGATGAGGTGCTGCTGCGGGGTCACCTGGAATACGTGGCGGAACTGGCGCTCGAGTTGCGCCACGGACACGCCGGCCAGTTCGGCGAGTGCGGGGATGCGCAGGTTGCGGTCGAGGTGGGCCTGCATGTGCGCCATCACCTTCTCCAGCTGGCCATAGGCGGCGTGGCGGCTGTCGGGCCGGCCCAGGTCGCGCGAGACGCCGATCAGGCCGCTGATCCGGCCATGGACAAGGAGCGGGCGCTTGAGTGTCAGGCACCAACCGGGGCGGCGGTTGGGGTAGAGGTGGACTTCGAGCTGGTCACTGATCGTTTCGCCGCGCAACACCCGGCGATCCTGCGAGTGGTAGGTGGCGCCCAGCGGCGGCGGGAAGACCTCGGTGGCGGAGCGGCCGATCACGTCGTCGCGACGTTTGCGTCCAAGCCTGCGCATCAGGGTGTGGTTGCAGTGCGTGTAGCGGCCTTCGCGGTCCTTGATGAAGAACACGGTATCGGCCAGGACGTCGAACAGGGCCTGTACTTCCAGTGCGGGCAGGACTGGGTCCATGGGGTTCGACAACATGAGGTTCGCCAACCGGATTGCGCCGATCCTAGCCTAGCGGCAGATTCGGCGCCGTTGACGGTTTGTGCCGAATCCCGCATCAGGGGGGCGATTCCGGCGCTATTCCCGCCAAAGGGCGGGTGCGAGCATGGAAAACATGCACGCGATCGACATCATCGATTCCCATACCGCCGGCGAACCGACCCGGGTCGTGGTGGCCGGCTTCCCCGACCTGGGCGGCGGCGACCTGGCGCAGTGCCGCGAACGCTTCGGCCGCGAGTACGACGCCTGGCGCCGCGCCATCGCCTGCGAGCCGCGCGGCTCGGACGTGCTGGTGGGTGCGCTGCTGCTGCCGCCGACCGATCCGCAGGCCTGTACCGGCGTGATCTTCTTCAACAACGTCGGCACCCTGGGCATGTGCGGGCACGGCACCATCGGCGTGGTGCGTACCCTGGCCGAGCTGGGGCGGATCGGACCGGGCCGGCACCGCATCCAGACGCCGGTGGGCACGGTGGATGCAGAGCTGGACGGGGACGGCCGGGTCTCGGTCGAGAACGTCGAGAGCTACCGCTGGCGGGCCGACGTCGAGGTCGCGGTGCCAGGCCATGGCATGGTGCGTGGCGACATCGCCTGGGGCGGCAACTGGTTCTTCATCACCGCACAGTCGCCCTGCGCCTTGACCCTGTCCAATCAGCGCCAGCTGAGCGCCTACACCGAAAGCATTCGACGGGCACTGGAGCGCGACGGCCTTGCCGGCGAGAACGGCAACCCGATCGACCACATCGAGGTCAACGGCATCGCTCCGGATGGCAGCGGACAGGCGCGCAACTTCGTGCTGTGCCCGGGGCTGGCCTACGACCGCTCGCCCTGTGGCACCGGCACCAGCGCCAAGCTGGCCTGCCTGGCCGCCGACGGCAAGCTGGCCGAGGGCGAGGTCTGGGTGCAGCAAGGCATCCTGGGCACCGCCTTCGAGGCCAGCTACCAGCGCCGCGGACGCGGCATCCTGCCGCGCATCGCCGGCACCGCGCACATCACCGCGCGGGCGCAGCTGCTGATCGATCCGGCCGATCCCTTTGCCTGGGGTATCGACGGCGGAACGGCGGCCTGATGGACTGCTTCGACCTCATCGTGGCCGGTGCCGGCATCGTCGGCGCGGCCTGTGCCGAGGCCGCGGCCGAGGCGGGGCTGCGGGTGGCGGTGGTGGAGCCGGGGCCGGTCGGCGGCGGCACCACGGCGGCGGGCATGGGGCATCTGGTGGCTTTGGACGATGCGCCGGCCGAACTGGTGCTGGCGGCCGCGTCGCTGCGCCTGTGGGAGCGCTTTGCCACGCTGGCCGATGCCGAATTCAGCCGCTGCGGCACCCTGTGGATCGCCCGCGACGAGGCCGAGCTGGCCGCAGTGCCGAAGCGGATCGCACGCTTGGCCGAGGTGGGGATTCATGCCGAATTCGTCGATGCGCGCGAGCTTTGCCGGCTGGAGCCCCAACTGGCCCCGGGCCTGGCCGGCGGCATGCAGGTCGGGCGCGAGGCCGTGGTGTATCCGCCGCGGGTGGCGCGCTGGCTGGTGGACGCCGCCTGCCGGGCCGGCGCGCGGTTGTACAGCGGGCGGCGGGTGCGCGAGCTGCTTGCCGACGGTGTGCGCCTGGACGATGGAGAGAAGCTCTCCGGCCCGGTGCTGGTCGCGACTGGAGTGGCGCTGCCGCAGCTGCTGCCGGAGCTGCCGTTGCGCCCGCGCAAGGGCCATCTGGTCATCACCGACCGCTACCCGCCACTGATCCGCCATCAGCTGGTCGAGATGGGCTATTCCGACACCGCGCATGCCGATGCCGGCACCGCAGTGGCCTTCAATCTCCAGCCGCGTCCGACCGGGCAGCTGCTGATCGGCTCCTCGCGCGAGTTCGATGTCGAGGATCCGGCGGTGTCTCTCGCGACGCTGGCTGCGATGCTGCAGCGCGCCTTCACCTTCCTGCCGGCGCTGCGCGAACTGCGCGCCATCCGCGCCTGGACCGGCTTTCGCCCTGCCACTCCGGACGGGTTGCCCTACCTGGGACCGGTCCCAGGTCGCCCCGGCGTGTGGGTGGCGGCCGGGCACGAAGGATTGGGCGTGACCACGGCGCTGGGCAGCGCACGCCTGCTGATCGACAGCCTGCTCGGGCGTCCGCCGCTGCTGGATCCCGCGCCCTACCTGCCGGACCGGGTCCTGCAAGGAATGGCGGCATGAATCCGGCGACGGTGTGGCTGACGGTGAACGGACAGTCGGTGGCGGTGGCGGCGGGCGCCAGTGTGGCCGCTGCGGTGGCACAGGCGGAGAACGTGTTCCGGCGCTCACCCGCGGGCACCCCGCGCGCGCCCGTGTGCGGCATGGGCGTGTGCTTCGAATGCCGGGTCCGCATCGACGGCGTGGCCCAGTTGCGGGCCTGCATGACCCCGGCCTGTGAAGGCATGCACGTGGAGACCGGGCCGTGACGACGGAGAAGATGCGCCATTACGACGTGCCGGATTACGACGTGCCGGATTACGACGTGCTCGTAGTCGGCGCCGGTCCGGCCGGCCTGGCCGCGGCACGCGCGGCTGCCTCGCACGGGGTGCGCGTCGGCCTGGTCGATGCGCAGCTCCGTGCCGGCGGCCAGGTCTGGCGGGATGACGTGCGTTTCGGCGTGCCCGCCGCCGCGCGCCGCGCGCTGGCCGCACTGCGCGGGCAGGGCATCGACTGGCTGGAGCGCACCGAGATCGTTTCGGTGCAGCCGGACTGCCTGCTGGCCGATGGACCACAGGGAGCACGGCATCTCCACTACCGGCAACTGGTGCTGGCCACCGGCGCGCGCGAGCTGCTGCTGCCGTTTCCCGGCTGGACCCTGCCGGGCGTGACCGGTGCCGGTGGTGCGCAGGCGCTGGCCAAGCAGGGCTGGCCGCTGCGCGGCAAGTCGGTGCTGGTGGCCGGCAGCGGTCCGCTGCTGCTTGCGGCGTCGGCCACGCTGCGCCGGCATGGCGCGCGGGTGCTGGGCATCCACGAACAGGCGGCTTTCGACGACCTGCGCCGCTTCGCCGCCGGTCTGCCGCGCTGGCCGGGCAAGCTGATCCAGGCCGCGGCATTGAGCCTGCGTCTGCTCGGCGTGCCCTATCGCGCGGGCAGCGTGGTGGTCGCCGCACATGGCGACGACCGGTTGCGCGAAGTCGAGATCGAGGGGGCGGCCGGACGCACCCGCGTCGCCTGTGACCAGCTCGCCGTCGGCTACGGCCTGGTACCCAACACCGAGCTGGCGCAGCTGATGGGCTGCCGGCTGGAGTATCCCGGACCGCATCCGCAGGTGGCCGTCGATGCCGACCTGCGGACCAGCCTCGGCAACGTGTTCGCCGCCGGCGAGGCTTGCGGCATCGGCGGGCGTGACTGCGCCCTGGTCGAGGGTGCGATGGCCGGGCACCTCGCGGCCGGCAAACCCGAAGCGGCGCGTGTGCTGCGACTGCGCCGACGGCACGCGCGCGCCTTTGCCGAACATCTGCACCGGCATTTCGCGCTTGATGCACGCGTTCTGGATTTGGCGACTGCGGACACCCCGGTGTGCCGCTGCGAAGACGTCCCCCTGGGCGCATTGCAGGGGCTTGCAAGCATGCGCGAGGCCAAGCTGCTCACCCGCTGCGGCATGGGCGCCTGCCAGGGCCGCATCTGCGGCACGGCGCTGCGCGAACTGGGGCTGTCCTGGCCCACGAACGGCTCCGTCGGCGGCGTGAGGCCGCCACTGTTTCCGGCCCGCCTTGCGGCGTTGGCCACTCTTTCCACACCAGAAACCCAAGGTAGAACCTGATGAACAACGCTTCCTTCTGGCGCGGCGTGCTGCCGGCCATCACCACCCCGTTCACCGCTGAGGGCGAGGTGGATCACGACTTCCTCGCCAAACACGCCAAGGCCCTGGTCGATGCCGGCAGCACCGCCATCGTGCCGCTGGGTTCGCTGGGCGAGGGCGCCACGCTCACCTTCGACGCGAAGCTCGCGATCCTGGACACCCTGGTCGCAGCGGTAGACGGACGCGTGCCGGTGGTGCCGGGCATCGCCGCGCTGTCCACGCGCGAGGCGGTGGAGCTGGCGCGCGCGGCCAAGGCCTGCGGCTGCGGCGGCCTGATGGCGCTGCCGCCCTACGTCTACTCCACCGACTGGCGCGAGATGGGCGCGCACATGCGCGCGGTGATCGGCGCCACCGACCTGCCGGTGATCTTCTACAACAACCCGGTGGCCTACCGGACCGACTTCACGCCGCGCCAGATCGCCGAGCTGGCCGGCGAGTTCCCCAACCTGCAGGCGGTCAAGGAATCCTCCGGCGATATCCGCCGCTTCGCCGCCCTCAAGGAAGTGCTGGGCGAGCGCCTGGTGCTGCTGGTGGGCATGGACGACCTCATCGTCGAGGGCCTGGCCATGGGTGCGGAGGGCTGGATCGCCGGCGTGGTCAATGCCTTCCCGGAAGAGTCGGTGCGGCTGTTCGAGCAGGCCCGCGACGGTGGCTATGCCGCGGCCCGCGAGTTGTACGAATGGTCGCTGCCGCTGCTGCGCATGGACACCGTGCCCAAGTTCGTGCAGCTCATCAAACTGATGCAGGCGCAGGCCGGGCTGGGCAGCGAGCGCGTGCGCGCGCCGCGTCTGCTGCTGGCAGGCGCCGAGCGCGAGGAAGCACTGCAGGTCATCGACCAGGCCATCGCCACCCGAGGGCGTTGATATGAACGTCGAACCGCTGTTGCTCGCCGGCCGCTGGCAGCCCAGCCGGGATGCAGGCGGGTCCTTCCGCGCCGTGGACCCGACGTCCGGTGAGGCGATCGGCCCGGAGTTCCCGGTCAGCGGCGCGGCCGACCTCGAAGCCGCGCTGGCCGCCGCCAGCGAGGCCGCCGCTGCACTGGCTGCGGCCGAACCGGCCCGGATCGCCGACTTTCTCGACGCCTATGCCGATGCGCTGGAAGCCGACGCCGACACCCTGGTCGCGCTGGCCCACGCGGAAACCGCGCTGCCGGCGCCGACCCGACTGCGCGGCGTGGAGCTGCCGCGCACCAGCGGGCAGCTGCGCCAGGCGGCACAGGCGGTGCGCGCTTATGGTTGGGCCCAGCCGGTGATCGACACCCAGGCCGGTCTTCGCTCGCACCTGGCACCGCTGTCGAAGCCGGTGCTGGTGTTCGGACCCAACAACTTTCCCTTCGCCTTCAATGCCGTGGCCGGCAGCGATTTCGCCTCGGCCATCGCCGCGCGTAATCCGGTCATCGCCAAGGCCCATCCCTCGCATCCGGCCACCAGCCTGCGCCTGGCACAGTTGGCGCACCGGGCGCTGGGCGAAGCCGGGTTGCCGGAGGCGGCCGTGCAGTTGCTCTACCACTTCGACCACGCGCTTGGCCAGCGCCTGGCTGGCGATGCTCGCCTGGGCGCGATCGGTTTCACCGGCAGCCGGCCCGCCGGTCTGGCGCTGAAGGCGGCCGCCGATGCCGTCGGTGTTCTCTTTTATGCCGAACTCTCCAGCCTCAACCCGGTGTTCCTGCTGCCGGGCGCGCTGGCCGAGCGGGGCGAGGCGCTGGCGCAGGAGTTCTTCGCATCCTGCACGCTCGGCAGCGGCCAGTTCTGCACCAATCCCGGCATCGTGGTGGTGCCGCATGGCGCGGCGGGCGATGCCTTCGTCGAGCGCGCGCGCCAGCATTTCGCCGCAGCGGCGCCGATGGTTCTGTTCTCGCGCCCGGTGCTCGACGGCCTGCAACAGGCCGTGGCGACGCTGTGCGAGGCCGGTGCGCAACTGCTCTGCGGCGGCCAGACGGGCGAGGGCGGTTATCGCTATGCCCCGACCCTGCTCGCGGTGGAAGCGAGCGATTTCCTGCGTGCCCCCGCGGCCCTGCAGACCGAGGCCTTCGGCCCGGCCAGCCTGCTGGTGCGGACCGCCGACCTCGATCAGGCACTGGCCGTGGCCGGTGCCTTTGAAGGCAACCTGAGCGCCGCGATCTACCGGTCTGGCGACGGCGCCGACGACGCGGTATGGCAAGCGCTGGCGCCGCTGCTGCGCGCGCGCGTCGGGCGCCTGGTCAACAGTTGCATGCCGACCGGCGTGGCGGTCAGCCCGGCCCAGCAGCACGGCGGGCCGTTCCCGAGCACCGGCCACCCCGGCTTCACCGCGGTGGGCATGCCGGCCGCCATCCGCCGCTTCGCCGCGCTGCACTGCTACGACGGCGTGCCCGACGCGCTGCTGCCGCCGGAGCTGCGCGACCGCAACCTCGGTGGCGTGCAGCGCCTGATCGACGGCCACTGGACCACCGCCGATGTCGGAGGCGAGACATGAGTGGGCAGATCGGCGGCCTGACGCTGGAGCAGGCGAGGGCACGACTCGCGCCCTGGCCGAACCGCGCTCAGCCGATCCAGCCTGAGGAATACCAGCGGCGCCAGGAAGAAGCGCGTCGCCTGCTGCGTGCGCAAGGCGCCGATGCGCTGCTGATCAGTGCCGGCACCTCGCTGCGTTATTTCGCCGGCGTGCCCTGGGGCACCAGCGAGCGTCTGGTGGCGATGCTGCTGACGCTGACCGGCGATCCGGTGCTGATTTGCCCGGCCTTCGAGGAGGGCTCACTCGACGCGGTGCTGGAAATCCCGGTCGAAAAGCGGCTGTGGGAGGAACACGAGGACCCGTACGCGCTGGTCGTGCGCACCCTGCGCGAACGCCGCGCGGGCACGCTGGCGCTGGATCCGGCCGCGTCCTGGGCGATTGCCGTCGGTCTGGGCCGCCACTTCGGTGCGGCCAACGTGATCGATGCCACCGCCATCGTCGATGGCTGTCGCATGTGCAAGTCGCCGGCCGAGCTGGCGCTGATGCAGCAGGCCTGCGACATGACCCTGTACGTGCATCGCCTGGCCGCGGGGCTCGCGCGCGAGGGTCTCGGCACCGACGAGCTGATGCGTTTCATCGACGGCGCACACCGCGCGCTGGGTGCCGACAACGGTTCCACCTTCTGCATCGTCCAGTACGGCCATGCCACCGCGTTTCCGCACGGCATTCCCGGTGTGCAGCATCTGCGCGAGGGCGAGCTGGTATTGATCGACACCGGCTGCAGCGTGCAGGGCTACCAGTCCGACATCACCCGCACCTGGATCTTCGGCCATGCCGATGACGAGCAACGGCGGATCTGGGACCTGGAGCAGGCCGCGCAGGCGGCGGCGTTCGAGGCGGTGCGCCCGGGTGTTTCCTGCGAATCGGTCGACACCGCCGCCCGTGCGGTGCTCGAAGCCGGCGGCCTGGGACCGGACTACCGATTGCCGGGCCTGCCGCACCGCACTGGCCACGGTTGCGGCATGAGCGTGCACGAGGCGCCGTACCTGGTGCGCGGCAACGCCACCGCGCTGGCGCCGGGAATGTGCTGCAGCAACGAACCGATGATCGTGGTGCCCGGCCGCTTCGGCGTGCGGCTGGAGGATCACTTCCATGTCACCGGGGACGGCGCGCGCTGGTTCACGCCGCCATCGCCGGCGATCGACCGGCCGTTTGCGGATTGAGGAGGGAAATGCGGATGGATGTTGGGTTTTCTGATTCGTTTCGGCGAAGGTGGAGTGCCGGCATCGGCTTGCTGCTCGCCGTTGTTCTTGCGGCTGGCAACGCGACTGCCATCGCGCCCGACGCGGCCGCCCACCAGCGCTCCCTCGATCTGCGCGAACAATGGATGCACCTGACCCAGGGCGTCGCCTTCCCTGCGCGCTGGATCGATGCCGAGCGTTTCCAGTACCGGCGCACGGCGCTCGGCGGCTTCGAGTTCGTGGTCCGTCATGTCGGGGCGACCGAAGCCAGGCCGGCGTTCGATCATGACCGGTTGGCCACCGCGCTGGGTGTCGCGACCGGGAAGACGTACGACGCAAAGCGCCTGCCGTTCGAAGACTTCGAGTTTATCGAGGACGGTGCGGCGATCCGGGTCTGGGTCGAGGGACGCGCGCTGCGTTGTGGCCTCGGCGAGAACAACGCCTGCGCCGTCGTGCCGGGCAATGGCACGAACCCGCGCCCCCGCGCCTTCGGTGTCGTGCGCGATCTCTCGGTGCCGGCCGACAACACCCCACGCCGCTCGCCCGACGGCCGTTACGAGGCCTTCGCGCAGGGCGACAACCTGGCCCTGCGCGAGGTGGCCAGCGGCGAGGTCCGTGTGCTCAGCCGAGATGGCTCGCCGGGCGACTTTTACGATCCGGAAACCCTGGTCTGGTCGCCGGACTCCCGGCGCCTGGCCCTGTACCGCGTTCGCCCGGGCCATCGGCGCGAGGTGCGGCGGGTGGAGAGTGCGCCGCGCGATCAGGTCCACGCGCGCGTGCATACCCAGCTCTATCCCAAGCCCGGCGACCCGGTCGATATCGAGCGGCCGATGATCTTCGAGGCCGGGTCCGGACGGCAGGTCACGGTGCCGACCGGGCATTTCCCCAACGCGTTCCGCCTCTCGCCGCTGTATTTCCGCGAGGACGGCCGGACCCTGGCTTTCCGCTACGTCGAGCGCGGCCACCAGCGCGTGCGGTTGATCGAGATCGAGGCCGACAGCGGTGCGACACGGGTGGCGATCGAGGAGAGCAGCTCCACCTTCGTCAACGACTGGTGGCACCGCAGCTTCTTCCACGACGTGGGCAATCACGGCCGCGAGATCGTGTGGATGTCCGAGCGCGATGGCTGGAACCATCTGTACCTGTTCGACGGCAGCAACGGCCGTGCACGCCAGCTCACCCGTGGCGAATGGGTGGTGCGCCGCGTGCTGCACGTGGACGAGGAGCGCCGCGAGGTCTGGTTCGTCGCCAGCGGGCGCGAGCTCGGCGATCCCTACCTCCAACATGTCTACCGCGTCGATTTCAGCGGGCGCAACCTGCACCACATGACCCCGGCCGGGGCTTGGCATGAGGTCAGCCTGTCGCCGGACCAGCGCTACTACGTGGACACATGGTCGCGGGTGAACCACCCCACCGTCAGCGAACTGCGCGATGCCCGTGACGGGCGCCTGATCGCCGAGCTGGAGCGTGGCGACATCGGCGCGCTGGAGGCGGCCGGGTTCCGTTATCCGGAAACGTTCGTCGCCCCTGGTCGCGACGGGCGCACGCCGATCCACGGCCTGATCGTGCGTCCCACCGACTACGACCCGGCGCGCCGCTATCCGGTGATCGAGAGCATCTATGCCGGCCCGCACGACTCGTTCGTGCCCAAGACCTTCTGGCCGTTCGGACGCCATTCCAGTGGCGACAAGGCCATCGGCATGCAGGCCTTGGCCGACCTCGGCTTCATCGTCGTGCAGATCGACGGCATGGGTACGATGAACCGCTCCAAGGCCTTCCACGACGTGGCCTGGAAGAACCTGGGCGACTCCGGCTTTCCCGACCGCATCGCCTGGCATCGCGCGCAGGCCGCGCGCGATCCGTCCTACGACCTCTCGCGCGGCGTCGGCATCTACGGCGCTTCCGCCGGTGGGCAGAGCGCGCTGGGGGCGCTGCTGTTCCATCCGGATTTCTACACCGTGGCCGTGGCCTACAACGGTTGCTACGACAACCGGATGGACAAGATCAGCTGGAACGAACAGTGGATGGGCTGGCCCGTCGACGAGAGCTACGCCCGCGCCTCCGGCGTGGACAACGCGCACCGGCTGCAGGGCCGGTTGCTGATGATCCTCGGTGAGCAGGACGAGAACGTCGATCCGGCGTCTACTTACCAAGTAGCCGATGCATTGATCCGTGCCGGCAAGGATTTCGAACTGCTGGTGCTTCCGGGCGAAGGGCATTCGGTCGGACGCTCGGATGGACCGATCTCGTATGTGCAGCGTCGGCAGCTCGATTTCTTCGTGCGCCATCTGCTGGGACAGCCGACGCCGGACTGGAATCGCCCGGCGTCGCTGTGACGAAGTGAAGCGTGCACGGCGGGGCCGTGCACCGTACTTCGCGACTGTGCCGAGCGACTGTGCTGAATTCCGCACTGCCTGCACGCATTCCATGCTATCGACGCCGACTCCTGCGGCGGGACCATCGGTCACGCCTTTGCGCATTGCATCGACGCCGGTGAACCGGCCGGCGAATCCGCAGCAACGACAACGCAGGAGAGTGTGGTGAAAGCATTTCGTACACGTTGCAAACTGGCCCATGCCGTCTGCCTGGGCTTGCTTTCCATGACCGCCGCGGCACAGGCCGAAACCGCCCCGGAAGCGGAGGAAGCCGTCACCCTTCAACGGCTTGAAGTCACCGGTTCCCGCATCAAGCGGACGGAACTGGAAGGCATCGAACCGGTCATGGTCCTCTCCGCCGAGGATCTTCGGCAGCAGGGTTTCGCCAACCTCTACGACACCCTCACCAATCTCAACATGAACACCGGGATCTTCATTGGCGAGGAGATCACCAACAATTTCAATGCCAACGCGCAGGCGCTCAACCTGCGTGGTTTCGGTCCCGGTTACACCCTGGTGCTGCTCAACGGCCGCCGCATCCCGGTCCTGCCCAAGCCGGCGGGCACGGTGTCGGGCAATGTCGTCAACCTGGCGATGATCCCGACCACTGCGGTGGAGCGCGTGGAGATCCTCAGCAGCGGTGCCTCCGCCATCTACGGTTCCGACGCCGTGGCCGGCGTGGTCAACATCATCCTCAAGGAGCGTGTCGACGGCACGCATTTCAACTACCGCTACGGCGATACCGCCCACGGTGGCGGCCGCTCGGACCGGTTGTCTCTGGTGTCCGGTTTCGACCGCAACGACACCAGCCTCACCTACGGCCTGGAGTGGGACCGGCGGCGCCCGATCCACGGCGACCAGCGCAGCTGGTTCGCGCACCCGGGCAAGTCGCCCGATCCGGACTATCGCGAGCTTTCCCAGGTCATGTCGTACTGGGATCGGGCCGCCGGCTGGGACATCCTGGATATCGCCGACCGCTGCGATCCGGTCGGTTACGAGGCAGTGCGCCCCGGATGGGCCGGCCCGGGAGACTCCGAGTACTGCGGTGACAACGTCTTTGGTACCTACACCGTCCGCAACGGCCGCGACCGCGTGTTTGGCTTCGCCAACCTCGTCCATCGCATGGAGGACCACGAGCTGTACGCCAATCTGCTGGCGACCCGTTCGAAGGCCGATGCCGGTCTCTATCGTTACGGTTACGGCGTCGATTACCAGGTGGTCGACGATGTCGGTTCCGACGCCCCGCAGACGCTTGGCTGGCGCCACGTCTGGCGCTCGTTCCGCGACCACGAAGTGCCGACCAGCCAGCAGGAGTTCGAGGAAACCAACCAGATACTCTCGGCCGGCCTGCGCGGCCAACTCGGCGACTACGACTACAGCCTCAACTACAACTACGGCCGCTATCGCTACCGCGACACGGTGGGCCGCTTCAACGATCAGGCCATGCTCGGCCTGCTGTTTGGCGAGAAGGGCAGCGACTGGATCCAGCCCTGGGCGGGCAGCCGCTGGGTGCGCGTGGGCAGCGACCAGTTGGATGCGGACTACTTGCCGACCGGGCTGGATTTCCTCGGCACGCTCACGCCCGACATGTTCCATAGCGTCTTGCATCATTCCATCGGCGATGGCCGCTCCAGCGCGCAATCGCTCAGCGCCGACCTGACCGGCACGTTGCTCAACCTGCCGGCCGGCGCGCTCGATTTCGCCGTCGTGCTCGAGGCCAACCGCGACAGCTACCGCTTCATCACCGACCAGCCCACCGTCGATGGCGAGATCTGGGGCTGGAGCGGCATCCGTGGGCAGGGCAGTCGCAATCACTACGCGCTGGGCACCGAGTTCGCGATCCCGCTGGCTGCTGCCGGATCGGGCTTCGGGCAGTGGGATGCCAAGCTGGCGGCCCGCTACGACTACTACGACGATGCCTCCGACGTCGGTGGCGCCTTCACCTACCAGATGGGCCTGAGCTGGCGTCCGATCGATGCGCTGATGTTCCGGCTCTCGCGCGCCACCTCGTTCCGTGCCCCCGACATGCACGTGATGTTCGCCGAGCGCAGCTCTTCGTTCACCTCCGGCGTGGACTACCTGCGCTGCGTACGCGAGGAAGGCCTGGAACGCGGACAGAGCTGGCAGGGCTGTGGCGAGTTGTACGGCACCGGCTCCATCCGCCAGTACTCCGAGGGCGATCCCTCGCTGCGCGAAGAGCGGGGCTACAACAACAGCCTGGGCATGGTCGCGCAGGTCGGCGAGAACCATTCCTTTACCGCCGACTACTTCCGTATCCAGCTGGAAGACCAGATCGGCCTGATCGGCGCCGATCCCGTGCTGCGCTACTTCGCCGAGTGCACGCTCGGCTACGACGAGCAGGGGCAGGATGTCGACCCGAATTCGCCCAAGTGCCAGGCCATGTTGGCCCGGGTGACCCGGGGCGGACCCAACGACACCGTCGCCTCGGTCATCACCAGCCCGTTCAACGCCGGCTTGCGGCGCCAGGACGGCGTGGACGTGGTCTGGCATTCCAGCATCCCGACCGAGCGCTACGGCCACTTCACCGCCCGCTTTGCCTACACCCACATCTTCAAGACCCTCAGCCGATACCTGCCCGAGGACGAGGTCGAGGACATCCGCGACAAGCAGTGGAACACCGAATTCCGCACCCGCAGCAGCCTGACCCTGGGCTGGAGCGGACAGGCCCTGGCCGCCCATGTCCACGTCAACCGGCTGGGCTCCTCGCCGGTGCGCTGGGCGGACGAGTACGAGCGGTATCGCCCCTGGACCACCGTCAACCTGTCGCTGGAGTACCGCGTGACCGACGCCCTGTCACTGGGCCTGAACGTGGTCAACGCGCTGGACCGCAAGCCGCATCAGCACCCGTCGGAGAAGTGGTGGCCCTACGCCGACATCCGCAAGTACAACCCGGTGGGGGCCGAATACTTCTTCACCATCGGTTACCGCCTGTAGCCGGCTGTTGGAGAACGGCATCGCCGCAAGCGGTGGGGAACGGGCCTGGAGGGATTCAGGCCCTATCGGTCGGCCGTGGCCAGTTCAATCCAGTCCACGAACGCGAGGCCCGGGCAGTCGCCAGGACGGCGCAGTGTCATCCGCAGCCGCACCGGCTTGCCGTGCTCCCAGTACAACACGCCGGCCTGGCCGAATTCGATCGCCAGGGTATCGAGTTGAGCGGGGTCGATGTCGCCGACCAGCCAGCCGGATTCGCGCCATTCGCGGGCGTGGTCGCTGGCCCAGGCCGGGTGGAAGACGAGTCCAAGGGCTTGCAGCCGGGCCACCAGGCGGCTGTCGGCCAGATTGTTGGCGGCTTCCGACAGCGGCCGTGAGGCCGGGTTCCAGGCGGTGATGAAGGCGTAGCTGCGGGCCGTCCAGTAGGCCTCGAGGTCGCCGGCCGGCTCGCCGACCTGCAGGCCGATTGCGTCGCCGTCGAGGACGACCGCATAGTGAGCGGCGGCATAGGCCGCGGCCAGTTCGCCGGCGTCGACGACGTGCAGTTCGCGCATGGGGGGGAGTTTCGCGGGCCGCGGGCCGATGTGCAATGGAGGATATCCCCCGGTTTGACTTCGGGATGGTCACAGTTTCCGTAAACTCTGTTGCCCCGCACCCGAATTTCCCGCCGATGACCCCCGAAACCAAGCTGCCCAAGGTCGGTACCACCATCTTCACCGTGATGTCCCAGCTCGCTGCCGAGCACCGGGCCGTCAATCTTGGGCAGGGCTTTCCCGACTTCGCGGTGCCGGAGCGGCTGATCGACGAGCTGGACCGGGCGATGCGCGACGGTTTCAACCAGTACGCGCCTGCGCATGGCCTGCCGCAGCTGCGTGAGGCGATCGCGGAGAAGTCCGAGCGCTGCTATGGCCATCGGCCCGACGTGAATGCCGAGATCACTGTCACTTCCGGCGCCAGCGAGGCGATCTTCGATGCCGTCCATGCGCTGGTGCGGCCCGGCGACGAAGTGATCGTGCTCGACCCCTGTTACGACTGCTACGAGCCGGCGATCGACCTGGCCGGTGGCGTCGCCGTGCACGTACCGCTCGATCCGGTCACGTTCGCACCCGACTGGGAAAAGGTCAGCGCGGCGATCAGCCCGCGTACCCGGCTGCTGATGATCAACACCCCGCACAACCCGTCCGGGGCGATGCTGGGGCAGGACGACATCGCCCAGCTCACCGCGCTGCTGCGCGGCACCGGCATCTTCCTGCTCTCGGACGAGGTCTACGAACATATCGTGTTCGACGGCGCCCGCCACGAATCGATCCTGCGCCACAAGGAGCTGCGCGAACGTGCTCTGGTCATTTCCAGCTTCGGCAAGACTTACCACTGTACCGGCTGGAAGGTCGGCTACTGTGTCGCGCCGCCGGCCATGACCGCCGAATTCCGCAAGGTCCACCAGTACAATACCTTCTGCACCTTCGCCCCGGCGCAGTCCGCGTTCGCTGCAATGATCCGCGCCGAGCCGGAACATTACGAACAGCTGGGCGCGTTCTACCAGGCCAAGCGCGATCGCTTCCGCGAGCAGTTGCTGACTACCAAACTCAAGCCGTTGCCGGTGCCGGGCGGATACTTCCAGCTGGTCGATTATTCGGATGTCAGCGATCTCGACGATGCCGCGTTCTGCCGTTGGCTCACTACCGAGCACGGTGTTGCCGCGATCCCGTTGTCGCCGTTCTACGAAACCCCGCCGGCCGGCCAGCGCCTGGCGCGGCTGTGTTTCGCCAAGAACGAGGCGACACTGGACGAGGCGATCGCACGTCTGCTGAAACTCTGACTGTTTTTCTCACCTTCCGACCCTCCCCGGAGAGTAGGGGAGGGAGCACAACGAGCCCAATCCATGAACAACCTCCGCATCTCACTCGTCCAGGGCGACACCCGCTGGCATGACCCCGAGGCCAACCGCGGGTACTACGGCGGGCTGGTCGCGTCGCTGCGCGGCATCACCGATCTGGTGCTGCTCCCGGAAACCTTCACCAGCGGTTTTTCCAACGATGCGATCGAGCGTGCCGAAGACATGGACGGCCCGACCGTGGCGTGGATGCGCGAACAGGCCGCCAGCATCGACGCGGCGGTCACCGGAAGCGTGCAGTTGCGCGTCGATGGTCATGTGTTCAACCGGATGCTGTTCGTGACCCCGGACGGCAGCGTGCAGCATTACGACAAGCGTCACCTGTTCCGGTACGCCAACGAGCACGAGCGCTACGCCGCCGGCCGCGAGCGGCTGACGGTGGAGTGGAAGGGCTGGCGGATCTGCCCGCAGGTCTGCTACGACCTGCGCTTCCCGGTGTTCGCGCGCAATCGCTACAACGTCGAACGCGAAGGCCAGCTCGACTACGACCTGTTGCTGTTCGTCGCCAACTGGCCGGCCGCGCGCGCGTATCCGTGGAAGACCCTGTTGCGGGCGAGGGCGATCGAGAACCTGTGCTACGTCGCCGGTCTCAACCGGGTCGGCACCGACGGCAACGGCATCCACTATTCGGGTGACAGCGCGGTGATCGATTTCCTCGGCCATCCGGTCAGCGAATGCACCGACGAGGAAGTGGTCGCCACCACGACGCTGCTGGCGGACGAACTGCAGGCGCATCGCGGGCGATTCCCGGCGATGCTGGACGGCGACCGCTTCGAGCTGGTCTGAACTGGCAGGGCCGTGGGAGGAAAACCCTGATCCGGCCACCCAGCCGTCCACTGGAAACCCAGATCGGCCGCCTCCAGCCGGGCCCCATGAGTCTGATGACCGGTCGACGCTTCGACCGCCCAGCGGGGTAGTTGCATGGATCGCGGCGCGCTGAGTATCCGCCGATTGGGCTGAATACATTTGGGCTGAATACGTCAATGCGCTCTCGCTGAGTAATGTTATAACATTACTGTTTCTACGATGGTCGGTGAGCCTGCTGTTTGCAACGGCGGGCGCGGCCCGTACTTGTCCATGCCAGGCCTGCAGATCCGCTTCCGATACCCATGCCCAAGACTTCCATTGCCGAATCCCCCACCGATGCGCTCGTCTGCGAGGGTGTCGAATACGCCTACGGCACGCAGCCGGTATTGCGTGGCCTCGACCTGCGTATGCAGCCTGGGGAGACGTATGCCCTGCTCGGCGGCAATGGCGCCGGCAAGTCCACCGCGTTGCGCCTCATTCTGGGCTTCGACCGCCCGTCCGCGGGTGCGATCCGCGTGTGTGGCGTCGATGTAGGCTCGGCCCCGGCGCAGGCGCGCCGGCATCTCGCCTACGTGCCTGAGAGCGTCGCGCTCTACGAGCACCTGTCGGCGCGCGAGAACGTCGACTACTTTCTCGCACTGGCCGAAGCGCCTCGCGGTCGTGAGGTGATCGATCCAGCGCTTCGACGTGCGGCGCTGCCAGAGGCGGCGTGGGACCGGCGCGTCGGTGGCTTCTCGAAGGGCATGCGGCAGAAGGTCGCGATCGCGCTGGCGATCGCGCGGCGCACGCCGGTGCTGTTGCTCGACGAGCCGACGTCGGGCCTCGACCCTGGCGCTACCACCGACTTCAGCCGTCTGCTGCAGGAGCTTAACGGCGAAGGCGTTGCGATCCTGATGGTCACGCACGACCTTCTGGGTGCGGCCGATGTCGCCGATCGCATCGGTTTCCTCGCCAACGGCCGTATCGACACGGAGATGCCGGCCGAAGGGCCGGAACGCTACGATGTCGCCGCGCTCCACCGCCGTTATGCACTCGGGGTGGCGGCGTGACCCTGCAGCCGCGCATCGCCTGGCGCATCGCGCTTGAGGAATGGCGGCTGATGCTGCGCAACCGTGTCGCACTGGCTGCCGGCCTGCTCACCTTCGCGCTGTTGGTGACCGCCGCCTGGGTGAGCCATGAGCAGCGCGAGACGCTCGCCTCCACGCGTGCGCACTATCAGGCTCTCGTCGACGACCAGTTTGACGCGCAACCCGACCGCCATCCGCACCGCATGGTGCACTACGGGCACTTCGTGTTCCGTCCTCTGCCGGCGCTGGCATTCTTCGACCCCGGGGTCGACGCGTTTACCGGCAACATGTTGTTCGTCGAAGGTCATCGGCAGAACAGCACGGTGTTCGCCGAAGCACGCCAGTCGTCGCTGCTTCTGCGCTTCGGTCAGCTCACACCCGCTTTCGTGCTGCAGACGCTGGTGCCTCTGCTGCTGCTCTTTCTCGGGTTCGCCTCGGTGGCACGCGAACGCGAGCGGGGCAACCTGCGGCTGATGCTCGCGCAGGGTGTCGCTCCGGCCTCGCTGCTGCTGGGCAAATGGCTTGCGCTCGCCGGCGCGGCCGCGATGGTCGCCCTGCCTGCCGTGCTGGTGCTGGCCCTGGGGGTTGCAGTGGGCACGGCCAGCAGCCTGGCAGTCACGACGCTCGTGCTGGTCTACGGCCTGTATCTAGCGGTGTGGGTGGGTCTTGCGGTGCTTGTGTCCACCTGGGCGGGCTCGAGCCGCAATGCGCTGCTGCTGCTGGTCGGCCTGTGGATCGCCAGCGTGATGATGCTGCCGCGCACCGCGCCGGTGCTCGCGCAGGCCGGGAATCCGCTGCCCACGCGGATCGAGATGGACATCGCCGTGCATCGCGACGCGCTCGCCGTCGGCGACAGCCACAATCCCGACGACCCGTACTACGCCGACTTCAAGCGCAAGGTGCTCGAGCGCCATGGCGTCGCGCGCATCGAGGACCTGCCGGTGAACTACGCAGGCCTTGTCAGTGCCGAGGGCGAGCGCCTGACCAGCGAGATATACGACCGCCACGCGGCGCACGGCTTCGCGATCGAGCGTGCACAGTCGGCACAGGTGGCGGGCTTCGCCTGGCTGAGCCCGGTGATTGCCGTGCGGCAGGCGTCGATGGCTCTGGCAGGTACCGACCTCGTCGCCTATCAGGGCTTTCTTGTCGAGGCCGAGCGCTATCGCTACCGCCTGATCCAGGAGCTCAACAGGATGCATGCGGAAGAAGTGGAGTACGAGAACGACAGGAACCATCGCATCTCTCACGAGAACTGGAAGACGCTCCCGGAGTTCCACCCCGAGCCGTCGAGCGGCGGCGATCCCACCCGCGCCGTTCGCGCCTTCGCCGTTCTCGCGATGTGGTCGGTCCTGCTCGCCGGCTTGCTGGCCTGGCGCGGACGTCGCCTGGGAGTGCTGTGAGATGACGAACGTTCTCCACACAGAGCTCGCGCTTGTGCTGCGTTCGCGACTCGCACTCGTGTCCTTGGTGCTGCTCGCGGCGATCGCGGCGCTCGCCGTCATGGCTGGGTTGCGCACGGTCGAGTCCCAGCGCGATGCGATCGAGCGCTCCGTCGCCGCCCAGCGCGCCGAGCAGGCACTGGTCGCCCGGCAGTACGCAGGCGAGGAGGGCGATGCGGGCCAGGTCGGCTACTACACCTTTCATCCGACCTGGGATCCACCGGCGCCGCTCGCCTTCGCCGCGCTCGGCCAACGCGACGTGCAACCCTACCTCCTGCGTGTGAGGTTGCTTGGATTGCAGGCACAGCTCTACGAGTCGGACACGGCCAATCCGGAGATGGCACTCGCCGGCACGTTCGACTTCGCCTTCGTATTGGTCTACCTGCTGCCCCTGGTCGCGATCGCATTGGTGCATGATCTCGTCAGTGGCGAACGCGAGGCTGGCCGCCTGGGCCTGGTGCTCGCCACGGCGAGTGCGCCGGTACGACTGTGGCGACGGCGCCTGCTGCTCCGCTATGGCCTGGTGCTCGTGTCGGTGCTGCTGCCGTTCGCCGTCGGCTGCATGGTCGCCGGTGTGCAGCTGGTGCAGGCGACTGCGGTGGCTGTCGTTGCGATGCTGTACACCGCGTTCTGGTTCGGGCTGTTTGCCTTCCTTGCGGCCCGTGTCCGCAGCTCGGCCAATGGCGCGATGGCGATGTTCGCCGTCTGGCTCGGCCTGACGCTGCTGCTGCCGACCGCCGCGAACACGCTGATCAACCAGGCGGTGCCGGCAGGACGCGGCGTCGATCTGATGCTCGCTCAGCGCCAGCTGGTGCACGCCGGGTGGGACGAGCCCAAGGACGTCACCTTCGAGCGATTCTTCAACACGCATCCGGAATGGCGAGGCACGCCGCCGGTGACCGTGCGTTTCCACTGGAAGTGGTACTACGCGATGCATCAGGCCGGCGACGATGCCGTTGTCCCACAGGTGGCCGAGTACGAAGCCAGCTTGCGGGCACGCCAGCGCTGGGCCGAGCGTGCCGGCTGGCTGATGCCCGGCATCGCGGTGCAGGTAACGATGCAGCGCCTGGCCAACACCGACCTCGAAGCCCAACTGCGCTACCGCGAGCAGATTGTCGCTTTCCATGCCGCGCTCAGGCGCTACTTCTATCCGTACCTGTTCAACGAGGTCCCGTTCCGGACGAAGGATGTCGACGCGATGCCGGGCTTCACTCCGGCTCCGGCATCAGGCCTGGCCGATCGCCAGTCGCTGGTCGTGTTGCTCGTGCTGGCGATGCTGGCCGCGCTGTGCGCGAATCGTCTGTTGCGGAAGGTCGAGTAGGATCGGGCGGATGGCGCGGCGTCGGACAGAGTCGCGACGCCGCGCTTGCAGGACATGAAGCTACCCTTGCTGCCAGTAATTTCCTACAACTTCATGTTGAAGGAAACGTAGGCCGAACGTCCGGGCGCCGGGGAGAACATCGGCTGGTCGTCGCCGCCCCAGAAGAAGTTGTCGTACCAGACGTACTCGTACTTGCGGTCGGCCAGATTCCTGAGCTGCAGGTCGATGCTGAAGCGGTCGGACAGCGTGTAGCGCGCGCTTGCGTCCAGGACCTTGAAGCCGCCGTACTTGCCCTGCTCGTTGAGCTCGTCGATGTAGTAGCCGCCCTGCATCCGGCCTTGCATCCCCAGCTTCCAGCGCTCGTCCAGCTGGTAGTCGATGCCCAGGTTGCTGATGTAGCGCGGTGTGGAAAAAACTTCCTTGCCCGCGAGCGAGTCGCCGGCTCCGGTGAACGCACTGACGACCTTCGCTTCCTGCAATGCATACGATGCCCACAGCGTCCAGCGTTCGCCCACCCGGGAAGCGATCTGCATGTCCAACCCCTGCCGGCGGGTCTGGCCCAGGCCCACCGTGGTCCCGGTGCTGGGCATGTTGGCCACTTCATCGGTGGCGTCCTGTCGCCAGGCCGCGATGCGTGCCTCGGTTCCCGCAACCGGACTGAGCTTGATGCCGATTTCGGTACCGGTGTTGATCGATGGGCGGTACGCGGCTTGGCCTTCGGTGAGGTAGGCCGGTGCGGTGGAGCCGGTCAGGACCTGGAATGTCCTGCCCCAGTTGGCGTAGAGGTTGGCGGCAGGTGCGACCGCGTAGACCACGCTCAGCTTGGGCTGCTTGATCCATCCGTACGACTGCAGGGACGCCCGCACGTCGGCGGGAAGATGGGTACTGCCGGAGAACTTGTCGACCCGGAAGGCCGGCACGATCTTCAACGATTCGGCGGGATTGAAGACCGCCTGCACGTAGGCGCCGACATTCTCCAGCGTGTAGCGGTCATCGTTCTGGATCCGGGCGGGAGCGGCACTGAAGTCGGTGGGAATGCTGAAATCGTAGCGGTAGCGCCGGTAGGCGTTGTCCTGATGCTCGAAGTTCACGCCCGCCTCCATGGTTACGGATTCCGTGGCCACCCAGGTGAGGCTGCTCAGCATGCCGGTCTGTTTTTCGTCCCACTGGCGACGCTGACGGGGCGCGTTGCCCTCGGGATAGCGAGTGAAGGTCACCGTCCTGTCGTCTTCGTAGCGATTGACGTAAAGCTTGGCGCTCAGGCTCAGACCGTCGGCAAGCCTCTTGTCCAGGTGCGCTCCGAGATGCCACATGTCGCGGTCGTCGCCATCGTTGGCGTTCTTTTCCGGCGATTGCTTCCTGTCCGCGGCCAGCTCCTCGGCCGTCAGGAATCCGGGCTCGTCGGCTTCGTGGTGGTATGCGCGAGCCACCAGTCCCGCCTTCAGGGTTTCGGCTTCGTCGGTGTAGAACCACTTGCCCGCCAGCGTGTACTTGCTGGAATCGGCATGATCGCGATGGCCATCCGATGCCTGCACGCCCATGAAATAGTTCTGGGCGATGCTTCCGGTTTCCTTGCCGGCCGCCAACTGGGCTTCGCGCGTGTTGAAGCTTCCATAGCTCAGGCGGCCGTCCAGGTAGTTCCCGCCCTGGCGCGTGGCGAAGTTGATGTTGCCGCCGATGTTGTGCAGCCCGTAGCGCGGATCGTTGGTGCCGCGCACTACTTCGATGTAATCGATTTCCAGCGGAAAGATCATGTCGATGAAGCGCTGGTTACCGCTGTTGACGTTGCTCGGGATGCCGTCGATCAGGGTCTTGATGCCGTTGATGTAGCCCTCGCCGTTGAACGCGCGGAACGTCGCCTTGCCGGACTCGGCGCCCTGGCGGGTTTCGGTGAGCTGGATGCCCGGCATCTGTCCAAGCAGCTCCCAGCTGTTCATGACGTTCTTGTCTTCGACCTTGTCCCCGCCCATGACATCGACGGAGGTCAGCACGTTGTTGGCCAGCAACGGCCCGTTGGAGGCGCTTCGCACCTCCACCTTGCCCAGGGTGATGGCGGAATCGCCGGATTGGGATTGTGCAGGGCCATTCGTGGCAAAAAGTATCGCCAGCACCGCTGACGTCAACAGCTTCTTTCTCATCTATCTTCCTGTTCTGGCGCGGCATCCGGCGATATTTCCGGATGCTGTCATCGCCCCATGGTCGAGCGCGAAGCGCCGACCGGGGCACACGGGTCATTGCAGCGAGTGTTACATTATAACATTGCAAAACTGTCGACATGCCGCGCTCGGCTATCCTCGGCCGATGTCTGCCTCCTTGACCCGAACCGCTGTTTCCACCCGCCCTGCGTGGCGCAAGGCGCTGCATCGCACCCTGCTCGTGCTGGCGGCGGCATGGCTCGCCTATCTGCTGCTCGGCAACCTGTTCCTGAATACCCCGGTGGGCCCGTGGGCAATCAATCGGAAGCCCGAGCGCGTACAAGTGCAATGGCAGTCCGCACTGACCGTATGGCCGGGCCAAGTGATGGCCTGGAACCTGGATGTCGGCGGCCATACCGGCACCACGCTGTGGAAGATTCGCGGTGATCGTGCGCACGGACGGCTCGCCCTGCTCGCGTTGTTTCGCAAGGAATTGCGCTTCGCTTCGGTACGGGCCGAGGGCATCGAGATCGACATCGACCGCGGAGCCGAGCCGATGGCGCCATCGCCCGCTCGGCAGGGCGGTTGGGTGGTGCGCTTCGACCGCATCACCAGCGGCAGCGTCCGCGCCGGGCGACTCCAGGAGCTGACGCTGGAGGGAACCGGCCACGCCGAGTTCGGCTTCAGCAAGCAGATGCATGGCGGTCCGATGGAGATCACGACCTCGACCGCGCGCTTCGACGGCGCCCGCGTGACCCAGGCTGGCGACACCCTGCTTGAGCTCGATACCTTGTCCGCGCGTTTCGCGATGGACAGCCACACCCGCGAGCAGGCCAGTGGCATCCACAAGCTGTTGGTGACCGTGGCCGAACTCGATTTCGATGGACGCACCACGGCGTTGCGCCTGGAGGAGGCCGGCGACGAGCGAATCCGCTTGCATCCGGCCGCGGACGGAGCGATGGGCCATGCGCGCGGGCGGATCGGATGGCAGCGTGGCGAACTGGCAGCGGGGAGCCAGCTGGACTGGACATCGCCTCTGCCCGGTAGCGATTCGAAGAACGATGACTCATTGGTATTCGGCTTGGAGGTCGACCACGACATCCACCTGCGCGCCAGCCTGCCGGACCACCTCACGTCCAACGGTGACACGCTGGCGCTGGATGCCGACCTGGTGCTGGCGGGCAACGCGATTCCGCTGGACGATCCCAGGACCCTGCTGCCGCGCAGTTCCGGGCACCTGGTCGGACGCTGGCAGTTCGATTCCCTGAAATGGATCGGTCGCTACTTCGCAGACGCGCCCTGGCTGGTGCTGGACGGTGCGGGGCGCATCGATGCCGATGTCAGGCTGGTCGATGGCGAGCCTGTCGCCGGCAGCCGGATCGAGGTGCCCGGCATCGACGTGGTCGCCGACGTGATGGGCAACCGGATGCAGGGCCGTGCCCGCGCGGAAGGTGTATTGCAGCCCGCCGGGGAGGGCGACAAGGGCGGCATCCGGCCGCGGCTCGACCTCCGGCTGGAACGCTTTGCGATCATCGCCGATGCCGGTCGCGGCGCCCGCTATGTCGAGGGCCGCGACCTGCGGCTGGAAATCGAGGCCGTGCATGGCCTCGACCGCAGCCTGCTGGAGCAGGACGACGGCGCGGTCCGCGCGGGCGAGGCGCTGCGTGCCCGCCTGCGTTTCAGTGATGCCGATGTCCCCGACCTGCGCGTCTACAACCGCTACCTGCCCAGGTCGCAACTGCGCTTCGAAGGTGGCCGCGGCCTGCTCAGTGGCGACCTGAGTCTGGACGGGGCCGGGGCGATCGGGCGCGGCTGGTTGCGCGTGCGTGGCCGCGACACCCGTCTGCACGCCGCCGGGATGGCATTACGCGGCAACATCGACGTCAACACCCGCCTGCGGCGCGCCGATCTCGAAGACGGTCGCTTCAACATCGACGGTTCGCAGATACGACTGGACAACATCAGCCTGGTCGAACCGGATGGCCGGACCCGGCGGGGTTGGTGGGCGCGTGTCGACCTGGATCGGGCCCGGCTCGATTGGCGGTTACCGGGCGAAGCTCGGGCGAAAAAGGGGAGCGCGCAAAAGGACAAGGACGGTGCGACCGAGGTCGACATCAACGGCCATGCCCGGATCGCGATGAAGGACGTGGGCTTCCTGCTCGCGCTTTATTCGCAGCGCGCAGACTATCCGAAGTGGGTGCCGCGCCTGGTCGATGCCGGCGAGGCCAGGGTCACCGGCGACGTGCAGTGGCGCGACGACATCCTGATCCTCGACAACCTCGTTGCCGACAACGACCGTTTCGACGTGCGAGCCCGTCTGCGGCTGCAGGGCCGGCAACGGCGCGGCAACCTCTACGCACGCTGGGGCGTGCTGGGCATGGCGGTCGATCTCGATGACACCCGGAGCGAGCTCCACCTGGTGCGTGCGCGGCAGTGGTACGACGCCCAGCCGTCACTGTTGCGGTAGGCGCGTGGTGCGGGCGCCATCCGCGGCCCCGGCCCCGGAGGCCTTGCCGCCATCTTGACGTCCTGTGCGCTTAACTGAATCCGTCTGAAGGGCCCATCCGGCCCCGTTGGCGGACGTCATGAACGGTTACGCGCGCGCATTGCTGCTGGCCCTGGGGCTGCTGCTCGCGCCGACGATGTCGGCGCAACAGGCGGGTGCGGACGATGCGAAGGACGCGCCCGGCAGCGGCGAAGTCCTCCTGCTCGACATCAAGGGCGGCATCGGCCCGGCCACGCGCGACTACCTCCGCCGCGGCCTCAAGCGGGCCAGTGAAGAGGGGGCCGCCGCAGTGGTCCTGCGTATCGACACCCCGGGTGGGCTGGATGCGGCCACCCGCGACATCAACCAGGCCATCCTTGCTTCCGATGTGCCGGTGATCGGCTGGGTTGCGCCCGAAGGCGCGCGCGCCGCCAGTGCCGGCACCTACATTCTCTATGCCTGCCACCTCGCCGCGATGGCGCCGGCCACCGCTTTGGGCGCGGCGACGCCGGTAGCGATGGGTGCTCCGGGCGGCGCGCCGGCACCGGGCCGGCAACCCGGGAGTCAGCCGAAGGACGCGGAGGAAGGGGAGGGCGCGGACGGCAAGGGGGATGACCAGCAACCCGCCGACGATGGCAGCGCGATGAGCCGCAAAAGCGTCAACGACGCCGTCGCTTATCTACGCAGCCTGGCCGAGTTGCGCGGCCGCAACGTGGACTTCGCCGAGGCTGCGGTACGCGATGCCGCGACCCTGTCCGCCGGGCAGGCCTACAAGCAGCAGGTGATCGAGATCATCGCCAGTGACCTGTCCCAGCTGCTGGCCGAAGCCGATGGTCGCACGGTCAAGATGCGCGATGGCGAAATCACGCTGCAGACCCGCGGCGCGGCGGTGACGACGGTCGAACCCGACTGGCGGTTCAAGTTCCTGGCGGTGCTGACCGAGCCCAGCGTGGCTTACCTGCTGCTGCTGATCGGTCTGTACGGCCTGATCTTCGAGGGCTACAGCCCCGGTGCCATCGTGCCCGGCGTGGTCGGCGCGATCTGTCTGTTGCTGGCGCTGTACGCACTTCAGGTATTGCCGGTGAACTACGCCGGGGTGGCTTTGATCGTGCTGGGAGTGGCGCTGATCGCGGTGGAGGTCGCGATGCCCAGTTTCGGGGCACTCGGCATCGGCGGCCTGGTCGCGCTGATCGCCGGCTCGCTGATCCTGTTCGATACCGAGGTGCCTGGTTTCGGCGTGCCGGGGCAGTTGATCCTCGGCGTCGGCGCGGCCAGCGGATTGATGTTCATGGGCGTGATCTGGCTGGCGGCCCGGGCCCGGACACGGCCGGTGACGACCGGCATCGAGGAAATGCATGGAGCGCGGGCGCTGGCGCTGGAGGATTTCGGCCAGGGAGAAAAGGGCACCGTCCGCTTCCACGGAGAGGTATGGCAGGCGCGGTCGGAAGTGCGGATTTCCCGCGGACAGGAACTGCGCGTGGTCTCGTTAGACGGGCTGGTCCTGCAGGTGGCACCCGAGGCGTCGCCTGCACCATCAAAGGAGGGTGCGACATGAACCAACTAATTTTCTACTTCCCGGTACTGCTGATCTTGGCCGTGGTGCTGGCAAGCGCGATCAAGGTTCTGCGCGAATACGAGCGCGGCGTGGTGTTCCAGCTCGGCCGCTTCTGGAAGGTCAAGGGGCCGGGCCTGATCATCCTGATACCGGTGGTCCAGCAAATGGTCCGCGTGGATCTGCGCACGATCGTGATGGACGTGCCGGCGCAGGATCTGATCTCCAAGGACAACGTCTCGGTGCAGGTCAACGCGGTGGTGTATTTCCGCGTGGTCGACCCGGAGAAAGCGATCATCAACGTCGAGCACTACTACGAGGCCATCAGTCAGCTCGCCCAGACCACACTGCGTTCGGTGCTGGGCCAGCACGACCTCGACGAGATGCTGGCCGAGCGCGAGAAGCTGAATGACGACATCCGCGCCATTCTCGACTCGCAGAGCGACGCCTGGGGTGTCAAGGTCGCCAACGTCGAAATCAAGCATGTCGACATCAACGAAGTCATGGTCCGCGCCATTGCCCGCCAGGCCGAGGCCGAGCGCGTGCGCCGGGCCAAGGTCATCCACGCCATGGGCGAGCAGCAGGCGGCAGAGAAACTGGTCGAAGCCGGCCGGATCCTGGGCGGGGACCCCCGTGCTATCCAACTCCGCTACCTGCAGACCCTGACCGAGATCGCTGGCGAGAAAAGCTCGACGATCGTGTTTCCGTTGCCGGTCGACATCGTCGAGGCCATCACGAAGCGTGTATCGGGCGGGCCGGGCGGAGGCTGAGGCAGTCGGCCGACGTGCGGCAGTCCGTCGCGTGCCGGCCGGCCTAGACTGGGAACGCTTCCTGATTGTCATCTCCGCGAAGACGGAGGCCCATGGACTTTCCCTCCAAGGGACTGGACTCCCGCTGTCGCCGGCGTGACGGCATTCCCGCTGGCCGCTCTGCGGTTGCGGCGGGCCCCAGACGAGGTAACAAGCCATGACATCGCAACGTTTGCAGGATTTCCTGAAAGACCAGCATGTGCATTTCGACACGGTGACCCATCCGCATGCCTTCACCGCGCAGGAAACCGCGGCCCGGGCCCATATCGACAGCCACTCGATGGCCAAGACTGTCATGGTCCGACTCGACGACAAGCTGGCGATGGCGGTGCTGCCGGCCAACGAATGGCTCGATATCGACCGGTTGCGCGAGGCGGCCGGCGCCAGTGAGGCCCGGTTGGCCAGCGAGTCCGAGTTCCGCGACCGCTTCCCCGAATGCGAGGTCGGCGCAATGCCGCCATTCGGCAACCTGTACGGGATGGATGTGTACGTCGCCGACAGCCTTGCCGGTGACCAGCGGATCGCCTTCAACGCCGGCAATCACCGTGAACTGATGTGGGTCGACTGGAACGACTTCGAGCGCCTCGTGCATCCGCACCTGGCATCGATGACACGGCATTGAAGGGCGCCAGGCCCGTGTGATGCCGGTCCGTGCAATGCAGATCGGCATCCGCCACGCGTGCGAATAAGGCATTCGCGCGAGGGAGGGCTGCGGCTTTCGTCACGATTTCCGGTATTCCGGGCGCGCGTGCTTCCCTGGTTCATCCGCGGGATACGCATGCTGGCCTAGGTTCATCGACGGCGTATCCCCCGTGCGGCATGCCTGCATGTCGCAGTGCGCCAGACATGAATATGAAGGAGAACCCGAAATGGCAATGCCCCTGTCCCCCAAGGCCGTCCTGGCCGTTACCCTGGCCAGTGCCGTGCTGGCCGGCTGCAGCCAGTACGTGAAGCGTGACGAATTCGACGCGACCGTCGCCGACCTGCGTGCGGCCGATGCCCGTCTCGAAGCGCAGATCCAGGCCCTGTCCGACAAGCACGACGCCCTGGTCACCCAGGTCGCGGGCCGTACCCGCGTCGACACCGCCGCCTACTTCGCGGTCGACGATGCGACCCTGAGCGAAGACGCCCGTCCATTGCTCGACGATTTCGCCAATGCGATCCGCAACAGCCACAGCGGTGCACTGATAACGATCGAAGGTTTCACTGATCCGTCCGGTTCCCCGGCCTACAACAAGAAGCTTGGCCAGCGCCGTGCCGATGCCGCCCGCGACTATCTGGTCGATGTCGCCGGTCTGCCCGCTGAACAGGTGCGAGCGGTCAGCTACGGCGAGGACGAGAATCGCCAGGTCCGTCCAGGCGCGACCGGTGTCGAAGGCCAGGACAACCGCCGTATCGCCTTGGTAGTCGACTACGCAGGACCGAAGACCGCCAGCGTCATGTAGCATCATTGGGCAGGGATGCATTGCGAAGGGCGCCGGATGGCGCCCTTCGTCGTTTCAGCTTCCGCGCTTGTGGAAGTAGACCTGCTCTGCCGCCCAACGCAGCGGAGGCGAATGCATGAACAGATCGAAGGGCCAGTCGAACTGCAGGTGGTCGTAGGCCCAGCGCAGGGCGCGCTTGGCGCGGAAACGGGGCGCGGCGGCAATCGAGACCGGCTCGGGTCGCGGGCCGGTACCGCGAACGTGGGCGGCGATCGCACGGCCGGTGGACCAGCCGTGCTCCCAGGCCGAGTGGATGCCGCCGGCCGTGACCGGGGAGACGATGCCGGCGGCGTCGCCGGTCAGCATCACGCCGTCGTCGGCCATCGGCCAGACCGGGCCGCTGCATGGGATCAGTCCGGCACGGGTGGTGCCCGGTTTCAGGTGGCGGGGGAGGCCGCCGGCTTCGCCGACCCGCAGCAGGAAACCGGCAATGTCGGGCACCCGCGCCCGCGTCGGATCGTGCCGCAACGCGAGTCCGGCCTGGATGCCGGTCGGGCTCTGAGCGATCCAGCCGATGTAACCGGGTGCATAGCGTTTGCTGATGAAGCAGTGCAGGGCATCGGGCCGTTGCAGGCAGGCGCCCGGGAATTCGTACTCGATGCCGTACAGGAACTGTCGTACCTGTCCGAGTCCGGTGCTGGCTGCGACCCGTGAACGCGCACCGTCGGCCCCGACCAGATAGCGTGCATGACCGAGCCCCTTGATCTGCCAGCCGCCGGCTTCACGGGTGGCACCGGTGAATGCGGAGCCGAGCCGCAGGTCGATATCGTGCCGATGCAGTTGCCCGGCCAGCCAGCGCATGACCTCGGGTGTGTCGGTGGTCAGGAAGTAATAGCCGGGTGCGGCCAGCGCGACCTGCTTCAGGCTCGGCGCGTACAGCCGCACCTGCTCGATGCGGCGGGTCAGCCGGGCCGGCAACTGGTTGAGCAGGGTCTGCTCAGCCGCTTCCTTCACGATGATGCCGGTGGTGTGTAGTTTTTCCCCGGGATCGCGCTTGCGCTCCAGAACGGCCACACGCAGGCCGGATTGCGCGGCGGCCAGCGCGCAGGCGACGCCAGCAAAACTGGCGCCGGCAACCACCAGGTCGTATTCGGGACGAGCAATCGGGGGCATCGGCGACTCCGGCAGGCTGTGCAGTGCCGGAGTCTGGGATGCGCAGGCGAGGGCAGGATGGTGCCTGTGTGAAGTGGAGGCGAAGCGGCAGGAACTCTTGAGCGGGGGGCGCGCCGTCAAATGCGACAGGGGCGCCAGTTGGCGCCCCTGTCGGCAGAACTCTATGGGTCAGCTGCCGCGCGGAGTACCGCGTCCGCCGCCGCGCGGTCCCCCTGGTCGAGGTCCACCGGGACGGCCGCCGGGTCGCCCGCCCGGGCGACTGCCGCCGGGGCGCGGCCCGCGAGGCTTGTCGCCGTAGGGGCTGTGGCCGCCGCCGGCGTGGTCGGACGGGAAGTGCACGCCTCCGCTCGGCTGGCCATGTGGGCGTGCCGCACGCTGCGGCTTGCCCTGCGGCTTGGCGCCACCGGGGCGGGGCTTGCCGCCGAACTTCTTCTTGCCATCGGGATTGCGATGGCCGCTCGGACCGGTCTCGACGCCTTCGGGAACGTACCAGGTGCGGAATGCGGCCGGGCTGCCCTCGGGCAGCTTCGCGCCCTTCTGCTTGCGCTGCTTGAACGGCTTCTGCGACTGCTTGGCGGCAGCCTCGCCGCTGACGGTCAGGCCGCCATGGCGCTTCGGGCCGCCACGGCCACGCCCTCCACGATCCTCGCGGACATGGTCGAACCGACGCAGCTCACGGCCTTCGTCGGCACGGCTCGGGCCGCCGACGTAGCCCTGCGAACGATCGCTGCCGCTGAGGTTGATCGTCGACTTGGCCGCCTTGCGCTGGCCGATCACAGGTTGCAGAGTCAGGGCCGACGGCGCGCCGTCCTCCAGTCCCAGTTCCTTGCGCAGCGCCTCGACCTTGTCGGTCGGCAGTTCCTGCGACTGGCCGCGCAGCAGTTCGCGCGGCAGGCCCACCTTGCCATAGCGGATGCGCTTGAGGCGACTCACCTGGCAGCCCTGCGACTCCCACAGCCGCCGCACTTCGCGGTTGCGGCCTTCCTTGACGACCACCCGGAACCAGTCGTGCGAGTCGGTGCCGCCGATGCGCTCGACCTCGTCGAACTTCGCCGGGCCATCATCCAGGGCGACGCCTCGGCGCAGGCGGTCGGGGATGTTGTCGGCGACATGCTCCTGTCCTTCCGGTGCGCGCACGCGGCAAACGTATTCGCGCTCGACCTCGTAGGAGGGATGCATCATCGCGTTGGCCAGCTCGCCGTCGGTGGTGAGCAGCAGCAAGCCGGTGGTGTTGATGTCGAGGCGGCCGATCGTGATCCAGCGCGCGCCCTTGAGCGCGGGCAGGGCCTCGAAGATGGTCGGGCGCCCTTCCGGGTCCTCGCGGGTGGTCACTTCGCCTTCGGGCTTGTTGTACATCAGCACGCGGGCCGGCTCGGTCAGCGCGCTGGCGACGAATTGACGCCCGTCGATCTCGACCTTGTCGCTGCCCTTGATCGACATGCCGGTCCGGGCAACCTCGCCGTTGACCTTGACCAGGCCGTCGGCGATGCGCTGTTCCAGCGCGCGACGCGAACCCAGGCCGGCCTGGGCCAGGACCTTGTGCAGGCGTTCTTCAAGGCGGGGCGCTTCGTTACCGCCCTCGGTGTTGCGTTTCAGGGTGAGCTTGCGGCTCTTGGGTTCAGTCATTTCTCTGCTCCGGCGCGTCCTCGTTGGAGGCGGCCTCGGATTCGGTGAAAACGGGGTCGGAGTCAATTTCCTCATCCGTTTCCGGTGTGGCCGAAAGGTCATCAGAGGAAATCGACTCTGACTTCATCCCGGCGTTGTCTTGCTCGTTCTCGTCCGCCACGCGCTCCCCCGGCGCGGCTTCGGGTTCGCCTTCATCAGGCGGGTTGTCGGTCGTCTGCTGGTCGCCGTCGAGTTCGGTGCCCGCGGAATCGACACTGTCGCCATTGATCTCTTCGATGTCGGCCACGTCGGTATCGGCCGGATCGTTGGCGGCTTCTCCGGTTTCGCCGTCGACGCGGTCGTCGGTATCGCTGGCAATGCCACCGGCAGCGATTGCTCCGCCCTCGGCCGTGGGGGGCTTGTCCTTGCTGCCGCCCTCGAACATCAGCTCCGGCTCCAGCTCGCCGATCTCCTTCAACTCCGACAGCGGCGGCAGTTCATCCAGGCGCTTGAGGCCGAAGTAGTCGAGGAAGGTCTTTGTGGTGCCGAACAGCGCCGGCTTGCCGGGCACGTCGCGGTGGCCGACCACACGGATCCACTCGCGTTCTTCCAGCGCCCTGATGATGTTGCTGTTGACCGCCACGCCGCGGACCTGCTCGATCTCGCCGCGGGTGATCGGCTGGCGGTAGGCGATCAGCGCCAGCGTCTCGAGGGTAGCGCGGGTGTAGCGGGTCTGGCGCTCGGTCCACAGCCGCGCGACCCACGGATGCACGTCGTTCTTCACCTGGTAGCGGAAGCCCGAGGCCAGCTCGACCAGTTCGATGCCGCGCTCGGCGCAGCCGGCCTGCAGGGCCTCGATCGCCTGTTCGACGCTGCCGTTCGGTGCCGGCTGGTCCTCGGGGAACAGCGCGTGCAGTTGCGCCAGCGTCAGTGGCTGGTGGGCCGCCAGCAGGGCGGCCTCCACGATCCGAGTGATGAGAGTTTGATCCATGCGATCGTTCGGTCTTGGTCGGGTTCGGCTGGTTAGGGGAGACGCTGGCGGCTCACGCGGGGGCGTGGTCGTCGTCGTCGAACTCGCTGCTCAGTTCGATCTGGCTGGGGTCGTCCAGCACCGCCAGCGATTTCACGTAGATCGGGGCCAGAGGCACGCGTTCGCCCTGGCGAGCGTGGTGGTCGACATGTTCCTGCACGATCTCGATCAGCTGTTCCTTGGCCAGGGTCAGCAGGCCGAGGAAGGTCACCACCACGCCGAGCTTGCCTTCCTCGACGGTGAACAACTGTTCGAACCGATGGAACTGGCCATCGTTCAGGCGCTCCAGCAGTTCGCCCATCCGCTGGCGGACGTTGAGCGCGTCGCGCTTGATCGCATGCTGGCTGTACAGCTCGGCGCGCTTGAACACGTCATGCAGCGCCAGCAGCATCTCGCGCAGGTCCACCGGCGGGGCAGGCGGATCGCGGCGCGGTCCGGCACTTCCACCGCCACCGGCACCGTGTCGCGGTCCTGCCGGGGCAGGGTATCCAGGTCCTCGGCGGCCTTCTTGAACCGCTCGTATTCCTGTAGCCGACGGACCAGTTCGGCACGCGGATCCTCTTCTTCGCCTTCCTCGGCCGGCGGCCGCGGCAGCAGCATCCGCGACTTGATCTCGGCCAGGATCGCGGCCATGACCAGGTACTCGGCGGCCAGCTCGAAACGCATTTCGTGCATGGCCTGGATGTAGTCGACGTACTGACGGGTGATCTCGGCGACCGGGATGTCGAGGATGTCCAGGTTCTGCCGGCGGATCAGGTACAGCAACAGGTCGAGCGGGCCCTCGAAGGCTTCGAGGATGACTTCCAGCGCGTCCGGCGGGATGTACAGGTCCTGCGGGATCTGCAGCACCGGCTGGCCGTGCACCACTGCCAGCCGCATTTCCTGCTGCTGTGGATGCGTCGGATTGTGGACGGCTTCGGCGGGTCGGGCCTGGGTGGGTTGCCCCTCGGAAGGCTGGGGGGCTTCGGCAGGCTCGATCGCTTCTGGCGCGATCGGGTTTGTCATGCGTGGCTGGCCCCTCCTGGGGCCATGCGGTCCGGGCGTCCCCACCTGTGCGATACGTGCGGGAAAACAGCTTCAGAAGTGGCTTCAGATACGCCCGTGGACGAACAGCTGGATCGCCAGCCGGACGTTGACGGACTACAACGAAAATCCCTCTGCGGTGCCCGTACGCTGCATGCGGACCGCACCGCCCAAGGTGGCGGAGTGGTGCAGGAAACGTAGCGGGTCCGGGCCGGCGTGGGGCAGCGGTGCACCGGGGGTGCGATGCATGACGACGGCGTGGGGAGCCTGTCGTGGCGGGCCGCTGCGTTCCGGCCTCTGGCAACTGATGGTTAGGGTACGGGTTGGCGGCAGGTGTGTCCAGCGGGGATAGAATGCCGTTCAGCGCCGGATGCGGCGGCCGGGGGAGCGGATCCAATGTGGTATGTGATCGAAGGGCATGATGGGGAAGGTGTGCTGGAGCGGCGCCTGGCGGCGCGTGCGGCGCATCTGGCGCGGCTGACCGCGTTGCGCGACCAGGGGCGGCTGCTGCTGGCGGGGCCGTGCCCGGCCATCGATGCCGAGGATCCAGGGCCGGCAGGCTTCAGCGGCAGTCTGGTGGTGGCCGAGTTCGAGTCGCTGGAGGCGGCCCGCAGCTGGGCCGATGCCGATCCCTACGTGGCCGCCGACGTCTACGACCGGGTCGATGTGCGGCCATTCAAGCGGGTGCTGCCATGAAGCCGCTGCCGCCGGTCATGCCCGGTTCGTTGCCGCGCGAACAGCGGGTGGCGGCGATCCGCGATGCGCTCGAGGCCGTGTTGTCGCCAGTAGCGCTGGAGATCACCGACGACAGTCACCGCCACGCCGGCCATGCCGGTGCGCGCGACGGCCGCGGCCATTTCAGCGTCGACATCGTCAGTGAAATCTTCGCTGGCAAGAGTCCGGTTGCGCGTCATCGGGCGATCTATGCCGCGCTCGGCGGGCTGATGGAAACCGACATCCACGCGCTGTCGATCCGCGCCCGCACGCCGGCCGAGGCAGGGGTGGGGAGTTGATCGGGAATCGGCTCCACGTCCCGAACTGCCGCCGGTCAAGGGCCTTGCCGCGCGGCCTCGGCACGAGGTTCCACGGGCCGTTATACTCGCGATGTGGCGCGACTCTCGGGTCGCGTTGAGCTTATATCAATCAATGATTTAAGCGGAATAATTAATCCATTTTGTCATTTGTGGGCGCGGTGCCCGCCACCCGCCAGAGGCCCTTTCGCCGAATGCGTCTGTCCACGATCAAGCTGTCCGGTTTCAAATCCTTCGTCGACCCGACCACCCTGCACCTGCCGACCAACATGACCGGTGTCGTTGGTCCCAACGGCTGCGGCAAGTCAAACATCATCGATGCGGTGCGCTGGGTAATGGGCGAAAGCTCGGCCAGCCGTCTGCGCGGCGACTCGCTGACCGACGTGATTTTTGCCGGCTCCTCGGCGCGCAAGCCGGTGTCGCAGGCGATGGTCGAGCTGATCTTCGACAACGCCGACCGCACCATCACCGGCGAGTACGGCGCCTATGACGAGATCTCGGTCAAGCGCGTGGTCAGCCGCGACGGCCAGAGCCAGTACTACCTCAACGGCGCCAAGTGCCGCCGCCGCGACATCACCGACCTGTTCCTCGGCACCGGTCTGGGCCCGCGCAGCTACTCGATCATCGAGCAGGGAATGATCAGCAACATCATCGAGGCCAGGCCCGAGGAGTTGCGCGTGTATCTGGAGGAAGCCGCCGGCATCTCCAAGTACAAGGAGCGCCGCCGCGAGACCGAGAACCGCATCCGCCATACTCGTGAGAACCTCGACCGCCTCAGCGACCTGCGCGATGAAGTCGGCAAGCAGCTCGAACACCTCAAGCGCCAGGCCCGCCAGGCCGAGCAGTACCAGGCGCTGCAGGCCGAGCGCAAGGTCAAGGATGCCGAGTGGAAGGCGCTCGAGCATCGTGCGCTGGACCATAAACTGCAGGCCCAGCGCGAGAAGCTGGCCCAGCAGGAAACCCGCCTGCAGCAGTTGATTGCCGAGCAGCGCGAGGCCGAGCGCGAGATTGAGACCGGCCGGGTGCGCCGCGAGGAGGCTGCCGAGGCGCTGGGGAAGGCACAGGCCGCGAGTTACGAGGTCAGCGGCGCGTTGGCCAGGATCGAGCAGCAGATCCAGCACCAGAAGGAAATGGCCTCACGCCTGCAGAAGGCGCGCGACGAGGCGCAGTCGGCACTGGCCGAACTGAGCCAGCACATCGGCCAGGACCAGTCCCAGCTCGACGTGCTGATGGCCTCGGTGTCCGAGGCCGAACCGCGCCTGGAGCAGCTGCGCGAGGAGGACACCGCCCGCCAGGACGCCCTGCGCGAGGCCGAAGCGAAGCTCGCCGACTGGCAGCAGCGCTGGGACGAGCACACCCGCGCCCAGTCCGAGGCGGTCCGCGCCGCCGACGTCGAACGCACCCGCATCGAGCACCTCGACCGCCAGGCGCTGGACGCCGAGCGTCGCCGTGAAGCTCTGGCCAGCGAACGCAACGGCCTCGACCTGACAGCGCTTGCCGAGGCATTCAGCGGACTGACCGAGCAGCACGAGGCGAAGAAGCTGTCGCTGGACTCGCTGACCGAGGAGCTGGAAACCCGCAAGTCGGCCCTGGGCGAGACCCAGGAACAGCAGCGCACCACCCAGACCGAACTGGCCGAGGTGCGCAAGCAGGCCCAGTCGGCACGCGGCCGGCTGTCGTCGCTGGAGGCCCTGCAGCATGCCGCGCTCGGCCAGGAGCAGGGCGCGGCGCTGGACTGGCTGCGCGCCCGCGGGCTGGATTCGTCCACTCGTGTCGGCGAGAGCCTGCAGGTCGAGGCGGGCTGGGAAAACGCGGTGGAAAGCGCGCTCGGCCAGTTGATCGAGGGCGTGCTGGTCGAGTCCCCGGAAACCCTGATCGACGCGATCGGCGAGCTTGGCGAAGGCCGGCTGGCACTGGTCGAGCCGAAGAACGACGCGGTCGATTTCGCCCCGACCTCGCTGGCGTCGAAGGTGCGTGGCCCGATCGCGGTGCGCCGCATCCTGGCCCGTCTGCACGCCGCCGAGGATCTGGCTGCGGCACGCGCAATGCTGCCGATGCTGGGCGAGGGTGAGTCGATCATCACCCGCAACGGCGAGCGCCTCGGTGCCGGCTGGGTGCGGGTGTTGCGTTCCGGTGCGGCCAGGCAGGGCGCGCTGCTGCGCGAGCGCGAGATCCAGTCGCTGCGCGAAGAGATCGAGACCCTGCAGGCGCGCGAGCATGAGCTCGAGTCGTTGCTGGTGCAGTTGCGCGATCGCGCGCTGGCCGCCGAGCAGCAGCGCGAGGACGCCCAGCGCACCCTGTACATGGCGCACCGCAACGTGTCCGAGCTGGCCGGCCAACTGCAGAGCCAGCAGGGTCGGCTGGATTCCGCACGCGGGCGGATCGAGAAGATCGACGCCGAACTTGCGCAGCTCGCCGAGGCCGGCGAGGCCAGCCGCGAGCAGTCGCGCGAGGCGCGCATGCGTCAGGAAGAGGCGGTCATGAAGATGACCGAGCTGGAGGATGCCCGCCAACAGCTCGATGCCGAGCGCAGCCGCCTGTTCGAGGCCCGCGACCAGGCCCGCATGCTCGCGCGCGAGTCCCGCGACGCCGCGCACGCACTGGCGTTGACCCTGGAGGCGCAGAAGACCCAGATCGCTTCGCTGACCCAGGCGCTCGACCGCATGGGCGGCCAGCGCGGCCAGCTCGACAATCGGCTGGAAGAATTGACCGCGCAACTGGTCGAGGGCGATTCGCCGGTCGACGAGCTCGACCAGCAGCGCCAGGTCGCGCTCGAGCAGCGTGTGCAGAGCGAACAGGCATTGACCCAGGCCCGCACCACGGTCGACGGCATCGACGCCGACCTGCGCCGCTTCGAGCAGATTCGTCAGCAGCGCGACGAACAGGCCCTGCAGCAGCGCGAGGCGATCGGCCAGCGCCGGCTCGACCAGCAGGCCCTGCTGCTCAAGGCCGAGCAGTTGGTGGAGGCGGTGACCGAGGCAGGCTTCGCACTGGAGGATGTCGCCAACGGCCTGGTCGAGGATGCCGACCCGTCTGTGTGGGGAAAGACCGTCGCCGACATCGATGCGCGCCTGCGCCGGCTCGAGCCGGTCAACCTGGCCGCGATCGCCGAACATGCCGAGGCCCTGCAGCGCAAGGAGTACCTCGACGCCCAGGACGCCGACCTGAGCGCCGCGCTGGATACGCTGGAGGAGGCGATCCGCAAGATCGACCGTGAGACCCGCGGCCGCTTCAAGGACACCTTCGACCGGGTCAACTCCAGTGTGCAAGAGTTGTACCCGCGCCTGTTCGGTGGCGGTCACGCCTATCTGGAACTGACCGGCGAGGATCTGCTCGACACCGGCGTGACGATCATGGCGCGCCCGCCCGGCAAGCGGGTGTCCAACATCTCGTTGCTGTCCGGCGGCGAGAAGGCGATGACCGCGGTGGCGCTGGTGTTCGCGATCTTCCGCCTCAATCCGGCACCGTTCTGCCTGCTCGACGAGGTCGACGCGCCACTGGACGAGGCCAACGTCGGCCGCCTGGCGCAGATGGTCAGCGAGATGAGCGAGCAGGTACAGTTCCTGTTCGTGACCCACAACAAGGCAACGATGGAGGCCGCGATGCAGCTGTCGGGCGTGACCATGCGCGAGCCGGGCGTCAGCCGGCTGGTGTCGGTCGACCTGGCCGAGGCCGCGCGCCTGGCCGGTGCTGCGTGATGCCTGCAGGCAACGCCATCGGCTCCATCCGCCCCGCCCACGCAAGGAGCTCAACCGATGTCTGAAGTCTGGCTGTTGCGTATCGGCATACTCGTCGCCGGCCTGATCCTGATCGCGGCGATCTATTTCTTTGGCCGCCCGGGCAGGCCGGGGCAGGGCACCCGCCGCCCGCGCGAGCCGCGCGACGATTCAGGTCGTCGCGAACCGACGTTCAGCGAATCGCTGGCCGCCGGCGGAGAAGACGGTCGCGACGACGCGGGCGGGGAGTCCGTCAGCCAGGGCGCCCTGTTCGCCGAGGAGGGCGCTTCGGGCGGCAGCGAACTGGGGCGTCGCACCAGCGAGGAGTTCGACAAGATCGTCACCCTCTATCTTGCCGCCCGTGCCGGGCAGAAGCTTCATGGTCCCGACATCGTCGTCGCGGCGGAGAAGGCCGGCCTGGTCTACGGTTACATGGGCGTGTTCCATCGTCTGGTCGAACATCATCCCGAGCGCGGGCCGATGTTCAGCGTCGCCAACATCATGAAGCCCGGCAACTTCGACATGGCCGACATCCAGTCGCTGGAAACACCGGCGATCGCCTTTTTCCTGACCCTGCCAGCGCCGGTGGCGGCGCTCGATGCATGGGAAGCGATGCTGCCGACCGCCCAGCGCATGGCCGAGTTGCTCGATGGCGTGGTGCTCGACGAACAGCGCAATGCGCTCGGCCGCCAGCGCATCGCCCACATCCGCGACGAACTGCGCGCCTACGACCGCCAGCGCGAAGCGCCGCCGCTGAGCAAGCCTGGACGGTGGTGAACAAGTCGTAGAGTCGTAGCCCGGGTAAGCGGAGCGCACCCGGGAAGCCCGGAGGCGGCCCATGGCCTTGTCCGGGCTGCGGAAACTGCCGGTGTCCGTACCATTTTCTCGGGTTTGATCGATCCGCTTTGATTGATCCGCGCGAATCCGTGTAATCCGCGTCAAAATGCTTCATGTCAGACATGACGAACCCAGAACAACGCATCGCCGAACTGCGTCGCCGGATCGAGGACGCCAACTACCGTTACCACGTGCTCGACGATCCGGCGATCCCGGATGCCGAGTACGACGTGCTGATGCGCGAGCTGGAGGCACTGGAAGACGCGCATCCCGAACTGGCCAGTCCGGATTCACCGACCCAGCGGGTAGGACACGCGGCTTCGTCCGCGTTCGCCGAGGTGCGCCACGCGATCCCGATGCTGTCGCTGGGCAATGCGTTCAGCGACGAGGAGGTGGCCGACTTCGTCCGCCGCATCGACGAGCGTATCGGCCGCGAGGCACCGGTGTTCTCGGTCGAGCCCAAGCTCGACGGCCTGGCGATCAGCCTGCGCTACGAGCATGGCCGCCTCAAGCAGGGAGCGACCCGTGGCGATGGCGCGACCGGCGAGGATGTCACCGCCAACCTGCGCACGGTCAAGGCGATTCCGTTGGCGCTGCGCGGCGAGGGCTGGCCGGACGTGCTGGAGGTCCGCGGCGAGGTCTACATGCCGCTGGCCGGATTCAAGGCCTGGAACGAGCGCGCCATGAAGAACGCCGACAAGGGCAAGGGCGACAAGGTGCTGGCCAATCCGCGCAATGGTGCCGCCGGCTCGTTGCGCCAGCTCGATCCACGCATCACAGCGCGCCGGCCGCTGGCGTTCTACGCCTATGGCGTCGGTGCGGTCGAGGGCGGCGAACTGCCCGACACCCATTCCGCCACCCTGGCGCGTCTGCGCGAGTGGGGCTTCCCGGTAAGCAGCCAGAGCACGGTGGTGACCGGCCTCGATGGCCTGCTCGGGTACTACCGCCGCATGGGCGAGGCACGCAACTCGTTGCCGTACGACATCGACGGCGTGGTCTACAAGCTCGATGACTACGCCGGCCAGCGCGAGATGGGCTTCGTTTCGCGCGCACCACGCTGGGCGATCGCGCACAAGTTCCCGGCGCAGGAGCAGTCCACGGTGCTGGAAGGCATCGACATCCAGATTGGCCGCACCGGCGCCGCCACCCCGGTCGCGCGCCTGCAACCGGTGCAGGTGGCCGGCGTGGTGGTGACCAACGCGACCCTGCACAACGCCGACCAGATCGCGCGGCTGGACGTGCGCCTCGGCGACACCGTGATCGTCCGCCGAGCTGGCGACGTGATCCCGGAGGTGGTGCGGGTAGTGCCCGGCATGCGCGCGCCCGATGTGCAACCGTGGGCGATGCCGGAATGCTGCCCGGTGTGCGGGTCGGAACTGGTCCGCGACGAGGGTGGGGTGGTGTACCGCTGCTCCGGTGGCCTGACCTGCGCGGCCCAGCGCAAGGAGGCGTTGCGCCATTTCGCTTCGCGCCGGGCGATGGACATCGAGGGGCTTGGCGAGCGTTATATCGAGGAGTTGTCGGACCTGGGCTATATCGACAGCATCGCCGATCTATACAAATTGACGCTCAACGACCTGCTGGAAATGAAGCGCCGCGCCGACGAGCGCGACGGCACCACCCCCGAGACGGTCAAAGGCGGCAAGATTGCGACCCGATGGGCCGACAACCTGCTCGAGGCGATCGACCACAGCCGCGAAACCACCCTGGAGCGTTTCCTGTTCGCACTCGGCATCCAGCATGTCGGCGAGAGCACGGCCAAGGCGTTGGCCGCGTGGTTCGGCGACCTGCAGTTGATCCGCCGGCTGCCGTGGCCGCTGTTCAAGCGCGTGCCGGACATCGGCGGCGAGGTTGCGCGCAGCATCGGTCATTTCTTCGATCAGCCCGGCAACCAGAAGGTCATCGACGAGCTGCTCGAGCGCGGCGTGCGCATCTCGGACACCCATCCGCCGGACGCGAAACTGCGCGGCGGCCTCGATCTTGCGACCGTGCTGGCCGACCTCGAGATCCCCAAGGTCACTGCCTTGCGCGCCGGGCAGCTGGCCGCGGCGTTCGCCAGCGCGGACGCCGTGCTCGATGCGCCGGAGCATGCCTTCGTCACCGCCGGCCTGCCGGCCGATTCGGCGCGCGCGCTGGTGGAATGGCTGGCCGACGATGCGCATGCGCGGTTGCTGTCGGCATGTGGCGAAGCATTGACCGAACTCGATCGGCTTGTTCCCGAAGCGGCCGAAACCGTCGCTGGCCCGCTCGACGGCCAGACCGTGGTGCTCACCGGCACGCTGTCGGCGATGACCCGCGACGAGGCCAAGTCCAGGCTGGAGGCGCTCGGCGCCAAGGCCTCCGGAAGCGTGTCGAAGAAGACCAGTTTCGTCGTCGCCGGCGAAGCGGCCGGCTCCAAGCTGGCCAAGGCCGAACAACTCGGCGTCGAAGTCTGGGACGAGGCGAAGCTGCTGGCATTCCTGGCAGGGCATGAATGAAAACTCGCGGGACCTCCGGCAGGGCGCTTACGCAATGAGCTGGCAGCCGTCGGCCTCGTTCGATGCCCTGCGCCTGCGCGCGAAACTCAACGCATTGATCCGTGCGTTCTTCGCCGAGCGCGACGTCGTCGAGGTCGAAACGCCAGTGATGTCACTGGCCGGTAACACCGATCCGAACATCGCGTCGTTCTCGTTGGAGTTCAGTGGCCGTACCGACGGTGCGCCACGCACGCGCTGGCTGCGCACTTCGCCGGAGTTCCCGCTCAAGCGCCTGGTCGCGGCCGGCTTCGGCGACTGCTACGAGCTGGGCCGGGTGTTCCGCGATGGCGAGGCCGGAGGCCGCCACAACCCCGAGTTCACGATGCTCGAGTGGTACCGCACAGGCTGGGATCATCGCCGGTTGTTGACCGAGACCGCCGAGCTGGTGCAGGCGGCTCTGTTCCTGGTCGGCCGCGGCGCGGAGTTTGAGCAGATCGGCTACCACGAACTGTACCGACAGCGTCTGGGTATCGACCCCTCCTCCTCCAGCATCGAGATGCTGCGCGATGCCCTCGGCGATGCGCACATCGACCCCGAAGGCCTGACACGTGATGACTGGCTGGACCTGCTGATGACCCATCGCCTGCAGCCGGCATTCCCGGTCGACCAGTTGCTGGCCGTCGTGGACTATCCGGCTTCGCAATGCGCGCTGGCGCGGGTGCGTGAGGATGACCCACCCGTAGCCGAACGCTTCGAGCTGTACCTGGGGCCACTGGAACTGGCCAATGGTTACCACGAACTCGCCGATGCAGGTGAGCAAAGGCGCCGTTTCGAGCGGGACCAGGCGGTGCGCGGGCAGCGCGAACAGACAGCTCCTCCGATCGACGGACACCTGCTGGCCGCGCTGGGGTCCGGCTTTCCGGACTGTGCAGGCGTCGCCCTGGGCGTGGACCGGCTGCTGATGGCCATGCTGGCCACCGACCGGATTGCCGATGTGCTGGCGTTTGCGTTTCCGCGGGCTTGAATGGTCCCGGATAGCGATTTTTTTCAAGTGGTCTTGCTATGGTGCGGTCGTTCAGGACGCGTTCGCGTTCAGTCGAGGGCAGCACGTGTGGATTCAGCTGGAAGGGGTAACGTAGCTGTATGTCCGGACGGCATTGCCAGGTCAGAGGAGGGGAGTGATGGTTGCCATGACGCGTGTGATGAAGCGTGCCCTTGCCACCGTGGCCGTGATGATGGTCGCCGGTTGCATCTACGACCCGATGTATGGCGGCGGTGCCGGCTATCCCGGCAGCGGCCATCCCTATCCCGGGGGTGGTTATCCATCTTATCCGGGGGGCTATCCCGGCAGTGGCTACGACCGCACTTTCCGTTGCGAATCGAGCGACAACCGTACCCGCCGCTGCAGGGTCGATACGTCCGGTGGCGTGCGCCTTGTACGCCGGCTTTCAGACTCCCCATGCATCCAGGGGCGTACCTGGGGCGTCGATCGCGATGGCGTCTGGGTGACCAATGGCTGTCGGGGCGAGTTCGTGGCCGGCTACGGTGGCGATCGGCCGGGCTACGGTCAGGGCTCCGGACTGGTGCGCTGCGAGTCGAACGACAACCGCGTCCGGCGTTGCGCGGCCAATACCCGGGGCGGCGTACAGCTGGTCCGCCAGCTGTCGTCCAAACCCTGCACCCAGGATCGGACCTGGGGTCATGATCGGGACTCGATCTGGGTTTCCAACGGATGCCGCGCGGAGTTCGCCACCGGTCGAGGCAGTGGCGGTGGGCATCGTCCCGACCCCGGTCACTCGCAGACCGTCCGCTGTGAATCCAGGGACGACCGCCAGCGCCGCTGCAATGTGCAGGTACGCAACGAGGTGGTCCTGATCCGCCAGTTGTCGCGTTCGGCCTGCATCCGCGGCACCAGCTGGGGCTGGGACCGCAGCGGGATCTGGGTCAGCGGCGGTTGTCGCGGGGAATTCAGCGTCCGCTGACATGTCCGCCCGGTAAACTGGCCCGATGAGCCAGGACATCGATTTCGACCGCTACGACCGCGTCCGCCCGATCCGCTGGACCGGAGACGCCCTTGAACTGCTGGACCAGCGCAAGCTGCCATTCCAGGTGGAATACGTGCGCTGCGAGGACAGCGATGCGGTCGCCGACGCAATCCGCGCCCTGACCGTGCGAGGTGCGCCGGCGATCGGCATCTCCGCGGCCTGGGGAGTGGTGCTGGCGGCGAGGGGGGTCGATGCCGCCGACGGCGCCGAAGCCGCCTCGAAACTCGAACCCGCAATGCAGCGCCTCAACGCCGCCCGCCCGACCGCGGTCAACCTGGCCTGGGCGCTGGCGCGCATGCGGCGTGCGCTGGATGGCAGCGGCAGCGATTGGCGCGAGCGGCTTGAACGCGAGGCGCAGAACATCGCCGATGAAGACCTGGCCGCCAACCGCCACATGGGCGCGCTGGGCGCGGCGCTGATCGCGCCCGGCAGCGGGGTGATGACCCATTGCAATACCGGCTCGTTGGCCACCGCCGGTTTTGGCACTGCGCTGGGCGTGATCCGCGCCGGCGTGGCCCTGGGCCTGATCGGCAAGGTCTACGCCGGTGAGACCCGGCCGTGGCTGCAGGGTGCGCGGCTGACGTCATGGGAGCTGCAGCAGGACGGCATCGCCCCGACCCTGGTTGCCGATGCCGCAGCGGCGCACCTGATGAAGGGTGGGGCGGTGCAGTGGGTGATCGTCGGCGCCGACCGGATCTGCGCCAACGGCGACACCGCCAACAAGATCGGCACCTACCAGCTCGCCATCGCCGCCCGCCACCACGGGGCGAAGTTCATGGTGGTGGCACCGTCCTCGACGGTCGACATGGATACCCCGTCCGGCGACGGGATCGAGATCGAGGAGCGCGACCCGGGCGAGATGTTCGCGATCGGCGGGGTGCGTACCGCCGCGCCCGATATCGAAGCCTGGAACCCGGTGTTCGACGTCACCCCGCATGCGCTGATCGATGCGATCGTGACCGAGAAGGGCGTGATCGAGCGCCCCGACGCGGCCGCCATGCGCGCGGCCTTCGGCCACTGAGGCCACGTGCGGCGGTGCGACCCCCGCGCCGAACCGCAAGTCATTGTTTCTGCCTGAAATTAAGGCATGCGCGAGCGTGCGTGAAACCCGTCTTCGTGGTAATATTTCACGTCTTTTTGATGGCGCCCGCGCGCGTCGTCCCGGGCACCGCCATGGCGGCCTGTCCGAGGGCGTTCCCGGGTACCTGATCCACCGCCCAACACGGAACCCTGATGGCCGAACTCGCCAAGGAAATCATCCCGGTCAATCTCGAAGACGAGATGCGTCGCAGCTACCTCGATTACGCAATGAGCGTGATCGTGGGACGTGCACTCCCCGACGCCCGGGACGGACTCAAGCCGGTGCACCGACGCGTCCTGTACGCGATGAACGAGCTCGGCGCGCACAGCAACAAGCCCTATTACAAGTCCGCGCGCGTCGTCGGTGACGTGATCGGTAAGTACCACCCGCACGGCGACTCGGCGGTGTACGACACCCTGGTTCGCATGGCGCAGCCGTTCTCGTTGCGCTACATGCTGATCGACGGGCAGGGCAACTTCGGTTCGATCGATGGCGACAACGCCGCGGCCATGCGTTACACCGAGGCGCGGATGTCGAAGCTCAGCCACGAGCTGCTGGCCGACATCGACAAGGAAACCGTCGACTACCAGCCCAATTACGACGAGAAGGAACTGGAGCCGACGGTCCTGCCGACGCGGGTACCGAACCTGCTGGTCAACGGTTCGGCAGGCATCGCGGTCGGCATGGCGACCAACATCCCGCCGCACAACATGTCGGAAGTGGTCGACGCCACCATCGCCCTGATCGACAACCCGGAAATCGATATCGACGGGTTGATGGAATACATCCCCGGTCCGGACTTCCCGACCGCGGGCATCATCAACGGCACCGCCGGGATCATGACCGCCTATCGCACCGGCCGTGGCCGGGTGCGCATGCGCGCGCGCGCCGAGGTCGAGGTGGCCGACAACGGCCGCGAGGCCATCGTCGTCACCGAGATCCCGTACCAGGTCAACAAGGCGCGGCTGATCGAGAAGATCGCCGAGCTGGTCAAGGAAAAGAAGCTCGAGGGCATTTCGGAGCTGCGCGACGAGTCCGACAAGGACGGCATGCGCATCTATATCGAGGTCAAGCGCGGCGACTCCGCCGAGGTGGTGCTGAACAACCTGTACCAGCAGACCCAGATGGAGTCGGTGTTCGGCATCAACATGGTGGCGATCGTCGACGGCCGCCCGCAGCTGCTGAACCTGAAGGACCTGCTGGAAGTGTTCGTGCGCCACCGCCGCGAGGTGGTGACCCGGCGCACCATCTTCGAGCTGCGCAAGGCCCGCCAGCGCGCCCATGTGCTGGAAGGCCTGACCGTCGCGCTCGCCAACATCGACGAGATGATCGAGCTGATCAAGACCTCGGCCAACCCGAACGAGGCGCGCGATCGCATGCTCGCCCGTACCTGGGAGCCCGGTCTGGTCGGCACGCTGCTGGCCGCCGCCGGTGCCGAGGCCTCGCGTCCGGAGGACCTGCCGGCCGGTGTCGGCCTGGTCGATGGAAAGTACCAGCTCACCGAAACCCAGGCCCAGCAGATCCTGGAGATGCGCCTGCATCGCCTGACCGGCCTGGAGCAGGAGAAGCTGACCGAGGAATACAAGCAGCTGCTGGAGACCATCCGCGGCCTGATCGAGATCCTCGAGGATCCCGAGGTGCTGATGGAGGTCATCCGCACCGAGCTGCGCAACGTCAAGGAAGAGTTCGGCGATGCGCGCCGCAGCGAGATCCGGCAAAGCGAGGAGGATCTCGACATCCTCGACCTGATCGCGCCGGAAGACGTGGTGGTGACCCTGTCCCATTCGGGCTACGCCAAACGGCAGCCGGTGACGACGTATCGCTCGCAGAAGCGCGGTGGCCGCGGACGCAGCGCGGCGTCGACCAAGGACGAAGACTTCATCGACCAGTTGTGGCTGGTGAATACACACGACACCCTGTTGACCTTCACCAGCGCTGGTCGCGTGTTCTGGCTGCCGGTGCACCAGCTGCCCGACGCCGGTCCGAATGCGCGCGGCCGTCCGATCATCAACTGGATCCCCTGGTGGAGGGTGAGCGCGTGCAGGCGGTGATGCCGGTGCGCGAATACGACGAGGACCGCTATGTGTTCTTCGCCACCCGCAATGGCACGGTCAAGAAGACTCCGCTGACCGAATACGCCTATCGCCTGCAGCGCGGCAAGATCGCGATCAACCTCGATGAGGGCGATGCCCTGGTCGGAGTGGCGATGACCGATGGAGCCCGTGACGTCATGCTGTTCGCGAGCAACGGCAAGGCGGTGCGCTTCGCCGAGGACGAGGTCCGCTCGATGGGCCGCACCGCCACCGGCGTGCGCGGCATGCGGCTGGCCGAGGGCGAGGAGGTCGTCAGCCTGATCGTGGTCGACGGCGATGGCGATGTCCTGACCGCCAGCGAGCGAGGCTACGGCAAGCGCACCCCGGTCGATGAGTACCCGTGCAAGGGCCGTGGCATCCAGGGCGTGATCGCACTCAAGACCACCGAGCGAAACGGCAAGCTGGTCGGCGCGGTGCAGCTCAGCGAGCAGCACGACGTTCTGCTGATTTCCGACGGCGGCACTCTGGTGCGGACCCGCGCTGCGGAGATCTCGCAGGTCAGCCGCAACACCCAGGGTGTGACCTTGATGCGGCTGTCCGCGGGCGAGAGCCTGCAGGTGGTCGAGCGGCTGGACGTCTCGCTCGACGGCGACGAGGAACTGGATGGGGAGGGCAGCCCGGCGATTACGGCGGAAGTTCCCTCCAGCGCCCCCGATGCCGAAGCCGATCCGGCCGTCTGAGCCTGAGCGGACCTGCCATGAAAACGCCGCCTCCGGGCGGCGTTTTTCTTTCGGGCTCCGTTGTCGGAAAGCAACTGTATTTTCACCGGGGCGGTACGGTGCCCGGGCGCAATGCAGGTCTATACTTGCCTCCACTCAGGAAAGGAATCAAAGGGGAGTCCGACGATGGGAACCAGATGTCTTCGCGCATTGCCGGCAGTCTTCGCGCTGCTCTGTATCGTTCTGCTGCTGCCTGCCTGCGGACGCAATACGGACGGCCAGTTGCCAGCCGCCAGCGGTAAGGCGATCGAGGTGCAGGTGGCGGCGATCGAGGGCTTCGCCCTTGCCTCGGCCTATCCGGACCAGCATGACGGGCAGCTTGCCATCGCACTCGAATTCAGCCAGCCGCTGGTCGGGGCACAGGACTTCGACGAGCTGATCGCGGTCGCCAGCGACAAGGGGGCGACGGTGTCCGGCAGTTGGGTGCTGGATGACGGCGGCAAAGTGCTGCGTTTCCCTCATGTCGAGGCCGGCAAGGACTACAAGATCACGATCAAGGCTGGCTTGACCGCTGCAGATGGCGACCGTCTGGGCCAGGAGATCGAGAGGACTGTCTCTACTGGTCCGCTCGACCCCGTGGTCGGCTTCGCCTCGCAGGGCAGCGTGCTGCCGGCGCGCGAGAGCCGTGGCTTGCCGGTGGTGTCGGTCAACGTGGACGAGGTGGATGTCGAGTTCCTGCGCGTGCACGAGAAGTCGTTGCCGCAGTTCTTCAGCGAATACCAGCGCGGTGGGCGCCGCAGTGGCTGGAGTCTGGACGCCGACTATGGCAGCAACACGCCACTCGGGAAGCTGGCCGAGTCCGTCTACGCCAACCGCTTCGTGCTCGGCGGCAAGCCCAACGAGCGCGTGCTGACCCATCTGCCGTTGCAGGAAATCAAGGAACTGCAGGAACCGGGCCTGTATTTCGCGGTGATGCGGCGCGTGGGCCGGTTCAGCGACCAGTACGAGACCGCGTTCTTCACCGTCAGCGACCTGGGTCTTCACGCTCGCGCGTACAAGGACAAGCTGTTCGTGCATGTCGCTTCGCTGGCCAACGGGGCGCCGGTCGGCAGTGTCGACCTGCGCATCCTCAACGGTCGCGGCGAGCCGGTATTCAAGGGCGAAACCGACCGCCATGGCAATGCCATGCTCGACTACAAGATGGTGGCCGACCACGTGCTGATCGCCGGGCGTGGCGGCGATGTGTCGATGCTGCCGTTCAATCAGCCGGCGTTGGACCTGTCGGAATTCGCCGTCGCCGGGCGCGTGCAGGCCTGGTTCGACGTATTCGCCTGGTCCGGTCGCGATCTGTACCGGCCCGGCGAGACGGTGCGGGTGTCCGCATTGCTGCGCGACCAGGACGGCAAGCCACTGGCCGACGCGGACAAGGCGCGGCAGCCACTATACGTGCGCTACGTGCAGCCCGACGGCAAGACCCTGATCGAAACCGCACTCGAACCCGATGCGCAGGGCTATGTCCGCCATGAGCAGATCATTCCGTCCGATGCCGCGACCGGTCGCTGGAAGATCGAGTTCCGCAGCGACCCGGCCAGCAAGGAGGCGGTGCAGGGAATGACCCTGCGGATCGAGGAATTCCTGCCCGAACGGATGAAGCTCGATCTCGACAGCCCGCAGAAGACCCTCAAACCCGGCGAACCGTTCAGGCTCAAGGCGACCGGTGCCTATCTGTATGGCGCGTCCGCGGCCGGCAATCGCTTCACAGCCAAGCTTGCGGTGGCGGTGGAGCAGCACCCGCTCGATGGCATGCCCGGCTGGTTCTTCGGCGACCCGACCGTGTCGCTGCCGCGCGAGGCGAAGGAGGTTGTCGATACCGAACTCGGCGCCGACGGCACCTTCGAAAAAGACATTCCGTTGCCCGCGGAGGCCAAGCCGACCACGCCGATCGCCGCGATCGTGTCGGGCAGCCTGTTCGAGACCGGTGGCCGCAGCGTCAACCGCAATCTCAAGCGTGTGCTGTGGCCGGCCGAGGCGCTGGTCGGCGTGCGCCCGCTATTCGACGACAAGGACGGCACCGACGCCAATGCCAAGGCCGGCTTCGAGCTGACCCGCGTCGGCGCCGATGGCCAGCCGCGTCCCGGCAAGGATCTGCGGGTCACTCTTGTGCGCGAGCGACGCACCTATTTCTGGAGCCATGATGACGAGCGTGGCTGGGATTACGATTTCACCCGTCGCTTCGAGGACGTCCAGACCCGCGAGGTTGCCCTCGGCGAATCGCCGCAGCGGATCGACTTCGACGTGGAGTGGGGTGAGTACCGTGTCGACGTGTTCGACCCGGCCACACAGCTGACCACGCGCTACCCGTTCACTGCCGGCTGGAGCTGGAGCGACGACAACCGTGGCCTCGATGCGCGTCCTGACAAGGTCAAGCTCTCGCTCGACAAGACCGGCTACCGCGCCGGCGACACCCTGCGCGCCACCCTGACCCCGCCGCACGAGGGCAAGGGCCTGGTGATGGTCGAAAGCGATCGCATGCTGTTCGTGAAGGGCATCGACGTGAAGGCCGGTACTACCATCGACATCCCGGTCACCGAAGACTGGGAACGTCACGACGTCTACGTGACTGCGCTGGTGTTCCGTGGCGGCAGTGCGCCGAGCAAGGTTACGCCGGCGCGTGCCGTCGGCGTGGCCCATGTGCCGATGGACCGCAAGGAGCGCAAGGTCGCGGTCGGCCTGGTTTCGCCCGAGCTGATGCGACCGGAACGGGATCTGCCGGTCACGGTGAGCGTGCCGCAGCTGGCCGGGAAGGATGCCTGGGTGACGCTGTCGGCGGTCGATGTCGGCATCCTCAACATCACCCGTTTCCCGGTGCCGGACGCATCGGCGCATTTCTTCGCCCAGCGCCGGCTTGGCGTGGATGCCTACGACGTCTACGGCCGGGTGATCGAAAGCTTCGATGGCAGCGTGGCGCGTCTGCGCTTCGGTGGCGACATGGCGCTGCAACCGCTGGCCCAGGCGCGCCGGCCGACCGCGCGGGTGCTGACGGTCGACCTGTTTGCCGGCCCGGTCAAGCTCGACGGGCAAGGCAATGCTCGTATCAAGCTTCCAGTGCCGGACTTCAACGGCACCCTGCGGGTGTCGGCGCTGGTATTCTCCGGCGGCCATTACGGCAGCCACGCCCGCGAGACAGTGGTGCGCGCGCCGGTGCTGGCCGAGGCCAGCATCCCGCGCGTGCTGGCGCCGGGCGATCGCAGTCAGGTCACCCTCGACGTGCAGAACTTCACCGGCAAGCCCGGTACCTTCAGGGTACAGGTCGACGGCATTGGTCCGGTCGCCATCGGCAACGGCAGCCGCAGCGTCGAGTTGAAGTCCGAAGGCAAGACCACGCTCGATTTCCCGCTGACCGCGCGGGAAGGCTACGAAGTGGCCCAGGTCCGCATCCGTGTGGACGGCAACGGCTACAAGGTCGACCGCAAGCATGACCTGCCGGTGCGTGCGGCGTGGCCTTCGGTGCTGCGTGCCAGCACCCGGGTGCTGGATGAACTCGCGACGGTGCGTTTGCCGCCCGATCTTTCGGCCGGGCTGATGATGGGGTCGGTCAATGCCCGGCTGTCGGTCAGCGCACTGCCGCCGATCCCGTTCGCCAGTGCGCTGGAGGGGGCGCTCAAGTACCCGTACGGCTGTGCCGAGCAGACCACCAGCAAGGGGTATGCGGCGCTGGAGCTGGACGAGGGCACTGCACGCATGCTCGGCATCCAGGGCCTGGACGCGACCACGCGGCGCAACCGGATGGAAGGCGCATTCGCGCGCCTGGCCGGCATGCAGATCAGTTCCGGGCACTTCTCGATGTGGGGCAGCGGCGACTACGTCAATCCGCTGATCACACCATACATCGTCGAGTTCCTGCTCGATGCGCGCGATGCCGGCTTCGACGTGCCCGATGCGATGCTGCAGAAGGCGCTCAAGGTGCTGGGCGAGGACCTGCTGTCGGGCGGCCCGCCGTTCTTCGGCTACGACCGCCGCGATCATCTCAAGTTCGCCTACCAGGCCTACGCCGGTTACGCGCTGGCACGGGTCAACCGCGCACCGCTGGGCACGTTGCGGGCACTGCATGACAACAACCGCGACAAGAGCCTGACCGGCCTGCCGTTGGTGCACCTGGGCCTCGCGCTGTCGCTGCAGGGCGACAAAGCCCGTGGCGCGAAGGCGATCGCCGAAGGCTTCGAGAAGGGCTCGGTACCGCGCCGCAGCTTCTATCTCGGCGACTACGGCAGCAGTGTCCGCGACGAGGCGCTGATGATCGCGCTGGTGCACAAGCATGACCTCGCGACGCCGGGCAATGACGCCCGTGCGCTCGACATCGGTCGCGAGATCGATGCCCGTCGCAGGGGCGGCTGGTTGTGGTTGAGCACGCAGGAGCAGGTCGCACTGGCACGCCTCGGCAAGGCGTTGATGGCCGACCAGAGCAACCGCATCTCCGGCGAATGGGCGGTCGGCGATGAGACCAGCGCGGTCGCGACCACTCGCTTCGTGAGTCGCGACTTCAACCATGAGGCGCTGCTGGCCGGTGTCGGCTTCACCCCCGAAGGAAAGACGCCGCTGTACGCCACCTTCGAGGTTGCCGGCGTACCGCGGGCCGCGCCGGCACCGGACGAGTCGGCGATCAAGGTCACCCGCCGCTGGTACACGCCCGACGGCAAGCCGTGGAGTGGCGGTGCGCTGGAGGAGGGCGACGTGCTGATCGCGGCGGTCAGCGTCGTCGCCGATCAGGCGATGCCCGACGCGCTGCTGACCGACCTGCTGCCGGCCGGGCTCGAGATCGAGAACTTCAACCTGGCCGATTCGAAGCAACTGGCGGATGTGGTGATCGACGGCATCACCCTCAGCGACCGCGAGCGTGCTGCCGAGGTCCGCCATGAAGAGTTCCGCGACGACCGTTACGTCGCCGCGCTCAAGCTCGACCGCGCCCGTACCGCCCGAGTGTTCTACATGGTCCGCGCGGTCACACCTGGCACCTACACCGTGCCGCCGCCGCTGGTCGAGGACATGTACCGTCCGGACCTGCGCGGTATCGGCCGGGCAGCACCGGCGACGGTGACCGTGGTGCCGCCGGGCGGAGGTGGCTAGGCGCGCGAAGTCGCATGACCCTCACGGCTCCTTCTGCCCGTACAGCAGGCAGGGGGAGCCGGGATTCTCCCTTTGATGTCGAGGAGGGAGGAGGCGTCGATCGAACGCCTGCAGCAGCACATGACCATCAAAACACCCTCCACCGGAACACTCGCCACGACCGGGCTCTCCCGTTGGCGTCGTCGTTGTCTGAAAGCCACTTTCGCCGCATTGCTGCTGCTGATCGTGGCGATGCTGCTCGATCTTGCGTTTCCGCTGCCGTTGCCGGATGGGCGCGACACCGGTGCGGTCGTGGTCGCCGCCGATGGCACGCCATTGCGCGCATTTGCCGACAGCGAGGGCATCTGGCGCTATCCGGTCGAGGTCGAGGAGGTCTCGCCGCTCTACATCGACGCGCTGCTCGGCTATGAGGATCGCTGGTTCAATCGCCATCCCGGATTCAATCCGGTGTCGCTGCTGCGCGCGGGATGGCAATGGCTGCGGCATGGGCGGGTGGTGTCGGGCGGTTCAACCCTGACCATGCAGGTCGCGCGGATCCTCGACCCGCCGGCAGGCGGCAGCCGCACACCGTGGGCGAAAACCCGGCAGATTCTGCGTGCATTGCAGCTCGAAGCGCGCCTGTCCAAGCGCCAGATCCTCACGCTTTACCTCAACCACGCGCCGTTCGGCGGCACTATCGAGGGCGTCGAGGCCGCGAGTTGGGCCTACCTTGGCAAGTCGTCCTCGCACCTGTCCCATGCCGAAGCGGCGTTGCTGGCGGTGCTGCCGCAGGCGCCGAGCCGGTTGCGCCCGGACCGCGAACCCGAAGTGGCACAAATCTCGCGCGACAAGGTGCTCGAACGCATGGCCACGCTTGGCACCTGGAGTCGGGCCGAGGTCGATGACGCCCGCATCGAGACCGTGGTGTCGCGCTCGCTGGAGCCACCCCGGCATGCCGCGCTGCTGGCCCGGCGCCTGCGCCATGCCTACCGCCATGAGCGCCAGATCGATACGACACTGGATATCGACCTGCAGCGCACCCTGGAAGATCGCGTTGCCCGTTATTTCTCCGATCTGCCCGAACGCACTTCCGCCGCGTTGCTGGTGATCGACAACGCGACCATGGAAGCGCGTGCCTATGTCGGTTCGGTCGAGTTCGGCGATGCCGCACGGCTCGGCCATGTCGACATGGTGCGGGCCTGGCGTTCGCCGGGGTCGACCCTCAAGCCGTTCCTCTACGGGCTGGCGATCGACGACGGCCTGATCCATTCCGAAAGCCTGCTGGTCGATGCACCGCAGGCATTCGGCGACTACCGCCCCGGCAATTTCGATGCTGCCTTCAACGGGCCGGTCGGCGTGGCGACTGCGTTGCGGCTTTCGCTCAACGTGCCGGCAGTCGACGTGCTGGATCGTGTCGGCCCGACACGCTTTTCCGCACGCCTGGCCCATGCCGGCATCGAACTGCAGTGGCCGCGCGGTGCGAGTCCGAACCTCGCGATGATCCTCGGCGGTACCGGTGCCCGGCTGGAGGACCTGGTCGGCACCTATGCCGCGCTCAATCGCGATGGGCTGGCGGGGCGGGTCCGCTACCGGCCCGAGGATCCTGTTGCCGAACGCCGGCTGCTATCGCCGGGTGCGGCGTGGATCGTGCGCGAGATACTCGAAAACAATCCGCGTCCTGGCACCACCGACAGTTTCGACGCCAGCGGCCGCGCGCGTGTCGCCTGGAAGACCGGCACAAGTTTCGGCTTCCGCGATGCCTGGGCGCTGGGCAGCACGCGCAGCTATACGGTCGGCGTCTGGGTCGGGCGTCCGGACGGCACACCCCTGCCAGGACAGTACGGTGCGATCACCGCCTTGCCGCTGCTGTTCGAGGTGATCAACACGCTGCCGGCCCGGCGTGGCGATGCCGCGGCTTCGCCTACGCCTGCCGAAGTGGTGCAGATAGATATCTGCTGGCCGCTTGGCCTGCCTCCGGACTCCAACGCGCCTGCGCTGTGCCAGCAGCGTCGTGAGGCCTGGGCCCTGAAAGACATGTTGCCGCCGACCTTCGCCGAGCGCGGAGCACGGCTATGGAATGCGGGTATCGCCCGCTTCGAGGTCGATGCCCGGACCGGCGAGCGATTGTCGGCCGAATGCAGCCGGCCGCATGTCCGCAAACCTGCCCAGGTGGCCCGTTGGCCGGCGCTGGCTTCGCCCTGGCTGACCCGTGCCCAGCGCGAGGCCTCGCGTTTGCCGCCGTTGGCTGCCGATTGCGTGGCCGATGGCCGCGAGGGCGGGGAAGCGTTGCGCATCGAAGGCATCAACGATCGCACGACCCTGGCCGTGCCGCCTGGCGGCAAGCGTGAACTGCGCCTGTTCGTGCGCGCGGTCGGCAGCGAGGCCCGCATCCGCTGGCTGCTCGATGGCCGCCTGATTGGCGAATCGCAGGGCAGCGGCCGCTTCGAACACGACTTCAGCCGTGCCGGCACCCATACCCTGACCGCATTGGCCGACACCGGCGCCTGGGCCAGCATTGATTTCCGTGTGATGCCGTAGCGTCGTTCATAACCAAGTAGCCCGGGTAAGGCCGAAGGCCGCACCCGGGAATCTGCGCATCGTAGCCCGGCTGCGTTCCGCGTACCCGGGCTACCGGTTCGGTAGCGGAGCGGTTACGCCAACTGTTCCAGCACGTACCCGGCCGCCGACACCCGGAACTCGCCCGGCGCCTCCACGTGCAACTGTTTCACCACGCCATCCTCGGCATACAGAGCGAAGCGCTTGGCGCGCAGGCCCATGCCATAACCGGTGGCATCCAGCTCCAGTCCCAGCGCCCGGGTGAAATCGCCATTGCCGTCGGCCAGCATGTGCAGCCCGGCCGGAACCTGCTGCATCTGCGCCCAGGCCTGCATCACGAACGGATCGTTGACCGACAGGCAGGCGATCTCGATCCCCTTGGCCCTGAATGCCTCGAAATGCTCGACGAAGCCGGGCAGATGCTGCTCCGAACAGGTTGGCGTGAACGCACCGGGCACCGCGAACAGCACCACATTCTTTCCAGCGAACAGGCTGGCTGCGTCGACGGGCTCGATGCCGTCGATACCGACCTTCTGCAATTGGATGTCGGGAAGGGTGTCGCCGATCTGAATGCTCATGGGGAATCTCCGTGTGGGAGCGATAGTGTAGGGCGTGGAGCCGGATTCCGTATCGGCGATTGGATCAGGTTCTACGATCGCGAGTGGCCACGCCAGGCCCAGAAGATGACGACCCCGGATACGGCCTATGCCGCTACATCAACCGCGTGAGCTGTGCGGGAACTGGTGGGTCATTACAGCGCCGCGAAGCAGCGTCGGCTTGAACGAACTGCTAGCGCCCGTGCGACGAGTCCGCAGTTCCCGCAACTTGCCCGTGAACCACTCCTGGCTCTGAATGGATGTGGCGTTACCGCACCTAACCAAGTACGGCTTGCCGGACGTGCTGCTCTTGGACGCGGCACGATCAATGAATGCTTCGGCTGAAGAAACCAGGCCCTTCCTGAGAAGGTACGCATACTTGCGACGAAGATGAGCAGTAGCTTCGGCTGCCTCATGCCACGAGCCATTCCGGTAGAACTGGCAGTCGGATTGACTGAGCGCAACAAAGAGCTGCTCTATCTCACGGCTAACTATCGGCGGCGGCGACTGCTGAGCTGCCGCAATGCCAGATAGGAATGCCAGTAGGAGTAACAGGATCGATCTCATTTCGATAAGGGTGCTAATGCCTAAGTTAAGCCGCGCCGCGAAGCGGCGTCGGCTTGAATGAATTGTTAGGCATCACTCCTCGCTGCCTCCAAAGCCAGCGGAAGGTAGTGGGCCAGCTCTTTAGCTTTGATGTCCTTTGCCGAGTGCAGCTTGATATGCCGCCGTCCCTTGCCGCCGCCCTCCAGGTAGCCGAGAGCGTCTGTGATCTTGGCGCCGCTACCAAACTCAACCGAGACATGCTGCTTGTAGGCAAAGACGCCGCAAAATTGCACGCCAGAAGCAAAGAGGATGCCACCGTACTTGATCTCCTCGGTCACGGAGGGAATGATCTTTTTGACGAGTTTGCGAACAGACTCAACTAAAGAGAGTTGCTCGTCGCCTAGAAGGCGAACGTCATCTAGGAGCTCTTGGACGGACTTCGTGGCCATGATGTGATGCCTAACGCCTGAACTAAGCCGAGCCGCGAAGCGGCTTCGGCTTGAATGAATTGTTAGGCCGCAGCCGGACAAGCATGTACCCGACTAACGCATAGAAAAGTGCCCATAGATGCTCGTGGGGCTGCATGACAGCCATGACCTCCGCGCCGAGAAGTAGCGAGATGGCTAGATCTGCAGCCCGGATGATTAGAAGGGCCGCAACGATGTGGGCGACGCGCCTATGCGCAGCGCCCGCGCCAAGTCGCCAGTAACAAGCTATCAGTACGAGCGCTATTGCGATGCGCCGAGTAATCCAGCTGATTCTTACGATCTGATCGATAGTTTCCGGATCCGTGTCGGAGTGCGCAATAACGACGCCGGTAATGACGCCGAAAAGGAGCGATGCCGCGTAAGTCCCGACTACTGCGACTAGCGACCATCCAATGATTCTCTTCCAGTTCACGGAGACCTTTCCATGCGGTCTAACGCCTGAATTAAGCCGACCCGCGAAGCGGGTTCGGCTTGAATGAATTGTTAGCTTGCCGCCAGCGCCGCAAGTGCCATGCAACCAAGTAAACTGCGAGAACAGTTGCCAGCGCCACGAGTGACAGAAATATAGAAGCTTGAGGAATCGGAGTAAGCCACGCCAGTGCAAGTATGGTTCCAATGACGGGGACCAGAAAATGCGTGGGTTGGTTTCCAGCCCACTTGAGGGTCATCCAGGCAAGAATGGGCCAAGCTAGGGTGCTTATTGGGAACGTTATAGAAATCCAAATATCCGCACTTGGAGTGGATGAGTTTGAGATAGGCAATGCGAGCACCGCACCCAGCTGAGAAGTTGCAATTAGAAGATGAAAGAGCATGCCTGGAAGTGACAGCAACCAAGCAATAGTGGCAACGACGATCCGAAGTTTCATAAGCAAGCTAACGCCTGAGTTAAGCCGACCCGTAGCGGGACGGCGACTGCGTGCTAGCGTAGCGTAAAAGCACGCACGCGGTGGCCCGATACGGGTTCGGCTTGAACGAACTGTTAGGCGTACGCATTGCGGTAAAACGTAAGTGTGAGTGCAAGTGCAGCAGCAAAGCGCACCATAAAATTGATTGTGCAGGACTTGCAGAGATGCGGCCACCGTTTTTGCGCAATTAAGTCCACCACGGATGTAGCAAGAAAAAGTGCGAGAGAAATCCAAACGAGAGTTATAGCAGCTCGTGGAGCCTCAATCACAAAGAGTCCAACTCCGATAATACCGCCTGCGATCAGGCACCAAGCTCCAATTAGCACCAAGTATTTTTGGATGTCTCCGACCAGTGGGTTCCTGCCTTGATACAGACACTGCTCTTGGACTCTCTCGTTCGAAGCGACCGCGACGAGAAGGTAGCCTCCAACCGCGTGAAGTGCTGACAAACTCTGGAAGATCAGTTCGTTGCTATCCATGTACGCCTAACGCCAGAGTTAAGCCGACCCGCCCCGGGCCGGTTCCGAAGCCGATGTTAACGAGGAACCATCCGGGTGCAAGCTAATCCGAAGCGGGTTCGGCTTGAACGACCTGTTAGGCGCACGGTGAAAGGCGGCGAAGTGGAATCGTACCCGTGCACGAAGCAGTGAGCCCGCTGATCAAACCCAACGAAGGCCGACAACAGTTGGTGGCCCGGACCCGATTGACCGAAGCCAGGAGCGCCGCCCCCAAAACCGAGGTTTGACCGATCCCTGTGCCGCCCGTCTGGGCTTGGCCAACTGTCCCGGAGGCCGAGCGGCACAATGGCCGTGGCGGCGCAGCAAGGAACAACCAAAGGAGGCTTTTGATGGGAGGGAATGCCTGACCGGGGCAGGGCGGCTCGTTAGTGGGAGCGCAATTATGAAAGCGGCATGCCCACGCCTAACACCTGAATTAAGCCGAGTTGCGAAGCAACTTCGGCTTGAATGAATTGTTAGGCACCTGACCAGGAGAGCCCGGTTGCCGCCGCTTTGCAAGCCTACTGGAATCAAGGATGCTCCGGACCCTCATGCGCCTCAAACTTGGGCGGATCGAGGATCCGTAACTGATACTGGCGAGCTAATACTGTAAGCACTTGGTTGACGAGAGAGGAAGGTTTTTGGCTCTTAACCTGATGATGCATTGAGGTGAAAGTGTCCACTGCGACTTTCTGTCCGTTGTCGAGTACCCAAGCATAAGAATCGCCTTGCAACCCAGACTCGACGTTTGGAAAGTGGCGACCGAGCAGCGCTACCAACGGCTCGTGCACTTCATAGTAGGACTGCTCGTACTGAAGCTCGGCAAATATCATTGAATACCTCAGCTGCCGCGTGCTTAACTCAGACGCCTAACGCCAGAGTTAAGCCGACTACCGTAGCGGAGCCAATCACATGGCATGCTTTACCTGCCATGTGATTGGTGTAGCGAAGGTAGTTCGGCTTGAACGAATTGTTAGGCGCCAACCGAACTGTTTGACGCCTTGCCGCTGACCCAGACCGCATGGCCTTGAGCCAGATGCGCTGAGAATAGCGTGCCTTTGGCTGAAAGTGCACAAAGCCCCACCCCGAAAAGACCGCATTCACGAGGACACCCGTCTGGGTGCACGAATGTTCCGAGAGGCGCCCGCGGAACATGGCGGGCGGGGACGTTGAGGTGCCGATCATGGCCGAGGGCGGGACGACCAGGCCGTGCCGGCATTGGAAGGTCAACGCAGCCGATGTTTGTTGAAGCTGCGCGAGCACCCAGCCACGCGCGTAGCGCGTGGCGGACTGGGCCGATGGTTGTGGCCTGCTTGCCGACACCAATCGGGGCGGAGCCATGCGCGCAGCGGATGGCGTAGCCACTGCGGCGCCGTACGAACCACGGTTGAGCTTGATTGGCGCCTAACACCTGAATTAAGCCGCGCCGCGAAGCGGCGTCGGCTTGAATGAATTGTTAGGCCGACCGTCCGCGCTTGAGCGCTGATGTGCCAACCCATGACCAGTATGCAATTACAGCGGCCAGCCAAGCAAAGCCGAGATTGAGGCAGTTCTTGATATAGCCAAACCACTCAAAGGAGTTCCCAGGCTGTTGCTCGAGCAGGCGCGGCCAGCCCTCAACTTGCCAGAAGTCGGCGAATAGCCATATGGCCAACCATATAGGTGCGACCCAGCCAGAAGAGAACGCGATAAGAAGTGCTTGTTTCAGATTGCGCATGGTTCCCCGGCGGCCTAACGCCTGAATTAAGCCGCGCCGCGAAGCGGCGTCGGCTTGAATGAATTGTTAGGCCGGTACACGAGATGTTTCCTCGCAGCAGGTCACTGGAAATACGAAGGTCTCGCCATTCTGTAGCAGGTGGGGTGTGTGGCGCCGCCACCATGCTGCTGCCAAGGGATCTGAGCCATGAAGAATGGCTACGGCAGGTATTACCTCAATGATGTAGCCCTCCCACACCTCCTCTTTGACCGGGATGCGCAGGAAGGTCTTTAGGCGATGGATAGGACTACGAGGGTTTGTTGTGACGCCCTGGGCTACCCAAGTGTGAGGTTGCGGAGCATTGATCTCAGCGAGCGGCAAGGTCAGGCCTACCCAAGCAGCTCGAACGTTCTCGGGCGCTTCGCCTGGTGGTGCTTGAATAATCCTTACAAATCTCATACACCGGTCTAACACCAGAGTTAAGCCGACGACCGTAGCGGAGGCAACCACATGGCATGCTTTACCTGCCATGTGGTTGATGTAGCGAAGGTCGTTCGGCTTGAACGAATTGTTAGGCGCCACTCTAGCCTAATCCGCAAGTCGTTGCCGCACCCTGTGCCTGACGCTATCCCGAGCCGCGCGCGTAGCGGGCGGGTTGAGCAGCCAGACGAGCTGAGGGTCGACAATGCAGCCGTGTGCGCTAGCAGACGGCGAGAACTTGGCGGTGACAATGACGCCTACTGAGCCTTGCGGCGTAAGCTGAGCCAGCACCCGACGCCAAGTGCAACGATACCCGCTGCCAAATGCAGCAACATCTCCGCGACTGAGGGAGGTGCACCAAATGGATCCGCGTCATTGGCGAGTTGTGCACCTTGAGGATCAGCAAGAGCGAGCAAGGCGAGGAGACAGAAGCCAAGACCAAGCGCAGACAAGACAATGCCGAGGGCTTTTGCTACAACGCGCATGGGTATCTCGTGTGGCGCCTAACGCCTGAATTAAGCCGACCCGCGAAGCGGGTTCGGCTTGAATGAATTGTTAGGGCGCGACTCTGCCAAACAGCCGCTCCCACGCTTCTGGACTTTCACGCTCGACAAGCGGTTCTGCGTAGCTGAGAACATCTACGTAGTTGTTGAGGGTCACTATGAGGTAATGGGTGGGAGGCTCATCCCTCATTCCACGCCTCAGTTCCGAGAAGCTTTCTGCCCATGTTGAGTCTCGAACAATGAGCATAGGGTATACACCGCCATGCTTGAGCTGAGGCAGTTCCGCGTCGGGGTCGTCTATGAGCCAATGCGTTGTTTCCTCATGTGCGGAGATAGCCTGGGTATGGGGAAATGTGATCTTTAGGACCGGTGAGCCGCCGATGCCAACGAGTAGCAGAACTGTGGAAGTGTCAGAGAAGGAAGTAAAAGTGACGCTATCCAAGTAGTCCGTGAGTTCCGGATTGCCATCCCAACGCTGAAATGAATGTCCCATAGCGCCCTAACGCCCGAATTAAGCCGAGTTGCGAAGCAACTTCGGCTTGAATGAATTGTTAGGCGCTGAGGTTACCCCAGAATGCCCCGGGGCTGGCAACTGCCGCTTTGAAGGCGCCCGAAACCTGGGCAACAGTTCGCGCCCGATGACCTGTCCGCTGTGCGCCGCCCGAAGTGGGGCTTTACCGACAGCCCGGCCGCAAGCTTGGCCTGCGTCCGAAGCCGGAAGCCTGCCCGCGACCCCGTGTGAGCGTGCCCGACAACGTGTCCGAGGCTGTGTCCGACACCGCCAGCGCAGCCGCGCGCGAAGCGGGCGGCGGTGAAAGCACGAAGATTGTGGCTTGTAGCCCGATGAAGCTAGCAGCGGAGCCGTGCGCAGCGCGGACGGCGGAGCAGAGCAGTGAAGCCAGCAACGAAACCGATTTTACAGCGCCTAACGCCTGAATTAAGCCGAACCGCGAAGCGGTTTCGGCTTGAATGAATTGTTAGGCACCGGCTACGACCAGGCAGCCGCTGCCCTCAAAGATGCTGGTCAGCGCCGCCCGCAGTGCTAAGTGCTCGGAAGGTGATAGCTGGAAGGATATGAAAAGGCGCACCAATCCATCCAGTGTCTCTGCTGTATTTGGGGAAAACGTGATCTCGGCGCAGTTTGTCTTTAGCACGAACTGCGAGATACCACCGTACCCAGAGGACTCTTGGCCACACCACTCAACGTGGTAAGTGTCCATGCCCAGCTCAACGTCCTGATCGTCAAACTCGAGGGCGCGCTGAAGCATGAGATAGATATTGGTGTTGAACTCACTATCGGCGAAGCCAACCAAGTGGAACTCGCCGACGGGCTGCTCAATAGCTACGCTTTTGGCTTCAAACGCGAAAGTACCCATTCCGATGCCTAACGCCAGAGTTAAGCCGACCCGCCCCGGGGCCGGTTCCGAAGCCGATGTTAACGCGGAACCACCCGGGTGCAAGCTGATCCGAAGCGGGTTCGGCTTGAACGACTTGTTAGGCGGCAGATCGCCTACGACAATGCCACTACCATGATGAAGCCAATAGCTGTCGCAGCGACCAGAGCTGCCAATGTGATGAAGTTGATACCGCCAGCACAGTCTAGGCAGTAGGAATCACGTGCTGTGAAGTTGAGGCCGAGCAGGAAGAATATGCAGGCCAACCAGTTCACGGCACCAGGATGGGCAGGGTTTTCATGGCAGTGGCGGCATTGGGCCATTTAGGAAGATCCGTGCATGGTTATCGGGAGGAGCCGAGGGTAAACCCAGTGATGCCGAAGGGTACGCATACGTGTCAGCCAAGTGAAAGAAAGATATGGCTGAGGAAAGGAATGCCTAGACGAGCCATCATGTTTTCCTGCCGCCTAACGCCTGAATTAAGCCGAGTTGCGAAGCAACTTCGGCTTGAATGAATTGTTAGGCCCCGGCCTGATGGAGCCTGCGAGAAGCACTATACCCAACACCGCGACTATTGGCATAAGAGTAGCGAGATAAATGTGCCAAGGAAGAGCGAACGCAGCAAGTATGGCTGCGCCCGAACCGAGGGCCAGGAAACTTGTTACTACGAATCTAGAGCGGCGAGATGCGTGGAAGAAGCGCGGACCAAGCCAAAGGCGGACACATGCACCTACAAGGCCAGCAAGACCGGCGAGTCCCAATGTCATAAGCGCAGGCTCTCGCGGCCCGACAGCGACAAGTAATGCTGCCAGTGGCCCAAGCAAGACGCATGCGACAACTAGCACGGCCACGAAGGCGCACCGAATGAGTCTGCTATCTACAAAGCTAGCGATTCTGCTCAACAAGGGGCCTAACGCCAGAGTTAAGCCGACCCGTGGCGGGGCGGCGGATAGGTGCTAGCGTAGCGTAAAAGCACCTAGCCGGTGCCCCGATACGGGTTCGGCTTGAACGAATTGTTAGGCCGCGGCCAGATCCGCGACAGGTACAGTGAGCCAAGCACCAGAAAGGCAAGGTAGCTGGATGCCTCCACGACGGCCATGACCCTAACCTGAGAGTCAAGTGGACCCGCGTACGTTATGAGCTCATTGATCCGTAATGTGAGTACGGGCAATGAGACGACAGCGGCAGCCAGCCATGCTTTTTTACGGAAGGCAGCGGAAAGTGGAGCCGAGACGATGATTGAAGCCGCAACAGCCCCGACCAAGGCGCAAGAAATCATGTCCACGTAGCTCCGGGGAAGATGGCTACCGAAGACAAGTGTGCGAGTGAAATGCTGTGCGTACGAATAGGCAGCAAAGGCCACGATCGTGGCTAGAAGTAGGGCAAGTGCTCGCAACAGAACTTTCATAGCGGCCTAACGCCAGAGTTAAGCCGACCCGTGGCGGGGCGGCGACTGGGTGCTAGCGTAGCGGAAAAGCACCCAGGCGGTGCCCCGATACGGGTTCGGCTTGAACGAATTGTTAGGCGCGTGAACGACGGACATATATAGCTACAACGGAAGCAACCGATAGCAAGGCCAGGGCAATGAAAGCTGCTATAGCGACATACAGGCCAGTGTAATCCACATGTCTACACATGCCTGCGATGCAGAAGCTCTTGGCTCCGAAATAGATGACAAGGGGAAGCTGAAAAGGCCGAGAATTCCTGAGATGAAGGCTGTTCGATGCCGTCTCGTATCAGTTCGACGCCCACTGATGATAGCGACGAGGTGAACCAGGACTACGAAGATGCTGAGAACTATCCAGCCCATCTGCCTCTCCTGGGGATGATCATGAGCCTATCCAGAGCGCGCCTAACGCCTGAATTAAGCCGCGCCGCGAAGCGGCGTCGGCTTGAATGAATTGTTAGACCTTGGCCGGTCGATTGCGATAGCGCCCGAAAAGCCACCCGACTAGGAAGACCAACAAGACGCACTGAATGACTAGGACAGTATGGAACAACCAGGGCGGGGGCTCTTGCGAGTTGCCGGAGAGTATGGATGCTACATGGACCGGGAGATAGAAGGCCGGTCCAATCCAATCCAGAAGCGGAAAAATTTGTCTTTGTGCAACTAAAATGCTCGCTAGAGCAAGCACGGAACCAATAAGGAGCGACTCAGTCAGCGGGCGTTTCCAGATTTGCATAAGTTCTCCCCAAGGCAAAATATCTTATCAACGACGTTGCAAACAAAAGTCCGTCCTAGGGCGTCAGGCGCTTGGTTCTTGCACCGAGGTCTAACGCCTGAGTTAAGCCGAGCCGCGAAGCGGCTTCGGCTTGAACGAATTGTTAGGCAGCATCAGTCGGATATCCAAGCGTGCTGCCACTCACCAGCTTTGAAGCAGTAGGCTACGCCGGACGACTGAGTTGCGCCGAATACTGCCACCGAGTGCGGGCAAACAAAACTACTAACCTCTCCCGGCTCGTACGGCCCGTCAAACAAGTTGTCATATGTGCCTGGGTCCTCCGCGCTGACGTAGAGCCGGGAACGGCCTTCCGGCCGCGCGGAAAGCTTGTGCAACTCCCATTTCTCGGCGCGAGCGAGGGCGACTACCACCAACGCGCCTGTACCCTCTTTGGCCGTCAGTCCGAGAAGCCAGTCATTGGCACCGTCACCGTCAAAGTCGGCCGTTGCGGTGCCCAAGCATTCATTCCCGCTCTGTTCTTTACTCCATGCAACCTCATCCGCAGGATTGTCAGTCACAGCGGGCAAACGGAAAAGCGGGAAGCGCTCTGTCACTCGCGCTTTCAACGTACCGAGCAATGGCGCGTGACACGCGTCTGCAGCTACGGCAGGCAGTGCATTTAGTGCTATCAAGACTGCAAGAATGTGTCTCATGGTGCCTAACGCCAGAGTTAAGCCGACCCGCCCCGGGCCGGTTCCGAAGCCGATGTTAGCGTGGAACCGCCCGGGTGCAAGCTAATCCGAAGCGGGTTCGGCTTGAACGAATTGTTAGGGGCCAACCTTGCTACGCCGATATTTGCCAATGATGGCTCCAAGTGCTGCAGTCATAACGTAACCCCCAAGGAACGCAAATGAAGAAGTTGGGTCTAGATGCGAGAGTAGAGAAGCGGGAATTAGTGAGATGACGCCCCCAAACCCGCCACCAATAGTCCCATTCACAATGGGCTTCCGGGATGAGTTGTAGCAGAGACGTAGCCGGCAATGGCGGGATCAGACTGCTTGTCAGTTGTATCGCGATTCCGAATAGTCCGCTATTCGGCGCTGCACCTGTGGTGGCTACTGCACTAGATGCCATGCTAATGAGGAAGGTCCCTGCAAGGAAGATTGCAAGGCCATAGCCAATTGCTTTGAGGTCGAGGGTCGTGTCATTGGCCCCTAACACCTGAGTTAAGCCGAACCGCGAAGCGGTTTCGGCTTGAACGAATTGTTAGGCCCGTAACGTTTTAGGCAGGCCACTCGATCGCCTTTACCATATTGCCGCGCCACATCTATGGGCAGACGCCCCGATTTGTCCGCTTGGAGAGGGTCTGCACCTTGTGAAATCAGCAAATCAATCATTTCGATGCCGCCGTGGCTCGCGGCCCAGTGGAGTGGCGACCAACCGTCCTGGTTGGCTAAACGAGTATCTGCGCCATGAGCAAGTAAGAATCGCACGACGCCCATGCGCGCATGGCCCACAGCACCGAATAATGCGCTCTCGCCAATAGAATCTTGCCAGTTCACGTCGGCACCCGCGGCGACTAGTCGCTCTACCTCCGGAAGATCGCCAGCCCATGCTGCTGCATGAAGTGGGGACTCCGCATGGCCGTCTGCTGCAGTGAGGTTGCTCATATGGTGGGCAAAGGCCTAACGCCTGAATTAAGCCGAGTTGCGAAGCAACTTCGGCTTGAATGAATTGTTAGGCGCTGAGGTTACCCCAGAATGCCCCGGGGCTGGCAACTGCCGCTTTGAACGTGTCCGAAGCCAGGGCAACCGTGCGCGCCCGACGACGTATCCGCTGGATGCTGCCCGAAGCGGGGGCTTTACCGACAGCCCGGCCGCGAGCTTGGCCTACGTCCGAAGCCGACAGACTGCCCGCGACCCCGTGTGAGCGCGCCTGGCAGCGTGTCCGAAGCTGTGTCCGACGCGGCGAACCCAGCCGCGCGCGAAGCGGGCGGTGGTGAAAGCACGATGGTTGTGGCTAGTGACCTGGAAACGCTAGCAGCGGAGCCGTGCGCAGCGCGGACGGCGGAGCGGGGCAGCGAAGCCAGCAACGCAAACAGCTTTTACAGCGCCTAACGCTTGAGTTAAGCCGACCCGCCTTGGGCCGGTTCCGAAGCCGATGTTAACGCGGAACGGCCCGGCTGCAAGATGATCCGAAGCGGGTTCGGCTTGAATGAGTTGTTAGCTGCGTGGCGGTTGCCAGTCAACTTGGGCTTTGTAACGCCGTGTTATCGTCTGGACATCCGTGTTGTTGCAGCCTATTTGCGCAATTTTTTCAGAGACCTCTTTGTCCAGAAGCACCTTTCGGCCAGCGAGAAGTTTGTCTATCTCCGCGGGTGACTTTTTGTAATGATCTGACATGAGTATGCGCCGAACATGAGTTGTTACAGTGGCGAAGTTGGCGTCATGACGAGCTTTGGATTGAGTATCTGGTGGGCTGCAAGCTTTGGCGGCGGCATTGGATATGACAAATTGGTCATACATGTCGAAGATGTATGGTTTTTTGCCAGTGTCCTGCGCTGCAGCGACGATGCTGGATGCAGTGGCAACAAGGGCAAGTGTGAGAGAAATTGGAAGTCTCACCATGTGGAAGCTCACAGGACTGTCCTTTTAGCAGCTAACGACTGAGTTAAGCCGTGCCGCGAAGCGGCATCGGCTTGAACGAACTGTTAGGCCTCACCGGCCTGTCTTGGAATGCGAACCTCACTGTAGCGCATGCGAGAAAGGTCGCCTTGGGACTCTAGCCGGCCTTGAGACACTAGTGAGATAACGCGTTGAGTATAGAAGACGTCAGGGATGCCAGGAGCCAGCTCAGGAAGGGTGCCCATGGCCGTGCCAACGACAAAAGCAACCTTCCGCCAATTACGCCCCGCAGCACGCATTACGGCCGCGTCGATTGCTTGAACTTGCTCCGGCCGAAGAGCTGCGATCAGCTTGAGCGCTTCGGCATCCGGCGGTGGATCAGAAAACTCATGATCTTCTGAAGTTGTCATGACGTTCCTTGTGAGGCCTAACGCCTGAATTAAGCCGAGCCGCGAAGCGGCTTCGGCTTGAATGAATTGTTAGGCGGCATGACGACGATGGGCTTGTACGCCACGCGCTCTAACCACCCGCCAAGAGGTGCTGCTGATTCTGGTGCATACAACATTGCAGCTACGACAAGGGCTGGAGCCGCCAGGATGTAAGCAAACACACCGCGCGGCCGAAGCGCGAGTGTACAGAGAGCGCCACAGCTAGGACACTTGTACTCAGAGGTCGTCTGGCTGACATGCCACCACTTTGGATTGTCACGAGGCATGCGCACTAAGTCCCGTGAGGAATCTGTTGTTGCTCCGCAGAAACTGCAAGGAAACTTGACCATGCCGCCTAACGCCAGAGTTAAGCCGACCCGCCCCGGGCCGGTTCCGAAGCCGATGTTAACGCGGAACCACCCGGGTGCAAGCTGATCCGAAGCGGGTTCGGCTTGAACGACCTGTTAGGCGCACGGTGAAAGGCGGCGAAGTGAGGTTGTACCCGTATGCGTAACAGTGAGCCCGCCGATCAAACCCAACCGAAGGCCGACAGCACACGATAGCCCGGACCTTATTGACCGAAGCCGTGAGCGCCGCCCCCGGACCCGAGTTTGACCAATCCCTGCGCCGCCCATTTGGGCTTGGCCCACTGTCCCGGAGGCCGAGCGGCGCAATGGCCGTGGCGGCGCAGCAAGGAACAACCGAAGGCGGCTTTTGACGCGAGGGAATGCTTGGCCGGGCAGGGAGAGTTAGCAGTGGGGACGCAATTTTGAAAGCTGCATGCCCACGCCTAACACCTGAATTAAGCCGCGCCGCGAAGCGGCGTCGGCTTGAATGAATTGTTAGGCCGACCGTCCGCGCTTGAGCGCTGATGAGCCAACCCATGACCAGTATGCAATTACAGCGGCCAGCCTAGCAAAGCCGAGATTGAGGCAGTTCTTGATATAGCCAAACCACTCAAAGGAGTTCCCAGGCTGTTGCTCGAGCAGGCGCGGCCAGCCCTCAACTTGCCAGAAGTCGGCGAATAGCCATATGGCCAACCATATAGGTGCGACCCAGCCAGAAGAGAACGCGATAAGAAGTACTTGTTTCAGATTGCGCATGGTTCCCCGGCGGCCTAACGCCTGAATTAAGCCGAGTTGCGAAGCAACTTCGGCTTGAATGAATTGTTAGGCGCTGAGGTTACCCCAGAATGCCCCGGGGCTGGCAACTGCCGCTTTGAACGTGTCCGAAGCCTGGGCAACCGTGCGCGCCCGACGACGTATCCGCTGGATGCTGCCCGAAGCGGGGGCTTTACCGACAGCCCGGCCGCGAGCTTGGCCTACGTCCGAAGCCGACAGACTGCCCGCGACCCCGTGTGAGCGCGCCTGGCAGCGTGTCCGAAGCTGTGTCCGACGCGGCGAACCCAGCCGCGCGCGAATCGGGCGGCGGTGAAAGCACGATGGTTGTGGCTAGTGACCTGGAAACGCTAGCAGCGGAGCCGTGCGCAGCGCGGACGGCGGAGCGGGGCAGCGAAGCCAGCAACGCAAACTGCTTTTACAGCGCCTAACGCCTGAATTAAGCCGAGCCGCGAAGCGGCTTCGGCTTGAATGAATTGTTAGCAGTGGGGAGATCCCCACATGCCCTCATACAACGAGCGGACTGGTGCCGCTATGTGGTCCCATGCCCAACACTTCTGCTCCTGATTGGCGTTCCACATGAGCGGCTCAGCATAGTAGACGTCGATAAAATTGCGTATTACTTCCGAGCCATGCAAATACTGATGCGCGAAGAATTGGGTGTGCGCGGCGACTCGAGCCGAGTCTTTAGCGAAGATGGCCTCAGTTGTCCTATCTGCAAATGACTCGAGCCAGGAGAATGGGCCCTCTAAGCTGCACTCTTGGGTCCATGCATCTGTGTCCGAAGCCTCGCCCGGAAAGTGCGTCCGCACTGCCAGCAATAGCTGCTCTTCCTCAAGATAGTCGGGTAGTTCGGCCACTGCTAACGCCTGAATTAAGCCGACTTGCGAAGCAAGTTCGGCTTGAATGAATTGTTAGGCCTCGCCGTCTGAAGCAGAAAGGCGATATCCAGCCGCGGCAAATTGATTCATCAAGCCGGCGTCTAGATCGCTATCGCTCAGGCCTTGGCTCTTGCCGGGCGCCTTCCAGTGCCATGTAAGTTGCATCGCTTCACCAGTTAGCATTGGGAACTCGTCTGACAGCATGTCCGCGAGGTCGATATTTGACAATGCAGGGTTCTGCGCGATCAGCGCGCGGAAGACTGCCGTAGGACTTTCGCCGAGGAGAATTCTGTCAAGCATGTACGGATGCTCTTGTTGGGCCTAACGATTGAGTTAAGCCGTGCCGTGAAACGGCATCGGCTTGAACGATTTGTTATGCGCCACGGACATTGAGCGAAGCCGCCACTGTCCCCGACGCGACCATGACCGGGAGCCTACCATTACTGTCCCGAAGGCCGGTAGGAAATCGAGGCCAGCGCTTGACTGACCGAAGCCTGGGCGCCGTTGATCCGTGAGCCGGTGAACTGACCGTGGCAATGAACCGCGCCGCCGACCCGGTAGCCGAACAACTCTGTACTGCAGCGGCGCCAAGACCGCCGGCGGTGCAACACGGATCCGGTAGAAGCAGGCTTTGCGAAGCGCCAGTGACAGCTGGAATGGCGGGGCAGTGCGGCGACGGCGGCGCAATTTTGAAATCGCCGCCCCACGCATAACGCCAGAGTTAAGCCGAGTTGCGAAGCAACTTCGGCTTGAACGAATTGTTAGGTGCCAGCCAGCTCACCGGTAGGTGGCTCCTGGCGCCCAGTATTCCTCGAGTGCAACTTGAGCTGATTCTTGCCATACGGACTGATCTGAGAAAGCGAGCTTGTCGAGGACTGCCACAACCACTTGCTCCTCAGCGACAGTGAGAGATCCGAAGCGAGGTGGATCGCGGTCAGGTGGTCGGAGCGAAGACAGAAAGGAATCCGTAGCATTGGAATGGGGGTTGGCGGTATTTTTTAGGGCGTAGCCCAGCAAATGAGGCAGGTAGAAACGCCAGGACTGAGTGTCTAAGTACGAGATGCCCCAGAAGTAGGTCTCTAGATACTCAGGTGTGATCCTGTCCAGCTCCGGGTCAAAGGCTGGAGCCGCCTGATAGTCATCAAGGGAATTTCCACCTCGGAGCGACATGGGTGGACTGGCAGGAAGGTCGCCAAAACTTTTGTTCAAATTCGCGACGATGCTTTCCATGGCACCTAACGCCAGAGTTAAGCCGACCCGCCCCGGGCCGGTTCCGAAGCCGATGTTAACGAGGAACCATCCGGGTGCAAGCTAATCCGAAGCGGGTTCGGCTTGAACGACCTGTTAGGCGCACGGTGAAAGGCGGCGAAGTGGAATCGTACCCGTGCACGAAGCAGTGAGCCCGCCGATCAAACCCAACGAAGGCCGACAACAGTTGGTGGCCCGGACCCGATTGACCGAAGCCAGGAGCGCCGCCCCCAAACCCGAGGTTTGACCGATCCCTGTGCCGCCCGTCTGGGCTTGGCCAACTGTCCCGGAGGCCGAGCGGCACAATGGCCGTGGCGGCGCAGCAAGGAACAACCAAAGGAGGCTTTTGATGGGAGGGAATGCCTGACCGGGGCAGGGCGGCTCGTTAGTGGGAGCGCAATTATGAAAGCGGCATGCCCACGCCTAACGCCTGAGTTAAGCCGACCCGCAGCGCGAACGGTGGGAGCACGACGCGCTGGCAGAGACGACAGGTTGGCCGAAGCCACGAAGCGGGTTCGGCTTGAACGAATTGTTAGGTCCCACCGGCTAGAGACCTGAGTTGCTGCTCTTTGCGCCTACGAACCCGCAGCGCAATGCCACGACTAATGGCTCGAATAAGACTGCCGATTGTAAGAAACGCAATAAACATTCCCACGAATGTGGAATCTTGTCCCTTGCTGTAGTCGGCCGACTCAAGTTGGGAGAGATAGAAGAATGAGAGCCAGGAGCCAAACCAGACAATTAGCCAAACATAGAGGCTGGGCTTGCGCCACGGCACGACTAACGGATAGAAAAGCGCAAAGATCAGAGCGCACACGACAATAATTGCTGTGGCCACAAGTTAACTCCATGTGGGGCCTAACGCCTGAATTAAGCCGAGTTGCGAAGCAACTTCGGCTTGAATGAATTGTTAGGCGCGCTACTCGTAGCCGCGCCCAGCCCATAAGAACATTGCGAATAGATGCCACGGATTTGCGGGCTTTGGCCCGGGCCGCACACCAAACTCTGAACTTTCAACCCACGCTTTAGCAGCAAGCAAGAACTCCGCAATTGTTTGGTTGGCTCATTCGGCCTGGTGCCCATCCAAAGTGGCCGACAGTCGATCCGCCGCTTTCCGGTCAGCCGCGAGCGCCTCGACGAAGCGCAGAAGCGTTGCCTCATCTCGAACGGCTTCTAAAGAATCAAATAATGGGTCGCTGGACATGCGGGCCTAACGCCAGAGTTAAGCCGACCCGTAGCGGGGCGGCGACTGCGTGCTAGCGTAGCGGAAAAGCACCCAGGCGGTGCCCCGATACGGGTTCGGCTTGAACGAACTGTTAGGCGTCACTTGCATAGGTTGTCCCGCACGAGGGTCGCGCCAATTTGTTCGGCGGACCAATGGCGGGTGACCCAGATAGTGAGTGCTGCACCAGACGTGTGCCACCAAAGGTTGCTGCCAACAGGGTGAGCTACATTGTGGGCACCGGCTATGCGCCACGCAGCACGCTGCCCGGGAGTTGTTTGATGCGGGTCGCTGAATAGGAACTTGCCGGTGAACGTCCACGGGCTTGTGGTCTGCACTGTAACCGGCAAGCTCTCCCCGCACTGGCGCCATGCGGCGGCAATTGCCTCTTAGCTGAAGGAGGCTGGATTGGCTGGAGTAGGGCGGCCATGAACTTTGACGAGCCCGGCGAGATAAACGATGCCCGGTGCCGCGACAATCAGCCCGATGAGGATGAGCAGTGAAAGAGTGGCTCGATGCCAGGAGGGCATGATGTGACGCCTAACGCCAGAGTTAAGCCGACCCGCTACGGGCCGGTTCCGAAGCCGATGTTAACGCGGAACCACCCGGGTGCAAGCTGATCCGAAGCGGGTTCGGCTTGAACGAACTGTTAGGCCCCACGCCCACGAATGATATCCACCCACAGTGAGCGAAGACCTGATGCCAGACCAGATGCTAGCGCGTAGATTACGACTGCTGTAAAGGTTGTTACTGCGATATAGAAGGCCCAAAAAGGCCAATGCGAACGCGAAACCAAAGGGGTATGGCTTTGGCCGGGAGCAACCAGGCATTGCATTGTCGCGCTGTGGAAGCTCCTGCCAGCGTCGGCGCAAGCGTCTCCCTCTAGGAATACGAGAGCAGCCCAGGCGGCCAGAGCTACAGCAAAGATGGCAATGGCTAACTGCGCGACATGCTTCATGTGGGGCCTAACGCCTGAATTAAGCCGACCCGCGAAACGGGTTCGGCTTGAATGAATTGTTAGGCGGCACCACGACCACCTATGGCTCTCTACAAAACCACTCGCCGAACCCGAGATTTGGCTGACTCACCCGGTAGCAATCTCCGTCAAGCTGGATCTCGCGCACGACGGTATCACCGCCCAGGGAGTGCCTGACTGTCAATAGATTGCCTGAGCGGGAAACCAGTTGCCAAGGCTCCCAAGCTACGCTCTCAGGGGATTGGTCGGGAAGTAGGACCGCGAATCCTTCTCCCGTGTCTCAACAACCAACTGACCGTAGAAGTTGTTGCGAAAGAGTTGGCGCTGCTTGTCGGACAGGTTCGAGCTTTTCTCCATCTCCGGAAGAGTGCGCTCTGCGTTTGAACGCCAGCGGCCGCATAGATCACAAGATTGTTCGGCGCAGCTAGGCAGTGCGGCCACAATTGCTAGAGCGATCAGGATGTGTCTCATACCGCCTAACGCTTGAATTAAGCCGAGCCGCGAAGCGGCTTCGGCTTGAATGAATTGTTAGCGCCCGGCAACAGAAACACCAAGCGCTCGCATGATGGGGCCAGTAACAAGTGCCCCAACGATTGAACACGGAGTACCCCAAAGAATCACTGCGACATAGATCATTGACGCCCCACCGCCAGTATATGGGCGAGCACAATCAGTGTAGTAGGCCAGAAGGAGCCAGGGCACAAAAAGAAGACAGGCACCTAGGGCCCTCAACGGGTTGGCTGTTGCCAGCGAGATGATCGCGGGCAGCAAGGGGATGAGCAGGAAGATGCCGAGGGCAGCCAAGAAAGACGAGAAGTCATGGCTGTAACAGGCAAAGCTATTGAACGCCTGAATGGCGATAACCGCAGCAATGGCGGCGCTTCCCGAAAGAATGGCTCGGCTACGACTGACTACCATAGGGCGCTAACGCCTGAGTTAAGCCGACCCGCCCGGGCCGGTTCCGAAGCCGATGTTAACGCGGAACCATCCGGGTGCAAGCTGATCCGAAGCGGGTTCGGCTTGAACGAATTGTTAGCTGCCAGCGACGTTACCACTGACCGCATGCGAGTTCGCCTATGTAGGTGCTTCCCAGAACGGTCAGCCGCGTATGCCGATCTTCACCTTTGAGTGTGAAACTCGGTGGGAGGGAAGGATCACCTGGATTTGTATAGATGAGATGGATGCGTCTGGCGTGCTGATCCAACTCCGGCACTCTGTAAGACTTCGCCGGGAGGCTCCGGGGGCCACCCTTGCCGGGAATGAGTATTCCTCCGAGCTCTTCGTAACCTAAGAACTCAAGGTCCGGTATGGGAGCCCCCGGCGGCGAGTAGAACATACACATCGTGCTACTGGCGGCAACGGGAAACGCGGCTAGCACTAGTGCTGCTGTAACGACGAGTCGCATCATTGCCTCCATGGCAGCTAACGCCTGAATTAAGCCGAGCCGCGAAGCGGCTTCGGCTTGAATGAATTGTTAGCGCCCAAACCGATCACTAACAGGTGAGAAGTACGCCAAAGCCAACACCGCACCCCATACGAGGATTGATGTCTCCAGGAACGTGCTCTCTAGGGCTGAGGAAACCGAGGGCCCAAGAAAAGGATAGACAAGGTACTCACCAATTGTGGAGTAGAGGGAGAGGGTGCGGCCCCAACTCTTGAACATGAGTAAGCCGGCGATGCCAACCAGCCAAGAGAGAACTAAGGTGGCAACTGCGCCTAACGACAGCCAACTATTGTCGGCCAGCCAGCCGCCAGGTTCAGCTGCGAATGCGTCCGCAAGCTCCTGTGAGTAACCGTCAGGTAGGAACATGGCTCCGACACTGGCAGCTACTAGCACAAGATGAAGAAGAACTAGCAGGCGGAAGTTTATGTCTGACATGGGCGCTAACGACTGAGTTAAGCCGTGCCGCGAAGCGGCATCGGCTTGAACGAACTGTTAGGCCTCACCGGCCTGTCTTGGAATGCGAACCTCACTGTAGCGCATGCGAGAAAGGTCGCCTTGGGACTCTAGCCGGCCTTGAGACACTAGTGAGATAACGCGTTGAGTATAGAAGACGTCAGAGATGCCAGGAGCCAGCTCAGGAAGGGTGCCCATGGCCGTGCCAACGACAAAAGCAACCTTCCGCCAATTACGCCCCGCAGCACGCATTACGGCCGCGTCGATTGCTTGAACTTGCTCCGGCCGAAGAGCTGCGATCAGCTTGAGCGCTTCGGCATCCGGCGGTGGATCAGCAAACTCATGATCTTCTGAAGTTGTCATGACGTTCCTTGTGAGGCCTAACACCTGAATTAAGCCGCGCCGTGAAGCGGCGTCGGCTTGAATGAATTGTTAGCTTACTTGGCCGATTTTTTCTCCATGAGCCTTCGCATCGAATCAGTAAACTCTCGGGAGGTTGCCTTACTAGCGGCGACCTGATTGACCAAGTAGACCAATATCTGCCGAACGATCGCTGCCTGTTCCAAACACACGTCATCAGATTCCGCGTGAAGACCTTCGCTCAGCGAAGAGTGCAAAACCGACAAGGGGTTCATTCCGTCGGGTCGTAAGATGCCTGGCAGAAGATCCTTGACGAGCTCAATTTTCTCCTGCGTAACAATCGTGGCACGCGTTCTATCGAGCGCCGAGCTGAAGCGAGTGAGCTCGTCTCCCGACAGAAGGCCTGAAATCTCACTTAGAAGCTCGTCAATTACTTCCTCAACGATGCGTCGATAGTAGCCGAATGCACCGATGCCGTATCCCTGAGACTCGCAAACTAGCCCTTTTCTGTAGAAACCAGAGTGCGTTCCGAGCAATTTCTCAATATTTGGATCGCCTTGGATCTCCCAAGACGGGTGTTGGCCTACTTTCATCAACCATTTCAGGTGACCATCGATCGCGATGAAGAAGTGGCGCTCGTAGTCGTCGCAGTGTGAGCAAAGGAATACAGCACGAAAGACTCTTCCTTTGGTAGGAAAATTTAGATATGGAAGCGTCTCGTGGTACTCGTTGGTCTGTCGAAAGGTCTGCTCGGAATCGCAACGGGGACAGAGCATGTTGATGCGCGGTTTTGGAAGCTCATCTGTCGTGTCTGGCACTGAGCAGATGAACTTTCTGTAGAGCGGATACTGCTCTAGAAATTCTTTGCTGGGCATGCGTGAAATCCCGAGAAGAAAGCTAACGCCAGAGTTAAGCCGACCCGCTACGGGCCGGTTCCGAAGCCGATGTTAACGCGGAACCACCCGGGTGCAAGCTGATCCGAAGCGGGTTCGGCTTGAACGACTTGTTAGGCGCACGGTGAAAGGCGGCGAAGTGGAATCGTACCCGTACGCGCAGCAGTGAGCCCGCCGATCAAACCCAAAGAAGGCCGACAGCAGTCGGTGGCATGGACCCAATTGACCGAAGCCAGGAGCGCCGCCCCCAAACCCGAGTTTGACCGATCCCTGTGCCGCCCGTCTGGGCTTGACCAACTGTCCCGGAAGCGGAGCGGCACAATGGCCGCGGCGGCGCAGCAGGGAACAGCCGAAGGCGGCTTTTGACGCGAGGGAATGCCTGACCGGGCAGGGCGGCTCGGCAGTGGGAGCGCAATTTTGAAAGCGGCATGCCCACGCCTAACGCCTGAATTAAGCCGAGTTGCGAAGCAACTTCGGCTTGAATGAATTGTTAGGCGCTGAGGTTACCCCAGAATGCCCCGGGGCTGGCAACTGCCGCTTTGAAGGCGTCCGAAACCTGGGCAACAGTGCGCGCCCGATGACCTGTCCGCTGTGCGCCGCCCGAAGTGGAGCTTTACCGACAGCCCGGCCGCAAGCTTGGCCTGCGTCCGAAGCCGGAAGCCTGCCCGCGACCACGTGTGAGCGCGCCCGACAATGTGTCCGAGGCTGTGTCCGACACCGCCAGCGCAGCCGCGCGCGAAGCGGGCGGCGGTGAAAGCACGAAGATTGTGGCTTGTAGCCCGATGAAGCTAGCAGCGGAGCCGTGCGCAGCGCGGACGGCGGAGCAGAGCAGTGAAGCCAGCAACGCAAACTGCTTTTACAGCGCCTAACGCCTGAATTAAGCCGAGCCGCGAAGCGGCTTCGGCTTGAATGAATTGTTAGGGCCCAGCCGAGGAGCTAGGCCCACTAGCTTTGAGACGAGGTAACTCATAATCGGCCAGCCCTACATCCACAAGTGGAATTGAGTGCTGGTCTAGCTGGGTCTTGAAGGTGCCAATGACCAATGCGAAAGCTGCTGCTCGCGCCTCCGCAGCCTCTGGGTTGGTCCGGCTCCAGAATGCCAGATTCTCCTTAATCTCCCGCCGTAACGAGAGACTAAAAGCGCGGAGACATTCCTCATGGGTGTCGAGACGTCGTTTTGTCATGGGGCCTAACGCCTGAATTAAGCCGCGCCGCGAAGCGGCGTCGGCTTGAATGAATTGTTAGGCCCCGCCTGTCTAGACAGACATGGCCACCGACAAGAATCCTGAACCCAACCAGATCAGAAAGCAAAGGCCTGCGCAAGGTAGTAGAAGCGGACGGAAGATAGCGCCAACAACGGCGAAGGCTGCTATTGCAAGCGTGGAGCCCCAGAACATCGAGCGCACGCCAGTGCCCCAGACCAGCCAATGCGGAGGTCCAACGAAAGATGCGTGGAGAATGGAACTGCTCGGAAGCCAGTCAGGACGATGGAGTGCAACAAGGCATAAGGCGACGTAGAAGAGCACAAATGCAGCGAGAGCAAGCACCGCAACAATCACGGCCATACGCTCATCTGAAATTCTGTCGAAGAGAGCTGTCACGTAACCAAGATTCCTGGCGCGGGCCTAACGCCTGAATTAAGCCGAGTTGCGAAGCAACTTCGGCTTGAATGAATTGTTAGGCGCTGAGGTTACCCCAGAATGCCCCGGGGTTGGCAACTGCTGCTTTGAACGTGTCCGAAGCCTGGGCAACCGTGCGCGCCCGACGACCTGTCCGCTGGGCGCTGCCCGAAGCGGCGCTTTACCGAGAGCCTGGCCGCAAGCTTGGCCCGCGTCCGAAGCCAGAAACCTGCCCGCAACCACGTGTGAGCGCGGCCGACAACGTATCCGAGGCTGTGTCCGACACCGCCAGCGCAGCCGCGCGCGAAGCGGGCGGCGGTGAAAGCACGAAGGTTGTGGCTTGTAGCCCGACGAAGTTGGCAGCGGAGCCGTGCGCAGCGCGGACGGCGGAGCGGAGCAGTGAAGCCAGCAACGCAAACTGCTTTTACAGCGCCTAACACCAGAGTTAAGCCGACCCGCTCCGGGCCGGTTCCGAAGCCGATGTTAACGCGGAACCACCCGGGTGCAAGCTGATCCGAAGCGGGTTCGGCTTGAACGACCTGTTAGGCGCACGGTGAAAGGCGGCGAAGTGGAACCGTACCCGTGCACGAAGCAGTGAGCCCGCCGATCAAACCCAACGAAGGTCGACAACAGTTGGTGGCCCGGACCCGATTGACCGAAGCCAGGAGCGCCGCCCCCAAACCCGAGCTTGACCGATCCCTGTGCCGCCCGTCTGGGCTTGGCCAACTGTCCCGGAGGCCGAGCGGCACAATGGCCGCGGCGGCGCAGCAAGGAACAACCGAAGGCGGCTTTTGACGCGGGGGAATGCCTGACCGGGGCAGGGCGGCTCGTTAGTGGGAGCGCAATTATGAAAGCTGCATACCCACGCCTAACACCAGAATTCAGCCGAGTCGCGAAGCGACTTCGGCTGCAATGATTTGTTAGGCCCCGTTACGTTCTCCGGAGCCCGTGGGCAGCGGCCGCCGGATACCCGAAGACTGGCCGTTGAGCCGGAAAGGTAACACCGATGGGAACACGAGAGGAGTGGGTCTTGCCCAGTGCCCGAAGTAGCCGGGGCATTGCTGGGAACCCCACGCCGAGAGGCTACTCCATGCGGGCCGACCAAGTGACCGAAGTGGGGAGAAGGATCAGCTGTGGCAAACCTGCTGGAGTGGTGCGGCCGCAAATGCCACCGAACGGGGCCTAACACCAGAGTTAAGCCGACCCGCCCCGGGCCGGTTCCGAAGCCGATGTTAACGCGGAACCACCCGGGTGCAAGCTAATCCGAAGCGGGTTCGGCTTGAACGACTTGTTAGGTGCCACCTGCGGAGCGTGCAAACGAGACCGGAAGGCCATTGAACACCACGTTATCGCTGTACATAAAAAGTGTTCCGAAGATCACTTTTGTGTGTCTGAGCTTCCAGCCAGATAGAACAAGCTTGTACCTAAGGGCGTTGTCATGGCTGAAGCTAATCAGAAGTATGTCGCCAACTTTATGCACATGAGATGGTGATGCGACTAGGCGTTGCTTGGGAGAAGCTGAAAACTCCCTGATCAAGACGACACTACCATCTTCTTGAAAGGATACTTCCGTCTGCTCAGATTCCGTGACAGGAGTTGTCGCAGACCAGGTGCCGATCAGGTCGCTGTCTGCTAGTGCCTGTCCCGGGGCGGGTGAAGCTGGCAAGGAGAAGAACAACGTAATGACTAGCAGGAGGAGTCTCATGTGGCACCTAACGCTTGAATTAAGCCGCGCCGCGAAGCGGCGTCGGCTTGAATGAATTGTTAGGCCACTGCCGATGGAAGGGCAAACCATAAATCCCCAACATTCGGCTCCCGACCCAATGCTTGCCAATACTGTACGACACAATCTACTCCTGCCTCGCCGGGAGCGATGAGGTCTTTGCGCAAAACCCAGTCACCACGGGATGTGGAGCCCTGAACCGGCAACGCACCAGCCGCGAGCAGACCACGCACTGCAACCCGCAGCGAGCGCTCAAGATCAGCGCCGGCTAAACCGAAGTCGTGGATGAGGACAGGCGCGATCTCCCAAAGCCCAACAGCGTCTCGTTGCAACTCATTTGGTATGAGAGGGAGCCACTCGGATAGATGAGTGCCAAAGAACCGATGCTGAGGGTCGCTCGTAACCATCATCAGTGGCCTAACTTACTAGTGGACCCCAAAAGTGGGGTGATACCCGGATCGTGCTGAAGCCTTCCGTGCAGGTCAAGTGGCGGCCGCTCCCACGGCACAAGGCGATCCGGGATCCGGAGCGGACCTCAGTGCCGGGCAGTGGAGGGCAAGTATCCCGTTAACGGGGTGCTAATACGTATCACCCCATATGTGGAGCGGTATCCGGGGCTGGCGCTGTGTCTTGCCGAAGACGAGGGTTTTCCGGTGCGGGACGCGGGGAGGGGGGGCGACCGGGGGCTTGAAAATTGCAAGCCAGGACCTACTTCGCTGGCATGGCGGCCGGGACACTTCCGGCCCGCCTGTCGTGGCAACGACCCCTTAGACATATAGCTGGAGTATCGACATGAATATTGTGCGCTACCGCCAGTGGCCGACCCCTGGCGCTTTTCAGGAAGAGATCAAGCAGGTCTTCGACCGCTTCTTCGAGAACAATGACACTGATGAATCCGCGGTGGTGACCAGCCAGTGGGTGCCGCGCGTGGATGTCAAGGAAGAGGCTGACCGTTTCGTGCTGCATGCCGACCTGCCCGGCATCGATCCGGACGAGATCGAGGTGCAGATGGACAAGGGTATGCTCACCATCAAGGGTGAGCGCAGGAGCGAGAGCGCCACCGAAACCGAACGCTTCTCTCGCATCGAGCGTTACCATGGCACGTTCCATCGCCGGTTCGCGTTGCCGGACAGCGCCGATCCCGGAGGGATCTCCGCCACCGGCCGCAATGGGGTGCTGGAAATCGTCATCCCCAAGAGGCCCGAGACCACGCCGCGCCGGATCCAGGTGGGCAGGCCCGGTTGAAGTCCACGGTGGTGGCGTGATTGCCACGGCTGGCGGCGGCCCCGCCGGCCGTGGCCCGCTTTTCTTTTGGGCGGGCAGGCGGTTTTCGCCGCCTTTCTTCTGACTGGAGTTCCGGATGCAGTTCAAGGATTACTACCAGACCCTTGGGGTCGAGCCGAGCGCTGGCGATGCGGAAATCAAGACCGCGTATCGCCGGCTGGCGCGCAAGTATCACCCGGACGTGAGCAAGGAGCCGGAAGCCGAGGAGAAGTTCAAGGCCGTCAACGAAGCCTATGAGGCGCTGCGCGATCCGGAAAAACGCCAGGCCTACGACCAGCTTCGTGCGCGCGGTTACCGGCCGGGCGATGAGGTCCAGCCTCCGCCTGGCGGCTTCGGTGGCGGGCATGGCGGTGTCGATTTCGAGGAGATATTCGCTGGCGGTGGAGCTGGAGGCGGCTTCAGCGACTTCTTCGAGAGTCTGTTCGGGCATGGGCGGCGCGGTGGCGGGTTCGGCGGCCCGGGCTCGCATGGACCGGGTGCCCCGCCGCGCGGAGACACTCGCGCAAAGTTGGCGGTACCGCTGGAATCGGTGTACGACGGCGGCAGCGTGCGGATCTCGGTCAAGGGCAGGATGCTTGATGTGCGCGTGCCCAAGGGCATCCGCGAGGGGCAGGTGATCCGCCTCGCCAGGCAGGGCGAGCATGGCGACCTGCTGCTCGAGATTGAATATGCCGCGCACCCTCAGTTCGAGGTCGATGGCCGCAACGTGATCCATGTCCTGCCGCTGGCGCCATGGGAGGCCGCGCTGGGAGCGACCCTGAGCGTACCGACCCTTGGCGGGCGGGTGGAAGTGAAGATTCCGCCCGGTTCCGACGCCGGTCGCAAACTGCGCCTGCGTGGCCGTGGTCTGCCGGGTGCGCAGCAGGGCGACCAGATCGTCGAACTCGAGGTGCTGGCGCCAAGGCCGGACAGCGATGCGCAGCAGGAGGCCTACGCCGCTCTGCGAGATGCCTTCGGCGACGGCTGGCGGCGGGCCTAAAAGCAGAAAAGAGCGAAGAGAAGTGAGAAAAGAGTAAAAAGCGCCGGCTCGATGCTTTTACCTCGTTTCTCACTTCTCTTCACTGGTGCCTGCCCTTCAGGCCGGCAACAGTTGCCCGAGCACCTCGGCGAGATCGCTCTCGGTGAACGGCTTGGTGATGTATGCCTTGGCGCCCTGGCGCATGCCCCAGACGCGGTCGGTGTCCTGGTCCTTGGTGGTCACCAGCACCACCGGGATGTGCTTGGTGGTCTCGTCGCGGCAGATCGAACGGGTGGCCTGGAAACCGTTGAGGTTCGGCATCACCACGTCCATCAGCACCAGGTCGGGTAGTTCGCGTTTGGCGGTTTCCACGCCAGCGGCGCCATCTTCAGCGGTGAGGGCGTTGTGGCCGAGTTTCTCGACGATGCGCCGGATGCCCATCAGCTGCGAAGGTGAGTCGTCGACGATCAGGATGCGCGCCATGTTGGTCCCCCGGAAACGTGAACCCGATTGTAACGACGGGCGGTGGCGCCGCAAGCGGGTAGCCCCACCCAGTTCACGGAACCGGTCTCAGCTTTCGAACGTGACCAGGGTGCGGCCGAACGAGCCGCCCCCGAGTATGGTGTCGAACACCTCGGGGAGGCCATCCAGGGCGACCTCCCGGGTGCAGATGCGATCCAGGTGGCGGGGTTTCCAGTCGTTGGCCAGGTGCTGCCAGACGGTTTCGCGGATGTCGCGCGCGGTCCCGGCCGAGGCCACGCCCAGCAGCGAGACGCCGCGGATGATGAAGGGCATGACCGTTGCGTCGAGCACGTGCGAGGCGGCCAGGCCGGCGCTTGCGACATTGCCGTAGGGCGCTGTCTGGGCCAGCAGGCTGGTCAGCATCGGGCCGCCGACGTTGTCGAGGCCGCCGCCGAAGCGGACGGACTCCATGGGGCGGCCTGTGGCCAGCGCGTCGCGGCCGAGCACCTCGCTGGCGCCGATCGACTTGAGGTAGTCGGCCTGGCCGGCCTTGCCGCTGACCGCATGCACCTCGAAGCCGGCGCGGCTGAAGATATCGAGAGCGAGCGAACCGACGCCGCCGGTGGCCCCGGTCACCGCGAGTGGGCCCAGGTCGGGCGTCTGCCGGTTCTCGGTCATGCGCAGCAGGGCGAGCGCGGCGGTGAAGCCGGCGGTACCGAGGATCATGCTCTCGCGCAGGGTCAGGCCGGCAGGCAGCGGGATCGCCCACTTCGCTTCCAGCCGGGCATATTCGGAGTAGCCACCGTCGCGGGTCTCGCTCAGGCCGCAGCCGGTCACCAGCACCTTGTCGCCTTCCTTGAATGTCGGGTCGGTCGAGGCGACCACGTGGCCGGCGACGTCGATGCCGCCGACCAACGGGAACCGGCGCAGGATCTTGCCCTTGCCGGTGCCGGCCAGCGCGTCCTTGAAGTTGACCGAGGAATACGCAGTCCGTATGACGACTTCACCGGGTGCCAGATCGTCGAGCGACACCTGCTCGATGCCGCTGCGGTAGCCCGCGTCGTCGTTGTGGATGCGGAAGGCGTTGAAAGTGGCGGGGACCGACATCGTTGTGATTCCTCCTGTAGCCCGGATAAGGCCGAAGGCCGCATCCGGGGCGGCTGTGGATCCCTGGGCGCCCCGCCGCCTTTGAAAGCATGGGGCCCGCCCGGGCTACGCCAAGACTAGCGCAGCGACTTGCGTCGCTTCTCGTCCATCCACTTGTCGGCATGGGCCGGGGTGTAGTGTTGCATCCAGTCGAGCATCGCGCCGATGTCGTCGCCATGCCAGAGGTCGGCGCGCTGGTCGGGATGGAGGAAGCGCTCCTCGACCATGCGGTCGATCATCGCGACCAGCGGGGCGTAAAACCCGTCGACATCGAGGAAGGCACAGGGCTTGTTGCCGATACCGAGCTGGCGCCAGGTCAGCATCTCGAACATCTCGTCCAGCGTGCCGAAGCCGCCGGGCAGGGCGACGAAGCCGTCGGCGAGGTCGAACATGCGCGCCTTGCGTTCGTGCATGTTGGCGACGACCTCGAGCCGGGTCACGCCCTTGTGCGCGACTTCCCACCCGACCAGCTGTTCCGGGATCACGCCAATCACTTCGCCACCGGCCTCGAGCACTGCATCCGCGATCGTACCCATCAGGCCGACGTTGCCGCCACCGTAGACCAGGGCGAGGCCGTCTTTCGCCAGCCGCGTACCGAGCGCGATGGCACGCTCGTTGTAAGTCTGACGGGAGCCGGTGTTGGAACCGCAGTAGACGCAGACGCTTTTCATCGGTGAATAGTGAAGGATGAACGCGAAAGAGTAAAAGCCGGAAAGCACGACGCCGGAACAAGTCCGGCGCATGTCGAAGTCAGTTTTGGCCCTAGCCCCCAAGTTGGGGGCGGTCCGCGCCGCAAGCGCGGAAGGGCGGGGTTGGCGGCATGATCGGATCACGAAGTTTGCACCGCAAACTTCGTGCATCCATAAGGCCAACGTTAGTTGGCCTTATGGATGGCGCGCTTGTCCACCGCCATCGCCGCGTCGTGGATCGCCTCCGACAGGGTCGGGTGTGCGTGGCAGATGCGGGCGAGGTCGTCGGCAGATCCCTTGAACTCCATCGTCAGCACGCCTTCGTGGACCAGTTCGGACACGCCGACGCCGACCAGGTGCATGCCGAGCACGCGATCGGTCTCGGCATGGGCGATGACCTTGACGAAGCCGGCCGGCTCGCCCATCGCCACCGCACGGCCGATCGCCGCGAACGGGAAGCTGCCCGCCTTGTACGGCACGCCTTCTTCCTTGAGCTGCTGTTCGGTCTTGCCGACCCAGGCGATCTCCGGCTCGGTGTAGATGACCCACGGAATGGTGTCGAAGTTGACGTGGCCGGGCAGGCCGGCGATCAGCTCGGCCACCGCGATGCCCTCCTCGAAGCCCTTGTGCGCCAGCATCGGGCCGCGCACGCAGTCGCCGACTGCCCACACGCCATCGACGCCGGTATGGCAGTGCTCGTCGACCTCGACCAGGCCGCGGTCGGTGAGCTTCACCCCGGTGTCGTCGGCAAGCAGGTTCCGGGTCGCGGCGCGGCGACCCACGGCGACCAGCAGTTTGTCGACCACCAGGGTCTGCTCGCCCTTGGCGTCGGTGTAGGTGAGGTGAACTTCCTTTTTCTTGCCCTTGCCCTTGACTTCGGCCTTGCTGACCTTGGCGCCGAGCTGGATGTCCAGGCCCTGCTTCTTGAACTCGCGGGCGGCGGTCTTGGCAACCTCGGCATCGGCGGCGGCGAGGAAGTCGGGCAGCGCTTCGAGGATCGTGACCTCGGCGCCGAGGCGTTTCCACACGCTGCCCAGTTCCAGGCCGATCACGCCGGCGCCGATCACGCCCAGGCGCTTCGGCACCTCGGTGAAGTCCAGCGCGCCGACGTTGTCGACGATGGTGTCGCCGTCGAACTTGGCGAACGGCAGTTCGATCGAGTCCGAGCCGGCCGCGATGATCACGTTGGTGCCCTTGAGCTCGACTTCGGAGCCGTCGTGCTGCTTGACCTTGACGATGTTGCCCTTGTGCAGGGTGCCGAAGCCGAAGAACGGCTTGATCTTGTTCGCCTTGAACAGCATCTCGATGCCGCCGGTGAACTGCTTCACGATCTTGTCCTTGCGGCCGACCATCGCCGCGACGTCGATCTTCGCGTCCTTGAAGCTGATGCCGTGGTCGCCGAACAGGTGGCCCATGTTCCAGAACTGCCGCGAGGAATCGAGCAGCGCCTTCGACGGAATGCAGCCCACGCGCAGGCAGGTGCCGCCGAGGGCGGGCTTGCCGTCCTTGCCGAGCGCGGCATCGATGCACGCGGTCTTGAGGCCGAGCTGGGCGGCGCGGATGGCGGCGTGGTAACCGGCCGGGCCGGCGCCGATGACGACTACGTCGAAGTTCTGCTGTTCGCTCATTCTTCTGTCCTAGGCTGTCCCTTCTCCCGCTGGCGGGAGAAGGTGGCGCGGAGCGCCGGATGAGGGTGGGGCGGGCGACACGCTTTCAAACGGCATGGCCCTCACCCCGGCCCTCTCCCGCAGGCGGGAGAGGGGGAGAACGCCATTACATGCCCAGCAGCATGCGGTGCGGGTTCTCGAGCTGGTTCTTGATGTCGACCAGGAACAGCACCGCGTCCTTGCCGTCGATGATGCGGTGGTCGTAGCTCAGCGCGATGTACATCATCGGCGCGGCGACGACCTGGCCGTTCTCGACGATGGCGCGTTCCTTGATCGCGTGCATGCCGAGGATGGCCGATTGCGGCGGATTGACGATCGGGGTCGACATCAGCGAACCGAAGGTGCCGCCGTTGGTGATGGTGAAGGTGCCGCCCTGCAGGTCTTCCAGGGCCAGCTTGCCGTCACGGGCCTTGGCGGCGTAGTCGGCGATGCCCTGTTCGACTTCGGCGAAGCCCATGCGCTCGACGTTGCGCAGGACCGGGGTGACCAGGCCCTTGTCGGTCGATACCGCGATCGAGATGTCGGCGTAACCGTGGTAGATGATGTCGTCGCCGTCGACCGAGGCATTGATGACCGGGTAGCGCTGCAGCGCGTTGGCGGCGGCCTTGGCGAAGAAGCTCATGAAGCCGAGCTTGATGCCGTGCTCCTTCTGGAAGGCCTCGCCGAGCTGCTTGCGCATGGCCATGACCTTGCCCAGGTTGACCTCGTTGAACGAGGTCAGCATCGCGATCGATTCCTTCGACTGCATCAGACGCTCGGCGATGCGCTTGCGCATGCGGGTCATCGCCACGCGCTCTTCCGGACGTGCGCCGCCGGCCTGGCCGACGCCACCGCTGCGGGCATAGTTCAGCAGGTCTTCCTTGGTCACCGCGCCGCGACGGCCGCTGCCTTCGACATTGGCCGGGTCGATGCCCTGGCTGACTGCGGTGAAGCGTGCGCCAGGCGGCAGGTCGTCGGTCTTGCCGGCCGGCTTTGGCGTCTCGGCTTTGGCGGCTTCCGCCTTCGGCTGGATCGGCTTGGTGTCGGCCTCCTGCTTCCTGGCCTCCTTTTCGGCCGTCTCGCTCTGCTCTTTCGGCGCGTCGGCGACCGCACCGGCCTCGACCAGTCCCAGGATCTGCTCGCTGGTGACCGTGTCGCCTTCGTTGAACTTGATCTCTTTCAGCACGCCATCGACCGGCGACGGTACTTCGAGCACGACCTTGTCGGTCTCGAGGTCCACCAGGTTCTCGTCGCGCTTGACCGAGTCGCCCGGCTTCTTGTGCCAGCTGGCGATGGTGGCGTCGGAGACGGACTCGGGCAGTACCGGAACTTTGATCTCGGTGCTCATGGGGTGGGCATCCTGGATTGCTTGAATGAAGTGTCGGAGGGCGAGGGAAGGCGGGCGGTCACTCGGGACTCGCATCGCCCTGGAGAGGGTTGGTCAGCGCATCGGCCACCAGCTGGTTCTGCTCGGCCACGTGATCTGCGTAGTGACCGGCGGCCGGCGACGGAGAACGCAGGCGACCGGCGTAATGCAGCGTCTGCTTGCCTTGCAGGCAGTGGGTCAGGTGGTGGCGGATCTGGTACCACGCGCCCTGGTTCTGCGGCTCCTCCTGGCACCACACGACATCCACGGCCTTGGAGAAACGCTTGAGCTCGGCCGACAGCAGTTCGCGGGGGAACGGGTAGAGCTGCTCGATACGAACGAGCGCGACGTCAGTGAGCTTGTCCTTCTGCGCCTGTTCGAGCAGGTCGTAATAGACCTTGCCGCCGCAGACCACGACGCGCTTGACCTTCTTCGGGTCGGCGCTGGCGTCGGGGATCAGGTGCTGGAATTCGCCCTTGGCCAACTCGTCCAGTGTCGACACCGCGAGCTTGTGGCGCAGCAGCGACTTCGGCGTCATCACCACCAACGGCTTGCGCGTGGTCATGCGCATCTGTCGGCGGATCATGTGGTAGGCCTGCGCCGGCGTGGTCGGCGTGCAGACGATCATGTTGTCCAGCGCGCACAGCTGGAGGAAGCGCTCCAGTCGTGCCGAGCTGTGCTCGGGCCCCTGACCCTCGTAGCCGTGCGGCAGGAACAGGGCCAGCCCGCACAGGCGGCCCCACTTGGCTTCGCCGGACACGATGAACTGGTCGATCACGACCTGGGCGCCGTTGGCGAAGTCGCCGAACTGGGCTTCCCAGATGTCCAGCGTCATCGGATCGGTGGTCGAGTAGCCGTATTCGAAGCCCATCACCGCTTCCTCGCTGAGCAGCGAGTCGATGATGGTGACGTCGGACGGGTTCTTGACCAGCCGACGCAGCGGCAGGACGTATTCGTCCGTGGTCTGCTCATGCAGGATCGCGTGGCGGTGGAAGAAGGTGCCGCGGCCGCAGTCCTGGCCGACCAGGCGCAGGCGGTAGCCCTCGTCGAGCAGGGTCGCGTAGGCCAGGTTCTCGGCGAAACCCCAGTCGCCCGGCTGCTTGCCGGCGGCCATCTTGCGGCGATCGTCGTAGATCTTGGCCACGCGCGGGTGCAGCTTGACCGTATCCGGGATCTCGTTGATCACCCCGGCCAGCTCGCGCAGCTTCTTGCCATCGAAGGTGGTGTCGACCGGATCGCCGAGCTTGCCCTTGAGGAAGCTTGGCCAGTCGATGGTGAACTCGTCGGACTGCGGCTCGGCCAGTTCGGTGGTGATCTCGCCGGCGTCGAGGCGATCGCGGTATGCATCGACCATGGCCTGGGCCGCGTCGGCCGACAACGAGCCCTCCGCGGCCAGCCTGTCGGCGTAGATCGCACGCGGGGTCGGGTGCTTGCGGATCTTCTGGTACATCAACGGCTGGGTCGCCGCGGGCTCGTCGGCCTCGTTGTGGCCGTGGCGGCGATAGCAGACCAGGTCGATGACCACGTCCCTGCCGAACTGGTTACGGAAGTCCAGCGCCAGCTCGGCGCAGAACACCACCGCTTCCGGGTCGTCGCCGTTCACATGCAGGATCGGCGCGCCGACCATCTTGGCAACATCGGTGCAGTACAGGGTGGAGCGCGCATCCTGGCGGTCGCTGGTGGTGAAGCCGACCTGGTTGTTGATGACGATGTGCACCGTGCCGCCGACCGCGAAACCGCGTGCCTGCGACATCTGGAACAGTTCCATCACCACACCCTGGCCGGCGAACGCGGCGTCGCCGTGCATCAGCACCGGCAGCACCTGGCCGCGCCCGATGTCGCCGCGGCGATCCTGGCGCGAGCGTACGCTGCCAGCGACCACCGGGTCGACGATCTCCAAGTGCGAGGGGTTGAACGCCAGCGCCAGGTGGACCGGGCCGCTCGGGGTGGCGATGTCGGCGGAGAAGCCCATGTGGTACTTCACGTCGCCGGTGTGGGCGCGGTCTTCCTGCTGGTGCTCGAACTTGCCCTCGAACTCGTCGAACAACTGGCGGGCGGGCTTGCCGAGGGTGTTGACCAGCACGTTGAGGCGGCCGCGGTGGGCCATGCCGATCACCACGTCGTGCACGCCGTTGGCGCCAGAACGGTGGATCAGGTTGTCCATCAGCGGGATCAGCGCATCGCCGCCTTCGATCGAGAAGCGCTTCTGGCCGACGTACTTGGTGCCCAGGTAGCGCTCCAGACCTTCGGCTGCGGTCAGGCGTTCGAGAATGCGCTTCTTTTCCTCGGGCGTGCGACCGTACTGGCCGCCGGCCTTCTCCAGCCGCTCGTACACCCAGCGGCGCTGTTCGGCGTCGGAGATGTGCATGAACTCGGCGCCGATCGGACCGGTGTAGGTGGCCTTGAGGCGCTTGAGCAGCTCGCCGAGCTTCATCCGCTCGTGCCCGGCGACGCCGCCGGTGCTGAACTCGGCCGAAAGGTCGGACTGGGTCAGCCGGTGGAATGGCAGGTCGAGGTCGGGCGCGACCAGCTTCTCGGCCATGCCCAGCGGATCGGTGTCGGCGGCAAGGTGGCCGCGCGAGCGATAGGCGGTAATCAGGCGGCCGACAGAGCGTTCGCGCTCGTCGCCCGTGCCCGTCCCGGCCTGGCCGGCCGAGGCCTTGCGGGCGGCGACGGCAATGCTGTCGAGGACGGCCGAATGGGGCAGGTCGCCGGCCTCACGGCCCTTGAATCCGTCGAAATAGGCTTTCCACTTGGATCCGACGCTGTCGGGATCGACCAGATACTGCTCGTACAGGTCTTCGATGTAGGCGGCGTTGGCGCCGAGCTGCGACGACTGGGCAAACTGCTTCAGAAGGCTGTCCACGATGCTGGTCGGGATACTCGAGGGGAAAGGGGGCGGCCCGCGCTGGATGCGCAAAGCGGCTTAACGGGGCCAAGACGCGGAATTATAACGGCAGCCGGGGGGGCGACGGCCACCACCAATGTCCAATTGAATGTCGACTGGCCACAGATTCGGTCGCGCGGTCATCCGCGGGTCAGAGTCCGAGTGCCCGGAACTCGACGCCAGGACGGGCGCGCTCCCATGTTTCCTGGAACAGGGCGCGCAACTGACGGGCGCGGCCGGGAGCATCGAGGCGGGTTTCGCCTTCGAACCGGTGGCCGAGGTTGCGGTAGTACCAGCCGCCGCGGTCGTTCACTGCATAGGCGCCGGCAAAGTCGCGATCAACGGGTTCTTCGACGATGCGGAAGCCGATCGAGGACGGCAACCGCTGGGCCAGCCCGATCAGCGGCGCGGCGGCACGCTGTGCCGGACCGGGGTTTTGCAACAGGATCCGCAGTTCACCGCCCGAAATGGCGAAATGACGGAAGGCGGTCATCAATTCCGGCTGGTCGAGCAGCCCCGGGTCCAGCTCGCGGCTGTAGATGAGCAGTTCGCGGCGGGCGGTGGACACCAGTCCGAGCATGGCGGCCAGCGCCGCCTCGCGGTCGGCGACGGGGTTAGGGCCGTCGACCATCCGGACCATGCCCTGGTGCTGGATGCCGGCCTCCTCGAACTGCTTACCTTCGGGCAGGAAGCCGTGGCGGAGGTAGAACCCGATCGCATCGACCTGGGCGTGCAGCGCGATCGTGCGCCAGCGGTGGGCGCGGGCGCGTTCGATCAGGGCGTCCAGCAGGGCATCGCCGACACCGCGGCCACGCCAGTCGGGCACCACCGCCATTCGGCCGATCCGGTGTTCCGGAGTCAGCCGGCCGGTGCCGATCGGCCGGCCTTCGGTGTCGCGGGCGAGAACGTGGTCGCAGAGCGGGTCGAGGGCGTCGAGCTCGATCCCGGCCGGCACGCCCTGTTCCCGCACGAACACCGTTTCGCGGACTGCGCGCAGGTCGGGCAGGGCAGCGGCGTACTCCACCGCTTCGACGACGAAGTCGGGGTGGCTCATTGTCCGCTCCCGTCTTCCGGCCACCATGTCGCGCCGTTGCCGCCGTCGTCCCCGTCCGCATCCATTTGCAGGTGGTAATGGCCGGTCCGGTACAACTCGAATACGCAGTCCTGTCCGGCCTGGCCAAGCGCGGCATAGTCGTCGCCATCGAGCACGCGGCTGTTGGCGACCCGGGCTGCGGCCCTGGCGGGTAGAGCGATGGCATGGCCGTTGACATACAGGCGCGAGCCGCGCCCGCCCTTGCGCCAGGCCATGCGCGACCACGGATGGCGGACGAGGCGGGCGCCGTGCTGGAGATCCCATTCGATCTCGATTCGCGAGCGTCCGTTCTCGCCGGCAATCACTTCGCCGGAACTGCGATAGAGGGTGATGAAGCGGCCGAACCAATCGCCGAGGCGCTCGGGATCGTTCATGCGCAGCATGTTGAGCGCCTCGACCGCGCGGTTCATGGCCGCAACGTCGATCTCGGCCGGATCGCGTGGCGGTTCGAGGTCGGGATCGCGATAGCGCAAGGCCTCATCGGCTTCGGCGGCGAGGGTGTCGACGAAGTCGCCAAGCAGTTCCGCCGCCGACGGCGCGCGCATGCCGACCGAGAAGGTCAGGCAGGCATCCTCGGCGACACCGTGGTGCGGTACGCCGGGCGGCAGGTAAAGCATGTCGCCGGGACCGAGTACCCAGTCGTGGGTCGGAGAGAAACGCTGCAGCAGCTTGAGTTCGACATCGCGGCGGAACGTAAGCGATGGACTCTCGGAGGCGTCGATCTGCCAGCGCCGGCGACCCTGGGCCTGCAGCAGGAAAACGTCGTATTGGTCGACATGGGCACCGACCGAGCCGCCAGGTGCGGCGAACGAGACCATGATGTCGTCGATGCGCCAGCGTGGCAGGAAGTCGAAGCAGTCGAGCAGGGCGGCGACGTCGGCGTCCCACTTGTCCACGTCCTGCACCAGCAGGGTCCAGTCCTGGTGCGGCATGCCGGGGAATTCGTCTTCGCGGAACGGGCCGGTGCGCAGCCGCCAGTGATCTCGATCGCGATCGTGGCTGACGATCCGCGACAGTGCCATCTCTTCGCAGGCCAGCCCGGCCAGGTCCTCCGGCTCGATCGGCGAGACGAAGCCGGGAAAGGCGTTGCGGATCAGCAGCGGGCGCTTCTGCCAGTAGTCGCGCAGGAAGTCGGCCGGTGGCATGCCGAGCGGGGGCAGGGCGCTGGCATCGATTTCGACGGGTGGCATGTCCTGCTTCCGCTTGCTGGCGGGGGAAGGAACTCGCTTCTTTGTGGCGGCCGTCTTGGCTGCCTTTTCACGGGACTTGCTCATGTCGCGATCTCGTCGTAGCCGCGTCCAAGAAATTGCAGCAGGCACCAACCGTGACCAAACGGGTCGGCGAGGGTGACAATGCGGCCCCAGTCGGCTTCTCGGGTGTCGCCTTCCTGCACCGCGCCGGCCGCCAAGGCCTTGTCGAGGGCTGTGTCGAGGTCGTTGACGATCACGTCGCAGTGCAGCGGCGTCCAGTGGCGGGCGTAGTCGCGCCGGCTGCCGGCGGCACCGCGGCTGCCTTCGGCTTTCTGCAGCAGGTAGATAGCTGCGGTCGCACCAAGCAGTTCAACGCAGCCCTCGCCGAAACGCCGGCCCGGGTTCAGGCCGAAGGCCGCGGTGTAGAACGCTTCCGCGGCACTGATATCCGGGACGTCTATGTTCAACAGCAGGTTCATCGCGATGCCTCGTGTCTAGACGCCAGGCTCTGCCGTTCAGATCTCCCGCGCCAGCCGTTCGGCCAGGCCGGTGTAGCTGCCCGGGGTCATGTCGAGCAGGGTCTGTCTGGTCTCGGCCGGCAGGTCCAGGCCCTCGATGAAGACGCGCATCGAGGCGGCGTTGATGCCGTCCTGGCCACGGGTCAGCGCCTTGAGCTGTTCGTACGGGTTGGGCAGGCCATGGCGGCGCATCACTGTCTGCACGGCTTCGGCCAGCACCTCCCAGGCCGCATCGAGGTCCTCGGCCAGTCGCTCCGGGTTGGCGCTGAGCTTGTTCAGGCCGCGCAACAGAGCGTCGAAGCCGATCAGTGCGTGGCCGAAGGCGGTACCCAGCGCGCGCAGGGTGGTGGAGTCGGTCAGGTCGCGCTGCCAGCGGCTGATCGGCAGCTTGGCGGCGAAATGCTCGAACAGCGCGCTGGCGATGCCGAAGTTGCCCTCCGCGTTCTCGAAGTCGATCGGGTTGACTTTGTGCGGCATGGTCGAGCTGCCGACCTCGCCTGCTTTCACCGCCTGCTTGAAGTAGCCCAGCGAGATATAGCCCCAGATGTCGCGCGACAGGTCGATGCAGATGGTGTCGATGCGCTTGGCCGCGTCGCACAGCTCGGCGATGCCGTCGTGCGGTTCGATCTGGGTGGTGTAGGGCTGCCAGTTCAGGCCCAGCGAGTGGACGAAGCGCTCGCAGAACGCCGGCCAGTCGACCATGGGGTAGGCAACGACATGGGCGTTGTAGTTGCCGACCGCACCGTTGATCTTGCCCGGCATGCGCGCGGCGGCCAGGGTCTCGCCCTGGCGCAGCAGGCGGGCGACGACATTGGCGATTTCCTTGCCGACGGTGGTCGGGGAGGCGGTCTGGCCGTGGGTACGCGAAAGCATCGGCAACGCGGCATGTTCGTGCGCCATCGTGCGCAGTTTCTGGATCAATTCGTCGAGCCTGGGCAGGAATACGTGCTGGCGCGCTTCGTTGAGCATCAGTGCGTAGCTGAGGTTGTTGATGTCCTCGCTGGTGCAGGCGAAGTGGACGAACTCCAGCGCCGGGCCCAGCTCTGCATCGTCGCGCAGGCGCTCCTTGATGAAGTACTCGACCGCCTTGACGTCGTGGTTGGTGGTGCGCTCGATCTCCTTGACCCGGGCCGCGTCGGCGACCGACAGACCGTCGGCCAGCGCGCGCAGGCGCGCGACAGCGGCCTGGGAGAACGGCTTCAGTTCGCCAATGCCGGGTTCCTCGGCCAGCGCCAGCAGCCACTCGACCTCGACCTTGATCCGCGCCTTGATCAGGCCGTATTCGGAGAAGATCGGACGCAGCGCGTCGACCTTGCCGGCATAGCGGCCATCGAGCGGGGACAGGGCGACGAGCTGGGTTTCAACGATGCTGGACATGTGGGGAATGACGGGGAGGGAAGTCAGCTGGCCATTCTACAGCGACTGCCGGGCCTGGGCCGGTTGACGCGGCTGTGGCGGCCGCGGCGGTAAGCTCGCCGGAGTCAATCTCCCCGGAAGCACACCATGGCCAACAAGAATTCCCGCATCGAGGACTTCCGTATCGAGCACGACAGCATGGGCGAACTGCAGGTACCCGCCGAGGCCCTGTGGGGCGCCCAGACCCAGCGTGCCGTGCAGAACTTCCCGGTCTCGGGGCAGCGCATGCCGCGCGAATTCATCCGCGCGATGGGCCTGGTCAAAGCGGCTGCGGCAGAGATCAACGGCGGCTTCGGTCTGCTCGGCAAGGGCGCTTCCCGTTCGATCCGCAAGGCCGCGCTGGAAGTGGCGGCCGGCGGGCACGATGCCCATTTTCCGGTCGACGTCTTCCAGACCGGTTCCGGCACCTCGTGCAACATGAATGCCAACGAGGTCATCGCCACGCTGGCATCGCGCGCGGGACGAGCGAAGGTCCACCCCAACGACCACGTCAACCTCGGGCAGAGCTCGAACGACGTGATTCCGACCGCGATCCGGGTTTCCGCCCAGCTCGCCACCGTCGAGCACCTGCTACCGGCACTCAGGCATCTGCGCAGGATCATCGAGCGGCGTGGCCGGTCGCTCGGGAAGCTGACCAAGACCGGCCGCACCCACCTGATGGATGCGATGCCGCTGACCTTCGCCCAGGAATTCGGCGCCTGGGCCGCGCAGTTGGCCTCGGCGCAGGAACGGATCGAGGATGCGCTCAAGCGTCTGCGCCGACTGCCGATCGGCGGCACCGCGATCGGTACGGGCATCAACGCCGACCCGCGTTTCGGCAAGGCGATGGCGAAGGCGCTGTCCACGCTGGCCGGAACCCGGTTCGAACCGGCCGCGAACAAGTTCGAGGGCATCGCCTCGCAGGACGATGCGGTCGAGCTGTCCGGCCAGCTCAATGCGCTGGCGGTCGCGCTGATGAAGATCTCGAATGATCTGCGCTGGATGAATTCCGGGCCGCTGGCGGGCCTGGGCGAGATCGAACTGCCGGCGCTGCAGCCTGGCAGTTCGATCATGCCGGGCAAGGTCAACCCGGTGATCCCGGAAGCGGCCTGCATGGTCTGCGCGCAGGTGATGGGCCACCACACCGCGATCACCGTCGCCGGGCAGAGCGGCAACTTCCAGCTCAACGTGATGCTGCCGCTGATCGCGGCCAACCTGCTCGATTCGATCCGCCTGCTCGGCATCACGATGCGCCTGCTCGCCGACGATGCGGTCGCCGGCCTGAAGCCACGACCCGAACGCGTGCGCGAGGCGCTGGGCCGCAACCCGATCCTGGTCACCGCGCTCAACCCTGTGATCGGCTATGAAAAGGCCGCGGCCATCGCAAAACAGGCCTACCGCGAAGGCAGGCCTGTTCTGGAGGTGGCGGTGGAGGCGACCGGGATGGACGAGAAGGAACTGCGGCGGCTGCTTGATCCCGCCGCGCTGACCCGGGGAGGCATACAGGGCAGCTGATGCGGGCGGCTGACGCAGGAACGTCGATGGTGCGGATCAGATGTCGATCCGCACTCCGCGCATCCCGTCTTCCTTCATGCAGTCGTCGATGTCGCTTTGATCCATTTTTCGGTAGGGGGCGAACTCGGGGATCGATTCGGCCAGGGCCTGCTGGGTTTCCAGCAGCGGCGGCAGGGTGCCGCAGAGGCGCTGCAGCGGTTCCTTGATGCGGGCTTCCACGTCCGCTTCGATCTTCTTTTCGACATCGTCCGAGTTGCCGCTGAAGATGCCTTTGATCGCCGCGCCCACCGCGTCGCCGGCGGCTTCGGCCGCGATCAGGCCGACTTCGGCCCCGGCTTCGGCGACTGTGGCGATCTGGTCGCGATATTCCAGCAACATGGCACGCTGGGTGTCGTCGATGTCGATCGTCCGGCCATCGATCACCAGGTCGCCCTGCGGGGTGATCTTTGCCTTGGGCGCGTTGCGATCCTTGCTGCCCAGTTCGATGTCTTCCTCTCGCAGTTTTTTCCGGACTTCCCCGCTGGCCTTGGTGGCGGCCGAACTGATCGCCTTGCTGAGGAACGACTTCTTCTCGGCTTCAGCGGTGGGCTGCGCATCGTCGTGTTTCTGGCCGCAGGCGCCGAGCAGCGGCAGAACGCAGAGCAGGGTGATGACGAAGGATTTGTTCACGGCGGGTCTCCGGATCAGCGGGTCGCGAATTCGTGGCGGATCTGGTTCTCGCAGTCCTCGACGTCATCCGCTTCCAGGGTGGCATAGGGTTGGAATTGTGGCAGGCCGGCGGCGAGCCGTTGCTGTGACTGCATCATCGCCGGCAATTGCAGGCAGATCTCCTGCACCATCGGCTCGACCAGGGTCTTGACGCTGCGTTCGATGCGTCGCTCCAGGCTGCCCGTCATGGCGCTGAACACCAGGCCGACCCACGACCTGTCCATGGCGTCGATCACCGCTTCAGCACTGCGCTGGCCGATGTCGATGCCGGATTGCGCAATGCCTACCACCAGGCCGCGGTATGCAAGCAGTTCCTCTCGCTGGGCCGTGGTGATGACCTGCGGCTGGCCCTGGATCAGGAAGTCGCCGTCCGGCGTGATCTCCGCACGCGGCAGGTCGGTGCGTTGCTTGCCGGATTGGCCGAACTGGAAGCTGTTGTCCACGCGCAGGTTCTCGGTTTCCAGTTCCCGGCGGGCCTCGGCAAGCTCGGTCTGGACTTCCTTGCGCGCGTCGGCCAGCTCCTGGCGGACCTCCTCTGCGATGCCGGAGGGCTTGCCGTCGCTGGCCTGCGCTGCCAGCGGCAGCAGCAGGCACAGGACGAGGGGAAGAATGCGGGGAATGTTCATGGCATTCGTCTCGTGCGGGTCGGGGGCTCAGCCTTCTTCGCGCCAGCGGCGCAGGCGGATGGCGGCATAGATCATGGCTGCTCCGATGGCGACGCCGATCCACATGTCGATGGTGGCGAATGCCTGCCAGCTGGCCGTCGCATCGATCACGTTGGCCACGTCGCCGGGGCCGTCGATGCCGCGTGCCGATACGTCGAGGATAGGGGCGAAGCTCCCGGGGATCAGGCTCATCAGCCCGCGATAGGCGACCACGTACCAGAGGACGTCGTGCCGGATGGAGACGCCCGGGAAGATGTCCATGAAGCTCACCAGCGCGCAGGTCAGCACCGGCACGATGACCGCCCACAGGAAAGGTTTGCTGCGCGCCCATGCCGAGCAGAGCATCAGCCAGCCGATGGTTGGCAGGGCCCAGGCCATCTGTACCGGCCACATGGCCAGGACGTTGCCGATGACCCTGAACGGATGCGAGTTGAGGAAGATTCCGGCGCTGCCGGGCAGCCCGTTGATCGAGGTCGTCAGTGCGGTGATTACCCACAATGCCAGGCCGGTGGCGATACCGATGACGACCGCAAGCAAAGGAGCCAGCAGCAGTGCCCAGGCCACCTTGGACAGGACCATCTGGCTGTCCGAAATGGGCAGCGATTTCCAGAACAGGATGCTGCGATCGCGACGGTCGTCGTACAGCGAGCCCAGTGCGTAGAAAAAGACCACGAAAGTGAGCACGATCATGGCCAGGCCGATGCCGCCCAGCAGGGTGCCGTCACCGATCGCGCCTGTGATGCGGGCAACCTCATCGATCTCGTGGCCGTCGATCCGCACGTCGTTAAGGCCCGGTCCGAGAACGGTGCCGGCAACGGCCGCGATAAGTGCGAACACGATCGCGATGGCTCCGACGATCACCGGAGCCCAGAAGAATCCGCCGCGGTGTTCCCAAAGCTCGCGCTTGAGCAGCAGCTTGAACTTGTGGGTCGGGTGGGGCGTGGCGGGCAGGTTGCGGCTTTCAGTTGCGGCGTTCATGCGTAGGTCCCCTTCATGGTGGCGACGAACAGGTCTGCCAGGCCCGGCGTCCGGGTCTCGCCGAAGGCGGCCAGGCGTTCGGCTGTCACGCCGGAAGGCGTGCCATCGGACAACCTGCTGTCGTAGAGCATCACGGTCTTGCCGAAGGGCAGCGCGCGCTCGTCGATCGGTTCCAGCCGACGGGCCTCGTCGGCCTTGTCGGCATCGACCAGCACTTCCGTGAAGCGGTCGCCGAGTTCTTCCATCCCGCTTTCCAGCAGGATTTTTCCGTCACGGATGAACATCACGTCGGTGAGGATGTGTTCGATCTCCTCGACCTGATGGGTGGTGACGATGATGGTCTTCTGTTCGTCGAAATAGTCCTCCAGCAGACGCTGGTAGAACTGTTTGCGGTAGAGGATGTCGAGACCGAGCGTCGGCTCGTCGAGTACCAGCAGGCGGGCGTCGATCGCCATCACCAGGGCCAGGTGCAGCTGCACGATCATGCCCTTGGACATTTCGCGCACGCGCATGTCGGGTTTGAGCTGCGTCCCCTGCAGGAAACGTTCGCAACGGGCCCGGTCGAAGCGCGGGTGCACCCCGGACACGAACTCGATCGCCTCCTTGACTTTCATCCAGCGCGGCAGCACTGCCACGTCGGCGATGAAGCAGACATCGCGCATCAGCTCGTCGCGCTGGCTGCGCGGGTCCAGCCCCAGCACGTTCAGTGAGCCCTCGAACGGGATCAGCCCGAGCATCGCCTTGAGCGCGGTGGTCTTGCCGGCTCCGTTGGGGCCAATCAGACCGACGATACGGCCGGCCGGAATTTCGAATGTGGTGCCGTCCAGCGCGAGCTTGTTCTTGTAGGCCTTGCGCAGGTTGTTGGCCTTGACAACGGTGGAGGCGTTCATTGCTTGCCTCCCTTGTCGCTGCCAGCGAACAGATCCTCGGCACTCAGGCCGAGCCGTGTGATGCGTTCCAGGACCAACGGCCACTCTTCCTTGAGGAAGCGTTCGCGCTCGCTGAGGAGCAGTTTCCGTGCGGCTTCTTCGGTGACGAACATACCAAGTCCCCTGCGTTTCTCGATGAGGGCCTCGTCCGCCAGTTCCTGGTAGGCGCGCGAGACGGTGATGGGATTGAGCTGATACTCGGCAGCGACCTGCCTGACCGAAGGCAGGGCATCGCCGGGCTTGAGTTCGCCATCGAGCATCTTTGCGATGACGCGTTCCTTCAGCTGGCGGTAGATCGGAGCGCCGTCGCTCCATTGGATGGCGGACATACGCTCAGCCTCGCGGTGCAAAAGAGAAGTAGGGCATGACCAGCGGCTTGCGGTTGTCGCGCGGGCGGCGGGTCGTCGGTTGGGCGGCCTGTTCGGGGGTCATGTGGCGGCGTGCACCCGTGGCCTCACCTGAAACGGGGTAGGGCAGCATGGCCGGGGCCGTGGACTGGGAATCGGTGGCGCGAATCAGCGGGCTTGTGCCGACCAGGGCCAGGACAAAAGCCAGGCTGCAGGTCGTGAGGGCGGTGAGGCTGTTGCGGAGCTTGCGGTTCATGGGGGGCCGTCCTGCTCGTCAGTAAACCGGTGTTGTATGCAACTATAACACCAGAACACGGGCCGTCAACCCATTCGGGCAGCAAGTTCCCCCAACTGAAGTCATACTGTCCGCAGGTGCTTGTCCATGCGAGGGACTTATGCTTCATAAGCATTTGATATCAAAGCTTTTCATGGCTTCGTTTCTGCTGGTGGCAGCAATTGCTACCGCTGCGGATGGCCAGGGGCTGCTGGGACACAGCTACCGCCCGCTGGCCGGCAAGACCCCGGTGGATCTGGCCGCGACCTACGGCGGCGATGTGGTGCTGGTGGTCAACACCGCCAGCAAATGCGGGTTCACTCCGCAATTCGAAGGGCTTGAGGCCCTGCATGCAAACTACAAAGAGCGCGGGTTCGCCGTACTCGGTTTTCCCTCCGGGGACTTCCGCGAGCAGGAGTTCGAGGACGAGGCGCAGATCCAGGAGTTCTGCACCCTGACCTATGGAGTGAAGTTTCCGATGTTCCAGAAGGTGCACGTGATCGGCGATGAGGCCACGCCGCTGTACCGCGAACTGGCTGCAGCCGCCGGCGAGGCGCCCAAGTGGAACTTCCACAAGTATCTGCTTGACCGCGATGGCAGGCTGATCGCCAGCTACGGCAGCCGGACGGTGCCGGACGATCCGGAGCTGGTGGCGGCCATCGAGCGGGCGCTGGCTGCGCCGCGACCGGGCAGCGGGACGAAATAGGCATCCCGCCCCGGCTCTGCGCACCCGCGGACGGATTCCGGGCATTTGCGGGGAGCCTGTGGCATCGCGACAATGATCGTCCGGTCCGGCGCGCTGGCGGCGGATCATGAGACGCCCTAGAACTCATACAGGAGCAGGTTTGCAATGAAGGCTTTGATGCGTGGCACCGCCGCGCTGCTGATTTCCGCCGTAGTGGCCATGGCTGCACATGCGCAGGACAAGACCGCCTTGACCACCGATCGCGACAGGACCAGCTACATGGTGGGCGTCGATATCGGCCGTTCGATCGAGCCGATCGGGCAGGATCTCGATTTCCCGTCCCTTGAACGTGCGATCCGCAATGCCTTCGATGGCGGCAAGCCGCTGATCGGGGAAACCGAGGCGCCGGCTGTCGGTCAGGCGATGATGCTGCGCTCGGCGGCGCGTGCCGGCCAGGCCCCCGAGGGTATGGAGATTCCGGAGATCGCCAAGGACAAGGCGGCATATCTGGTCGGTGCCGATATCGGCCGTTCGCTGACGCCAATCAAGGATGAACTCGATCTGCCGCTGCTGGTGCAGGCGGTACGCGCGGTCGTCTCCAGCCAGGATCTGCTCATGGACGACGATCAGCTCGTCGCCACCCGCGAGGCCTTTTCCGGGCGGTTGAGGGAGAAGGCCGTTGCGCAGGGCGAGGCCAACAAGACCGAAGGCGAAGCTTTCCTGGCGGCCAACAAAGGCGAGAAGGGCGTGATCGCCACCGCGTCCGGGCTGCAATACATGGTATTGCGCCAGGGATCGGGACCGCGTCCGAAATCGACCGATACCGTGCGCGTCAACTACAAGGGCACGCTGCTCGACGGTACCGTGTTCGACAGCTCCTACGACCGCGGCCAGCCGGCCGAATTCGGCCTGGGCCAGGTCATCGCGGGCTGGACCGAGGGGTTGGCCCTGATGCCGGTCGGCAGCAAGTACAAGTTCTGGATTCCCGGCGATCTGGCCTATGGTGCACGGGGCGCACCGGGCGGCGTGATCGGCCCGAATGCCACGCTCGTGTTCGAGGTTGAACTGCAGGCCATCCTGTAAGTTTTCTGCAGTCGGGTCCGGCATGACATCGAAGCCGGCTGTCCGCACAGCCGGCTTCTGTTGTCCTGAACGCTGGATGCCGGAGCAGGCAGCCTTGTCCTGTTGCCGGAATGCGCACTGGAGCACATCACGGTGGGCTGTCGGCCCGATGTTCATCCGGATCGTGCGATGCTCGCCAATCGCGATGCTGCGATTTCACTCTTTATTCTGGAGATTCTCCGACCATGTCCTTCTCTGTCCGCACCCTGTCCGCGGCGATGGCCGCCACCACCTTGGGGCTGGCCCTGGCGGCCTGCACCCCTTCCGGCGGTGACGACGCCTCCGCCGATGCCGCGACCCAGACCGCGGATGGCGAAGCGCTGGACATCGAGGGGCTGAAGGGCAGCAAGGCCCAGGCCGGTTACATGATCGGCATGGAAGTGGCCCGTACGCTGGAGCCGGTCCAGGAAGAGATCGATGCCGACGCGCTGTTCATGGCGATCCGCGACAGCCTCGCCGGCAAGCCGATGTTGATGACCGATGAACAGGCGGCCCAGGTGGCCGAGCAGCTGGGTCAGCGTGTGACCGATCGCATCGCATCCGACAATGCCGAAGAGGGCCGGAAGTTCCTGGCCGAGAACGGCAGCAAGGAAGGCATCACGACCACCGAGTCGGGCCTGCAGTACGAAGTCATCAGCGAAGGCGATGGGCCCAGGCCGAAGGCCGACGACACGGTGCGTGTCCACTACACCGGTACGCTGCTCGATGGCACCGTCTTCGACGACTCGACCGCGCGCGGCGAACCGGTGGTGTTTCCGCTGGAACAGGTCGTGCCGGGCTGGAGTGAAGGCCTGACCCTGATGCCGGTCGGCAGCAAGTACCGGCTCTGGATTCCCTCCGAGCTTGGCTATGGCGAAATGGGTACGCCCGGCGGCCCGATCGCTCCCAACGCCACCCTCGTATTCGAGGTGGAACTGCTCGGCATCGAGGCACCGCCCGCCGACCGTTGATTCAAGCGATACCGTAATCGATGCGGTGTAAGCTCGCCCGCGGCGGACTTTCGCGACTTCCGCAACAGGAACCAATATGCACGTAACCATTTTCGGAACCGGCTATGTCGGTCTCGTCACCGGCACCTGCCTGGCCGATGTTGGCCATGACGTGATCTGCGTCGACGTCGACCAGGCCAAGGTCGACGGCTTGAACAATGGCGTGATTCCGATCTACGAGCCTGGCCTGGAGCCGATGGTCAAGGCCAACCATGCCGCCGGACGCCTGCATTTCACCACCGATGCGCCGGTGGCGATGGGGCACGGCGATATCGTGTTCATTGCCGTCGGCACGCCACCGGACGAGGACGGCAGCGCCGATCTGAAGTACGTGCTCGAAGTCGCGCGCACGATCGGCCGGCACATGACGCGTCCGCTGGTCGTGGTCGACAAGTCGACGGTGCCGGTGGGTACGGCCGACAAGGTGCGCGAGGCGATCGCGGCCGAGCTGGCGGCCCGTGGCGCGGACATCGCTTTTGAAGTTGCCTCGAACCCCGAGTTCCTGAAGGAGGGCGATGCGGTCAACGACTGCATGCGTCCGGATCGCATCGTGATCGGCGCCAGCGACCCCGATGCGGTCGAAAAGCTCAAGCGGCTGTACGCGCCGTTCAACCGCAACCATGACCGCATCGTGGTGATGGATGTGCGCTCGGCCGAACTGACCAAGTACGCGGCCAACGCGATGCTGGCCGCCAAGATCAGTTTCATGAACGAGATCGCCAACATCGCCGAGCAGGTCGGTGCCGACGTCGAGATGGTGCGACAGGGCATCGGTTCGGATCCGCGTATCGGCTGGCACTTCATCTACCCGGGTGCAGGCTATGGCGGTTCGTGTTTTCCCAAGGATGTGCAGGCGCTGGCGCGGATCGCCCAGCAGCATGGCGTCGAACCGAGGCTGCTGGATGCGGTTGAAGCGGTCAATTACCACCAGAAGGGCCACCTGTTCGAGTTGATGGTGCGCCACTACGGCGGCGTCGAGGCCTTGCGAGGCAAGACCGTCGCGGTTTGGGGACTGGCCTTCAAGCCCAATACCGACGATATGCGTGAAGCGTCGAGCCGGCGCCTGCTGGCCCAGCTCTGGGAAGCGGGTGCAATGGTACGGGCCCACGATCCGGAAGCGCTCGGAGAGACTCGGCGCATCTTCGGCGAACGCGACGACCTGGTGCTGTGCGAAGGTGCCTCCGAGGCCCTGGCCGGCGCCGATGCGCTGGCGGTGGTGACCGAATGGAAACCGTTCCGCAGCCCGGATTTCGAGCGCTTGCGGCAGACGCTGGCCGACCGGGTCATCTTCGACGGCCGCAACCTTTATCATCCCGATGAGGTCGAGACCGCGGGCATTGCGTACTACGGTATCGGTCGTGGCCGTTCGGTCCGCAACGGTTGAACCGGAACAGTCTGTAGACGATGCAACCCGATCATGAACAACGCTTGGCGGAACTGGAGTCGCGGATCGCGTTCCAGGAGCATGCCATCAATGAACTCAGCGACGCGCTGGCCTCGGCCCGCGACGAGGAGGCCCGCAATACGCTGCTGCTGCACCGTGCGCTGGAAGAGCTGCGGCAGCTGCGGCTTGCGCTTTCCTCCGGTCCGGTGACCGGCGATCTGGCCGGCGAACCGCCCCCTCCGCACTACTGACGACCCATACGAGATGAGTGACAGCCTTCGCGACCAGCTGCTTGGACTCGGTTTCAAGTCCGCACCTGCAAACAAGCCGAAGCTTGCCGGCAAACCGAAGCAGGGTGGGAAACCCGCGAAATCCGGGCGGAGTGGAGGCACGTTCGGCAGAAATTCCGGGAAGTCCGGTGGCACAGGCGGCAAGCCGCGCTCGCGCGAGGACATCGACTTGGCCAAGGCCTATGCGATCCGCGCCCAGCGCGAGAAGGACGAGCGCATCGCTGCCGAGAAGGCGAAGCAGGAAGAAGCGCGCAAGCGCCGCGAGGCGCGGGCCCGGCTGGCCGAGCTGATCAAGGGCAAGTCGCTCAACAGCGACGAGGCCGACATCGCCCGCCATTTCGAGTACGGCGGCAAGATCAAGCGCGTCTACGTGACCACCGAGCAGCTCAAGGCGCTCAATGCCGGCGAGCTTGGCCTGGTGCAGCAGGACGGCCGCTATCTATTGGTCACAGCCGAGTTGCTGGTGCAGGCCGAAGCGATTTTCCCCCCGGCGATCGCACTGAAGGTCGATCCGAACGCACCGGCAGGGGATGATCCGTACTCCGATCCGAAGTACCAGGTGCCTGACGATCTGGTCTGGTGATCCAGACGGCAATCATCTGACTGTCATCCCGAGCATTGTCGTAGCCCGGGTAAGGCCAAAGGCCGCACCCGGGTTGATGGGCTGCTGACCCCGGGTGCGCCCTGCGGGCTTACCCGGGCTACGGGTTTTGTTCTCAGCGAACTCTCCAGCCGCAGTCGGGCATGCCGTTGCAGGACCGTATGCGGCATGGATGCCGCATCCGAGCCCCCATGGATGGGTTTACGGCGTGTCCTGCAACGGCATGCCCGACTGCGGCCTCGCGAGACGTTTACTGGCACCCTTATTCCGGGTCGTAGTCGAGGTTCGACGCCAGCCAGCGTTCGGCCTGTTCGAGGCTGACGCCCTTGCGACGCGCGTAGTCCGCGGCCTGTTCTTTCGACACCCGTCCGACCACGAAGTACTGGCTGCGCGGGTGGCTGAAGTAGTACCCGGACACCGCTGCGGCCGGGTACATGGCGAAGCTCTCTGTCAGGCGCACGCCTGCGTTGTTTTCCGCATCGAGCATCGCGAACAGGGTCGCCTTCTCGCTGTGCTCGGGGCAGGCCGGGTAACCCGGAGCCGGGCGGATGCCGGCGTACTTTTCCGCAATCAGGGCGTCGTTGTCGAGAGACTCGTCTGCCGCGTAGCCCCAGAACTCCCTGCGCACGCGCTCGTGCAGGCGCTCGGCGAGGGCCTCGGCGAGGCGGTCGGCCAGGGCCTTGAGCAGGATCGCGTTGTAGTCGTCGTGGTCGGCCTCGAAGCGGGCGACGTGCTCCTCGATGCCGATCCCGGCGGTAACCGCGAACGCGCCGATCCAATCCCGTTTCCCGCTGTCCTTGGGTGCGATGAAGTCGGCGAGGCAGAAGTCGGGGCGTTCGACCGGCTTGTCGGCCTGCTGGCGGAGGAAGTGCAGGGTGGTGGCATGGCCCTCGGTGGAAACGATCACGTCGTCTCCTTCCGAATTCGCAGGCCAGATCCCGAACACCGCCCTGGCGGTCAGCCACTTTTCCTGGACGATGCGCTTGAGCATCGATCGTGCGTCGCGATACAGCTCGCTGGCCTGCGTGCCGACGACCTCGTCGGTGAGGATCGCCGGGTACCTGCCGGCCAGTTCCCAGGTGTTGAAGAACGGCGTCCAGTCGATGTAGTCGACCAGTTCGTCGAGCGGATAGTCGTCCAGTACATGCAGGCCGGGCTGGAGCGGGGCAGGGGGTGTGTAGCCATCCCAGTCGCCATCGAAGCGCTGCGCGCGTGCCTTGTCCAGCGACACCAGCCGCTTGCCGTCACCGCGGTTCTTGTGGCGTTCGCGGATCTCGGCGTAGTCGGCATCATTGGCGGCGACGAATGGGCCACGCAACTCGGGGCTGATCAGCGACTGCGCTACGCCGACTGCGCGCGAGGCATCCTTCACCCACACCGTCGGTGCGGTGTAGTGCGGGTGGATCTTCAGTGCGGTGTGAGCGCGCGACGTGGTCGCACCGCCGATCAGCAGGGGCATCTCGAAGCCCTGCCGCGACAGTTCGCGGGCGACATGGCTCATCTCCTCTAGCGACGGCGTGATCAGGCCCGACAATCCGATCAGGTCCGCGTTCTCGGCTCTGGCACGATCGAGGATGGTCTGTGCGGGCACCATCACCCCGAGGTCGACGACCTCGAAGTTGTTGCAGGCCAGCACCACGCCGACGATGTTCTTGCCGATATCGTGCACATCGCCCTTGACCGTCGCCATCACGATCTTGCCGTTCGTTTTGCCGACATCGCCGGTGCGCAGCTTTTCCGCCTCGATGTAGGGCAGTAGCCAGGCGACGGCCTTTTTCATCACCCGCGCCGACTTCACCACCTGCGGCAGGAACATCTTGCCGGCGCCGAACAGGTCGCCGACCACGTTCATGCCGTCCATCAACGGGCCTTCGATCACGTCCAGCGGCCGCGTGGCTTCGGCCCGGGCCTCCTCGGTGTCGGTCTCGATGTACTGGTCGATGCCGTGCACCAGCGAATGGCTCAGGCGCTCGCGCACCGGCTTCTCGCGCCAGGCCTTGTCCTCGACCTTCTTCTCGCCCTTTTTGCCTTTGTACCTGTCTGCGATCTCCAGCAGGCGCTCGGTGCCGTCCTTGCGGCGATTGAGCACCACGTCCTCGACGCGTTCGCGCAGATCCGGGTCGAGGTCGTCGTACAGCGGCATCGCGCCGGCATTGACGATGCCCATGTCCATGCCCGCGCGGATCGCGTGGTAGAGGAACACCACGTGGATCGCCTGCCGCACCGGCTCGTTGCCGCGGAACGAGAACGACACGTTCGACACGCCGCCGGAGATGTGGCTGAGCGGGAACCGGCGCTTGAGTTCGCGGGTGGCCTCGATGAAGGCCACCGCGTAGTCGTCATGCTCCTCGATGCCGGTGGCGATCGCGAACACGTTGGGGTCGAAGACGATGTCTTCGGGCGGGAAGCCGATCTCTTCGGTCAGCAGCTTGTAGGCGCGCGAGCAGATATCGACCTTGCGCTCGACGGTGTCGGCCTGGCCGTCCTCGTCGAAGGCCATCACCACCACGGCGGCGCCGTAGCGGCGCACCAGTCGGGCCTGGCGCAGGAATTCGGCCTCGCCTTCCTTCATCGAGATCGAATTGACGATGCCCTTGCCCTGCAGGCATTTCAGCCCGGCCTCGATCACGCTCCACTTGGAGCTGTCGACCATCACCGGTATCCGCGCGATGTCGGGTTCGGCGGCGATCAGGTTGAGGTAGGTCACCATCGCCTGCTCGGAGTCCAGCAGGCCCTCGTCCATGTTGACGTCGATGACCTGGGCGCCACTGTCGACCTGTTGCCGGGCGACCTCGACCGCTTCGTCGTAGCGATCCTCCTTGATCAGCTTGCGGAACCTGGCGCTGCCGGTGACGTTGGTGCGCTCGCCGACGTTGATGAAGTTCGATTCCGGCGTGATCTGCAGCGGCTCGAGGCCGGACAACCGGGTCTGACGTGGCAGGGGAGTCGTCATTCGTGGTCGATCAGGCTGCGTCTGCGAGGTCGGGCAGCGTGCGTGGAGGAACCTCGCGTACGGCCTCGGCGATCGCGGCGATGTGAGCCGGCGTGGTGCCGCAGCAGCCGCCGACCAGGTTGAGCAGGCCGGCATTGGCGAACTCGCCGAGCACGGCGGCCATGTCCTCCGGCGTTTCGTCGTAGCCGCCGAACGCGTTGGGCAGGCCTGCATTGGGATGGGTGCTGATATGGGCGTCGGCGACCTGGGCCAGTACGTCGACGTGGACGCGCAGGTCCTTCGCCCCGAGTGCGCAATTCAGGCCGATCGCCAGCGGTTGCGCATGCCGGACCGAGTACCAGAACGCCTCGGCGGTCTGCCCGGACAGGGTGCGCCCGGAGGCATCGGTGATCGTGCCCGACACCATCACCGGCAGCCGTGCGCCACGCGCGTCGAAGGCCTCCTCGATCGCGAACAGCGCGGCCTTGGCATTGAGGGTGTCGAACACCGTCTCGACCATCAAGATGTCGGCGCCGCCATCGATCAGGCCGTCGGCGGCCTCGCGATAGGCCACGCGCAGTTCATCGAAGCTGATAGCGCGGAAGCCGGGGCGGTTGACGTCCGGACTCAGCGAGGCGGTGCGGCTGGTCGGGCCGAGCACGCCGACGACGAAGCGCGGTTTCGCCGGCGTCTCCGCCTCGGCGGCGTCACAGGCCTCACGGGCGAGGCGGGCGCCGGTTTCGTTGAGCTCGCGGGCGATGTGCTGCAGGCCGTAGTCGGCCAGCGAGATCGTGGTCGAGTTGAAGGTGTTGGTTTCGACCAGATCGGCGCCGGCAGCGAGGTACTCGGCGTGGATGCCGCGGATGATGTCCGGGCGGGTCAGGCTGAGCAGGTCGTTGTTGCCGCGCTGGTCGGAGCCGCAACCGCAATCCGGGCCGTGGGCGTGCTCCGTATCGGAATGTTCGACGGCAGGGCGCTCGCGGTCGAAGCCGTCGGCAAAGCGCTCGCCGCGATAGTCGGCCTCATCCAGACCGTGCTGCTGGATCATCGTGCCCATTGCGCCGTCGATGATCAGGATGCGCTCGGCCAGCGCCTGCTGCAGCGCTTCGGCACGGGACGGGTTGAGCCAGGGGAGGGTATTCATCGTTTCATTCCGGCTTGTGCGCGATCAGCGCGATCACCTCGAAATGCGGTGGTCTGCGTTCGCGGGTGACGGTGTCGCAGCTGCCCAGGTCCAGCTTGGCCTTGCCGACGTAGCGCTGCAGTTCGCGGGGGTGAAGCCGAGGTTGACATGCCCGTAGGCCTCGACCACCGAGCGGTGCTCATGACGGGCCAGGCTGGTCAGGAGCAGGCGGCCACCCGGGCGCAGCACGCGGCTGGCTTCGGCGACGGCCTGGGCGGGCTTGTCGGCATAGGTCAGCGCATGCATCAGTACGACCAGGTCGAAGCTGCCGTCGTCGAATGGCAGTGCGTGCATGTCGCCTTCGCGCACGTCGACGTTGCCGAGCCGGCGCAGGCGTTCGGTCGCGGCGTTGACGACCTTGCTGCTGGCATCAAGGCAGACGTAGCGGTTGGCATGCGGAGCCATCAGCTCGGCCAGCACGCCGTCTCCGGAGGCGATGTCGAGCACGTCGCCGGGCTCCAGCAGCGGCAATGCCGAACGGGCCAGCGCTTCCCAGGTGCGACCGGGCGAGTAATGGCGCTCCATGTCGCCGGCGACCGAATCGGCCCAGTTCTGGTCGGCGGCGCGATTGGCGAGAACCCCGGGCAGGCGTTCCGCATCCTGGCGCAGCAGCGGATCGTCGCTGCCCGAGCGCAGGGTCTGCCAGAGAGCCAGCTGGGCGGGATCGAGCGCGCTTTCCTCGAAACGATAGTAGGCGGAGACGCCGGAGCGGCGGTCGCGAACCAGCCCGGCTTCCTTCAGCCGGGCGAGGTGGGTCGAGACCCGCGGCTGGGCGAGCCGGGTGACCGCCGACAGCTCGGCGACGGTCAGTTCCTCGCTCTCAAGCAGCGCGAGCAGGCGCACGCGGGTGGCATCGGCGAACACCTTCAGCCGTGACGACCAGCCTTCGAGATCCATTGGGGCTCCTGGTGGGTTCGGATGGATGATTCATCAAATCATCGCGATACAGAGATAAGTCTGATTCCACAGGGCTGGCGGGTCAAGCCCGGATTTCATCCGGTGTCGTGCCAAAGCTGGGGTTATGCGCGGCCGGGAGCTACAATTGGTTGTTTCTGTAACCAGTTCAGACACCCAGTTCAGACTCAGTCGAGGTGCGACGTGGATTTTGGCTTTACCGAAGAGCAGTTGATGATCCAGGACGTGGCGAGGCGCATCGCCCAGGAGAAGATCGCACCGAGCGCGGAGCATCACGACCAGACCGGTGAATTCCCGCTGGAGAACATCCGCACCCTGGGCGAGAACGGCCTGATGGGCATCGAGGTGCCGGCCGAGTACGGTGGCGCCGGCATGGACCCGATCAGCTACGTGCTGGCGATGGTCGAAATCGCCGCTGGCGACGCCGCCCATTCGACCATCATGTCGGTCAACAACTCGCTGTTCTGCAACGGCATCCTGAAGTTCGGCACCGAAGAGCAGAAGCAGACCTATGTACGTGCGATCGCCGAGGGCAAGGAAATCGGTGCGTTCGCACTGACCGAGCCGCAATCCGGCTCCGACGCCACCGCGATGCGCTGCAAGGCGGTCAAGCAGGCCGACGGCAGCTTCGTCATCAACGGCAAGAAGAGCTGGATCACCTCCGGCCCGGTGGCGCGTTACATCGTGCTGTTCGCGATGACCGACCCGGACAAGGGCGCGCGCGGCATCACCGCCTTCATGGTCGACACCCAGCGCGAAGGCTTCCACCGCGGCAAGACCGAGCCCAAGCTCGGCATCCGCGCCTCGGCGACCTGCGAGATCGAGTTCACCGACTATGTCGCTCGTGCAGAGGATGTGCTGGGCGACGAGGGTCATGGGTTCAAGATCGCCATGGGCGTGCTCGACGCCGGTCGCATCGGCATCGCCAGCCAGGCGATTGGCCTTGCCCGCGCGGCCTACGAGAAGACCCTCGAGTACGTGAAGGAGCGCAAGGCCTTCGGCCAGCCGATCGGCGCGTTCCAGATGACCCAGGCCAAGATTGCCGACATGAAGTGCAAACTCGATGCGGCCCTGCTGCTGACCCTGCGCGCGGCCTGGACCAAGGGCGAGACCGAACGCAATGGCGGCCGTTTCACTACCGAGGCCGCAGTCGCCAAGTTGACCGCCTCCGAAGCGGCGATGTGGATCACCCACCAGGCGGTGCAGATCCATGGCGGAATGGGCTACTCGAAGGAGATGCCACTGGAGCGCTACTTCCGCGATGCCAAGATCACCGAGATCTACGAGGGCACCAGCGAGATCCAGCGCCTGGTCATTGCCCGCCACGAGACCGGGCTGCGCTAGAGTCCGTTTCAAGAGCTATCGACAGGCCCTGGCGCCCGATCATGAACGCCTGCCCGGTACCAGCCGCGACGTCGAGCGTGTTGGCAGCGTATGGGGAATCCGTACGGGCGCGCATTGAGCATGGCGTACATCCAGGGGGCGGCATCAGTTCGCGTTCACGCCCGAAAGGGTGGAATATCCCCGACCCCCACAACCACATCCGAACCCACTTCCATGGCCTGCGCGAAAGCGTGGGCCTCACTGCAATGGACCTCTCATTTCCATGAGCCCCGCTTCTATGAGCACGCCCAAGACCGCCGCGAAGAAGTCGCCGCAGACCTCCAAAAGCTCCGACAAACGAAGCCCCGCGAGCGGCCGTCGCACCGCCGTGCGTGCCGGCGATTCCGTCTCGCTGGCGCCTATCATTGCAGCGATGCGCAAGCGTCTGCCCAAGAGCCGCCACCCGGAGGCCGAGGCCTTCGTCAACGCGTTCTACGTGCGCATGGGAGATGACGAGATACTGCAGCACAGCGCAAAGGGCTGGGCAGCGCTGGCGAGCGACTTCCTTGAATTCGCGCGCGTGCGCAAGCCCGGCAAGGCGCTGGTCCGCTTGTTCAACCCGAGCCTGGACAAGCAGGGCTGGGACTCGCCGCACACCGTGCTGCAGATCGTCAACGACGACATGCCGTTCCTGGTCGATTCGATCACGATGCGCCTGGCCGAGCTTGGTATCGGCGTGCACGTACTTGGCCACCCTGTGGTGACGATACAGCGCGACCGCACCGGCCGGTTGCTGTCGGTGGGAGGCGGCAAGGCCGAATCCTTGATGCACCTCGAGATCGATCGCCAGACCGCCGACGCGATGCCGGCAATCGAACAGTCGATGCAGTCGGTTCTGGGCGACGTCCGCGCCATCGTCAGCGACTGGCGGGCGATGCGCGACAGGATGATCGAGATCGCCGAGGAACTTCCGCAGCGGGCTTCGCCGGTCAGCAAGTCGGGCCGGCGCGAGGCGCAGGAGTTCCTGCGCTGGGCTGCCAACAACCACTTCACCCTGCTCGGTTACCGCGAATACGAGGTGGTGAGGCAGAAGGGTGAGGGCGTGCTGCGAGCGGTGAAGGGTAGCGGGCTGGGTCTGCTGCGGGCCGCGGATGTCGGCAAGCCGCGTCTGCTGACTTCGCTCGCTGCGCATTACATGCCGCAGTCCGGTGCGGTCGATGCGCTGATCCTGACCAAGACCAATGCCCGCGCTACCGTGCACCGGCCGGGCTATATGGATTACATCGGCGTCCTCGATTTCGACGCCGAGGGCAGGCCGGTCCGTGAGCAGCGTTTCCTCGGCCTGTACACCTCCAGCGCTTACACCTCCCGGCCATGGGACATTCCGTTGGTGCGTGATCGGCACGATTACGTGATGAAGCGCTCAGGCCTGGCTCCGGACAGCCACAACGGCAAGGCGCTGCGGCACATCCTCGAGACCATGCCGCGCGACGAGCTGTTCCAGGCCAGCGGCGACGAACTGTTGCAGACGGCGATGGCCATTCTCGGGCTGCAGGAGCGCGTGCGCAGCAAGCTGTTCCTGCGCCGCGACCGCTACGGTCGCTATTTTTCCGGTCTGGCCTATATCCCCCGCGATCGTTTCAACACCGAGATCCGCCACCGCATCGAGGCCATGCTCAAGCGGGTGCTTAACGGCGAACACATCGACACCAACGTGCAGCTGAGCGAGTCGCCGCTGGCGCAGCTGCATCTGATCGTGCGCCCGCGCTCGGGCGAGGCGATCGAGATCGACCACGCCGCGATCGAGGGCGAGCTGGCGGCGATCGTCCGCAACTGGCAAGACGACCTGCGCGATGCATTGATCCGTCGTCACGGCGAGCAGAAGGGCCTCGACATCGCCAGCCGTTTCGGTCGCGCACTGCCGGCCGGTTACATCCAGCATTCCGGTGCGGAAGCGGCTGCAGACGACGTCGAGCATCTTGCCGCGCTGGCCGGCCCCGAGGATTTGCGGTTGAACCTGTGCCGCCTGCACGAGGGTCCGGGCGGACTGCGCTTCAAGTTCTACCGCCAGGGCAACGACATTCCGCTGTCGGACGCTCTGCCGATGATGGAGAACATGGGCCTACGGGTGATCGCCGAGCATCCGTTCCGCATCGTCATCGACGACGAGACGCTGTACATCCAGGACTTCGAGGTCGAGGCGGCGAGCGTTGATATCGATGCCGGAAACATCGACGTCGGCCACACGAACCGGCGCTTCGAGGAAGCCTTCGCCCACATCTGGTACGGCGATGCCGAGAACGACGGATTCAACCGGCTGATCCTCGCCGCCGACCTGACCTGGCGCCAGGTCGGCATGCTGCGCGCCTACTGCAAGTACCTGCTGCAGGTCGGGGTGCCTTTCTCGCAGAGCTACGTCGAACAGACCTTTGTCCGCTATCCACTGCTGGCGCGGCTGATGGTCGAACTGTTCGAGGCCCGCTTCCACCCGGGAACCGGGAAAGAGGACAAGGCCGAGATCAATGCCGGCGTGGACGCGCTGCGCAATCAGTTGCAACGCCTGGCCAATGGCGATGCAGCCACCCTGGCGGTGCTGGAGCCCGTGCTCGCGGCCCGTAGCAACAAGCGTGAGCGCCAGGGCGAGGCGACCCGCAAGGCGCTCAAGGCGCTGCTGGACCGCGTCTCCAGCCTCGACGAGGACCGCATCCTGCGCAGCTACATGGGTGTGATCGAGGCGACCCTGCGCACCAGCTACTACCAGGGCGGCGTCGGCGGTGCGGAGAACGGTTACGTCAGCTTCAAGTTCGATTCGGAAAAGGTGCCCGACCTGCCGAAGCCGCGTCCGTACCGCGAGATCTTCGTCTACGGGCCGCGGGTGGAGGGCATACATCTGCGCTTCGGCCCGGTCGCGCGAGGCGGCCTGCGCTGGTCGGATCGTCGCGAGGACTTCCGCACCGAGGTGCTGGGCCTGGTCAAGGCGCAGATGGTGAAGAACACGGTGATCGTGCCGGTCGGTTCCAAGGGCGGCTTCATCAGCAAGCGCCCGCCAGCGAGCGGTGATCGCGACGCCGTGTGGGCCGAGGGAGTGGCCTGTTACAAGATGTTCATCAACGGCCTGCTCGACATCACCGACAACCTGGTCGACGGCAAGGTCGTGCCGCCGGTCAACGTGGTGCGCCACGACCAGGACGACCCGTACCTGGTCGTGGCCGCCGACAAGGGCACCGCGACGTTCTCGGACATCGCCAATGGCATCGCCCGCGAGCACGGCTACTGGCTCGACGATGCGTTCGCCTCCGGCGGCTCGGTCGGCTATGACCACAAGGGCATGGGCATCACCGCCAAAGGCGCTTGGGAGTCGGTCAAGCGGCACTTCCGCGCGCTTGGCCACGACAGCCAGAAGCAGGACTTCACCGCGGTCGGCATCGGCGATATGTCCGGCGACGTGTTCGGCAACGGCATGCTGTTGTCGAAGCACATCCGGCTGGTGGCCGCGTTCGACCATCGCCACATCTTCATCGATCCGGATCCGGATGCGGCAACCAGCTACAAGGAGCGACAGCGCATGTTCAAGCTGCCGCGCTCGAGCTGGGAGGACTACGACAATTCGCTGATCAGCAAGGGCGGCGGCGTGTACGCGCGCACGGCCAAGTCGATCCCCTTGTCGAAGCCGGCACGCGAGGCGCTGGGCATCGAAGGTGACATCGACGCGCTGAGTCCGAACGAGCTGATGAGCGCGATCCTGCGGGCACCGGTCGACCTGCTCTGGAACGGTGGCATCGGCACCTATGTGAAGGCGGTAAGCGAATCGAACACCGATGTCGGCGATCGCGCCAACAATGCCTTGCGCGTGAACGGCCGCGACCTGCGCTGCAAGGTAGTGGGCGAGGGCGGCAACCTCGGTCTGACCCAGCTGGGACGCATCGAGGCCGCGCAACATGGCGTGCTGCTCAACACCGACTTCATCGACAACTCCGCCGGCGTGGACACCTCCGACCACGAGGTCAACATCAAGATCCTGCTCAACGGCGAAGTGCAGGCGAAGAAGCTGACCGTGCCGGCACGCAACAAATTGCTGGCGGCGATGACCGACGAGGTCGAACAGTTGGTGCTGGTCGACAACTACCGTCAGAACCAGGCGATCAGCCTGATGGAGCGGATGAGCGTTCCACGCCTGGGCTCCAAGCAGCATTTCATCCGCACCCTGGAGCAGCAGGGATTGCTCGACCGCCAGATCGAGTTCCTGCCCAGCGACGCCGAGCTGGCCGAGCGCAAGGCGCGCGGGCAAGGCCTGACCCGGCCCGAACTGTCGGTGCTGCTGTCCTACGCCAAACTGGTGATCTATCAGGAACTGCTGGATTCCGACATCCCCGAGGATCCGTACCTGTCGAAGGAACTGGTGCGTTACTTCCCCCAGCCGTTGCAGAAGAAGTACGCCGCGTCGATGGAAGAGCACCGGCTGAAGCGCGAGATCATCGCCACCGCGGTGACCAATTCGATGGTCAACCGCATGGGCGCGACGTTCACGCTGCGCATGACCGAGGACACCGGCCGCAGCGCCGCCGAAGTCGCCAAGGCCTACACGATCAGCCGGGAAGCGATCGATGCGCGTGCGCTGTGGGCGCAGATCGACGCGCTCGACGGCAAGCTGCCGGAGTCGGCGCAGATCGACGCGCTCAAGGTGATCTGGCACCTGTTGAGGGTGATGTCTCGCTGGCTGCTGTCGCGGCCGGGTGCGATTCCCGAGATCACCGAGGCGATGGCCCGCTACGGCACCGGCCTGAAGGCGGTCGAGGCAGCGCTGCCGGAGGCGATGTCGGACGTGCGCCGCGAAGCTTTCGAGGTACGCAAGGCCGAGTGGAAGGCCAAGGGCTTCCCTGCCGCACTTGGCGCGCAGCTGGCCGCGCTGCCGTTGCTCGAGTTCGGTTGCGACATCGTCGAGATCGCTCATGCCCGCCGCTTGCCGCCGGCCGAAGTGGCCTGTGCCTATTTCGCGCTCGGTGCGGCCCTGCACATGCCCTGGCTGTACGACCAGATCGATGCGCTGCAGGTCGATGGCCGTTGGCAGGCACTGGCGAGGGGCGCCCTGCGCGATGACCTGAGCGTGCAGCAGCGGGCACTGGTCGGGCAGATCCTGTCGACGGGCGGCAAGCGTTCGGCACAGGCCAAGGTCGATGCCTGGCTCAACCGCGACGACTCGGCCCTGCGTTTTACCCAGACCATGCTGCTGGAGCTGACCAACCAGAAGTCCGTCGATTACGCCACTGTGTCGGTCGCCGTGCGGCGACTGGCACAGATCGCCGGCACCGCGGGGTAGCGGGCGATCGGCGAGGGCTTTGAAGACCCTTCTTCCGCCAGCGGGAGAAGGGTCGGAGTGAAGATGAGGGCCGGCAACAGCCGCGCCCCGGGTTATCCTCGCTGCACGCCATGAGGAGCAACCGATGACAGCATCGCCCCGTATCGCCTTCTTCGCCAGCCCTGCCGAGGATGCCCGCGAGGCGCTCGAGGAACTGGTCCGGGAGCATGGCCGGCACGACCCGGAATCGGCCGACATTCTGGTCGCCCTCGGCGGCGACGGTTTCATGCTGCAGACCCTGCACCGGCATGCGGCCCTTGGCAAACCCGTGTATGGCATGAAGCTGGGTACGGTCGGGTTCTTGATGAACCACTTCCGCACCGACGGTTTGCTGCAACGCCTGCATGCTGCCGAGCCAGCGGTGCTGCGACCGCTGGAAATGGTGGTGGTGACCGAATCCGGGGCCAGTGTCGGATCGCTGGCCTACAACGAGGTTTCGCTGCTGCGACAGACCCGCCAGGCAGCGCATCTGAGCATCGAGCTCAACGGTGAGGTCCGGCTCGACGAGCTGATCAGCGACGGCGTGCTGGTCGCCACCGCGGCCGGCAGCACCGCCTACAACTTCTCCGCGCACGGGCCGATCCTGCCGTTGGGCAGCAACGTCATCGCCCTGACCCCGATCGCCGCATTCCGGCCGCGGCGCTGGCGCGGAGCGGTGCTCAAGGCCGATACCGAGGTCCGTTTCCGCGTGCTGGATCCGTACAAGCGTCCGGTCAGCGCCACCGCCGATTCGCACGAGGTCCGTGACGTGGTCGAAGTGACCATCCGCGAGTCCCGCGACCGTACCGTCACCCTGCTGTTCGATCCCGAGCACAACCTCGAGGAGAGGATGCTGGCCGAGCAGTTCTCCAGCTGAATTCGCCGAGAGGTAGCAAGTAGCCGGGTGAGCGGAGCGCGCCCGGGGTTCCAAGCAGCCCTGTCCGGGCTCGGCGTCGCCCCGTCCGGGCTGTATGCCAAAGTCGCACCCTTTGAGACCGGGGCGGGGCACAATAGGCCCATGCCCGACGCCAATGCCGACCCGCTGATCGTCGCGATTTCATCGCGCACCCTGTTCGACCTCGAGGATAGCCACACCCTGTTCGAGGCCGAGGGCATCGACGCCTATGCCGAGTACCAGCGCGAGCACGAGGACGACCTGCTGTCGCCCGGCATTGCCTTTCCGCTGGTGCGCAAGCTGCTCGGCCTCAACGAAGGGGCACCGCCGGAGGCGCCCCGGGTCGAGGTGATCCTGATCTCGCGCAATTCGGCCGATACCGGCCTGCGCATCTTCAACTCGATCGAACACCACGGCCTGTCGATCAGGCGTGCCGCTTTCAGCAACGGCGCGCCGCCATTTCCCTACATCAAGCCGTTCGGTGCCGACCTGTTCCTGTCGACCCATGCCGAAGACGTGCGCAGTGCGCTGCTGGCCGGTGTCGCTGCCGCGACCCTGCTGCCAGCGTGCGCGCCACAGCAGCGGCACGACCAGTTGCGCATTGCCTTCGATGGCGATGCGGTGATCTTCGACGACGAGGGCGAGCGGGTCTCGCGCGAGGGCGGTCTGGCCGCGTTCGCCGCGCACGAGCGGGCCAAGGCCGGCGAGCCATTGTCGGGCGGACCGTTTCGAGGCTTCCTCGATGCCCTGCACCGGCTGCAGGCCGCGTTTCCGGTTGGCCAGAGTGCGCCCATCCGCACCGCCCTGGTCACCGCGCGTTCCATTCCCGCCCACGAGCGGGTGATCCGGACACTGCGTGAGTGGGGCATCCGTCTCGACGAGGCGCTGTTCCTGGGCGGACGCGACAAGGGGCCGTTTCTCGAAGCTTTCGGCGCCGACATCTTCTTCGACGACTCGGAGCACAACATCGAGTCGGCGCGCGGCCTGGTCGCGGCCGGGCACGTACCGCACGGCATCGCCAATCGCAGTTGATGCTTTCTGCTGGAGCGGCCGTGGCCGCGGTCATGTTTCCCCGTGCGTCCGAATCGCGGCCAAGGCCGCTGCTACGGTTGCTGCACCGGCCCCTGCGTGCCGAGATTGATCTCCCCGACCTTCCACTTCAGGCCTTGCCGGTACAGTACGACCTCGACTGGCATGCCGCCGTCGTTCGGCAGTTGAGCACTGAAGCGGTCGTGTGACTCGAGCCGGTAGCGGGCATCTCTGAATGGATCCTCCGGCGGCCGGGTGGTCAGCGGCTTGTCCAGCTCCAGTCCCGACGCGGTTCCCTTGCGCCACATCACACGGCCGGCCATCAGCATGCGCACGCCTTCGGGCGTGGCCGCGGTTTCGGCCAGCCCCCCGGCCATGCGGCCGGCAACCGCGAGCGCGAACGCGCCGAACGGATTGTCGCGCATCCCGGGGGCGGCCTGACGGGCGATGTAGTCCTCGGTCTGGGCCCGCAGGTTGGCCTGCAGTGCCGGAAAGTCCACATGCCGTGCGAGGGCCGCCCCGTCTTCCGCGCGCAATGCCTTGCGGATGCCCTGTACGGCAGGCAGGGGGGAAACCAGGTAGACCAGCAACAGGACGAAGAGCGGAATCAGCAGGGGCAGGAGCCTCTTCATCTCAAAACTCCAGGTCCAGTGCCGCGCAGAGGTAGTCGACGAAGCCGGACATCCCGCTCAGATCGCGCTCCAGTACCGAACGCAGCCGCGGGCCGGTCATGGTGGCGTCGTCGATGTTGCGGAGGGCGACGAAATTCTTGCGACGCAGATCGTCGGCGTGTTCGAACTCGGACGGGAAACCGCGTGGGATGCGGGTCAGCATCTCGCTTTCGTCGAGCGCATAGCGGCGCCGGAAAGCCTTGTCCCGGGTTGCCAGTGCCCAGCTGCCAGGGTTGTCGAGGATGAAGTGCCGGATCCGGCGCAGGTTGTCCGGCTCCGGGTGCCAGACACCGGCGGCGATGAAGCAGTTGCCCGGTTGCAAATGGATATACCAGCTCGGCGCCTGCACCTGGCGGTTGCGTTCGTGGAACAGCCGCGCGCCCTGCCAGGTCTTGTACGGCGCCTTGTTGTTGCTGAAACGGGTGTCGCGATGGATGCGGAACAGCGAGCCGCCGACGGTCTTCGGGTCGGCACGGTAGTGCGGACTGACCTCGGTCAGTGCCGGCTGAAGGTCGACCAGAAGCTTGCGGAACGGTTCGCGTACGTGCTCCTCGTAGCGGTCCTTGTTGGCCTGGAACCACGCACGCTCGTTGTGGCGGGCGAGGTCGCGGAGGAACCTGAAACTGGCTTCGCTGAAGTAGGCGGGCATTGGAAAGTCAGTGCTGTGGACTATGTCAGGTCAGGTCGAGGTCGGCTTGCAGATCGCGGCCCCAGGCTTCGAGCTGGTCGAGGAGGCCCTGGCGCGCGCCGTCGCCGGCATGTTGCAGGCGCAGGTTAGCGATTTCCGCGGAGAAACGCGCAAAGCCATACTCGGCAAGGCCTTCGTCTCCGTGCAGGCGGCGCCTGCGGTATTCGTTCCAGCGTGACTGCTCGCTGGCCGAAAGCGTCTGCGGCCAGTTGCGGGCACGGTAGCGGAACAGCAGCTCCGGCAGGCGCGCGTCGCGGAACGCGAACGTGGCTGCGCCCAGCGCTTCAGGCGGCGTGCTGCGGACATCGCGGAACAGCCGCTTGTCGCCGTCGCCGATGAAGCCATCATAGAGCGAGGCGTCGACATCGGACGGCGACCGATCGCGACCGTCGTCGTACACCTGGCGGAGCTTCTCGGCCAGGGCAGGGCCGGCCTCGCACAGTATCCTCGCCCGTGATTCGGCCAGCTCGCGGTCGATGCCGAGGCGTTCGAACTCGGCCGGCCGCAGGTGCGACCATGCGACCAGTGACGGGCAACGGTTGAGGTGGACTTCCTTGAGCGCGATCCGTTCCTCGCCCTCGGGCAGGTCGGCGGTCGGGGTGTAGAGGCGGTCGGCGATGTCGGCGGCGTCGAGTTCGAGCAGTCGTGACGGGTCCTGGTCGAGATCGAACACGATCACCCGGTTGTCGATGCGCGGGTGCCGCGCCACCGGCGCCACCGGCGCCGCGCACATCCGGCTGGCCGGATAGCGCTGAGAGACATGCAGCACCGGCGTCATCGCCACCGTGTCGAGCAGGCTGCCGGCGAAACGCTTGTCGCGCAGGCGCAGGGCGTAGTCCCAGAAGCGTGGCTGGGCGGTCTTGAGCAGGCGGGCCAGCCCGATCAGCGCACGCACGTCGGACAGCGCCTCGTGGGCATCGCCTTCACGCACACCATTGGCATCGGCCAGGTGTTCGAGCTTGAACGAGGTGGCGCCGTCGTCGCGCTTCGGCCAGGCCAGCCCGTCGGGGCGCAGCGCATGCGCCAGCCGCAGCACATCGAGCAGGTCCCAGCGTGAATTGCCACCACGCCACTCGCGCTCGTAGGCGTCATGGAAGTTGCGGAACAGGCCGTGGCGGACGAACTCGTCATCGAACTTCAGGGAGTTGTAGCCGAGGCTGCAGGTTTCCGGCCGCGACATCGCCTCGAAGATCAGAGCGAATGCTTCGGCTTCGACCACCCCTTCCTGCATGGCGTGCTGTGGAGTGATGCCGGTGACCAGGGTGGCCGCGGGCGAGGGCAGCAGGTCGTTGGCGGGCTTGACGAAGAAACTGATCGGTTCTTCGATCTCGTTGAGGTCGGCATCGGTGCGGATCGCGGCGAACTGGGCGATCCGGCTGGTCCGTGGGTCCTTGCCGAAGGTTTCGAGGTCGTAGAACAGGAAGCTGGCGGGCATGGGGGAGTCATCCCTTGTAGCCCGGGCAAGGCGAAGCCGCACCCGGGGTTGCGTGTGTCCCGGGTGCGGCTTCGCCTTGCCCGGGCTACAGGAGTCAATCGTCGCGCGGAAGCGGTTCAAGACGCGCCAGCACAAGCGCATCGACCACGTTCCAGTCCAGGGTATCCAGTGAATCGTGGCCGCGGGTCAGCTCGACCAGCAGTTCACGCTGCAGCCTGCCGCGCTCGAACGCCATTGCGTAAGGGATGCGATGGAAGCTGACCATCGAGTAGCGCGGCATGAACCGGGTCGGGTGCCGGTCGGCCAGTGTCTGTTCAAGGGCGCGTTGCAACAGATAGTCGTCGTCGTCGACGCGGTCGCGCATTTCCAGGTAGTTTTCCAGCGCCATCGCCTGGATCGCGCGCGAGTTCGGCAGGCGCTCGGCCTCGAAGGCGGCGAAGGCAGCGGCACGATTGGCGGTGCTGTCGAGGTGTTCGGCCAGGGCCACGCAATCCTCGAACGCGCAGTTCATGCCCTGGCCGTGGAACGGCACCATCGCATGTGCGGCGTCGCCGAGCAGCACGGCGCGGTCGTCGAGCTGCCAGCTGTCCAGGTACAGGGTGCCGAGGATGCCGGTCGGGTTGTTCTCGAAATCCTGTTCCAGCTGCGGCATCAACGGCAGTGCATCGGGGAAGTCGCGCTCGAACAGGGCGCGTGCATCGGTGCCGGTGCGGACGCTGGCGAAGCTCGGGCCGTGGTCGCCCGGTCGGCCATCGATCGGCCGGGCCTCGTTCGGCACGTCCTCGTTCGGCAGGAACAATGTGACCGTGAAGGTGCGTTCGTCGTTGGGCAGCGCGATGCACATGTAGCGGCCGCGCGGCCAGATATGCAGGGCGTTGGGATCGATGCGGAAACCGCCGTCGTCGGCTGGCGGGATCTCCAGTTCCTTGTAGGAATGATCGAGGAAGTCGCTGCGCTCGCCGAGCTCGATCTCTCCCGACATCGCGAAGCGCAACGTCGAACCGGCCCCGTCGGCGCCGACCAGCGATTCGAACGGGACGTGGTGGCGACTGTCGTCGCGCTCGTCGATGTAGTGCGCGATACGAGCGTCGAAGTCGACGCTTTCCAGCGAGCGATGGAAATGCAAACGCACGCCGGCGCGTTCGGCGATATCGAGCAGCACGATGTTCAGTTCGCCGCGGTGGACCGACCAGATCACCTCGCTGTCGTTCTTGCCGTAGCGCTGCAGGCTGACCCGGCCGTCCTCGAAATGGACCATGCGGCCACGCATCATCACTGCCTGGGCCATTACCGCCTCGTCGGCACCGGCCAGGCGCAGGGCATGGCGGCCGCGTTCGGCAAGGGCGAGGTTGATCGATCGCCCGCCCTCGTAACCCCGCACGCGCGGATCGCCGCGTTTCTCGTACACATCGACGGACCAGCCGCGCTGCGCGAGCAGGGTCGCGAACAGCGCGCCGGCCAGGCCGGCGCCGATCACGGTGATGCGCCGCTCCACACGGGCGGGATCGTCAAGTGGCATCGCGCCAGGCCTCCACGGTACGGGCGAATCGCAGGATGTCGGCATGGGTGTTGTACAGCGGCGCCGGCGAGATCCGGATCACGTCCGGTTCGCGCCAGTCGCCGAGCACGCCGTTCCCGGCCAGGTAGTCGAACAGGGCGCGGCCACGGTCGCGGCCGCCGATCACCCGCAGCGAAAGCTGGCAGCCGCGGCGCTCCGGTTCGGCTGGCGTCACGATGTGCAAGGTGTCGGACAGGCGTTCGCGGATCAGGGATTCGAGATAACCGGTCAGCCGCAGCGACTTCGCACGCAGGGCGCCCATGCCGACGCCATCGAACAACTCCAGCGAGGCACGCAACGGGGCGATGCCGAGGATCGGCGGGTTGCTCAGCTGCCAGCCCTCGGCGCCGTGGCTGGGAACGAAGTCCGGTCCCATCAGGAAGCGGGTGGAAGGTTCATGTCCCCACCAGCCCGCGAAGCGCGGCAGATCGGGATTGGATGCATGGCGCTCGTGGACGAAGCAACCGGCGACCGCGCCCGGCCCGCTGTTGAGGTACTTGTAGTGGCACCAGACCGCGAAGTCGGCGCCGCTGTCGTGCAACGACAGTTCCAGGTTGCCGACCGCATGGGCGAGGTCGAAGCCGCAGGTAATGCCTCTGGCATGTGTGAGTTGCGCGATTGCTTGCAGGTCGAAGGCTTGCCCGGTCCGGTACTGCACGCCGGGCCACAGCACCAGCGCAAGGCGATGGCCGTGTTGTTCGATCGCGCGCTCGATCGCGGCCATCGAGATCGTGCCGTTGGCCTCGTCCGGCCCAAGCTCGATCAGATCGGTTTCGGGATCGAAGCCGTGGAAACGGATCTGCGAGACGACCGCATGACGGTCGGATGGGAACGCGCCGGCCTCGATCAGGATCGCCGGCCGCTCGGCGGTAGGGCGATAGAAGCTGACCATCATCAGGTGCAGGTTGACGGTCAGGGTGTTCATCGCCACCACTTCATCGGGCCTGGCGCCGACCAGCCGGCCGAGCTGGGTGCGGACCAGCGCGTGGTAGGTCATCCATTGCGACTCACCGGTGAAATGGCCTTCGACCGCAAGCCGGGCCCAGGTGTCGAGCACCTCCTCGACGTGATGGCGCGCATCACGGGGCTGCAGGCCGAGCGAATTGCCGACGAAATAGGCCTGCTCGCCGTCGCCATGGCGCGGGATCAGGAACCGGTCGCGCTGGGTCGGCAACGGATCGGCGGCGTCGAGGGCGAGGGCGTGGTCGAGCGAGAAAGGATTGGTCATTTGGGCTCTTGATCGTCATCCCGGCGAAAGCCGGGATCCATTCTGACTTCAGGGTTATTCAAAACGGGACTTCGGCAATCCGAGCCATTCCAGCGCGGTGCCATGGTAGAGGCGGGCCTGTTCGTCCCCGGGCAGGTCCAGCGAGGCGATGCCGGCACCGGGTTCCTGCTCACCGAGCGGGAACGGGTAGTCGGTGCCGAGCATCACCTGCGACACGCCGCAGGTGTCGAGCAGGTAGCGCAGCGCGCGTGGATCGGCGACCCAGGAATCGAAATAGAACTGCGACAGGTAGTCGCGCGGGTTGCGCGGGTTGTCGGTCGCGACCAGGTCCGGGCGCATGTTGAAGCCGTGTTCGATGCGTCCGATGGTATAGGGGAACGCGCCGCCGCCGTGGGCCAGGCAGACCTTCAGCTTCGGCAGCCGTTCCAGCACTCCGCCGAAGACCAGGCAGCAGGCCGCGCGCGACTGCTCGGCCGGCATCCCGACCAGCCACGGCAACCAGTACTTGGGCATGCTTTCGGTGCCCATCATGTCCCATGGGTGCACCAGGATCGCCGCGCCGAGCTCGGCGGCGGCCTCGAAGAACGGGAACAGCTCCGGAGCATCGAGATTCCAATCGTTGATATGGCTGCCGATCTGCACGCCCTGCAGGCCGAGCTGGTCCATGCAGCGTTCCAGCTCCTGGATCGCCAGTCGCGGCGACTGCATCGGCACCGTGCCGATGCCGGCATAGTGGCGCGGAAGGTCGTGGCAGGCGCGAGCCATATGATCATTGAGCGACTGGTGCAGCTCCAGCGCCTGGTGCGGCTTGGCCCAGTAGCTGAACATCACCGGCACCGTGCTCAGCACCTGCACCTGCACGCCGAAGCGCGCATAGTCGGCCATCCGCTCCTCCGGATCCCAGGTCTTGGACCAGATCTCGCGGAAGAACCTGCCGTCCTTGTAGATGCGATGGCGGCCGTCATCGGTGTGGTGGACCACCGGGAACCGATTGTCGCCGTATTTCTTGACCAGGTCCGGCCAGTCGCGCGGCAGGTAGTGGGCGTGGGTGTCGATCTTCAGCATCGCGGCATCCGTGCTCAGGCCTGCGCGTCGTAGCGGACCGGGCGCGGATTGAGGTGTCCGCAGGCCCTGCAGGTGCGGTGCTCGTCGGAGCGGTAGAAACGGTCGAACACGGGCGGGAAGTCCTGCTCGATGTCCTGCAGGTGGAAGTACTCCTCGTACAGCTTTTCGTTGCAGCGCTCGCAGTACCAGAGCAGGCCGTCCTGCTCATGCGGCAAACGCTTGCGTTCGATGACCAGGCCGACCGAGTCCGGCATCCGCTGCGGCGAATGCGGCACGCGGGGCGGCAGCAGGAAGATCTCACCGGCGCGGATCGGGATGTCGCGGACCTTTCCGTCCTCCTGGACCTTCAGCACCATCTCGCCTTCGAGCTGGTAGAACCACTCCGGGCCCTCGTCCCAGTGGTAGTCGGTGCGCTGGTTCGGGCCGCCGACCACCATCACGATGAAGTCGCCGTCCTCGATGCATTTGTTGCCGACCGGTGGCTTGAGCAGGTGGCGGTGCTCCTCGATCCAGGCATGAAAATTGATCGGGGCAGGGAGCATGGTCATTCCTCCCCCTTTCCCGCGAGCGGGAGAGGGCCGGGCTGCGGGGACGGTATCCGGGCCACGCACTTGAGCTCGATCGCAATCGGCGTTGGCAGCGCGCTGATCCCGAGCGTGGTCCGGCACGGCGCCCTGTCCACGTCGGGAAAATACTCGGCCCAGACCGCGTTGTAGGCCTTGAAGTCGCGTGCCATGTCGGTCAGGTAGACGGTTACGTCGACCAGGTCCTCCCAGCACGCGCCGCTGGCTTCGAGCACCGCCCGCACGTTGGCGAACACCGAGCGCGTCTGCAGCTCGATATCGTGACCGATCAGGCGGCCATCGGCATCGTGGATATTGCCGGGCACGGCATCGCCGGCCAGGTCGCGCGGGCCGATGCCGGACAGGAACAGCAACTCGCCGACGCGACGTGCGTGCGGATAGCGTCCGACCGGTGGCGGAGCGCTCTGGGTGCTGAAGACCTCATCCTCGCCCATCAGCGGTCCTCCCGATCGACCTGGATCCGGGCCAGGGCTTCGGCGTAGCGCGGTGCGAGCACATCGCGCGAATCGACATCGATCCCGAGGTCGTGCACGCGGCCGTCGCGCAGGGTGTAGACCCAGCCGTGAACGGACAGGTCCTGCCCGCGCGCCCACGCATCGCGGACAATGGTGGTCTCGCAGACATTGGTGACCTGTTCGAGTACGTTGAGTTCGCACAGGCGATCGTGTTGCAGTTCCGTGTTGCCGACTTCGTGCAGGCACTGTTCGTGCTTTTCGGCCACGTCGACGACATGACGCAGCCAGTTGTCGGCCAGCCCGACACGGGTGCCATGCAGGGCAGCATGCACGCCGCCGCAACCATAGTGGCCGACGACGAGAATGCGGCGGACCTTGAGTACGTCCACGGCGAACTGGATCACCGACAGGCAGTTGAGGTCGGTGTGCACGACCACGTTGGCGATGTTGCGGTGGACGAACACCTCGCCCGGCGCCATGTCGATGATCTGGTTGGCCGGCACCCGTGAATCGGAGCAGCCGATCCAGAGGAACTGCGGTGCCTGCTGCTTCGACAGCCGTTCGAAGAAACCCGGGTCCTCGGCATTGATGCGTTCGGACCATTCGCGGTTGCGGGCGATCAGCTCGTGCAATGAACTCATCTGTTCCAATGTCCCAGTTGGATGCCCACGTTGCGGGCATCGGTGAAGAATCGCATGGCTTCGAAACCGCCTTCCCGGCCCAGTCCCGATGCGCCCATGCCGCCGAACGGCGTGCGCAGGTCGCGCATCAGCCAGCTGTTGATCCAGATGATGCCGGCCCGCAGGTGCGACGCGAAACGGTGGGCTCGGTCGAGGTCGCGGGTCCAGACCGAGGCGGCGAGTCCGTAGTCGGTTGCGTTGGCGAGGGCGAGCGCCTCGGCTTCGTCGTCGAACGGTTGCAGGGTCACGACCGGGCCGAAGATTTCCTCGCGGTTGGTCGCGCAGTCCGGGCCGAGGCCGTCGATCACGGTTGGCGCGACGAACCAGCCCGGGCGGTCGAGTGCCTGTCCGCCACACAGCACATGGCCGCCCTCGTCGCGGGCGCGCTGCAGGGCGGCCACGACCTTGTCGAAATGCATCTGCGAGACCAGCGGGCCCATCTGCGTGTCGGGGTCGATCGGGTCGCCGATGCGCAGGGCCAGCGCATGCTCGACCAGCGCATCGCGGAAGGCATGGTAGATGCGCCGCTCGACCAGCAGCCGCGATCCGCACAGGCAGATCTGGCCGCTGTTCTGGAACGCCGAGCGCACGATCGTGTCGAGCTGGTCCTGCCAGTCGCTGTCGGCAAATACCAGGGTCGGGTTCTTGCCGCCGAGCTCAAGCGATACCTTCTTCAGCTGCGGCCCGGTGGTCCCGGCGATGCGGCGGCCGACCGCGGTGCTGCCGGTGAACGAGACCGCGTGGATGTCCGGGTGCGACACCAGCGGCTCGCCGACGTCCGGGCCCATGCCGTGAACGATGTTCAGCACACCCTTCGGCAGACCGATCTCCGCGGCCAGCTCGCCCAGCATCGTCGCCGTTGCGGGCGTGATTTCGGACGGTTTCGCGACCACGGTATTGCCGGCTGCCAGCGCCGGGGCGATCTTCCAGGTGAACAGGTACAACGGCAGGTTCCACGGCGAGATCGCCGCCACCGGCCCCAGCGGCTGGCGCAGGGTGTAGTTCAGCCCGGCTTCGCCGTGGTGCGATTCGCTCGCGAACTGGGTCGCGGCATGGGCGAAGAAGCGCAGGTTGGCGACCGCGCGCGGGATCTCGACATCGCGGGCGAGCCGGATCGGCTTGCCGCCATTACGCGACTCGGCGTGGGCGAAGTCCTCGAGTTTCGATTCCAATGCGTCGGCGAGCTTCTCCAGCCAGCGGGCGCGGGTGCTGTTCGGCATGCCGGCCCAGACGGGGAAGGCGACCCTGGCAGCCGCAATAGCGGCTTCGACATCGGCCGCATTGCCGGCCGCGACTTCGGCGTAGGGCTGCCCGCAAGCGGGGTCGAAAACCTCCAGCCATCGCCCGGACACAGGCTCGCGGAATTCACCGGCGATGAAGTGGCGGAAGCGCATCTAGATAGCTTAGCAGCGGGATAAAGATTTGGTTCTTCTCCCATTTCCGGGGTGCGACTTCGGGAGGAGTCGCCATCCGCCGGGATGGGGGTTGCTCCGCCCTCGTATCGGCGTCCTGCCTCAAAATCGGGCCGTGGGCCATCGTGCCCACTCTCCGTACCCCCATCTGATCGATCGTCGCCTTTCGCGAACGTAATGGGTCGCGCGACTTCAGATGGTTTGTTTTCGAAGCGGCGGCCACGTGTCCAGAAGCTGGTGGCCATGGGTTTGCGGGACCTTCCGAAACATGGATGTTTCGGATGAGCCCCCATGGATGGGTTCACGGCGTGTCCCGCAAACCCATGGCCACCGGCTTCTCCGCACAGACCTCCGCACTTGGGAGAAGAACCAGAGGTCTACAGCGACTTCGTCCGCCCCCCGTCCACCGGCAGGTTGATGCCGGTGATGTAGGCCGCCGCCGGCGAGCACAGGAAGGCGACCGCGGCCGCGGTTTCCTCGGGCTTGGCGAAACGGCGCATCGGGATTGCCGCGACCATGTCGGCGAACACCTCGTCACGGCTGCGGCCGGTCTTGGCGGCGGTGGCCTGGATGATCTGCTCGATGCGCGGAGTCTCGGTCGAGCCGGGCAGCACGTTGTTGACGGTGATGCCCTGCGGCGCCAGCTCGGTGGCCAGGGTCTTGGCCCAGCTCGCCACCGCCCAGCGGGTGGTGTTGGACACGCCCAGCCCGGCCAGCGGTTCCTTCACCGAGGTCGAGATGATGTTGACGATGCGTCCGTAACCGTCGCGCTCCATGCCCGGGATCACCGTCTCGGCGAGGACGTGGTTGGCGATCAGGTGCTGGCGCCAGGCGGCCTCGAACGCGGCGACATCGGCGCCATGCACCGTGCCCGGCGGCGGACCACCGCTGTTGTTGACGAGGATATGCACCGGCTTGATCGCGACCAGCGCCTCGACCTTCGCTTTGAGCGTGTCGGTGTCGGCTGCGTCGACCGCGATCCGGCTGTGGTACTGGCCGGGGTGGGAGCAGGGCAGTTCACCGATCAGGCCCACCAGCACGTTTTCGCGTCGGGCCAGCAGGGTCACATTCGCACCCAGACCCGCGAGCGTGCGTGCCGTGGCCAGGCCGATGCCCTGGCTGGCGCCGCAGACGAGGGCGTGCTTGCCGCTGAGGTCGATGTTCATGGTCAGTTTCCTTCCGCAGTCATGCGCTCGCGCATCAACATGGCGACCGCATGGTTGTCGTCACCCGGCTGCCGCTCGAGGCCGGCGATTACCGCGGCCCGGTTCGCGACCGGATGGTTCTGGTTGAGCTTGAGCTTGAGCCGGATCTCGTCGGCATGGAGCCGGAAGCCAATGATGCCGCGCAGCTGGCGGCGGTGATCGTCGCGTCCGGGCTCGAAACGCCAGTCGCTGCCGATACGGCCCTCGTGGAGACGACTGAGGCGGTCCACCAGATCGGCCAGCGCGTCCTCGTCGGTGAAGGTTTCCAGCGCGCCGTGCAGGTGGGCGACCGCGTAATTCCAGGTCGGCACGCGCGCGGCTTCCTCCTTGTCGGGGTACCAGCCCGGCGACACATAGGCATGAGGTCCGTGGAAGATCGCAAGCGCCGGGCCGGCGTGGCCGGCCTGGGGGTTCGGGCGTGCCCAATGTCCGGTCAGGGTCACACGCTCGCCTTCGCGCTGGTACAGCACTGGCAGGTGGCTGACGGTCGGCACGCCGTCGCGGACGGTGATCAGGGTGATGAAGCCGTTGGCCCCGGCGAGCCGGTCGAGTGCGGCCAGGTCGGTCTCGGCGAAGGCTCGGGCAGGTACATTGTGGCTTCAGTGTGGTTCCGGGAACTGCTGCACCATCAACCCGCGCAGCCGGGCATCGTCCTCGGCCTGCGGTGGGACCAGCTCATCGATCAGGAAGCCGCGGGTCTCGGCGTCGTCTTCGTCCAGGCCGTCGAGGGCGACGAATTCGGCGTCCATCAGCGCAGCGCGGGCGCTGTCCTCGCTGTCGTAGGTCAGGGTGTTGCCGTCGCTGTCGAAGACTTCGGCGGTGCCGGCCTCGCGCACGCACATCCGTGCCCAGATCACCGTGCGGCCGAGGGTGGCCAACCACCATTCAGTGCGTACATCGGTCATGCCACCGCCCCCGAAAGCAGCCACAGCCCACCGGACATCAGCAGCGCAGTGATGATGGTCATCAGTGCGAGCCGGGCCGGCGTCGCGAGTCCATTGAGGTTGCGGTCGCCGGCAACCGAATAACCGCCGCGCAGCAGCCAGCCCAATGCGGGCGGACTGATGAAGGCGCCCGGGCCGAGCTGCTCGCGCATTTCTGGATGGCGATCGCGGATGTGCACCAGCGACAGCGGCCAGAAGATCACGAATGCGGTCGCGCCGGCGATGGCGACACCGATGAAGCAGAGGGCGAAGAACAGGATCATTCCCTAGAACTCCGCATGGCCCGGCGCGCGCGGGTAGGGGATCGCGTCGCGGATGTTGGACAGGCCGCAGACGTAGACCACCAGCCGCTCGAAGCCGAGGCCGAAACCGGCGTGCGGGATGGTGCCGTAGCGGCGGAAGTCGCGGTACCAGCCATAGTGCTCAGTGTCGAGCCCGAACTGGGCCATTCGCGCGTCGAGCACGTCCAGCCGCTCCTCGCGCTGGCTGCCGCCGATGATCTCGCCGATGCCAGGGGCCAGCACGTCCATCGCGGCGACGGTTTTGCCATCGTCGTTCAGGCGCATGTAGAACGCCTTGATGTGCTCCGGGTAGTTGGTGACGACCACCGGGCGGCCGACATGCTCCTCGGTCAGCCAGCGCTCGTGCTCGGTCTGCAGGTCCAGGCCCCATTCGACCGGGAACTCGAACTTCTGCCCCGACTTCTGCAGCAGCGCCACTGCATCGGTGTAGTCGATGCGCTCGAACGGTGCGTTGATGAACGATTCCAGCCGGGAGATCGCGTCCTTCTGCACGCGCTCGGCGATGAAGGCCATGTCGTCGGCACGCTCGTCGAGCACGGCGCGGAACAGGTACTTGAGGAATTCCTCGGCGATCCGCGCGTTCTCCATCAGGTCGGCGAAGGCGATCTCCGGCTCGACCATCCAGAACTCTGCGAGGTGACGGGTGGTGTGGCTGTTCTCGGCGCGGAAGGTCGGGCCGAAGGTGTAGACCTTGCTCAGTGCCAGGCAGTAGCCCTCGACGTTGAGCTGGCCGGACACGGTCAGGAAGGCCTCGCGACCGAAGAAATCTCGGGAAAAGTCCACCTCGCCCTTGTCGTCGCGGGGCAGGTTGGCCATGTCCAGCGTCGAGACGCGGAACATCTGGCCGGCGCCCTCGGCGTCGGAGGTGGTCACGATCGGCGTGTTGATCCAGTAGTAGCCGTTCTCGTGGAAGAAGCGGTGCACGGCCTGGGCCAGGCAGTGGCGGATGCGGGTCACCGCGCCGAACAGGTTGGTGCGTGGACGCAGGTGCGCGACTTCGCGCAGGAACTCCAGCGAGTGGGGCTTGGGCTGGATCGGATAGGTCTCCGGATCCTCGACCCAGCCGACCACCTCGACCGAGCTGGCCTGGATCTCGAAAGCCTGCCCCTTGCCCTGCGACTGCACCAGCTCGCCGCGCGCGATGACCGAGCAGCCTGCGCTGAGGTGCCTGACCTCTGATTCGTAGTTGTCGAGCGAACTGGGCGCCACCACCTGGATCGGGGCGAAGCACGAGCCGTCGCTGACATTGACGAAGCTCAGCCCGGCCTTGGAATCGCGCCGGGTCCGCACCCAACCACGTACGGTGACCTCGCCGCCGGCCGGAACCTTGCCCGCCAGGGCCTGTTGCACACTGATGACCGTCATGGGCTGCACACCGCCATGCTCTTGAATCCTTGCCGCGTCGGGCCGATATGGGGAGCAGGAGAGTTTACCGGCTCCGTGCCCGCGCATGGGAGTCGTGCAACGGTGAATTCCGCCTGCCCAGCCTGGGCTCAGCCTCGCGGGCCTATAATTGAACAGGTCAAGAATCCGTCGTTCCTGCGAAGGCGGGAACCCGGCGCCTTCAAATCGCAGATCGAACAAGACGCCGGTTCCCGCTTCCGCGGGGACGACGATCCGGAATCGAATGGAGTAACCAATGCCCGTCACCCTTGCCCCCGCCGCCCTGGCCCGCGTCCAGCGTTATCTTGCCGAGAGCCCCGATGCGCTCGGCCTGCGCTTTGGCGTGACCCGGACCGGCTGCTCGGGCTGGCAGCACGTGGCCGACCTGGCCCGCGACGAGCGTCCCGGCGACACCGTCTTCGAGCAGGACGGCGTGCGCATCTACGTAGACCTGACCAGCCTGCCGCTGGTCGACGGCACCCGCATCGATGTCGTCAAGCAGCGCCTCGGCGAGCAGTTCCTGTTCCACAACCCGAACGTGGCCGAGGCTTGCGGTTGCGGTGAGAGCTTCACCACCGAAGCCACGGCTGACTGAACGCCCGCAAAGAGCAGGATCCGCAAAGCCGCGCGCCTGACGTATCGGGCCCCGGATATGGAGGGCGGTGTTCGGGCCGGGCTAGACTCCGGGCTTTGACCCCGGAGAGCGCCGTGATCCGTAACTTGTTGCTGCCCGTCGCCATCGCGGTGGTCCTGGCCGCCTGTTCGCCGCAACCGTCGTCGCAAACGGCGTCCACGCCCGCTGGCGAGACCCGCAACACTGCCGCCACTGCGCTCCACCAACTGTTCGACGAGGAATGGGAGTACGGCCTGCGCGAGCATCCGGAAACCGCCAGCTATCGCGGCGACACCCGTTACAACGATCGCTGGACCGACCAGAGCCTTGAAGCGATCGAGCGCCGCCAGACCCATGCCCGGGACGTGCTCGAACGCATCAAAGCCATCGATCGCGAGGCGTTGTCGGCCGGCGACAGGCTCAGCCACGACGTGTTTCTGTGGCAGGCCGAGCGTGCGGTCGAACGGCAGAAATTCAACGAGTGGCAGCGCCCGTTGAACCAGCGCGGTGGGGTGCAGAACGCCGAGAACATTGCCGAGGTCCTGCCGTTCAGGACCGCGAAGGACTACCAGGACTGGATCAGCCGTCTGGAAGGCGTGTCGGCCCTGGTCGAGCAGAACACGGTGTTGATGCGCGAGGGCCTGAAGGCCGGCAACACGCCACCGAAAGCGGTGATGTCGCGCATCCCCGGCCAGATCGACGCCCAGGTCGTCGATGACCCGGCCGCCAGCCCGTTCTACAAGCCGTTCACCCGCATGCCCGAAGGCATTCCGGCGGCGGAGCAGGTCGAGCTGAAGGCTCGGGCCGAGGCGGTCATCCGCGAGCGGGTGGTGCCGGCCTACCGCGATTTCGCCGTCTTCTTCCGCGACGAATACCTGCCCGGTTGCAGCGACAGCATCGCCGCCACCGACCTGCCGGACGGCAAAGCCTATTACGACTTCGTTGCCCGGCAATTCACTACCACCGACCTGCCTGCCGATGAGATCCACGAGATCGGCGTGAAGGAAGTGGCGCGTATCCGTGCCGAGATGGAGAAGATCAAGGACGAGGTCGGTTTCGAAGGCTCACTGGCCGATTTCTTCACCCACCTGCGTACCGATCCGAAGTTCTTCCACAAGACGCCGGAAGAGCTGTTCACCCATTACCTGGCGATTTCAAAACGAATCGATCCGGAACTGGTCAAGGTGTTCCGCACCATTCCGCGGCTGCCGTACGGGGTACGCCCGATTCCGGACAACATCGCTCCGGACACCACCACGGCCTACTACCAGCCCGGTGCGGTCGACGGCTCCCGCGCCGGCTATTACTACGTGAACCTGTACAAGCCCGAAGTGCGGCCCAAGTGGGAAATGATGGCGCTGAGCCTGCACGAGGCCGTGCCGGGTCACCATTTCCAGTTCGCCCGCGGGCAGGAGCTGCCGGACACGCCGATGTTCCGCCGGGTCGGCTACTTCACCGCCTACGGCGAAGGCTGGGCGCTGTACGCCGAGCGCCTGGGTTATGACATGGGCCTGTACGACGATCCCTACGACCGCATGGGCCAACTCGCCTACGACATGTGGCGCGCGGTCCGGCTGGTGGTCGACACCGGCATGCACAGCAAGGGCTGGAGCCGCCAGCAGGCGATCGACTACTTCATGGACAATGCCCCCAAGACCCTGCAGGACGTGACCAACGAGATCGACCGCTACATCGCCTGGCCGGGGCAGGCGTTGGCCTACAAGATCGGCCAAATAAGGATCTCGGAACTTCGTGAGATGGCATCGAGTGAACTGGGCGACGATTTCGACCTGCGCGATTTCAACGATGCCGTGCTGGAAACCGGCTCGGTGCCGCTGGACACCCTGGAGCGGCATATCCACGCGTGGGTGAGCCAGCGCGCTCGCAAACCATAGGTTTGCGCGCTGGTGAACGCCCGGCCGCGGATGGCCGGGCCGGGCGATCCTGTCCGGAGTTGCCTTCAAGTCATTGATGCTGCGATAATTGCCGGCTCCCTCGGACTGTGTTTTGAGGGAGCCCTTGCTCCATCGCATCCGCCTGGTCGATCCGGGCAGGCGCGGGGGGCTGACCCGGTCAGGCTCGAAATCGAGCCGGACATCATCCACAAGGTAAAAAATAATGCGTCATTACGAAGTCGTGTTCCTGGTCCATCCGGACCAGAGCGAGCAGGTTCCGGCCATGATCGAGCGCTACAAGTCGCTGATCGAGGCTGGCGAGGGCCAGATTCACCGCCTGGAGGACTGGGGCCGTCGTCAGCTGGCCTACCCGATCCAGAACCTGGTCAAGGCCCACTACGTGCTGCTCAACATCGAGTGCAACCAGGCCGTGCTGAACGAGCTGGTCGACGGTTTCCGCTTCAACGACGCGGTGCTGCGCCACCTGGTCATGAAGCGTGACGAGGCGGACACCGAGCAGTCGTTGATCATGAAATTCAAGGACGAGAAGAGCGACAAGCCCGAGCGTTCCGAGCGCCGTCGCCGTGACGACGACAGCAACGACAACAGCGACGGTGACGGCGACAAGAGCGAAGCCGACGCCGAAGCCGGCGACAACGCCGAAGCCGCCTGACCACGAATCCCAGGAGCAGCGCACCCATGTCCAAGTTCTTCCGCCGCCGCAAGTTCTGCAAATTCACCGCCGAGGGTGTCAAGGAGATCGATTACAAGGATCTCAATACCCTGCGCCAGTACCTGACCGAGACCGGCAAGATCGTGCCGAGCCGTGTCACCGGTACCAAGTCGAAGTACCAGCGTCAGCTGGCAACGGCCGTCAAGCGCGCCCGTTTCCTCGCGTTGATCCCGTACACCGACAACCACAACGCTTGAGTGAAGCTGTCCGCCTGCCGGGCGGACACTTCTTCCCCCTCTCCCGCCAGTGGGAGAGGGCAGGGGTAAGGGAACGCTGTTCCCGTCCAGCCCCTTTCGGACAGCGCAACCCGCTGCGGGCCTCCCGGCCCGCTAACGAAACAGGACACACACCATGCAACTGATCCTCCTGCAGAACGTGCAGAACCTCGGCAAGCTCGGCGACAAAGTCGATGTCAAGCCGGGCTACGGCCGCAACTACCTGGTCCCGCAGGGCAAGGCCGTGCCGGCTACTGAGTCCAACCTGGCCGAGTTCGAGGCGCGTCGCGCCGAGTACGAAGCCAAGGCCAAGGCCATCCACGACGATGCCGTGACCCGTCAGGGCAAGCTCGAGGGCGCCAGCGTGACGATCCGTGCCAATGCCGCCACCGAGGGCAAGCTGTACGGCTCGATCACCAACCGCGACATCGCCGAGGCGCTGACCAAGCTCGGCACCCCGGTCGAGAAGTCCGAAGTGGTGATGGGCGAGGGTGCCATCCGCCACGTCGGTGAGTACGAAATCGTGGTGCACCTGCACGCGGATATCGACGTCACCGTGAAGGTGGTCGTGGAGCCGGAAGCCGCCTGATCGCGGCCTGCCAATGTTCCACCGGCGGGCGCCTTCGGGCGCCCGCTTTCGTTGAAGGCAAGGTCGAACAAGCCGTTGCCTTCAGCCCGAAGTGTGCAATGCAAACTTCGCGAGCTTCATTGGCGCATGCGCCAATGAAAGTAGCAGTCGCAACGTTTGAGACGCTGATACGCTACCACGGGCAAAGCACCGGACTTGTCCCCGCGCCATACCCGGATATCCACAGGCTTCCCACAGGCTTGCCACCGATCTGTATGCAACCGATGGGACGCCTCCGGGGCTAGGATGCCCAACCCGTACCAGATCCTTCGCGCCGGATCCCGTCGGCGCACGCATCCGCCAGGAGTTCGCTGACGACATGAATGCACGACCCGGTTTTCGTGGCGACTCGCGAGGGGATGGACGCGGCGACAAGCGCTTCGATTCACGGGCCGAACAGCGGGTCGACCAATTGCGGCTGCCGCCGCAGTCGGTCGAGGCCGAACAGGCGGTGCTAGGTGGCCTGATGCTGGCGCCGGAGGCCTGGGACCGCGTCGCCGATCACATCACCGAGACGGACTTCTACCGTCGCGACCATCAGTTGATCTTCCGCGCGATCAGCGAATTGGCACGAAAGGCCAAGCCCTACGACGCGGTGACCCTCGGCGAGTGGTTCGAGTCGATGGGCCTGGGCGAGCAGGTTGCCGGCGGCGCCTACCTGATCGAACTGGCCAGCACCACGCCGTCGGCGGCCAACATCCGCGCCTATGCCGAAATCGTCCGCGACAAGGCGATCCTGCGCCAGCTGATCGATGTCGGTACCGGCATCGTCAATGACGGTTACCAGCCCGAAGGCCGTGACAGCAGCGAGATCCTGGACGAGGCCGAGCGCCAGGTGCTGGCGATCGCCCAGGCCAGCAGCGAGGGCAAGAACGACTTCACCAGCGTCCACCAGGCGCTGACCGCGGCCTTCGACGAACTGCAGACCCGCTACGCCAACGGCGGCGCGATCACCGGCCTGCCGACCGGCTATACCGAGTTCGACGAACTCACCGCCGGCCTGCAGAAGACCGACCTGATCATCCTGGCCGCGCGCCCGGCGATGGGCAAGACCACACTGGCCCTGAACATGGCCGAATACGCGGCGTTCCGCAGCAAACAGCCGGTGGCCATCTTCTCGATGGAAATGTCGTCCAGCCAGCTGGCGATGCGCCTGATTTCCTCGGTAGGCCGGGTCAACGCCCAGCGGCTGCGCACCGGCCAGCTCGAGGACGAGGACTGGAGCCGCGTCACCAGCGCGATCCGCCAGTTGCGCGAGGTCAAGATATTCATCGACGACGAGCCCGGGCTGTCGCCGACCAAGCTCGCCGCCAAGGCGCGCCGGCTCAAGCGCGAGCATGGCCTCGGACTGATCGTGATCGATTACCTGCAGCTGATGTCGGTGCCCGGCAACAACGAGAACCGCGCCACCGAGATTTCCGAGATATCGCGTTCGCTGAAGGGGCTGGCCAAGGAGCTCGAAGTACCGGTGATCGCGCTCAGCCAGCTCAACCGCTCGCTGGAAACGCGCACCGACAAGCGCCCGGTGATGGCCGACCTGCGCGAGTCCGGCGCGATCGAGCAGGATGCGGACATGATCGTCTTCATCTACCGCGACGACTACTACAACAAGGAAAACTCGCCGGACAAGGGCCTCGCCGAAGTCATCATCGGCAAGCAGCGAAGCGGCCCCACCGGGGCGGTGAAGCTGAAGTTCTTCGGCGAATACACCCGCTTCGACAATCTCGCCCACGATTCGATCGGCAGCTTCGAATAGCCCGGCGCATGCGCGCATAGAATGGTCGCTCCGCGATTCTTCCGGTGCGCCCACGCCATGCAGCCGAGTGAAAGCATGATGTCCCCCGCCGCCAACGACAGGCCGACCCGCATCGTGGTCGATCTCGGCCGACTTGCGTCGAACCTGCACCTCATCCGCGCCCGCGTCGGCGTGCCGGTGATGGCGATCGTCAAGGCCAATGCCTATGGCCACGGCCTGGTGCCGGTGGCGCGGCACCTGCAGACGGTGGGGGTGGAGCGGCTCGGGGTGGCCTTCGTGGAGGAGGGCATTGCCCTGCGCCGCGCGGGAGTGACCGTGCCGGTGCTGGTGCTCGGCGGTATCTTCGGCCCGCAGGTCGCGCAGTTCATCGAGCACGATCTGGAGATCACCGTCTCCTCCCTCGACAAGCTGCGACAGGTCGAAGCCACGGCTCAGGCGATGGGGCGTCGGGCGGCGATCCATCTCAAGATCGATACCGGCATGGAGCGCATCGGCGTGCACAGCTATTCGTGCGGGCCGCTCATCGAGGCCGCCTGCGCCTCGCGCTGGTGCGTGCTCAAGGGCATCTATTCGCACCTGGCCTGCGCCGACGATCCCGATTCGCCGATGACCGCACGGCAACTGGAACGCTTCCAGGAAGCCTGCGCGCATTTCGAACGCCTCGGCGCGCCGATGCCAACCCGCCACCTCGCCAACTCCGGTGGCGTGCTGCACTTCCCGGACACCTGGCTGGACATGGTCCGGCCCGGGATCGCGTTGTACGGCGTGCTGCCGGGCTCGGCCTCGAAACGCAGCATCGCAGTCGAGCCGGTGATGTCGCTGGTTTCGAAGGTGGTCTACTTCAAGGTGGTCAAGGCCGGCAACCCGGTCAGCTACGGCGCGACCTGGACGGCGGAGCACGATACCCGAGTGGTGACCGTGCCGATCGGCTATGGCGACGGTTATCCGCGGGCACTGTCCTCGCGAGGTGAAGTGCTCATCCACGGGCAGCGCCACCCGATCGTAGGCCGGGTGTGCATGGACCAGTTCATGATCGACATAGGCCGGCACAGTGCCTGGAACGAGGACGAGGTGGTCCTGATCGGCGAGCAGAGAGGCGAGGCCATCAGTGTCGAGACCGTGGCGGAGCAGGGTGGAGAGAGCCCGTATGAGGTCCTGGTGGGCCTCAATGAGCGGATTCCGCGCCGATACGTCGGTGGCCTGTTGCGGGATTGATAGCCCTGTCCGACGGCCCGGCCGTGCCCCGCTGACTTTCTGTAGCAGGCGTTCAGAATGGACATGCTGCAACGCAGCATGACTTTCGGCACGGTCTGCTATTGTCCACGGGACATTGGGTGACAGGGGCTCAATGGCAGGGGGGACATCAATTCACATCTTGGGGTGGTAGATGAAGCACAACAGTCTCGCCTTGGCCATCGGGCTGGGCATCGGTCTGGTGTTTGCCGCGGGCACGGGTCAGGCGGCGGACGGGCCGGATCAGAACCGGGTATGGGTCAAGTTCAAGCCCGACAGCAAGGCGCAGGTCAACAGGGCGTTGCAGGTCGCCGGCGGCAAGATCCATCACACGTTCGACGGAGCAACGGCAGTCACGCTGCCGCCGAGTGCATTGCAGGGCATCCGCAACAACCCGCACGTGGAGCTGGTGGAGCAGGATGTTCCTCGCTATTCGATGGCCCAGACCCAGCCCTATGGCATCGGCATGGTGCAGGCGCCCCAGGTCTGGGCGGACGGTGTCACCGGCGATGGCGTCACCGTCTGCGTGATCGACTCCGGCATCCATGCCGCGCATGAAGACTTCCAGGGCGTCAACCTCGCCGGTGGCTACCCGAGCGGCTGGAACACCGACACCTGCGGCCATGGCTCGCACGTGGCGGGCACCATTGCCGCGGCCGACAACAACGCGGGTGTGGTCGGCGTCAATACCGGCAACATCTCGCTGTACATCGTCAAGGTGTTCGACGGTGCTTCGTGCGGCTGGAGCTACAGTTCGACCCTGGTCGACGCGGCCAACCGCTGTGCCAACGCGGGTGCCAAGGTCATCAACATGAGCCTGGGTGGCAGCTTCAGCAGCACCACCGAGCGGAACGCGTTCCAGAACCTGTACGACAACGGCGTGCTGAGCATCGCTGCGGCCGGCAACGCCGGCAACACCAGCCACAGCTATCCGGCTTCGTACGACAGTGTCGTCTCGGTCGCGGCGGTCGACAGCAACAAGCAGCACGCCAGCTTCTCGCAGCGCACCAACCAGGTCGAACTGGCGGCGCCCGGCGTGAGCGTGCTGAGCACGGTGCCGCACGTGTCGGCGACCGCTTCGGTCGATGGCTCGTCCTACATCGTCTCGTCGCTGGAGTACACCTACCAGGGACAGGCCAGCGGGGCGCTGGTCAATGGCGGGCTGTGCACCAGTTCCGGCAGCTGGGCTGGCAAGGCCGTGTTGTGCGAGCGCGGCGACATCAGCTTCGCCGACAAGGTCAACAACGCCTACAACGGTGGCGCAGCCGCGGTGGTGATCTACAACAACGCCCCGGGCGGCTTCAGCGGCACCCTCGGCAGCGCCGGTCCCGCGATTCCGGCGGTCAGCATGACCCAGGAGGATGGCCAGTATCTGGTGGCCAACAAGCTGGGTTCGTCGGCCACCGTCAACACGATCCCGGACAACCAGGGCAACGGCTACGCGTTCTACGACGGCACTTCGATGGCTACCCCGCACGTGGCCGGCGTCGCAGCGCTGGTCTGGAGCGCCAATCCGACCTGGACCAACCAGGAAGTCCGCGAGGCGCTGGCGGTCACCGCCGAGGACCTTGGTACGGCCGGACGCGACAACTCCTACGGCTGGGGCCTGGTCCAGGCCAAGGCCGCGCTCGACGAGCTGCAGAACGGCGGTGGCGGTACCGATCCCGACCCGGATCCGGATCCGGATCCGAACTTCACCGTGAGCGGCAGCTCGTACAAGGTCAAGGGCGTGGTCCATGTCGACCTGAGCTGGTCGGGCTCTTCGGCCGGCAGCTTCGATGTCTTCCGTGACGGCAGCAAGGTCGCCACCACCGGAGGCAGCAGCTACACCGACAATACCGGTCGCCGGGGTGGCGGCAGCTTGACCTACAGTATCTGCGAAGCCGGTACTTCGACCTGTACGGCCACCATCACTGTCAGCTACTGATACAAACAGCCGTTGATGGATGCTCGAAGGGCCGGGGCAACCCGGCCCTTCGTTTGTGTGCCCCGCAATGCGAGCGGCAGGGCCTGCTGGAAGCTGAATGGGAGTGTGCACCCGTCACCCATTCCAGACGCCGGAATGATTAGCTTGGATACCCCTGCACACCAGGTCACCCTGCGAGGTTGAGATCATGAAGAAGCACATTCGTACCGCTCTTATGGCTGCCGCCGTCACCGCCATGGTGGCGGGTTGCGCCACGACCGGAGGCGGCTACGGCAATGATGGCTATGGCCAGCAGCAAGGCTCTGGCATGAGCAAGACCCAGAAAGGCGCGCTGATCGGTGCCCTGGCCGGTGTTGCCGCCGGTCTGCTCAGCGGCGACGACGCTACCGAGCGCCGCCAGCGTGCACTCGTGGGCGCCGGCATCGGCGGCCTTGCCGGAGGCGCGATCGGCAACTACCAGGACCGCCAGGAACGTGCGTTGCGCGAGCAGATGCAGGGTACCGGCGTCGACGTGGTGCGCCAGGGCGACAACATCACCCTGAACATGCCCAGCAACATCACCTTCGACTTCGACAAGTTCGATCTCAAGCCGGCTTTCTACCCGGTGCTTGACGACGTCGCCCGCACCCTTTCCCAGTACGACCAGACCATCGTCGAGGTGGCCGGTCATACCGACAGTGTCGGCAGCGCCTCCTACAACCAGCAATTGTCCGAGCGCCGTGCGGCCTCGGTCGGCAACTACCTGATGTCCAAGGGGCTGATGCGTGACCGCTTCATCCTGATTGGCGCCGGCGCGACCCGCCCGGTTGCCAGCAACGACACCGATGCCGGACGAGCACAGAACCGTCGGGTAGAAATCACCCTGGTGCCGATACGTTCCTGAGGACACCCCGGGAAGAGGATTGCCGGGATGGATGGAAGGACACGGGCCGCATCCGCGGCCCGTGTCGTATTCGACAGCCGAGCATGGATTCCAGGCGGTCAGCGCTCCAGGACCTTGAGGATCGTCAACACCACCAGCGTCAACAAGGTGGCTGTAACGCCGAGCAGATGGAAGCCCAGGCCGCAGACCACTCCGATCACCGCGACCATCAACAAGGATGCGGCGGTCGTGATGCCGGCGATGGCGCCATCCGAACGTCGGGCGAAGATGGTGCCGGCGCCGATGAACGCAACGCCCGCCACGACAGCCTCGATCAGCCTCAACGGATCGATCTGCAGGGTTTCCCCCGGCGCCGTGAACGTACCGCTGTCAAGAATCAGCCGGCCCACACCGAGCAACAAGGCGGCCGCACCGGCCACCAGCATGTGGGTACGGAAGCCGGCCGGGCGATTTTTCAGTTCACGCTCATAGCCGATGAGCCCGCCGAGCACCATTGCGATGCCGGCGTTGCCCAACGCGATGGCCTGCGACATCAAATCCATCTCGACAGCCTGCGGTTGCAGGTGTGCAGGCGAGGTCAAATCGGGTCGGACGGCGAACGTCGACTGCCGGAGGCTGCCGGAATCGAGCACGTGTCCGGGCCATTCCATGCCACTGGCGTTACTATGGCGAACTCTCCAGAGTTGTCGAGTGCAAGGCCTGAAGCTGATGCGTACCGGACGTAGCATTGTTCATCCCCAAGGGGCCGACGCCTCGGCGTGGTCCACTCCATGCCGATTCCCGACGTCCTGGCAGCTCTGTGTCGATGCGCGCGCGCCTCGGCGGGGGCAATGGGGTTGAAGGGGCGTTACGAAGCCTCCGGGCGTCCGGAGGCGCTTCCGGCTGTCGACCCGCGGCCCCTGATCGCGGCCGATGTCGGTGGCACCCACGCCCGTGTGGCGTTGGTCGAGCCGATCGCGGTGCCCTCCTCGATGCAGCTGGTGCACTACCGCCGCTATGCCTGTGCGGACTATCCGGATCTGGCTTCAATCCTGCGTGCGTTCATCGACGAGGCCGGGATCGGAGCCCATCCCGACGCCGCGGTCGCGATCGCAGGGCTGCTGGTCGGCGATACCCTCGTCCATGCCAACCTGCCGTGGTCGGTGTCGGTCAGCGGGACAGTTTCCGGAGCCGGACTGAATGGACTGCGCCTGATCAATGATTTCGAGGCCATGGCCTGGGCGGTGCCGAGCATCGACCCTGGCTCCGCCCGCCTGATCAGTGGTCCGGACACGACGACCCCGCCCGGATCGGCGCTGGTGATCGGTCCGGGAACCGGCTTTGGCGCAGCCGTTCGGGTGCCCGGACGGCCTCCTGTGGTGGTGCCGACCGAGGCAGGCCACGCCGCGCTCTCGGTTCGTACGCCGCGTGAACTGGCCGTGTTGGAAGTGTTCCTGCAGCGCTGGAGCCATGTCGGCAACGAGCGTCTGCTGTCCGGCCCGGGACTGCTCAACGCCTACCAGGCGCTGTGCGTGCTCGACGGCGTTGACGAGCGCCTAGCCAGCCCGTCTGCAATCACCCGGGCCGCGCAGCAGGGCGAGGACCCGCAGGCAGTCGAGGCGGTGGCGATGTTCTGCAACGTTCTCGGCAGCGTCGCCGGTGACCTTGCGTTGACCTTCGGTGCCAATGCCGTCTACCTCGCCGGCGGCATTCCCACCCAGATTACCGACCTGCTGCTCGCCAGCGATTTCGCCGAACGCTTCGTCGACAAGGGCGTGATGCGGGAAGTGCTCAAGTCCGTTCCGGTTCGCCTGGTCGAACACGGCCAGCTCGGGTTGCAGGGCGCCGCGTCCTGGTACATCGCGCAGGCTGGCGCGGCCTGATTGGCCCGAGGGTTGCCCGAACAGATGGCGCGGTAGCCGTAGAACGCCATCCCGAACGGCTTAACGAGAGTCTGGAAGACGATCACCGCCACAGTGGTCTCCCCGGCCGGCCGGCAGATCAAGCAGGTCAAGCCGGGACGGCACCGAAGCGAAGTCCTCTGTCATGACGCCCTGAACAGGATGGGCCTAGCTTTGCAAAACCAAAATGGGGTACAAATGTACCCCATGTCAAACCTCAGTCCCCGTCGTGCCGCCGTTCTGTCGTTCATCCGCGACCGGGTGGCCGGCCTTGGCCAGCCGCCGTCCTTGGCCGAAATCGCCACCGCCTGTGGCTTGGCGACGCGCGGCGCGGCGCGCAAGCACGTGCTGGCGCTGGCCGAGGCCGGACTGGTCGAGGTCACGGCCGGGCAGGCGCGGGGGATCCGGCCGGCCGGGATGCGGGCGCGGTCCGACCTGCTGCGGGTGCCGGTGCTGGGCCGGGTGGCGGCGGGCGCGCCGATCGGGGCCGATGCGGGGCTGGCCGACATCCTGACCCTGGACACGCGGCTGTTTTCCTCGGCCCCCGACTACCTGCTGCGGGTGCAGGGTGACTCGATGATCGAGGACGGCATTCTCGATGGCGACCTGGTCGGGGTGAAGCGCACGCCCGAGGCCCGCGACGGGCAGGTGGTCGTCGCGCGGCTCGACGGCGAACTGACGATCAAGCGGCTGTCGCGTTCGGCCGATGCCCTGCGCCTGCTGCCGCGCAATCCGGCCTATGCGCCGATCGAAGTGGAGCCCGGGCAGGACTTCGCGATCGAGGGCGTGTTCTGCGGCCTGGTCCGGCGGGGATGACATGGGCGCGGTGGTCGCGATCGATGCGTTGTTGCACCAGCGGCGCGTGTGGAAGGGCCGACCGGCGGCGTTGCCGCCGAGTTCGCGGCCGACCGGTCTCGCGGCGCTGGATGCGGTCCTGCCGACCGGCGGCTGGCCCGAGGCGGCGCTGACGGAGTTGTTGATCCCGGTCGACGGCATCGGCGAGCTGCAATTGCTCTGGCCGGTGCTGGCGCGGCTGTCGCAGGCCGGCGAGCGCATCGTGCTGGTCGCGCCGCCCTACGTGCCGTTCGCGCCGGCATGGCAGGCGGCAGGGGTCGAACTGCGGCAGGTGCAGATGATCGAGGCGTCCTCGCCGCGCGATGCGTTGTGGGCCACCGAGCAGTGCCTGCGCTCGGGCAGCTGCGGCGCGGTGCTGTGCTGGCCATTGAAGGCCGACGACCGGGCCTTGCGCCGGCTGCAGGTCGCGGCGGAGAGCGGCCAGGCCCTGGCGTTCGCGACCCGGCCGCTTTCGGCCGCACGCAATCCGTCACCGGCCGCGCTGCGCATCGCCATCGACGTCCGGCCCGCGCAGCTGCGCGTGCTCAAGTGCCGCGGCGGACTGGCGCCGCCACGGCCGATCCCGCTGGCGGGGTGAGCGGTGCGCTGGGCCTGCATCCTGTTGCCGCAGCTCGCGCTGGACGGCGTGTTGCGGCGTTGCGCGCAGCCCGATGCGCCGCTGGCGATGGTCGCCGGTTCGCAGCAGCGGCGCGTGCTGCACGCGCTCAATCCCGCCGCACGCGCGCTCGGCCTGCGCCGGGGCATGGCGTTGACCGCGGCGCAGGCGCTCGCGCGCGGGTTCGCGACGGTCGAGCATGATCCGGACGATGAAGCGCGCTGGCACCGGTTCCTGGCGGCGTGGGCGTATCGCTTCAGTTCGCAGGTCAGTACGCAGCATCCACACGCGCTCCTCCTCGAGATCCAGGGCAGCCTGGGCCTGTTCGGTCCGTGGCCGCGGTTCGAGGCGCGGCTGCGGGAAGAGCTGGCGCTGCTCGGCTTCCGGCACCGCATCGTCGCCGCGCCGAACCCGGTGGCAGCACGCGCGCTGGCCAACGCGCACGACGGTCTCGCGGTCGCCGGTCTCGAGCCGATGCGGCATGCGCTTGGGCAACTGCCGGTGCAGCGCGCCGGCTTCGCGCCGGAGGTGGCGACCGCGTTCCAGCGCATGGGCCTGCGCACGCTGCGGCAGGTGCTGGCGTTGCCGCGCGACGGCATCGCGCGACGCTTCCCGGCCGAGGTGCTGCGGCACCTGGATGCGCTGATGGGCGAGTGCGACACCGTGCTGGACTGGTACCGGCCACCGGACCGGTTCGCCATGCGCATCGAGCTCGGCTACGAGGTCGAGTCCTCGCAGGCGTTGCTGTTCCCCTTGAGGCGATTGACCGCGGACCTGGCCGCATTCCTCGCCGGCCGGGACGGCGGCGTGCAGCGGTTCGCGCTGCACCTGGAGCACGAAGGGCGCGCGGACACGGTGGTGCCGGTTGGATTGTTGGCCCCCGAGCGCGATGCCGCGCTGCTGTTCGAGCTCGCGCGCGGCCGACTGGAACAGGCGCAAACGCCCGCGCCGGTGCGCGCGATCGTGCTGGTCGCCGACCAGCTGCCGGCGTTCGTGCCCGCGCACCGGGAGCTGTTCGACGAGCGGCCGCAGCAGGCGATGCCGTGGGAACAGCTGCGCGAACGGCTGCGCGCGCGGCTCGGCGAGAACGCGGTGCACGGGCTGTGCGCACACGAGGACCATCGTCCGGAGCAGGCCTGGCGCGTCGGCCCGGCGCCGCAACCGAAACGATCGTCGCCCGCTCCATTGCCGGCGGCCATGTCGCTGCGTCCCGGCTGGCTGCTGGCGAAGCCGATCCCCTTGCGCGGAGCGGCGCCGCGCCTCGAGGGTGACGCCGAGCGCATCGAGTCGGGCTGGTGGGATGGCTTCGACATCCGCCGGGACTATTACGTCGCGCGACTGCAGACGGGCCAGCGCGCCTGGGTCTACCGGCCGGTGGGCGCCGAGGGTGGCTACTGGCTGCACGGTTGGTTCGCATGAGCTACGCCGAGCTGCATTGCCTGTCGAACTTCTCGTTCCAGCGCGGAGCGTCCAGCGCCCGCGAGCTGTTCGAGCGCGCGAAGCGGCATGGCTACGCGGCGTTGGCAATCACCGACGAGTGCACGCTGGCCGGGATCGTGCGCGCCTGGCAGGCCGCGAAGGCGGTGGATCTTCCGTTGATCGTCGGCAGCGAGGTGCAGGTCGACGGCGGTCCGAAGCTGGTGCTGCTGGTCGAGGACCTGGCCGGCTATCAGGTGTTGTGCCGGCTGGTCACAGCGGCGCGGCGGCGCGTGCCGAAGGGCCAGTACCGCCTGCTGCGCGAGGACTTTGCAGAAGGCACGGACGGCCTGCTTGCGCTGTGGGTTCCGGCGGACCCGGCAAGCGAACAGGACGGCCGCTGGTTGAAGTCACTGTTTCCCGGCCGGCTGTGGATCGCGGTGGAACTGCATCGCGGCCAGCGCGACGCGGACAGGCTCGCCGCGCTGCATGCGCTGGGCGTGGCGCTGGACCTGCCGCTGGTCGCCGCGGGCGACGTGCACATGCATGCGCGCGGTCGTCGCGCATTGCAGGATGCCATGACGGCGATCCGGCACCGCACGACGGTGGCCGAGGCGGGGATGCGGCTGTTTCCCAACGGCGAGCGGCACCTGCGCCCGCGGCGGACCCTGGCCGAGCTGTATCCGCCGGCGCTGCTGGCCGAGAGCGTGCGCATCGCGCGGCGCTGCAGTTTCGACCTCGCGCAACTGCGCTATCAGTATCCGCACGAACTGGTGCCGACCGGGCACACGGCCACGTCCTGGTTGCGCGAACTGACCGAGCAGGGCTTGCGCTGGCGCTGGCCGGACGGAATCCCGCAAAAGGCGCGGGACCTGGCCGAGAAGGAGCTGGCGCTGATCGCCGAGCTTGGCTACGAGAGCTACTTCCTGACCGTGCACGACATCGTGCGCTTCGCCCGCAGCCGGCACATCCTCTGCCAGGGGCGCGGCTCGGCGGCCAACTCGGTGGTCTGCTACGTGCTCGGCGTCACCGAGATCGATCCCGACCGCATCGGCATGCTGTTCGAGCGCTTCGTGTCCAGGGAGCGCGACGAGCCGCCGGACATCGACGTCGACTTCGAGCATGAACGGCGGGAAGAGGTCATCCAGTACATATTCGAGCGCTATGGCCGTCATCGCGCCGCGCTCACGGCGGTGGCCAGCACGTACCACGGCGCCGGCGCGGTGCGTGACGTCGCCAAGGCGCTGGGCCTGCCGCCCGACCAGGTCGATGCGCTGGCCGGCTGCATCGGTCGCTGGAGCGACACGCTGCCGTCGGCCGAACGGCTGCGCGAGCAGGGCTTCGATCCCGACAGTCCCGTCATCCGCCGGGTGCTGGCGCTGACCGCCGAGCTGATCGGCTTCCCGCGTCACCTGTCGCAGCATCCGGGCGGGTTCGTGATCTCCGAGCAGCCGCTGCACACGCTGGTGCCGGTGGAGAACGCGACCATGGAAGGCCGTACCGTCGTGCAATGGGACAAGGACGATCTCGATGCGGTCGGGCTGCTCAAGGTCGACATCCTCGCGCTGGGAATGCTCAGCGCATTGCGCCGCTGCCTCGACCTGCTGCGGATCCATCACGGCCGCGATCTCGCGCTGGCGACGATTCCGGCAGAGGATCAGGCCACCTACGACATGATCTGCCGCGCCGACACCATCGGCGTGTTCCAGATCGAGTCGCGGGCGCAGATGGCGATGCTGCCGCGGCTGCGGCCGCGCAGATTCTACGACCTGGTGATCGAGGTGGCGATCGTGCGGCCGGGCCCGATCCAGGGCGACATGGTGCATCCCTACCTGCGGCGGCGCACCGGCGAGGAACCGGTGACCTATCCTTCCGAGGCGCTGCGCAAGGTGTTCGAACGCACCCTGGGCGTGCCGCTGTTCCAGGAACAGGTGATGGAACTGGCGGTGGTCGCGGCCGGCTACACGCCCGGCGAATCGGACGACCTGCGTCGCTCGATGGCAGCGTGGAAGCGCCACGGCGGGCTGGAACACCATCGCGAGAAGTTGACGGACGGCATGCTGGCGCGCGGCTACTCGGCTGAATTCGCCGCGCGCATCTTCGAGCAGATCAAGGGCTTCGGCAGTTACGGTTTTCCCGAGTCGCATGCGGCCAGCTTCGCGCTGCTGACCTATGCCAGCTGCTGGCTCAAGCACCACTATCCGGCGGCCTTCACCTGCGCGCTGATCAACAGCCAGCCGATGGGGTTCTATAGCTCCGACCAGCTGTTGCAGGACGTGCGGCGGCATGGCGTGGAGGTGCGGCCGGTGGACGTACGCTACAGCGATTGGGACTGCACGCTGGAACCGGATAAACGCGGAGAGTTTGCGTTGCGCATGGGCCTGCGCATGGCGAGGGGACTCAACGAGGACGATGCGGTGCGGATCGAGCGGGCGAGGGCGGCCGGCCCATTTTTCGACGTCGCCGACTTGTGCGAGCGCGCCGTGATCAGTGCCCGTGCACGTGAACTGCTGGCCGACGCGGGCGCGCTGCGCGGGCTGGCGGGGCACCGCCACCGTGCGCGCTGGGCGGTGGCCGGGGTGGAGGAACGACGCCCCCTGCTGGGGGTGGACACGCAGCCACGCGAACGGCAAGCCGCGCTGCCGTTGCCGACGGTGGGGGAGGACCTGCATGCCGACTACGCCACGCTTGGCACCACGCTGGGGCGGCATCCGATGGCGCTGCTGCGCGCGCAGCTGCGCGCGCGGCGGTGCCGCAGCTCGAAGGAGCTCCCGGCGATCCCGTCGGGGCGCAACATCGTCGCGGCCGGCCTGGTGGTCGGCCGGCAACGCCCGCAGACCGCCAGCGGCGTCACCTTCGTCACCCTGGAGGATGAGCACGGCATGATCAACGTGGTGGTCTGGCGGCAGGTGGCGGACCGCCAGCGGCGGCCGTTCCTGGAGTCGCGGCTGCTGATGGTCGAGGGCAAGCTGGAGGCCGAGAACGGCGTGCGCCATCTCATTGCAAGGCAGTTGCACGACCTGACGCCGCTGCTGAGTAGTCTCGACGTGCGGAGCCGGGATTTCCATTAGGCCCAAGTGCCTGGACGGAAGACAACACTACCGGGTCTTCAATCTCGACCGAACGTGGTCGTACAAGGGGACGATGCCCAGACGTACCGCATCGGACAAAGAAAAGGCCGAAACCCCTGCTTTCAAGAGGGATTTCGGCCTGTATGGGTCTTCTTCAGACCCTGCATTGGTGGAGGTGGGCGGAATCGAACCGCCGTCCGAAGGCACTCCATCCCCGGCACTACATGTTTAGTGCTCCGTTAAGTCTCGTCTACCGACAGCACGGCGCACAAAGCGCATCGGCGGACCAGCCTGTTTTGGGTTAACCGAGTGCTGACAGGCAGCCACTCCCGGCGATTCCGTGATAATGACCCTACATCGCGAGCACGGACACAAGCGGTTTCGGGGCTTAGGCCTTAAGCGGCCAGTGCGTAGTTGTCGTCGTTGGCAACTATGAGTTTTGCAGCTGGATTAACGAGGAAAGCTACCCCCTCGACATGCGCCAGGCGATTTCGCGACCCCCGTCGAAGCCAGTGCACCCCCGGGGCGTGAAACGCCGAACACGACCAGTATAGGGGCGGGGGGCGGCATGGCAATGGGGGGTGCCCGGTCAGTCGGCACATGGTTCATGTATGGATGGGTGCGACGGCGCGGTATCCTGCGCGGGTGACAGGATCCAGCACGCAGCTCGCCGACATTGACGACAACCCATTGTCGCTGCGACGTGGGCACGCTCTTGCGGCGTGCGTACTGGTGTTCTCCCTGCTGGTCACCTTCGGGGCGTGGGAATACGCACGTGTCAAGGAGGCGAGGGCGGCCGAGGCCGAGTTCATACGCAATACCCTCGACGTGGCTGCCGTGGTCGGTTCCCGGCTCGAAAACTACGAGATCATGCTCAAGGGCGGGGCGGCGCTGTTCGCCAGTGTCGATCGGCCAACGCCGGCGCAGTGGCGGGCCTATGCCGAGGGCATGGGGCTGGGCAACCGCTTCCCCTCGATGCTCGGGCTCGGCTACGTCGCCTATGTGCCGCATTCGCGCCTGCCGGGACTGCAACTGGAATGGCGCGATGCCGGTCACGGCATGCTGGATGTGTTTCCTCGCGGCGTACGGCGGCACTACGGCCCGGTGCTCTATCTGGAGCCCCGCACACCGCTCAACGTGGCCGCGATCGGCTACGACATGTATGCCGATCCGACCCGGCATCAGGCGATGACCGAGGCGATGGAAACCGGCACCACTCGCATGTCTGGACCAGTCCGGCTGCTGGGCGATCCGGCCGAAGCGCCGGCCGGACTTCTGCTGTTCGTGCCGATCTACCGTACGGGTACCGTGCCGCGCAGTCCGGCGGTCCGGCGCGAAACGATGCGGGGCTGGGTCTATGCGCCGTTCTACGTCGACCATTTCACCGCGGGCACATTGCGCGGCGACCCGACTGTGCGGCGGATCCTGGTCGAAGACGTCACCGATGGCGAGCCGATCCCGATATACGCCGCCGGCGACAGCGGGGAGCAGGATGGGGCGCCGGCGGCATTCGAACACGAGGTGGTCCTGGAGCAGTTTGGCCGTCGTTGGCGGATGGCGTTCGAATCGCACCCCGCGGCCCAGGCGATTCCGCAGTTGCGGAACCTGCATCTCGTGCTGGCACTCGGGATCCTTGCGTCGGTGCTGCTGTCGGCCATCGTATGGACACTGGTGCGCACGCAACGGCGCGCGCGCAAGATCGCCCGGCGAATGACCGAGGACTTCCGCCGCAGCGAGGAGCGCTTCCGCACTTCGATGCAGTATTCGGCGATCGGCAAGGCCCTGCTCGACAGCGAGGGCTGCATCGTCGAGGCCAACCCCGCGCTGGGCCGAATCGTCGGCCTGGATCCGGACAGCCTGGCCGGAGTGCATTTCGAATCATTGTTCGAGGACGAAGGCCCGGACCTGAAGGAATGGCTGACCCATGAAGATGGCGATGTCAATTCAGTACAACGTTTGACCCGGCGTCTGCACCGCGCTGGCGATCTGCCGCGTCATGCACAGCTCAGCTGTTCGCGGATACCGGGCAACATCGGTCAGGATGTGCGCGGGCTGGCCCAGGTCGAGGATGTGACCGAGCGGATCATGGCCGAGGCGCGGGTGCATGCGCTCAACCGGACTCTCGAGGCGCGGGTGGCGATGCGTACGCGCGAGCTCAGTCAGGCCAACCAGGAGCTGGAATCCTTCGCCTACAGCATCTCGCACGACCTGCGGGCGCCGCTGAGGGCGATCGATGGTTTCAGCCGGGTGCTGGCCGAACGCTACGGCGGCAATCTGGACGCTGCTGGTCGTGACTACCTGGACCGGGTGCGCGCGGCGACGGCGCGTATGGCGGGCCTGATCGACGCGCTTCTGGCCATGTCGCGGCTGAGCCGGGTTGCGCTGAACCCGGAGAGCGTCGATCTCAGCCAGTTGGCACGTGAGGTCGTCGATGAGCTGAAGGCGGCCGAGGAGCTGCCCGGCTTGCAGGTCGATATCGAACCGGGCCTGACAGCTTGGGGTGACGTGTCGCTGCTGCACAACCTGCTCTCGAACCTGCTTGGCAATGCGGTCAAGTTCAGTGCCGGCCGCGAACGGCCACACATCGAATTCGGACAGGGGCCAGGACCGGATGGCACGCCCGGCTTTTTCGTCCGCGACAACGGCGCGGGGTTCTCGCAGCAATATGTCGACAAGCTGTTCCGGCCATTCCAGCGCCTGCACGGGCAGGACGAGTTCGCCGGGCACGGCATCGGCCTTGCATCGGTCAGGCGAATCGTCGAGCGCCATGGCGGTTCGATCCGGGCCGAGGGCCGGGCAGGGGAGGGAGCGACCTTCTGGTTCACCCTGCCGCTGGAGCCGCCCGACGATGCGCCTGATGGCGGTGGTGCAGCAAATCCCGGGAGGCGGGCATAGCCGAAACTACGCGTCGCGATTGTGCTGGCGCATCACCCGCTGCTTCTCGATCGCCCAGTCACGCTCCTTGCTGGCGGCACGCTTGTCGTGCTGCTGCTTGCCCTTGGCCAGCGCCAGCTCGGCCTTGACCTTGTTGCCCTTCCAGTAGAGGGCGGTCGGGATGAGGGTGTAGCCATCGCGTTCGACCCGGCCGATCAAGGTATCGATCTCGCGACGGTGCAGCAGCAGCTTGCGGGTGCGCCGCTCCTCGGCGACGACGTGGGTCGAGGCTGAGATCAGCGGCGTGATCTGGGAGCCGAACAGGAACATTTCGCCGGAGCGGATCACCGCGTAGCTTTCGCCGATATTGGCCCGGCCGGCACGGATCGACTTGAGTTCCCAGCCCTGCAGGGCGAGGCCGGCCTCGAAGCGTTCCTCCAGATGGTATTCGTGACGGGCGCGCTTGTTCAGGGCGATGGTGCCGCTGGCACCGCCCTTTCCTTTATCCTTGCCGCCCTTGCTGCTCGATTTCTTTGCCATCGCGATATTGTCCCTGATTGCGGGGGGAATAGCAGGCATCACGACGACCCATGCCCATCATCAACCGCTCTGCCCTGGTCGAACACTCCGCCCGCCGAATGTTCGACCTGGTCAACGACGTGGCGACCTATCCGCATCGCTTCGATTGGTGCAGGGCGGCCGAGATCATCGCCGTTGACGACGAGCGGCTGGTGGCGCGGCTCGATCTGGGCCTCGGCGCCCTGAGCACCTGGTTCACCACCGAGAACACGCTGTCGCCGCCGCACCACATCGACATGAAACTGGTCGATGGCCCGTTCCGGCGCCTGAGTGGACGCTGGCAGTTCCATGCTCTCGACGAGTCGGCCTGCAAGGTTTCGCTTACGCTGGACTTCGAGCCTTCGATGAAACTGCTGACCCCGGCCTTCACGCTGGGCTTCCAGGGCCTGGCCGACCGCATGGTCAACGATTTCATCCGCGTCGCGGATCTGGGCCTGTGAACATCGAACTGGTGAGGGCCTGGCCGCACCGCTTCGAGCGGCAGGCGATCGACCTGCCCGAGGGCGCGCGTGTCGGCGATGCACTGGAGGCCGCTGGCTGGCAGGTCCCGGAGCCGGGTGGTTGCGCAGTGCACGGACGGCTGGTGGGGCTGGATACAGTGCTGCGCGATGGAGATCGGCTGGAGATACTGAGGCCGTTGCAACTCGACCCCAAGGAAGCCCGGCGCCGGCGCGCCGAGGCGCGCCCGCTGAAGAAACAGCCTCAGCGCTGAGGAAAGCGGCGATTCAGCGACCGCGCTTGTTCTTTTCCTTGGCCAGGTTGGGGCCGAACTGCCGGACCGAGCTGGTGGCCAGTTCTTCGTCCTGCTTCGGGAAGTAGTCGCCTTCCCAGCGGGCAAGGGTGTTGCCGTCGAAGTGCAGGGTCAGGTTCTTGAATTCGGTGCGGGCGGCACGGCCGACGCGCTGGCTGGCGGTGTAATCCCAGCGGTCTTCATTGAACGGGTCGCGGATAGACGGAGTGCCCAGCAGCGCCAGTACCTGCTGCTTGTCCATGCCGGCCTGCAGTTGCTCGACGGCGGAAGGTTGAAGCAGGTTGCCCTGGTAGATCGGCTGACGGTACACCACGCCACAGGCGGTAGTTGTCGAGACAAGGGCGACGGAAACCAGGAGCACGAACAGGGGCTTGCGCATCAGTTGATCACTGCAGACGGATAACGGCCCGATGATACACTGAAGCCATCGTGACGCGGCGGCGATGGACAGGCGTTCATCCAACGTTTGCCCGGCCGGGACAGCTTGTCCTGTGGCCTGCTTCCGCGACAGTCCAGCCCGGAGCCCCCATGGAATCCCAAGAACTGCGCAACGTCGGTCTCAAGGTCACCCACCCGCGGATGCGGATCCTTGAGTTGCTCGAGCATGCCAAGCCCCGGCACATGACCGCCGAGGACATCTATCGCCAGCTGATCGCCAAGGGCGAGGACATCGGCCTGGCCACGGTCTACCGCGTACTCACCCAGTTCGAGTCCGCGGGGCTGGTGCTCAAGCACAACTTCGAGGCCGGCCAGTCGGTCTACGAACTCGACCGGGGTCAGCACCACGACCACATGGTCGACATCGACACCGGCAAGATCATCGAGTTCGAAAGCGAGGAGATCGAAGAGCTGCAACGCAGGGTCGCTGCCAAGCACGGCTACGAGATCGAAGAACACTCGCTGGTGTTGTACGTCCGCAAGAAAAAATAAGTCGGCGGCCGCGACCACAGCGTAGTCGCACCCCGGGGGCGTTCTTGCACAGCCCTCAGCCGACGTCGGCCAGCAGCCGCTTCGCTGCCGCGCGTGCCTCGCGGGTCAGCTCGGCGCCGCCGAGCATGCGCGCCAGTTCCTCCCGGCGCTCGCCGGCATCCAGCTGCCGCACTTCGCTCTGGGTGATGCCGTCGGCTGAGGCCTTGCTGACCCGGTAGTGGGCGTGGCCCTGGGCCGCGACCTGGGGCAGGTGGGTCACGCACAGCACCTGTCGCCGTTCGCCGAGGGTGCGCAGTTTGCGGCCGACGATGTCGGCGACTGCGCCGCCGATGCCGGAGTCGACCTCGTCGAAGACCATCGTCGGTACCGCATCCAGCCCCAGGGTGGCGACTTCGATCGCCAGCGATACGCGCGACAGTTCGCCGCCGGAGGCGACCTTGCGCAGAGGACGTGCCGGCTGGCCGGGATTGGCGGCCACCAGGAATTCGATGCGCTCGCCGCCCTGCGGATCGGGGCGGTCGTCGTCGATCGGCTCGATGGCGATCTCGAAGCGTCCACCGCCCATGCCCAGCTCGGCAATCAGTGCAGTGGTGTCGGTCGACAGCCTGCCCGCGGCTTCGCGCCGGCGCGCACCGAGTGCATCGGCGGCCTGGCGCCAGGCCTGCCGCGCATTGTCGATCTCGGTATCGAGCATCTGCAGGCGTTCGCCGGCGCCGCGCAGGCCGACCAGTTCCTCGGCGAGGGCCTCGCGCCGGGCCAGCAACTGATCCGGCGTGACCCGGTGTTTGCGGGCCAGTTCGTGCAGGCGGCCAAGCCGTTGTTCGGCGGCTTCGAAGGCGTCGGGGTCGATGTCGAGGTCGCTGCGGATGCGGTCTAGCAGGGTCAGCGCTTCGTCGATCTGGATTGCGGCGGCGTCGAGCATGCCGTCGACCTCGCCCAGCCGCGGTTCGTGTTCCTGCATGCGCTGGAGCTGGCCGCGGACCTGTTGCAGGGTGCCGGACAGCGAAGGCATCTCGTCGCCGCCAAGCTGGGCGAGGGCGCCGTCGCAGGTGGCAATCAGGTCGGCGGCGTGGGCGTGGCGGCGGTGATCGGTGCCCAGTTGCTCGATCGCAGCCGGTTCCAGCGTTTCACGCTCGAGTTCGGCGAACTGGTGTTCCAGCCATTCGATGCGGTCGGAGACATCGCCTTGGGAAGACAGCGCCTCGCGTTCGTCGAGCAGCGCACTCCAGTGTCGCGCGGCCGCGGCCACGGCCTGGCGTTCTTCCCCGGTACGCCCGAAGGCGTCGAGCAGGGCGAGCTGGCTGGTGCGGGTGAGCAGGGCCTGCTGTTCATGCTGACCGTGGATCTCGACCAGCAGGCCGGACAACTCGAGCAGTTGTCCTACGGTAGCCGGGCGGCCGTTGATCCAGGCGCGGGAGCCGCCATCGGCGCGGATCACCCGGCGGATCTGGCACGCTCCGCCGTCGTCCTCGTCCAACTCGTTGTCATGCAGCCATGTCCGTGCCTGGGGCGCGTCTTCCAGGCTGAATTCGGCCGCCAGTTCGGCCCGGCCGGCGCCGTGCCGGACCACGCCGCTGTCGGCACGCATGCCCGAAACCAGGCCCAGTGCATCCACCAGCAGCGACTTGCCGGCGCCGGTTTCGCCCGAGATCACGGTCATGCCCGGGCCGAATTCGAGTTCGGCATGGTCGACCACGGCGAAATGCTTGATGGACAGATGGGTCAGCATGGGCGGGGAGTTTAATGGTTGTCGGCAGTCGGTTGTCAGCCTGAGGGCAGCCCGGCTCACGAACCGAGAATTGGCGGCCGGAACCGCTCGAGCCTTGCGTCCGCCCCTCCGGCCGCTTATACCGACAGCATGTCCCGAAGCCACGCCCATACCGACGACCTCGATCCGCGGGCGCGGCACCTGCTGCGAACCTTGATAGGCCGCTACATCCGCGATGGCGAACCGGTCGGTTCGCAGACCCTGGCCCGCCACTCCGGGTTGGCGGTCAGTCCGGCGACGATCCGCAACATTCTTTCCGACCTGGAGGAGGCGGGCCTGCTCAGTGCTCCGCACACTTCCGCAGGGCGGATACCGACCGCGCAGGGCTACCGGTTGTTCGTGGACTCGCTGCTGCAGCTCAGACCGCTGCCGGAAGGGGAACTCGCCCGCCTGCGCGGCGAGCTGCCGGCCGGATCGGGTACCCAGGCCCTGCTCGGCAACGCCTCCGAGCTGCTCTCGGCGATGACCCATTTCGTCGGCGTGGTCAGTCTGCCACGGCGCGAACAGTTCGCGTTCCGGCGCATCGACTTCGTGCCGCTCGACGCCCAGCGGGTGCTGGCGATCCTGGTGTTCGCCGACAACGAGGTGCAGAACCGGATCATCCAGACCCGGCGGCCGTTCGACGCCGGCGAACTGGAGCAGGTCGCCAACTACCTGAACAGTCAGTTCGCGGGGCGTGCGATGAGCGACATCCGCCGGACCCTGCTCCGCGAGCTCAAGACCGCCCGCAGCGAGATGGAAAGCCTGCTGGCGAGTTCGATGGAGCTGGCCGAGCAGGTGCTGGTGCCGGGCCAGGACGACATGGTGCTGGCCGGACAGACCCGGCTGATGGGGGTACAGGACCTCGCCGACCTCGACCGCCTGCGAGAACTGTTCGAGGCCTTCGCCCGCAAGCGCGAGATCCTGCAGCTGCTCGAACGGACCATCCAGGCGCCGGGTGTACGCATCTTCATCGGCGAGGAAACCGGCCTGGCGCCACTGGAGGGCATGTCGCTGGTGACCGCGCCCTACGGCGCAGCCGGGCAGGTGCTGGGCGTACTCGGCGTGATCGGCCCGAGCCGCATGGCCTACGAGCGGGTGATCCCGGTGGTCCAGGCCGCGGCCGACGTGCTTGGCGATGCCTTGAAGGCCGAGAGCTGACACTCGTGCTCGAGCTCCCCCCAGCCGGCCCCTGACCGTCCGACGGGTTGAATCCGGCATCCCCGTCCCCATTGCTGGCCCTGTCGCGGGCGTCACGCCCGCCATCGCCTCCATTTGCACCCGAGCGCAGGGACAGAGCCAACCCCATGACCACAGCATCACAGCAGGACGAGAACGAGAACACACAGGGCACGGCCGCTACGGCCGTCGACAACGATGAGCGGGACCGGCTCAGCATCGAGCTTGAAGCCGCCCAGGCCGAACTGGCCGCGCTTCGCGAAGAGGTACTGCGCGAGCACGCCGAGCTGGACAACCAGCGCAAACGCATGGCCCGCGAGCTCGACACCGCCCGCAAGTTCGCCAATGAGCGCCTGCTCGGCGAGTTGCTGCCGGTGATCGACAGCCTCGAAGCCGGCCTGAAGGTGGAGAGCGACACCGCCGCCCATCTGCGCGAAGGCATGGAGCTGACCCTGAAGCAACTGCTCAAGGTCGCCGGCGACAATGGCCTGATGGCCGTGGACCCGGCAGGTCAGCCGTTCAATCCGGACCACCACCAGGCCATGAGCATGGTCGAGAGCGCCGGGCATCCCCCTGGCCACGTGGTGCAGGTCTACCAGAAGGGCTGGCTGCTCAACGACCGTCTGTTGCGCCCGGCACTGGTGGTGGTGGCCAGACACGACTGAAAACCGTGGCCACACCCGCGTCCTTCCCCTTGAAGGGAAGGGAGTAAACCCCAGATAGCAGACATCGGCGTCGCAGGCGCCCCTGAATCCAGAGATACGAGAGGAACACCACCATGGGCAAGATCATCGGTATCGACCTTGGCACGACCAATTCGTGCGTGGCGATCATGGAGGGCGGCAAGGCCCGCGTCATCGAGAATGCCGAAGGCGATCGCACGACTCCGTCGATCGTCGCCTATACCAAGGACAACGAGGTCCTGGTCGGCGCCTCGGCCAAGCGCCAGGCCGTCACCAACCCCAAGAACACCTTCTACGCGGTGAAGCGCCTGATCGGCCGCAAGTTCACCGACGCCGAAGTGCAGAAGGACATCGACCTGGTCCCCTACGGCATCGTCCAGCACGACAACGGCGACGCCTGGGTGCAGGCCGTCGACGGCAAGAAGATGGCGCCGCAGCAGATTTCGGCCGAAGTGCTGGCCAAGATGAAGAAGACCGCCGAGGCCTACCTGGGCGAGTCCGTCACCGAAGCGGTCATCACCGTGCCGGCGTACTTCAACGACAGCCAGCGCCAGGCCACCAAGGATGCCGGCAAGATCGCAGGCCTCGACGTCAAGCGCATCATCAACGAGCCGACCGCGGCCGCGCTGGCCTACGGCATGGACAAGAAGGGCGGCGACCGCAAGGTCGCGGTCTACGATCTCGGCGGCGGCACCTTCGACGTGTCGATAATCGAGATCGCCTCGGTCGACGGGGAGATGCAGGTCGAGGTGCTGGCCACCAACGGCGACACCTTCCTCGGCGGCGAGGACTTCGACAAGCGCGTCATCGATTACCTGGTCGACGAGTTCAACAAGGACCAGGGCATCGACCTGCGCAAGGATCCGCTGGCCCTGCAGCGCCTGAAGGACGCGGCCGAGCGTGCCAAGATCGAGCTGTCGTCGAGCCAGCAGACCGAGGTCAACCTGCCGTACGTGACCGCCGACGCTTCCGGTCCGAAGCACCTCAACATCAAGCTGACCCGGGCCAAGCTGGAATCGCTGGTCGAGGACCTGGTCAAGAAGACCATCGAGCCGTGCCGCACCGCGCTCAACGACGCCGGCCTGCGCGCCAGCGACGTCTCCGAGGTGATCCTGGTCGGTGGCCAGACCCGCATGCCGAAGGTCCAGCAGGCCGTGGCCGACTTCTTCGGCAAGGAGCCGCGCAAGGACGTCAACCCCGACGAGGCCGTGGCGCTGGGCGCCGCGATCCAGGGCGGCGTGCTGGCCGGCGACGTCAAGGACGTGCTGCTGCTCGACGTGACTCCGCTGAGCCTGGGCATCGAGACCCTGGGCGGCGTGTTCACCAAGATCATCGAGAAGAACACCACGGTGCCGACCAAGGCTTCGCAGACGTTCTCCACCGCCGAGGACAACCAGTCCGCCGTTACCGTGCACGTGCTGCAGGGCGAGCGCGAGCAGGCCCGCTACAACAAGTCGCTGGCCCGCTTCGACCTGACCGGCATCGACACCGCGCCGCGCGGCATGCCTCAGATCGAGGTGTCGTTCGACATCGACGCCAACGGCATCGTCCACGTGACCGCCAAGGACAAGAAGACCGGCAAGGAGCAGAAGGTCGAGATCAAGGCCGGTTCGGGCCTGTCCGAGGACGAGATCGCGAAGATGGTCGCCGACGCGGAAGCCAACCGCGAAGAGGACCAGAAGTTCCACGAACTAGTGCAGGCCCGCAACCAGGCCGACGGCCTGATCCACGCGGCCCGCAACACGATCAAGGAGCATGGCGACAAGCTGCCGGGCGAGGCGATCGCCCGGGCCGAGGCCGCCATCGCCGAGGTCGAGACCGCGATGAAGGGCGACGACAAGGCCCAGATCGAGGCCAAGTCGAAGGCGCTGGAGGAAGCGGCACAGGCGTTGTTCGCGGCCGCCCAGGCCCAGCCGGGCGACGCCGGTGCCACGGCCGATGCAGGCGGCGCCACCGCCAGCCAGGCCGACGACGTGGTCGACGCCGAGTTCACCGAGGTCAAGGAAGACGAGAAGAAGTAAGCGATCAAGCGACTTCAAAAGCCCCTCTTCCCGTGGGAGAGGGGTTGGAGTGAGGGTTCTGCGAAGTCGCAGGCATTCAAGCGCCGGCGGCTTCGCCAGACCCTCATCCGCCCTCCGGGCACCTTCTCCCAGAGGGGGGAGGAAACCGCGCCATCTCCGGGTGACCCTGCCGATTCATGAGCAAACGCGATTACTACGAAATCCTGGGCGTCGCCCGCAACGCCTCCGACGATGAGTTGAAGAAGGCCTATCGTCGCTGTGCGATGAAGCACCACCCGGACCGCAATCCGGGCGATGCCGCGGCCGAGGCCGCCTTCAAGGAGTGCAAGGAGGCCTACGAAGTCCTGTCCGACGCCAACAAGCGCCGCGCCTACGACCAGCACGGCCACGCGGCCTTCGAGCACGGCATGGGCGGCGGTGGAGGTGCCGGGGCCGGCTACGCCGACATGGGCGACATCTTCGGCGACATTTTCGGCAACATCTTCGGTGGTGGTGCGGGCCCGCGCGGACCGCGTCGCGGCGCCGACATCGGCTACGTGATGGAGCTGTCGCTGGAAGAAGCGGTGTGTGGCGTCGAGCGGCAGATCGAAATCCCCACCCTGGATGCCTGCGACACCTGCAGTGGCAGCGGTTCGATCGACGGCAAGATCGAAACCTGCGCGACCTGCGGCGGGCGCGGCCAGGTCCGTTTCCAGCGCGGCATCTTTTCGATGCAGCAGGCTTGTCCCCATTGCGGCGGCCGTGGCCAGACCATCGCCAATCCCTGCGGCGACTGCCACGGGCAGGGGCGGGTGGAGCGCAACAAGACCCTGCAGGTGAAGATCCCGGCCGGCGTCGATACCGGCGACCGCATCCGCCTGGCGGGCGAGGGCGAGGCCGGTCCGACCGGCGTGCCGCCCGGCGACCTGTATGTCGAGGTCCGGGTCAGGGAGCACGAGATCTTCCAGCGCGATGGCGACGACCTGCACTGCGAAGTGCCGATCCGCATTTCGCAGGCGGCGCTGGGCGATATCGTCCGGGTACCGACGCTCAACGGCGACGCCGAGATCCGGCTGCCGGCCGAAACCCAGAGCGGCAAGCTGTTCCGCCTGCGTGGCAAGGGCGTCAAGTCGGTGCGCAGCCGCAGCGAAGGCGACCTGTACTGCCGCGTCGTGGTCGAGACGCCGGTCAACCTCACGACCGAGCAGCGCGAGCTGATGGAAAAATTCGAGGCCACCTTCTCGGGCGAGAGCGCGCGCCGCCATTCACCGAGGTCGGCGACCTTCCTCGACGGCGTCAAGGGTTTCTGGGACCGGATGACCTCCTGATCGATGCCGGCATGCACCATGCCGGCTTGTCGCATCGCGGGGCTGCCGCTAGCCTGCGCAGATGATCGAATCACAGCATCCAGTCCGCCTGCTGGTCCACGGCGCCTCCGGTCGCATGGGCCAGGCCCTGCTGCGCCTGGCCGACGAGCACGAAGACCTGTCGGTGGTCGCGGCGGTGGCGCGCTCCAAGCCTGCCCAGCGTGTGATCGATGGTGTCCCGCACTTTGCCGTGTCCGAGTTGGGTGGTCTGCCCGAATTCGATGTCGCCATCGATTTCAGCCTGCCGCAGGGCTTCGATGTGATCCTGGCTCTGTGCGTATCGCGTGGCCGTGCACTGGTTTCCGGCACCACCGGCCTCGACGAGGCCCAGCGCAAGGCGCTGGACGAAGCCGCCCGGCGCATCCCGGTGCTGTGGGCATCCAACTTCAGCCTCGGCGTGGCGGTGTTGAACGAGCTGGTCGAGCGCGCAGCGGCGGCACTGCCGGGCTGGGATTGCGACATCGTCGAGTCCCATCACGTGCACAAGAAGGATGCGCCGTCCGGTACCGCGCTGACCCTGGGCGAATGCGCACAGGCCGGGGGAGCCGCGCCGCGCTATGCGGCGCTGCGCGCGGGCGACATCGTCGGCGAGCACATGGTCCAGTTCACCGGCCTGGGCGAGCGGGTTGAGCTGGTCCACCGCGCGACCAGCCGCGACATCTTCGCGCGAGGGGCCCTGCAGGCGGCGTGGCGGCTGGCCGGGCGCGAGCCGGGCCTCTACGGGATGCGCGGGCTGCTGTTCGACTAGGGGCCTGTCCCCGACCGTGCGGTAGTGGCCATAGCCTCCAGGCTTGGCAGAATCAGCTTCCGGCCAGCCCCACGACCTGGCGGAAGCGCTCCGCCGTCTGCTTGCCGCGGACGTCCTTGATCGTGCTGCAGGCGAGTTCGAGCAGTTGCGGCAAGTCCTCGGGCGTGTTCAGGTCTTCCAGGCTCATGGCCAGGGCATCGCCCATCGGGCCCAGGAAATCGTTGACCGCATGAACCGCCGCCTGGCGGCGGGCCTGCCAGTCCCGGGTGCGGTGGAAGGTGGAGGGGGCGCCGTCGCCTGCGTGCTGGTGCCGGCCCCTTGGCTGCCGTCGATCAGGCCGAGCCGGAGCAGGTGTTCGAGCATGGAGACCAGTGCTTCGCCAAGCCCCATCGTCGATTGCACATCGGCAACGCTGCGCTTGCCATCGAGCATGATCAGCAAGGAACGGTGTCGGATATCGAGCCGCAATGCACGATTTTCGATTTCCTGCAGTCCCGCGCGAGTCTTGCTGAACACCGTGTCTGCGTTCATCGTTCACCCCCCGTTCCAGCAAGGCCACCGGGCGCTTGCCTCCCCGTGTTCCGGGATATCAGAAATCCGCCGCCACAACAATGCCACATGGGTGTGAAGGGCGGCGGGGCAGGTGCAAGCATGCCGGACCGTTTCCTTTTGGCATGGTGGCCGGTACAATTCTCGCTCGCCTGAACCCCCGAACCGGACCGGTCCCGCACCGCGTCCGCGCTTTGCTGCAGCCTGCTTTCACGGTTGCGCGAGCCCGGGCCGGGTCAGCACCCTTAGGCATTCAAGGCGACCCCCGTGACCCAATCCGCAATCCTCGCTCTCGAAGACGGCACCGTGTTCGAGGGCGTTTCCGCAGGCGCGCCCGGCCTTTCGGTCGGCGAAGTGGTGTTCAACACCGCGATGACGGGCTACCAGGAAATCCTGACCGACCCGTCCTACGCGCGTCAGCTGGTGACCCTGACCTATCCCCACATCGGCAACACCGGTTGCACCGAACAGGACGACGAGGCCCGCCAGGCCTGGGCCGCCGGCCTGATCGTCCGTGACGTGCCGCGCAGGCCGAGCAACTGGCGCAGCCAGGTCGCGCTGCCGGAGTGGCTGGCGGCGCGCGGCATCGTCGGCATCGCCGGCATCGACACCCGCAAGCTGACCCGTCTGCTGCGCGACACGGGCGCCCAGTCCGGTGCGCTCATGGCCGGGGAGGGCATCGATGCCGACAAGGCGATCGAGGCCGCCCGCAAGTTCCCGGGCCTCAAGGGCATGGACCTGGCGAAGGAAGTCACCACCGCCGAACGCTACGCGTGGACCGATGGCCAGCTCGATCTCGACCAGAACCTCTTCGTGAGCGCCGCGCCGCGCTTCAAGGTCGTCGCCTACGACTTTGGCGTGAAGCACAACATCCTGCGCATGCTCGCCGAACGCGGCTGTGAACTGACCGTGGTGCCGGCGAAGACGCCGGCCGCCGAAGTCATGGCGCTCAAGCCCGACGGCGTGTTCCTGTCCAACGGCCCCGGCGACCCGGAACCCTGCGACTACGCGATCGCCGCGATTCGCGAGTTCGTCGCCGCCAGAATCCCCACCTTCGGCATCTGCCTCGGCCACCAGCTGCTGGGCCTGGCCGCTGGCGCTGCCACGATGAAGATGAAGTTCGGTCATCACGGTGCCAACCATCCCGTGCAGGACCTCGACAGCCAGCGTGTGATGATCACCTCGCAGAACCATGGCTTCGCGATCGACGAGTCGACCCTGCCGGGCAACGTGCGCGTGACCCACCGTTCGCTGTTCGACGGCTCCAACCAGGGCATCGAGCTGACCGACGCGCCTGCCTTCAGTTTCCAGGGCCATCCGGAAGCCAGCCCCGGCCCGCACGACGTGGCCCCCCTTTTCGATCGTTTCGTTGCGCTCATGGAGGCCAACACCCATGCCTAAGCGCACCGACATCAAGACCATCCTGATCATCGGCGCCGGTCCGATCGTGATCGGCCAGGCCTGCGAGTTCGACTACTCCGGCGCGCAGGCGTGCAAGGCCCTGCGCGACGAGGGCTACCGGGTGGTGCTGGTCAACAGCAACCCGGCCACGATCATGACCGACCCGGAGATGGCCGACGCCGTCTACATCGAGCCGATCAACTGGCAGACGGTCGAGAAGATCATCGCCAAGGAAAAGCCCGATGCGCTGCTGCCGACCATGGGCGGGCAGACCGCGCTCAACTGCGCGCTGGACCTGGCCGACAACGGCGTGCTGGAGAAGCACGGCGTCGAGCTGATCGGTGCCTCGCGCGATGCGATCCGCATGGCCGAGGACCGCGAGCTGTTCCGCGTGGCGATGGACGAGATCGGGCTGGAGTGCCCGCGTGCCGCGGTCGCCAAGACCTTCGAGCAGGCGGTCGAGATCCAGACCACCGTCGGCTACCCGACCATCATCCGCCCGAGCTTCACCCTCGGCGGCAGCGGCGGCGGCATCGCCTACAACAAGGAGGAGTTCGAGGAGATCGTCAAGCGCGGCCTCGAATTGTCGCCGACCACCGAGGTGCTGATCGAGGAGTCGGTACTGGGCTGGAAGGAATTCGAGATGGAGGTCGTCCGCGACAGGGCGGACAACTGCATCATCGTGTGTTCGATCGAGAACTTCGACGCGATGGGCGTGCATACCGGCGACTCGATCACCGTCGCCCCGGCGCAGACCCTGACCGACAAGGAGTACCAGCGTCTGCGCGATGCCTCGATCGCGGTGCTGCGCAAGATCGGCGTCGATACCGGCGGTTCGAACGTGCAGTTCGGCATCAACGCGAAGAACGGCCGCGTCGTGGTGATCGAGATGAACCCGCGTGTGTCGCGCTCCTCGGCGCTGGCGTCGAAGGCCACCGGCTTCCCGATCGCCAAGGTCGCGGCCAAGCTCGCGGTTGGCTACACCCTCGACGAGCTGCGCAACGAGATCACCGGCGGCGCGACCCCGGCCTCGTTCGAGCCGACCATCGATTACGTCGTCACCAAGATCCCGCGCTTCGCCTTCGAGAAGTTCCCGCAGGCCGATGCGCGGCTGACCACCCAGATGAAATCGGTGGGCGAGGTGATGGCGATGGGCCGCACCTTCCAGGAATCGCTGCAGAAGGCGTTGCGCGGGCTGGAGACCGGCAAGGTCGGCCTCGACCCGACCGGCCTGGACCTGTCCAGCGAGTCCGACCTGGCGACCCTGCGCCGCGAGGTCAAGGAGCCGGGTCCGGAGCGCATGTTCTACATCGGCGACGCCTTCCGCGCCGGCATGAGCGTGGAGGACGTGCATGCGCTGTCCTTCGTCGATCCGTGGTTCCTCGACCAGATCGAGGAGATCATCGCGACCGAAGCCGAGGTCGCAGAAGCGGGGCTGTCCGCGCTCGACGTCAAGCGCATGCGCGCGCTCAAGCGCATGGGCTTCTCCGACGCGCGCCTTGCCGAGCTGACCGGCACCGACGAGGCCGCGGTGCGGACGCTGCGCCATGCCTTCGGTGTGCGTCCGGTCTACAAGCGCGTGGATTCCTGCGCGGCCGAGTTCGCGACCACCACCGCCTACATGTATTCGACCTACGAGGACGAGTGCGAGGCCGCGCCGACCGACCGTGACAAGATCATCGTCCTGGGCGGCGGCCCGAACCGGATCGGGCAGGGCATCGAGTTCGACTACTGCTGCGTGCACGCCGCACTGGCCCTGCGTGAGGACGGCTACGAGACCATCATGGTCAACTGCAACCCGGAGACCGTGTCGACCGACTACGACACCTCCGACCGGCTGTACTTCGAGCCGCTGACGCTCGAGGACGTGCTCGAGATCGCCGACCTGGAGAAACCCAAGGGCGTGATCGTGCAGTACGGCGGCCAGACCCCGCTGAAGCTGGCGCGTGCACTGGAAGCCGCCGGTGTGCCGATCATCGGCACCAGCCCCGACAGCATCGACCTGGCCGAGGATCGCGAGCGTTTCCAGAAGCTGGTCGAGGAACTGAAGCTGGCGCAACCGATCAACCGCACCGCGCGCAACCCGGAGGAGGCACTGCTGCTGGCCTCGCAGATCGGGTACCCGCTGGTGGTGCGCCCGAGCTACGTGCTCGGCGGCCGCGCGATGGAAATCGTGTACTCCGATGCCGACCTGACCCGCTACATCCGCGACGCGGTCAAGGTGTCGAACGATTCGCCGGTGCTGCTCGACCGCTTCCTCGACAACGCGGTCGAGGTCGACGTCGACGTGATCGCCGACAGCCAGGGCAACGTGCTGATCGGCGGCGTGATGGAGCACATCGAGGAAGCCGGCGTGCATTCGGGCGATTCGTCCTGCTCGCTGCCGCCGTACTCGCTGTTGAAGGCCGTGCAGGACAAGCTGCGCGAACAGGTGGTCGCTCTGGCCAAGGCGCTCAAGGTCGTCGGCCTGATGAACACCCAGTTCGCGATCACCTTCGACGGGCAGGGCGAGGAGACGATCTACCTGATCGAGGTCAACCCGCGCGCCTCGCGCACCGTGCCGTTCGTGTCCAAGGCGACCGGCCTGCCGCTGGCCAAGATCGCCGCCCGCTGCATGGTCGGCAAATCCCTGGCGGAGCAGGACGCGACCGTGGAAGTCGTGCCGGAGTACTTCTCGGTCAAGGAGGCGATCTTCCCGTTCGCCAAGTTCCAGGGCGTCGATCCGATCCTCGGCCCGGAAATGCGTTCCACCGGCGAGGTCATGGGTGTCGGTCGCAGCTTCGGCGCGGCGATGGCGCGTGCCCAGGAAGCCGGCGGCATCCGCGCGCTGCCGACGGAGGGCAAGGTGTTCATCTCGGTCCGCGATCCGGACAAGCAGCGCGTGCTGCCGGTGGCGCAGGACCTCGTCAAGCGCGGTTATGCGCTGGTCGCGACCTCGGGCACCCATGCCTTCCTGACCGCGAACGGGCTGGAATGCGAGGCGATCAACAAGGTCATCGAGGGCCGCCCGCATATCGTCGATCTGATCAAGAACGGCGAGATCGTCTACATCGTCAACACCACCGAGGGGCGGCAGGCGATCAACGACTCGTTCTCGATCCGCCGCGAGGCGCTGCAGCAGCGGGTGACCTACTCGACCACGGTGTCGGGCGCGCGGGCGCTGGTGAACTCGCTGGAGTTCCGTGAGACCGGCCCGGTCTGGTCGCTGCAGGAACTGCACGCCGAAGTGAACGGGGCCTGACGCCCCTTCCGTTGTAGCCCGGGCGGGGGGCCGGGTTCCAGCCCGCGTCCCATCCTGCTAGCCTTTCAGCACACGGCCGCGAGGTGGTGGGACCCGTTTCCACCGCCTTGTTTTTTTGTTGCCCCGAACGAACCAAAGGATGTACCCATGAGAGCACCGATCACGGTGAAAGGCGCGCAGCGTCTGCGCGCCGAGCTGGAAGAACTCAAGTCGGTCAAGCGGCCGGCGGTGATCAACGCGATCGCCGAAGCACGCGCCCATGGCGACCTCAAGGAGAACGCGGAGTACCACGCGGCCCGCGAGCAGCAGGGCTTCATCGAGGGCCGCATCCAGCAGCTCGAGTCTGAGCTGTCGCATGCCCAGGTCATCGACGTGGCTTCGCTCAATGCCGGTACGCGAATCGTGTTCGGCGCCACCGTCGAACTGGCCGACGTCGAGACCGATGAGCAGCGCCGCTACCAGATCGTGGGTGATCTGGAGGCCGACATCAAGCACGGCATGATCGCGATTTCCTCACCGGTCGCGCGAGCCCTGATCGGCAAGCACGAGGGCGACAGCGTCACCATCGAAGCCCCCGGCGGGACCAGCGAGTACGAGATCGTTTCGGTCAGCTACGCCGCCTGAGTCATGGCCGGGATCTTGGCCCGAGCCAGGCTGCTGCTGCCTGATCCCGGACGCTTCGGCGGCCAGCGCTTGGGCGAGGCGGTTGCGCGCGCCTTTGGCCGCGCCGACCTGATCCAGTTCGACGGCTCCCAGCACACACGGATTTTCGATGTGCTGCCACGAGGCTGGCCCGCTGCTGCCGCGACCCGCCAGATGGATGCTGGCGATGGCGCCGGTGCAACGTGGCTGCGCGCCGACCCGGCCCACGTCCAACCCGACATCAATGGGGCGCGACTGCTTGCGCATGGCTCCGGCCTGCACCTGACCGCGCAGGACGTGGCTGCCTTCATGCCCGCGTTGCGCCCCCTGTTCGGTGACTTCGGCTGTCCGATCGATGCGCCGACACCGTCGCGTTGGTACTTGCGCCTGCCAATGCAGGCCCGGCTGCCTGCATTCAGCTCACCCGAGGAGGCTCTCGGCGACGAACTGTTCGATCACCTGCCCGGGTCACACCTGTCTGAATCGGGTGGCGACGACCGCGGAGCCCGTCGTTGGCGGGCCCTGCTCAGCGAGGCCCAGGTCGTACTGCACAATCATCCCCGCAACGGCGAACGCGCCGCCGCCGGCCTGGCGACGGTCAACAGCCTGTGGTTCTGGGGTGGTGGAGTGTTGCCCGATCACGTCCACTGCATCGCCGGCATCGTCTGCAGTGACGACGACAGTCTGGCCGCATTCGCGCGACTGGCCGGAGCCGAGGCGCAACCGTTGCCGGCACGCTGCCCGGACGGCCTGGCCGATCGCGACATCGTCATCGACCTGCGTGACAGTCGCGACTTGGCCGTGCTGCAGCGCGACTGGCTCGAACCGTTGCTCGAACAGCTGGCGGCCGGCGGCTTGGACGAGCTCGTCCTTGATGCCGTGGATGGCCGCGGGTTCGTGTTTCGTCGTCGCCAGCGCTTGCGGTTCTGGCGCCGTCCACGACCGCGGTTGGCCGAATGAAGTCCGGGATCACTCTGCGCCGCCGGGCGATCGGACAACCCGGTGACTGGTCCGATACCGTACCCGCGTTGCTGCGACGGGTATACGCAGCCCGCGGTGCGCTGACCGATGCGCAGGCACGGCCGCGACTGGCCAGCCTGCTGCCGCCGGACGGCCTGCTCGGACTGGACGCCGCCGCTGCATTGCTGGCCGACGCGATCGCCAGCGACCGTCATGTCGTCGTGGTCGGCGACTTCGACTGCGACGGCGCCACCGCCTGCGCGGTCGGCGTGCGCGGATTGCGCATGCTCGGCGCCTGCCGGGTCTCGCACGCGGTGCCGAACCGCATGGTGCACGGCTACGGGCTGTCACCGGCACTGGTGGAGGAGCTTGCCGACCTGCAACCCGATCTGCTGGTCACCGTCGACCACGGCATCGCCTGCCATGCCGGCATCGAGGCGGCCAAGGCCCGAGGCTGGCAGGTGCTGGTCACCGACCATCACCTGCCGGGCGATCGCCTGCCGCCAGCCGATGTGGTCGTCGATCCGAACCAGCCGGGCGATGCATTTCCAAGCAAGGTCCTGGCTGGAGTCGGGGTGATGTTCTACGTCCTGATCGCGTTGCGCAGCCGGCTGCGCGCACAGGGCGCTTTTGACGATGCATCTGGAGGCAACGGACCGGATCTGACGACCTTGCTGGATCTGGTCGCGGTCGGCACCGTAGCCGACCTGGTGCCCTTGGACGCCAACAACCGTGCCCTGGTCGCGGCCGGCCTGCGCCGCCTGCGTGCAGGGCAAGGTTGTGCCGGGTTGCAGGCGTTGATCGAGGTTTCCGGGCGCTGCGCGCAGCGTCTCAGTGCTGCCGATATCGGTTACGCGGTCGCCCCGCGACTCAATGCTGCCGGGCGGTTGGAGGACATGGCGCTGGGCATCGAATGCCTGCTGACCGACGACCCGGGCCAGGCTCGCGACATCGCCGAAACGCTCAACGAGATCAATGGCGAGCGCCGCGCGGTCCAGCAGCAGATGACCGACGAGGCCGAGGCGGCGCTGGCTCGGGTATCGCTCGACGGCAAGATGCCACTCACGGTGTGCCTGCACGATCCGGAGTGGCATCCCGGGGTGGTCGGCCTGGTTGCCTCGAAGCTCAAGGAGCGTCTGCATCGCCCGGCGATTGCGTTCGCGCCGTCCGAGCCTGGCAGCGATTCACTGCGAGGCTCGGCGCGTTCGATCCCCGGCTTCCACATCCGCGACGCACTGGCCGATGTCGCCGCGCGCCACCCCGGTCTGATCGAGCGTTTTGGCGGCCATGCGATGGCAGCCGGGCTGTCGTTGCCTTTGGCGCGTTTCGAGGCATTCCGCGACGCCTTCGAGTCAGTGGCCGGAGTCACGCTCGGGCCGGAACTGCTGCAGGCCGAAGTGCTCAGCGACGGCGCCCTCGCCGCCGACGAGTTCACCCGCTCCAATGCCGAGGCCCTGCGCGACGGCGGTCCATGGGGGCAGGGCTTTCCGGAACCGCTGTTCGACGGGGAGTTCGACGTGCTCGACTGGCGTGTGGTGGGGAGCGTCACCTGAAGTTCTCACTGAGAGCAACCGGGCGCGCGCAGCCGATCGGCGCGATCCATTTCAATGGCTGGAACGAGCAGCCGCCACCGGCCCGCATCCATGCGGCCTACCAGCTGGACACCGACGACTGGCAGGATCGACGCGGCATCCAATTGGTACTGCGGCACTGGCAGGCGGCCTAGACTGCCCTCAGCCCTCAGCGTTCTTCCGTGGCCATGCCATTCGATGTCCCGACGGTCGCTCCGCTTGGCCGTGGCTTCAGCCCGAACAGCGGCCGCAGCCAACCGACGCGGCGGACAAGTTCGTACCCGGCGAAGCACAGGCCCAGCGTCAGCACGACCAGCAACGGACCCTCGGCCAGCGGGGGCAGGGCGAACGCCTTGAAGTGATGGGCCAGCACCACGATGACCGTCTGGTGGAGGATGTAGACCGGAAACACCGCCTGTGCCAGGTAGCGCAGTGCCGGGCTGTCTCCGGGCGCCAGGCGGCCGGCAAACCCCAGGATCGCGACGATGGCGCACCATTGGTTGAGACCCCATGCGGCCCGCATCAGCAGGCGCAACCCGTGTGGAGGCGCAACGTCGACGAAATGACCGAAGTAGGCCGTGATCGCCCACCAGCTGCACAGCCAGAGCACGAGGGCGATCCAGCGGAATCGCTGCATCGCGACCCAGACGCCGTCACCGCGTGCGATCAGGAAGCCGAGCAGGAAGATGCCGAAGTACTGGACATGGTTGTACCAGTCGTCGACCAGGGCGTGGGTGACATCGAAAATCCCGATCAATGCCACCCGTGCCGCAGCGAAGAACAGGACTGGCCACAGCAGGATGCCGGCGCCCGTCAGCGCCCGGCTCAACGGCCCGGTGGCCGCCTCCAGCAGACGCGGCGCCGCTTTCCAGAGCAGCCACAGCGCGACCGTGTAGACCCACAGGTAGGCGACGAACCACAGGTGGTTCCAGGTCGGCAGGATCAGGCAGCCGCCGTCGGCCCCGCAGAAGCCCTGGTAGGCGCTCAGGTAGCGCCCGTAGAAGGCCAGGTAGCCTTCGTGATAGCCGCCCGGCAGCTGTTCCACCAACTGGTAGTAGGACTGCGGCGGCACGATCACCAGCATTCCGAAGATCAACGGCGGCAGCAGCCGCCACGAGCGCCCGCCGAGGAAGCGCAGCTTGCTGCCCGTCGCGGTCGCCGCCCGCTGCGCCTTGCCCAGCAGGAAGGCGGTGGCCACCCCGGAGATCAGGAACAGCAGCGACAGTCGCCATGGCGAGCTGAGCATCATGAACGGCTCCAGTGCCGTCCCGGCGTCGGGGCTTTTCACGTGCCAGTCCCAACTGACGTAGTACATGCCCACGTGGTACAGCACCAGCAGCCCGAAGGCGCAGACGCGGACCCAGTCCAGATCATGGCGGCGTTGCATCGAATCGTCTCCCTCGACAGTGTGTCCGCACAGGCTGGCGCAGCGACTCCCAAACGCCCATTGCGAAGGGACGGTGCGCCGTGGGATGGGGACGAATCGCGGAAGCTGGGGACGAATCGGGATGGGCGGAGAAGGCTCAAGGCTTAGAATGCGCGCATGACCCGCCCCGATTCGATGAGCTACGAACGCTACCTGCCATGGAAGCGCTGGGTCGAGATCGGCTTCTGGGTGGCGATGATCGGTGCCAACTGCGTCGGCAACAGCATCACCACGGTGATGGATTTCCGTCGTGGTGGTTCATCCATCCCGGCGTGGGAGCCGGTGGTCTGGGAGGCCAGCAGTGGCCTGATGTGGTTGCTGGTACTGCTACCGGTCATCGCCTGGTACACGCGCAGGTTCCCATTCCAATGGGGGAACTGGCGGCGGCAACTGGCCGGTTATGTCGGGGCCAGCGTGGCGGTCTGTCTGGTGCACGTGCTGGGCATGGTGGCGTTGCGCATCGTCGCCTACCGGACCCAAGGCATGGTTTATGACTTCGGCCCATGGCCACGCGAGCTGTTCTACGAGTACCTGAAGGACATCCGCAGCTTTGTCTATATCGTCGTGACCATGGAGGGCTACCGGATGCTGCTGCGCCGCTGGCAGGGCGAGGCCAGCCTGCTGGACGCACCGGACGAGGGGCCGCCGGTGGAGCCACTGGAGCGGCCGGAGCGCTTCCTGGTGCGCAAGCTGGGCCGCGAGTTCCTGGTGGCCGCCAACGACATCGAGTGGATGCAGGCCGCCGGCAACTACGTCAACCTGCGCGTGCGCGGACACGACTACCCGCTGCGCAGCACCATCGCCGGCATCGAGGGCAAGCTGGATCCCAGCCGCTTTGCCCGTATCCACCGCAGCTACATCGTCAACCTGGACCAGGTGGCCTCCATCGAACCGCTGGACACCGGCGATGCCCGCATCCACCTGAAGGACGCCACCGCCTTGCCCTGCAGCCGCCGTTACCGGACCGACCTGCGGGAGCGGGTAGGGGGCGAAAACGCGACGGCGGGCGCCTGAGTGCGCCTTGCTGCTAGAATTTGCGGCCGTTTCGCACCAACTCCCACAGCCATGATCGAACTGAACCCCATCCGCCAGCGCATCGCCGACCTGCAGGAACGGCTGGTCTCGCTACGGGGGTATCTTTGACTACGACAGCAAGGTCGAACGTCTCGAGGAAGTAAACCGGGAGCTGGAAAATCCCGATATCTGGAACGATGCCGAACGTGCCCAGGCTCTGGGCCGCGAACGGGCGTCGCTGGAGAAGATCGTGCTCGGCAGCCGCCGCCTGACCGAAGGCCTGGCCGGCGCGCTCGAGTTGCTGGAGTTGGCCGAGATGGAGGACGACGAGGACACCGCGCAGGCGGTGGTCGCCGACGTCGACGGTTTCGAGCGGGACGTCGAGCAGCTCGAGTTCCAGCGCATGTTCAGCGGCAAGATGGACAGCGCCGCGGCCTTCGTCGACATCCAGGCCGGGGCCGGCGGCACCGAGGCGCAGGACTGGGCCGAGATGCTGTTGCGCATGTACCTGCGCTGGGCCGAATCGCGCGGCTGGAAGGCCGAGCTGATGGAGGTGTCCGGCGGCGAAGTGGCCGGCATCAAGTCGGCGACGTTCCGCGTCGAGGGCGACTTCGCCTACGGCTGGCTGAAGACCGAGACCGGCGTGCACCGGCTGGTGCGCAAGTCGCCGTTCGACTCCGACAATCGCCGCCACACCAGCTTTACCTCGGTATTCGTGTCTCCAGAGGTCGACGACAACATCGACATCGAGATCAATCCGGCCGACCTCAAGACCGATGTCTACCGCTCCTCCGGAGCCGGTGGCCAGCACGTCAACAAGACCGAATCGGCGGTGCGTATCACTCACGTGCCCACCGGGATCGTGGTGGCCTGCCAGAACGGCCGCAGCCAGCACCAGAACCGCGATACCGCGATGAAGATGCTGGCAGCCAAGCTGTACGAACTCGAGATACAGAAACGCAACGCCGAGCGCGACGCGGTCGAGGCGACCAAGTCCGACATCGGCTGGGGCAGCCAGATCCGCAACTACGTGCTCGACCAGAGCCGGATCAAGGACCTGCGCACCGGCGTCGAGCGCAGCGATACCCAGAAGGTGCTCGACGGCGACATCGGCGAGTTCGTCGAGGCCGCGCTCAAGGCCGGCCTGGATGCCGGCTCGAAACGTTCCGACGCTGTTTAGGCCAGTGGGAAGGCGTGAGAAATGTGTAGAAACTCCGTTCTCCTCGCCATCCCCTGACCGCTTTTACTCGTTCCTCACTCCTCTTCACTCTCGACTCGCTACATGACCGACAAGACGCCCGACACCCAGCCGCACGCCGACGAGAATTTCCTGATCGCCGAGCGCCGGGCCAAACTGGCCGCGCTGCGCGGGCAAGGCGTGGCGTTCCCGAACGACTTCCGTCGTGCCGACTACGCAGGCGACCTGCAGGCTGCCTACGCCGATACGGAGAAGTGGACCGCCGAGACGCTGGAAGGCGAGGGCAGGCAGGTCGCGATCGCCGGCCGCATCCTGCTCAAGCGGGTGATGGGCAAGGCCAGTTTCGTGCAGATCCAGGACGAATCGGGCCGGATCCAGTTGTTCCTGCAGGCCAACGCGCTCGGCGACACCTATAACGCGTTCAAGGGCTGGGACGTGGGCGACATCGTCGCTGCGGGTGGCAGGCTGACCCGTACCCGCACCGGTGAGCTGTCGGTCAAGGCCACCGAACTGCGCCTGCTGACCAAGTCGTTGCGCCCGTTGCCGGACAAGTTCCACGGCCTGGCCGATGTCGAACAGCGTTATCGCCAGCGCTACGTCGACCTGATCGTCTCGCCCGAGGCGCGCGAGGTGTTCGTCAAGCGTTCGCGCATCATCCGCGCGATTCGCGCGTGGCTGGACGAGCGTCGCTTCCTCGAGGTCGAGACGCCGATGATGCATTACATCCCCGGCGGCGCGACCGCGCGCCCGTTCGTCACCCACCACAACGCGCTGGATCTGGAACTGTTCCTGCGCGTGGCGCCGGAGTTGTACCTCAAGCGCCTGGTCGTGGGTGGACTGGAGCGGGTCTACGAGATCAACCGCAATTTCCGCAACGAGGGCGTGTCGACCCGGCACAACCCCGAGTTCACCATGCTCGAACTGTACGAGGCCTACGCCACCTACAACGAGGTCATGGACCTGACCGAAAACATGATCCGCGACGTCGCCGTCGAGGTGCTCGACACCACCGTGATGGAGTGGGACGGAGCCCGCATCGACGTCGGGCCGGCCTTCCGCCGCTGGCGCCTGGACGAGGCCGTGCGCGAGAAGAATCCGGATATCAGCGAAGCCGACTGCCGTGACCGCGAGGCACTGGCCCGTCATTGCGAGCGGCTGAAGATCCCGGTCAAGCCGGCCTATGGCTGGGGCAAACTGCTGCTGGAGATCTTCGAGAAGACGGTCGAGGGCCAGCTGGAACAGCCGACCTTCATCACCCATTACCCGGTCGAGGTCTCGCCATTGGCCCGCGAGAGCGACAGCGAGCCGGGCATCACCGACCGCTTCGAGCTGTTCGTCCACGGCAAGGAATTGGCCAATGGCTTCTCCGAGCTGAACGATCCGGAGGATCAGGTCGAGCGTTTCCGTGCCCAGGTCCAGGCCAAGGAGGGCGGCGACGACGAGGCCATGCACTTCGATGCAGACTACATCCGTGCGCTCGAGGTGGGCCTGCCGCCAACCGGAGGTCTTGGGGTGGGCATCGATCGCCTGGTCATGTTGATGACGGGCGCTTCATCTATCCGCGACGTGCTGCTGTTCCCGTACATGCGGCCCGAGCATTCCCGCTCCGATCAGGCCGGCTGATCGGGCGTCCTGAACGGGCCGTCCGGCCCGTTTGCATGTATGCGGCCCGATCCGCGGAAGGGTCCGGTTCAGTCCGGGCTGCCAGATCGGGTGAACCCGGGGTATGCTCCCGTCAGGACCCGCCGAAAGGTGAGCTTGCATACAGGTGCGAGTGTGAATGTAGTCATCGTGGACGACCAGACTTCGGCGCGCACAATGCTGCGCCATATCATCGAGGACATCGCGCCAGAACTGAGCGTGCATGACTTCGGTGAGGCCGAGAGCGGACTGGCCTGGTGTGAGAGCAATCACCCGGACCTGCTGCTGCTCGACTACCGCATGCCCGGAATCGACGGACTGGAGTTTGCCCGTCGCTTCCGTCGCCGCCCGCTGCACCGCGACATCCCGATCATCCTGGTCACCGTGGTTGGCGATGAGCCGGTCCGGCAGGCCGCGCTCGATGCCGGGGTGATCGACTTCCTGGTCAAGCCGGTTCGCCCGCGCGAGCTCCGGGCCCGCTGCCGCAACCTGCTGCAACTGCGCCAACAGTCCGAGAGCGTGAAGCAACGCGCCCTCTCGCTGGAACAGCGTCTGCTCTCGAGCATGCACGAAGTCGAGGAGCGCGAACGCGAAACCTTGCAACGGCTCGCCCGTGCGATCGAGTACCGAGACCGCGGCACCAGCGTCTATCTGGAGCGCATGTCGCACGTGGCCGGCCTGATCGCCGAGCAGCTCGGGATGTTCGAGGACGAGGTGCGGATGATCGAGATGGCGGCGCCTCTGCACGACATCGGCAAGATCGCGATCCCCGACGCAGTGCTGCTCAAGCCCGGTCCATTGACCCAGGACGAGGTCCAGATCATGCGCCGGCACCCGGTGATCGGCCATGAGCTGCTCAGCGGCAGCCACAACCGCTTCATCCAGACCGCCGCCACGATCGCCCTGCGTCACCACGAGCGCTACGACGGCAGCGGCTACCCCGACGGCCAGGTCGGCGACGAGATTCCGATCGAGGCCCGGATCGTGGCGGTGGCCGACGTGTTCGATGCGTTGATCTCGCCGCGACCCTACAAGGAGCCGTGGGGGATCGACATCGCTCTGGAATACCTCGTCGCCGAGCGTGGCCGCCTGTTCGACCCGACCTGCGTCGATGCGCTGATGCGCAGCAGGTCCCGTCTTGACGACATCTGCAAGCGCTATGCCGCTGGCTCGGTGCGCCCCGGGCTGCCCTGATACCCGTTCCGACAGCCATGACCGGACTGCTCGCCGCCTTCAAGGACCGCCTGGCCAACCGGCCGGACAGCGAGCACGCGCAGAATCTGGTGCGCATCGCCATCACCGCGCTGTTCATCACTTACCTCGGCTGGCGTCACATCCATCTCGGCACTGGCGACACACTGCCGCTGACCTGGCTGATCCTGGTCGGCGAACTTGCGGTGGCGCTGGGATTGCTGGCGGCGATCTTGTGGCGCCCCGGCGTTTCGCATGCGCGCCGCTGGATCGGCATGCTGGCCGACTATGCGGCGATGGGCACGATAATGTGTGCCGAAGGGGAGCCGACCGCGCCGCTGTATGCCGTCTTGTTGTGGGTCACGATCGGCAACGGCATGCGCTATGGCCATCACTATCTGCGTATCGCCACCGCGCTGGCCTGCACTTCATTCCTGGCGGTGATCCTGATCTCGCCCTATTGGCGCGCCAACCCTTATCTGTCCTGGGGATTGTTGCTGGGCCTTTGTGCGGTGCCGCTGTACTTCGATTCGTTGCTGCAGGCGTTGACCCGCGCTGTCGACGAGGCGCGTCGGGCAAATGAAGCCAAAAGCCGCTTCCTGGCCAACATGAGCCATGAATTCCGCACCCCGCTCAACGGCCTGGCTGGCATGTCGGAACTGCTCGCGACCACGCGTCTGGACGCCGAGCAGCGCGAATGCGTGGATACCATCCAGGCCTCTACCCGCAGCCTGTTGGCACTGGTCGAGGACGTCCTGGACATCTCCGCTATCGAGGCCGGGAAGATCAAGCTGGATCAGAGTGAGTTCCTGCTCCAGGAAGTGGTCGACAACGTCGGGCTGATCCTGCAACCCCAGGCGAAGGCCAAGAAGTTGCGCTACGAAGTCTCGGTCGCCCCCGAGGTGCCGACCCGGCTGTGCGGCGATGCCGGGCACTTGCGCCAGGTTCTGCTCAACCTGGTCGGCAACGCGGTCAAGTTCACCGACCAGGGCCATGTTCGGCTGGAAATCCTACGTGTGCACAGCGACCGGGACTGGGCGCGGCTGCGTTTCAACATCAGCGATACCGGAATCGGCATCCCGGAAGCGACCCGGCAGCGTCTGTTCGAAGCCTTCGAGCAGGCTGACGTCGGGCTGGCGCGGCGATACGGGGGAACCGGCCTGGGCACCACCATCGCCAAAGGCCTCACCGAAGCGATGGGGGGCAGCATCGGCTTCGAGAGCACCGAGCGGCAGGGAAGCCGGTTCTGGGTCGAGTTGCCGTTTGTCTTGCCGAGGACGCTGGTCCAGCACGTGCCGTCGGTCGATACGGACCCTGACGCGCATGGCCATGCCGGCAACGTCATTGCCTTCAGCGATCCCTTCCTGCGTCATCGGGCCCGGGTCCGCAGCCTCTCCATCCTGGTCGCCGACGACCATGCGGCCAATCGCAACGTGCTGCAGCGGCTGCTGGAGAAGGCCGGGCACAAAGTCTTTACCGTTGGCGGCGGTGAGGAGGTGCTCGATGCAATCGCCGAGACTGATTTCGATGCGATCATTACCGACCTGCACATGCCGGGGCTCAGCGGCTTGGACCTTCTGCGCCAGATGCGGGTGATGGCGGCCGGTGGCGGGTCGCAAACGCCGGTGCTGATTCTCAGCGCCGATGTCACCCCCGAGTCGATCCGTGCCTGCGAGGAGGCCGGCGCGCGGGCCTTCCTGTCCAAGCCGGCAGTGACGTCGCGACTTCTGGATACGCTGGCCGGCATCGCCGGTGGCGATGACGATCAGGCGTCGCCGATGCTGGCTCTGCGCGATACTTTGCCGCCGTCGGACAGCGTGTTCGACGCCTCGGTACTCGATGAGCTCGGTGCGCTGGGGATGGGCGAAGGGTTCGAACGCGAGTTCATCACCCAGTGCCTTCGTGACGCGGACGGCTGCCTGCGAGGCATCGAGGCAGCGGGTGAAGGCGAGCGCTGGGAGGCAGTACGCGACCACGCGCATGCGCTGAAGGGTGTGGCCAGCAACCTGGGATTGATCAAGCTGTCCGCCCTAAGCGGCGAGGTGATGCGCCTGCCGGACTGGCAGCTTGGGCGTGAGTGGCGGAGGCGCTACGAGGAAATGGGCCAGCAATTGGGGCAGGGGCGCGAACTGCTCGAAGCGCGCAAGCGGAAAGCGGATAGGCGTGATGGCGCGCACCCTGACAAGTCCTGAAATCCTGTCGTCGGCGCCATGGCAAAGCCGGGCAGGGCGAACGGCCCGGTAACAGTACCGGGCCTGATCCCCTGCCGACGCCAGCGGCGCCGATCAGGCCGCCGCCTTGCCCCGCCGGACTTGTGCCCGGACCAGCCGGTCCATGGTCCGCAACGACTTGTCGCCAAGTTGAAGCGCGGTATCCACCCAGGTTTCGGTGATGCGCATCAGCTCGTCCAGCGTTACCGGCTGGGCAAGTTGTCGGACCCGATGCATCGCCGCGCGGGCGTGCGAGATGCGACGATTGGCGCGGATCACGTCCTCTACCGCCGCCACGCCTTCGCCACGAGGTACCAGCACGTCGACCAGCCCCATCTGGTGCATCTGCTGGCTGGTGTACACATTGCCTTCAAGCATGAGCTTCTCGGCCTGATGCGGCGGGATCCGCTTGCACAGGAACGAATAGGCTCCCATGCCCGGGAACAGGTCGAAGAGCACTTCCGGCAGCCCCATCAGCGCATCTTCCTCGGCGACGATGGTGTGGCAGCTCAGCGCCGCCTCGAATCCACCGCCCAGTGCGTCGCCCTGGACCAGGGCAATGCTGTGCGCGCCGGCGTTCAGGCCGACATGGAAGGCATATACGCCGCGCACGCACTGGCTGGCGTAATTCAACAGCCCCTGGCGGTCACGTGCGCGGATCAACCGACAGAACAGCTCCAGGTCGCCACCGAGGTTGAAGGCATGGCTGTCGGACGCCAGAACGACATGCGGCAGGCTCGTGTTGCCGTGGGTACGGGCCGCTTGCAGTTTCAGCCCGAGGCTGCGCTGATAGTCGAGGATGTCGTCCACCAGTGCAGGCGTGAAGCAGGCGCGATGGCCCGGCAGGGTATCGGCGTGCATGAAGCACCAGTGCACATCGCGCTGGGGTTCCTCGATTACACGCAGGGTCGGACCGGCATTGGGCCGGGAGAAGGGGTGGACAGCAGACATGGCGGAACCTCCGTGCAGGAGCCGTCCCGGCCGGTCGCGTTGAACAGGACGGCAGAAGGTGATGGAGAAATGCGTCCGACGGGTCGATTCTATGCCTGTAATCGGGCGCGCGTGCCAGTGGGGCACCGGTTCTGCTGAATAGGCACCCGGACGGCAGATGGCCTGCCGGGCAGGGAAATGAAAAAAGCCCGCATGAGAAGCCATGCGGGCGCAGATGAAGGGACAGGATGGGCTTTGGCCGGATCAGGCGCGAGGAACCTCGTCGCGCAGCTCCCGGCGCAGGATCTTGCCCACGTTGGTCTTGGGAAGTTCGGTCCGGAACTCGACGATGCGCGGGTGCTTGTAGCCGGTCAGATGCTCGCGGGCGTGGGCCTTGACCTGGTCCTCGGTGAGATCGGGGTCCTTCTTCACGATCACGACCTTGACGATCTCACCGGACTTCTCGTCCGGCACGCCGACCGCGGCGACTTCCAGTACGCCCGGCATCATCGCGATCACGTCCTCGACCTCGTTCGGGTATACGTTGAAGCCGGACACCAGGATCATGTCCTTCTTGCGGTCGACGATATAGAAATAGCCCTGCTCGTCCATCCGCGCCATGTCGCCAGTGTGCAGCCAGCCGTCGGCATCGATGGCCGCGGCGGTTTCTTCCGGGCGCTGCCAGTAGCCCTTCATCACCTGCGGACCCTTGATGCACAGTTCGCCGACCTCGCCGACCGGGAGGATCCGGCCGTCCTCGTCCTTGATGCAGGCATCGGTGGACGGGATCGGCAGGCCGATCGCGCCGTTGTAATCCTTCAGGTCCATTGGATTGATGCAGGCCGCAGGCGAGGTCTCGGTCAGGCCATAGGCCTCGACCAGGGTGCAGCCGGTGGCCTGCTTCCAGCGGTCGGCAACGGAGCGCTGCACGGCCATGCCGCCACCCAGGGTCAGGTGCAGGGCCGAGAAGTCGATCTCATCGAAGCCGGGTGTGTTGAGCAGGCCGTTGAACAGGGTGTTGACGCCGGTGATCGCGGTGAAGCGCACGCTCTTCAGCTCCTTGACGAAGCCGGGCATGTCGCGCGGATTGGTGATCAGATGGTTGAGACCGCCGAACTTCATGAATACCAGACCGTTCGCCGTCAATGCGAAGATGTGGTACAGCGGCAGCGCGGTGATGATGACTTCCTCGCCGGGCTTGACCCCGGTACCGACCCAGGTCGCCGCCTGCTGCATGTTGGCGACCATGTTGCGGTGGGTCAGCATCGCACCCTTGGCCACGCCGGTGGTGCCGCCGGTGTACTGCAGAAAGGCGATGTCGTCGGGGGTAATGCTGCTCTCGGGCAAGGCGTGTTTCGCGCCCAGCGACAAAGTAGCCTTGAAGCGGATCGCGCCCGGGATGTTGTAGTCGGGCACCATCTTCTTGATGTACTTGAGCACGAAGTTGACGATCGCCCCCTTCGGGAAGCCGAGCATGTCGCCCAGACCGGTGGTGACGACCTGCTGGACCTGGGTGTCGGGGAGCACTTCCTGCACGGTATGGGCGAAGTTGTCGAGCACCAGGATCGCTTTCGCGCCCGAGTCCGTCAGTTGGTGCCGCAGCTCGCGGGCGGTGTACATCGGGTTGGTGTTGACCACGGTCAGGCCGGCGCGCAGCACGCCGAAGGTCGCGATCGGATACTGCAGGCAGTTGGGCAGCATGATCGCCACCCGGTCGCCCTTCTTGAGCTTGAGCTCGCCCAGCAGGTAGGCGGCAAAATGGCGGCTGGCCTCGTCGATCTCGGCATAGGTCATGCTCTTGCCGAGATTGGAAAACGCCGGGCGCTGGCTGAAATGACTGATCGCGTTCTCGAGGACGGAAACGACGGAGGGAAACTCGTCGACGTCGATCGTCGCCGGGACGCCTTCTGGATACTGTTTCAGCCACGGACGCTCTGCAGTCATACAACCCCCCGGGTTCTTGGTCATGGAGCCTTGCGTCGCAGGCGGCTTGGCGTGCGTGCGTAGGCGTACGGTGTCAGGATTGGAGCATAGGCCCAAAGGGGTGGCAAGGTTGAGTGCAGCATTTGATCGCTGTCGCAGAGCATGGCGTGCTTGCTGCGTATTCGCGTCCGGATCGAATAGCCTGAGCCGCCGCCGGGAGCTCCTGGAATGATCGGAAATCGACTGTGGTTCTGGTTCGCAGGCGGTCTGCTATGTCTCACCCTGGCACTGCCGGGCTGCTCGCGGCAGCCTCCCGAACAGGCACTGCGTGCCGCCATCGACGAGCTTCGGCAGGCGATCGAGTCGCGCGACGCGAGGAGTCTCGACAACCGGCTTGCCGATGATTTCATCGGTCCGGATGGCATGGACGGCGAGGGCGCCGCGCGGACGGCCCGGCTGATGTTCCTGCGCTACAGGAATGTCGGAGTCACCCTCGGTCCTGCCGATGTGTCGATCAACGACCGGCACGCGACCGTCCGCGTGGAAGCGATGCTGACCGGCGGGCAAGGGCGCGTGCTGCCGGATGCGGTGCGGGTCTACGAGGTCGAAAGTGGCTGGCGGCTGGATGGCGACAAGTGGGTGCTGACCAGCATTCGCTGGGAAGACGGGCGGTAGCCACCCTGCTGAAATGGACCGATGAAGGTGCTGGCTTGTCCATCGCCGGCCCTTCCCCTCGGGAAAGGGCTCACAGGAAGCGGGGCGCGCTCAGGCTTTTCCTTTCGAAGCGAGTTGCCGCAACACGTAGTGCAGAATGCCGCCGTGCAGGAAGTACTCGACTTCCTTCGGCGTCAGCAGCAGTACGTCGACCTTGAAGGTCTTCTCGCTGCCATCGGCCTTGCGGGCGGTGACGGTGACGGTCTTCGAGGCGCCGTTATCGAGGCCGCTGACGCTGATCGTCTCGCTGCCCTCCAGGCCGAGCGACCGGATACTGTCGCCATTCCGGAATTGCAGCGGCAGCACGCCCATGCCGACCAGGTTGGAGCGGTGGATGCGCTCGAAACTCTCGGCGATCACCGCTTTCACACCCAGCAGGTTGGTGCCCTTGGCCGCCCAGTCGCGCGAGGAGCCGGTGCCGTATTCCCTGCCGGCCAGCACCACCAGCGGCACGCCGTCGGTCTTGTACTTCATCGCCGCGTCGTAGATGGCCATCTTCTGCGGCTCGGCGCCGTCGGAGAAATACAACGTGTTGCCGCCTTCCTCGCCGCCGAGCATCAGGTTCTTGATCCGGATGTTGGCGAAGGTGCCGCGCACCATCACGTCGTCGTTGCCGCGGCGGCTGCCATAGCTGTTGAAGTCGGCCGGTTGCACTCCGCGGGAAATCAGGAACCGGCCTGCGGGTGAATCCTTCTTGATGTTGCCGGCCGGGGAGATGTGGTCGGTGGTGATCGAGTCCCCGAACAGGCCAAGCACCCGGGCGCCGGTGATGTCGTCGATCGTGCCGACGTCCATGGTCATGCCGTCGAAGTAGGGCGGGTTCTTGATGTAAGTCGAGGCTGTGTCCCATTCGAACGACTCGCCGTCGGGCGAAGCAATGGCATTCCAGCGATCGCCGCCCTTGAACACGTCGGCGTAGTTCTGAGCGAACAGCTCGGGGCCGACGGTGGCCGCGATCATGTCGCCGATCTCCTTGTTGGTCGGCCAGATGTCGCGCAGGTAGACGTCGTTGCCATCGCTGTCATGGCCGATCGGGTCGTTGATCAGGTCGATGTTGACGGTGCCTGCGATCGCGTAGGCGACCACCAGCGGCGGCGAGGCGAGATAGTTCATCTTCACCTCGGGGTGCACGCGGCCTTCGAAGTTGCGGTTGCCAGAGAGTACCGAGGCGACGGCCAGGTCGTTCTCGGCAATGCCCTTGGATACTTCGTCCGGCAACGGGCCGGAGTTGCCGATGCAGGTCGTGCAGCCGTAGCCGACCAGGTAGAAGCCGAGCTTCTCCAGGTCGTCGAGCACGCCGGCCTTCTTCAGGTAGTCGGTCACCACCAGCGAACCCGGCCCGAGCGAGGTCTTGACCCAGGGCTTGGCCTTGAGTCCGAGCTTGACTGCGTTGCGTGCGAGCAGACCGGAGCCGAGCATCACCGCCGGGTTGGAGGTGTTGGTGCAGGAGGTGATCGCGGCGATCACCACCGAACCGTCGCGCAGCTCGGCCTCTTCGTCGCGGATGGTGATGCGCGAGACTGGCGGAGCGGCGAGGTGGTCGGCCTGGTGCTGGTGGCCGCCCTCGGCGTCCATCCGGTTCTCGCCATTGTGAGGCGAGCGGTTGGCGATCAGTCCGGTCAGGTTTTCGCGGAAATTGGTCTGCATGTCGCTGAGCAGGACTCGGTCCTGGGGGCGTTTCGGCCCGGCCAGCGACGGCTTCACCTCGCCCAGATCCAGCTCCAGCGTGGCCGAGTAGGTCGCCTCCGGTACGCCCGGCTCATGCCACAACCCCTGGGCTCGTGCATAGGCCTCCACCAGCGCTATCTGCTCCTCGCTGCGGCCGGACAGGCGCAGGTAGGTCAGCGCCTCGGTGTCGATCGGGAAAATGCCACAGGTCGCGCCGTACTCGGGCGCCATGTTGGCGATGGTGGCACGGTCGGCCAGCGGCAGGTACTGCAGGCCGTCGCCGAAGAATTCGACGAACTTGCCGACCACGCCCAGCGACCGCAGCATCTGGGTGACCGTAAGCACCAGGTCGGTGGCGGTGGCGCCTTCCGGCAGTCGGCCGGTGAGCTTGAAGCCCACGACCTGCGGAATCAGCATCGACGATGGCTGGCCGAGCATCGCTGCTTCGGCTTCGATGCCGCCGACGCCCCAGCCCAGCACGCCGATGCCGTTGATCATGGTGGTATGGCTGTCGGTGCCGAACACGGTGTCGGGGAAGGCGAGCAGCTCACCGTCGCCGCTTTCGTCAGGCACGACGCGCTCCATCACCACCCGGGCCAGATTCTCCAGGTTTACCTGGTGGACGATGCCGGTGTTCGGCGGCACCACCTTGAAGTTCTCGAACGCCTTCTGGCCCCAGCGCAGGAAGCTGTAGCGCTCCTTGTTGCGCTCGAACTCGATCTTGCCGTTGAGGTCCAGCGCGTCGGCACGGCCGAACACGTCGACCTGGATGGAGTGGTCGATGACCAGCTCGGACGGGATCTGCGGATTGATCTGGCTGGCCTTGCCGCCGAGCTTGTAGACCGCGTCGCGCATGGCGGCGAAGTCGACCACGCAGGGCACGCCGGTAAAGTCCTGCAGCACCACGCGGGCGGGCATGAAGGCGATCTCGGTGTCCGGCTCCTTGCCCGCGTCCCACTTCGCCACCGCCTCGATGTGCTCCGGACCGACGGTCAGGCCCCCGTCTTCGTGGCGGAGCAGGTTCTCCAGCAGGATTTTCATCGAGTAGGGCAGGTGCCCGATGTCGAAGTGTTCACCCAGAGCCGGCAGGCTGAAATAGCCCAGCTCGCGGCCGTTGACGGACAGGGTGCGGCGGGTCGAGAAGGTGTCTGCGGACATGGGGGACTCCGTTGGCGTGTGGCTGGCGGACTTCGTACATCAGTCCGGGCAATTATCCGGGCTGCCCGTTAAGATCGCGCGCCCGGCGGGATTCCTGCAGGGAAGCGCGTGCAACGGGACCAGTATGACGGATTGAGTATGCATGGAAAAGTATGTATTATTCATGCCTACCGACCGAGAGCGAAAAAGATGGAAGCCACTGTTGCCGAACGCGGGCAGATCACCCTGCCCAAGGCCGTGCGCGACGCCCTGGGGCTGACCAAGGGCACCACGCTGAAGGTCGAGCTCGATGGCAGCCGCATCATCCTGCGCAAGAATGTCGATGACGCGATCTCGCGTGCCCGCGGGCGCTTCAAGCTGCCCGCCGGCGTCAGTACCGATGATGTGATGCGCGAGCTGCGCGGGCGAGCCCCCGGCGATCCGACGGATGCCTGATGCGGATCCGCCGCCCATGATCGCCATCGACACTTCGGTGCTCATCGACCTGCTGGGCGACGACGAGGCCATGGCCGACGCCGCCGAGGGCTGCGTGCGCGAGGCTCTGGCCCGCGGTCCCGTGGTGCTCTGCGACGTGGTCGTCAGCGAGATCACCGCCGGCCTGGGCCACGGTGCCGACATCATGGACGTGGTCGAGGAAATGGGCATGAGTTTTCTGCCGGTGGAGCGTCGTTCCGCGATCCGTGCCGGCGAGATGCAGCGGCGCTACAACGAGCGTCGTCGCAAGCGCGGCCTGGCGGTCGCGTCGCCGCGCACGGTGCCTGACTTCATCGTCGGCGCGCACGCGATGCTCCAATGCAGCGCCCTGATCACCCGCGACTCCGGCTTTTTCCGCGATTACTTCAAGGGACTGAAGGTGATCGTGCCTGCCGTTTCCTGATTTCACCGATTCGAACCCCTCGATCCGAACTGCCTCCCTCTGAACTTCCCCGGAGAACCCCATGCTGGAAGCCTACCGCCACCACGCCGACGAACGCGCCGCCCTCGGCATTCCCCCGCTGCCGCTGACCGCGGAGCAGACTGCCGAGCTCATCGAGCTTCTCAAGAACCCGCCGACCGGTGAGGGCGCGGCTTCCGAAAGCGAGTTCCTGCTCGATCTGCTGGTCAACCGCGTCCCGGCCGGCGTCGACGATGCGGCCAAGGTCAAGGCCTCCTACCTGGCCGCGGTCGCCCATGGCAGCGAGCAGAACGCGCTGATCAGCCGCGCACGTGCGACCGAACTGCTCGGCACCATGCTGGGCGGCTACAACATCCTCCCGCTGGTCGAACTGCTTGATGACGCCGAGCTCGGCGCGATCGCCGCCGAGGCGTTGAAGAAGACCCTGCTGGTGTTCGACGCATTCCACGACGTGAAGGAGAAGGCGGACAAGGGCAATGCGAACGCGAAGGCCGTGCTGCAGAGCTGGGCCGACGCGGAGTGGTTCACCAGCCGTCCCGAAGTGCCGGAGAGCCTGACCATCACCGTGTTCAAGGTGCCGGGCGAGACCAACACCGACGACCTGTCGCCGGCCCCGGACGCGACCACCCGCCCCGACATCCCGATGCACGCGCTGGCGATGCTGAAGAACAGGCGCGACGGCGCTCCGTTCGAGCCGGAGGAGGACGGCAAGCGTGGCCCGATCCAGGCCATCGCCGACCTCAAGGCCAAGGGCCACCTGGTCGCCTACGTCGGCGACGTGGTCGGTACCGGTTCGAGCCGCAAGTCGGCGACCAACTCGGTGCTGTGGTGGACCGGGGAGGACATCCCGTTCGTCCCGAACAAGCGCTTCGGCGGTGTTTGCCTGGGCAGCAAGATCGCGCCGATCTTCTACAACACCATGGAAGACGCCGGCGCGTTGCCGATCGAACTCGACGTGTCGAAGATGGAAATGGGCGACGTCATCGAGCTGCGCCCGTACGAGGGCAAGGCGCTGAAGGACGGCGAGGTGATCGCCGAGTTCGCGCTCAAGTCCGAAGTGCTGCTGGACGAGGTCCGCGCCGGCGGCCGTATCCCGCTGATCGTCGGCCGCGGCCTGACCGCCAGGGCGCGCGAGGCGCTGGGGCTGGAGCCATCGACCCTGTTCCGCCTGCCGGTCAACCCGGAAGACAGCGGCAAGGGCTTCACCCTGGCGCAGAAGATGGTCGGCCGCGCCTGTGGACTTCCGGAGGGGCAGGGCATCCGCCCGGGCACCTACTGCGAGCCGCGCATGACCTCAGTCGGTTCGCAGGACACCACCGGCCCGATGACCCGCGACGAGCTCAAGGACCTGGCCTGCCTCGGCTTCTCTGCCGACCTTGTCATGCAGTCGTTCTGCCACACCGCGGCCTACCCCAAGCCGGTCGACGTCAAGACCCACCACACCCTGCCGGAGTTCATCTCCAACCGCGGCGGCATCTCGCTGCGTCCGGGCGACGGCATCATCCACAGCTGGCTCAACCGCATGCTGCTGCCCGACACCGTCGGCACCGGCGGCGACAGTCATACCCGCTTCCCGATCGGCATCTCGTTCCCGGCCGGTTCGGGCCTGGTCGCGTTCGCCGCCGCTACTGGCGTGATGCCGCTGGACATGCCTGAGTCGGTGCTGGTGCGTTTCAAGGGCAAGTTGCAACCGGGCGTCACCCTGCGTGACCTGGTGCATGCGATCCCGCTGTACGCGATCAGGCAGGGCTTGCTGACGGTCGAGAAGCAGGGCAAGAAGAACATCTTCTCCGGTCGCATTCTCGAGATCGAGGGCCTGCCGGATCTCAAGATCGAGCAGGCTTTCGAGCTGGCCGATGCCTCGGCCGAGCGCTCGGCCGCCGGTTGCACGGTCAAGCTCGACAAGGCCCCGATCATCGAATACCTCAACAGCAACATCGCGCTGTTGAAGTGGATGATCGCCGAGGGCTACAAGGACGCCCGCTCGCTGCAGCGCCGGATCGAGAAGATGGAAGCCTGGCTGGCCGACCCACAGTTGCTGGAGCCGGACGCCGACGCCGAGTACGCCGCGACCATCGAGATCGACCTCGACCAGATCGTCGAGCCGATCGTGTGCTGCCCGAACGACCCGGACGACGCCAAGACCCTGTCCGATGTCGCCGGAGACAAGATCGACGAGGTCTTCATCGGCTCGTGCATGACCAACATCGGTCACTTCCGTGCTGCGGCCAAACTGCTGGAAGGCAAGCGCGACATCCCGACCCGCCTGTGGGTCGCGCCGCCGACCAAGATGGACGCGGCCGAACTGACCAAGGAAGGCCACTACGGCACCTTCGGCGCAGCCGGTGCGCGCATGGAGATGCCGGGCTGTTCGCTGTGCATGGGCAACCAGGCCCAGGTTCGCGAGGGCGCCACGGTGATGTCCACCAGCACCCGCAACTTCCCCAATCGCCTCGGCCGAGGTGCCAACGTCTATCTCGGTTCGGCCGAGCTGGCCGCGATCTGCTCGCGTCTTGGCCGCATTCCGACCCGTGAGGAGTACCTGGCCGACATCGGCGTGATCAACGACAAGGGTGACGAGATCTACCGCTACATGAACTTCGACCAGATCGAGGAGTACAGGGACGTGGCCGACACCGTCGGCGCCTGATCCGCTCCAGCTCCCTCGCCGCTATAGAACCAAGCCCGGCCCCGGCCGGGCTTGGTTTTTTTATGGTTCTTCTCCCAAGTGAGGGGAGCGCGCCTTCAGCGAAGGCGTGGACGCTGCCGCTTGCGTTCGATCGCCGGTTCTCGCCGCTGTCTGGCTGTCCCGACGCGACCTGCCGGCCTTGACGACGAATGTCCTCCCTGGGATTTCGCTTCTGGAACCACCGGTCATGTCCGAACGCCGGGGGCGAAGGCCCTTGGGTATGAATGTCCCCCGGCGCCGGCCTTGGCCGGCACCTCCTCCTTGATTTCACACCCAAGGGCCTTCGCCCCCAGCGCTCCAGTCATCCAACAGATCCGGCGCTTGCCCCGATCAGGAGAACAATCTTTTTTGGCTCTAGTGCGGGAACGCCTGCGCGGAAGCCGGTGGCTCTGCCTTTGCGGGACACGCGTGAATCCATCCATGGAGCTCTTCCGCGACATCCATGTCGCGGACGGTCCCGCAAAGGCAGAGCCACCGGCTTCTGGACACGTGGCCGGCGCTTGGGGAAAAGCCACCCGAAGCCGCCATCCCCGAGGGGGGAGAAGAACTCTCTTTGCGGGGTCTCCTGAGCTGGACACGGATGGCGTTGGGTGTGCGATGGAACCACTTTTTGTCCGTTTTCTGCCGGCGCCAGCGTTGAACAACGCGTGGGAACGGGGGATGGCGCCGGCGCAGCCGGGCACTCCCGTGTCGAGGACTCGAGGAGCACGACCAGTAACGGGAGCATCGCAACTTGGCGCAGATACGTATCGAAGGATTCCACGTGGCCGGGGTGAGTACCTGCCTGCCGGAGCTTCGCATCGACAACCTTGGCGAAGCCGACCGTTTCGGTGGCGATGAAGTTCGAAAGGTGGTTTCGATGGCGGGCGTGCGATACCGCCACGTGGTCGAGCCGGGTGTGACCGCATCGGACCTGTGCCTGCATGCCGCCGAAAGGCTGCTGTCGGAACTGGGATGGGCGCCGGAGAGCGTGACCGGACTGATTTTCGTCACGCAATCGCCCGATTACTTCCTGCCGTCCACGGCCTGCCTGCTGCATGAACGCTTGATGCTGCCGGACGACTGCGTGGCCTTCGACGTGGGCATGGGATGTTCCGGCTACCCCTATGGCCTGTACATCGCCGCCGCGATGCTGAAGGCCGGCGGGCATCGCCGCATCCTGATGCTGCATGGAGAGACGCCAAGCCGATTCGCCGATCCGGACGACCATGCCACCCGCCTGCTGTTCGGCGACGCCGGCTCCGCGACCGCGCTGGAAACCAGCGACGCGGGCGAAGCCAGCTTCTGCCTGCATACCGATGGCGGAGGATACGAAGGATTGATCATCCGCGGCGGCGGCTTCCGCGACCGGACGCCACACGATGCGCGCCACCTGCATCTGGAGATGGACGGAGCGGCGATCTTCAACTTCACGATCAAGCGCGTGCCGCCACTGATCCGGGAAGCGCTGGACTTTGCCGGTCGGCAGGCCGACGAAATCGACCAGTACGTTTTCCACCAGTCCAACCGTTTCATCGTGAAACACCTGGCCAGGAAATGCGGCCTGCCCGAGGAGCGGGTGCCAATGACCATCGAGGACTGCGCGAACTGCGGCGGCCCTTCGGTGGCGGTCACGCTGACGCGGCATGCGCCGCGCAAGGCCGCGGCACGCACGGTGATGCTGGTGGGTTACGGCGTGGGGCTGTCGTGGGGGAGTGCCGTGCTGACACTGCCCGCCGACATCGTCCTGCTTCACGGACATTACCCGGCGCTGGAGGCGGCGGCATGAACGCGATCCGCCTGTCGACCGACGAAGCCCTGCAGATGCTGGCCGATGCCTTCGCGGAGCCCGTCCCACTGGCGCCGGACATGCCGCGCGACGACGTGGGTGGCTGGGATTCGATGGGTTCCCTGATGCTGATGGCCGAGCTGGACGAACGCTTCGGCCTGCAGCTGACGGCCAACGAGTCGCGCTCGATGCGCCATGTCCGTGATGTGCTGGATTACCTGCGTGCCAACGGTGTGCTGGATGGATAGCATCGCTCTGCCCCGGGCGCCGGCGTTCGAGGTAACGACCCGATTGTTCGCACGTGCGTTGGGCTGTTCGTCGGAAGAGCTGCTGCAGGCCTTCCGGCCGGCGCGTGTCGAGGATATGCCGGCGGTGCTGGCATTCCGCCAGCGCCGGGGCTGGGACGACGCGGCCTACGTGCGCTGGCGTTACGGTCTGGATGCACAGTCGCATCCGCACGGCCGGTTGTGGATCCTGCGCATGGACGCCGGGCCGGTGCTGGCCGGGATCGGCACCGAAGTGCAACCGATCCGCTATGGGGCAAGCTGCATCGCGGACAATTGCTGATGGACCTGCAATTGGCGCCCGGTCTGGAAGGAGCTGGCGGTGGGGCATGGATGAACCAGGCAATGTTCCGCCAGGCCCCCGTCACTCTCGCGGTGGGGGCCAATGCGCAGTCGATCGGACTGGTCAGGCGGCTGTTCGCGCCACTGCCGCCCCGGAGCTACTGTGTCCTGCCGCTGGATGCAGGCATGTTCCTGCGCCGGCGCGGTTTCCCGATGCAGGCGTCGGCGGTGGCAGGCATGGCGGTGAATGCCGGCTGGAAGCTGCGCAACAGCGTGTTCGCCCCGCGTGCGCCGGTCGGCATCCAGGTGGAGGAGGCGGCTTCGGTCGATTCCGGTTGGCTTGAGCCCTTGCATGCCGCGCTGCCCGATCGCATGGCCTGCGTCGTGCCATCGGCAGAGCAATTGCAGTGGCGGCTGTTCGGGAACCCGCGCGCACGCTACCGGCTGTACCTGGCACACCAGGACGACAGGTGCATCGGCTATCTTGCGGCGCGGCGCACGCAAAGCGGCAGCAACGCGGGCGATGCACTGCACATCATCGACTGGAAACTGGCTGCGGGTTCCGAGACGGCCGCGCTGACCGCCTTGCTTCGACATGTGGTCAACGCGGCGCAGCGGCAGGGTTGCAGCAAGGTCTATACCACCGCACTCGCACCACGTTCCGCCACGGTGTTCAAGAGCCAGGGCTTCCTGCGCGGGAGGGCGGATGCGCGTCTTCTGATGGGGCTGCTCGCAACATTGCCCTTGCCGGGCATGGAACAGGCCAGTGCCTGGCACCTCACCGACCTGAGCTTCGACAGCGATGGATACTTCTGAGCGCAACGGTGGCGAGCGTATCGGGAGCGCATGGCCATGTGCGGGATAGCCGGCCTGATCGCAGCGCCCGGTGAACGCCCACCGATGGAACCGGAATTGGCCGCGATGATCGCGACCTTGCGGCACCGGGGACCAGACGGCAACCGCATGCGGGTGGACGGGCAGGTGGGGTTGGCGCACGCCCGGCTGTCCATCATCGACCCCGACGGCGGCTGGCAGCCGATCCACAACCCCGATCGCAGCGTTTGGGTAGTCCTCAACGGCGAGATCTTCAATCACGTCGAGCTGCGGACGTCGCTGCAGCGCCTGGGCCACCGCTTCTACACCCGTTCGGACACCGAGGTGATCGTGCACCTGTACGATCGCTACGGAGACGATTTCGTCGATCACCTCAACGGCCAGTTCGCCATCGCGCTGCACGACATGCGTCGCAGGCGAGTGGTGCTGGCGCGCGACCGGGTCGGCATCCGCCCGCTGTATTACCACCATTCCGCCAGGGGTCTGGCGTTCGCATCCGAGGCCAAGGCGCTGTTCGCATGCCCCCATGTGCAGCGCGGCCTGGACCTGCAGGCGCTGGGAGAGATCTTCAGTTTCTGGGGCACGCTCGGCGCACGTACGGTATTTGGCGGCATCCAACAACTGCCTCCGGGACACCGGCTCAGCATCGACCTGCGTGATTCCGCGCTGACGCCCGTCATGCAGCGCTACTGGCAATGGCAGCCGCTGCCGGACCTGTCGCTGCGCAGCGAAGACGAGTGCGCCGAGGAGCTGCACGCGCTGCTGGTGGACGCCGTGCGCCTGCAACTCCGCGCCGACGTGCCGGTGGGTGCCTACCTGAGCGGCGGTCTGGATTCGGCATGCATCGCGGCCCTGGTCAAAGGCCATACCGACACGCCGTTGCGTACTTTCTCGTTGGGGTTCTCAAATGGGGAGGCTGCCGACGCCGAGTTTGACGAACGCCCGCACCAGCAGCAGATGGTCCGGGCGCTTGGCACCGAGCACAGCGAAGTGCAGGTGTCGCATGACGACATCGCGACGGCGTTCGCGCGCACGGTCTGGCACGCCGAATCGCCGCTGGTGCGTACCGCGCCGGTTCCATTGATGCTGCTGGCCGGGCATGTGCACCAGTCCGGTTACAGAGTGGCCCTGACCGGCGAAGGGGCCGACGAGGTGTTCGCCGGCTACGACCTGTTCAAGGAAGCCAGGTTGCGCCGCTTCATGTCCGTCCGTCCCGACAGCCGCTGGCGCGGCCGCTTGCTGGAGCGGCTGTATCCCTGGCTCGAGCATTCGCCGGTGCGATCTCCCGACTTTGCCCGGCGGTTCTTCCAGGAAGGGCACGACCAGCGCCACCAGCCCTGGTTCGCGCACCTGACCCGCGTGCGCAGCACCCAGCGCGTGTTGCGCTTCCTGCATCCGGACCTGCGCGAGCAATTGCGGGCCTGGAATCCTCTGCATACCCTGGCGTCGGGGCTCCCGGACGACATCGAGTCATGGAAGCCCCTGGCACGCGACCAGTACGTGGAAGCGGCGACGCTGCTGCCCGGCTACCTGTTGTCCTCACAGGGCGACCGCATGAGCATGGCGCATTCGGTGGAGGGGCGGTACCCGTTCCTGGATCACCGCGTCATCGAGTTCGCCAACCGGCTGCCGGCCCGCTACAAGCTGCATGGCCTGCGCGAAAAGCACCTGTTGCGGCACGCAATGCGGCACGAGCTGCCCCGCGCCGTGCTCGAGCGTCACAAGCAGCCCTATCGGGCCCCGGACAGCGCGTGCTTCTTCTCCGGCGGCCAGCCATTGCGATGGGTGGCCGAGGCGTTGCGGCCCGAACGGCTGGCGGCCAGCGGGCTGTTCGACGTGGCGGCGGTCGGACATCTGCTGGAGAAGTGTCGCCGCGGCCGCGCGATCGGCTTTCCTGACAACATGGCCTTCGTCGGCATCCTGTCCACGCTGCTGCTGCACGAACAATTCATGGGGGCCGGGTTTGCGGAGGCCGGACTCGTGCAGGCCGGGTTCGTGCAGGCGGGACGCGCGCCATGAACGGGCTGCACGAACGCTTCGACGCCACTGCGTCCCGCCACCCCGGCAGGACGGCCCTGGTCAGCAACGGACGGCGTCTGGACTTCGCCACCCTGTCCGCGCACAGCCGGCGGCTGGCGGCCAGATTGCGCGAAGCCGGGGTCGCGCCGGGGCAGCGCGTCGCGCTGTATCTCGACAACGGGGTGGAGATGGTGACGGCGTTGTGGGCGTTGCTGCGGCTGGGAGCCGTCTGTATGCCGGTCAACCCGCAGACAAGGGCGGACAAGCTGGGCTTTGTTCTGGCGCGCACCGGCGCCGCGATGCTGCTGACCCAAGCCTCGCTGTCGGCGGCGTGGCGCCCCGCGTGCGAGGCCTCAGGCGTGCGGCACGTGTGGGTGCACGGGGATCGCGGGTACCCGGGCCCTGTCGGCGAACATGCCGTCGAGCATGCCGTCGAGACCGCGTGGCCGGATGTCGGCAGCGAGCCGACGTCGTCGCTGCCCGACCATCCCGTCGGCCCCGACGACCTGGCCTTCATCAGCCACACCTCCGGCACCACCGGCCAGCCGAAGGGCGTGATGCTGAGCCATCGCAACCTGTCCGTCGCGACCGATTGCATCGCCGGTTACCTGGGCATCGGCCACGACGACGTAATCTTCAGTGCGCTGCCGCTGAGCTTCAACTACGGGCTGACCCAGCTCCTGCTGGCGTTGACCACCGGAGCGACCCTGGTGCTGGAGCGGTCGTTCGCGTTCCCGGCCCAGGCATTGGCGACGATGGCACGCGAACGGGCCACGGTATTCCCCGCGGTGCCGACCATGTTCGCGATACTGATGGAGATGCGCGATCTTGCGTATCCGGACCTGTCGGCGCTGCGGCTGATGACCTGTGCATCGTCGCCGATGCCGCTGCCACTGCTGCGGCAGGTCCGGCAGTGCCTGCCGCAGGCGCGGCTGTACCTGATGTACGGCCAGACCGAATGCACGCGGATCAGCTACCTGCCTCCGGAGGAGCTGGACCGCCGCCCGGACAGCGTGGGCCGTGGCATTCCCGGCCAGGCCTGTTGGCTGGTTGATGCCGAGGGCAGGCGGCTGCCGTGGGGCGCGACCGGCGAGCTGGTGGTGCAGGGCGCGCACCTGATGCAGGGCTACTGGGACGACCCGCAACGCACCGCCGGGAAGCTTTTCGTCGATCCCGAAAGCGGAAGACCTGCCATGTGCACCGGCGACCTGTTCCGCAGCGACGCCGACGGCTGGCTGTACTTCCTCTCGCGCCAGGACGACATCATCAAGACCCGCGGAGAGAAAGTCAGCCCGCTGGAGGTCGAGCGGGCCATCGTGTGCATACCCGGCGTGCGCGAATGCCTGGTGGACGGCGTTGCGGACCCGCTGCTGGGGCAGGCGATCAAGGCCTGGGTGGTGGCCGAGCCCGGCGCGGGCCTGAAGGAGCGCGACATCATCCGTCACTGCCTGGCCCGCCTGGAGAGCTACATGGCACCCAAGCACGTGGCCTTTGTGGACGGCTTGCCACGTACTGCTAACGGGAAGCCCACTCGACAGGACCTCAGATGAACCTTACCGCCGTTTCCATGGACAACCCCGTGCAGGACATCAGGGCCACCGTGCGCCAGTACATCCTGGACAACTTCCTGATGGGCAACGAGGAGGCCTATGCCGACGACGCTTCCTTCATGGACGCCCAGCTGCTGGATTCCACCGGCTTCCTGGAACTGGTCCAGTTCCTGGAGGAGACCTACGGCATCAAGGTGGAAGACATGGAGATGATGCCGGACAACCTGGATTCCCTCGTGGCCGTCGAGCAGTTCGTGCTTCGCAAGCTGGCCGCATGAGCATGCCGGGGCCGAACATGTCGAGGTCGCGCGCGCCAGGGTCGAACATCCTGGGGCCGCACGTCCTCGAGCTGGACCTGGCCGCGGAAGCCGGGCGCATCGCCGGGTGGATGCAAAGGAGCCTGCGTGGCATGCGCCGCCGGGGCCTGGTCGTGGCGATGTCCGGCGGCATCGACAGTTCGGTCTGCGCGGCCCTGGCGGTCGAGGCCGTCGGCGCGGAGCGCGTGCTGGGCCTGCTGCTGCCCGAGCGCGACTCCAGCGGCGAGTCGACCCGCCTGGGGCGGCAACTGGCCGCGCACCTCGGCATCGACTGGCGGCTGCACGACATCGCGCCGGCGCTGGAGGCGTTGGGCTGCTATGCCGAGCGCGACGCGGCCATCCGCGAAGTCTTTCCCGACTACGGACAGGACTGGAAGAGCAAGATCGTCCTGCACGGCGGCCTCGAGGGCGGCATCAACTTCTACCGCCTGGTGGTGCAGTCGCCCGATGGCGAGATGCGCGAGGCGCGCCTGCCGTTGCAGGCCTACCTGCGGATCGTCGCGGCCACCAACCACAAGCAGCGTGTGCGCAAGACGCTGGAATACCACCATGCCGACCGCATGAACCATGCCGTGGTCGGCACGCCCAACCGGCTGGAATACGACCAGGGCTTCTTCGTCAAGAACGGCGATGGCTCGGCCGACCTCAAGCCGATCGCGCACCTGTACAAGACCCAGGTGTACGCGATGGCGCGCCACCTGGGCCTGCCGGGGGAAATCTGCGCCGCCGTGCCGACCACCGACACCTACAGCCTGCCGCAGGGGCAGGACGAGTTCTACTTCGCATTACCGTACGCACAAATGGACCTGGCGCTATGGGCGCATGATCACCAATGCTCCGCCGAAGAGCTGGCGACGGCACTGGACATCACGCCCGAACGGGCCCGGGCCGTGTATGCCGATATTCGCGCCAAGCGTCGCGCGGCAGCCTACCTGCATGCCGCGCCGGCGCGATTGGAGGGAAGCGGTGTCGAGACGGACGGGAACCCGGATGCGCCGGGCCTCAGCGCAACAGCCCGTTCGCCGCGTCCAGCATCGCCTTGCGGCTAAACGCGAAGTCCCAGAAGCTGCCACCGAGCTGGCGCCACAGCACCGCCGAACGGACCGCGGCCAGCAACACCGCGCGGACCTCGGCGACCACCGTGGCCTGGCCGAGGTAGTGCGGATTGCCCTGGACCAGTACGCGCGGGCGCAGATGGCTCAGGGTCTCGGCGTAGAGGTCGCCGAGGGCAATCATGACGTCGGGATGGGTGCTGCCCTGGTCGCGGGCGGCGCCGGCGTGGGCGAGGATGCCTTCGTGGACCCGGCCCGCCATCGCCTCGTCCTGGACGAAGCGGCGTTCGAGCTGCAGCACCGCCAGTGCCAGCCGCGGCAACTGCGGGTCTGGCAGGCGGTTGGCGAAATAGTCGCGCAACAGCGTCAGTCCCGGCCGCAACGCCGATGCCCCGCCATAGACATCGGAGGGCGAGGCCGCATCGATCCGGAACACCGAGTCCAGCGAGGTGGTCAGGATTTCGGCATTGGCCTGGCCGGTGTCGGCGATTCGCCGCACCTGCGCAAGTGCCTGCAGCAGGCCGGCCAGGGCCAGGACACGGTCGGATATCGAGTTGGATCGGGTTTCGGTCATGGATTGGAAGATTTCAATGAGGCGTTGATTCAGGCGAATCAGGCCGCGTCGGCACGGGCCCGCTGTTCAAGTGGCGCATCGGTCGTGGCGATCACCGCACCGCCGAGGCATTCGTCGCCATCGTAAAGGACCAGCGACTGGCCGGGGGTGACCGCCCGCTGCGGCCCGGCGAACGACACGGCGAGACTGCCATCGTCCTGCACCTCGACCGCGCAGGCCTGATCGGCCTGTCGGTAGCGGACCTGTGCGGTACAGCTGAAACGGGTGGCGGGTGGTGCGCCGGCGATCCAGTGCGCGGTCTCGGTCCACAAACGCGTCGAGCGCAGCCAAGGCGTATCCGCCCCCTGATCGACGTAGAGAACGTTGCCGGCCACGTCCTTGCCGACCACGTACCACGGCGCCGGTTCGAAGCCGCGCACGCCCCCGATGTTCAGGCCTTCGCGCTGGCCCAGGGTGAAATAGAACACGCCCGGGTGCTCGCCGACATGGCGGCCGTCCGGGGTGGTGATCTCGCCGGGGCGGGCCGGCAGGTAGCGCGACAGGAACTCGCGGAAATCGCGCTCGCCGATGAAGCAGATGCCGGTGGAATCCTTCTTGGCGTGGGTAGGCAGGTCGGCATCGCGGGCGATCGTGCGCACCTCCGCCTTGGGCAGGTCGCCGAGCGGAAACAGGGTGGCCGCGAGCTGCTTCTGGCCGAGCTGGTGCAGGAAGTAACTCTGGTCCTTGCCGCGGTCGACACCGCGCAGCAGGCGGTGGCGGCCATCTTCATATACGACTCGGGCATAGTGGCCGGTGGCGATCTTCTCCGCGCCCAGTTCGTGGGCAGCGTCGAGGAAATGCTTGAACTTGATCTCGCGATTGCAAAGCACGTCCGGATTCGGCGTGCGGCCGGCCGCGTACTCGGCGAGGAAATGCTCGAACACCCCGGCCCAGTATTCGCCGGAAAAGTCGCGGAAATGGATCGGGATGCCAAGCCGGCCGCAGACCGCGACCGCATCGCGACGGTCGTCTTCGGCCCTGCAGTCGCTGCTGCCGTCGTCGGCCCAGTTCTGCATGAACAGCCCGGCGATGGACTCACCGGCGTTGCGCAGGCGCAGCGCCGCGACGGAAGAGTCCACTCCTCCGGACATGCCGACGATGATGCGTGCCGGGCTCATACCGATGTGCTCATCTCGATGTGCTCATGCCGATGGACTCATGCCAGTGCCTGGGTCAGCTCCAGCGGGTGCCGGCGACCGGCCAGGAAGTCGGCCACAGCCTGCCAGACCAGCGGACTGCGGTGTTGCGCCTGGCGCGCCTGCAGCTCGGCCGGGGACAGCCAGAGCGGCTGGATGATGCCTTCGTCGAGCTGCCGCGCCGGATCGTGCCGCAGCGGCTCGGCAGCGAACGCGAAGCGCAGGTAATGACGCCCGCCACGACCATCGCCGGTAGGTGGCGACTTCCACTGGTAGGCACCGACAAAGGCAGTCAGACGGACGTCCCAGCCGGTTTCCTCGAGGGTTTCGCGCAGGGCGGCTTCCAGCAGGGTCTCGTCGGGCTCGAGATGCCCGGCAGGCTGGTTCAGCACCCGCTTTCCGGCCACCATCTCCTCGACCATGAGCAGACGCCCGCCATCGGCCACCACGGTGGCGACGGTCACGTCGGGTTGCCAGAATCGGCCTTCGCGATAAGTCATTCGACACCTTCAGGCATGCGTCGCGGGGAACTCACGGAGACGGTCAGAACTCGTCCTCACCGTCGCTGAGGGCGGCCTCCATGCGATCGGCCACGTTGGCGGCGTATTCCATCGCGTCACTGAGTTGCGCGCTGGAGGCCCCGGCCGGGAGCTTGACCACATACACAGCCAGCCCGTCCTGTTTGACCCAGGCGCCGAGCTTGTTCTCATGGCTGGCCGCCAGCAGCCGGTTGGCCACCTCGACCGGGAAGCCGTCATCCACGGCGCGGTAGGCGGGCGCCCAGACCTCTCGGACCTCATGGCTGCCGTATGTCTCGGTGCCGGAAAGCACGAACACCAGCTGGGTGCGCTGCTCGTCAACCTCGAATACCAGCCGGTAATCGCCGTCGTCGTCGACTTCATACTCGTATCCGAGCGCGTCGAGCTGGCCGGCGACCGTGGTCTCTTCGGCCACGGCCGGGCCGCAGAACAGCAACATTCCCATCAACGCCAGCATTCCTCGCATCGCATGCACCTTGTTCCAACAGGAAAACCGCATTGTGCCGATTGCGGCCCGTCAGCGTCCATCGTCGATGTCGTCGGCGTTCATCGCCACGGGGAGGCACTTATAATCCGGACATGGCCAAACAGACCGACCACGAACACAGCCACGGCGCCCTGGTGGAAGCCGACAAGCCCGCCGTGGCGCGACCGCCACTGTATTCGGTGCTGCTTCTGAACGACGACTACACGCCGATGGACTTCGTGGTCGAGGTGCTGATGCGCTTTTTCCCGATGAACATCGAGAAGGCCACCCAGATCATGCTCCACGTCCACACGCGGGGCAGGGGGGTGTGCGGGGTGTTCACCCGCGAAGTGGCAGAGTCGAAGGTGGCGCAGGTGAACGAGTACTCGCGGCTCAACCAGCACCCCTTGCTGTGCACCATGGAAAAGGCCTAAAAGATGTGTCAAACACGTCTTGTCTGGTAGGGAGGGAAGGAAGCGCAGGCCGTCTGAACCGAGTCCATCGCGTGCATTGAACCCAGCACGGCTGGCCCGGTCCAAGGGCAAGGATCAGGTTAGTCTTGTCCAGGAGGACCACCGAGGGGATGCAGCGTTCCGGATAGGCAACGATCCGACCGATGCTGATCCGGTGGAAACCTTGTACGGGCGCCCCCATACAGGAGCGCAGTCCGCCGTACAGCAGTAGTTTTCAGGAGATCACCCACATGTTCAGCAAGGATCTCGAGTACAGCATCGGCCAGTGCTACAAGCGCGCCCGCGAGGCGCGGCACGAGTACATGACGGTCGAACACCTGTTGCTCGCCCTGCTCGACAACCCGTCGGCAGAGGGCGTGCTCAAGGCCTGTGGGACCGACTTCCATCGCCTGCGCGGCGACCTGGAACAGGCCATCTCGACCTCGGTCTCGGTCCTCCCCGACGACATCGACCGCGATACCCAGCCCACCCTCGGCTTCCAGCGCGTACTCCAGCGCGCCGTCTAC